>NZ_CP023777.1:0-1370000 GCF_002557795.1 Chitinophaga caeni | reverse complement strand
TAGCCGCGTAATAACCGGGGAAACTAGCCGTTGAAGTCAGGCTATATTTATTTGATAACAACACGGAATCAGCATAATCTTTGGCTAATTGGTTATCTTCTTTATATAAATATACCCTTGATAATAATGCTTCCGCCGCTTCTTTCGTCGCGTAGCTGCATTCCTTATCCTCGGTCATCAGGTCTTTAGCCTTCAACAAATCAGCGATTACGGCATCATACACTTCTTTCACGGTGTTACGTGCAGGCATGGCATTAACGTCCGGTTTCAGCATTACGGGAACACCCGGGTTATCTGCTCCTTGGTTGTAAGGGCGCGCAAAAATGCGGCAAAGGGAGAAATGCACGAAAGCGCGGATGAACAGGTTTTCACCGATTAACTGATCCGTAGCCGCATCGCGGCCTTCCGGCATCACCTCGATGATCTTGTTGGCACCGTTGATCGCTTGGTAGCCCTTTCTCCAGATCTGGTTGGCGTTACCCTGATTTTTCAGATGTTGATATGTATAAGAATAATACAAGGCATCGGAGGTACCGCCGCTCAAGGCCACGTTATCGCCCGGGTACTCCCCCATCATATAATAGTTACGAGTAAAATATTCATCTTTTAAGAAGTAATAATTACCTGCTGTAATTACCGGCCACTTGGATTCATCATGCAAGAAAGTCTCATCAGAGATAGCGGTATATGGTTCTTTTTTCAGATCGCAAGAGGTTGCAGTAACAGCAAGCAAGGCAACACCCACGATTCCTTTTATGAAATTTTTCATTGTTAATTACTTTTTAGCTCATTAAAAATTGATTTCCAAACCGGCTAACCACCTCGTAGCGAACGGGTATTTGAAGCCCATAACCGCCCTGTCGTCAGCATCCGGATCTATGCCAGAGAATTTAGTGAGCGTCCATAAGTTGTCTCCAGAGAATGATACCCTTACACCTTCTACTTTCAAGGACTGCAACCAAGTTTTGGGCAGGTCATACGAAAGGGTTACGTTTCTCAGGCGCAGGTAGCTACCATCTTCAATAAAGCGGGAAGAAGGTTTGTTAGAATTTTTATTACCGTTTAATACATATTTAGGATGGGTGGCATTGTCGCCCGGTTTTTCCCAACGGCTCCAGTTATCATCCAATTTCATGATGTTGTATTGAGCGTAGAAACCATCATTATCAAACAGCTCCCTCTGGTTGTTATACACCTTATTTCCGGAAACGAAGTTGAAGAATGCACTCAGTTGAACCCCTTTATAAGAAACGGTGTTTCTCATCCCCCCGAAGAATTTCGGAGTAGAGCTACCTACCATTTGTATCGTAGCCTGGTTATAACTATTCGTCGTAGTAACTACTTTTTTGCCATCGGCATCCGTGCTTACTTTTTCCCATAGCGGATCGCCATTTTCGGGGTCAACACCAGCCCACTTGCGCATGTAATAAGTGCGCATATCATGACCGATTGCCAATACGAAGCTACCATTTGACGGATCAACCACTTGGCCCACGCCATCATTTAGGGATTGAATCCTGTTGTTGTTGAAAGCAATATTGAAGTCGGTCGTCCAGGTAACCTGGCTGTTCGGGCCCAAGTTATCGGTAGAGATACCGATTTCAATTCCCCTATTCCTAACGGCGCCAATGTTTTGAATCATGTTATAATAACCCGTGGCCACGTTTAACGGAACATTATATAATAAGTCTTTATTATCACGTTGATAAACATCCACGGTTAAATTGAAACGGTTGTTCAGGAAACCTACATCTACTCCCACGTTATAGTTCATAGCCTTTTCCCAAGATAAGTTCGGGTTACCGATAATGCTTGGATAACCTGCAGGGGAGCCGTTATACTGGGCATTGATGGCATAGGAAGGGTAAGCGATATAGTCCGTGATCTCGGCATTACCGGTGGTACCTAAACTGGTTCTCAATTTCAGGTTAGAAATCACTTCGTTGTACTTCAGGAATTCTTCATTAGAAGCAGCCCAGGTGAAGCCCAGCGCGTAGAAATTACCATATTGATTATTGAACCCGAAGCGGGAAGAACCATCCCTACGGAATGAAGTGGTTACGTAGTAACGGTAATCGTAGTTATAGTTTGCATTTACAAAATAAGAGTTGAATGCCCTATCAATCTTGGTCCCCCCCAGGCTGTTCGGTGCAGAAGTATTATTTAATACGCCCCCGGCAATGATTCCTTTACCGGTACCTTCCATATTGTCATAATTATATGTCTGGAACTCGGCCCCGATTAAACCATCTACATGGTGTTTACCAAAATTACGTTGCGCTTTCAGTAAGTTCGACGACAAATACGTTTGTGTATAGCGGTATTCGTTACTCAACAAACCTTGTAAATCCGCACCGCTGGCAGTACGGTAATCAGTATTGTCTTGGTTCCTAAAGTTATTGTACTGTGCCCTGTTCGTAGAGGAGAAGCTCAACCAATCCGTAAACTGGTACTCCAATTTCACCAAGGCATCGAAGGTTTGCTTACGGGTCTTGTTATTGCTGAACTGTTGATCATACACGAAGTTACTCGGATCACGACCGTACCATTTGCTGACGCGGGGATCTAAAGGAGTGCCGTCGTCATTGTAAGGCTTGTCCCAAGGCAAGTTCAGGAACATCGGGTAAATAGAACCCAGCGAGTTATCGGTTTCATTAGCCATGATACCGGATAAGTTTACACCTACTTTGAATTTGTCGGACACTTGGTGATCGAGGTTTAAGCGGGCGCTGTACCTTTCAAGACCTACGCCTTTCAAAATACCTTCTTCATTATAATAGTTACCTACTAAGAAGAAACGAGTTTTTTCGTTCCCCCCGCTGATGTTCACCTCGTAGTTCTGGTTCGTACCTGTTTGGAAACCTACATCCGTCCAGTCAGTATTGGTATTTAAAATTTCAGGCGGTAAAGATTCGGTAATGAATTTCTGGAATTTATCAGGATCGTTGGCATACAACTCTTGTGCAGATTTATATTGCAAATCGTATAGACCTTGAGTATCCATCAATCCGAAGCGGCCCATGTTTAATTTATTCACCCCTAGGTTACCACGCGCAGTGATTTTCGTTTTACCTGCCTTCCCACGTTTGGTAGTAATAACCAATACACCGTTAGCCGCGCGTGCACCGTAAAGAGAGGTAGAAGCGGCATCTTTAAGCACGGTTACGTTCTCGATATCGGAAGGATTGGGATAATAGTTACTGATAACTCCATCCACCACCAATAAAGGACTCGTACCGGCAGTGAGCGTACCATTACCACGGATACGGATAGTTGGCGGTTCGTTCGGGTTACCGGAGCTGGAACCTATGAATACACCGGAAGCCTTACCCTGCAACATTTTATCTACACTGGATGCCGTTACATCCTTGATTTCTTTTTCTTTAATTGTTTGAGCAGCGCCCGTTTGGTTTCTAACCGTAGTAGAAGTGTACCCCATAACAACTACTTCATCGAGCCCCTGCGTACTTTCTGCGAGTTCGATATTCAAAGATGCGTTACCATTAACGGGTACGTCTTTGGAACCGTAGCCGATCAAGCTAAAACTGAGCGTAGCATTTTTGTCTACTTCAATTTGAAATAAGCCGTCTGGCGTGGTAATAGCTCCTTTCTTGGTAGCTTTATCTATAACCGTAACCCCGGGCAGTGGCTGCTTATCTTTAGCGGAGACCACCTTACCTTTCACGGTAATGTTTTGTGCATATGCCGTTATACTTGCAACAGTTAACAGCGGCACTAAAAAAATGGATTTTCTCATTGCGTTTCTTTCAGACTTGAATAATGAAGATTCTTGGAACTAAAATTTTGGTTTATGATAATGCCGCCCTTCAAGGTGGCATATAAAGATGTTTGTTTTCCATACAGGCTTATATTGAACATAATCAACGTAATAATTACACTTATCCCATTTGGGCCTAAAAAAGCCGGTGTTACTTGGTAACTCCGGGACTATTTCGACCGATAGATTCAAATAATTCTAAATTGTCATAGTAAATTCACAGAATGAATTAACTACAATCGATTGATTGACTTTGGAATGTATTTAGCCAGGTTGACAAAACATTTCCACGGGGTATCACACCCCAAGAAAAATTAACTTCCATTACAATGATCAGGAGTACTTAGCTGGCAAATTGTTCACTGTTGCTTCATAACTAAATCCTTCCGAAATAGCTATCATAATTGCTACTAACTACCTTACAATAAATTTGGTTATACTCACTTTATATGAACGCCCCGGGATTCCCCGGCACATTCTACTATGGTTCCTTATGCTATCCGATTATGCTTTAAAACTAATTATCTCTAACTTTCTTTATGAAAATGTTAACAAGCATTTACATTTACATGACAATACATAGACAATTAGGGATGTCAAAAATAGGCTCTCCGTCAGTATAAACAATTATTATTCATATGTTTTTTCAATACTTTGTTAACTTTTCTTGCATTTTCGCTTATTAACCAGCAAGAATGGGAAAGTAAAGCATTTAACTTTCCATGATAATTAAGGATAATACTTCATGTAATTAATACATATAATTGTATTTGGGCACAAAAAAACCGGGTCAAATCTGACCCGGTTGTAAAACAAGTTTATGGATAGAGAAGCGCATTAAACGTTCATACCACCGCAAACACTTAGTACCTGTCCCGTAATATAATTCCCCATATCTGATGCCAAGAACAGGCAGGTATTAGCGATATCTTCCGGGGTGCCGAATCGACCTAAAGGAATTTTTTCCATGTAGGTTTTAGCGGTTTCTCCTTCCTTCAGGTAATTAGTCATATCAGTTTCGATGAAACCCGGCGCCACGGCGTTGCAACGAATGTTGCGACTACCCAGCTCCTGCGCAACGGATTTTGTAAAACCGATGATCCCGGCTTTAGAAGCTGCATAGCTGCTTTGCCCGGCATTACCCTTGATACCGATAATAGAACTCATATTAATGATAACACCGTTTTTAGCTTTCATCATCGGGCGGATCACTTGCTTGGTCATGTTGAAAACGCTCTTCAGGTTGATGTCCATTACATCATCCCATTGATCTTCACTCATACGTAACAACAAGTTATCCTTGGAGATACCGGCATTATTCACGCAGATGTCAACGCTACCAAATTCTTTCAACACCTCTGCAACCAAGGTTTCGCAATCCTGGAAATTACCTGCATTACTTTTATATGCTTTTGCCTTTACACCGAGGGCAGTCAATTTATCTTCCAACGCTTTCGCTTTTTCATCGGAGCTAACGTAAGTGAAAGCAACGTTTGCGCCTTGCTCAGCAAATTTTACCGCGATGGCTTCACCAATTCCACGGCTAGCACCGGTTACTATCGCGACCTTGTTGTCAAGTAATTTCATCGTAAGTTGTTGTTAGTTTAACTTTAATTATAAGAATTATTGTGGATTTTGTTTTACAAAACTGAGAATTTCTTCTAAAATTTTACGGTCATTATTTAACCTCGGCACTTTATGCTGCCCCCCTAATTTACCTTTGCTCTTCAACCATTCCGTGAAGGTATTCTTTCCCACGCTGTGAATGATCGGCATTTTCAAGGCCATATCTTTATGCCTCTTGGCTTCGTAGTCAGAATTTATTTCTTGCAGCGTCTTATCGAGCGTTTCCGTGAACACATTCAAATCATTCGGCGGCACCTCGAAAGCAATGATCCACTCGTGCCCTCCATTTCCTTCCCCGCTAAAATATACCGGGGCCGCGGTATAATCGTTTACCACTGCTCCCGTACGCTCACAAGCTTTTGCTATTGCTTTATCGCTATTATCTACGATCACCTCTTCACCGAAAGCATTAATAAAGGACTTCGTACGACCGCTCACCCGGATGCGGTAAGGCGCCAGCGAAGTAAACTGTATTGTATCTCCCACCAGGTAACGCCATAATCCACCATTTGTACTAATCACCAGGGCATAATTTTTCCCGAGTTCTACCTGTTGTAGCTGTAAAGTTTGTGGATCATCTTTCCCAAATTCCTCCATCGGCATAAATTCGTAAAAGATGCCGTGGTTTAAGAATAACAACAATCCTTCCTCCCCGATAACATCTTGCGCAGCAAAGAACCCTTCGGAAGCGTTATACGATTCCTGGTAATGCATATTATTACCCCGTATCAATTTGTTGAATTGGTCGCGGTAAGGTGTGAAGCTCACACCGCCGTGGATATACAACTCCAAGTTGGGCCATACATCCATTAAATTATCGGTATTGGTCAATTCGAAGATCCGCTTAATCAATACGATCGTCCAGGTAGGTACACCGGCAATGGAGGTCACATTTTCCCTGATAACGGCATGCGCCATCTTTTCTATCTTGGCTTCCCACTCGTCCATCAAAGCGATAGAGAGATCCGGTGTACGCACCAGGTTGCCATAAAAGGGCATGTTCTGGAGCATAACAGCGCTTAAGTCGCCATAAAACGAATCGCTATCTGGTGAAAGCGGGTTGATTTGGTGGCTGCCGCCAATAGCGAGGGATTTCCCCGTGAGTAAATCCGAATCCGGATTATTATAATAATATAATGAGAATACATCGCGGCCCGCGCGGTAGTGACATTCATCCAAACACTCTACGGAGATGGGGATAAACTTACTCTTATCGGCCGTGGTGCCGCTCGATTTGGCGAACCATTTAATCGGGGTATTCCAGATGATATTTTGTTCACCTTCCATCACCCTTTGGATGTAAGGTTTCATACTATCATAGTCGTGGATGGGGACATTTTTTTTAAATTCCTCCACCTTGAATATTTTGGAAAAGCCGTATTTCTTTCCAAATTCAGTGTATTGAGCAGCGCTTAGCAGGTTCTGAAACACCTGGTGCTGCACTTGCAAGGGGTATTGCATAAAATATTCTATGCGCCCCATGCGCAACCTGGCCAATTGTGATATAGCAGGACTTAATATTTTCATATTGGATTAGATCGAAGATTGTTAAGCCTAATTACTTTGTTTAGCTGCTTCTTCCAGGTAGTTTTTCCTGCGGAGGACGAAGTTTTGGCCAAGGTATACTTTCCTTACCTGTTCATCTTCCGCCAGTTCTTCCGCTGTGCCTGCTTTCAGGATTTTACCTTCGAATAGCAAATAGGCTCTATCCGTAATGGATAAGGTTTCTTGTACGTTATGGTCGGTAATCAGGATGCCGATATTTTTATATTTTAATTTAGCTACGATACCTTGAATATCTTCCACAGCGATAGGGTCAATCCCGGCAAAGGGCTCATCTAATAGGATAAATTTCGGGTCAACTGCCAAGGCTCTCGCGATCTCTGTTCTCCGGCGTTCTCCCCCGCTCAGTACATCACCCGGACTTTTCCGAACATGTTGCAAGCGAAACTCGTCCAACAAAGATTCCAATTTCTCTTTTTGCTCACTCCGGGTCAAATTGGTCATTTCTAATACGGCAGAAATATTATCCTCGACGCTCAGCTTACGAAAAACGGAAGCTTCTTGCGGGAGGTAACCGATTCCCATCTGCGCACGTTTGTACATAGGCAATTTTGTAATCTCCTCATTATCAAGGAATACTCGCCCTTCATCCGGCTTAATCAAGCCTACAACCATGTAAAAAGTCGTGGTTTTCCCGGCACCGTTCGGTCCCAACAAACCAACAATCTCACCTTGGGTCACTTCCACGGAAACGTGATTTACCACCGTCCGGGCACGATAACGTTTGACCAATTCCTGTGTATGTATACGTAGCGCCATAAACTCAAACTAAGCAAAAATAATAAAATAGTTGACATTGGCGGGAATAGCGGCAACTTATAACAGTTTATATAGAAATAAAAGATGTGGCGAAAGACCTAGAGATATGTTATTTTTGCCGGGCTTTAAGAATAGCATTTGAAACCGGCCTTTTATTATGAAAGTTATTGAACATATCGAACAAGCAAAGGATACGCTGATCTCCTTTGAAATTTTGCCACCGCTGAAAGGTAAAAGCATCGAGTCTATTTACGATCACCTGGATCCATTAATGGAATTTAATCCGGCTTTTATTAATGTGACTTATCACCGTAGCGAGCATATGTTCAAGAAGAAGCTGGACGGCTCTTTTGAAAAAGTTGAAATTCGCAAACGCCCCGGAACGGTGGGTATTTGTGCGGCCATTATGAACCATTATAATGTAGATGCCGTTCCACACTTGATCTGCGGTGGTTTTACGAAAGAAGAAACTGAGAATGCCTTGATCGACCTAGCTTTTCTTGGTGTAGATAACGTATTGGTACTCAGGGGAGATGCTCCTAAAAACGAAACATTCTTCGAACCGGAGCCAAATGGTCACCGTTACGCGATAGACCTGTTGCACCAGGTGATGCATATGAATAACGGGATGTATTTGGAAGAAGATCTGCAAAACGGGGTTAAAACAAAATTCTGTATCGGCGTTGCCGGTTACCCTGAAAAGCATTTCGAAGCGCCTAATTTGCAAAGCGATCTACAATATTTAAAACAAAAAGTAGATAGCGGCGCTGATTACGTGGTAACACAGATGTTCTTCGATAATCAAAAATATTTTGATTACGTGAAGAAATGCCGGGAGATCGGCATAAACGTTCCCATCATTCCGGGATTGAAACCTTTAACCACCAAGAAACAACTCTCTGTCATCCCGAGAACATTCCAAGTGGATATCCCAACAGAATTTTCTAACGAGATTTTGAAATGTAAAACGGACAAAGAGGTTGAACAGGTAGGTACCGAATGGCTTATTCAGCAATCCAAGGAATTAAAAGCATTCGGTGTTCCGGTATTGCATTATTATACTTTGGGCAAACCCCTAGTGGTTCGTAAAGTAATGGAAGCCATTCAATAATCCGAATTGAAAGATATTTTATTTAAATGGCCACCTTGTAGATACAGGGTGGCATTTTTTTTCCCTATAACTGTCACACTTTGACTTAATTATTTCTTTCGGTAGAATGAATATAATTATGACGGGAAATTCGCATACCACCCCTATTCCAATACAATAAAATTGATCGGTCTTTTGTACTTTGAATAGTTGGCTTCCTTAAATAGAAATTAATAATCTTCCCGGCTGAAGAAGAATCCCAAACTAAGGCCCCAGTATTGATTCTTGGTCGTAGTACTACTATTTCTGTCAATATCCTGAAATCCTTTACTATAGTTAGCGCTTATGGTAAGCAAGCTTCTAAACTCAAAGCCAACCAGGCAATTAACTCCAAAATCCCAAGGATAGAGCCGCACTTCCATGGGGCTGCTGCCTTCCTTCGAAGTGAACACAACATCCTGCGTGTTTTTATCGGTTACTTCTCCTTTGAATTGGGTTTGGAAAGAATATTTTCCACTCAAGCCATGCCCAATATAAGGGCCGGCCCCGATAAATAATCGACCTGCCCTACCCAACTTAGGCCTGAATACCAAATTTACGGGTAAATCGAAGTAGTCTAATTTCAGTTTTTGTCCTACGGGGGTATAAATATCCGGGTTCAATATTCCCGATGACTCCAAGCAAGCGCCTTTAGTCGTATAACGTAATACCGGCTGCAAATAAAGGGTTTGTCGTATCAAAGGAATATTTACTTGCAGATCAACATGCCAACCTTTCAATGGCTTGGTGGTATTGCCTACATTGGCAAATTCTTGGTAGTTACCTTTCAAGGATAGATCTGAACTTGTATAGCCTGCTTCAATTCCTAAACTTACCTGCGCTTTTGAAGGAATAGCAACTGCTATAGTTAGCATGAGAATGCTAAAACGGATGATTCGGTAGATGCTCATTGTTTATTGTTACTGTCTCGATGTCTAAAAAAAACCTATGATTCTTATCTCGATAAGGAATGAATGATTTAGGGTTACCTTATGTTCTCGAATAAATGCTTGGCCAGCAAAAACAGGTGAAATTTATCGCAAGATAAAACATCGACCTAAAAAATTATAATTTTTAAAGCGCATTTTACACAATATTAATGTGGTAAACATGCCATAAAACCCCTTGCTATCCTGGTTTGACTGTTAATTTACCTGTACCTGTACTATTACCTGCATATAACGCGAAATAGTTTTCAAATGTTCAATTTTTAATATCTGAGAATTTTAACATGTACCGATAAAAAAATACCATACACCGGATTACGGTATATGGTATTGGGAGATAAAATTATATATATCAATAATTTATTTGCCTATCGGCCACCGAATTTATACCCGATATTCACGCCGAAGGATGTATTACGGAACGAGTTATCGCTGTCGCCTTCGCCTGCCAGGTTAACCAAACCTAAATCAGTGTAAAGGCCGAAATTCAAACCGTTGAATAATTCGTAACCGAATTGCAGGTTACCACCGGCATCGAAACGTTTCATTTCACCGAGGTTATTACCAAACTCGATATCATTACCATCGGTATTACCACCCAGGGCATAGGCAAAATATGGCCCTACCCCGATGTAAATATTACCGTTGCCAACTTCCGGCTTATACATGAAATTCAAAGGCAATTCCAAGTAATTCAAATTTGTTTTAACATCTGTACCTAAGAAATCACCTGTTCCTCCTTTACCGGCATATAACAAGCTGGGTTGAATATAAAATTCATCTGCTAATGGCAGATCCACTGTAAATCCTCCCCTGAAATTGGTAATCAGGTCGCTGGTAGATTTCTTCCCGGCTACTTTCATCGTGTAGCTAGAAAAGGATGGACCGGCAACGACACCCCATTTTGCCTGTGCAAAAGTAGCGCCAGACAACAGTATGGCTATTGCAAAAAACAATAGTTTTTTCATGTGATTTTGTTTTTTTGAGATTAAAGATGGTTTCTGTGTTTGAAAATTATATCAAACAAAATGCCAACAGTAAATGTCATATTTTGTTCGATTCAAGAATTTATCTCGGCGCCCTACCGAACATATAACCGATCGATACGCTAAAGACACGGTTTTTATACTTATCATCCGAACCATTATCGGAACCTGACCGGATCTTAGCTAACCCAAGTCCGTATTGCGCGGAAACCAGGAAATTATCCCCTACTTCCACACCGGCTAAGAAGTTTGCGCCGTAATCAAAGCGTTTGAATTTATCCCAACCTTGATTCGGATCATCGTCGTTAAATGGTGTATCATCATCCCACTTGATATTATCTTCACCGTTTACATTAATACCAGCGGCAATATATTCATACTTATTTTTACCGGCTACGCCGAAGGCAGCATATGGCCCCACACCGGCAAACAACCTTGCATTATTGCCTATAGGAATTTTACCAAGAAAGTTTAACGGGATCTCGATATACATCGGGTTAGTAGTAGACTTGCTATAGAAAGTGCTGTTCTTATCTCCAGATTCCAATTTCGAACCTTTCCCGGTATAAAATATACCCGGTTGGAATGATAATACTTCAGATAAGGGCAAATCGGCAATTACACCGATATTATATGAACTAAGGGAGTTTTTGTTATCAACTGAACCGTTATTATCTTTTGTAACATTTGCCAGGTTCCATCCGCCTTTAATACCAACACGAACTTGTGCCATAGACGCCCCTGCAAATGTCAAAGCAACAATTGATAGCAGGATTTTCTTTCTCATATTCAAGTTTTTTGGTTGTCTTTAAAAATCCAAAGACTGTGCCAAAGAACTTGTTATCAATTATATCAATTTGATAATAAATATATTATAAAGGGTAATATCAAATAAATTATTTAATTCCCGCGGCTAGCCTTGTCCACATGATCGATAAAATCATCGAGCTGCTCTACTGCCAAACGTTTTGCCAAGATCTTTTTATTTTCATCCAGTAAGTACACCACGGGCGTGCTGTAAACATCGTATAGCCGGCGGTAATTTGATTTATACTGCGGATCCCAAGCATGGATCCAATCGAGCTTGTATTCTGCAATGAATTGTTCCCACTGCTCTTTCGTTCCTTCCGTTTTAATACCCAGGATTTTCACCCCTTTATTTTTCCAGCTCGATTTATACGCGGAGTCCAGGCGGGGAATTTCCGTTTTACAATGCCCGCATGTTGGGTCCCAGAATACGAGCACCGTATATTTTGCCTTGATATTATATAAGGATACAGGTTTGGATAATGAATCTTCCAGCTCTAGCGGCGCTGCTTTTTGCCCGATCAAGTTAGGCGCCATACTATATGCGCGGTTGATGATCTTGTTCAATTGTTCATCCGAGATCCAGTTTACTTTTCCACTCACGTAATATTTTTCTACCAGGTGAACAAAAACGGCGTCGAAGCCCATGTAAGGCGATTGTTCGTATTTATAAGTACACCACCAAACGAAGTATTTGAACATTTCAGGGTTCTTACTCGCCCTACCGATCAGGTCATCACAAGCAGCAATCACCGAATCCGGGTGCATCGGTACCAATTGCTTGAAATATTTCTCCAATTTATTTTCTATGATTGGCGTGCGAACCAGCCTTTCATCTGCAAAGTTGAAGTGATCCCAATATTTTGATTTATAATATAAGTATGGATATGTTGAGTCTAGGCTTCCATCTGCTTTCTTCGGCATCGGGGGCACTTCCGGTTCTTTCATGGCCAGGAAAATGCTAGCCAATAATGACTTCGGCGCCTTCTTAATGATATCTTCCCTATGCGCTTGCAGTCTTTTGCCAAAAGCTTTTTCCCCTTCTTTTACCGCTGCTGTATCGGCAGCAGTACGGGCTGCGGCAAATTGCTTCCTTAACTTTTCATTGGCCGCGGCTTCCGTTGCTAAGTAGCGGTTGTATTCGTAGAAAAGATCATTATCGGGAGAGTTTTTGAACTTGGCCAGTTGTATAAAGTTAGAAGTATCTGTTTCGATTGAAAATTTTTGCTGTTTATCTAGCAGGATTTCAAAATAGCGCTGTTTCCCAGGCATTACGATCAAGTAAATACCGCCGATCAACGCTTTATCACCCTTAATAACCGCTACCCCGTTAGCATCCATCTTAGCGGAATCTGCCAAATACGTATTTTTCCCCATATAATGCCCCAAATAATAATATCCGGAAGTATAGGGGCTCACTTTCACGCTAATTTCATAGCCTTGGGCCGACATGCTTGCCGCTGAAAATATGCCGAGTAATAAGAATAATAGCTTTTGCATAGGTTTTGTAAAATAACGAAAAAAGGATATGCATAACAAACGATAATTTTGGGAACGGTAGTATACGATTTAAAAGTCATCGCTGCACAGGCATTCAACTTTGATCCTAAACCATTCGATTTTAGCGAAGGGAAATCCTACCTTTGCAAGCGTGAGAAAAAAGAATGTTGTTTTAACCGATGTTCCCGTTACGGGATATGCCGCGGAAGGTAAGGCCTTAGCGAAAATTGATGGAAAAGTGATCTTCATCGAAGGGGGCGTCATGCCCGGGGATGTGGTAGATGTGAGGTTGAGTAAAAACAAGAAAGATTGGGCTGAAGGTAAAGCTACTACCATTCATACCTATTCGCCGGATCGCGTGGAGCCGTTTTGCGAGCATTTCGGGCTTTGCGGCGGGTGTAAATGGCAGATGATGCCATATTCATTACAATTACAATATAAACAACAGCAGGTGCAGGATCACTTGAGCCGGATCGGGAGGATGCCTTTACCGGAAATGAACCCGATACTTGGTTCAGAGCTCACCGAAAAATACCGGAACAAGCTGGAATTCACCTTCAGCAACAAGGCTTACCTCACGACTGAAGAAATTGCCGCTGCCGGCGATGGGGAAATCATGCAACGTTCGGCACTGGGCTTTCATGTACCGAGGTTGTTTGATAAAGTTTTGGATATCAATACTTGCTACTTGCAAGACGAACCTACCAACCTTATCCGTAACACGATCAAGGAATATGCCCTGGCAAATAATTTACCTTTTTACGATATCCGCAACCACGAGGGTTGGTTGCGCAACCTCGTGATCCGGGTTCTTAGAACCGGCGAAGTGATGGTAAACCTCGTATTGCACCATGAAAGCAAGGAAGAACGTATCGCATTACTAGATCACTTGCTGGCGAAGGTTCCCTCTATTACTACCTTATTATATACCTTTAACCCGAAGAAGAACGATAGCATTTTTGACCTGGAACCCAAGGTTTATTTTGGGAAAGGCTACGCGGAAGAACGCTTGGAAGATTTTACCTTCAAGATCGGCCCCAAGTCATTTTTCCAAACTAATACGCACCAAGGGGAAAGGCTTTACCAGGTTACCCGCGATTTTGCGGGGCTGACAGGTAATGAAGTGGTATACGATTTGTACTGTGGTACCGGAAGCATCGGCATTTTCGTGTCGCGAATGGCTAAAAAAGTGATCGGGATAGAACTGATCAAGGAGGCCATCGACGATGCTATTGAAAATGCAGATCGTAATGACGTGAAAAATGCCCAATTTTATGCAGGTGATGTAATAGATATTTGTGATGATGCTTTTTTCGCGGCTCACGGTGCGCCGGACGTAATTATAACCGACCCCCCCAGGGCCGGTATGCATGAGAAATTAGTCCAAAAATTATTAGAAATAGCCGCCCCAAAAATCGTGTATGTAAGTTGCAACCCGGCTACACAAGCCCGCGACTTGGCATTGTTACATGAGAAATATACGGTGGAAAAAATACAACCGGTAGATATGTTCCCTCATACGCATCATATTGAAAACGTGGTGTTGTTAAAACGGCGTGATACCGACTTAACATCGTAATTAAGGATTAAAAAAGAGGATTAGCTTATGAATTACCCAAGATATGGGCAATTTGGGGTACTTCCCCCCGTAATTAAATACCTGATGTTGATCAACGCGGCAGTATTCCTGGTGGAAATATCGCTCCCCGCCGAGGTCAGCAACCAGATGGTTAATTTCTTTGCACTGCATTATTGGGGTTCTGAATTATTTCGCCCGCACCAATTAATTACACACTTATTTATGCACGGTTCCTGGACTCACCTGTTCATGAACATGTTTACCCTTTGGGTATTCGGTAGCAAGTTGGAGGTATATTGGGGGCCAAAGCGATTTCTGAATTTTTACCTGATCTGCGGTATCGGCGCAGCATTATGCCATTTAGGCGTACTTACTTACGAGAACGTAGAGCTATCTAAGCATATCAGCGAGTTTATGAACGAGCCGGGTAGCGATGCCTTTATGAAGATTTACCGCGATTACGACCTCAACTCCGGCTCATTTGCCGTTACACAACTTGTAAACGCGGTGATGGATTACCCTAACGATCCTACTGTTATGGAGAATGCCAAGATTTTCTTGCAGCATTTCCAAGAGGAATACCGCAACATGGCTACATTGGGCGCATCCGGCGCCGTATACGGTATATTGTTTGCCTTCGGGTATTTATTTCCGAACACTTACTTCTACTTGTTCCTGTTACCTTTCCAAATAAAGGCGAAATATATCGTCGGTACGATGATTATCATGGAAATATTAGCCGGGTTCAGGAACGTGGCAGGGGATAACGTGGCGCATTTCGCGCATTTGGGTGGCGTGTTATTTAGTTATATCCTGCTGAAAACTTGGAATAGAAATAACCGGAAGGATTTTTATTAAACCATGATAGCCTCTCTCCTGTTAATAAAATAGGAGTCATCTAAATCGATGAACCAATAAAAAATACTGGGTAGGAGCGGCATTATTCGCTAATTTTGTATTATAAAGTATTATGCCATGCAACTAGTGGATTCAGAAAAAAGTTCGCGCCTTTCATTAGGTGAAGAAAAGAACATGGTAACGCAATTATTGTTGATCAACATCACGGTGTTTATCTTCCTGTTCTTTACATGGGTAATATTTAGAATAGAAAACTATACCGACCAAGATTTTAACAGCTCCCTTTTCGATAAGATCGTTTTCCAATCCGATCCCGAACAGTTGATTTGGCATCCCTGGACAATTATTACGGCCATGTTTACACATATTGGCGTATTCCAGGCATTTAGTAATTTTTTATGGTTGTGGTTCTTTGGCTCTACCGTGCAGCATGCTGTCGGTCACCAAAAAATTGTCCCGATGTACGTATTCGCTGGATGGGCAGGTTACCTGGTTTTCATGCTCGGATTTTTCGGCCTGCAACTAGGTGGGTTGCGGGCAACCGGTTTGAATGTGTTCGGGGCTTGGGCGCCTGTTACCGCATTTGCCGTAGCATCCATTATGCTGGCGCCGAAGCACCGCATTTTCACTTCATTAAAAGGCGGTGGAATCCCCGTATGGCTAATTGGCCTGTTGTATTTCGTTTTAGTGATTGCCGCTAACTATAATGTAAATGGCAACCATCATTATGAAATATATTTTTATCTCGCCGGCGGAGCCATCATGGGAGCGATTTATGCTGCCCAGCTAAAGAAAGGTCGCGATATCGGGGCTTGGCTCGACAAGTTATTATTTAACATCGGCCACCTGTTCCATCCAAAAGAGCAAAGAGTAAGGCAAGAATATACTTCTACACAATATTTAGCTAAGGAAAGAGTGTTTTACAAGCAAGACACGGTACCTTATCAAAAAGTTGGAACAGTTTCAGAAAATAAGCTGAATGAAATACTCGATAAGATAAATGAAACCGGCATGGAATCACTTACCGAAGAGGAAAAGCTTACCTTGGAAAGAGCCAGCAAATCCAAGGAGTAAGCCGCTCGATTTCTACCAGGATCTCCCGTACACTACCCATAAATTTTTTTACGTTTTTGCAAATCTATCCATTATTTTTATAGCCTAACCTCAATAACAACCTATACTATATGAAACTTTGGATGCATCGTTGTTTGTTATTAATCAATGTATTAATCGCAACTGGACTATTAGCAACCGCTTTTTTACCTTATATCAATCCTAGCAAATCTTGGATTTGCGGATTTGCAGGGTTTTTCTTCCCGGTATTCGGACTGCTAGCAGTCTTGAGCTTGATAGTTCACTTAATTTTTTACCGGGGTTATGCATGGATTCCATTCATTGCCCTGCTGGCTTCCGTTCCTCCATTTTTAGCATCGTTCGCGTTCCATCCTTTTGCGGCTAAAACTAGCGGCGAGCCTGCGGCTGGGCAAATACGCATCATGAGCTTTAATTGCAGCAGCATGGGATTGAAAGATTATAAAATCGATGAGCCGCAGCGGAACAGGATCCTACAAATGATTAGAGAAAATCCTGTTGATGTATTATGCTTGCAAGAATTTTATACGAATGATGACCCAACTAAGAGCCATCACCTCGATTCGATCATGAAATACGGCGGATTCCGGTATGTATACCAAACCAAGGATCTCACCCGCTGGAACACCTGGCATTTCGGATTGGCCTTATTTTCTAAATATCCCATCCTGGATACCGCCAAGATACTTACCGGTGCCGGGCCTGAATCCGAGAACTTACTGAAAGCGCGCATCCGGTTCGGACAGGAAACGCTGACGATCTTCAACACCCATTTATACTCATATAGCTTCGATCGATCCAATTACCAAACGGCTAATTCGGAGCAGCTACACGGCATCAGGGGTTTAATCAGGAAGATGAAAGCCACTTTCAGCGGCCGCGTACAGCAAGCCATGATCGTAAAAGAAAACGTGCATAACAGCGATGGCCCTACAATTTTATGCGGGGATTTGAACGCTATCCCCAATTCCTTTGTTTATAAAAGCGTGAAGGGTGATTTCCAGGACGCATTCTTAAAAAAAGGCTTCGGCTGGGGCACAACCTTCCATACGATCTCGCCGTTTCTAAGGATCGATTATATATTTTGTAATCCCGGGATTAGGGTGCAAGATTTCAGGGTACTGCACCATTTACCATTTGAACATTATCCTATCATCACCACGATCGAGCTATAATGTGAAATTCGTAATTCCAAGATCAAGTATTGCGTCATCTATTGAAATAAAATAAATATTAAGGCTTGGAAATAAGTTAATTGCGGTAAATTTATAGCGATAAGCTTAGATAACATGCCGGGGGGATAATACCCAAAAAACGACGCCATTTTGAGATTTTTACGACTATTCACCAAGGGATTTTTCCTTGTAACCAATATCATCGTGGAGCTATTATTTTTGATAGCTTGCCTCGCTCCCATCATTTCTCCCGAGAAATTTTGGCCGATGGGCTTTTTCACGTTAATATTCCCAATTTTACTTGGCATCCTCTTACTTTTCATCATATTCTGGTTGATCTTCCATCCCAAATATGCGCTGATTTCCTTGGTGGCAATTATTATCGGCTGGCGATCGGTAACGGCTTTCATCGCTTTTAACTGGCCGAAAGATCATTTCGAAAAACCGGCCAATAGCATTACCGTGATGAGCTACAACGTAGGTTTATTCGGTTTGTACCGCGATAAAAACAGTGCGCCCCGCCGGGAAGCCATCTTCCAATTAATAGAACAACAAAAGCCCGATATTGCCTGCTTCCAGGACTTTTATACTTCCGAGAAAAGGGATGATTTTAACAACCGTGAGGACATCAGCTTGCAAATGGGTCTTCCCTACCGCTTTTTTTCCAGTGATTTTAACAGGAACGGGATGCAGCATTGGGGCTCGATCATATTTTCGAAGTACCCAATTATCCAGTCGGATAAAATCAAACTTTCCAAGGGCCCACGCAGCGAGAGCCTCATTTTTGCCGATATTCTTAAGGATGAAGACACGTTGAGAATCATCAACATGCACTTGGAATCTTATCGCTTCAACGAAGAAGATTATAATTCCATAGAAAAGATCAAAAAATCCGAGGATAAAGGTTTGGTGGCCACCAAAGGAATTATTGAGAAAATGCGGGAAGCTTTTATCAGGAGGGCCAAGCAAGCCAATATAGTAGATAGTTTTATCCGCGAAAGCCCGCACCCCGTAATAGTTTGCGGAGATTTTAACGATACGCCGGCTTCCTACACATATTTCACGGTTAAGGGCGATCTTCAAGATGCGTTCTTGCAGAAGGGAAGCGGCATTGGCCGAACATTCGCCAGCCTGTCACCGACATTAAGGATCGATTATATTTTTGCCGGCAATACTTTCGCCGTCAATCATTTCAAAAAATTATCCGTAGACTTGTCGGATCATTATCCTGTTATTGCCAACATGCATCTTATTAAAACCCAAGAACCAAGAAAATAACCCGGAGATGTTACAATTCTTATCTTTGCAATCCAGGTAATTTTATGAAATTTAAAGATGGCTTTATATGTCAGAACTTAAAATATACAACACGCTAACAAGGAAGAAGGAAGCTTTTGAATCGCTATATCCCGGTCACGTAGGCATGTACGTCTGCGGCCCGACCGTTTCAGGGGAATCTCACCTGGGTCATGCCCGTCCATATATTACTTTCGATGTAGTATTCAGATACCTGCAACACCTCGGGTACAAGGTACGCTACGTTCGTAACCTGACCGATGCCGGGCATTTCGAAGAAGAAGGCAGGGAAGCAGAAGATAAGATCGCCAAGGGCGCCATTTTAGAAAAGTTGGAGCCGATGGAGTTGGTACAGAAATATACGAACCTGTACCATTGGGCTATGCACCAGTTTAACTGTTTGGAACCAAGCATAGAGCCCACGGCTACCGGCCATATCGTGGAGCAGATCAGCATGATTCAAAAGATCATTGAAAAAGGATATGCTTACGAAGTGAACGGTTCCGTGTATTTCGATGTAAAAAAATATGCTACATCCCACCAATATGGTATTTTAAGCGGCCGTGTCTTAGAGGAGTTACAAGCTTCTAACCGCGAACTGGAAAACCAAGGTGAAAAAAGAAATAAAGAGGACTTCGCCTTATGGAAAAAAGCGCCGCCGGAACACCTGATGCGTTGGCCAAGTCCGTGGGGAGAAGGTTTCCCCGGTTGGCATATCGAATGTTCGGCAATGAGCGGTAAGTACCTGGGCAAGCAATTCGACATCCACGGGGGCGGGATGGATCTCGTATTCCCGCACCATGAATGTGAAATTGC
The DNA here is from genome assembly GCF_002557795.1 of Chitinophaga caeni. Classification (NCBI taxonomy): domain Bacteria; kingdom Pseudomonadati; phylum Bacteroidota; class Chitinophagia; order Chitinophagales; family Chitinophagaceae; genus Chitinophaga; species Chitinophaga caeni. Next base: position 1,350,089 of record NZ_CP023777.1, on the reverse strand, counting down.
CCAAAGTGAAATTGCCAACGAGGAGTTGATGGCCCGCTACTGGATGCACAACAACATGATCACCATCAACGGAAAGAAGATGGGGAAATCATACAATAACACCATCAAGCTAACGGAAATGTTTGCAGGCACCAACCCGATCTTGCAACAACCTTTCCACCCTATGACGGTACGTTTCTTTATCTTGCAAACCCACTACCGCAGCACTTTAGACTTCTCTAATGAAGGCTTGATCGCGGCGGAGAAAGGCTTGCAACGTTTATGGGCCGCCTACAATGTATTGCAGCAACTGCAATATGCGCCTGGAAAAAACGGCAGCATCAACGAAGAATTGGATAAAAACGTGCAGGACTGGAGCAATGGCTGTAAAGAATATATCAACGATGATTTTAATACCGCCAAAGTACTAGCGAACCTTTTCGAGATGGTGCCGGTCATCAATTCCCTGAAAGGTGGACAGATCAAGATGGAAGAAATCAGTGAAGCTACTTTCCAACTGATGAAAGATACCTGGCAAACTTTCATGGTAGATATCTTGGGCTTGCAGCCCGTTACTATGGCCGACAGCGGAAAATTGGACGGCGTTATTCAATTATTAGTTGATATCAGGAAAGAAGCCAAAGGCAAAAAAGATTATGCCACTTCCGACAAGATCCGACAACAATTACAACAAATCGGCATCTTGTTGAAAGATGAAAAAGACGGCACTGTAAGTTATACGATCGAATAATATTCAATCTCCCGGCAACCTAGAAATTGCCGGGAATAAAGTTTAATAAATATGTCAATAAAACGCTGGCTTTTATTCGGATTGATGGCCACCTTGGCGGCTTGTAATAATCACTCTCCGAATTCATCATCCAGTGAAAGCGAATCGAACAAAGAAAGTACTTTCACACAAACAGCGCCTAACTTTAATGCAGATAGCGCCTACAATTTCGTAGCCCGGCAAGTTGCCTTCGGTCCGAGGATTCCCGGCACCAAAGCCCAAGCAGATTGTGCTGCTTGGCTAATTGAAAAGATGCAGGAATTTGCCGATACGGTATATATCCAGAATACGGATGTGGTTGTTCCGGGAGGCAAACGCGTACCTTGTACGAATATTATCGGTTCTTTTAACCCCGCATCTAAGCAACGGATTTTATTAGTAGCGCATTGGGACACCCGTCCTTTTGCTGACGAAGATCCGGAAAACAAGAAAGCATTGATTGACGGAGCAGACGATGGAGGTAGCGGTGTGGCCGTGGCATTGGAAGCCGCCAGGCAAATGAAATTAAAGAATCCCGGCATCGGTGTAGATATCTTGCTAAATGATGTGGAAGATTACGGTGATCCCGGCGATGAAGATTCTTATTGCCTCGGTACGCAGTATTGGGCCAGAAATCCACATATCCCGGGGTACAAAGCTACTTATGGAATCGGTTTAGACATGGTAGGAGCCATGGGATCACGTTTCTTCATGGAAACGATCTCCCGCCAATACGCCAATCGACCGATGAATAATTTCTGGAATGCTGCTAATAAAATCGGCTATTCCGATTATTTCCCGTACGATAATATCGGGGCCGGCACAACGGATGATCACGTATATGTAAATACGATCGCTAAGATCCCGACATTTGACGTGATCGCTTTTCAACAGAATGCCGACTTCATGCCCCACTGGCATACCCAGAAAGACAATATGGATATCATTGATAAAAATACGTTGAAAGCAGTAGGACAAACTTTATTGGAAGTTTTGTACGTACAGCCTTTCAGTTACTAATTTTGAAACCGTTTTCAATATCTTAGGATTATCTTTCGTACGAAAGATTGCTTAATTTCATGGAAACGGTTTCAAAATTTTAATCCATGCCCAAGAAGAAGCTTCATCCCTACTTTGAACATCTCTCGAAAGACAAGCGTTTCCTAAAGATCATGGAAACGCCACTGTTGCCCGTACAGCCCAAGCATAATATAACATTACTCTTAATCAGTTGTATCATTAATCAACAGTTAAGCATTAAGGTTGCAGATGTAATATATGCCCGCTTCCTCGCATTGTTCCCCGCAACACCAACCGCGGAAGCTATCCTGCAACTCGGCATTACAGATCTCAGGAGCATTGGTATTTCCGCTGCAAAGGCTCAATACATTCTAAACGTTGCACAGTTTGCAGTAGATGAAAATCTGGATGATGAAAAGCTGCTGGAGATGGAAAATGAAGAAATATTAAAATATTTGACACAGATTAAGGGTGTCGGGGCCTGGTCGGTCGAGATGCTGTTAATGTTTCAATTGGGTCGTGAAGATGTTTTCTCATTAGGGGATTACGGTGTGCGGCAATCGATGATTAAATTATATAAAATTGATCCTAGCGATAAAAAATCTTGCGATGCAAAAATCCTGAAGATCGCAGAAAAATTTAAACCCTACAGGAGCTTCGCTTGCAGGCATCTCTGGCTATGGCGCGATAACAATTAAAATCACGGATTGAAGGACACGGATTAAAGGATTACACGGATTTGAGATTCAATTCAATTGATTAATGGATGGCTTAGAAATTGAAGAAATATTTCTAAAAAACTTCATGACAATTATATGCCATCCATTAACCTGTAATCCGTGTAATCCTTTAATCCGTGTCCTATAATCCGTGAACGTTTTTTTTAGCGGACTAATTTCAATTCGTTAATGATATTGCTAGCGCCGCCTAATTTATCAATACACCACAACACATAACGAACATCTACGCAAATGGTGCGGTTGTAAACGGAATCAAACTGGATTTTATGGCTCAGCGCTTCATAGTTACCATCAAAAGCTAAACCGATCAATTCACCGTTGCCATTAATTACCGGGGAACCGGAGTTACCGCCCGTAATGTCATTGGTCGTAATAAATCCTACAACGATGTCATTTTTGCGGGCATCTTTATATTGACCAAAATCCTTTTTGTTATATAGATCGATCAGTTTTTGCGGTAAATCAAATTCGTAATCACCCGGGATATATTTCTCCATAACACCCGTGAGCGTTGTTACATAATCGTAATGAACGGCATCCCTTGGATTATACGATTTCACTTGACCATAGGACAAACGCATGGTAAAGTTGGCATCCGGATAACGCGTAGCAGTAGGTTTCATGGCCATTATACCCGCCAGGTAACTACGGCCTAAGTCATCATTGGTAGAAACGAATTTCCTGTATAAAGGCAAGTATTTAGAGATATAATTCTTAATGAAAGCGGAAGCATAAGCATAAGCGGGATCAGCTTGCAACTTGGCTGCATCGGGCAATGTTTTAAATTGGTTCCATTTGGTATCATCAAAAACCATTGTATTTGCAAAGACGTAAGCGGCCCAATCCTGAAAAGTCTTAGCATCGCTCAGATCACCGAATTGTTGCCGGATGCCTTCAAAGAAACCGATCGGGTGCTGATCTTTCGGAACATCATTATAATACATCTGTGCCGTTATAGCCAGGATTTTCTGATCGCTCGGCTTATTTTCATTTTTCAAGAAATTGGTGCGAGATGCATCGGCTTTCTGAATCGCTTTAGCCGCAGCATCAGCAGGAAGGCCGCTGCGCACCAAGGCATCTTCAACACCGGAAAGACTAGCGGCGAAGCTGGCCAATGGTGAACCTAAAACGCCTTCTGTCAAATAAATTCTCTCCTTGGCATAAGGTTCCCAGGCTTTATAGTTTTGCTCGTATTGGGAAAGGATATTTTCATACTCCGGCTTACCTTTAGCCCAAGCATTGAAAGCCGCCTCTTCCTTTTGCTTTTCTTCGTATACTTTATATTTCAGCAATTGTTTCCTTTCACCGTCATAAAATTTCCAGTAGTTCGCGATACCTGCATAAGAAGAAGCCAGTTGCAGTTTAACGGCAGGATCATTTTTCATTTGTTCAAACATCGCTTTCAGGCGTGCATCGCGCAAGTTCACGATATTCGGATTCTCAATGGAAGTTTTCAACTTCACCCCGTAAGATGTTTCATAGCGGTTTGTTCCGCCGGGATAACCGAAAATCATTGCATAATCATTTTCCTTCACCCCTTTAATGGATACCGGCAAGAAATACTTAGGTTTCAATGGCACGTTTGCAGCGTCATATTCAGCCGGCTTATTATCCTTGTTGGCATACACGCGGAAAATGGAAAAATCGCCCGTATGGCGCGGCCATTCCCAGTTGTCGGTATCGCCACCAAACTTACCGATACTTTCCGGGGGGGTACCTACCAGCCTGATATCGGAATAACGCTCATATACGAAAGCCAGGAATTGATTTCCCTTAAACATGGGCACAACCTTTGCCTCATAATCCGTACCCTCAACCAATTTCTTCACAATGTCGCCGGAAAGCTCCTGGAACTTTTTATTATATTCAGCGCCCGAAAGTCCTTTTAGGGCCGGCATCAGTTGTTCGGAAACATCTTCTACCCTAACTAAAAATTGCACGCTCAGACCATTAGCCGGAATTTCTTCGGCGAAACTCTTAGCATAAAACCCGTCTTTCAGATAATTATGCTCCACGCTACTTGCCGCGGCAATAGCTCCATAACCGCAGTGGTGATTGGTAAAAATCAGCCCGTTTTTGCTGACGATTTCACCGGTACAGCCACCGCCGAAAATTATGATAGCATCCTTGATGGAAGCCTTGTTAATACTGTAAAGTTGCTCTTTGGAAAGTTTTAAACCTTTCTTGACCATATCCGCATAAACTTTCTGGCCAAGCAGGTATGGCAGCCACATCCCTTCATCGGCATGGGCAAATTTTACCACCAATAGTAATAGGAGTACTAGTAGCTTTTTCTTCATAATAAGTAGATTTTGTAAAAAGGACTCCAAACCTAAGGATTTTTGATCGAACTAAAATATTTCGAATAAAACTCCTGAAATTATTTTAACTCGTATCCGAATTGGGCTCAACTACCCACTTCCGAGGTACCCCTACCCACCTCCGAAGTACCCCCTACCACCTCTGAGGTACCCCCACCCACTTCGGAACTCCAAGCGAGGATCTTTTAACTGGATATTTGGATAAATTAGGTGGATATCCGCGTTTCCAAGGGCTTTCAGCCGAGTAAAAACAGGCAAAAAACAGCTCAAAAAGCCGATTTTAATAAAATCGGCAGGAAGGTACCCACTTCGGAAGTACCCCCACCCACTTGCCCGAAGGGTATAGACCTTAAAATAATCCCGAAGTCGGAGTTCGGAAGTACCTACCCCCACCTCAGAGGTACCCCCACCCACTTCGGAAGTACCCCCATGGGGTTCAGAAGTGGGTCATCAGGCAAATTTCCCCCCAAAGAAACTTCGGAAAACACCCTTAAAGACTAAAAAGCGACATATATATATAAATTTCAGGAAATGAAAGCTTTCTAAGAAATAGCTCCATCTAGCGATAAAACCTTTAAGGCAGCAAAACATGTTGATATAAAAATATTTTATATGATGAGCATGCTAGGATGCGATATTATTTCATGAAAATCCTTAATTTCAAGAGTACCCAAAAAAGCCAGGGCTTTGGAAAATTCAATGACCGGTGCAATTGAAATCCATGGAATCCGCAAAATCTATGAACCTAACAAACGCGTTTATGAAAAAGCAATTCTTGCTGCTAATCCTTATTTACGGCTCTTGGTGTTGTGCTTGTCAACAACAAGGCAAAAAACATCCAACAGACAGTACGGAAGCACAGGCCAATACCCAGGCTCCATCGGTTAATTTAGATGGTACCCGCTGGCAATTAACCCAGCTCAGGGAACAAATTGTCCTGGCAAAGGATCACGAAAAGGAAATTTATATGCAATTTTCACAAGAAAATAACCAGGTTCATGGTTTTTTGGGCTGTAATAGCTTCAATGCCAATTTTGCGGTCAACGGTTCGAAGATCGCGATCACGGACTTGGTCAGCACAAGGGTGGCCTGCCCTGCCTTACCAACAGAACAGGGCTTCCAAACCGCGCTTTCAGAAGCCAATAGTTTCAAATTAGAGCAAGGTAATTTGTACTTATTTAAACAAGATACCCTCATTGCAGAATTCAAATCCACGCCAATCCTCTAATTCTTTGGCCTGTATTTTGTAAGATTTATAACAACCTCAAAATATTTACAAACTATAAAATCAGAATTATGAAAAAGATGTTCTTGATATTTGCAGCAGCAGCCACATTCATGGCTTGTAACAACAATAATTCGAAATCTGCCACCGGTGACTCCCTGCAAAAGAGTATGGATCAGATGAAAGAAGATGGACAAGAGGCAATGGATGATGCTAAAGCATCTTTCGAAGAACAAAAGAAAGAAACTGAAGATGCCATCAACAAAAAAATTGATGATATCGACAAAAAGATGGATGAGTTGAAAAAAGATGCTTCCGAAAAAAGTAAAGAAACCCAGAAAAAATTGGAAGAGCTGAAAGCAGAAATGAATAAACAATTGGATGATGTTAAGAACAGTACCGCTGAAACCTGGGAAGCCACCAAAGAAAAAACAAACTCCCTGATGAAAAAAACCGAAGATGAATGGAAGGAGTTTAAGAACGATTTTAAGGAGTTGTTCAAATAACTAGAAAGCATTCAGTATACAACACATGACAAGAGGATGAGACTGTAAAATAAACTGTGTCAAAGACTAAAAAAACAAGATCTTTAACACAGTTTTTTTTATGGAACAAAAAGGAAAATTTGACTACGAAGAACTCAAACGGAAGACCTTAGAGCAACTCCGCTCTGGTAAGTCCCTGTTTGGCAAAGATGGGGCTTTCGCACCTCTTCTGAAAGATATTCTCGAAGCTGCACTGGAGGGCGAGATGGAGGTTCATTTAGATGATGAGCAACGGGCAAATGGGAACCGGAAGAATGGCAAAAACCGAAAACGGCTTAAAACAGCAGATGGTACTATCGATCTGGAGACACCCCGTGACCGGGCAAGCAGCTTTGAACCACAGATCATCAAAAAGCGGGAGACCATTCTGGCAGAGAGCCTGGAGAGTAAAATCATCGGTATGTATGGGCATGGCATGAGCTTACGGGACATCTCAGCTCATATCAAAGATATGTACGATACAGAGATTTCAGCTGCGACATTATCTTCCATAACCGATAAAGTTATCCCTCTGGTCAAAGAATGGCAGGCCCGTCCTTTGGAGCCACTGTATTGCATTGTCTGGCTGGACGCCATGTTTTATAAAGTCAAAGAAGAAGGCAAAGTAGTTAACCGTTGTGTTTATAATATCCTTGGTATAAATACCGATGGACGCAAAGAGCTATTAGGCATGTATGTCTCGGAGAGCGAGGGAGCTAACTTCTGGCTGAGTGTCCTGGCCAATCTTCAGCAACGGGGGGTATCTGATATACTTATTGCCTGTATCGATAATTTGAAGGGATTTTCCGAGGCTATTGCCACGATATTCCCCTCTACAGCGGTACAAACCTGTGTCGTACATCAAATCCGCAATTCTATCAGGTACATAGCCAGTAAGGACCAGAAGCCATTTATGGCCGATTTAAAACCGGTTTATCAGGCGGTGAGCAAGGAAGAAGCAGAGTCGCAGCTGGATCAACTGGACGAAAAATGGGGAAAGAAATATCCAGTTGTTATAGACTCCTGGCGCCGGAACTGGGATAAGCTCACTACGTATTTCCAATATTCTGAGGCCATCCGCAGGTTGATCTACACCACTAATACTATCGAGGGGTTCCATCGCCAGGTGCGTAAAGTGACCAAAACCAAAGGAGCCTTTACCTCCGATATGGCCTTGCTGAAATTAATTTACCTGGCTGCCCAGAACATCCAGAAGAAATGGACACAGCCCCTTCAAAACTGGAGTCTGACTGTGTCTCAGCTGTCAATTATATTTGGGGATCGACTGAAATTGCGATTATAAATTAAATGTTGACACAGTTTATTTTACACTCCCCAAGAGGATCACTTCATCGGTAATCACTAAATACAATTAAGCCAATGTTTGATTCCAGTTGTACTGGCTTCTTCCACTTGGCATATATATTCTCTCCTGGACGAGACTATAAAATATATTGTGTAAACGCATAGTCAACTGATCAAATTCGACATCTGTTTTCAAAGATAGTAATATATTGATGGAGCACCAGCCCCCAGTTATGGAGCGGCATGCTCCATTTCTTTTCGATGTTCATTATAGTCAGGTAAACGGCCTTTTGAGCCGATGCATCGTCGGTAAATTGAACTTTGGTCTTAGTATACTTACGGATGCCCCTGTTAAGATTTTCGATGGTATTTGTGGTATACATGATCTTTCGGATCTCCATAGGGAAGTCAAAATAGCTGGTAAGATTCTCCCAGTTGTTCTCCCAGGATTGGATTGCATGTCTGTATTTGGCACCCCATTTATCAGAACAGGCGGCTAACGCATGCTCTGCTGCTGCGCGATTAGGTGCTCCATAAACTTCCTTTAGATCAGCACAAAACTCTTGTAAGGTTCCCCGAAAATTGATCCAGTATGGTTAGGGAAAAATCTCTAACTTAAATGGCTATCCATATTGTGATATCAAGTTAAAGTTAAAAACTTTTACTTATACACATTATATAATAATCTCCTACACTATAAAAAAAATTCAACCTTTAACTTAACATTACTCAACTATCACTTCAATATGATACTTAGGCCGACATTTTGTTTCTTTATATATCTTCGCAATATATTCACCTATAACCCCTAAACTTAATAATTGTACTCCGCTTAAAAAATACATAGGTAATGATATAGATGCCCAACCTGGAAGGGTTCTTCCTCTCAAATAAATAATTAAAACATTGATACTTAGCCCCATTGTAACAAAAAATAAAATTAACCCAATTATCGTGATTAAACGAATTGGTACATTGCTAAATGAAGTAATACCATTAATGGCTAGTGATAACATCTTTTTTAGTGTATATTTAGTCTTACCTCCTATTCGACCCGATTGTTCATAAGCAATTGCCGTTGTTTTTAAATTAATGAGGGGTAATAGTCCCCTTAAAAATAAATTTGATTCCTTATATCGAGAAAGCTCTTGAAGCACTTTATTAGATAACAGTCTAAAGTCTGAATGTCTAGGTACTAGAGGTACTCCGAACATTCTCAACATCAATGAAAAAAAATAAGCTGAATTTTTCTTAAACCAAGTCTCAGTGCGCCGATGTTTCCAAATTCCATATACGATATGTGCACCGCTTCGGTACGCATCAATCATTTTGTTAATTGCATATACATCGTGTTGTAAATCTGCATCAATAGTAATAACACAGTCAGTTTTATTAATGACATAATCTAACCCCGCCAACAAGGCATATTGGTGGCCTTTATTAGAAGCAAGTTTAATAATCTTACTATTCAAATTCCTAGATTTCAATAGAATATCAAATGTATTGTCGACACTTCCATCATCAACAAACACGATATAACTTTCCGAAGATACTTTATTATCATTAACTAGCGTAGCCAAATAATTCGAAAGTGTTCGTTCTGTTCTTTCAATTATCTCCTCTTCATTGTAACAAGGAACTACTATGCTTATTAACGGCTTAACTTCTACAACATTCATTAATCTAAGATTTGATGGTTCCAAACTTATAAGGTTATTTCACAAATATCAGTTAGATGTCTTTCTTCCAAACTGACGAGGATAGAAAGCAATTGAAAGCATAAAATATTGCTGTAGTACATTTGAATAACCTTCCGTTATAGAATAAGAATCGCCAAAATTTATCAAAGCCTTATTTTGCTTTAGCAAATCCAGAGCAGCAAATGTTATTTCGAGGTTATTACCGGGTAAACATCTATAATTTACATTTGCATTCCATATCTTAAACTTATCTCTTTGTCCATAACTGGATAACATACTTTTAAAACTTATATTGCTACCCACATTTAATCGCTTAGTAGCATTATAGGAGACACTTGCGAGTGTATTATAATAAACATTTTTCAATAAATCAGCAGTGCCCTTCCCCTGCTTTGATTGATAAAAATGGTAGCTCTCAGATAATTTAAATACCAAATTTTCCAGCCAGCTATAATATATAGAAACATCATTATTTATACTAAAAATATTAGAAATGATACTCGTAGTTATGTCTGTGGATGCAGTCTTTAAGAAACTAGGTCTTTTACTTAAGTACGTGGAATTGACATACTCTAGTTGAAATAAGTTATTCTTATTGATCTTATATGCTTTATTCAAATTCGCATTGAAATATGCAATTTTGTAACCGTTAGTATTTATTAAATTTACGAATTTTCTACCTGAAGGATTGATGAAGGTATTAGTGGCATAAAAATCACTTATAATCTTAGCTCGCAACATGGCAGATAACTTGAAATTATTGCTAGCTTTTAAATCATTATATTGATACCTGAGTGTTAACTGCTTATTCTTTTGAGGCTTAAGATCGGGACTTCCAAGGTACTGATAATAAATATCACTGCTATCTATTAAGGGAACTAATTGGTTTACAGACGGGTAATCGTAAAATATTTTATATTCAGCTTCCAAAAATTGATCCGTTAAAGAATATTGGTTATTTCTATATTGCACACTAATTTCAGGTATAAAATTATGGTACTTTTTATCTAGATCCTGAAAGGGCTTGGCTGAATTATTCCTTTGCCGAATAAGCTGTCCGATTATATTCAATGAAATGTTCAAATTTTTGCTGTATCGACCATATAGAATATCTGTGATAGATTTGGTTAAAGAAATCTGCGGTCGCTCATCAATTTCAGTATAATGGCTTCTATTAGTCAAATAATCATTTCTTAGGTACATATCTTTTGAATTATCAAAGTCCAGAGCATTTGTATTATTCCAATCCGTGACTAATTTGAATCTGTTCAGAAAAAAATATTTAATATGCAAATGCTTAAGAATACCCGGTCCATCAAAGGTGCTCGATTTAATATTAACGTCTTGGGAAACCCGGTTAAAGTTCTTATCATATTTCCTGTTAAATTTCAAATTCTCCAATGTGTCAACGTAGGAAACAAAATTTATATCGTTATGCGAATGGCTAGAATCTCGTAGGTAATGAAAATCATATATGATTTTATCAAAAGCACTAAGTATACTTTTGTTGTGGAAGTCATTTTTATTTTTCAAAGGTGAAAGTTCAATTCTAAAAGAGTAACTTTCATTCAAGTTCCTTTCATCTCCTAAGTTGCTCGTCTTACTTAAAGCAGTATAACTAATAAAATCTAGACTTTCCAAGTTTCTCATGCTATAATTTTTAGAGTCCCGGATATTGACAGCAGTAGATAGTACAGCCCTGTATTTGGAACCCTCTCTTTCATACTTTAAATTCAGTACGTGCGTTTTATCCAAATTTCTATTATTTGAGCTATCATAAGAACTCAATCGATTATTATCTCCTATAAGTGTAGAAGTACTTAAATTTTCATTTGCAATTAGCTTTGAATTTTTATAATAATAGTCGATGTTCAATTCATTGAGCCTACCACCTGGTTTTGAAAAATCCCTTTTAAAAAATCCGCCTAACATCTTGGAAGTGGTTACTCCCTGTTGATTAAATTCAGGTTGATAGTCTACACTTAGTCCAACCCCCTTAAATGTGCTATTGGAAATTAGTGTCATAATATCTTTTGGAGCCTTATTAACATTATTAAGTGCCCCTACGATTGATACTTGTGTTTTAGCATTAAAAGCATTAAAATTTAAATTTGATTCATGCCTCTTCCAGGAACCTTTACCTACAGAAACTTTACCAAAAAATCCATTGTCCTTCCCTTCTTTTAGTTTTATATTGATTTCCATTATTGAATCCTTCCTTGCGTCATTATCACTTCTTTTATATACTTGAACTTTATCAATAGCACCTTTATCAATATTTTGTGTTGCTACTTTTGTTTCGTTATTAAAGAAACTTTTTCCATTTACCAAAATCGCATTTACCTCTTTTCCATAAACTGTAATAGTACCATCCCCCCAAATAATCACACCCGGCAACTTTCTCAAGAGATCCTCCGCTACAGCATTCTTATCCATTTTAAAAGCCTCTGCATTAAATTCTATCGTATCCCCCTTCATACTTACAGGTGGCATTGCCTTAATTACAACTTCTTCTAAATCTTGATACAGTATAGTCATATTTATTGAAGGTAATTTCACAGATATTTCCTTTGCTTTAATTTGAAATATAAAGCTCGTGGTCTTATATCCAATATGGGTACAGATAACTTTCAACGGCTGTTCGATTGGCAAATTATGAAATTCGAATTTGCCAAAATTGTCGGTCAATGCATACGATATCAGAACAGAATCGTGCGCATATACTGCAACGGTTGCCGCAGGTAATGAATGATTATGTGATGAATCATAAAGTACCCCGTAAACGGTTCCTTTTTGTAAACTATCGCTAATTTCTTGCGCTTTAAGAGAAAAAGAAATCAAAATTGAGATGGCAAAAACAAGTAGGCATAATTTTCTTCTCATTAAAAGTAATTTAAAAATCTACCTTAGGGGTAATTTCGACTATGACAGGGTTTGATAGTTTATTTATGCTACTAATGATTGGAACCGAGCTGTTTTCTTTGTATACTTTTTTAAATGTATTCCTGCTATACGCATCCATTAAATCTCTTGTATTTAAAGCCGAATAGATTTTATCATTAGCCATAACCAAAACATCGCTAACAACAGGTAAATAATAACTCAAGGTGTCAGGTTCAATGAAATTAAATGAATAAAACATTCCGTTTAAAAAGTTAATACGCAGGTATTTATTATAATTATTATTCTCAGTATTTAAATACTTTAGCAAGAGTATATCATCTTGTCCGTATATCTCATCAAAACCGTAAACCCATTTATTGTGCGCTATAAGTGTATCAAGTCTTTTGCCATTATATATTGAGTTACTAAGAAAATCAGTAGGGATCGAATATTCTATAGGCAGGATTAACTTGTATTTCTTTCTCACTCCCCCGGTATCAATTTCATATATTTCATCCTTATATGCTTGGTTAAAAAATACGCTTTGAGTACCTTTCGCCCATTTCTCTACCATGTTTACGACAAAAAGATTATCTTGATTTTCTAATATTGGATGTTCCGAACATGGTAAAATGTTTGATAAGACTTTCCCATTTTTAATAACGGCGAAAGTGTATTTCTTTTTAAGCGTTTTCCATAAACTCCCGCCCTGTTCATACTTAATAAAGAAAGCATCATCTCCTAATGATGCAAACGATCTACCAAAGTTTGACACATCGAATTTTCTTTTAGCTAATAGTTTCCCGTTAAAGTCAAATTCAAATATAATGTCGCGTATCTTTTCATGTACATAATTAGGTAAAACTATAATCTTATTATTAACATAATCAATGGAGATATTTTCAAAAAGGATATCCCAGGCCGGGATTTTACTACTGCCGGAAAGATCATTTATTTTAGATAAGTACTTTCCATTTCTATCGAAAATTACAATTTGATTTCGCGTATCATCATAAACAATAAAATTGTCCTTGGCAACATACAATTTCCTAACTCTTCCTATGATACATTTTTTGCTTGTTTCTAACGGGATGTAACGTACGGATTGAAATAGTTCTGAGCACTTTCCACCCATGGCATAATTCGGAGCTATTCTTATTTCCATGGAATCTTGAGCATGCAATTTATTTGTCAATAAATTAACAAGAATACATATAAATGCAATTACATTTAATCTTGAACCCATTCTATAAAATTTCGTTAATATAATTAAGATATTCCTCTATTTGCTGTGGATCTTCTTTAAAAGGTATAAAAACTTTCTGTACTCGTAAATCAGAATTGAGTACGAATAAAAACGGTAAATTTTTACCCTCAATCGCCTCTAAATTTAGCCCTGAAATTCCATCAACAATGTTATAACAACTAACTCTCTTGTCACTAGACTTCTCTTTCAATATAAAGTCCTTTGTAGAATAGTTATCGGACAAAAACAAAACATTCTCCTTATCTATAATATTTTTGTATATCAGCCCTTTAACGGTGTTAACGCATAGATCACAATCTCGGAATGAGTACCTGAATACTAATTTCCTTTTCCCTTTCATTAATGAAATTAATTTTATCTTTTTCAATGAACTATCCTCTATCACAATTGTAGAATCAATTAATTCTCCCTCAGTTTTAACTATAAATGGAATATAAATACTATATAAAGAATTGGCAATACTGAATTCTGAATCTCCACCACTAAGACTCTCTCCAAGATTAGACACTTCAATATTATTCCTTTTAATAACAGCAAAATAAATTGTTGAAACAAATAATACACAAAGCAGTGCAAATAATAATCGAACTGTTTTTTTTGAATGCATAATACTCATTTTAGAAATGCCAAACCGAAGCAAGATAGCTACTGTACATAAAAAAATATACACCTAGTCCAATAAGTAATGTATATAACAATGTCCTATATCTTTTATATAGCTTAAATCCATATTTTGAAGCAAATAGAATTAAGAAAAATGACGACAAATACATATATCTATCTGCTGATAGCATTGGCCTATTTAAGGGAAATATTTGAAGAACCAATACTATTTGAGAAATAAAAATTGAAATACATAATAATTCAAAAAAGTAATTACTTAACGAGGTGCTAAATATTTTATACCCTTGCCAAATAATTATAAAGAAAAGAACAATAAACAAATAATAAATAAAAGGCAAGTTTTCCTGTGGAGCCATTGGAAATTTATAGGCATAATGCAGGTTCATTGGTATAAAAACATCAAAAACATATTTGAAAAAGCAATAAAAAGATAAAACTAACCTATCACAAAGTGGGTAAATATAGAATGGGCTATTTGATAATTGATTAGCATCTAATGTAATATAAACGAATATGATCGAAAAAATAAACATTAATATTAAATATATTATCAACTGTTTTAGGAAAATTTTACCAATCATCTTCATATTACTACTGGTATAGTAAAATAAAATCGCACCAATTATAAGAGGCGTCATAAATGCTTGTTCCTTAAAAAAGAAAGAAAGAAAGAAACATGTAAAGCTCAATACTAAACGTATCCTGAAGCTCTTCAAAGAATCTATATCTATATTTAATAAGCTACTAATAAAAAAAATCAAGCATAATATTGTAAACATCGTACATAAAAGAACTTTGGAAGCTGCGATCCATACGACTGCCTCAACATTAATTGGCGCAATAAGCCAAAAAAAAGTAGATATATAGCATATTGTTTTCAAATCTGCTCGATTAAAATCAGGCTGAAATAAAATATAGGTCTGTTCTCCTAGTTTACAAAGCAATACCCCATTCATTATATGAATGACAATAGAAGATAAATGAAAATAGAATGAATCGTAACCATTTATTTTGTAAACTAAAGAATAATATATAGTATTTAAAGGAGAATACTGTATATCCCAATAATTTAAAAAAAGACCTTTAATCCACCAAAACCAGTTTTCATCATTAGGCATTAAAACAAATGGGTTATTTAAAAGCATCCAATCATCATCCCGTGTTGAAAATCCTATGTCAAGGATAGAATTGAAAACAATAATGATAACAATTACAATAAAAAACAACTTTGATATTTTAATAATCATAGGCTTCTTATAATAGTAATAATAGCAAACGACCTTTTAATTTATTTTAATAAAATTAATTCCCTGTACCCGTTCCTGTTCCCGTTCCCGTTCCTGTTCCTGTATCAGAATCCGAAGGTGGAGGAGGGCAGTTTATGCTACCTGCAAGTGCTACAAGAATACATGTGCGAGTTTTATCCTCTGAAGATTTGCACGTTTGTACCGTGGCATAAACTGTTTGTTTATATGATTCATACTTTGCCCCTACACCTTCTCCTTCCTTCCAACCCGCTTTAATTCTATACAAAGTACATTCACCGCATGACACTTTCTCTGTTGTCTTATTGATTTCAGCCCCCTGATTTGTAACCTGTGTCGTACTACAACTCGAACTTCCTGTACCGGTTCCAGTTCCTGTGCTACCGCTTTGAGCTACGGCACTTGATGTCAAGTTCAATGTCGCTAAAACAATAAATGTTAAGCAAATTGTAAATATTAAATATCGATTTTTCTTCATAATTCTTGTTTTGAGATTAAAATTGGTCGTTTGCTAAGAAGTTATACAAGAAGTGTATTTCTTAATCTAATCCTTCAATTTTGCTAGTTTGATCTTGGCTCGAGTCTAACTAGGATAGGGTTACTAAAAATGGTTAATTCCTTTATTTTCTTCAAAATAAAAGGGCTATTTTTTAAATGTCTATCACCGAGAGTCCTATAAGCTTGCAACATTAGCTTGGGAGTAATATAGCTGTAATACGATTTATTATCAGCAGCGATTATCCTATCTTCAAAAAAGGGCATCCAATTCGAAATACTAGAAGAGTAAATATTCTCAATATTATAGTACTTTTTATTTTTAAGATTATATAAGAAAGAAAAATCTTTACTGCCAACAATATTTATGTTAAAAATGATACTATTTAAAACCCTGTGATAACTAGATATTGTCCAAATTTTAAGTTTATTCGATGGAGCCTTAAATTCAGATATCCTATTACCCAAGTATTTATTATTCCTCAGGAAATCTTCAGGAAATTTGGAATAATTGGGGAAAAGGAAATCAATCCTTAATGATTTAGTCCCATTCATATTAAATTCATACACTGAATAATCAAAAGGCCTTTGGAAATATACCTTATTGCCTGACCGCGTAAACATATGATCTAAATCATACATGTCTCTTCCATTGATAATCTTTGAATCGTAAGAAAAATATAAATACTTTATACTACTTGAATCGGAAACATAATATAAAAGATGATTCTCATTATTACTTTCTACACTCTTATAATATTTTGAAGAATACCTTTTGTAATAAAACATGCCACCCTCACCCAAAGCAAATTCATTAAACGACATTGGAGTTCTACTTGCCAACTTATAAGTGCCGTGAAAATCAGTTTTGATAACTCCATCAAAAGCTATTCCACTATCATAAATCAAAATTTCTTCCTTATTTTCATTTACAGTAAAGTCGCTTAATGTAGTAAATATCGAATCTCCATTTGCCAAAACTTGTGGTAGACTGTGAGAAAATCTCCCATCTTTATTAAAAAAAAGAAGTTTATTAGTTCTCGTGTCAAGTATTATATAATAATTATCAGTTATTTCAATTTTATCGATATTAGAAAATATACTTTCTTCAGTACTTGATTCTAAAAAAATGTATTCAATAGAGTCAAAAAGTTCTCCAGTCGTGTTAATTGAAGTATCTTTGAGATTAATAGAAACAGTCAGACTGTCGCTAAAGCCCTCAGTATTAAGTTGCTCGGTATGTATATTACAGGAAGAATAAAAAAGGAAGCAAATACTAATTACGAAGAAATTCCAACTCTTTAATCTGTGTAAGAAACTAGTACCATATGTAATCAACAAAACAATGTATTTTATACATTTCATATAGTTAGGTTGTTAAAATAGGTTAAACATACAATCTTAAGTTTATATGTGTAATATAGTTCTTTTTTGTAAAAAAAAAGTTTTTTTTAAAATTACCTAGCCGAATATTCAAAAACATTAAGAGCTTATTTAAAATATATTTTATTAAAAATTCTTTATAGCAGATAATCTGCTTCCAAAAGGAGACTGTAAAATAAAGTGTGTCAAGGTTAAGAAATTGAGAAATTCTTAACTTTAAACACATATGATGGAGAAAGAAAAATTCGATTACGAAGCGCTGAAGCAAAAAACACTTTCCCAACTACGAAACGGCAGATCCTTATTCGGCAAAGACGGCGCGTTTGCCCCTTTATTAAAGGAGTTTCTGGAAGCCGCCCTGGAAGAGGAAATAGAGGATCAGGTAAATGAACAGGAGCGGCAGCAGGGGAACCGTAAGAACGGTAAGACAAACAAGCAGTTAAAGACTTCCGATGGCACCATAGCGCTTTCCACTCCCCGTGACCGGTCCGGCCATTTTGATCCCCAAATCGTACGTAAACGGGAAAAGATACTGGCAGAGAGCCTGGAGAAGAAGATCATCAGCATGTATGGACGGGGGATGAGTTTCCGGGATATCTCGGCACATATTGAGGATATGTACGATACGGAGATATCGGCAACAACGTTATCGGCTATTACGGATAAAGTAGTGCCGATGGTCAGGAAGTGGCAGAGCCGGCCCTTGGAGTCTTTGTACCGCATTGTATGGCTGGATGCGATGTTCTACAAGGTGAAGGAAGACGGCAAGGTGCAAACACGGTGCGTGTATAATATCCTGGGAATAAAGAAAGACGGTCGCAAGGAATTACTGGGTATGTATGTTAGTGAAAGCGAGGGCGCTAATTTCTGGCTGAGCGTGCTGACCGATCTTCAGAACCGGGGCGTGGAGGATATACTAATCGCGTGCATAGACAATCTGAAGGGTCTTGCAGATGCTATTGGCACGATATACCCTCAAACAGTGGTTCAGAGCTGTATCGTGCATCAGATCCGCAACTCACTGAAGTATGTAGCGAGCAAGGACCAGAAGGTTTTATGAATGATCTGAAGCCTGTTTACCAGGCAGTGAGCAAGCAGCAGGCGGAGGATAAACTGGATGCACTGGAAGGAAAATGGGGCAAGAAATATCCGGTGGTAACAATTTCCTGGCGTAATAACTGGGACAAGCTGAGTGCCTATTTTGAATATCCGCCCGCCATTCGCAAGCTGATCTACACGACCAACACGATTGAAGGCTTCCACCGGCAGGTGCGCAAAGTAACGAAGAGCAAAGGGGCCTTTACGAGCGATATAGCGCTGTTGAAGTTGATCTACCTGGCAACCCGGAATATAGAGAAGAAATGGACGCAGCCACTACAAAACTGGGGCATCACGGTATCGCAGTTATCGATAATCTTTGGCAACCGGGTGCAGCTCGATATTTAAAAATTTTTCCCTGGCTTAGAGCCGCCTGCAGGCGGCTCTAAGCCAGGGACCTTGACACAGTTTAATTTACACTCACTCCAAAAGTTCAAAAAACTGCTTTTATCCACCGGCACATAGCGTTTGATTCCTTTTACTTTCTTTTGCCATCATAGCTTTATAAGAGCGATTATTACCTCAGCGAACTTTCTGGCTATTCACAATACCCAATGTCGCACGGGACTTTTGACCATCGCTGACTCGGACATTACTGCCTAATTTTTCATATCGAAAATTTTTCCCGCTACCCATTTGCGCTAGTAATAGTACACTAACTGCCATTGGAGAAAACCCTTCGGCAACATGCCTACTAGTTTATATTTTAATTTCTAACTGGCTCTTGTCGATATTTCTTTATCACAAAAGTCAAAATAGTTATCCCCCCTAAGATACTTTTTTAAGAATCTGTAGTAGCAAATTACCGAAATGACCACTTCCTTTGGAGAATAAACTACCAAACATTAATATTGATTACCGGTCGATGAACGGTTATTGATCCCATTGTAAACATGCATAATATGCTACCATGATGCGTAAGACTCCTTTGCTACTCATATTCATTTCATTTTTTTCTGCCGGCTTATTGGCCCAGGAACATAAAATATATATTTCTCCCACCGGAAATGATCATCAAAAAGGAGATATGTATCATCCTTTACAAAGTATTACCGCCGCGTTAGAACGGGTCAAAGCACCGGGGCAGGGACGATATGATCACGGGGTAACAATCATTCTGAAAGATGGAACTTATTACCTGGATAAGGCCATCACGATAGATAATAGGGCACAGGGAATAACAATTAAAGCCGAGCATGAAGGACGAGCAACTTTAAGTGCGGGCATTCCCCTACAATTAACCTGGGAATTGTACCGTGACGGCATATGGAAAGCGGCAATAAAACAAGGAATAACCGAAATACCCAGTCTTTATGGTAATGATAGTTTATTGACCCTTGCAAGATATCCCAACTATCAAGCGGGCATATTGCCCTTCGGTGGATATGATAAAGATGCCCTTTCTTCACAAAAGATAAAAACATGGAAAGACCCCGGCGGTGCTTATTTGCATGCTTTACATTCAGGAAGGTGGGGCGGTATGCATTTCGAAATAACAGGTAAAGTTACCGACACCTCGGTTTCCATGATCGGCGGATGGCAAAATAATCGCCCCAGCAAACCGCATCCGTTGTTCCGTTATGTTGAAAACATCAAAGAGGAGCTGGATGTACCGGGTGAATGGTTTTTTGATAAAAATGAAAGCATGCTTTATTACATCCCGAAGCAGGGCGAAAATATCCATAACATCCATTTCATCGCCGGGCATTTGGAAAGCTGCTTACATCTCGAAGGAACAGGGGCGCAGCCGCTTAGCAATATTCATATTGAAGGTATTCAATTCAAACATACCGTTCCAACTTTCATGAAAACGGAAGAACCGTTGATGAGAAGTGATTGGAAGGTATACCGGCAGGCAGCCATTTACATTTCCCATACCCAAAATGTATTGATCGCTAATAACGCTTTCAGCATGTTGGGCGGAAATGGCATCTTCGTCAGTTATAAGAATAAAAATGTTGTTATTAAAGATAACCTGTTAGAAAAATTAGGCGCATCGGCTATCTTGTTTGTCGGCGGTCCGGATGCGGTATATAATCCTTTATATAATTACGGTGATACGGTCAACAGCTCATTGATTAACCGGACACCGGGTCCTAAAAATGACAATTATCCCGTTGATTGCATTGCCTCCGGTAATTTAATCCATGATATCGGCTTAATAGAAAAACAATCGGCGGGAGTGCAGATACAAATTGCTTCCCGTATCAGCGTATTACACAATAGTATCTATGATGTTCCGAGAGCCGGTATTAACATTGGTGACGGGGCTTTTGGTGGTCATGACATTGCTTATAACGATGTATTTAACACCGTGTTGGAAACTTCCGATCACGGTGCCTTCAACTCTTGGGGCAGGGATCGTTATTGGCAAGCGAACCGCGCCAAAATGAATGCCTTGGTCGCTGCCGAACCGGGTTTAATATTGCTGGATGCATACCAGGTTACCAAAATTCACGATAACCGCTTCCAATGCGAACATGGTTGGGACATTGATCTTGATGACGGCTCTTCAAACTATAATATTTACAACAACCTCTGCCTAAGCGGCGGCATTAAGCTCCGTGAAGGATTCCATAGAAAGGTTCGGAACAATATACTTGTTAATAATTCCCTACATCCGCATGTATGGTTTAAACATTCCGAAGACACGGTACAAAACAATGTCTTGATGACCGCATTCAGCCCGATACAAGTGGCCGACTTTGGCGATCAGGTAGATAATAATGTTTTTATAACCGAGAAAAGTTTACAAAAAAATCAAGCGCTGGGAATAGATAACCACTCGGTTTTTGCAGCATTGAGGTTCAAAGCACCCGCTGAATTGGACTATACAATCACAAATATTGATGCGGCAAAAGGCAAGTTCAGCAATATACCGATGCAGCAATTCGGCGTTACAAAAACGTTTTTAAAGAATTTGGCACTAAAGCCTTCAACTCCGCTGCTCATTTCTCAAGAAGTCGAGGATAAACAAAAGGTTATTCATTGGGGCAAGTATCAAATTAAGAATATTACTACGCTCGGGGAACAGTCTGCCACGGGCTTAGCAGATATGAACGGCGTATTAATTATAAAAGCGCCCCAACAGAATGGCAATTACAAAACATTACAGGTAAACGATGTTATCCTGAAACTCGACCATGAACCTGTACAAAATGTTGAAGACCTCTTGATGATCGAAAGGAAACATCGATGGAAGGGCCATCATCAATTCACCGTGTGGAGAGACCAAAAAGAAATTTTGGTTACAAATTAAACCGCGTGTTATTTACTGTCCAAAGATTTCATAAAGGCTATGATATCTTGAATTTCTTCGGGGCTGAGTGCAAGCTTTTGTTCGCTCAGGCTTTGGTTCGATAATACTAAACCATTGCCGGTACCACCTCCTTCATTATAAAAATCCATGACATCATCCAATGTTTCATACACGCCATTGTGCATATACGGCGCCGTTTTCGTAACGTTTCTGACGGTCACGGTTTTAAAGGCATGATCAAATTCTGATAACCGGCTACTATCAAAATATCGATACCCAAGCAGGTAGTTAAACAGTCCCCTGTCGGGGTCTATCGCCTTGCTACCCTTTTTTACCGGGACACCGATTATTTCAGCATCCTGGGTAATGTATTTCGGGGGCAGCACACCATTAAATAAGGGCATAAAGTGACAACTGCCACAATTCGCTTTGCCCATGAACAGGTTGAAGCCGTTGACCTCACTTTTTGATAAGGCGCCGTCTTTTCCCTGCATATATTCATCAAAACGGCTGTCCAGCTTTACAAGGCTCCTAACGTAAGCGGCTAATGCTTCGGTAATAGCAGCAGAATCGGGTTTAACCATACCTGGAAATGCCGCGGCGAACAGTTGTTGGTATTTACCCGTTTCCCCGAAATGTTTTAACGCAAGCCGGATCGATCCTCCCATTTCTTTCGGATTATGCACCACATCGCTTACCTGGTCTTCCAGGGTTTCCGCCCGTTGATCATAAAATAACTGGGGCTGCAATGCGGCATTCAACAAGGAAGGAACGTTCCTATCGATCAAACCGGTACCACTTACATCAGGATGTTTGGGAAGATTTTCTGCGAACGATTTTTCCGGTTGATGGCAGGATGCACAACTGATGCTCCTGTTAGCAGAAAAAGCGGGATCCCTGAAAAGCGCTTTACCCAGTTCCGCTTTTTCCCGTTTATGTTCCTGCTCCAAGAAAGGCGAATAAGCATCCGCATCGAAAGCATTGATATCGAATAAAGTGAACGCATCCTGTTTGAGCAACCGATTATAATGATATCCCTGGAAATCCAACCCTCTTCTCAATTGTTCTATCGCCGTAGATAAAGGGTTGGCAAACTCCCGGATATACCTGGCCCGGTCGAAACTATTAAAATCGGTAGCCGAGCGTAAGAACGAGATATTTTCCTGCAACAGCCCGAGAACATTATCCTGCCCGGCGGAATAGTATTTTAATACCGGAACCAGCGCTTGCAGCGCAGTGGCGCACTCTTCCATGCTATTTTTGCTGAGGGGATTATCATAACCTGTAATTCCCAGGGTTTCTATCCTGAAAACTTCCTGCTTAGCCCCATCTATTATTTGCCAAGCGGCCAGGGGGATACCCGAGAAATAGGTTTTAAATACTGATAATTTTTCAAGTATAATGCCCGATTGTTGGAGTAAAATCTCGCGGGAAGTAGTATCGAAATCAGGAAAGATATATTCTTCCATTACCTGTAATCCTGTAGGTCGTTGTATCATCCTGCCGGTAAGTTCTGCTTCCGCTTTGGGTGCACCATTGATAAATTTCGCGGAGGTGAAAGCAAAGTACTCCGTTGCCCACTCTATCTTTTTATAATACTTCCTAGCATTCAAAAAGGAAGATTGCAGCATTTGCTCATTACCGGATTGAATCGCGGGTTGCAACGAATCCTTGATAAAACCTGTGAACACATCAATATTTCCACAGATCAAACTTGTGATCTCCCTTTCTGCGGACCCGTTTTTATTTCTCCCGAAGGAGGATAGCAACCAAACCATCCCTAGCATCGACACGAATACTATTGCTATCCTAACGTACTTCACTGTATAGATATAATTATTTTATTTAAACTCGAAAGCCCCTTGCAATGGATTGGCATTTCCATCCCTGCTATTCAGAGGTCTCAATCCCCAACGTTTTTCGATAAAAGCCAGGATACTCACAGTTTCATATTGCGTATGATCCACGTAACCTTTCTTGGCAAAGGGAGAGATAATGATAGCCGGAATACGGCTTCCGGGCCCCCATTTGTCAATTACCGGCGGAGCTACGTGATCCCAAAAACCACCGTTTTCATCATACGTAAGAATTACAACGGCATCTTTCCAGTTAGGGCCATTACGCACGGCGTTGATCAGTTCCAAGGCATGATTTTCACCCGTAATAACATTCGAGTAGCCGGGGTGTTCATTCTGGAAACCCAATGGTTTAACAAAAGAAACGGCAGGCAAAGTGCCTTCTTCCGCGGCTTTCAAAAAATCCTTCTCATCTTTCAGATGTTCCTTTTTAGCAGCGGTTCCGTCGGCAAAATTTTTAAAATATATAAACGGCTGGTGATGGTATTGGAAAAATTCATCTGCATTGTCGGCCATCGCATCATCCCATCCACCAGAATACCAAGCCCAGGAAATGTTCTTCTCACTCAGGCGATCCCCGATTGTTGGATTCGTCTGATTGGGAACCAGGTGAGATTTTCTAGCGCCGGACGGATGCGGCTGATTCACGGAATAAACCGTATTTACAGCGTAGCCATCGGGAGTTACGGAGCCATCTCTTTTATATTTACCGTTCTCATCCAATACAGCTCTCATTTCTTTGGGAGCATTTTCAAAATAAGGTGTAGCCGCCGCGATGAGCCATTGATGATTTAAGAAGGAACTACCGAAAGCGCTATGAAAAAAATGATCGCATAGCGTAAATTCTTTTGCAACGGGATATAGAGGCAATAAGGAGGTTTTATAATATCCCATGGCAAAACCGGCAGTACTGTTATACGCGGCAAATTTATTCATTTTACCGTTGTTGATCTGTGCTTGCTCTTGGTAATAGCGGTGCACTACATCCGGCGTTTCTTTATCGGAAGAAATGTATTGGTCGATGTTGAAATAATTATTCGGGATGTTGGTCGGAAACTCGCTGGAACGTGGCACCGGCGGGAGAAACTTATAAGGCGCACCTTTCCTGTCGACTTGCGTTACCGATTCTTTCGAAGCATTAGCCAAACCTTCCGCACCTTCAAATTGGCCGTAGAGATTATCAAAGCTGTGGTTTTCCATGTAAATTACCACAACATGTTTAACGTTCTCTATTCCTTTCAGGCCGGATAGTCCCTTGCTGCCAGATTGCTGTGTTTTGTGGCTTCCTGCACAACCGGCCATAACGGTGGCCGCAGTTGCTAATAAGATTCTTGAAATTTTCCTGCTGAACATCCTTATAATTATTTATTATAAAATTACTTTGTTGTCCGACTAAATTTTCAATGAAAAAATGATCATCGCCTCAATAGTTCGATTCAATGTCTACCTGCACATTTCTTTGTATTTTTTTGCTTGCCCAAAAAAGTACCTCAAAAGGGCACAAATTGGCCATCACGGCCGCCAATTTGATCGCTCGATCCAGCTTTTGTACTACTGTGTGGCCCAGCTACAGTTCGCTATCAACGCTGCGAAGTGCCACCGTTTTCTTCGCGGGGCTACCCGGGATTTTGAATAGATCATTCTTCACTTATGTCCTTGACCAGATAAGGGATCCAAGTAAATTTAATCCAATTTTAGTCGGACAATAATGATAAAATTACTTTCTATACGCCGGTTTTAATAGCTAATGCCGCACCGACTATATATTTTAATTGAATTATAATGATTGACTGGAAGAGAAAAATAGTATATCAGCCACTTTAATTATAAGCATTTGTTACTGCCAGTATTAATTTTATTTCAACGGTAAACAAACCGGGACAGTGATGTTGGTAGAAGGATCGTTTCTCCGGGATTCCCTATTAGATTGGTTTAAAATGATAATATAGCTTACTATTATTATACCTACCATCGGCGGTAACCGGCCCAACGGGGAGGAAGCCATTATATGATATGATCCCTTTCAGCGGATCAAAAGTAAATTCTTCCGGTTTATCGTTATACAAGCACTCCCTGCAAATGTTGCCGGATTTGACAAAATTGTATTTACCCTCTACTTCATCTACCAAGAAAATCTTATCATCATAGTCACAGTCCATCACTTTATCTACCAATTTAGGAATACCATTTTCGCTGGTAAGTTTCGTTTTTTTGGCTTTTATGTTGATAATAAAATTATTCGTTTGGAGGTTGACGGCTTGGTAATAATGTTTCATCAGGTAAACCCTGATCACTACGGTTCCTTTCAAAGCAACGGATTGGCCATTTTCCTTGATGTATAAAACGGAATCCACTATATAGTTCTTAGGTGTATACGCTTTAAAATTGGTGATATTAGCATTGAACGCGGCCTGCCCTTCCGGAAACTTATCCAACCATGTTTTCATGGAAACGTGGTTGCCTTCAGCAACATCCACTTTTCTTGGGAAGTACAATACCGTTACCAGGTAATTAACATCCTGTAGCATCTCCCGTGGCTTCTTTCTGACTACCGCGTTGAGTATTTGCCCTTTCATTTTTTGTGAAGCATCCTGGACATCCAGTTTCGACAACCAGGAAAACTCCGTATCGGCATCAATCATAAAATGTTGCGCATGCAAGAACTCAAAGCTTAAACATGCCAGGCATAGTAAGGTGATCCGTGAAATAATGCGTATCCGCTGCACCATGAATCGAACTTGTTGAAATAATAAATCGTAAAAAATCAGAAAATATTGTACCGGGGGTATTTATAGCAATTCCTAACTAACAAACTTTTTTATCATCCAAATTTCTGTACATACCTTATTCAATATTCTCCTCTTGTAGGCAAAAACTTAACCCCGGACACACCGGGTTGATTCAATCATCGAGCAAATGTAAGAAATATAGCCGTTATAAAGGAGTTATTTATTATAATTTTATTTCATACATGTTCCCCTGTTTTGTTTCACATTTACTTAATACGGCCTTAATATCCTGGTAATGTTAAGCTTTGAGCTTTGTGTCATCAAAATGAAGGTAAAAAAACAAGAACGGCCTTCAGTACAAAAACAATAAATACACCATCATGAAAAAGATTTTTGTTGTAAAGCCCAAAAACTGGATCATCGCGATAATTGCCGCAATGACCACATTTACTTCCGTAAAAGCGACAGCTCAACAAGAAGGCAGCGATGCATTTGCCTATAATGATGCCCGCAAAACGGAAAAAACGATCATTGAAGATGCTACTGAAGCAAAAAACAAGATGATCGTTCATATTCAACAGGAAAAAGAAAACGGGCTCATTTTCCGTGTTGCCATTGAAAATCCAACCGAAGAAAAAGTAACCGTTTATATTAAAGACGGCCACAATAATATTTTACACCGCGATGTAGTCAGCGCTACTTCTACTTTCATTACACGCTACAACTTCCAATCATTGGAAGATGGTCAGTACCAGATCAGCGTGCTGAAAGGCAAGAAGAAATACCGTAAGGAAATACAGTTGAAAACTCGCACACAGGTGCAAAGAACAGCTTTGGTTGATTAATTAGTAAGATACCCCACGATTTGTTAACTCCCCCTATTAGCCGAAAACACCGTGCAAGGAGCAATCCAAGCACGGTGTTTGGCTATTTGCGGTGATCATTTATATACCTTTTAAAAGGAGTGGCTAATCCCCATGGATTGATATAAAACTTCCATCATATTTTCCCTCACGTTCATCCGGGAAAGCTGGTGGTTATCGCCGCCGTTAGGGCAAACCCTATTACTTAAGAATACAAACACGAGGTTATACTTCGGGTCTACCCAAATACAGGTTCCTGTAAAACCCGTATGGCCGAAAACCAATGGGGAAGCACTTTTGCAAGGATATTCGCCATACCAGGATTTGCGCCTGTCATTTTCAGGTTTATCGAAGCCCAAACCCCTGCGGCTATATTTACTTTTATATGCAGTAAATTGCTTGATCGTGTTTTCCTTGATAAATCTTTGGCCATTTAATTCGCCGCCGTTCAGCAACATCTGTAATAAAATTGCCAGATCCTTTGCATTTGAAAAAAGCCCTGCATGACCGGCAACACCACCAAACATTGCAGCACCGGGATCATGTACATCACCCCTGATCCACTGTAAGCGGAAAATATTCTCCCTTTCGGTAGGCACCAGGTCCTTTAAGGGAAAGCGTTCACGCGGGTGGAAGCCCGTGGTATGCATATTCAAAGGGTCGTAAAACGTTTCCTTTACATATTCTTCCAGTGGCTTACCCGTAACCTGTTCCACTATTTTGCCAAGGAAAATAAAATCGTTGTCACTGTAAACATATTTATTCCTGGGACCCAACCTGCTAGCTAAAATTTCATCGAACATCGTATCGATATATTCCTGCTTCATATAAAGATCTTCAGCGACCCTTACCGTATGAATACTGTCTTCTTCATGGCTAAACAGGATAGAATCGGGGTAACCATTGCTGTACAGAACTTCGCGGTAAAAAGGTATATATGCGACCAAGCCCGCCTGGTGCAACAGGATATCCCTGATTTTCAGCCGGGCTTTGTTTGTGCCTCTCACCCATGGCAAATAAGTGCCGAGCGTGGCGTCAAGTTTAATTTTTTTTTGATCGTATAAACGCATAACCGAAACGGTCGTAGCACAAACTTTGGTTACCGAAGCCAGGTCGTAAATAGAGCGGTTCGTAACAGGTTCATGGTTGTTATAATCATAATAGCCGAAGTTCTTATTATAGACCATCTTCCCATCCTTCAAAGCGACCACTTCACAGCCGGGAGCTGCGCCCTTTTCAATCATATCATAAGCCAGGGAATCAATTCTCAACAATATAGTGCCGTCCATTCCAACATCTCCAGGCCTAGCTACCGGCAACTCGTAAGGTTTGCGCGGTTCCAAGCTAAGACCCGTTCCAAATTTAAAATTTTCGCAAACCGTAACCGGCAATTTCCCTTTAGGTTTCAACCTACCGAATATGATGTTTGCCGTTACTTTTTGCGTCGTGGAATCATCTTCATAAGCCGCGATCATCGTATTGGCATCGCAGAAATATTGAATAGCGTAAGGATTTCCGAACATGACAATTACGGCAGGCATTTCATGCTGGATCTTGTTGACCAACATCCTTTCAGAGTTACTCAACCCATAGTTGCGTGCAGGCCTCCTGCTATAGTTTTGCACGCCGACAATCACAGATTCGTAATTGTCTTTTAATTTTTTCACCGTTGCCGCGATAGCTGATGCAGATTGATTAGCAGCGAATACATAAGAATCGATTTTAGGGTTAAAGGATCGCAGGGTCTTCACGAAATCGTTTTCTTCTTCACCTCCAACGGTAATTACAGCAATCCTGGTACTGTCGTCATCCGAGCTATAAGGCAATAGCTGGGCATCGTTATTTAAAAGGGTTACTGCCTCTTCGGATATTCTTTGGCGGAGTGGCATTATATCCTTGTTCAAATCTTCAACCAAGTTTACAGGATCGATGGCCGGTCTTTGCGAAAGGCCCACCTTGTACTTGGCATATAAAACTTTCTTCACCCTTCCGTCAACTTCTTTCTGCGAGATCTTCCCGGATTTGATAGCAGCTTGAATAGCGCTAATACTACCTTTTGCCGTAGAAGGCAATTCCATTAAATCATTACCGGCAAGCAATGATTGAGCCGATTCCTGCCCATTTTTATAATACTTGGAGATGCCTTTCATTTCCAAGGCATCAGTTACGATCAATCCGTCGAAGCCCATCTTCTTTTGCAACAAGTTGGTAACCGTTTTATACGAGATAGAAGTGGGCCTATTAGGGGTCGGGTCAATAGCCGGCACATTCAAATGCGCGATCATGATAGAAGCTACGCCTGCATCGATGGCTCTTTGAAACGGGTATAGTTCCAAGTTTTGTAACGACTTCATCGACTTCCTGATCACCGGCAAGTCGGCATGACTATCTGTTTCCGTATCTCCATGGCCGGGAAAGTGTTTGGCGCAAGCCATGATACCTTGATCCTGCATCCCTTTAATTAGCGCGATGCCTAAGCGGGCTACCTGGTATTTATCTTCACCGAAGGAGCGATCGTTGATGACGGGGTTGTTACGGTTATTATTGACATCGAGAACGGGGGCAAAGTTGTATTGAATCCCCATCCTAACGCATTGTTGACCGATGGCTTTACCAATTTCATAAACCAATGCGCTATCCTGTATAGCGCCAAGCATCATGTTACGGGGAAAGCTCATGACGCTATCAAGCCTCATACCGAGCCCCCACTCCCCGTCAACTGCAACCAGTAAAGGTACTTTAGATATAGATTGATAATAATTAACGAGGTTAGCCTGCCTTCCTGGTCCACCTTGGAATGTAACGATACCGCCGATCTTATTATTAACGATATCATCCACTACGCTATTGATATGGCTTTGCCCTAGATTCGAGTGCACGCGTATCATGATCAACTGTGCGATCCTTTCTTCTGGCGTAAGGGAATTAAAAACGGAGTCCACCCATAATTTAGCGCTATCCTCGTACCTGGATACATTTACACCATTGCGATCCACATTTCTCTCCCCTTGATTTTTATTCTTCTTGGGGAATGCTACCGTTGAAAAAACAGAGGCAGCCAATCCAATTGCCAGAAAATATTTTATCATGTTATAAACATACAAAGATTTGATAAAGAACATGTAAGCATTCGGGGATAATTACAACCGCTCATGTATTAACATTTAAGTTAATATTGTAGCTATTGAGCAACATGAATGTAATCAACATTTAATAAGTTCTATACATTATTTGATTTTTTTGAATTTTTTTTATAAATTTCGCTGTTTTATTCTTATTTATTAAGCAAACCCAATTTAAATTACCAATACATTCAAAAGTTTGCTATATTTGCAACCTACGCAATGTATTTTTTAGTATAATAGCACATGGTCAATCTTATTCTTTTTGGCCCTCCGGGCAGTGGTAAAGGCACACAGAGTAAAAATATTATCGATAAGTACCAGTTGATTCACTTATCGACTGGGGATTTATTACGTGCAGAGATTGAAAAACAAACACCTCTTGGTCTTGAGGCAAAAAAGTTCATCGATCAAGGTTCATTGGTACCTGATGAAGTGGTGATTGGAATGATCGGCTCCAAACTTGACGCCAACCCGGACGCTAAGGGCTTCATTTTTGATGGTTTCCCACGTACTACTGCGCAAGCAGAGGCTTTGGATAAATTATTGGCGTTAAAGAAAACGGCCATTTCTATCGTGTTGTCTTTAGAGGTGCCCGAGGATGAATTGATCCGTCGCCTGTTGAACCGCGGTTTAACTTCCGGCCGTTCTGATGATGCCAACGAGGATGTTATCAAGGCCCGTATCGTGGAATATCACAATAAAACGGCCCCGGTGGCAGATCATTATGCCAAATTCGGCAAGTTCAAGCGTGTAAAAGGAGATGGTACCGTGGAAAGCACTTTCGAACTGCTGAGCAAAGAAATTGATGAGCTGGTGAGCGAGCGCGTATAATAGTTTATAAGTTATTCAAAGACAGCTTAGTCTTTAAAAATATTGCTAAAACGCAAAGAACCGGAATGGACAGTTATTAACTGCCTAAACTTTCCGATCTTTGCGTTTTATTTTTGAATCATGGAGAAAGGGAATTTTGTTGATTATATTAGGATTTATGCCAAATCAGGCAAAGGCGGCGCGGGAAGCTTACACTTCATGCGCACCAAATTTAACGCCCAAGCCGGCCCCGACGGTGGCGACGGTGGCCGCGGCGGACATATTATCCTAAGGGGTAATCAACAACTATGGACATTACTACATTTACGTTGGTACAAAAACGTAATTGCCGAAAATGGCCAAAATGGTAGTGGCAATAACTCAACCGGGGCATACGGAAAAGATGTCGTGATAGAAGTGCCGCTAGGTACCATCGCGCGCGACCAGGAAACAGGTGAAATCGAAGCTGAAATTCTTCATGATGGGCAAGAACTGATCTGGTTACCCGGCGGGCAAGGCGGCAGGGGCAATTCTTATTTCAAAAGCGCCACCAACCAAACTCCCGAATATGCACAACCGGGCATGCCCGGGGTAGAAGGTTGGAAGTTGCTGGAGTTAAAGATGCTGGCCGATGTTGGCTTAGTTGGTTTTCCCAATGCAGGTAAATCAACGCTTTTATCAGCCATTACCGCGGCTAAACCCAAGGTGGCCAACTACGCTTTTACGACGCTGACCCCGCAACTTGGAATCGTTGCTTACCGCGATAACAAGTCATTCTGCATGGCCGACCTTCCCGGTATTATCGAGGGGGCGCATGAAGGAAAAGGCTTGGGACACCGCTTCCTAAGGCATATCGAAAGGAACTCGGTGTTACTGTTCATGATCCCGGCAGATAGTAATGACCATATGAAGGAATTTGAAATATTGGTCAACGAGCTGGAGCAATATAACCCTGAACTGCTTGACAAGCAATTCCTGGTGGCGATTAGCAAAAGTGATATGTTGGATGATGAGCTGAAAGAAGCCATAGCAGCCGAATTTCCGGACGACTTGCCATTGATATTTATCTCTTCCGTTCAGAACGAGGGTTTAACAATCCTAAAAGATAAATTATGGGAAGCTTTGAATAAACCTGTTGATGAAAAACCTCATTATAGCTTCCTTGCCGAAAGGGAACCTGTAGTTCGCAAAACCCCTTACTGGCAAGTACAAGATGAGGAAGGTGAAGCAGGAGATGAGGACGATGACGATGCGTATTCAGATGAAGATGGTTATGAAGAACAAGAATCGTAACCAGGAATATTTTTTATAACAACCTACAACTGGTAGCACACTAGCCATCCATTTGGGTGGCTAGCAAATACCATGACTCTTCGCAAAATTCATAATTCCCGCCAAGTTTTTTACTGCAAGTTTCCTCATGATATTTTTGCGGTGCGTATTGACTGTAAATTCGCTGATATATAACTGCTGTCCTATTTCCCTGCTGGTCATTTCATCCCCTATCATCTTAATAATTTCAACCTCCCTTTTCGTTAGTTGATATTTTTTGAGAAAGTCGTCAATAAAATAATCTGGAATTTCTTGGCCTTGGGATTGCGGGGCATCGAAAAACTTTTCCCCGTTCAAGATCAATTCGATCACTTTAAGGAGGGTGCTGGCATTCGTGTTTTTCAGCAGGTATCCATCGGCCCCCATTTGCTGAATATTTAAGATCAATTGCGCTTGGTGATAATTTGAAATTACTAATACTTTAATTCGCGGGTATAATCTCTTTATTTGCTCTAAAGACTTTATTCCATCTAGCTGGGGCATATTGAGATCGAGCAACACGAGGTCAACCTCCGTATTAGCTAAACGATCGAGTAAGGCCCGTCCATCATTCACCGGTTCAATTAACTCCCATTCTTTATTCGCCGCTAAAACGGATTGTAATCCATCAATTAATAATTGGTGATCGTCAGCAATAATGATTCTAGCTTTCATTGTAATATTATTGATATAACCCGGTTAATAGTTCTTAGGAATCTCTATCAATATAGACATCCCGGATGGTTGGCTGCTGTTCGTCTCCATAATCCCATGCAAATACGCTACTTTAGCGCGGACACTACGTAAAAATAAAGCATCCTCCTTTTTATTTTCAAAGTCCGCAACCCCCTGCCCGTTATCTGTCACTTCTATATTGATAGCATCTTCATGTTCAACTACTTGCAATAGTACATTTTTGGCTTTAGCATGCTTAATTGCATTTTGAACTAGTTCTTGGATGATCCTGTACACCGTGAACTGAAATTGTAAGGGCATTGGTTCTTCCAGGCCAATAATAATCGCTTCAACCTTAAAATTGCTTGGCAGGTTAGTATTATCGACCAGGTCAGTTATCGCTTTACGAAGCCCATATTTTTCTATTACGATAGGTGTCAATTGGTGGCTAATGTTTCTTACCGTATTAGATATTTCATTCATCATACTACGTGTATGATACAGTTTTTGAATATCCATTGATTGACTTAAACTATCGATCTGTAAGGAAGCTACGGATAACATTGCCCCGATTTCATCATGTAAACGATCAGCGATCTCCTTGCGTTCTTGCTCTTGGACAGCAACAATTGTATCTGTTAATTTAGCTTGTTGTTGATTCAGTTCTTCAAGTAAAACTAGTTTTTCCTTACGGTATTGGTTGAACCTCATTGTTAAACCGAGGGTGATGATCACCATTTCTAGTACAACACCTATAAACATACCGTAATGTGCCAGTAAATACGGTAAATTTACCTTCCCCAAATGATACAGGCTTTCTAACATGGCAAAACATAGCAAAACTACCGTGGCAACCAGGTACAACAAAGCCGGCCTGCTCCCTTGCTTGATTTTTTCAACGATGCTACCTAGGAATAATGCTACTAATGCCAAAGTAGATAGGGACATGGTATGCTGAACGTAATTGGAATACTGTCCAAACCGGGTGTATTCTACCGGGCATATAATAACGAGGCAAATAATAAGTGCAAAATATTGTAAAATCTTCAGCGGAATAAAGAACCAACTTTTCCGGGGCTGCTGGATAAAAGATTGTAAGAACCCTATCATCAGGACAATGTTCAACATGGCGAAAAGTGGCCGCGCCCGGCTGGGAAAGAAATGCGAATTGGGCCATAAATAATGGAATCCTATCCCTTTATTAGACAAGATCCAAAGGGTTATTACGAGTACGTACCCCGCGTAATATAAATAAACTTTCTCCCTGGTATTAAGGAAAAGGAATAATCCAAACAATACGATCAATATCAATATTCCTGTAAATATTCCATTTAATAATTCTTCAGTGGCGACCGAAGCAAGCAGCCTTGCGTAATTCGTTAAATAGAACGGCGCCTGTAATGATTCAAAATGTTTATCGATCTTGAATAAGTAAGTCGTCGTTTTTTGCCTTAATGGGAAAGCAAAAGTATTATACTGGATTGGCCTTTGTGCAAAGGGGTGAAAGTCGCCGGTAACATACCGCGGAGTAAGCGCTTCTTCATGAAGTGAATCCAGATAATATGCTTGGATTTCATTAATATGCGCATTATCGATCACGAAAACACCCTGCTCCTTTCGATAGTTGGAATCCAGCTCCAGCACTAACCAATAATCGGAATTTGTAAATCCGGGATTTAAAGCCCCGGTTGACAATGGGCTAAAATGACCATTCACATAGGCTTTCAAGGCCTGATCAGCCCTGAGCGACCTTGTTGAATCCTCTAAATAATAATATTTCGGTCCTGGATTTTGCCCGGAAGATCGGGCAATTACTGTGACAGATTGAAGGATTGCAATGCAAAACAGGAAATACCATTTAAGATTCATACACCGGATTACCGGGGTAAGATACTCATTATTTGCGATGAAATCACATTAACCATTCCAAGGATGGTTGTTACGATCTTCAAGGTTGACTTGCTCTAATATCCTTGTGGCTATCGAGTTGATGACGTTGGTTTCCAGTTTGGGATTATTAGTTACATCAAGTGTACCGTCTTTTTGTTTTTCGAACTCTACTTTACGATCTTCATCAATAATTGCGGTAAAAAGCTGTTTGCCATCTTCTTCTTTTGGGATAATTACTACCACGTAATTTTTGGCATTCGCATCGAAGGTAATGTTAAATTGTTCCATTGTATATAGACTTTCTAATTATTAAAACATTGAAGCTTGTAAAATGTTTGGAGTATCAGTGCTTCTAGTTCAAATGCTGTGCCAGTGTTGGGATGGACGGGGTGTGATCCGGAGAGATCGGAAACGAGCGAAGTAGCGTCAAGGCATGCCTTGACGCTACTTCGCTCGTAAAAAGCGCCTGTTGGAAAACAGGCGCTTGAATGTTACTAACCCAAATAAATATTATGATAAATGACGTAATGTTTTAGATTAAAAAGGTTCGCTAGAAAACGAACCTTTATGACTAAACTAACCCAAACAAACGTAATAAACGTTGTCTTAAAAAGATAATGGGAGATAACAGTCCAATGGGTTTATTTAATCTGAAATATTTCAATTTGGTATATTTCAACCGGGCATCTGTGAGTTATGAGCCATAAATCTGTGGCTTCTCTGCGTCGCTGTTTATAAGCCGTCAAAATGATGTTCAGCCAACAAATTGATCAATATATTAACAAATCAGTGCTCCTACATCGAGACAATTTGGGCAGTAATCTTACACCGCTACTCGTTACCGCACATCAATCCAAACAAATATAACATTAACCGAAACTGACAGCATTCATCGCCACAAACCCAACCTTCACTTTAAATATTTATTCTTAAAAATATTCTTGCTCGAACATTTTTTTACAATCACTTCAATTCTCGAATACAATCGCTTCAATTCTAGAATGCAATCGCCTCAATTCTCGAATACAATCACTTCAATTCTAGAATGCAATCGCCTCAACTCTCAAATACAATCGCCTCAACTCTCAAATACAATCGCCTCAACTCTCGAATACAATCACTTCAATTCTAGAATGCAATCGCCTCAACTCTCAAATACAATCGCCTCAACTCTCGAATACAATCACTTCAATTCTCGAATGCAATCGCCTCAACTCTAGAATACAATCACTTCAATTCTCGAATACAATCGCCTCAATTCTCGAATACAATCACTTCAACTCTCAAATACAATCGCCTCAACTCTCGAAAGCAAAGTATAGATATCCAATCAACCTCATATAGTCATTCTCTCATCCTTAGGTACATTTAGCACCGGGGAATTAAAAACTATAGACAGTTAAAATTATTTAGCTAAGCTTTGTTCTTGTATAATGAACTATACTATTTTACGCAGCTTAGCTAAATAGTTTTTATGAACAGAAAGAGAATAATCATTACCGCTTATGCAGTAGGTGCCGCCGCTGCCTCTTTATCTTTACCATTAGGAGCAGGAGTAGCAGGAGTTGTTTGTTCGATCAACTTGGCTTTGATTTTTGCTTCGATCTCGTTAGCTACTTCAGGGTTATCCAGCAGTAATTGTTTCACGGCATCCCGGCCTTGACCCAACTTATTGCCTTCGTAACTAAACCAGCTACCGCTTTTTTGAACGATTCCAAACTCTACGCCCATGTCGATCAACTCGCCCACTTTAGAGATACCGCGACCGTAAATAATATCAAATTCTGCTTGGCGGAAAGGAGGTGCTACTTTATTTTTTACCACTTTCACTTTCACCCTGTTACCTACTGCTTCATCGCCATCTTTAATTTGGCTCATACGGCGGATATCCAACCTTACCGAAGCATAGAATTTCAAGGCATTACCACCGGTTGTTGTTTCGGGGTTACCGAACATGACACCGATTTTTTCACGCAATTGGTTGATGAAGATGCAGCAACTATTAGTTTTAGAAATCGTTGCGGTCAGCTTCCTCAATGCCTGGGACATCAAGCGGGCTTGCAAACCCATCTTGCTATCACCCATTTCACCTTCCAATTCACCTTTCGGCACCAAGGCTGCCACGGAGTCAATCACTACAACATCCACGGCGCCGGAAAGAATCAGGCGATCCGCGATTTCCAAAGCTTGCTCCCCGTGATCAGGTTGTGAAATCAACAAGGAGTCTACATCCACTCCCAATCTTTGAGCATATGAACTATCAAAAGCGTGTTCAGCATCGATGATGGCGCAAATTCCACCTTTTTTCTGCGCTTCCGCGATGGTGTGAATTGCAACCGTTGTTTTACCAGAAGATTCCGGGCCGTAGATCTCGATGATCCTACCCTTTGGAAAACCACCAATTCCCAACGCGATATCCAAACCCAGGGAACCTGTAGAGATAACTTCCGTACGCTCTACTCCACGCTCACCCATCATCATCACAGAACCTTTCCCAAAATCTTTCTCGATTTTATCCATTGTAAGGCGCAGGGCCTTCAATTTATCTGTATTGGCGTTAGACATAAAATTTCGTTTGTTTTAGTTAGTTAAGTTTAAAATCTAATGGTAGTGCTAAGGTAAAACTAAATTCTGAAATTGTCCTAAAAATTTTAGCATTTTTATAGAATTACTAATTTTAATAGCATCTACCGTGTTTTTTAATTTTTGAGGTCAACTGCAATAGACAATACAAAGATCGTAACACGGTACGCATTGAACATGCGTAACCAAAAAGTTTTTAGAAAAAATAAAAAAGGCCCCCTGAAAGGCGGCCAGCTCTCTTGCAATTTATTGAAAATCTTCAACCTACGAACCAATATCCTAGCATTTGAGAAATAATTCCAACGATAAAGCCGATATAAATCTCGCCGGTAGTGTGCGCATTCAAGATCATCCTGGCCGTAGCCACTAAACCTGAAATTACGAAAATAATTGCCAGCGGGAGCGCTACATTCATATCCATCCCGAACATCAACATGATGAAAAAGCCGATCATGCCGCCCCAACCCACCGTGTGCATACTGATTTTCACAAAGTTATTAGCTACCAGGCTCAAGATGACGGCGATGAAAATCCCCAGGAAAAACGCGTTCATAAATGGCGGCGCCTCCCCTTCACGTTTAAACGTGTAAAAAGTCCAGAAGTAAAAAATAATGCTGGCCACGTAAGGGATGATCCTGTCTTGCTGGGATTTGAGGTAAATTGAGCTCACAAAACCCAAGGCCCGCCCCAGCACTACCACCAGCAAAGGAAAAAGCAAGGTATTAGCAAAAACCCTGATATACAAAATGTCAAAAGAAAATACGCGGCTGATTTCCTTGAAATACACGAACTGTTCCGGCATCGCCGTTACACAGAGGTAGGTTACCACCAAAGGCAAGAACAACGGGTGAAAAATATAGGAAATTACCTGCGCCATGGTTTTTAAACCTGGTGCAAATGATATCGGCTCCGGGGCCGATGCTTCGATAAACGGCTTATCTTCTAGTAACATCTATTTGTTAAAGTCTAAATATTAAAGTGCTTTCCTTAACCTGGCCACCGGGATATTGAGCTGCTCCCTATATTTTGCCACGGTTCTACGGGCAATATTATAACCTTTTTCTTGTAACATCTTGGTCAGATTTTCATCGCTCAAGGGCTTGCGCTTATTCTCCCCTTCGATCAGGTCGGAAAGTATCTTCTTTACTTCCCGGGTACTCACCTCTTCGCCGCTATCTGTAGATAATGATTCGGAGAAGAAGAATTTCAATTTAAAGGTACCGAATTCCGTTTGCACGAACTTGCTGTTGGCTACGCGGCTAACGGTGGAAATATCGAGCTGCGTACGATCCGCGATATCTTTTAAGATCATCGGTTTCAACGTGGTTTCATCGCCGGTGAGGAAAAACTCCCTTTGATAATCCATGATGGCTTCCATCGTGGACAATAATGTATGCTGGCGCTGCTTGATGGCATCGATAAACCATTTCGCGGCATCAATCTTTTGCTTGATAAACAATACGGCTTCTTTCTGGCGCTTATCTTTCTTATCCCCTTTATCGTATTCCCTCAGCATTTCGCGGTAACCTTCGGAAATGCGTAAGTCCGGCGCATTTTTAGAATTGAGGGAAAGTTCCAGTTTCCCGTTGTTGTTCAATATAAAAAAATCGGGTATTACATAGCTCTCGGCCTTATTAACCGATTCAAAGTTAGAGCCGGGTTTCGGGTTCAGGCGGATAATTTGCGTGATGGCTTCCTTCAGATCATCATCGCTTAGGCCCAGGGCCTTTTGGATTTTCTCGTAATGTTTTTTGGTAAATTCTTCGAAGTACTCATCAAGGATTTGGGTAGCATTCACGATGCTGGGTTCATCCTGTGGCTTTCTACGGAGCTGCAAAAGCAGGCATTCCCTCAAATCGGCACAACAAACGCCCGGCGGATCGAAGGTTTGAATCAGCTTGATCAACTCTTTCACTTCCTCGTCGGAGGTCTCGATATTTTGGGAGAACGAAAGATCATCCACGATGGCATCGACCTCCCTCCTCAGGTAACCATCATCATCGATGCTACCGATAATTTGTTCGGCTACGCGGTGTTGGCGTTCGTCGAGGGCAAGCATTCCCAGTTGGGATAATAATTGCTCGTGGAAAGAAGTCTCCACCCTAACCGGGATGGTGCGGGTTTCTTCCTGGTCGCCGTAATTATCATCACGCAGTTTATAGTCCGCGATATCGTCATCCCCTTCCGACACGTATTCTGATATATCTATATTATCATATTCACTTTCACCGTCCACTTCGAACTCATCATCATTATTTTCGTACTCTTCGGCCGGATCTTTAGATAGATCGTCATCGTAAGTATCTTCGCTATGTTCCAACGCGGGATTTTCTTCCAATTCTTCCTTGATCCTCTCTTCCAGGTTGGCAGTAGGAACCTGCAACAGCTTCATCAATTGAATCTGTTGCGGTGACAGTTTTTGTAATAATTTCTGTTGTTGAGTCTGCTTTAACATAGCTACGTCCTATCGGTCTCAAAATTAATAACAATAGTTCTAAAAATAGATTTAGCTGTCGGCGTAAGGGAGTATTATGTCAACAATATACAATTAAACCGAGTCAAAATCTATGGTAAGCTGATCTGGCAATAACCGGAAGGATTTTCGGTGTAAGTGGGTATCACCGTGTTCCTTGATGGCTTCCCGATGCTGCAATGTTGGATATCCTTTATTCGTGTTCCAGCCATATTGCGGAAATTCTTCATGTAACTGCTCCATATAGGCATCGCGGTAAGTTTTTGCTAAAATTGAAGCTGCCGCGATGGATGCAAATTTACCGTCTCCTTTCACGATACATTCATAGGGAATTTCCCCGTAGGGAGTAAACCGGTTGCCATCGACCAGGATTAATTCAGGAACAATCAACAATTGTGCCAATGCCCTGTGCATGGCCACAAACGAGGCTTTAAGAATATTGATTTCATCGATTTCCACGTTATCCACGCTCCCTACGGCAAAGGCGAGCGCGCTTTCTTCTATTACACATTTCAATTCCAATCGATCTTCTTCCCTTAGCAGTTTAGAATCATTGAGCAACGGGTGCGAAAAATTGCGGGGAAGGATCACGGCGGCGGCATATACCGGCCCTGCCAGGCAGCCTCTACCCGCTTCATCGCAACCTGCTTCGATAAATACATCTTGATAGTATGGTAACAGCAATGGTCTAATGTTTTTATCCGGGTAAAATTAATCATTCGAAGCTACAATGCATATTTGGCTTTTTGCATTATTCTTTTTATATACGGCTTGATAAATATCCTATCTCTTTTTCAATTATAAATAAAGTTTTAATTTTCATATTAATATATAAAGCCCGGCACATCATCTCACCAATAAAAGATGATTTTGATCAGATTCCGGGCATTTCCTTCTATTAATTAGATTTCTACCCCTAATTTTGCGCCGTTATGAATACCAATTTCAAGCAACATAAACCTGTCGTTATTTGGCTGTTCGTAGGGGTAGCCATGATTATTGTGCAAGTATTGTTGGGGGGCATCACCCGCCTCACCGGCTCCGGGCTTTCCATTACGGAATGGAAAGTTGTCCTGGGCGCTTTGCCACCCATGAATGAACAAGCTTGGCAAGAGGCATTCAACAAGTACAAGGAAATCGGGCAATTCCAATATATAAACAACCACTTCACCTTGCAGGATTTCAAGGGTATTTATTTCTGGGAGTGGCTGCACCGCAACTGGGCCCGGTTAATTGGACTGGTATTCATCGTTCCGTTTATATACTTTATCGTTAAGAAAAAGATTACCAAGGAAATGATCCAACCCATGATCATCCTGCTATGCTTAGGCGCATTGCAAGGACTCATTGGTTGGGTGATGGTAAAAAGCGGCTTAAACGAAGAAAATCTTTACGTGAGCCATATCCGCTTGGCCATCCACTTCCTGGCGGCCTTACTTTGCTTGATATATGCTTTCTGGTTTGCCTTGAAACTCTCTATCCCGAAGATGGAAATCAGCTTTGCACCGAAATTGAAAACGCTGATGAACTGGATCCTGGTTATCCTGGTGGTTCAACTCGCTTACGGTGCTTTTATGGCTGGATTACATGCTGCATTGGTAGCTAGTACTTGGCCCGACATCAACGGTCAAGCATGGCCGGTGGGCATGTTTAAACAGGGCGGTTTTTTTGAGGATATTACGCATAATCAAATCACGATACAGTTTATACACCGCGGTTTAGCCTATATCTTAACCCTATTGATTGCCATATGGTGGTATAAAGCCGGTAAAGAACCGGTATCGTCCAGGTTGCACCGGATGCGTAATTGGGCGCTGATTGTTGTCCTGTTGCAAGTTTTACTTGGCGTTTTAACGATATTGAACAGCAAGGTCGCCATTCCGTTATCTTTCGCACTTGCGCACCAGTTTGTTGGCATGTTGTTATTGATCGTTATGGTTTGGGGAAGATTCCTAGCCGGCAAAAAATCAATGTAAAAAGAAAAATTTT
Organism: Chitinophaga caeni; assembly: GCF_002557795.1. Taxonomy (NCBI): domain Bacteria; kingdom Pseudomonadati; phylum Bacteroidota; class Chitinophagia; order Chitinophagales; family Chitinophagaceae; genus Chitinophaga; species Chitinophaga caeni. The sequence goes on along the minus strand of NZ_CP023777.1, from coordinate 1,307,928 downwards.
AATATGCCGTAGATACTCGGGCTGATTTTTTTCCGTAAGTTTAGCCAAAAGCCCGGGCGTAAAAGTGAAATATTTCATATTTAAAATTTACTATTCCTTTCCTATTCAATTATTGTTACTTCATTTCAGGAAGTACCAAATCTTGTTGATTTTCTGGGTAATTTTATTCAGCACGATTAACGGCGGGTTTGCCAAGCTTTTCGGTGGGGATTCCTTATTCTTAGCGCCGGAATACCTTGGTAAGGTGAGCTTTTACAGCACGGCCATCCTCGGAGTTGCTTTGGCGGTATTCACGATGAGTTGGAATATTACCACTTTCATCCTGCATTCCGGCAGGTTTAAATTCCTGGCCACCACGACCCAACCATTCTTCAGGTATTGTTTGAATAATATGATCATCCCCGCATTGTTCCTCGGGGATATGATCTTCAGGTTATGGCGCTATCAACTGTACCAGGAGTTAAATATGGTTCCGAATGTATTGTTATTGACCGAAGGGTTCGTGGCGGGATATTTATTGATCATCTTTATTTCCTTTTTCTATTTTTTTAATGCGGATAAAAACATCGGCAAACGCCTGAACCGCCAGTTCGGCACCACGAGGAATTTTCTACGCCTGATCATTAAACCGACGCAGGAGCCGGATGAAAATGCATTGCCGGTTGATAATTATTTTTCTACCCCCTGGCGCATCCGTCGCGCGAGAAACGTTGACCACTACAACAAACACTACCTGGATAATATCTTTAAGCAACACCATGTTGCCGCGATGATCACGATCGGGCTAGCCTTGGTATTCCTGGTAATACTGGCTTACCTGATGGACTACAACGCTTTCCGCATACCGGCCGGGGCCAGCGTCCTGATCTTTTTCGCCTTCCTAATCGGCATTGCCGGGGCTTATTCATACCTACTACAAACCTGGTCAATACCTTTTCTCCTTGTCATATTGATCGGGCTTAACTGGATGGTAAAGCATGATATGGTAGATAACCGCAACAAAGGCTATGGGCTCAATTACCTAAACAAAAATGAAAGGCCCGTTTATGATGTCGAGCATTTACAATCATTTTTCAGTGAAGAGAGAAGCTACCGGGATCAAGCCAGCACCATTCAAATCTTACAAAGATGGAGAAGCAAGTTCCCGGAAAACATTAAACCGAAACTGGTTATCCTGAACGTTAGCGGCGGCGGTACCCGCTCTGCCACTTGGACCATGAACGTTTTGCAAAGATTAGACAGCTTGTTGGAAGGGCGGTTAATGACGCATACTGTTTTGATGACCGGCGCTTCCGGTGGGATGATGGGCGCCACTTATTTCCGGGAGTTGTACCTGCAACAACTACAGGGAAAAGTTCACAATATTTATGACAGTACTTACCGTGAGAAAATTTCGAGCGATATCCTCAATGCTGTTTTTGCTTCGTTAGCAGTAAATGACCTCATCACGCCGTTCAGAAATTTCAAGATCGGGAATAATCGCTATACGAAAGACCGCGGATACGCCTTCGAAATGCAGTTGAATAAAAACACCGACTATATTCTCGATAAACCCATCAGCGCTTACCAAGAGCCCGAAGCCAAGGCAGATATACCGCTGCTGATATGGAATGGCGCCATCAATGCCGATGGCAGGAAGCTAATTATCTCGGCGCAGCCCATCAGTTACCTTTGCGCACCGCAATACCTACATCCGACAAGGCCATGGCGCGATATTGATGGTATCGACTTTCAACAATTTTTCAGCAAACAATCAGCCGGTCAACTTAAAGTAACTAGCGCCATCAGGATGAACGCCACCTTCCCATATGTGCTGCCCAATGTGTTCCTTCCCAGCAAACCGATCATCGATGTGATGGATGCCGGGATCCGGGATAATTTTGGACAGGAAACAAGCCTGCGGTTCCTGTATACTTTCAGGGATTGGATTAATGCGAATACGGGTGGTGTATTGTTTATACAAATCCGCGATACGCGGAAGAACAATATGCAACGCATCAAGGGTTACAAGGATTTAAGCGACCTCCTGTTTGAGCCGCTGTTCACGATGCAACAACACTGGAGCACTATGCAGGACTATACGCAAGATTACATGATCAATTACATGGAAGGGTATTTTCCTAACAAGTTCGAAAGGGTCATCTTTCAATATGTGCCGCAGCAATCCAACCAAGCTGCTGCATTGAGCTTCCACCTTACATCCCGGGAAAAAAGGGATATCGCGGAAGCCCTGAAAAACCCTGCCATACAAAATGCTTTCAAGTACATTGAAAAGTCAATGGAACAACAACCGTAAACCTATTGCGCCAAGAATTTTTTCAATGGTTCGATGAACCTCGAAAAGGCCTCGATATGTGGAAGATGCCCCACATTATCCAGCGGAACCAACTTGGCACCGGGAATTGCCTTGGCAGTTTTTTTACCGAGTTCGGGGTAATTACCCATTTTGGCGCGAACTTCTGCTGAAACTAGCGCCTTTCCCAATGCCGTTCTATCTCTTTGCCCGATGATCAACAAAGTCGGCACCCGGATATCTTTAAATTCGTAAACAACGGGTTGCGTGAAGATCATATCATAAGTCAAAGCCGAATTCCATGCTACCAAGGGGTATTCTTTGGCGGTAATCCAGCTTGCCAATAAAGAAGCCCATTTCTCGTATGCCGGCGACCAATGCCCGGCATAATAGCTATTCAACTGGTATGCCTTGATCTCCTGGTAGTTTTGGGCTAACTCACCTTTGTACCATTGGTCGATCGACATATACGGAACCATTGTTTTCCAATCTTCGAGTCCGATCGGGTTTTCGAGGATCAACTTTTCCGTGGTACCCGGAAACATCAATGCAAACCTGGCGGCCAACATTCCTCCCATCGAGTGCCCCAGCACCGCCGTTTTCTTCACCCCGATAGTATCTAATAAAGCCTTGGTATTCAAGGCCAATTGTTGAAAACTATATTGAAAATGCGCCGGTTTCGAGGATTTGCCGAAACCGATTTGATCAGGCATCACAACGCGGTAACCGGCATCACGTAAAGCCGCGGCGGTACTATCCCAATAAGCGCCGTTGAAATTCTTCCCGTGTAATAACAATATAGTTTTACCATTAGGTTTTGCCGGCAGCACATCCATATATGCCATCGACAGCACTTGTCCTTGCGCATGAACGGAGATAAACTTTACGGGAAATGGATATTCGTATTGCGACAGCATGATATCCTGCGAAGGAATTTGCTGCGCGGCAGCCGGATGAAAAAGCCCTATCAATCCAAATAGACAAGCCAAAAGCAAGCATTTTTTCATATCGGATTTCATTGAAAAGATTTAAGTAAATACAGCATTAACAACAAAAATAATGCTGAAAATTAGCTCTTTTCACATTTAATTATTTATTAATTCAACCGGGATTATATACAATATTTGCCATCATTTAAACAGTTGTAAATCATGGCTTAATAAATAATACGCGCGAGTTTAACAAATGATTACATTAATTTAAACCCTATAGCCTAGAAATTCGCTACATTTTCGTACCTTTGCGCCTTCTTTTGAGGGCTGAATGCAATAACCTGGAACAGAGTTATCTGTGAGGTATACGTACAGCCAAAAGCAAGTTATTATTATGCAAATAAGAAACATCGCGATTATTGCGCACGTAGACCACGGGAAAACAACCTTGGTGGATAAAATTTTACACCAAACGAATGTTTTCAGGGAAAACCAGGAAACCGGTGAATTGATCATGGACAACAATGACCTCGAAAGGGAACGTGGTATCACGATCTTGAGTAAAAACGTATCCGTGGAGTTCAACGGCGTTAAAATCAACGTTATCGATACACCGGGTCACGCCGACTTCGGTGGTGAGGTAGAGCGTGTATTGAAAATGGCTGATGGTGTGATCCTCCTGGTGGATGCCTTCGAAGGCCCCATGCCGCAAACCCGCTTCGTATTACAAAAGGCTTTACAGTTAAACCTGAAACCGATCGTGGTAATCAACAAGGTTGATAAACCGAATTGCCGCCCCGACGAGGTACATGATGCCGTATTTGAATTATTCTTCAACCTGGATGCTACCGAGGAACAATTGGACTTCCCAACTTACTACGGTTCCGGTAAAAACGGTTGGTTCAATGATTCATTAACGCCTTCAGAAGATATTATTCCCCTGTTGGAAGGTATATTAAAACATGTACCGGAGCCAACTATTGAAGAAGGAACTTTGCAAATGCAAATCACTTCCCTCGATTATTCTACCTTCCTTGGCCGTATCGCCATTGGTAGGGTTGCCCGCGGTACTATCAAAGAAAACCAACCGATTTCTTTGATCAAAGCCGATGGTACAATCGTTAAAACCCGCGTTCGCGAACTATATATTTTCGAAGCATTAGGTAAAAAGAAAGTGGCTGAAGTGGTAGCAGGTGATATCTGTGCTGTTGTTGGTATCGAGGATTTCGGTATCGGTGATACCATCGCTGATTTCGAAAACCCTGAAGCATTGCCAGTAATCAGCGTAGACGAACCTACGATGAATATGATGTTCAGCATCAACAACTCTCCTTTCTTCGGTAAGGATGGTAAATTCGTTACTTCCCGTCACATCCGTGACCGCTTGACCAAAGAGCTGGAAAAAAACCTGGCTTTACGTGTAGTTGATACAGACAGCGCTGATAGCTTCTTAGTATATGGTCGCGGTATCCTTCACCTGGGAGTATTGGTAGAAACCATGCGCCGCGAAGGTTACGAATTAACAGTTGGTCAGCCGCAAGTAATCCTGAAAACGATCGACGGTAAGAAATGTGAGCCTTATGAAACCTTGGTAGTTGACGTTCCGCAAGAATTTGCCAGTAAAGTAATTGACCTCGTGACTCGCCGTAAAGGTGAAATGTTGATCATGGAAACGAAAGGCGAAATGCAGCACCTGGAATTTGAAATTCCTTCCCGCGGCTTGATCGGTTTGCGTACGCAAATGTTGACAGCAACTGCCGGCGAAGCTGTAATGGCACACCGTTTCTTAGATTACAAACCATGGAAAGGTAACATCCCCGGTCGTAACAACGGCGTATTGATCGCGAAAGAAGCAGGTACAACTACCGGTTACTCCCTTGATAAATTACAAGACAGGGGTTTCTTCTTCGTTGATCCGGGAGAAGAAGTATATAAAGGTATGATCATCGGGGAAAACAATAAGCCCGGCGACTTGGTTGTAAACCCTAACGAGGGTAAAAAACTGACCAACATGCGCGCCAGCGGTTCCGATGCAGCTACCAACATCGCTCCTAAAACATTGATGACACTGGAGGAATGTATGGAATACATTCAACACGATGAATGTATCGAAGTAACACCGAACCATATCCGTATGCGTAAGGTGTTGTTGGATGAGGAAGAAAGGAAGAAACAACAGAAAATGATGAAATCGGAGGCATAAAAAAATAGGCTGGGTAAAACCCAGCCTATTTTTTTATGCCTCCCTGCCAGGGGGCCGGTCGCGACCGGCCCCCACATATCCGGCCCCCATAATCCGGCACTAGCAAAACAAAAATGGCCCCCAACCGGAGGCCATTCCCAAAATTATATCTTCAAAAAACATTCCTACGCACCCAAAGTCCAACCTTGGCGGTAAGTACGTTTTACAAACTGATTCGCATCATCGAAGTTGGTAATCTTCATATCCTGACCATCCCACAACAACTTGATATAACGACCCGGATAATCAAATCCCCTACCGTCAGCACGGGGTTTCTGAATATCGAAGCTGCGGATTGCCAAGTTACCCATCAGGATGGTTTCGGTCAACGGACCGGCAATCTCGAATGGAGAACTTAATTCATTCTTACCGTAACCAGCGATACAAGCATTTACCCACTGTAAGTAGTGCCCTTCCGGTACACGGTCAATCGTTTGTGGAACTTTTGTTCCGGCCGTGCGGGAGGTAGGTAATAACTGCGGATTGATACCATAAGTTCCGCACATCATCTTACCTTTAGAACCTTCAAAGATCACACCGTTACCACCATCACCCATTACTTCGTTCGGACCGAGTTCTTCAGGACGGGTAGGTTGAATACCACCATCCATCCAGTGCATTTTCACATCACCCTTAGGCGTTTTGAAGGTCATCGTTACGTGAGAAGAAGGAGGACAGCTCTTAGGGAAATATCCACGTTTAAATTCATCCACATATACGCTACCGACACTACATTCAACATCACTAGGATAACCTAAGCCCAATACGCGGAAAGGAGGTTCGATCAAGTGACAACCCATATCTCCTAGCGCACCTGTACCGTACTCCCACCAGCCGCGCCAGTTAAATGGTACTAGCTTTTCAACATAATCGGTATATGGAGCCGTACCTAACCAAAGATTCCAATCTAAGGTCTTAGGCACTTCCGCCTTTTGGTCACTCCAAGGAATACCTTGCGGCCAAACGGGGCGGTTAGTCCAAACGTGCACTGTATGTACATCACCGACAATTCCTGCCCTGTACCAATCCATCAATTGGCGCACACCATCACCAGAAGAGCCTTGGTTACCCATCTGGGTAACAACTTTATATTTCTTGGCAGCTTCGGTTAATTTACGGGCCTCGTAAATATCATGTGTCAAAGGTTTTTGAACATATACGTGCTTGCCCAATTGCATTGCGGCCATAGCTTGGATGGCGTGGTTATGATCCGGTGTTGATACGGATACAGCATCGAAGTTTTTATGTTCCTTGTCTAACATTTCACGGAAGTCCTTGTAAAACTTCGCTTTAGGGAAACGTTTAACAGAAGTAGCAGCCCTTTTTTCATCTACATCACATAGGAAAGCGATGTCGGCTTTCCCTTTAGAAAACTCGTGAATATCGCTTTCACCTTTACCACCAACTCCAATACCAGCAACGATCAATCTATCACTAGGTGCTGTGTATCCCTTACCGCCTAGTACATGACGTGGAACGATCATAAAACCGGCTGCAGCCATTGCGCCACTCTTTAAGAAGTTGCGACGGGATTGCCCCCCGGTGTTGTTTTTCTCTTGAACCATGTGTGGAAAAATTTTTGATGAATATAATAGAAAAATAAAAGAAATTCCAATTTCATATATGAATGGCGATAAAAAACCGACACCGTGCAACATAGATGTATAAAGGGTTCTAGCTGCTAAATGGTTTTACCTGTTTAGCATAACATACCGGGTTCTTTCCCTTGTAAAGCGCGGAATCAACATTCTTTCTTATTTTTAGCTTTTCACCAAAACTGACGCATTTTATGCCAACCAACAGGAAACACCCTGCTTCGTTGCCATTCCTATTCCTTTCGGAAATGTGGGAACGGTTCGGATTTTATCTATTACTCGGTATCCTACAACTCTATTTAACTGATTCCGATAAGGGCGGTATGGGCATGGATCGCACTAAGGCCGTTGATATATATGGCACCTATCTCGCGATGGTTTACCTGACACCTTTTATCGGCGGACTACTTGCTGATAGGATATTAGGCTATTCAAAATCCATCATTATAGGTGGTATATTGATGGGCCTCGGCTATATTGGTATTTCATTCCACAATGAAATGATCTTTTATATATCCTTAGCCTTGCTCTGTATTGGTAACGGTTTATTTAAACCAAATATTTCCACCTTGCTTGGAAATACTTACAATACCCCCCAATTTAAAGCCAATAAAGATACCGGCTTCAACATATTTTATTTCGGTATCAATATAGGCGCATTCATCTGTAATTTCTTCGCGGCTTACTTAAGAAACACCATCGGTTGGAGCGCGGCCTTTATTGCCGCTGGCATCGGTATGTTCCTTGGCGTGTTGATTTTCATCCTGGGGAGGAAGCATTATAAGGAAGCGGATGTTCGCAAGCCTGTACAACCTGAAGATATGCCGATGGGACAAATTTTGGCTTCCGTATTCTTACCTGCGGCCATAGCTGCTGTAATTGGCTGGATGATCCCAGGAAATATTTTCGGTTCCGATTCCACGGATGCATTCCTTTTGGCTTGTATCCCGATCGTTTATTTCTACGCCAACCTGTTAAGGAAGGCTAGCGCTGCCGATAAAAAACCGATCAAGGCTTTGTTGATGGTATTTGCCGTGTCCATCATGTTCTGGGCCGTGTTCAAACAAAACGGTTCTGCGCTAACAACATGGGCCCAGTATTATACAGATAGGGAAGTTCCAACTGTATTGGAACAACCGGCCACCGGGTTATACCTGGTTCAATCTGTTACCAATACCCCGGCAGAAGTAGTGCAGTATGATAAAGAGTTCCGTGTTATAAAAGATGCTGATGGAAACCCTGTAAAGGATATTGGCCTCGATCCTTATTTCAAGAACTTGCAGGCGGAGAAGATGCCGACAGAAAATGATACCATTTATTTATTCAATACAGAGTTGTTCCAATCTATCAACCCTTTCTTTGTATTAATATTAACTCCCCTGGTGGTGATGTTCTTCGCGTTTTTACGAAGGCGGCAAAAAGAACCTACAACTCCTAGCAAGATCGCTTATGGATTGCTTATTTCCGCATTATCAACATTTATGATGGTGGCCGCGGTGTATTATTGCCATAACGGCGAAATCAAGGCTTCTCCCTGGTGGTTGTTCGGGAGCTATGGTATGATTACCTTGGGAGAATTATTCTTAAGCCCGATGGGACTTTCCCTCGTTTCGAAATTAAGTCCGCCGAGAATTACCGCATTAATGATGGGAGGTTGGTTCTTGGCTACATCCATGGGGAATAAACTGTCAGGCATCTTGGCCACGTTATGGGATAAATATGATAACAAGGCTAATTATTTCCTGGTGAATTTTGTTTTACTCGGTATCGCTGCCCTAACTATATTCTTAATGTTGCGATGGTTGAACAAGGTATTTAAAGAATACAGTCATTAATTTTTAAATTATAGATCTCTTGTGATCACAAAAAAACCGTCCCGGTCAATTGTCCAGGACGGTTTTTTGCATTTTTAATTAGCGTGTGGAATAATACCGTATAACAGGTACTACTAATATAGTCTAATTTTTTAATCCCACTTCATTATTTCTCCCCTATCTTCCATTCTCACGGCTTCCTTCAACATTTTCTCATCATAGGCCAGGTTGTATTGTTTCAATACATCCGCGGGCACACCATCCCATTCATTGGGTTTATTTCCCTGGTAACCAAGATCTTCAATGCCCATTTTAGTGGTAAAAAACCCTGTTGCCGTAAGATTTCGCATCCTGTTAAAGAAGGATACTCCCTGGCTAACAGCCGGATCGGCTTTTTCGGGATATGCGATTTCATCGACTACCGCGAGTTGTTGCTCCTTGGGCAAATCGGTAAAAATCTTATCATGTTTCTTCAGGCAATGCACATCCAACCATCTCAATCCGCCACGCATCGGCAATTTATTACTGGGTTGATCTTTCACAATAAATTCTATGAAATCCGGTACACCCGCGTCGGTAGCACTTCCCGAAGTATCATCTTTCGGGATGATGATATCCGCTAATACCGTGATAGTTTTCATCTCGGCAGCCGTGAAAAACACTTCCTCTTTCAGAGCAGCATCCCTTTTAGCTTCATCAGGTGTTCGGCCATAACCCGGCGCCATTGGAGCGGTTGCATGTTTGGCGTCTTTACCACCTTCACCGCAAGCGGTTAATATAGCGCCAACAGATAAAGAGCCGAATACTAAAGATTTAAGCGAATCTCTCCTATCCATTATAATTAGTTTTTTATATCAATGAATTAATGATCATTAGTTGAATGATGAAAAATTACAAGTTTTGTTTTTTCAACTCATCAACAATATACTCGGAAGCACGGAGCGACAATGCAAGGATTGTCCAGGTAGGATTCTTATCGGCTTGAGATACGAATGCCCCACCGTCTACAACGAATAAATTTTTCACCTCGTGGGCTTGGTTGTATTTATTCAATGCCGATTTGCGCGGATCACTACCCATCCTCGTAGTGCCTACCTCATGAATAATCCTTCCCGGTGTTTCAATGCCGTACCTTTCTTCTTCGCCGGGTTTGGTTCCAAGCGGCACACCGCCCATTTCATGGATGATCTGCTCGAAAGTATCTTGCATATGCTTGGCTTGCTTGATCTCGTGATCGCTCCAGGTGTAATGGAAACGCAGTACCGGGATGCCGTATTTATCAACGACGTTCGGATCTATCTCGCAATAATTATCTGCCCTGGCAATGGCTTCACCTCTCCCTGCAAATCCCACGGTTGCACCGTAAAAGCGGCGGTAATCGTTCTTCAAACCAACGCCGTAACCACCGGCAGGTTTCATCTTGCCATCGATTCCAGGCACGGTTCCATTTAATTTTTCGATACCGAAACCGAAACCGTATGAAGGCATGTGCATACCACCACCAAATTCAATATGGTAGCCCCTTGGGAAATCTAATTTCTTATTATCCAACCACCATGGAATGTACATGTGCATGCCGCCTACACCATCTTCATTATAACGCTTACGATCCATCAGGGAAGGCAAAAATGCTGCCCTTGATGAACCCGTGGAGTCATGTAAATATTTACCAACAACATCGCTACCATTTGCCAATCCATTTTCGAAACGCTTGGATTTAGAATTAAGGAGCAACCTGGCCGATTCACAGGCACTCGCAGCCAATACTACCACGCGGGCTTTCACCTCGTATTCCTGCATATCATCCTTGCTAACGTAAGAGATACCGGTTGCCTTTCCTTCACTATCTGTCAATACTTCGCGTGCCATTGCATTAACGTAAAGATCTACGTTACCGCTTTTCAGGGTAGGCTTCACCAATACGGATGAAGAGGAAAAATCCCCGTAAATAGTACATCCGCGGCTACATTGACTACAATAGAAACATGCGCCCCTGCGGTCATCCACCTTACGGGTCAAAATTGATAAACGTGAAGGGATTACCGGGATACCGAGCTTGTCTCCTGCTTGCTTAACCATCAATTCATGTAACCGGGGTTTCGGTGGCGGCAAGAAAAAGCCATCCGGCTCATTGTAGATGCCTTCACGGGTGCCGAACACACCGATCATCTTGTCAACCCTATCATAAAACGGTTTTACATCATCGTAAGAAATCGGCCAATCATCCCCCAATCCATCAAGACTTCTGTGTTTAAAATCATTAGGTCCGAAGCGCAAAGAAATACGTCCCCAGTGGTTCGTTCTCCCCCCTAACATCCTGGAACGGAACCAATCAAACTGGGTTCCATTTTTAGTAGTATAGGGCTCTCCCTCAATTTCCCATCCGCCGTACGCAGCATCAAAATCACCGAAAGGTCGGGTAGTACTGGCTCCTCGCCTCGGAGATTCATATGGCCATTTTAATTGGGTGGCCTGTTTTGGATCTGCGGGATCGTAATTGGGTCCCGCTTCTAATAGCGCCACCGAAAGTCCTGCTTCCGAGAGCACCTTTGCGGCCATTCCTCCCCCGGCACCAGAACCAACGATACACACATCATACATTTTCGCTTGCTTCTTGATTTCAAAAGCCATAATCGTGGATTTGTGGATAAATTTTAACAGATATTGACCAAAATTGACCTTAATTCATCTTGGAACGGTAATAAATCTATAAATTAAAACTCGAATACGGAAAGGCTTTTTTATAGAATAAAAATTTTAGCTGATGGAAAGTAACGGTAAATATGTATTGGGCGTAGATATAGGAACCGGCAGTGCTAAAACGATTTTATCTTTCGCCCCGGGGCAGGTGGAAAGTGTTTATTCAGAACATTACCCTACCAATCATCCCGGGCCCGGGTACAGCGAGCAAGACCCTGACCAGGTAATTGAAGCCGTGTTTAACTGCATCCGGAAAGCTGTCACGAGCCAATCTAAAACACCTGAAGCGATTAGCCTTAGCGCTGCCATGCATAGCTTAATAGCCGTAGACAAAACCGGCAAACCACTCATGCCCATGATGTTGTGGAGTGATAATCGCAGTGCAGCAGCGGCGGCAGCAATCAAAAACTCGCCCATCGGGCAAGAGCTTTACCAGCAAACGGGTACGCCAATACACGCGATGTCGCCATTGAGCAAAATCAAATGGCTACAATCGGAACAAGCGCAGGTCTTCCAAAAAGCTTATCGATTTATCGGGATCAAGGAGTATTTTCTTTGGCATTGCATGGGCGAATATGTTGTTGATTACAATATTGCTTCCGCGATGGGCCTCTTCGATATCCGTAAACACGAATGGAGCTCGCTGGCATTAGAAACATTGGGCATCTCGAAAGATGTCTTGCCGCACCCGGTACCTCCCGGCAGTGTATTTAAAATTATGAAACCAGCGATTGCAGCCAAAATGGGGATACCCATCGGCACCAAGCTCATTATCGGCGGTAGCGATGGTTGCATGGCGCAAGTAGGCTCGGGCGCCATCCGGGAGCAGGTTGCCACCCTAACGATCGGCACGAGCGGCGCGGCCCGTATGATTAGCCATTTACCACTTGTCAGCGGCAATGGCTCCCTATTTACTTACGCTCTGAATGAAAACCTTTACTTGGTAGGTGGTGCGATCAATAATGGAGGGAATGCGGCGCAATGGTTTCAAAAAACCTTTTACCCGGGCACAGCGGTTACAGATCTTGACAAGCAATTATCTTCCGCATTCGCGATACCGGCGGGGGCCGAAGGCTTACTTTGCCTTCCATATTTAAGCGGTGAGCGGGCGCCGATTTGGGATAGCCAGGCCAAGGGCGTTTTCCTTGGGATGCAGCACCATCATACCTTGGCCCATTTTAACAGGGCCATGATTGAAGGCATTTGCTACAGCTTGAGATCAGTGATCAGTGAATTACAGGAAACATTAGGAAACATAACATCCATCCATGTTAGCGGTGGATTTACAGCATCCAAGGACTGGGTGCAATTATTATGTGACGTATTAGAGCTCCCCTGCGAACTATACAGTCATGCCGATGCGTCAGCCCTCGGCGCTTCATTGCTGGGCTGGGAAGCGCTGGGAGCCACCGATGCTTGGACTTTTGACATAGGGAAACCTAGCGCCGTATTTAAAGCGCAAAAAAACGGTATCTATCAAAAACACTACGATTTATTCAAGGCTGCATACGAGCGATTAGCGGGGTTGTTCCCGGAAATCTAGGCCCGGTCAAACATCTTGTCCAGATCCTGTAATTTGAACGAGATATATGTAGAGCGACCGCTAGGCGCAACGTTGGACATGGCACAGGCAAAGAGCTCATCGATGATATTCTGCATTTCCTTGGGTCCCATCAACTTCCCGGCCGGTACCGCGTGGTTCCTTGCCATGGAACGTACCAGTTGTTCGCGCCTGTCAAGTTTCAATTCAGAACTGAAAAACTTAAACTGTTCCAATAAGGATTCGATACTGGCTTGTTGGTTACCCGTGGGTAGATCCGCCGGGGTGCCGCGGACTACGAAAGTGTTGTTGCCAAAAGGTTCCAGGTCATAACCTAACGTTTGTAAATCGGTGAGCATATCGATCAGCAAAGCGGCATCAGCCGGGGGAAAACTAATCGTTTGCGGGAAAAGACTTTGCTGGGTTGCCATTGGTTTTTCAGCCAGGGCACGTTGATAGCGTTCGTACAAAATCCGTTCGTGGGCAGCTTGTTGATCGATCAGGATAAAACCGGATTTTATCTGCGAGAGGATATATTTCTGGTGCACTTGCACCGGCTGCGCGGGGGCTTTCTGTTCCACTTCTTCTTCCATCCATCCCTCATCGATCACGGAAGCGGTAACGGGGTGCTGTACCTGCGGTTGGCCGGTATTCAGATCAAAATAATCCGGGATCGCCACTTCAAGCGGAAAGCTTTCGCCCGGTTCGTTACCCGCGATCTTGTACAAATCTTGCCAATTTTTCAGGTTGCTGTTATTGCTTTTTTCGATCAGGTGCGCCTGGTTGGCCTGTGAGAATGTTTTATAAAGCGAGGAGTTGCTTTGTTGCTCCTGTTTTTCCTTGGTAAATGGCTGCGTAAGCGCTTCCAACTGCTGGATACCGGGATCCAATTCAAAATCGAGCGTCGGGGTAATGCTGAACTGCGCCAGGGAGTGCTTGATAGCAGCCTGCACGAAAGCATACATCACCTTTTCATCATCGAATTTGATTTCCTGCTTCGTTGGATGCACGTTGATATCGACGTGCGCGGGATCCACCTCTATAAAAAGGGCATAAAGGGGATAACTATCCGCCGGGATCATTTCCTCGAAAGCATTCATTACGGCATGATGTAAATAAGGGCTCTTGATAAACCGGTTATTCACGAAAAAGAACTGATCGCCGCGGGTTTTCTTCGCCGTATCAGGTTTTCCAACGAAACCATACACGTTCATATAATCGGTACTTTCCTTTACGGATACTAGTTTCGCGTTATAAGACTGGCCTAAAATACCGACAATACGTTGTTTTAGTGAGCCTTTGTCAAGATGAAATAACTCCTGTCCATTGCTGACAAGGGAGAATTGCAATTGTGGATAAGCCATGGCCACGCGGATAAATTCATCCACAACATGCCTCATTTCGGCAGCATTGCTCTTCAGGAAATTCCTACGGGCGGGAACATTAAAGAAGAGGTTTTTCATGGCGATGCTCGTTCCGACGTGAAACTGGCAAGGCTCCTGTTTAATTACGGCGCTATTTTCAATCTCGATATAAATCCCCAGTTCCTCTTGCTCCCTGCGGGTTTTCAGTTCAACCTGGGCTACCGCGGCAATAGAAGCCAGGGCCTCGCCACGGAAACCCATTGTCCGGATATGAAATAGGTCATCAATCGTTTGAATCTTAGAGGTAGCGTGCCTTTCAAAGCACATACGGGCATCCAGTTCGCTCATACCGGAACCGTTATCGATCACCTGTATCAACTCTTTCCCCGCATCTTTAACCAGGAGCTGAATATCTGTAGCCCCTGCATCCACGGCATTTTCTAATAATTCCTTAACAGCCGAAGCCGGTCTTTGAATCACTTCGCCTGCAGCTATTTGGTTCGCTATATTATCCGGTAGTAATTTAATGATATCCGCCAATTGCCTCTCTTTTGGCGTAAAGTTAGCAAATTCCCGCCGGGTGGTGAAATACGGCGGGTGTACATTTTTGCACATGTTATATGCAAGAAATTGACATTAAAATGTTAAAAACTTGGCCGGGTGATATATAAAAGAATCCAAGAAGGCCTTGAGTTCGTAACTTTAATATATCGACAATACGGGTTGTTAAGCTGTTGTTAATGTAAAAAATTGTTGAAAATATGCCAAGGAAGATTCATTTATTTTTGTTGCTTATATGCGGATTAATGTTTGCCAATTGCTCATACTCCCAAAAGGGGAAAAAAAAGACACACATGGAAGAAGACAAAAAAAACCCGGTGTATTCGAGGTCGGATTCATCGAAGGTTAACCTATCTGAAGCTGAGTGGAAGAAGATTTTACCAAAAGATGTTTATGAGATTGCCCGGGGAAAAGGTACCGAATGGGCATTTACAGGAAAGTATTGGAATAACAAGGAGGTTGGCACGTACTATTGTGCTGCATGTGGTAACCCTCTTTTTGTTTCTGACACTAAATTTGAAAGTGGCTGCGGATGGCCAAGCTTTTACGAGCCAATTTCTAAAAGCAGTGTAATATACGCTCCTGATAATACACACGGTATGCAACGTACCGAGGTAATGTGCGGAAGATGTAAAGCTCACTTAGGGCACGTTTTTGATGATGGGCCACCTCCAACAGGCCTGCGTTATTGTATCAATTCCGTAATACTTGATTTTGAAAAAGCCAAGGATGCAGAAAAGAAATACAATGACGACAAAGAAAAAAACAAGGACAAGGAATAGCCCTGATCCATGTAAAGATTAAAGTATAAAATTAAATAATGATCATCCCTACCTCAAGGTAGTATAACTATTACTGCCTTGGGGGTATTTTTTTACCTCGCGGCCGCGTTCTCCCCTGTTTTAAGGCCTGTTATTCATTCCTATTTCTATTATATCAAATTTTAACGTACATTCCCTTATATCAACAATTCCATTCTGTATGAAATTCCTTAAATTCCTTGCTTGGCTAATAGGCATCGTCATCGTGATTGCCATTTTACTAGTCATGTTTGCCCCCACCAAAGTGCATATCGAAAAATCTATTGCCATCCATGCGCCGGATAGCGTAATATGGCCGCATATTGTCAAGTTCGAGCATTTTAATAAATGGAGCGAATGGTCGAAAATGGATCCGGGAGCCACTTTTTCAATCCAGGGGGAAGATGGCACCGAAGGCGCTTCCACCACTTGGAAAGGCAAAAAGATAGGTGATGGAAAACTACAGCACACGCATTTACAACCTTATTCAAAAGTTCAACAGAAAATATATTTCTATCAACCCGAAGAAAGCCAGGCGGATGTACAATTTGACCTAGTACCCAACGAACGGTCAACCGTCGTAACCTGGACCTTCGATTCGGAAATGAAACGGCCTTATAATGTTATGGGACTCCTCATGAAAGGTATGCTCTCCGATCAGTTTGAAGATGGGCTGGAAAGTTTAAAAGAAGAAGTAGAAGGCACTCATTAATCGACAGAAAAACCCCATCCCTCCCGGTTGGTTAAAACTTGGCAGTGAAGCAAAATTGAGCAGAAATAATGCGTTGAAAATAAACGCTTTAGATTAAGAGATATAATTGGCAAACTCGGCAGAATACACTGTGGGCTCGAACTCGATAACTTCGTACATTACCAGCTGTAAACGGTCGAAAGGATCTTCAGCTAAAATCTGTTCTACCTCTCTCCTGCTGGAAGCTTTGCACAAAATGAGCCCTCCCGTGCGGGGCTTACGCTTGCCAGACAAGATAAATTGCCCGCTTTTATAATACTTGTCTAAAAAAGCCAAGTGGCCGTCCATATAATGATCTATGGCCGCAACGGGGCGGATGTACTGTAAAAGAATTAAGAACATAGTGGTTTTTCGGTTTTTCAATAAATAATGGCAAGGTATAATATAGGCGCTATCATCAAAGGTAGGTATTTAAAACGGATAACATCTTGATAAAATTATTGTGTTATTGGGACTTTAATTACAATAATATATGAATAATAGTATTATATCATCCAAAAATGGTCGTATTTTTGTTACTTAGTAAATCTCATCAAAACCATTTACCTTTTATGAAACAAAAGATATCCCGGGTTTTGTTGGTAGCCTTATCGGCTATCCTGGTTCTTTCATCTTGTTCGAAAGCTCCTGAACAAAGCAAATATATCCCGAAGGAAGCTAGCTTCGTTGCTAGCATCAACACGAAGCAGTTAGAACAAAAACTATTAGAAAGCGGATTATCTAATGAAAAAATCCTAGAAACCATCTCCAAAACCGCCAGCGGTGCAGATGGCTCCGAAGATACTTCTAACCCGGTTACCAAGGGCGTAAAGGATTTCCAAAATTCCGGCGTGGATTTGAAAGGTACTTTGTACTTCTTCTCCAGCGCTACCCCCGATGGTAAAATGTATTATGCTACTATCGGTAAATTAACCGACGCTTCTAAATTCGAAGCGTACGTTACAAAGAATATCCCGAATGTAACTGTAACTACGGCCGATAAAGTAAAAATCGGTATTGTTAAAATCGAAGAAGGTACCAACGCTACTTTAGCTTGGGATGACAAAACCGTAATGGCATTGATTTCTCCTGATTTTGAGAAATATAGCTCATTTATGGATACGGACGCCCCTGCTGTCGATAACTCCGCCGTTTTAACAACGGAAGTTAAACGTCTTTTCAACCTGAAAGATGATGAGAAGGCAAGCTCCATGACTTCATTTAAAGAATTTAGCAAAGAAAATGCCGATATCGCTTATTGGGCGAATATCGATGCCACCGTTGAAAATTCACTTAAAAACATGCCTGGCCAGGCCGGTATGGCTGTAGCGATGTTCGGAAACGGCCTTAAAAAGCTGATTGAAGGCTCATTCTACATTTCCAGCCTGAACTTTGAAAAAGGTAAAGTAGTGGCTAAATCTACCGGGTACTATGGTAAAGAGTTGAAGGAATTATTGGACAAACACGATTCCAAAACTGTTGATATCAAGCAATTGGAGAAATATCCTTCTGATAATGTCTTTGGATATGCGATAATGGCCTTTGATACGCACCTTATCGGCGACCTGATTAAAGCTTTAGGTTATGACTCCATGATCGATATGCAACTCACCAAGATGGGCATCACTATGAATGACATTATGAACGCCTTTAATGCTGAGATTGCAGTTATCGGTTCCGACTTTACAGTGAAAGAAACGCCTTCCATGTGGGATTCTACTTACACCAACAAAGAACCTTCCGCTAAATGGCTCTTTACTTTTAAAATCGGGGATGAAAAAGCTTTTGATAAGTTGATCAGCCTGCCTGATATGAAGGATGTTATCGTGAAAGAAGGTGACAAATACATTTTGAAAGAGGTACCTCCTACCATGGGTGCAAAAATCGAAGGAAAAGATATCATTATCGGCTCCAGCCAAGAGTTGGTGGATAATTATGCTACCGGTAAATCAGGTGGTAAAATATCCGGCGATATGATCAGCAATGCTAAAGGAAATGTTTCCAGCATGTATATCGACTTCCAAAAATTATCCAAAAATGTACCGGCTTCTGTTTTCTCCGAAGTACCAGATAGCTTGGTAACGGACGTTAAAGGTTTGTTGAAGGAACTGAAAACACAATCCGGCACCGTTAGCGGTGGCAAACAGGTTTCTACAGCCGAATTAACTTTTGTTAACCAGGATGAAAACTCCTTGGCTCAAATCATCAAGCTTTGCACTAAGGCTTATGGCATCTTCAAGCAGAAACAAGCTGCCGAAGCGGCCACATGGTCACAAATGGGTGATGATGAAGAGATAGATACCGCAGTTGCTCCTCCTGCTGCAACTAATGTTCAATAATTCATTAAAGAATTTTTATATGAAAGCACCGCGCATAACAGTCGCGGTGCTTTTTTTATTTCCTTATAGGGGTAGCAGTTATGATTTCCGTTATATCTGTGATAGCAATACTAACAGTATGTACTTGTGACCCCAATCACTTAACATTTCGGTACAACGCCGGCAGGAAATTTTCTTCGCCGGTGTTTGTATTTAAACTATATCCCGGCAGTTACTTCTTGTTTTGAGTTTTCAAGCTATAGATGCTCCTGTCTTGGTTTTCTGGATTGGCCCCTGCGATTTTATTTTGAAATATCCTGAAACTCTCGCTAGTTCGAGCTTCAAAGCTCGGACTCCCATGCAGAATAACGTTCAACTGATAGAACAACTTGTTCGGCAGCATGTGGAATCCAACAATTGGCTGTTCGTGGTGCGAGGAGTTCGTACCATTTCGTTTCCGGTACAATTGTAAATATCCTCCATTGTCCGGGGTCCGAGCTTGGAAGCTCGAACCAGCAAGTGGTTTTCTTGTTTGGTCCCTGCGATTTTATTTTGAAATTACCTGAAACTCTCGCTAGTTCGAGCTTCAAAGCTCGGACTCCCATGCAGAAAAACGTTCAACTGATAGAACAACGTGTTCGGCAGCATGAGGAATCCAACAATTGGCTGTTCGTGGTGCGAGGGGATGGTGCCATTTCGTTTCCGGTACAATTGCAAAGGTCCTCCATTGTGCGGGGGTCCGAGCTTGGAAGCTCGAACCAGCAAGTGGTTTAGCTATTTACCAAGATAAATCATTCAAAAAAACCGTATTTCAGACATCTATAGTTTAGATGCCCGAATCATAAGGCAGTAACATTTGGAAAAAGCTCTTAATGTTGATTTAAATGATATTTCACGAATTATGAGGAATGCCGCCTAGAAAACTTTAATTTAGTTGGCCTAAGATTTTTTTTATAGATCATTTAAGTGAAAGGCAGAAACAATTATATTAAATAAACGCTGAAGCCGGGTGGCTGAATCCTTTAAAAAATTATTAAACTTTGAAGCACGAAGGCTGAGACATCTTTAATTAATTAAACTCTGAAGCACGAAGGCCAAGACTTTTTAATTAAATAACTCTGAAGCACGAAGGCTGAGACATCTTTAATTAATTAAACTCTGAAGCACGAAGGCCGAGACATCTTTAATTAATCAAACTCAGAAGCCAGGTGGCTGAATCCTTTAAAAATAATCAAACTCAGAAGCCAGGTGGCTGAATCCTTTAAAAAATAATTAAACTCTGAAGCCATGCAGCTTGCCATACAGCAATTACTTCCCGTTCCATTGAAGGAAAAGATTAGCCAGCAAGGTTCGGGGGTATGGAATAATGAAATACAATTCGAAGAGGGGAAATTTATAAAAATCAAAGCGCCCTCCGGTACCGGTAAAACCACGCTCATCCATTACCTGTACAATACCCGTTATGATTATACGGGCAAGGTGCTGGTAAACGGCAATCCTTGGCAAGATTATAATGCTTCCCAAGTTGCACAGTTACGTCAACAGGAACTTAGTATCATCTTTCAAGATTTACGTTTGTTTGAGCAACTTACCGCTTTGGAAAATATTCAATTAAAAAATTGCATGAGTGGTAAAGCTTATTGTACTGACGCAGAAATCGACTCCATGGCGAATCAATTGCAAGTGAGCCATGTATTACAACAAAGCGCTGCAACCCTTTCATATGGAGAAAGACAAAGAATTGCTATCATCCGTGCATTAACACAGCCTTTTTCATGGTTGCTGATGGACGAACCATTCAGTCACCTGGACGAAAACAATACCCGTAAGGCCGCCCAGCTCATTGCCGATGCTTGCAAAAAAAGGAATGCAGGGTTTATTTTAACCGATTTAGATGATGATCAACATTTTGAATACCAACTTGAATACCAACTTTAAATTCCGGCTATGCATACTTTCAATCAATTATTAAAGAAGATCATACGCTCCGGAATCGGGAAGTCGAGGTATTGGATGGCTTACCTTGGCCTAGGCATAGCGATGATATTGATCTTTATATCTATCCAGCTTTATGCTAATTTCAACGAGTTGTTACATTCTCCTAAGAATAAAAATGAGAGTGCGGATTTTCTTGTTCTCAATAAAAATATTACCAGGGAAAGTGATCGAAACGCAGAAAAAAATGCATTTACACCATCTGAAATAGCGGATATAGAAAAACAAAGTTTCGTGGCCGACTTCGGCATCATGACTGCCAGTCAATTCAAAGTAGAAGCCCAACCTCCCGTGGAGTTGCAATTTTCTACTGCGCTATTTTTTGAATCGGTACCGGATCGTTTCCTGGATATCAAACCGGAAGATTGGAAATGGCAGCCCGGTAACAGGTTGCTGCCGATCGTGTTGCCCAATAGTATGCTCAACATGTACAATTTCGGTTTCGCTTTAAGCCAGGGCTTGCCGCAGATTTCCCAAGACAATGTTAAGTTGTTGCCGATCAAGGTAACTATCTATAATAATTACGGCCAAGAGGAATTTGTTGGCAAGATTGCCGGGTTCTCAGACAGGATATCTTCCATACTCGTACCTCAAACTTTTATGGATTGGGCCAATAAGAAGTACGCCCCCGCTGCAAACCCGGATCCCAACCGGGTCATCATCAAAACGAAAGATCCCGGCGACCCCCTATTAACACGCTACCTCGAAAAACATAAATATGCAACCGATGCGGATAAGCTCAAGAACAGCAAAATCAGGACTGTCGTACAAATCATCGTCAGCGTGATCGGCGCCTTCGGTGTAGTGTTGCTGCTTTTTGCGCTTTTGGTCTTCAGCATGTTTATCCGCCTAATTATTTCCAGTTGCAGGAAAGAAATCAATCTATTAGTAACACTCGGTACGGCGCCTTCGCAATTGAAACGCTATTTGCTGAAACAGTTTGTACCCATGTATTTTGTAATTGCCGTCGTTTGCTTGGCGCTCATTTCCATCATTCAACTTTGGGCTGCGCATCGCTTGGAATATTACCAGTTAAGCGTATCCAAATATCCCGGCGTTGGTGTTTTCATCGCCGCGTTGGCTATCGTAGCGTTGTTGTATGTTGTTAATAGCAGGACTATTCAAAAATATATTTCTAAATAAATCGTGATAATTCAATAATGTTATGGCAAAGAAATTCGTACACGTAGTCAATTTTTATTTAAAACCGGGGCTTTCTGCCGCCGAAGTTAAAGATTTTGAGTCAGGTGTAAGTTCATTGGGAACAATCGCAGAGATAAAAGAATTTAACGTGGGCAAACCCGCTAGTACCGACAGGCCCGTAATTGATAAAAGTTATAGTTATTGCCTATTGACGGTATTCAACAATCAAGCGGATCATGATACTTACCAAGTACACCCAACCCACTTAGCGTTTGTTGAAAAGTGTAAAAATTATTGGGATAAAGTTGTCATTTTCGACTCCGAATCCATCTAATCAAGCCTCATAAATTCCACATTATGAAACAATTTTTTATAGCCAGTCTTTTTCTATTTACAAGCAGTATGATTTCCATGGCTCAAGAAAGAATCGAATTACATCCCGGCGCCAAGATGAAGATCGGCGGCGCCCAAGCTATTCAAGACGCGCCTTACTTCGAATATTTCCGAAGTCAATCTAAAGATCGGAAAACGGCAGCAGTATTGATTTGTCCCGGAGGCGCCTATACTAACCTAGCGGTGAATCATGAAGGAAAGGATGTAGCGTTATTCTTCAATGAGCATGGTTATGATGCCTTTGTTTTACATTACCGCCTCAATGATGGCCAACAAAGCGGCTCCACTTATCCCGCGCAATGGGACGATGCCACCACCGCCCTGCGTTATATAAAACAACACGCGGCCTCCTGGCAGATCGATCCCAGCAAAGTAGGAATCCTCGGATTTTCCGCCGGGGGACACCTAGCCTCTTCTGTTGCAACGATCATAGACAATGGAGATGGAAGTGCTGATAAACCTAGTACTCGTCCGGCTTTCGCGGTATTGGTGTACCCCGTAATCAGTTTAAATACAAATTTCAAGCATGCATATAGCGCTGAAATGTTACTAGGTAAAGATTATAGCAAACAGATGGCCGATTCATTATCTACGAACCTCAGAATTAGCGATCAAACACCACCGACCTTCCTGGTGCATTCTACCGACGATAAAACTGTGCCGGTTGAAAATAGCTGGTTCTTTTACCAGGGTTTGAAGCAGCACGGTATTTCCGCCAGTTTACATATTTTCGATCATGGCGGTCATGGTTACGGAATGGCGCCGAAAGACAAAGTGCTGAATGCCTGGCCTAAATTGTGTATAGATTGGTTGGAGGAACAAGGGCTTTAATAAAATAATTACCGCAGTAAATAAAAATGGCAGCATCCTCAAAATGCTGCCATTAACTTTTATAGAAGATATTTTTATTTAATCGCTTTTCCTACTGCTGCTGCCAAGTAATAAGCGCCTTCTTTATTAGGATGCACGCCATCCGGGACTAAATTGCCATAAGGCAACATAGGTTTGTATAAATCAATCAGCTTAACATGATTTTGTTTGGCGATCTTTTTTATCATCGGTAATTGTTCCCCTTTCACTACAGATTCGCGGATGCCGAAATTATCTTTAAACACCGGCATCGGGTAGCAGATATAAATTTTCGGTTTGCTCGGTAATGCTTTGAATTGATCAATCATGCTTTTATAATCGGCAGCGAACTCATCCTTAAATTTCCAGTTTTGCGGTTTGCTATCGTTTGTACCGAGCTTGATCACCACGATATCCGGCTGCCATTCTTTCACTTCTTTGAACATCGGTTCATTCATATAAGGATAATCACCGTGGTTCAATAACGTTCGTCCGCCTTTTCCATAATTCTTCACTTCGTAACCATCCCCTAAAATCCTTTGCAAATGTTTGGGGTAAGTACTGTCCCCTAAACCCCAACCTTCCGTGATACTATCGCCCACGCAAGCTACTTTTATTTTTTTCTGATTAAAGCTCGATGCTAAAATACCTACGCTAAGCAGGCACAGGCACCATGCAAGCATTCTTCTCATGGTTAAATATTTTAGTTTTCAAGAAAATTATCTACTTCGCGGTAGGCTTGAACCAGGCGTGCTTCCCCTTCTTTACCGGGTTTGGAAATACCGTGCTCCATGCCACAAACACCTTTGAACCCCTTGTTATAAAGATGTTTGAAAATGTTTTTATAATTGATTTCCCCGGTTGTCGGCTCTTTCCTGCCCGGGTTATCCCCGATCTGGATATAGGCGATTTCCTCCCAGCTCATATCTATATGTTTGATCAGGTCTCCCTCATTGCGCTGCATATGGTAGATATCATATAAAATTTTGCATGCGCTGCTGTTGACCGCCCGGCAAACTTCGTAAGACTGTGTAGATGTTCTCAAGAACAGGTCAGGATTATCACTTAATGGTTCTAAAACCATCACCAGGTTTTCTTTTTCGAGGATTTCCGCTCCCCTTCTGAGCGCATCAATCACGTTCCCGGTTTGAATACCGATCGGCAACCTTCTTTCAAAGTAACCCGGTACCACGGTCATCCATTTAGCATTCACCCTCTTAGCCACTTCAACCGATTTTTTGCAAGTGGCCAGGAAATTGTCCAAAAACTCTTTTTTCCCAGTGGTGAGGGAAACTTTCCAGTTATCGCCGCCATCAACAACGAATACTCCCATTGTCATGCCTAACTTTTGTAGCAGGTTCCCGATTTTTTCCTGCATTGCCACATCTCTGCCTAGCATGCCGTTATCTTCGATAGCCCTGAAACCTTGATCATGCATGAATCGTATCTGGTCGAGAAAATCCTTCCCGGCAGATTGCGCAAACATGCCATCATGGGGAGCATAATTGAGATTAAAAGTCTTTCCGGCACTTTCAGGCATAGTAACATCGCCGGGCTTTGCATGGGCTACAGCCGACCCGAATGCCAAACTGGATATCCCGGCCAAGGTGCCCTGTTGCAAAAATTTGCGTCTTTCCATAACGAGGAATTTTGGTAAAGTTCTTGAAATTAATCGCATTCAAGATAAGGGCAATTTTTCTAAAAAACTACCAGTTTATCTGCTATTTAAACCGCTTCCGTAAAATAAATTGCATGTTCTTATATGAATTATTAAATTCACCAGCTCTACTTATTCACCAAAATCAGCATGAAAAATATTAGCATCGTTTTTTTAGCAAGCAGCCTTATTAGTCTACCTACTTTAGCACAACAGACTGGCAAACAAGAATTTAAAGCGTATACCCAAAGTATTCCCGGCACGGAAGTGACGTTCGAGATGCAGGCTATCCAAGGCGGCACCTTCCAGATGGGCAGCGATTCAAAAGAGAAAGGCAGGAATCCCAATGAGGGACCGAGGAAGAAAGTAAGCGTAGATCCTTTCTGGATCGGCGTTCACGAAGTAACTTTCGATGAGTATGATATTTTTGCCGATGCCGATAAAGACCAGGAAGACCTGCCAGATGGCATGACCCGCCCCAGCCCTCCCTACATTGATTTGACTTTAGGAATGGGTAAAAGCGGCGGATACCCGGCCAACAGTATGAGCCAGTACGGTGCATTAATGTATTGCAGGTGGTTATATCATAAAACAGGCGTATTTTACAGGCTGCCAACTGAAGCCGAGTGGGAGTATGCATGCAGGGCCGGTTCTACAACGGCATATCCTTTCGGAGATGATCCCGGTCAACTAGAGAAATACGCTTGGTATAAAAAGAATAGTGAAGATAAATATCATAAAGTAGGTCAGTTGCAACCCAATGCCTGGGGACTATATGACATGCTCGGCAATGTTGCAGAATGGACACTCGATCAATACGATGAAGCTTTCTTGTCGAAAGCCTCCAACAAGAACCCTTGGAATAAACCGACAGCAAAATCGCCCAGGACTATCAAAGGTGGCAATTACAAAGATGAGGCAAGCCAGGCAAGAAGTGCCACCAGGCTGAAATCGGACATCAATTGGAACCGCCGGGATCCGCAAATACCCAAAAGTAAATGGTGGAATGCAGATGCCCCTTTTATCGGCTTCCGTATTGTCCGCCCTTTACAACAACCTACACCGGAAGAAGCAGCAGCATTTTTTGAATCCGTGATCGACAAATATGTAGGAGCGCGTTAATCAATCATTCAACATCCACCTATATAGTACTAAAATCAAATCTCCGGCTAGCCGGCAGCAATCAAAAAATTTAACATGGAAAACGAAAAATCAACAAAATTCCACTTAGATCGCAGGAACTTCATGAAAAAGGGTTCCCTCATTGCAGGTGGCCTCATGGCTATGCCGATCATCTCTTCTGCAAATTATTTTTCCGGTTCTGACAATGTCATAAAGATAGCCTTAATTGGCTGCGGCGGTAGGGGTACCGGCGCTGCGGGTCAAGCTTTGAGTACTGCTCAAAATGTGCAATTAGTAGCAATGGCTGATGCTTTCAGCGATCGCCTCGAAAGTAGCTTGGCGAACCTGAAAGAAGCGTTGGCCGATAAACCCGGGCGCATCAATGTCGGTAATAATAAATTCATCGGGTTCGATGCTTACAAGCAAGCCATCGCAATGGCCGATGTAGTAATCCTTACAACCCCTCCGGGATTTCGCCCTATCCACTTCGAAGAAGCGGTTCGCCAGGGTAAACATATTTTCATGGAGAAGCCCGTAGCCACGGATCCCGCGGGCATCAAGAAAGTGTTGGATGCCGCGGCAATCGCCAAATCCAAAAAGCTGAATGTTGTTGTAGGACTGCAAAGAAGATATCAAAACTCTTACAGGGAATTATATAAACGCTTCCAGGACGGCATTATCGGTGATATGCTGGCAGCTCAAGTTTGGTGGAACCAAGGCGCTTTATGGATGAAACGCCGTCAAGCCAATCAAACCGAGATGGAATACCAAATGCGCAACTGGTATTATTTTACCTGGATCTGCGGGGATCATATCGTGGAACAACATATTCACAATATCGATGTCGGCAACTGGTTCATGGGCGAAACACCCGATACCGCGCTGGGCATGGGCGGAAGAGCCGTACGTACCGGTAAAGAATACGGCGAGATTTTCGATCATCACGCGGTTGAATACCGCTACAAAAACGGCGTGGTAATGAATAGCCAATGCCGCCACTGGAAAGATGCACCGAGCCGTGTAGATGAAGAAATCGTGGGCACAAAAGGCCGCATCCTTTGCGACCGTGCCACCATCGTGGATCATAAAGGAAAAGTGTTGTATCAATTTGATAAATCAAAAGAAAACAACCCTTATCAAACAGAACATGATGAGCTATTTGCAGCTATTGCCAAGAATGAATACAAGTTTGCCGATGCCGAAAGAGGCGCAGAAGCAACTTTGTCGGCCATCATTGGCAGGCTCTCCACTTATTCCGGCCAGGTGATCCATTGGGATCAAGCATTGAATTCCGGTTTGAGCATTCAACCGCAACGCTATGCCTTTGATGCGCCGCCACCGGTTTTACCTTTAGAAGACGGTAGTTATGCGCATGCCAAACCAGGCATTACCAAGTATTTTAGTTAATGACTACATATAATAAAGCCCCGTTTAATGCGGGGCTTCTTTTATAATATATGACAAGAAAATACCTGATCTCATTTAGCTTGCTATTAATGGCCACCCAAGCTTTTCCCCAATCTACGGCGAAGATTAAGTCCTGGGCTGCCGATATGCTGTCGGACTCGGCATTTCAAACTGCACATACCGGTATTTATATCGAGGATATTCAATCCGGGAAAACCTGGTTTCAATATCAAGGCAATAAATTCTTCCAGCCTGCTTCTAATACGAAGATCATTACACTTTTTAGCGCACTCAGCTTCTTAGGAGACTCTCTACCGGCAGCCAGAATTTGGGAAAATGATACGGCCATCTGGATTAAAGGAACGGGAGATCCGTCATTTTTGCATCCGGATTTTAAAGATCGCCAACCCTTATATCAACTACTGTCTACTACAGCAAAGCATATTTACCTGGTTCCCGCTGTTAACGAAAATACGCGCTTCGGGCCAGGGTGGGCTTGGGGTGACTATCCCGACTATTATCAGCCGGAAAGGAATGAATTACCTATGTATGGAAATATCGCCCGTATCAATTGGCACCAAGGCAAGTATCATATAATTCCCGGTTTCCCTGTTCATATCCAATCAACACCGGATTCTACAGAAAACACTTACGCCGATAGGGACGAGAGAAAGAATGAATTTTATTTACACTATAAAAAAGAGGACACTTCCCGTTTTATCAGCGATGTTCCTTTTATAACAGGCGATCTTCAACAGGTAGCCTTCCGCTTGCAGGATACACTTCACAAAGCAGTAAATACCTGGCATCAAGCGAATAATATTCCTGCACATGGAACAGGAAGGCTTTTACATAGCCGGCCATTGGACTCCCTCCTTATCCCCTTCATGCATCATAGTGATAACTTCTTTGCAGAACAATTGCTAATGATGATTTCCGCGGAGCAATTTGACACCATTGCCACGGCTAGGGTCATCAAGAAAGTAAAAGGAGAATTATTGAACGAGTTCCCGCAAGATCCGCAGTGGGCAGACGGTTCCGGCTTGTCACGGTATAATTTATTCAGCCCTATGGATTTCGTGTACGTGTTAAAGAAATTATACAACCAGTTTCCGAAAGAGCGCCTGTTTCAAATATTTGCGACAGGGGGAAAAGGAACGTTGAAGTACTATTTTAGAGAGGCGCCAAATGCTGTTTTTGCCAAGACAGGCACTTTAAATGGTTGTGTTGCGTTGAGCGGGTATTTGATTACCCGCAAAGGAAGGACACTGGCTTTCAGTATCTTGGTCAACAATCACCATGCAACCAGTACACAAATCCGCCGCGGCACAGAAGCATTCCTGGTGAAAATCTACCAACAGTATTAATATAAAGCCGGGTCAACTTATGCCCCGGCTACAAACATCTTATTTCTTACAACCCCGGCAGCCCCATTCCGCCAAAAAGTCCACCAGCAGCACCTTTCATCTCGGTCTCCCAAACATTTTCAGCATTCTTAAGCGCCCTGTTCAAGGCAGTGATCATCAAATCCTCCAGCTCCTCTTTACGATCAGCCGAGCATAAAGATTCATCAATCTCTAAACTCTTAATTTCACGGTTACCGTTTGCGACTACTTTCACCAAACCATCAGCCGCTTCCCCGGTAACTGTAATATTTGCCAAGCGGCCTTTCGTTTCTTGCATTTTTTGCTGCATACCTTGCAGCTTTCCCATTAAATCACCAAACATGAAATTAGATTTTTGCCGTAAAGATAGCCATTCGGAAGATTTTTTAGCCCGCTATTGAGCCTGTTTTTTACTACATTCGTCCTCACAGAAACTAAGTGTATAACCAAGAATCCATGAAGCAACAGTTCAATATACCGGTTTGCATCATCGGCGCAGGGCCCGCGGGAGCTGCCGCCGCATTGCAACTTGACAGGCAAGGAATACAAAGTATCGTTGTGGATAAAGCAGTTTTTCCCCGGGACAAAGTATGCGGAGATGGATTAAGCGGCAAAGTTATTACTTGCCTTGAGAAGATCGACCCGGCCATTGCACGGAGACTCCGGGAATTTGCCCCGAAAGAAGATAGTTGGGGAGTAACTTTCGTTGCGCCCGGTAGAACCAGCATGGAAGTTCCGTACAAACCTGCCTATGACAAGAAAGTAGATTTACCGATGGGATTTGTTTGTAAGCGTATTGATTTCGACAATTTTTTAGTAGACGAGTTGAAACGCAGTCAAAACATTTCATTAATAGAAGGCATTGCCATAGAGCAATATCAAAAAACATCGGAAGGATATACTGTTTCCGATGCAAAGGGAGACTTAACAATCCATGCCAAGTTGTTGATCATTGCTAATGGTGCGCATAGCAGTTTTACGAAGCAAGTTGCAAACATCCAGATGGAACCCAAGCATTATGCTGCCGGGATAAGGGCCTATTACAAAGGCGTTACCGGTATGCAAGCAGACAATTTCATCGAGTTACATTTCCTGAAATCCCTATTGCCGGGATATCTATGGATATTTCCGCTACCGAATGGTGAGGCAAATGTTGGGCTAGACATGCTTTCAGACCACGTTAGGAAGGAGAAAGTAAACTTAAAAAAGCTATTACAAGATACGATTGCACAAGATCCTGTTTTTCAAGAACGTTTTAAGAATGCCGAACTGGTAAGCAATATCGAAGGATATGGTTTGCCCCTGGGAAGCAAGCAAAGGGTTATATCCGGCGAAAATTACATGTTGACCGGTGATGCAGCTTACCTAATAGACCCATTTACGGGAGAGGGTATCGGCAACGCGATTTACACGGGTAGGTTTGCCGCAGATAAGGCCAAGGAAGCTCTAGCAGCTAACGATTTCAGCGCCGCATTCCTATCTGCTTATGACGCCAGGGTGTATAAAGCGCTGGGGCCGGAGTTGAAGCTCAGTCACCGTTTGCAACAATTAGTCAAATATCCTCGTTTATTTAATTTCTTAATGAACTTAGGCACCAAGAACAAACAATTAAAATCATTGATCTCCTGCATGTTTTACGAGATCGATTTGCGCAAGCAACTTACAAAACCATCATTTTATTTCAAATTACTATTCAACAAGAGTTAATAAACTGACGTCAACCAATGTATTTTAAACGCATTTTTATTTTTATTGCCACCGTTCTCATTTTACAAACAAAAGGTATGGCACAGCTTTCAACGCCGCTTTACACGCAAACTAAGGGTAAAATAGAACTCTCCGTTGCAGGCGCCGAACATTTGGCAAGCTTACCGCTTCGCTGTATGCAACAGGAATACCCTTATAAAACAGGCATCGTATTTCCCGATTCCGATTACACTGTTGCGCCGATAAATTACCACCCCGCCTTTTACGGCTGCTTCGATTGGCACAGCAGCGTTCACGGTCACTGGACATTGGTGCGTTTGCTGAAAGAGTTTAAAAACTTACCAAGTGAGGCTGTGATTAAAAAAAAGTTGACACAAAATTTATCTGCCGCAAATATTCTCCAGGAAATAAAAGTCTTTAAAAACAAGGAGAATCGTGGCTTCGAAAGAATTTACGGGTGGAGCTGGTTGTTACAACTGTACGCTGAATTATATACCTGGCAAGATCCGTTGGGACAGCAACTGGCTGCGAATGTTGAACCATTGGCGAAATACATAGCGCAATCTTATATTTCATTCCTTTCCAATTTAGCCTATGCCATCCGTGTTGGTGAACATACCAACCTCGCTTTCGGTTTGAGCTTAGCCTGGGACTATGCAAGCACCGTAAAGGATGAAGCTTTACAAGCAGCTATAAAAAGTGCGGCAACCCGCTTTTATGCTAATGATAAAAATGCCCCGGTACAATGGGAGCCGGGTGGCTATGACTTCCTCTCCCCTTCTTTGGAAGAAGCGGACTTGATGTGGCGTATCTTACCTGCTGCGGAATATCAAAAATGGTTGCACGAATTTTTGCCGGGATTGTACCAACACCCCGATGAATTATTCAAGATCACCATTGTTAATGACAGAACAGATGGTAAGCTCGTCCACCTGGAAGGATTGAATTTAAGCCGCGCATGGTGCTTGTTCAATATTTCCAAACATGCGGGTGCCAATGAAGCTGCTATTAAGAAGTTAGCGCTCGAACATCTTGATGCAGCTTTGCCTAATGTTGTAAGTGGCCATTATAGCGGTGATCATTGGCTGGGTACATTTGCCGTGTATGCCATTATGCGGGGCCTTTAACCTATTCTACTATTTTGTTTCTTTCTTTTTAAATAATTGGCCGGGTTGCGAAGAATATAACGGTTAAAGTTCGCTGGATTCCAACTCTTTCTAAGAATCCATTCATGGAAAGATGCCTGCCACCTGAAATTTCGCAAACCGGCTTCCCTGATTCGGGCGGCTGTGGTTGATTTATATGCCCCGACAAGACTCATCAATGTTTTCACCTTCATGGTTTCCCTTCCGGTAGCTTTGATCTCTAACAAGATATGAACATGATCCGGCATAATTACAAAAGCATGGATTTTTACATAGGGATATTGTTCTTCCAACCAATACACCCTATTGTAAGCCATGGGTCCATATTCATTTAAACACATAAAGCCATTCCTGATGTTCCCGAAAAATTTCTCTCTATTATAAGTGACAAATGTGACAAAATACAGTCCATTTTTGGAATACTCATACCCCGGCAACCGAAGACTCGTTCTCTGCCTATTCATTGCAAACAAAGGTTAATGGATTAACAAAAAGGCAAATTACCGGAATTTTGTTTTAGATATCCTGTTCAGTTTGTTCATTTTTCCATCAGTCCGGATCCAGCAGTCTGGGATCCAGCAGTCCGGATCCAGCAGTCCGGATCCAGCAGTCTGGGCTCGCGAGCCCAGACCACAATTGTTTCCTGTCAGGGGATGTTTCACCGATTGGCCCAGACCACAATTGTTTCCTGTCAGGGGAGGTTTCACCGAATTGGCCCAGACCACAATTGTTTCCTGTCAAGGGATGTTTCACCGAATTGGCCCAGACCACAATTGTTTCCTGTCAGGGGAGGTTTCACCGATTGGCCCAGACCACAATTGTTTCCTGTCAAGGGATGTTTCACCGGATTAGCCCAGACCACAATTGTTTCCTGCCAAGGGAACCTATATTTAAAATTCCATCTAAATGGCCCTTTCTTGGGATCTCAACCATCTTTCGGGTATCTCGTTATTACTGGCTAATAAATAATCATTATAGGCACAAGGGATATATGATTTATCCGGAAGCTGCATCCACCATCTGCCTGTTTTCTTGCTTTTCAGGAACTTGGTATGAATATCGGAGAAGGCTATATGGAATTCCAAGAAGGCATCTTTATCATGCAACATGGCTTCTTTATTTTTGATAGCCCTGCCATCAACAAAATACCATAACATTTGAGCCATTTGCATGGCTGTTAGCCCATACTGATCTTGGGTGGGCTTATACCCGTAAATTCCAAAACTGCTCATCTGCCCGCTCATGCCTGCATACCTGCTTATTGCACAAGCCTCTTCACCGGTAAAACCATTAGGAGAAAGTACGTTCGCAGGTGCATCTGCATGCCGAATAGCGCAAACATCGAAGCTTAGCATATCGGAGTTTCGGAGTACAGGTTCTATCTCATCAAGATTTTCTCTCAGTTTGCCAAGGCGGTAACAATCAAACCGAAGTTTATCTAATGTTTCCAACATCTTGGGCTGAACGAAGTAACTTTGGAAACCGATATGATTATAATGCCTGATGTAATTGGGTTGTTCTGTAAACAAATCCATCAAGAATTTTTCAGCGCGTGCAGGCGTATCTTCGTGGAGATCTATTAATGCATCGGCAACAGTTAGTTCAATAATGTATTGTTTATTTGCATAAGCTTTGTACTGGGCATAGGTAAGATCATGGCTACCACCTAATACCAATACCGTTTTCCCGGCATCTATCAAGGCCCCTACAATCGACGACAACGCAGCGTATGCATCCGTTAATGCATTTCCCGGTAATAGGTTCCCGAGATCAGCCAGCTTTACATCTTGATGCCAATGATATAACTTGTAGAACGCCTCCCTCACCAAATCGGGCGCATGCATTTCAGGCGTTTTTCTTCCGGCCCCCCGTTCTTCGTTTACACCGATTAAAACAATATCAGCATTATCAAGATCGGGCCAATGTTCTTCTTCATAAGCATCGATCATGTTACCGATTTGCAAATCAGTATACAAATTATCATGGTTCAGCAACCACTTGGAAATAGGTGCTAGATAGTCTTGCAGTTGCGATTGATCTAACATCAGGACGAAGGTTTGTTTGAAGCAAACCTACAACAAGAATTTTACAATTGGATATAACAAGGAGAGATGACAATAAATTTTTCTTGATACCAAAATTTGTGTATCAAGAAAATGTAATTACTCTGAATAACTAGTTCTTATGAACAATAAATTCAAATGGTTTCGGTGCTTTTCTTTTGAAAACCTTTTCCAACAAATTGCGCTTACTAGTAACCCTACGTTTGTTGCAGTCAGCTAATTCGGTAGCGGAGGCAATAAACTCCATAGTTTCTACCAGTGTAAGCATTTCGCTGATTTGCTTCACTTCGAGTTGGATTTGCTGCTCATTGTATCGGTCTTCATGTAGCAAGATTAATAAATCTCTTTCTACAGGCTTCATGTACGTAAAATTTGAAAGTTCTCTTAATGGTAATCTTTTTTAAAGCTGACATCAATAGGTGATCTTAGGTATAGGTAGCAAATAATTTGTGCCTGCTTCGATTAATGCATTTTACGCTTGTTCATTGTTGGGCATCCACAATCGTTCTTTTTAAAAACACCACAACTCTGAAATAAAATACTCGTACCAATCAGCAGGGCTATGATCCATAATAATTTCTTCATATTTTATCTTATTTCGTCCGTTTACTTAATAGCCAGTCCTGGGAGAGTTTACCTTTTCTTAACAATGGTCAATTCTAAATTAAACTATTTTCGCAAATAAAAATTTATTTTTTTGTCAACATCTCCGCAAGTACCGAAAAAAATTTTAATCGTTCCTCTTGATTGGGGCTTAGGCCACGCTACGCGCGACATTCCCCTGATTTATGAATTATTAAACGCCGGCTGCGAGGTGATTATTGCCGCCGAAGGCAAACATGCCGCTTTACTTCACCAGGAGTTCCCCGGATTAACCATGCTGCCCTTACCCGGTTACCGGATTCAATATGCTCAAAAAGGTCTTTTCTTCGGACCGAAGATCATACAACAAATTCCTAAAATATATAAGTCGGTGACTTATGAGAATAACTGGCTAAGAGAGATCGTTAAAGAATATAAAATTGATGCCGTTATCTCTGATAATCGTTTCGGGTTGCACCACCCTGGTATCAAATCGGTTTTTATTTCCCATCAATTATTGATCAAGACTCCTTTCGGCAAACCTGTTGAAAATTGGCTGCAAAGCATCAATTATTCATATATAAATAAATATGATGAATGTTGGGTTCCTGATTTTCAAGGAGATAATAATCTTTCCGGAGAACTAGGTCATCCCAAAAAATTACCGGAACATACCAAGTACTTGGGCTGCCTTTCCAGGTTCGAACCGATACCGGGTATAGAGAAAAAATACGATGTGTTGGCATTAATTTCCGGCCCGGAACCGCAACGTTCCAACTTGGAATCGATGATCCTGGAACAGATCAAATCTCTTCCTATCAAAGCATTGATCGTCAGCGGTTTACCTGGGCAACCATTTAAAAATGAAATCGCGCCGGGCATCATCCATGTAAATCACCTCGACTCTAAATCACTCAATGAAGCCATGATAGCTTCAGACCTGGTAATCAGCCGCACCGGTTATACTACTTTAATGGATCTTGCTAAACTGGATAAAAAATCGGTTCTCATTCCCACTCCCGGCCAATCGGAACAGGAATATCTCGGCGATTACTTCATGAAAAAAGGATACAGTTACTGTATCCCTCAACAAAAATTTATCTTGGCAGAAGCGCTAAAAGCCGCGGCCACATTCCCTTTCAAGTCTTATAAAGATAATGGCGATATGTACGCCTACAAGGCGGTCGTAAAAGAGTTCGTAGATAGTTTACAACAAGAAAAGAAGCAAGTTCAGGCTTGAGAACTATAATGCTTTTTCCAACGCTTCCACGCTCTTGGCATCATTGCCGATAAAAATTTTCTTGCCCACGATTGTAACCGGTCGCTTCAGGAATGAATATTCCTGTAAGATCAGGTCATGGTAATCTTTTTCGGTCAATTCTTTCTCGTGTAAGCCCATCGGCCTGTACTTCTGGGAGCGGCGGCTGAATAATGCCTCGTAACTTCCGGCTAAATTATGCATTTCCTTCAACTGGGCATCTGTAATAGGATCTTTTTTAATGTCTTGCAAAGTGACGCCCTTTTCGGTAGCCCCTACTTTCTCGATAATTTTTTTACAAGTGCCGCATGTGGATAAATAATACATCTTCTTCATCCCGTAAAGGTACTAAGTTTTTGTGCCCTAATAAGATAGCCTTAAGCGGGAAATTTGTAATTGATGCAGGCGAAAATACTTTTCTACG
Organism: Chitinophaga caeni; assembly: GCF_002557795.1. Classification (NCBI taxonomy): domain Bacteria; kingdom Pseudomonadati; phylum Bacteroidota; class Chitinophagia; order Chitinophagales; family Chitinophagaceae; genus Chitinophaga; species Chitinophaga caeni. The sequence goes on along the minus strand of NZ_CP023777.1, from coordinate 1,271,909 downwards.
TATTTTTACCTCATGAGTAAAAAATTATTCTTATTAGATGCCATGGCTTTGGTGTACCGCGCGTACTATGCCCTTTTGCGCAACCCACGCATTACCAGCAAAGGCAGAAACACCAATGCCCAGTTTGGTTTCACCAATACTTTATTTGAATTAATCAATAAAGAAAAGCCTAGCCATATGGCCGTGGCATTCGATACGCATGCTCCTACTGAAAGACATACCGATTTTGAAGACTATAAAGCCAACCGTGAAGATGCTCCAGAAGATTTGATCGAGGCGCTACCTGATATCAAAAGAATCATTGAAGGTTTTAATATTCCCGTGATGGAAGTGGACGGATACGAGGCGGATGATGTAATCGGCACGCTGGCTTGGCAAGCCGCCGATGCAGGTTACGAGGTATATATGGTGACGCCTGATAAGGACTACGGACAATTGGTGCGGGATAATATCTTTATTTATAAACCCCCTGCCGGTGGCGGTAAAGAAGAAATCCTGGGTCCGAAAGAGGTATGCGAAAAATGGCAAATAAAACGCGTCGACCAAGTCATTGACATCCTGGGGCTGATGGGCGATGCCGTGGATAACATCCCCGGGATACCGGGCGTCGGTGAAAAAACGGCGATGAAGTTATTAGCCGAGTATGACACCCTTGAAAATGTAATTGCCAATGCCGACAATATCAAGGGAAAAATGGGTGAAAAAATTAAGGCCGGGGCGGATAGCGCTGTTTTATCCAAGAAATTAGCTACCATCATCACGGATGTTCCCGTTGAGTTTCACGAGGAAAACTTCGGCATTAAACCGATGAACCCCGCTGCTTTGGCAGAAATATTTGCCGAGCTGGAATTCCGTACTCTCGGTAAAAGGATCTTGGGCGAATTATACCAGGATGCTACGCAGTCTGCCGTGGCAGTGCAACAAGATCTGTTTAGCGCTCCGGTTGAACAAAAAAATACGCCTAAAGCAGCAACACTCGCACCCGCTACCGAGCAGGTCGGGTTGGTCGCAGATAAGAACATCGAAAATACGCCGCATAATTATATTCTCGCAGGTACGCCCGAAGAGCATTTAACGCTATTACAACAGCTCCTGGAACAAGATGAGATCTGCTTCGATACCGAAACTACTGGTACCGATGCGAATAATGTGGAATTAGTCGGAATGAGCTTTTCCTATACTCCCGGCACGGCCTATTATGTGCCTGTTCCACCTAACCGGGAAGGCGCGCTGGAGATTTTGCACACCTTCAAACCCTTATTCGATAAGGAAAATATTATTTTTATAGGGCAGAATCTTAAATACGATTTAATCGTGCTGAAATGGTATGATATCGCTATCAAGGGCAGTATTTTTGATACGATGTTGGCACATTACCTTATTGAACCGGAAGGCAGGCGTGGCATGGATTTGCTCAGCGCCCAATACCTGGGCTACGAACCGGTTTCGATAGAAACACTGATTGGCAAAAAGGGCAAAAACCAAGGCAATATGCGCGATGTTCCCGTGGAAAAAGTAAAAGATTATGCTGCTGAAGATGCTGATATCACGCTTCAATTAAAACATAAATTCGCCCCTATCGTAGCCGAACGTGAAGTGAGCAAGGTATTCTACGAAATCGAAAATCCCCTGGTTAAAGTGCTGACGGATATGGAATATGAGGGTGTGGCCATCGATAAACAGACTTTATCCGATTATTCTAACGAGTTACAAGCAGAAATCAAACGGGCGGAAGAAAGTGTTTACGAACAGGCTGGTGTTCGATTCAACCTGGCTTCTCCTAAACAATTAGGGGAAGTGCTGTTCGAAAAATTACAATTAGATCCGAAAGCAAAGAAAACTAAAACAGGACAATATGCTACCGGTGAGGACATCCTCCAAAAACTCGCATCAAAACATAAAATCGTGGAAGATATCCTGGTGTTCCGGGAACTAACCAAATTGAAATCTACTTACGTGGATGCGCTTCCCACGATGATTAATCCGCGCACGGGAAGAATACATACGTCTTACAACCAGGCTGTGGCAGTGACCGGGCGATTGAGTTCCAATAATCCGAACCTGCAAAATATCCCGATCCGCACCGAGCGGGGACGTGAGGTCAGGAAGGCTTTCGTTCCGAGGGATGCAGAACACATCTTGGTATCGGCTGATTACTCCCAAATTGAATTGCGGATTATCGCGGCTATCAGTAAAGATGAAAATATGCTGGCGGCCTTCCGCTCCGGAACCGACATCCATACGGCCACGGCTGCTAAGGTTTACGGCGTTGAAATTTCAGAGGTAAGTCCCGATATGCGCCGGAATGCTAAAAGTGTGAACTTCGGTATTATATACGGTGTGAGCGCTTTCGGGCTATCAGAAAACCTCGGAATTTCAAGAACAGAAGCCAAGGGGCTCATCGATAATTATTTCATCCAATATCCGGCAATTAAGCAGTACATGCAAGACCAGGTAGCGTTTGCAAAAGAGCATGGCTATGTACAAACCATGCTGGGTCGTAAACGCTGGTTAAAAGACATTAATTCATCCAATGCCGTGGTTCGGGGCTTTGCAGAACGCAACGCCATTAACATGCCGATCCAGGGTACAGCAGCAGATATGATTAAACTTGCCATGATCTCGATTCATAAAGCTATGCAATCAGCAGGATTCCAATCCAAGATGATACTGCAAGTACATGATGAGTTGATCTTTGATGTGTATAAGCCGGAACTCGAAAAACTCAAACCGCTAATTATCGAGCATATGAAAAACGCGATGGAAATCGATGTGCCGATCGAAGCAGAGCTAGGTTCGGGGAATAACTGGTTGGAGGCCCATTAACCAAATAATAAATTTTTTCAGCCTGTAGTTTTGCATTTCCTGCTAAACATTACATATCAATGTTTCCTGCTTGGATTTACCAATTCCCTTTATTAGTTTTCAGTCATGATCGAAACTGCGAGGTTACAACTAGTGCCATGTACTTTGCAACACTTTGAAGCAAGTTTACATGGAAATGAAGCGCTTTCAAAAGCTCTTGGCGTGACGGTTCCAAGTGGGTGGACGGAGTTCCCGGAAATGATCATTATCGCCTATGATAAATTAAAAAATGATCCCTCCATGCTAGGATGGTTCTTTTATTTGATTATACACAAAGCTGATAATAAATTAATCGGAACAGGTGGATTTAAAGGTAAACCGGATAAGAATGGTACGGTAGAAATCGGCTACGAAATTGCCGAAGAGTACCGTGAACAAGGTTATGCCACCGAAATGGTCGGGGCATTCATTCGTTTTGCCTTCCACCATCAATACATCCACAAGGTGGTAGCGCATACTTTGGAGGAATACGATTCATCCGTAAAGGTGCTTCAAAAAAACGGGATGCAGTTTGCCGGGAATATCGACACTCCCGGTAAGGATACCCTATGGAAATGGGAGATCACCAGGAATGCGTATGAATCGCGCAATAAATAAACAAATATTACCATCTAATCTTTCCGTTTATCCCATTTTAACAACCCCGAATTAGTCATGTTTCCTTATTTTTGGTTTTTCTAGTTTTCTTAACTTAAAAGATATATGAAGAAATTGTTGTTGAGCGCTGCCATGCTTTGCAGCCTCGGTGTATTTGCACAATCTACGGTTACAAACAAAACAGGTAGTAATTATAAGTTCTCTGTAATTAACGATGCCAACGCTACCGGAATCCAAAACCAAGGTAGAACAGGAACCTGCTGGAGCTTCTCCGGTCTTTCTTTCTTTGAATCCGAAGTTTTGAGGAAAGACAAAAATAAAAGTGTCGATTTAAGCGAAATGTTCGTGGTTCGCAGGATGTACCCAATGAAAGCGGCTAACTATGTTCGTATGCACGGTAAATCCAACTTCGCTGAAGGTGGTGGATTCCCCGATGACCTTCTTTGTTTACGCGAGTTTGGTATGGTGCCGCAGAGCGTGTACGATGGCAACCGCGATAAAGTTTATAACCATGCCGAAATGGTGAGCGTGTTAGAAGGGATGGTAAAACCTTTAGGTGAAGCCAAACATCTGAACCCTAGCTGGACAAAAGCCATTGAAGGTACATTGGACGCTTACATGGGTGATGCGCCAAAAACGTTTGAATACAATGGTAAACAATATACCCCGCAATCTTTCGCTCAATACCTCGGTATCGATCCGAACGATTACGTGATTATTTCCTCTTTTAATCACCATCCTTTTTATAGCAAATTCGTGTTGGAAGTTCCTGATAACTGGAACTGGGAAAAAGTTTACAACGTGCCGATCGATGAATTCGTGAAAATCGCGGAAGATGCTGTAACTGATGGTTACACCTTGGCTTGGGCTGCGGATGTAAGTGAGAAAGGTTTCAATTACAGGGATGGCTTAGCAATCGTTCCTGAAAAAGATTTCAGCGACATGACCGAGGCTGAACGTAAAGATGCCTTCATCAACCCGGTAAAAGAAAAGAAAATTACGCAAGAAATGCGCCAGGAAGCTTTCGATAATTACGAAACACAAGATGATCATGGTATGCATATCACCGGTATCGTAAAAGATCAAAATGGTGACCTGTTCTTCAAAGTGAAAAACTCCTGGGGTGAAACCAATGATTGCGGCGGTTATTTCTATGCATCTGTTCCATACTTCGCATATAAAACCACCTGTTTCATGGTAAATAAAAAAGCAATCCCTGCTGCTATCGCGAAGAAAATGGGGATAAAATAATCCGGGTAACCCGTTATTTAATACAATCAAAAAAGCGTGTCTATAAAATTTGACACGCTTTTTTGTTTGCTCCCCCTTCGTAAAATTCTATATCCTAGAACCCGCCCGATCGGGTAACGTTATCTCAATTAAAAAATAGCAAAAACCCCGAACGATGAAGATTAAACGCTAAAAATATTCTATTCCTTCCCCTCCAACCTGTCAGTAATGCTTAAACCTCCCAACCGCACACGGAGCGGAACCTTTGTTTGCTGCTCCAACTCCCACTCTTTTTTACAAAAAAATCCAAAATGATTTCTATAAAAAGCCCCTCCAATATCCTCCTTTAGAAAAACTTCCTTCATTTTCAAGCTCCCTAACCTGTAAGAAGTCATCTCTTTATACTTATCGTGGTAACGCTGCAAATATTCCTTAAACCCATCATACAAATTATCATATAAACTATCACACGGTGGCTCCTGCACATTCTCCTGCGCGTTACCAGCCAACGAAACCAAGCTACAAAACAAGACAACAAAAAATCGTTTCATAAAAACCTCCGAAAAATCTGTGAAATCCCAAAATCCATAAAAATGCGTGATTACGTGATTGCTTCAAAACTCCCGGCCCCTTCCCGAACCAACTCAGGCTCTCCACTTGTACAATCAATTACCGTGGAGAAAACGATCCCCCCGGCGCCCCCATCTACCACAATATCGACCTGGTTGCCAAACTTTTCGTGGATAATTTCAGGGTCTGTATATTCCTCGATGTAATCATCAACCGGCAGGGTAGTACTCATGATCGGGTTTCCCAATTCCTCCACTATAGCATGGCAAATTTTATTATCGGGTACCCTGATACCCACCGTATCCCGCTTATTTTTCATCAACTTAGGCACCTGCTTACTCGCGTGCATGATAAACGTATAAGGGCCGGGTAGGGCTTTTTTCAACATCCTGAAAATTGGCGTATCCACACTTTTGGTATAATCAGACAAGTGGCTTAAGTCAGAACAAATAAAAGAGAAATGGGCCTTCTTCGGATCAACGCCTTTAATCCTCGCTACCCTTTCTATAGCTTTATGTTGATAAATATCGCAACCCATCCCGTACACGGTATCAGTTGGATAAATAATCACGCCGCCGTCTTTCAAACACTCTACGATCATCTTTAACTGGCGGGGATTGGGATTGTCCGGGTGAAGTTGTAATAGCATAATTGAAGTTACGATTTATATAGTTCTATTTAATTTAACAATGCTTCTTTCTCATTGTTCTCCTTATTTCACGATGCTATCTTTTCGCGGGCAGTAAATTTTTTTTACCTTTCCGCAAATTCAAAACTCGTTGGATGAAGCTCAAAGGAATTATCCCAAGAACTTGGCGAAGAATTAAGAAAATACTGTTATTCCTATTTATTGCGCATTTAGTTTATATTATCATACTCCGTTGGGTGAACCCTCCTATTACCATCACCCAAATCGTTAGTTGGGTGGAAACTTGGGGCACGGAAAAACATTTTCAAAAGAAATGGGTCGATTATGATGAGATCTCTCAATACGCGAAGCTTGCCGTAATCGCCAGCGAGGATCAATTATTCCCGGATCATGACGGCTTCGATTTCAAGTCGATCGAAAAAGCCATGAAACATAATCAAAAAAGTAAAAAAATTCGCGGCGCCAGTACCATCAGTCAACAGGTAGCTAAGAACGTTTTTCTTTGGCAACATGGTGGCTGGTTCCGCAAAGGACTTGAAGTTTACTTCACTTTCATGATCGAAAAGTTATGGAGTAAGCAAAGAATACTGGAGATGTACTTGAACGTTGCTCAAACCGGCGATGCCATCTTCGGCATCGAGGCTGCGGCAAAAGCATATTATAATAAAAGCGCCGCCGCCCTTAACCGTGAACAGGCGGCTATGATCGCGGCATGTTTACCCAACCCGGTCAAATATACGGTCGTGCCACCTGCAAGGATTACGGCGGCCCGCCAAAGACATATCTTAACTCAAATGCGAAATATCGCGCCGGATCCTGATATTGTTGAACTGGTTACCGGGAAGAAACAGGAAGATCCGAAGAAGAATTCAAAGTAAGCGGTCGATAAAGTTTATTGCATTGCTGAGCCGCTCCTGCTCCCCACCCCTGATATCAGCCCAGGGTATACCGGAATTAACAACGATATCTTTATAAATATTATAAAAATATTCCCTCGCTGCCGGTTCGGGATGCTCCCGTTGCGGATCATAAGTCCAGGGAATATCAATATATGTTAGCAAATATCCATCGTACCGGCGCTCAGAAATCCATTGCAAAATCTGCGGATGACAATCGCCATATTTACTTTCGCTCCAAACCTTTATAACGTACAAATCCGTATCACAAATCAAAAGTTTATCGGCAGATGTGGCTTTATCATCTTCTAATGCTAATTGTCCCTTGGCGATTTCCAACAGATCCTCCTCTTCATACGGGCGATCAATTTGCTCCAGGTACCCCCTCGCAAATTCGGGAACCCAAGCCGTTTGGTAATGCTTTGCCAAGTGCTGGCTCAATGTACTTTTCCCTGTTGACTCAGGGCCTATGACAACAAATCTTTTCAATTGCAATTTTTTATATAGCTCAATGCCCCGATGCCAATGACTGCCGGTAAATCTTTTTCCAATTTAAATATCCATAGATCGCCACTACGAACAGGATCACCGTCAATACAGCAGTAAGTACTAATTTTTTATGTACAAATAACGGGATAGCCACCAAATTAGAGATATTCAAAAATATCCAGTTCTCTATTTTCCGTCTTGCTAACAGCCACATACCACTACAGGCGGTAGCCGAAACAAAAGCATCGAAAATAGGAACATCGGAGGCCGAATAATTACTTAATAAATAATAAAATATCCCCCATCCAACTACCGAAATAGCAATTGCAATAAGCATTTCCTGCTTACTGGTCCAGCTCACGGTAACGGTATCTTCTTGCCCTTTCTTGCGCGTCCAGTGATACCAACCGTAAACACTCATAACAAAATAATACACGTTCAAAGTGGCTTCACCGTATAACTTGAAATCATCCAATGCCAACATGTAAGCATAAATACCCGTGCTAACCAAACCAGTCGGGTACACCCAAACGCTGTTCGCCTTCGAACAAAATACGCTGATAATTCCGAATACCACGGCAATGACCTCCAGCCAAGTGATATGTTGCAGGTTATCTAATAACTGTTGAAAGATCGTTTCCATATTATTTTGTATCCCCTGCTGCGTTCGTAAATTCCCCTTTCAGCACGCCGCTAACATTCCACGCACTGAAACTCGTGCCTTCCGGTTTTCCAAGCGGGATGGCAACTTTAAAAGTATGTTTACCGGGTTGCAAATCATGTAAATAAATAGTTACAGGCAAGGTCAAGGTGCCGGGGCACCAGTTGGATCGACTCAGGTCGCTGGAAGAAAGGCCGTTGCCGAAGTTACCCGAAACTGGGTTTAGTGTTCTGTAAGTAGCACAATCTTCCCTCCACGGAACAAAGCGGTAAACCCTTTCCCCATCTACGAAAATTTGATTTTCCTTGGGGTTAAATTCATCTCCGCCACCCCAACCGCCGTGGCCGGTAGTAATATATCTCAATGAAATATTTTTTAGCCCTTCGGGTATATCAACCGTTACGGTCAATGAATCCCGGTCGAATAAAGTGCCGTATTCCTGCCCGGCCATTTCCATCACGTTAGTAGTATTGAAAATCGGTTGCAACCAGTATTTTTTAGAGGCATCTCCATCGCCCCAACCGGGATAATAATTCAATTCCAGGCTTACTGTATGCCCGCCTTTATCATAATTGCCAATGAAAACGCATATCCAAACATCCCCTTGCAGGGCAGGCGCTAGTTCGGTAATCTCCTGTTTATAAACTGCCGAATCAGCCCAATGGTATCCTTTTATCTTGACCCTATCGTTAAAATGCTTGACGCCAAAGGGTGTAAAAAAGCGCATCAGCTCTAATACCGGTGAATAATTTTCTGTTGCTATCATGCCCTGGTAAGTCTTCCCATTCCTGCCTTTGAAAGATGGAATATGTTGAATGCCCTTTTCCAAGGCTTGTAAAAAGTCCTGGGAATGATCCATCGGGATCACAAACACGGAGCCTGTCCTATCATATGCATCGCCGTTTGAATGCTGGGTAAGTTTAGCAAACAGTGATGTTCCGTTTTTGATTTCAGGCAAATGCACCTTCTTCGCGATAACCGTTCCCCCGGCAAAATGATACGTTTGATTCATCACCTCACCTTCCGGGTTATTTATTTTATTACCCCATGAAACCTGTTCCTCCTTAAAAATATCAATTGTTTTATAGCGGCTACTGATGAGGCGCTCCATGTATGTCGGTTCATCCACGATGCTTCCGAAGCTTTTCGGCCAGCTTAAGGAGTCGGCATTCACCGAAGTTGTATTGATAGAAACGATCTGTTGTTCGTAGTTTCCATTCCTAACCATCTTCACGATAAGCCCTAGGTCTGCCCCAACCGTAAAATTGGGTGTAGCTTTGATTTTATATTGATCATTGTACCAAACTTCGACCGTATTGGAATTGATATTAAACTTCGCCTTTTTACAAGGGATGCCGGCAACCGTTTCTGTGCCGTTTAGCAATTCCGGCTGGTTAAACCCGGCAAACGGTCTAGCCCAGGCAAAACGCTCCCCTTGATCCAGTTCCAATACCTGGTAAACCGTTTTTGTATTATAATCTATCCATTGACTTTCCCTGCTATTACCGCCGCGCGAAGAACGGATAGCTGCTTTCCCTTTAACTACGGTCACGATCGTTTTAGCGCCCCGCGCAGGTTTACCGTTGCTAAGCGTAGCATAGGTAATAATGGCGCCTTCTGCACCGGGAGAAATTTTAATTTGCGCTTTCAAGCTTGTAGCGAAAAACAGGCAACTCATGCCAAGCGAAAAACCAAGCAATTTCATATCAGAGATTGATTAAGGAGTTGTAAAGCTAAGAAAGAAAAGTTCTCAATAAAAAAGCGCCCCGCAAAATTATGCGGGACGCTTCAAGTATTTGATAAGAAAACTACTGCTTATTCAGCTTCTGCTACCACTTCCTTCACTTCGGGGATCATGCGCTTCATCATGCCCTCGATACCGTTTTTCAAGGTAATCATGGAAGAAGGGCAACCACTGCAAGAACCTTGCAAAGCCAGTTTCACGATGCCGTCGTTATAATCTTTGAATTGAATGGCACCACCGTCCATTTCAACGGCAGGGGCAACATAATTCTCCAATAATTCCTTGATTCTTTTTACCACGTCGCTCTCATCACCACTTAAAACGGGTTGTTTCTCTTCTATCTCTTCTTCGTTAATAACTGCGCGGTTATCTTCTAAAAATTCTTTCAAAAACGCTTTGATCGTGGGGATGACATCATTCCACTCGGTATCCGCTGTTTTTGTCAAAGTAACAAAATTACTACAGATGAATACACCCCTGATAAATGGGAATGTAAACAATTCGGAGGCCAATGGAGATGGTGCTGCGCTGGCTGCCGTAGGGAAATCGATGGATTTTTGCGGGTACAATAATTTGTTGGCCACAAACTTCATCGTCTCCGGATTGGGCGTCATTTCCGTATAAATACTGATAATTGGATTGCCAGTTTTAATCATTTTAAATAATTTTCTCCCGCAAATTTAACGATTCTTCCGCACAAAGACCGAAATTATACCGACCCGATCCATTGAATTTTACAATTAACTTATAGTTTTTATTTATAGAGAAACAAAATTATATCAATTTGTGTCATTATGAATGACGAATACGATTGTTATTTTTGTAATATGCAACAAACCAAGACTCTTCAAAAGCGCAAGCGCATAGCTTTAATCGCGCATGACCATAAAAAAGCCGAAATGCTCGAATGGGCTATTTACAACAAAACTGTTTTAAGTAGGCACGAGCTTTACGGTACCGGCACCACCGGGAAACTTATCGAAGAACATTTAGATACGCCCGTCCGCAAACTGCTCAGCGGTCCGCTCGGTGGGGATCAGCAAATCGGCGCCATGGTGGCAGAAGGGAAGCTGGATGTAATCATTTTCTTCTGGGATCCGATGGAAGCTCTGCCGCATGATCCGGATATCAAGGCTTTGTTGAGATTAGGTGTCGTATGGAACATCCCTATGGCGAGCAACCGCGCTTCTGCTGATTTCCTGCTGACTTCTCCCTTGATTCACCAGGAATATGAAGTTATATTACCGGATTATTCCCAGTATTTAGGTCGTAAAGTATAGTAATTGGTAAAATCCTGCTAAGTTTGGCCGATTTATTGGTGAACAACGGGTCTTGGAAAATCATGTGAATTTCTTGGGTATATACGATTTAATGTATATTACCGTTCCTATATATTCCCCTCCTATTAAATGAAATTGGAATAAAAAAGTTGTAATGTGACCCCGGAAATACCGGGGCCGATAGAATTATTGTAAAGTATTTTTGATGGCGAAGCGTATCATAATTGGAATATGCCTGCTTTCCTTCTGCTGTAATTTATTCGCACAAAAACCTCCCAAGCGCGAATTAAGGGCAGTTTGGATTGCCACGGTGGAAAATATAGACTGGCCTTCCAGGAAGGGTTTGCCTTCTCAACAACAACAGCAGGAATTAATTGATCTCCTGGACGCCCAGAAACGCATGGGTATGAATGCCGTTGTCTTACAAGTGAGGCCTGTGGCAGATGCTTTTTATTTTTCCCCTTTCGAGCCTTGGTCAGAATACCTCACCGGCAGGCAAGGCCAGGCACCGAACCCCTATTATGATCCGCTGGCTTTTGCCATTACCGAAGCCCACAAACGCGGCATGGAGTTTCATGCATGGTTCAACCCTTACCGAGCCGTATTTAATACGCGCCGTAGTAGCATCGCTTCTAATCATATTACCCGTTTGCACCCGGAATGGTTCGTGACATATGGTGACACGAAATATTTTGACCCGGGGATTCCCGAAGTACGTGACTATGTGACCCAGGTAATCAAGGATGTAGTTAAAAGATACGATATCGATGCGGTACACTTCGATGATTATTTCTACCCTTACCGCATTCCCGGCAAAGATTTCCCGGATTATAATTCTTATCGTAAATATGGAAATGGTATGCGGCAGGACGATTGGCGCAGGCACAACGTGGATACCATTATTCAAATGCTCAGCCAAGTCATCAAGGCGGAAAAGCCCTATGTGAAATTCGGTATCTCCCCCTTCGGTGTTTGGCGTAACATTGACCGCGACCCCGAAGGTTCGCAAACACGGGGTGGACAAACCAATTACGATGATTTATATGCCGATGTGTTGAAATGGCTCAAAAAAGGTTGGATCGATTATGTAACACCGCAATTATATTGGGAGTTTGGTCACCGGTTAGTAGGCTACCAAGTTTTGGTAAACTGGTGGAATGACCATGCTTACGGCAAACATGTCTATATCGGCCACGGGGCTTACCGTTTAAAAAGCAATGCCGCCTGGAGCGACCCCTACGAGTTGCCCCGCCAAGTGCTTACTAACAGGAATTTACCCCATGTAGAAGGTAGCATGTTTTTTAGCGCTAAATCATTCGCAAATAATCCATTAGGCATCGTAGATACTTTCCAAAACCATTTATTTAAAACCCCGGCACTCGTGCCCGAAATGCCTTGGCTGGGTGGCAAAGCGCCGTTCTCCCCGTATTTTATCGATGCTTTCGAAAAAGACAATGGCCTGGAAATACATTGGGCGGATGATGATACTTCACATAGAACACGCCAGTATGTTTTATATAAGTTCAAACCGAATGAACCCCTCAATTTGAACGATGCGACGAAGATATTGAGCATTGTCCCGCAAATGCCCGACCCGGTTTTCCTGGACACGGCTTATCAAAGCGGGCAACAATATATCTATATATTAACGGCGATGGATCGTTTACAACACGAAAGTTTCCCGAGCGCACCATTGAAAGTGGCAGCCCATGGTGGCAGAGTATATTTTTATTTCGAATAATGCCGCGCGTGGAGATAAGGCATACCTTATCTCTACGCCCCGATATATTTTCATTTCTTCCCCCTTTTTTGATATCCCTTAAATTTTCTTTCAATTTTTATTGAAAATTTCTAATAATATGCCTAAATGACAAAATTTGCATAATTCTGGCTTTTAATATTCGTAAAAATTCAATTTCAAGAGGTTAATTTTTATGTTTTTCTAAATTTTTTGCATAAAACAAACTTTTATGCAAATTTTCTTGCATTCCTTTAGTATCTTTAAACCATTCCCAAGACAATATCGGTAAATATTTTTATCGCGGGGTAGGCTATGCCCAGTTGGGGAGTAGTATGTCCAATTAAAACCACGAAATAAACTTTTGCCCATGCGTGATGTGAGCCAAATGCAAGGATTGTACCGCCAGGAGTTTGAACACGATGCTTGTGGTATCGGCTTTGCCGCCCATATTAAAGGTCGTAAATCGCACCAGGTAATTAAAGACGCGCTAACCATGTTGGAAAATATGGAACACCGGGGAGCTTGTGGTTGTGAAATCACCACCGGCGATGGCGCAGGTATACTGATACAAATACCTCATGAATTTTTCTATGCTGAATGCCTTCAATTAGGTATCCGCCTTCCGGATGCCGGTAAATATGGTGTAGGTATGATCTTTTTCCCTAAAGAGCCGCGCTGGCGCGAAGAATGTAGGGAAATCATCGCCCGCTGCGCCGAAAAAGTTGGTCTCGAAATACTCGGTTACCGCAAAGTTGCCGTCAGGCCCGATGGTATCGGGGAAACGGCCCTTTCCGTTGAACCGGAAATCGAGCAAGTATTCATCGCTTGCCCATATCATATTACCGATACGGAAGAATTTGAACGCAAATTATTCGTGCTGCGCAATTATATCACCAAAACGGTGAGATGTAGCGTACCGAAAGACAAAGCTGACTTTTATATCTGTTCTTTTTCCAGCAGAACAATCATATACAAAGGACAATTGACCACCTACCAGGTGCGTCATTATTACCAAGATCTCAGTGACGAAAGGATGGTATCTGCTTTCGGCTTAATTCATAGCCGCTTTGCCACTAATACCTTCCCTTCCTGGCGCCTGGCGCATCCTTACCGTTTTATCGCCCATAATGGGGAAATCAACACGCTTAAAGGAAATCTAAACTGGCTTCGCGCCGGTGAAAAAAGCTTTATTTCCAAGTATTTCACCGCCGAAGAAATGGAAATGCTGACCCCGATCGTCGAAGACGGGCAATCTGACTCCGCTTGTTTGGATAATGTAGTAGAACTATTAACATTAACAGGTCGTTCCTTACCGCATGTAATGATGATGCTAATCCCCGAAGCCTGGGATGGCAACGAGGATATGGATCCTGTTAAGAAGGCTTTCTATGAGTACCATGCTTCGATCATGGAACCCTGGGATGGCCCGGCATCTATTTCATTTACGGATGGAAAGATCATCGGCGCCACCCTGGATAGAAACGGTTTACGTCCTTCCCGCTTTGCTGTTACTACGGATGATTACGTTGTAATGGCTTCCGAGGCCGGCGTATTACCGCTTGATCCAGCTAAAATCAAACAAACCGGATGCTTACAGCCCGGTAAAATGTTTGTCGTAGATATGGAACAAGGTTGTATCATCGGTGATGAAGAGCTGAAAGAAAAAATCTGCTCTCAACAACCTTACGCCGAATGGCTGAATAAGTACAAGATCCGCCTCGAAGAATTGTCTGAGCCAAGGGTTACTTATACGCACTTGGAACAGGAACAAATCTTCAAATACCAAAGGGCTTTCGGTTACTCCACCGAAGATTTGAGTAATATCATCGGCCCTATGGCTACTACCGGTAAAGAGCCGATCGGCTCCATGGGCACGGATGTTCCTTTGGCCGTTCTGAGCGAAGAACCACAGCACCTTTCCAGTTATTTCAAACAACTGTTTGCCCAGGTTACCAACCCGCCGATTGACCCAATCAGGGAGAGGCTGGTGATGAGCTTGGCAACTTATGTCGGAAATAACGGCAACCTGTTGGATGAAGATCCGCTTCATTGCCACGGCTTGGCCTTACGCCACCCGATCCTGACAAATTATGAACTAGAAAAGATCCGCAGTATCGATACCGGAATATTCCAGGCTAAAACCTTACATACTTACTTCCGTGCCGATGGCAAACCGGGATCGCTGGAAAAAGCGATCGCCCGTTTATGCCGCTACGCGGTAGATGCTGTGGAAGATGGCTTCGAAGTACTGATCCTTTCCGATCGTGCGCTGGATAGCGAACATGCCGCCATTCCTTCTTTACTTGCCGCTTCCGCCGTGCATCACCACCTGATCCGCAAAGGCTACCGCGGACAAGTTGGTTTGATCGTGGAAGCCGGTGATGTTTGGGAGGTACACCATTTTGCTTGCTTGCTCGGTTTCGGCGCTACTGCCATCAACCCTTACTTGGCGCTCAGCACCATCCGCAATATGCGCCTGAATGGCAAATTACAAACTGAGCTCGATGTAGATAAACTGAAGAAGAATTATATCAAGGCGGTTTGTGAAGGTTTGTTTAAAGTATTCTCCAAGATGGGGATTTCTACTTTACAATCTTACCAGGGCGCCCAAATATTCGAGATACTGGGGATTAATAAACTTACGGTTGATAAATACTTCACCGGGGCTGTTTCCAGGATTCAAGGTATCGGCTTGGACGAGATCGCCCGCGAAGCACTCGCTAAGCATGAAATGGGTTTCGGTCGCAAGGAAACGCCCGTAGTAAGGTTAACCGAAGGGGGTGTTTACCAATGGAAACGAAAAGGGGAATTCCATCTCTTCAACCCTCAATCGATTCACCTGTTGCAGTTTGCAACCCGCCAGAACGATTATAATATTTATAAAAAATATGCGAAGACGGTAAATGATCAAAGCGAAAAAGCCTGCACTTTAAGGAGCTTATTCACTTTCAAGAGAAACCGTCAACCGATCCCGGTAGACCAGGTAGAGCCTGCTGAGAGCATCTTCAAACGCTTCGCTACCGGGGCAATGAGTTTTGGCTCCATTTCCCATGAAGCGCATTCTACCCTTGCTATCGCGATGAACCGTATCGGTGCGAAAAGTAATACGGGCGAAGGCGGTGAAGATGAGATCCGCTACCAGTTATTGCCTAACGGCGATTCCATGCGCTCCGCTATCAAGCAGGTTGCTTCAGGTCGCTTCGGGGTTACCAGCTATTATCTTACCAATGCTGATGAGCTACAAATTAAAATGGCCCAGGGAGCGAAACCCGGCGAAGGCGGGCAATTACCGGGGCATAAAGTAGATGATTGGATCGCGAAAGTGCGCCACTCAACACCGGGTGTCGGCTTGATATCGCCTCCTCCGCATCACGATATTTACTCTATCGAGGACCTGGCGCAATTGATCTACGATCTGAAAAATGCGAACCGCGAGGCGCGCATCTCTGTGAAATTGGTTTCTAAAGCAGGCGTCGGCACTATCGCCGCGGGTGTGGCCAAGGCTCATGCCGATGTGATTCTCATCGCGGGTCATGATGGCGGTACAGGTGCTTCACCATTGAGTTCTATCAAACATGCCGGTTTACCTTGGGAATTGGGATTAGCAGAAACACATCAAACACTTGTTAAAAATAAATTACGTGGCCGTGTTACCGTTCAAACCGATGGCCAGTTAAAAACTGGTCGCGATATCGCGATCGCAACCTTGCTCGGCGCCGAAGAATGGGGCGTAGCTACTGCCGCGCTCGTGGTAGAAGGTTGTATCATGATGCGTAAATGTCACCTGAATACTTGTCCTGTCGGTGTTGCTACGCAAGATCCGGAATTAAGGAAAAGATTCAACGGCGACCCGCAACATGTGGTTAACTTCTTCCAATTCATCGTGCAAGAGTTAAGGGAAATTATGGCCGAACTTGGTTTCAAATCCATCAACGAAATGGTTGGCCAAGTAGATACCTTGCAATTACGTGATGATGTAAATCACTGGAAATATAAACACCTCGACCTCAAACCGATCCTCTTCAAAGAACCCGCTGAAAACGTGCCCTTGTATAAGCAAGAGGAACAGGATCACGGTATCAGCGAAGTAATCGACTGGAAATTACTCAAAGCGGCCAAACCTGCTTTGGAAAAGAAAACCAGGGTCTTCCAAGAGTTCACGGTGAAAAATACGGATCGTACGATCGGCACCATTTTATCGAATGAAATCTCCAAGATTTATAAGTCAGAAGGATTGCCGGAGGATACCATTCACTTTAAATTCATCGGTTCGGCAGGACAGAGTTTCGGCGCTTTCAATACCAAGGGTGTTACCCTGGAGTTGGAAGGCGAGGCCAATGACTATTTCGGTAAAGGTCTTTCCGGCGCTAAACTGATCGTTTATCCAAGAACAGAAAGCTCTTTTAAAGCTGAAGATAATATCATCGCCGGAAACGTTGCCTTCTATGGCGCCACTTCCGGTGAAGCCTTCATCCGCGGACGGGCCGGTCAAAGATTCTGTGTTCGTAACTCGGGCGCTACCGTGGTGGTAGAAGGCACCGGGGACCATGCTTGTGAATATATGACAGGCGGGCGGGCCATCATCCTCGGTCAAACCGGGTTCAATTTCGGCGCCGGTATGAGCGGTGGCATCGCTTACGTTTACGATGTGAAAGGCAATTTCGAAAACCGCTGCAATAAGGAGATGGTAGATATTGATCCGCTTACAGCCGAAGATAATGCGCTCCTGCATGACCTGGTAACAAAGCATCATGCTTATACCAACAGCAGTGTTGCCAAGTTCTTGCTGAAAGATTGGGAAGGTCAATTGAGATACTTCGTGAAAGTATTCCCCAAGGAGTACAAAGCCGTGCTCAGCAAGTCGAAAGTGGCCGAACAAGCGCAGAAAGCATAAGGCATTGAGTTAAAAGCATTGATCATTTAAAAAAGATTTGAAATGGGCAAACCTACAGGATTCTTAGAGTTTACACGCGTTTACCCTAGCAAAGAGGTTCCGACAAGCAGGATTTCTCACTATAAAGAATTTGTTCAACGTTTTCCTGATAATACGCTGAATGAACAGTCGGCACGTTGCATGAACTGCGGTGTACCGTTCTGTCATAGCGGCTGCCCCCTGGGCAACGTGATCCCGGAGTTTAATGATGCGGTTTATAGAAAAGATTGGCAAGAAGCTTACGAAATACTTTCATCTACCAATAATTTTCCCGAATTTACAGGTAGAATATGCCCGGCTCCCTGCGAAAGCGCTTGCGTGCTTGGCATCAATCAACCCCCGGTAGCTATCGAGGAAATTGAAAAACACATTATCGAGATTGCATTTGATAAAGGCTTGGTTCAAGCTAAAACTCCCAGGGTGAGAACCGGCAAAAAGGTAGCTGTAGTTGGCTCAGGCCCCGCGGGATTAGCGGCTGCGGCGCAATTAAATTATGCAGGCCATACCGTTACCGTCTTCGAAAGGGATGATGCTCCCGGTGGATTACTCCGCTACGGTATCCCTGATTTTAAATTGGAAAAATGGATCATCGATAGGCGCGTTAAGTTAATGGAAGATGAGGGAATTACCTTCCAATGCAATGCGAACGTGGGTGTTAACGTTAGTGTTAATGACCTGCTCCGTGAATACAACGCGGTTGTATTGGCTGGCGGTAGTACGATTCCCCGCGATTTAACCGTGCCAGGTCGTGAACTGAAAGGTGTTCATTTCGCGATGGATTTCCTGAAACAGCAGAATAAACGGGTGTCCGAACGCCCAGTTGAAGGGTTCGAATTACTGGCAAATGATAAACATGTCGTGGTAATCGGCGGCGGTGATACCGGCTCCGATTGCGTGGGAACTTCCAACAGGCACGGCGCCAAGTCCATCACGCAGATTGAGTTGATGCCGAAACCCCCGGAATCTCGCACCGCTTACATGCCTTGGCCTACTTACCCGATGATCCTGAAGACCAGTACTTCTCACGAGGAAGGAGCTGCGCGTCAATGGGCCATTGCTACCAAGTCATTCGTTGGAAATAGTGAAGGGACGTTAAAAGGCCTAGTAATTGTAGACTTACAATGGACGGCTTCCCAAGATGGCAAACCGGCTAGGTTTACGGAAGTTCCCGGTTCTGAAAGGGAAATTCCTTGTGATCTTGTTTTATTAGCCATGGGCTTTTTGCACCCCCAGCACGATGGTTTATTGGAAAACCTGGGCGTAGAGCTGGATGATCGCGGGAATGTGAAAGCCACGGAAAAAAGCTATCAAACTTCGATTCCAAAGGTTTTTGCAGCGGGAGATATGCGCCGGGGACAATCGCTAGTTGTTTGGGCTATCAGCGAAGGCCGTGAATGTGCGAGGAAAGTAGACGAATTCCTGATGGGCAGCTCCCAACTAGAAACCAAAGATCATTCCGTGATGGCTGCTATGAATATATAGCCATTATCAAGATATAATTAAAGATTCTTCTAAATAAGCAGGTTTAGATTTTGTTGTAACCTTCGACCGGGCCGGGTTTTTACCCGGCCTCTATTTTTATATAACTTGCTTATTCACAAACTTTGATATCTTTATTACTGTTTATAATTGTACATTTTTACCCTAAAATTTATTCTTATGAAATGGTCTGGCCGTCGTATGAGCGATAATGTTGATGATCGCAGGGGCAAAGGTGGCGGAATGGTTGTTGGTGGCGGAATTTTAACCGTTGTCATCGCTATTATCGTCTACTTTATGGGAGGAGATCCTTCCCAGCTGTTAAACTCCAACACGGGAACTACCCAAAATAACCAGCATGTAATTTCCCAGGAAGAGCAGCAATTAGCCGATTTCGTCAAGGTGGTTTTAGCTGATACAGAAGATGTTTGGTCACAAATATTCTCCGAAATGAACCGCAGCTACCAAGCGCCGACCATGGTATTGTTTACCGGCAATGTTCAATCAGCTTGCGGTGGCGCATCCAGCGCTAGCGGGCCGTTTTACTGTCCCGCGGATGAAAAATTATATATTGATTTGTCTTTTTATCAAGAGTTAAAGGATCGCTTCCAAGCGCCCGGCGACTTTGCCATGGCTTACGTGGTAGCCCATGAAGTTGGTCACCACGTACAGAATTTACTAGGCACCAGCAGGAAAGTTCAAGAACTGAGGCAACAATTGAGCGAAACAGATTATAACAAGCTTTCCGTTCGCCTGGAGCTCCAGGCTGACTTTTACGCCGGGCTTTGGGCGCATTACGATCAAAAAATGAAAGATGTACTTGAACCCGGGGATATCGACGAAGCACTTACCGCTGCCAATGCTATCGGGGATGACCGTTTACAGAAAGAATCCCAAGGTTACGTTGTTCCTGATGCCTTCACTCACGGCACTTCCGAACAGCGTATGTATTGGTTTAAGAAAGGTTATGAAACCGGGGATATCCGCCAGGGAGACACTTTCAATAATAACCGGTAATAACACTGGGCTCATCACCGGTGACCATAATACTTTTCAACTAAATATTCATACGGCTCGAAAGCGTGGTGAACAAATACGTTTTTGCCGTCAAACGGAAACTTTTTGAAGTATTCCCCATCGGCAAATAAAACAACCGGTACGCCGGCGAGCATGTAATTATGGGAGTTGGCATATTCCGGTTCCTTAAAATTCGGTAGCGTTTTCTTTATCAACGTGTACACCCTATGGCCAAGGATCCTGTTAAAACGCCTCCGCGACCTTTTCGTGGTACGGTTCATCTTGTTATAAACAGATTTGGCATATAGCCGAACAAAAAAGTTCAATTCTTTCAGTCTCGGTTTAACGTTCATAAAAATGCTAACATCGTTGAAATCCTTTAATGTTTGCAAAGAAAAAGGCGTTTCAGGTACCCAGTCGGCAGTATTTACCACTCGCAATGCCCAACCGCCGCGGGTGATAAAGTCAAAGTCATAAGCGTAATTCAAATTTCCCGGCTTGGGCGCTGCACTACAATAGGTTTTAATTGTAATATCCCTGGGGATTTGCTTATTATAATATAGATATGATCTCAGCAAGAATGCAATCGCTCCTCCTTGGCTGTGGCCTAATATTATAAATGATCTTTTCCCGGCGCTGTATTGCTCGAGAAGCTTAGATACTATCGTAGGCACCATGTAACCCAATGCCACTGTCCAACCTGTATGAACATACGCCTTGGTACCGGGCGCCGCCAACTGGTAATCGAACCGCGTAGTATCATCAAATTGCAAACTTCCAATAGCGGGGATCATCGCGGCATAAAAATTTGCCAACCAGCTTTCATTCTTTGGAACCGTTCCCCTGATTTTAATCACGATCACACCATCACTCTTACGTTCCCAAAGAGACCACCGGTTAAACAATCCTACTTCCGGTGACAAGTACAAAAATTTGTACCCGTTGTAATCTTTCTCATTATCCAAACTATCTTCTCTTTCAGGCAATTTTAAGGCTGATAAATACTCTTGCGGATCAAATCCAGGTTTAAGGTCTTTAGCCAAGATGCCCAATGGCAACAGGAAAAAGGCGGTGATCAAAAATAGGCGCATGGGATTAAAAATTTATGTACTCTTAACAAAAAACGTTCCGCTTTGTTCCCTTTTAAATTATTAAGAACTTCACTGGATATTTCTATTAATATATCAAAAAAAATAAACCCGGTGATAATTACTACCACCGGGTTTGAAAAAAATATTTATAGCTCTATAAACAGATTGTATGTTTATAATTTGTTGATATAACTTTATCGACTACACGAAATCTAAAAAAGAACAATGATCCCCGCGAAATGAAGAATTGTATTATGATACGGATGATTAGCTATATCAATTATCAACACCTATTCATAATTATCCATAAATGAAACTAAATCTATCCTACATAAATAACTACAAATTCAATATAAATGGTTTCATTTTAATGAAAAAATAGTTAGGAATACTACCTATTAAATCAATATTGATTATTTCGCATCCAAAGCTTTCACTATTGCCTTGGCTAAGCTCGTTGCCGAAGCCGGGTTCTGACCGGTAATTAAACGGCCGTCAACCTCTATATGATCGGTCCACATAGGGGCATCCACATGCCTTGCTCCCCTTTCTTCCAGCTTGTCGGCTAATAGAAATGGTACAACCTTACCAAGGCCCCTTTTCTCTTCCTCTTCATTGGTGAAACCTGCTACAGTTTTACCTTTTAGGAGATATTCGCCATCTTTAAGCTTTATATTGACCAAGCCGGCCGGTCCGTGGCAAACAGCGGCCACAATACCTCCCTTTTCGTAAATGTTAGCTGCTATGGTGGCTATTTGCGGCACATTAGGCAAGTCCCACATCGCGCCATGTCCACCTACATATAATATTACATCATAATCCTTAGGGTCTACCTGCCCGGGTGTCAAAGTATGCGTTAATTTCTCCTGCACTTTAGCATCATTCATAAATGCTTGGTTCACCGGGTCCGTAGTATCTTTTCCGTCAACCGGGGGCATTCCGCCCTTCGGACTCATGAAATCCATTTCATATCCTGCTTCTTTAAAAACGTGCCAGGGATGCGAAGCTTCGGAAAGCCAATACCCCGTTTTTTCATCCGTATTACCCAGTTGATCGTGGCTGGTTAATACAAATAATACTTTCTTTTTCATATCAATTTTTTTTGATTGAGTTCTTTGATTACCACAACTTGAAATGCTGATCAATGCAGCACTTACAAGAAATACAAATAAAATGTCTTTTAGTTGAGTCACTCTTTTCATGATCATGATCGATGAATTTTAAACTTTATTAGCTTTGCAAAAATCAGGTTATTTCTATTATAAATTAAATAATAAGATTTATACCATATTATAAATATTTTTATAGATCAATCTATGGTTAATCTTGAGTGGTACCGCACTTTTAAAGCAATTTATACAGCCGGAACGCTAACAGGCGCCGCCAAAGAGCTGCTGATCTCGCAACCGAATGTAAGTCAGCATTTGGCTGCGCTCGAAAACTATACCGGGAAACCGCTGTTCGAACGTACCGCGAGAAAAATGATTCCGACACCGCTGGGAAAGGAGTTATACACGAGGCTGGTAGCGCCGTTACAGCAACTTGAGGCTATAGAAGACAGCTTCCAAAAAAATGCTTTGAAATTAGATCCGACGATATCAATCGGGACTGCCCGCGAATTTTTTCACGCCAATATCGCGCCGCGGATCGCTAAAGCAACTTATAAATTTCACTTCGATTTCGATATTACAGCAACGCTGCTACAAAAATTGCAAAAGGGGCAAATCGATTTCGTGATCGCTAACCAGAAGAAAGAATTGGCAGGCATCCAATTCGATGAAATATTTACAGAGCATTTGATCCTGGTGGGTAGCCCCAAGCTAAATATAAAACCGTTCAAAAAATTAATTGCCGCAGCAGAACCCGCAAAAGTGGCCCTGTGGCTCGAAATGCAAAAATGGCTAGCCTATAGCAGCGACCTAGCATTGATACGAAGATTTTGGCTCGTGAATTTTCAAAGTAGGCCGCAAGTGCATCCAAACTTCATCATCCCGGATTTAGATTCGATTGCCAAAACGATTGTTTCCACGAAATCTTTGAGTGTTTTACCCGGTTACCTGGTAAAAAATGCCCTGAAAGACAAGCAGTTAATTAAAATTTGGCCGGGATATAGTCCCGTAACCAATACTATTTACTTAGCTTACAATCGTTCAATGGTTACTTCTGAGCAAAAAGAAGCCATTTTTGCATTACTCAGAAAATAAATTTGAAATCAGCCCGGAATTAAGGAAATTGACAAACCTAATTTAAATTTACCATGCTACATTTATTGCCGGCTCACCTCCGTGAAATACCAGTTATTCAATACATTGCGAAAGAAACCTGGCCGTTAACATTCGGAAAAATCTTATCTCCCCAACAAATTGAATACATGCTGGATATGATGTACAGCACCGATGCCATCACCCGCCAAATGACGGAACTGAATCACAAATATATCATAGCTTATAGCGATGAACTTCCCGCAGGGTACGCCTCTTATGAATTGAATTACAAAAATGAACCCATTGTAAAGCTTCATAAAATATATGTATTGCCTACTATGCAAGGAAAAAGCATCGGCAAGGCATTAATGGATGAAGTTTGCAAAATTGGCAAGGTATCTGCACAACAATTTATATCCTTAAATGTAAATAGGGATAATAACGCGATTCAATTCTACGAACGCGTTGGTTTTATTAAGGTAGGTGAAGAAGATATCGATATCGGGAATGGCTTTTTTATGAATGATGCCATTATGCAAAGAAAACTGTAATTGTTTTTGATTTCACCTGTTGCCTGCTAATTTATCATCTCAAAAATAAAATACCATGCAACATTACGACTGGAGCCAGTTTACAAAACGTATTGACATTAACGCCAGCTTGAAAGATATTTTCAATGCCTGGTCAACGCAAGCCGGGTTGGAGAAATGGTTCCTGAGGACTGCTTCTTTCTTAACCGAAGAAGGTAAAAAGCGCGGCAAGTCAGATCATGTCCAACAAGGAGACCAATACAAATGGCTATGGTACGGCTATTCAGATGATACCGCGGAAAATGGAAAAGTGTTGGATACCAACCAGGTTGATACCATCCAATTTTCATTTGCCGGTGATTGTATCGTTACCGTGACCATTAAAAAAGAAGGCGGAACCCATATCGTCGAATTGACCCAATCAGAAATTCCTACTACCGACGAAGCCAAAGCAAAATACCACCTGGACTGTATGGCGGGCTGGACTTTCTACCTGGCTAACCTCAAATCAATTTTAGAGTCAGGGCCGGATCTCCGGAATAAAAATGAAAGTTTAAAAGGTATGTTGAACTCTTAAAACGACAAATATATTATATTTGTTATTCATATAACTGTGTCGACTATATAATGAATAGTATGATAAGAAATGTAACGGGAATCTTATGCCTGTTTATTTACTTTACTACTGTTGCTTGCAGCAGTAGTAAAGTAATTGAAAAAGGAAAAGCATCTTACTATGCTGACAAATTCGAAGGACGTAAAACCGCCAGCGGCGCGACTTTTAAGCAAAGAAAATTAACTGCCGCCCATAAAACGCTTCCATTCGGAACAGTTGTAAAAGTGAAAAACCTGGATAATGGGAAAACGGTAAAAGTAACGATCAATGACCGTGGCCCATTCGTTGCGGGAAGAATCGTGGATCTGAGTAAAAAAGCAGCCAAGAAACTTGGAATGGTGCGCTCCGGGGTCGCTAAAGTCCAGATTAAGTATAAAAAACCTAGAAAACGGTAAAATTTTAGCCCTTTTTATTAAGATTTTCGATAATACAGGGTGAATGCTTGCTTCTGAAAAAAAATGCTACTAATTTTATAGACACTACAAACTTGGGGTTCTCCCATTCTCCGCCTTTTACGGTAATGTTTTGTAGCTATTTAGATATCTGAATTTTTTTATAATTAGTTTATATGTCGAACGATCAACATGTAGATGTAGTGGTGCACTTTATAGACATAGATTCCGGGGAAACTTTTGCTTCCTCCAATGTTCCTATTTCCCAATTACCTGAATCTTTTGAAAAACAAACCACACTCAATATCGGTGAAGATGAATGGCAGGTGATCGATGCAAACCCGCTGTTGGCAAGTGTTTTTAAAGAAACCCAACAACTGACCCTCAAATTGAAGAAGATCGAAAAATTAGACCCCAGGGATACGCTATATAGCATTCCCACCATTTCAAGCGAGTTACCGAACCTCGCGGAAAAGGCGCCTTTCCCCGATTTCACGCTTTATCTTCATGAAGATGAATGGCGGCAAAAGGAATTTATTCATCCGAAAAAATTGGTAATTGCCGGCGAAGAAGTAGATGAGATCAAGGAAATTTGGATGAATGAAAGCAAGGAGATCGACGAGGATCACCGGGCTTTTAAAAGGATCCATGTTAGGAAATTAATTGGCACTCCTAATTTATATATACCCTTATTCGAACTGGCCAAGCTACTCAACGCGGGGGAGCCTGGTAGCGTTGCCTTTCAAGGTATCGAAGGTTTCGTTGAAAACGGTTTCGCTTTGGAAACGGGTAATAGTAAATATTACGGTTTGGTTGAAAATGGCGTCGTAAAACTATTAGGTGTTGTTGAAGAAGGTAAGGCGACCATGCGGGAAGTGGGTTTAATTCTAAAAGTGTTTCCCGCTTCCTTCGTCAACTGGAGCCAATGCCTCATAGTCCCCGCTTAATCCAAAATTTCTTTCTATGAACACTTCCCTAGGCAGAATCGTAATCCTTGTAAACGATTATGAACAAGCATACCAGTTTTATGTAAACAAACTTGGAGCTAAGGTGCTTTACGATGAGGCTCTTCCCGGGGGAGAAAGATACTTACATGTAGGGTTCGGGAACAGTCAATGCGCCTTCTGGCTCCTCGCGGCCGCCGGGGAAGAGCAATTGAAATTAGTGGGAAAACAAACCGGTGGTCAACCTCTCGCTGTTTTATATACCGATGACTTCGATGGCTTTTACAAAAATTTATTACATCAAAATATCACGATAAATCAAGCCCCCGCCACAGCTCCGGGTAGTAAGTTCTTGCATTTTGCAGACCTTTATGGAAATGATTTCGTACTCGTACAGTTAATCCCCTAATACCTATCTTATATTTCTGCCATATTTATACTCTCAGTTGAATGTAAAATTTTACCGAAGCGGTTGCAAACCATAATGGGAAGGTATTTATTTGTAAGTGTACATTAAACACGTAATTATGAAAAAGCAATTCCTTGGGTTGCTGTTGCTACTCTGTAGTGCTTATGCTACCTCTTTAGCGCAATCTACTCCTGCCATTCTTCCCGGCTTCACAGCGTACGCGGCTCCCGCGGAGGAAGGTGTTAATATTTCTCAAAGACGGGGTGTCGTTAAATGGAATGATGCCAATACTACGGTTCACTTTTATTGCCATATTAGTAATCCCGGCTCATTAAAAGTCATCCTAAATGCCAAAGCAGATGCTGCCGCCACTGTAAACATCGCGGTAAACGGTGAAAATAAAAACGTTGAGGTACCCGTGGGTAGCGAGTTTTCAGATAGGGAAGTTCTTAAAACAAAGATTAAAAAAGCGGGATTTTATGATATCGCCGTTAGCGGTGTAAAAAAATCTGGAGATGTTTTCGCTGATATTAACAGCATTAAACTGGAAGGTTCCGCAACAAAAAATATTCAATTCAACCCTAAGCCCTGGCGCCGCTCTGCTTCTGTTCACTTAAATTACACCCCGCCAGCAGGTAAAGAAGTTGAATGGTTCTACGGTGAAATTAAAGTGCCCGAAGGTGAAGATAAAGTCGGTACGTATTTTATGAGTTGTGGCTTCCACCGCGGCTATTTCGGCATGCAGGTTAATTCCCCTACAGAAAGGAGGATCATATTTTCCGTTTGGGACGCGGGTGGTGAACCTGAAACCCGGGATAACGTGAAATACGAAGACCAAGTTCGCTTACTAGCTAAGGGCGACAGCGTTGTTGCCAGCGGTTTCGGTGGTGAAGGCACCGGTGGCCATAGCCACTGGCTATATAATTGGAAAGCCGGTAATACTTACAAGTTCTTAATGCATAGTGTTCCTGAAGGATCGCATACCACTTATACGGCATACTTCTTCGTTCCGGAACATAATGAATGGAAGTTGATTGCCAGTTTCCGCGCTCCGAAAGATGGTAAATATATGGGCCATTTATATTCTTTCCTCGAAAATTTCTCGTTTGAAAACGGGAACCTTCACCGTAAAGGATTCTTCGGAAACCATTGGATCAAAACACCACAAGGAGAATGGTATCCCCTGAATACCGCAAAATTTACGAACGACGCAACCGCGAGAGCGAATGACCGCCTCGATTATGGTGGTGGCGCCGATGGTGCATGGTTCTATCTTTGGACATCAGGATTTATCCCTGCCAATGCCCAACGAGGCGATATGTTTGAACATACACCTAATACAACTCCGCCGGTAATCAACCTGCCTAAATTTTAAGATATTAAAACCAACTCATCTAAAAACTATAGCCTCGGCAATATGCCGGGGCTTTTTCATGTCCCTTCCAATTTATTTCGTAGTTTGCTAGTAAAGAAATGGATAATACATATGGATAAGAAAAAGCCCTTGATTAACATTCCTTTCGTCGATATGTTTGCTGCCTTCCGACCTAAGAAGCAGCGCATCATGAACTACAACCCAACTATCAACCCCGCTACGAGGGAGGATGCAGCAGAAGTTAAAATAACAGTATTTGATTACGACGTACATTCATTAGCGGAAAAATTTTATACCGAGGCCAGCGATTGTTTTCAACATTCCGGGGGAAATACTATTAAATGGATAAATGTTGATGGTATCAATAAGCAAAATGTTTCCGATTTATCGAAACATTTCGGAATACACCCACTTTTAACGGAAGATATTCTGAGTGTAGGGCAACGCGCCAAAATGGATGAAATTGACAATACATTATTCTGTTTACTGCCCATGCTCTATTTCAATCCCCAACACAGTATAGTAGAACAGGAACAGGTTAGCATGGTCCTGGGGAAAAATTTCGTTATTTCCTTCCAGGAAGATCCCAAAAGGGATGTCTTCGATATGATCCGCAACCGGTTGCGAATCTCTAATTCAAAATTAAGGTTAGCGCCCGCTGATTACTTGCTATATTCCCTGTTAGATGTTATCGTGGATCACTATTTTCTCGTGCTAGATAAATTAGGGGAACGGATAGAAATGATGGAGGATATCATCCCCCGCCGGCCCGATAACAGGACGCTTGCACATATCAATCACCTGCGGAAACAAACCTTGTTTTTAAAAAGGGCGATTGCTCCCGTTCGTGAAGTTGTAAATGGAATTATAAAATCGGATAATGATCTTTTGCAGGAGAACACCGAGAAATACTTTAAAGACGTCTACGATCATATCATACAGGCCAATGACCTTGCCGACAACTACCGGGATATGGTGGTAAACCTCCAAGAGCTATACCATACGCAAACAAATCTCAAGATGAATGAAGTCATGAAGTTGTTGGCCGTTGTTACAACTTTAATGGCGCCTTTAACCTTGATTGCCGGTATTTACGGAATGAATTTCAATAATATGCCGGAATTAAAAGCCCAGAATGGATATTTTTATACCCTGGGCGCCATGTTTATAATCTTGCTGGGAATGATTATTTTTTTCCGGAAGCGGAAATGGTTTTAGATAAAGTGTCTTTCGGCGCTTTTGCTTCTAAAGATTTGTTGGTGGACCAATTCAATAATTCCCCTGATGCTAAATTGTATTTCCAAACCATCGGGAAATATCTTCCCTCATCATCACTCATCGCCCCTACTATGATAATAGAATAATTATCTATCCAAGTCGCTTCTTTCAAAATAATGCTCGGCCCAACAAATAAAATGCGCTTCCTGACCTTGGACGCGATATCAACTATGGCAACTTCCGAATCCGGTTCCCCTCCTTCCAACTGAAATTTGCCCCTACTATCTTTTTCCAGGATGGTACCATAACTGATCATATCAATTGCCATTTTCTTATCGGGGCTATAAATAAAATACGGCGAAAATTGCTTAAACCGATCTTCTGTCATCATGGTAGTAAAAGCATTAATCGTATCCATAGCAAAAGCGTCTAAACTATCCACGTCAAACGGCTCCGCAAAAGCGGTGTCCATCCAACCTTTCCAGTTTACAACACGGTTATCTAACCAATAGTCAATAGAATCTTGACTTGCTGAAACTTCTGCTTGCTCCTTTTTAATTTTCTTCTCTTGCTTATCATTACAACCCGAGCACGCTTGTAATCCATAAGCTATTAACATTGTTACAATAACAACACCTATCCAGTCTTTTTTCTGCATAATGCTTATTTAAATATTGGCAGGTGATAGGAATAAATATAATCTTGTTCCAACCTAGGAACAACAATTTTATATCATTGTTGTCCGATTAAAATTGATTCAAGCTTTGCTGTATTCCTTGCCAGTTATGGAATACCGGCTAAGGATGATATGTTCTACATACAGGGTAGCTCCCGCAAGAAAACAAGAATGCTCCGCACTGTTGATAGCGAACGAAAGCCTGGTGATACAAGTAGCACAAAAACTCCATCGTGCGATCAAATTGGCGGCCGTAAAGGCCAATTTGTGCTCTTTTCTTGTACTATTTTGGGCAAGCAAAAAAGAACAAGAAACGGGCAGATGGGCATTGAGTCGAGCCTTTAACGGAGATCGTTGTTCTTCCACATTGAAAATTTAGTCGGACAACAATGATTTTATATCATAAATTTTCTTTCAATTTGTTTGACTTCCGAAGGAAAAAGTATCCTTATTTCTTTTTATATACCGGAACTGTTGAACAAGGCTCCCCGTACATGATACTTTTTACTACGGGTCTCAATAACCTGGTGATTTCTACATACGCCGCTTCAGGGATAGATTTATCAGCACATCCTTTAATTACAATACGTTTATCAATATATTCATTAATATCGATCGATCTTATATTTTCCAGGTACGCCGTTTGCAATACGGATTCTTCATTTCCAAACATAGCAAAATTTGCTACAGGCTCTAAATAGGTCATTACTAACATATATGCCCAAACGGGAATAATGGCATCGGCGGAACATATAATTGCAACGTTTTTGTCGCGGTATTGTTCCCAGTCTACCTGTTGCAATGCCGTCCTAAAATCTTTCTCCTTCAGGATTAATTCCATGAAAAGGAAATCCTTTAGATCAAAAACTGCCGGCGCTTGCTTGGGATAAAATTGTTCCAGGTCCAAGGTAATCAGTCCGCTTTGTGCTACTTTATTTACAATTTCGTCCATGGTGATTAATTATTCTTACAAATTTACGAAATATTCAGGGACGCCTTTCCCGATAGCTGTTCCATACACCTCCCGGCCAGATCTTTTAACATTTTATAAAAGAGCCTGCTTAAAAAGAAAAACCCTGATCAAGATGATCAGGGTTTTATATATAAAATATAGTTTTATTGCTATTAGAAGAATTTCGCACGGTTATCTTCAACATCCGCTTTCTTACGGAATACTTCCGACAATTGATTCATCCAGAAGTTGCTTAAAGATTGTTCGTAAATCTTACGTTGATTTTCGTATTCTGGTTTTGGTTGCTCGCTACCTACATATTCATCAACCTTGATTACGAATACGCCGGTGTTACCTTCAATGGCAGCGCTTACTTTACCAACACCCCAGTTTTTATTGAACGCGGCGCCGGCAATACGTGGTTCATAACCAATAGAAGCAATAGACGGCATTGTAAAGGTTACCCCTTCTGTTTTTTGAATTGGCTGTGAAGTCGCTTCCGCGGCAGCTTCAATAGTAGCAGGATTTTTTAACTTGCTGATGATCTGGTCTGCCTTTTTAATTTTCCTAACTTCCGCTTCAACCCTAGGACGTACTTCATTCAAGCTTAAGGTACCTTTATCGGTTACATTTGTTAATACAGCTACTACATTTTTGTAATCAACTGTAAATACGCCGCTAACATCACCGATATTGGCGCTGTAAGCCCAACGTACAAGGTCACGCGCAGATCCTACACCAGGGATTACGAAATCCATTGGGCGGATGTCTTCAGAAATTCCTTTATTGAGACCTTCCTCACGGATAGTATTATCAAAAGTTTTACGATCCCTGTTTTTACTTGCAAAGTCGCTTGCTTTAGCATATGCCGCCCTTGAAGTTTCTTGACTTGGTTCAACTTTTTTAGACAGGTAAGCCACTTTTAATGCAGTTCCGAAATTCTTTTGTTCCATTATCTGCATTAACAAGTAACCAAAATTAGTTTTGATAACTTTTAATTCGTTTTTCTTTCCATTCAATGCAAAATCCTTTCCTTCTTCAAAGAAATTACCTGCGGGAGTAACTGTGAACTTTCCTCCGTTTTGAGCGGTAGAATTATCTTCAGAGAACTCGCTGGCCAAGGCCGCAAAGTCACCGCCATTTTTAATTACGGTGCTTATGCTATCAATTCTGGCTTTTACTGCCGAATCAATAGCGGGTTGGCTACTCATAGCAATATACCTTACTTCAACGGTATCCGGCAATGTTTTGCGATCCACCATTTTAGCATATGTTATTAAACCGCCATCAAAGTAAGGACCGTATGTTTGCCCGATACTCAATGCTTTGATAGAATCAATTTCGGGAACACGGATAATGCTCAAAGGAACATAAGCATCAAAATATTTATTATCAGAGTTAGCATTGATAAAAGTAGGGATATCATCATTAGATAAACTGTCCATGGCTGATTTCAAGTTAGCTAACGATTCTAATACCGCGGTAGTATCTTTCGCGGAAGGAATCGCATCGAAAGAAATAAATTCTACCCTGCGGCTCTCTTCAGCTGGGAATAAATCTTTATGTTTCTGAATATAATCATTCAACTCGGCATCAGTCAATTTAATGGTGCTATCTGCTATAGAAGCATATGGAACTTGTATATAAGATATATTAGCAGCTTTCTCACCATCTTTAACTTGCAATTCCTGCATCCATTTAGGATAATTGATAGCTTTAGTAACCAACGCCAAATACTTAGTAGTATACTGTTGTTGTTTAATACCTTGCTCCAAATTCAAGAAATCTTGGCTGTACTGGCCCGATTGAATTGCTTGGATCATCATCTCGCGGTTGAACACACCGGTTTTAGGATCGGTAAACATCTGAACGATCTGCGGGTTAGGATTGTTTCCTAAAAACTGATCGGTTACCTCTTCATCGGTGACAACGATACCCAACTTTTCATACTCTTCAGATAAGATCTGCTGGTTGATGAACTGTTGCCATACTTGCTCACGAATGCTTTGGCGCATAGACTCATCCATGTCCAACTGGTATTGAGCCGCTTGATTCCTTTCGGCTATGTCGATCATATTATTGTACTGGGCAATATCTAACTCTTTACCATTCACTTCACCAACGGAAGTACTAGAGCCCATTAAGGAACCTTTTCCGAAGAAAGCGTCTTGTAATAAGAAACCTACAATCGCCAAGCAAATAACTACCACGGTCATCGTAGCATACTTGTCCCTGATTTTCTGAATAAGTGACATATATTATATAGTCTAAATTTTAAAGGAAAGCAAAAATAAAATAAAATTACTGTAAAGCAAAATAGCTTTTAAATGTTGTAAATCCAATGCAGTAAAGGATTTAAGCATATGAGCCTTTCATGAGGTCGGGAGTTCTTTCACATCTTATTCACATGTTGACATTTCAAGAGGGTTATAAAATTAGGTTTATTTTTGTTGCTGTTTGCCTTACGAGTAGTGTATTTCCATGAATATCATTGCTCCCTGGCTTATCCACAAAATATAAATTGTTGATCAATAATCCACAGTATTTTGTGGAAAATTGATAAATATTTTATTAAAATAAGCGGTTTTAAGGCTAAAAGGAGCTTTTTGGATTTCGATGTTAATTTTTCCACAAAAGCTGTTGGTAACCCCCTGGGTAAGTCAAAAAACGGTGGGAAAATCACCCTTCCCAGGCAGGTAAAAAATAATTTGTTATTCTCCCCAGGATTTGCCTGGTATTTGGGGCTGAATAATTGTCCAACGAAACTCACACTTTTACCTGGCTTAACCAGGTTAACACTTTTCCACCTGGAGAGAAATACACAGCTGTGAATAAGCCTGGAACTTTCCAATAGCAGCCTGGAAACAGCCTGTTAATTTGATGTGGATAGCTGTCGAAAATATAATAACAAGTACCTTTGTACCGGTGTTTGATTTTTCACTATCCACAAACTCACACCCCTAATAGTAATGGGTCTTTATTTTTTTTAAAAATTAAAAAAGAAATTATAGTTATGATTACGGCTTTTAAGGAGGCAGAAAAAAATTTGCAAAAAAATGGTTTTCTAGATATACCCGTTGATGTGCGCCTGGATCTTTTTGCCGAGATTGCCCGGTTGAAAAAAGAAAAGAAAGCCGTTGTGTTGGCTCACTATTACCAGGAGCCGGATATACAAGATGTTGCAGATTATATTGGCGATAGCTTGGGGCTTGCACAAGCCGCAGCTAAAACAGATGCTGACATGATCGTTTTTGCAGGTGTGCACTTCATGGCCGAAACCGCCAAAATCTTAAATCCTGGTAAAAAGGTACTGCTACCTGATTTGAAAGCGGGTTGTTCCCTGGCCGATAGCGCTCCCCCTGCCCTATTTGAAAAGTTCAAAGCCAAGTATCCTGATCATATCGTGATTTCTTATATCAACTGTTCAGCCGGTATCAAAGCGTTGAGCGATATTATCTGCACTTCATCAAATGCTGAGAAAATAATTGAAAGTGTTCCCAAAGATCAACCGATCATATTTGCCCCGGACAGGAATCTTGGTGCTTACCTACAGAAGAAAACGGGGAGGGATATGGTGTTGTGGAACGGTGCCTGCATGGTACACGAGATTTTCTCCCTGGAAAAAATATTGAACCTTAAAGCAAAACATCCGGGCGCAAAAGTAATCGCACACCCTGAATGTGAAGCGCCTATCTTGGAAGTGGCCGATTTCATCGGGTCTACCACGGGTTTACTGAAATTTAGTCATAAGGATCCGGCCCAGGAATTCATCGTTGTGACGGAAACCGGTATTTTGCACCAGATGCAAAAGGAAAACCCTAATAAAACATTTATTCCTGCTCCTCCGAATAATGCATGTGCTTGTAACGATTGTCCGCATATGAAGCTGAATACACTAGAAAAATTATACTTGTGCATGGAGTACGAACAACCGGAAATCACGATGGAAGAAAATCTTCGCTTAGCGGCTAAGAAACCAATCGATCGGATGCTCGAAATAAGCGCTGCCGCAGGATTATAATCTATTTAAAATCCCAGTTCACCCGCATGGTTCATTTCATGCGGGTTTTTTTGTGCTATTATTTTGACCCTGTGAATAACATAAAACCTGGGTAATTTCTTTATTAAATTGTATAACTTATTGATTATCAGTATTAAAAATACCTGGTTCTTTATTATCTTATGTGAATCTATAATGAATTACTGTGGATAATACCTGGGTATTATGCATATTTAAGGCTTTAAGAATGAATTATTGTGTATAATAGTGCGATATAATGTGAAATATTCAATTGTCAAGCCCTTCGTTTTTACTACTACGCTCCTTTTAAAGCCCGCGAGATTTTATTTTATTCACATGTGCTGTGGTAACCACGGGTAAAGGTTTTCAATGCAAATCTCAATGGATTCATTTTGGAAGCGCCTGAGATTTATGTGCGTAAGTATAGGTACAGGTGTGAAATTAATGTGCAATTCTTATGGCGTTGATTTTTTAATGCCTTGAGAATTAATCTATTAATTATTATTCGTGGCTACCCAATGCTGTGGATAACCATGCAATTTTGAGAGCATTTATTTTATAGTGAGCTGAGAATTAAATATATAATATGGACCCCGGGGATTTTCTTTCGAGGAGCTTTTGGGAGGCTTGCATTTTAAGGAATCTGAGAATTTTATGTGAGAGGAATAAGTATGGGTTCCGCGTTTTGGAGCGAATGTAGGAAGCCTGTTAAGCGAAGGCTCTTAGGATTCTATGATCTGGTTTAACCCGTGGTTACCACGCAATAGTTTGATATTTTGAAATGTAAGGGCCTTACTTTTACGTTTTCCGCGTTGTGTGCTGTGTGGATAAAAGAGTAAATTTTTTTATTATGCAAAAAAAAATACTGCTAGACTTAGCAGTATTTTAAATATCAAGTTAAGTAAGTTTTATTAATCTTCTAAGCCTACTAAGCCCTGAACTTCTTCAACCCAAATGAAATCGGCTTCAGTTTTCCTGAGTGACAAATTATAGCCGGCAACGGTTATTGAAATCGGATCTCCTAGTGGAGCTATTTTCTCAATTTTTACTACTTCACCGGGAACGCAGCCCATTTCCATTAATTTGATGTGAATATCATCTTTTTCGAACTCACGGATTACAGCACTTTTCCCGATACTTAGTGAAGACAATTTTACCATGTCATATGAATTAAGGAACCAGATAAATGGAACTATTCCCATATAAATGCCAACAAGCAATTACGATGCAAAAGTACCTTAGTCCGTTGAATATGCAAAAATGAATTGACTGTAAATCAGAATTTTCACCATATTTTTACAAATGTAAATACAATGTGATGGCAGTTCGATTTTCCAATCTTGATGTAAAATTGGTTTTAGAGGATAAAACCAGGTTAAAAAAGTTTATAGCGGAACTCTTTAAAAGGGAATCGCAGGGTTTGCAAGATTTGCAATATGTTTTCTGTACCGATGCTTACCTGCTCGAAATTAATCAGCAGTTTTTGGATCATGATACTTATACAGATATCATTACTTTTGAATTGTCTCCCAATCCGGATATTACGGAAGGAGAAATTTACATAAGCGTTGAAAGAGTTCAGGAAAATGCTACGGCTTTTGAGGAAAGTTTTAATAGGGAATTGCACCGTGTTATTTTTCACGGAGCGCTACATTTATGTGGATATAGAGATAAATCAGATACTGAGGAGAAATTAATGCGACAAAAAGAAGACGAATATCTAAGCTTATATTTTGCTTGAGATTATAATTTATTATTTCTGAAGAGTGTTCCACGTGGAACACTCTTTTTTATTGTGGCAATGTTTCACGTGGAACATTTACCCGGTTATATATACCTTATAAATATTGACGGTTTTCTATTATGTAATCTGTAATTTTGCAACTCAAATTCAATGTAATGTTTCCAAGTTACGATGTTATAGTGGTTGGTGCTGGTCATGCAGGCTGTGAAGCTGCTGCCGCCGCTGCAAATATGGGTTCTAAGGTGTTATTGGTGACAATGAACATGCAAACAATTGCTCAAATGAGCTGCAATCCTGCTATGGGTGGAATTGCTAAGGGGCAAATTGTGCGTGAAATCGATGCTTTAGGTGGTTATTCCGGTATTGTTACCGATCAGTCCATGATACAATTTAGAATGTTGAATAGGTCGAAAGGTCCCGCTATGTGGAGCCCGAGAACACAAAATGACCGGATGCTTTTTGCTGCTAAATGGCGGGAAGCATTGGAGAACACTTCTAATATAGATTTCTACCAGGATATGGTAAAAGGCCTCCTGGTGAAGAATAATACTTGCTATGGAGTAGTTACTGGTCTTGGCCACGAAATCAAGGCTAAGGCTGTAGTACTAACTAACGGCACCTTTTTGAACGGGGTAATCCATATTGGTGATAAAACTTTTGGTGGAGGCCGTGTAGCGGAAAGGGCTGCCACAGGTATTACCGAACAATTAATAGAACTTGGTTTGGAAAGTGATCGCCTTAAAACGGGAACTCCACCCAGGATTGATGGGCGAAGCCTCGATTATTCCAAGATGGAAGAGCAAAAGGGAGATGAGGAAATCATCGGTTTTTCATACTTGGACGTGAAAAAGATACAGCCGTCAGAACAAAGAAGTTGCCATATTACTTATACTAATTCAAAGGTTCATGAGCTATTGAAGACGGGTTTTGACCGTTCTCCCATGTTTCAAGGGCGGATTCAAGGTGTTGGACCTAGGTATTGTCCGTCAATCGAAGATAAGATTAACCGGTTTGCGGAAAGGGATCGACATCAATTATTCGTGGAGCCTGAAGGTTTCGATACCGTGGAAATTTATGTCAACGGATTCTCTACTTCCCTACCGGAAGATGTTCAATATAAAGCCCTTCAATCAGTTCCCGGATTTGAGAATTGTAAAATGTTCCGTCCCGGCTACGCGATAGAATATGATTATTTTCCACCGACACAATTGAAGTTTTCGTTAGAAACTAAATTGATCGGGAACCTGTTTTTTGCCGGCCAAATCAATGGAACTACCGGGTATGAAGAAGCTGCTTGTCAAGGTTTAATGGCTGGTATGAATGCACATTTGAAGACGAAGGGACAAGATCCTTTTATCCTAAAAAGAAGCGAAGCCTATATCGGTGTGTTGATAGACGATTTAATCAATAAAGGTACTGATGAACCGTACCGGATGTTTACATCCCGTGCCGAATTTAGGACTTTGCTTAGGCAAGATAATGCTGATTTGAGGTTAACGGAAAGGAGTCATTTGATGGGTTTAGCAAAGGAAGAAAGGATGGAAAAGGTGAATGTAAAACGTGAAGGGGTTGAAAAGATTAAGAAAATTCTGAAAGAGCTTTCTTTAGATCCTTCAGATATCAACGGGTATTTAGAGGCAAATAACTCTTCTCCCCTAACTCAAAAACAAAGGGCGTTGCAAGTATTATTACGTCCTAATATTGATATTTTTTCGATGAAAGAGCAAGTACTGAAATTGAAACAAGCGTTGGAAGGTTTTGATATCGATACCTTGCAGCAGGCAGAGATCCAAATTAAGTACGAAGTATATATAGAGAAGGAAAATGAGCTTGTAAAAAAGATGAGCCAACTTGAAGATTTGGTAATACCGGATTCTTTTGACTATTCTAAGTTGGTATCTCTATCTGCGGAAGCCAAGCAAAAATTCATGAAGATAAAACCTAGGACACTTGGACAAGCAAGTAGAATTAGTGGGGTTAATCCTAGCGATGTCCAAATTCTGATGGTTTATATGGGAAGATAATGACTTGAAAATATTTCGTTTTAAGCCGGGTAATTTACCCGGTTTTTTTATGCATCGTAGTTGAAGATGAAAAAAAATGTAAATAATCGGAAAAAAGTGAGCTTTATATCTGCTGTATAATGAACGATCTCTAAGTAGGTGAGACCTTATATCCAAAAGAAGGGAGATTGTCTTAAAAGGGCTAAAATTACCTTTTATTTAGATTGGTGTATTTTAAGAATGCTCATTAATAGTAAATATTATTGTTCCACGTGGAACACCTTTATATCATCGGAAAAATTGACCATAATCATTTATCCTTCTGATCCATCTAAGCAAGTCTTGAAATAACTGGGGATATCTTAGCTATATAAAATTTTAGAAGATGGATCAGCAAGATTTACTATTGAAATACAATATTCCTGCCCCGAGATATACCAGTTATCCAACAGTGCCTTATTGGAATGAATCGATGAACACTTTAAGTTGGAAAGAGATGTTTTATGAGCAATTCAAAATTCATAATTTGAAAGAAGGTTTGGCCCTTTATATACATTTACCTTTTTGCGAATCCCTATGTACCTATTGTGGTTGTAATAAAAAGATTTCTTTACAACATCATGTTGAATTGCCCTATGTTGAAGCCGTCTTGAAAGAATGGAAGATGTATCTAAATTTAATGAACCAGGCGCCTATTATTAGGGAGATTCATCTTGGTGGAGGTACCCCTACCTTCTTTTCCCCGGAAAATCTTGTGCGTTTATTGACTACTATTTTCAACGATGCTATCATACATCCACAGTATGAATTTAGTTTTGAAGGGCATCCGAATAATACCACGAGGGAACACCTGGAAGCTTTATACCAACTTGGATTTAGAAGGGTAAGCTTCGGGGTGCAGGATAATGACCCGGTTGTTCAGAAAGCGATTAACAGGATTCAACCTTTGGAGAATGTAAAATCAGTAACCGGTTGGGCTCGTGACACGGGGTACACATCTGTAAATTATGATTTAATCTACGGGCTCCCCTTCCAAAATACTAGCGGTTTAGAGAAAACTTTGCATGAAGTATTGTCGCTAAGGCCTGATAGAATCGCATTTTATAACTATGCGCATATTCCCTGGAAGTCTAAATCTCAAAGGCTTTATAGTGAACAGGACTTACCCCTGGCTCAAGACAAAATAAAACTGTATACCCTAGGTAAAGAAATTTTCATGGATTACGGGTATGTTGATATCGGGATGGATCATTTCGCTTTGGCCCATGATAGCTTGGTGAAAGCCAAATATTTAAAAAATTTACACCGCAATTTTATGGGGTATACCCAAACCAATACCTCCTTGTTACTTGGCCTCGGGGTATCAAGTATCAGCGATGCCAGTAAAGCATATGCCCAAAATGAAAAGGAGTTGAAAACTTATTATGAAAGTATAGCGGCAGGAGAATTACCAATAGCAAAAGGACTCCTGCTTGATAAAAAAGATGAGTATTTCAGGCAGCATATTTTGAACATTGCCTGTAATGGTACTACAACATTAGATCAAGAATTTCCTGTTGAAGTAAATAAAATTGTATTACCTAGGTTGAAAGAATTGGAAGCTGATGGTTTGGTTGAGATCCGGGGAAAGACCGTTTTTTTAACAGCAATTGGTCAACAGCTCACGAGAATCGTTTGCCATGCATTTGATTTATATGCATCGGGTCAACAGGAAAAGATTCAAAACCAGTTTAGTAAAGCTATTTAGATTTACGATCCCGTATCTTTTTATAAATCCTGATAGCAAGTAAAAGCAATAAAGTGAAGGCCATCAAGCCACTAATCCCCCATGCTAAACCTGCAAGGCTTTTTAATACGACTAAGAATACAATAGCCACTAATAGCACGGTGGCTACTTCATTCCAAATTCTTAACTGCGTGGAAGAATATCTAAAAATACCATTTTGCTGCTCCTTTACAAGTTTATGTAAAGAAAGATGATATAAATATAAAGCAAGTACAAACCCTAATTTAACCCACATCCAGGGTTGTATAGTACCGTATTGATATAATAAATATGGGCCTAAAATTAACGTGATAATTGCAGAGGGCCAAGTAATCCCGTACCATAAACGCTTAATCATGATGGTGAACTGTTCCTGTAAGATGCTTTTCTTCGGCTCTACTTCGGTTTGCGCTTCAGTATTATAAACAAATAGCCTTACTATATAAAACATACCGGCAAACCAGGTCACAATGAAAATGATATGTAATGCTTTGATCGATAAATAATGCATGGGAACGATTGACTTGCCAACAAAAGTACAGTATCGATTGTTTACTTTCGAATCTAAGTTTGCTTTTTACACCACTGGGACAAAACATTTCTACAACTTATTTAATAAAAAATGGCATCTATTTTGAAATATATAATTTGAATTAACTGCAAACCGAATACAGGTAATTCAAGTAATTTACAAGGGAATACCCCTGATCTTTTAACCCCTATTCTACATCACAAATTATATAAGCTGTGGTAGTATGAATTACAAAATTGTCCGCCATGAATACACAACTCAACCAACTCTGCATCTTGTACGGAAAGGCGCTACAACAAGAATTAAATAATTTACTAGACACTTTTCAATTTTTAAGCAAGGAAGAAATAGAACATTACAAGTCAATGAATATCGGTATAATAGCCGCTAATTTATACCCCGATGCGCAATTTGAAAGATTGCAAACAATATCGAGATTATTATTGTGGATGCTTCTTTGCAAGGATGTATACAGTTTTTATTCCTCCAAGCAATTGAAACCGATACATCAATGTTACCTATTAGCCTTCGAAGGTAAACCTAATGCTGCATGCGATGATGAATTATGCATGCTCATACAAACTCTAGGTGCGGAAGTGCGGAAGTTTGCCAGTACCTCTTGTTGGTACCGTTTTATATTTCATTTCAATGATTATTTGAAAGGTATCCGCTGGATGACCGATATTAAGCAATCCACCGTTTGCCCTGTATTTTCTAAGTATATCGTGCAATGCGAACAATATTCTTTTACGCATATGTTGATAGATTTCATGGAAATTGCGATCGGCGCTCCCCTATCAACAAATATTTTGCATTCAAGTTTGTACCAAAGGCATATAAACATTTCTAACAGGGCCTTGATGATTAGTATGGAACTACAGCCAAGAGATCAATTTCCCGGCAGCCTAAGATGGAATTTTGAAGATTGCCTGAGTAAAAAGCAGCAGCTGTCTTACCAGGTTGCTTTCCATGATTTAGAAAATTTACGCACCAAATTACTGGAAGAAAATTTAAGGCAACAGGAAGAGCTGCAAGGAGTATTCAGGAGGGAAAAATTGCTGGATGAGTACCTATTAACGTTCCAGCAAATGATTTATTCCTTAAGTCCTGATTGGAATAATAATATTGATATATCATAAAAGTAGGTTTGTTATATTATAATGTAATTGTCAAGCTGTTAAAACAAAATTTGCTAAATTTTAGCAAGTACTTACTTTCGCGGTGAAATTTAATTGATATGATTCAGTTCGAGCGGATTCACCATGTACAATTATGTATTCCTATTGATGCGGAAGATCAAGCCAGGGAATTTTATGGAACAATATTAGGCTTGCAAGAAATAGAACGCCCGTTGTCATTGCAAGATAGGCCCGGTATGTGGTTTAAGATGGGAAATATAGAACTACATATAGGGCTTGAAGAAAGCAGTTTATCAAAGCGGCATCCTGCCTTCGAAGTAAAAGATATCGAATTTACCAGGGCATATTGTATTTCGAAGGGGATAAAGGTAAAAGATGAGATTCCTATCCCCGGTCAAACCCGTTTTTCTATTTGGGATCCATTTGAGAATAGGATTGAATTGTTGGAGAGGTGGAAATAAAATAAAAAAAGGTAGTAAGAATACCACCTTGTAATGTTTTAACCATATATCCTATGAAAACCTATTATAAATATATTATTATTGTTAATTAGAATAATATTTATTAGGTGAATGCTTTAATATTGTTCGTGAGCGTCGTTGATTTCTTATTAAGCGCAAACATATTAGCCCGATAGAAGCTCCAATAATTATGGAAGATTAAAAGTGTAAAATTTTAGAGATTTATTACTTTCATGTTGATGAAAATAAATACATTACACTTCTATAATCACGCTAAAAAACTGTGATTCAATAGATTGAATTTAAAAATAGTATTGCCAGTTTCATACCTGCTGATCAAAAATTTATTAGAGTTGGCGATACCTGTTTATCCATAACCTAGAAGCCGCATTTTTTGCAGAGAAAGTTCATGTTTATACATCAAATAGACCATCAAATCGATAATGGCATAACCGAAGCCATCTTAAATACCATAGACGAAGGAATCCTACTGGTTAGTAATGAAGGGATTATCAAGGGTTGTAATCGACAAGCATTAGAAATAATAAAATTATCGTCAGACCAAGTTCTCGGTAAATCATATAAGGATGAGATGTGGATAGCTACTACAGAAGAATTGATGCCGATTTCTTCCGAACAATTCCCGATAGCCACCTCGATAAAAAGCGGATCCCCTGTAAAGAATTTTGTCATGGGTTTAAAGGTGGATAAGGTTAGCATATGGATCAATGTAAATACGCACATCCTTGAAATAAAAAACGAACGATTTATCCTTGCTTCTTTCTATGATATTTCTGAACCGATAAGAGCCAGGCGCTCTTTGCAAATGTTGACAAATCAATTAATAGAAAAAGATAAACAACTATTAATTGATCAGAAATTTACAAATGCATTCCATTATGCGAGCATCGGGATTGCCCTAGTTACGGATACAGGATTATTTGTTGATGTAAATAATTCACTGTGCCAGATGCTGGGTTATTCTAAAGAAGAATTGTTGAGCTTAAATTTTCAATCATTAACGCACCCCGGCGATCTAGAGATCGATTTAGACTTTGTTCGGAAAATGCTAAACAATGAATTGGATACTTACCAAATGGAAAAGCGGTATTACCATAAGAATGGAAGTATTATATGGGTCTTATTATCAGTATCGATGGTACGGGATCCATATTCACCAATGTTTATATCGCAGATAGTCAATATATCAGAACATAAAAAGTTGATAGATGACTTAAACAGCAATAACATCATCCTGGGGAGAACATCCGGGGAATTACAAAGGAGAGTGAACCAACTCAGTGAATTCAATCAAATAGTTGCACATAATTTAAGGGGCGCCGCTGGAAATATTATTTCATTATTGGGGTTAATGAAAGATAGTCGTGATGAACAAGAACGCATGATGTACTTTCCATACTTGGAACAATCCAGTAAGGCCTTGATGGATATATTGAATAACTTGATAAAACTGTTACATGTAAGATTAAATAATGAACCGGTTAATCAAGAAATGCTGAACATCAATAAAAGTATTGATCAATGTATATATCAATTATATCAAGAAATTCATTCCTCGAAAGCAATGATCCGGATGGATCTACAGGTTTTGCATGTTAAGTATAACAAAGCTTATTTAGATAGTATTATTTATAATCTACTGAGTAATGCGATTAAATATGCAAAAAGGGATACCGCCCCTATTATCTTGATATCAACTTATAAAAAAGACGGCGCATGTTATTTAGATGTTGCCGATAATGGGATGGGAATAGATTTAGATAGGTTTGGTGACCAATTATATAAAGCTAATAAGAATTTTCATAAAACTAAAAATAGCCATGGCTTTGGTCTTTATATATTGAAGAATCAACTGGATGCAATGAATAGCGAGATTACAGTTGAAAGTGCTTTGGGTAAAGGCACGAAATTTACAGTAAGATTGTAAGTTTTTTACTAGTGTTTTTCGTGATCTATATAAGAAGTAGTCTTTGTATCTTTTACGAGTGTATAAACAATTAGCGAGATAAAAATGCAAGTTGCTACATAAAAATAGAAATACTGTTCATGCCCGATTTTTTTACAATATAGCGCCACCGTTTCAGCGGTACCGCCGAAAATAGCTACCGTAAGTGCATATGGCAAGCCCACACCTAAGGCTCTAATTTGAGCAGGAAATAGTTCTGCTTTCACGACGGCATTTATCGAAGTATATCCACTTACGATAATCAAGGCAGCAAGAATCAATAAAAATGCTTGCCATTCTTCAGTTACATGACTTAAAGTTGCTAAAATAGGCACGGTAAATATCGTACCGAGTATTCCAAAACCCATCAAG
Source organism: Chitinophaga caeni (assembly GCF_002557795.1). Classification (NCBI taxonomy): domain Bacteria; kingdom Pseudomonadati; phylum Bacteroidota; class Chitinophagia; order Chitinophagales; family Chitinophagaceae; genus Chitinophaga; species Chitinophaga caeni. Next base: position 1,227,348 of record NZ_CP023777.1, on the reverse strand, counting down.
AGTGGTTTCCTGCCAATCTTATCCGACAGTAACCCGAATAAAGGTTGAATAGCTGCGTATATCAACATTAAGTAAAACGTTAACATGCTGGACCTTTCAATACTAAGATGTACCGTGTTGACGAGAAATTTTTGCATATACGTCGTGTAAGTATAAAATGCAAGTGTTCCTCCCAAGGTAAGGCCCACGACTGTGAAAACCGCTTTGGGATGTTGTTTGAGTAGGAGTTTTAGAGAGCCTTTTTCTTGCACTTTCGGAGAGAGATGCAATGATTCTTCCATGTTTTTCCTCATATACAAAGCAACGATGGCTAATAATGCCCCAATTACGAATGGGATTCTCCAACCCCAACTGGCGAGTTGTTCGTGGGTTAAAATTACTTTTTGTAATAAAACCTGTATGCTAAGCGCAAGTAATTGTCCCCCGATCAATGTAACATATTGAAAACTGGAAAAGAAGCCCCTCCTGCTCGCGGGGGCAATTTCACTTAAATAAGTTGCAGAAGAACCATATTCACCTCCTACGGATAAGCCTTGTAATAACCTGGCAACTAAAAGTAAAACCGGCGCCATGATACCGATGGAATGATATCCGGGAGTAAAAGCAATCAGCATAGAACCGAAAGACATCAACAATACGGAAAGCGTCATCGAAGTTTTCCTTCCTTTTTGATCGGCCATTTTTCCGAAGATCCAACCGCCTAAAGGACGCATTAAGAAGCCAACGGCGAATATAGCTGCCGTATTCAGTAGTTGCACCGTTTTATTATCGCCGGGAAAGAAGACCGGTGCGAAATACAAAGCGAATGTCGTGTATACATACCAATCATACCACTCTACAAGGTTTCCGATGGTTCCGGAGAGAATGGCTTTATATCTCCACATAGCGCTACCGTGTTGATTTTTTCCTGGTGACATAACGTGAAAATAAATGATAGTAATTAAAATAATGATTAAAATTTCTTTATAAAAACCTTCGATTGACGGAGTAGGAAAAAATGGCGAACTTCATCCTGTAAAACATGCTGACATGGAAATCAATCTCGCGAAAAAAGCAGCGGGCGAAAAGGCTGCTGAATATGTAGAAAGCGGAATGAATATAGGCTTGGGTACCGGTAGTACCGTCTATTATACTATTTTAAAACTTGGTGAACAAGTAAAATCTGGGATGAAGTTAAAAGCAATAGCGACTTCTCTTGCAACGGAAAAACTGGCCAAGGAATGCGGCATTCCAATAGTTGACTTTTCTGCTACCCAGGAACTTGACTTGACAATAGATGGGGCTGATGAAGTGGATGGGAAATGGAATTTAATAAAAGGTGGCGGTGGCGCTTTGATGAGGGAGAAGATCGTTGCGGCGGCGAGCAGGGAGTTTATTGTAGTGGTGGATGCTTCAAAAAAGGTGGATTATTTAGGTAAATTTCCATTGCCTGTTGAAGTGATTCCTTTTGGCTGGGAAGTGACATTAAAGCATATTAAAGCACTGTGCCGAACAGCATATTTAAGGACGAAAGGAGCAGAAATTTTTGTAACGGATAATAACAATTATATAGTTGATATGCCAATTAAATCGATTATTAGTCCAAAACAATTGGAGCTGCAACTCCGGGAGATACCTGGGGTTGCAGTTACAGGCTTGTTTATCGGTATGGCAAGTAAAGTAATTGTAGGAGAAACCGATGGTAAGGTCGTAGAATTATAAATATTATCTAACAGTCAAATAATACCCGTAATCCGTCATAGGAGCATCCGTAATGCCTAAATTCCTGCCCATTGTTACAATTTGTCCACGGTGATAAGTGCTATGATTAAATACATGGTGGATATATTCAAACCTGGATTCTTTTCCTTGTACCCAAGGAGATGTGAAGACAACTTCCTGGCTCAATTCAGCATCTGAAAGTGATAGGATATATGCTGTCATCTGCTCTGATTGTTCTAAGAGCATATCAAAACAAGCCCTTGTTGACAGTAATTCGTAGTTCGGGGTATGTTGTGGGCTTTCTTCGAGTACGCTCAACCAAAAATCCTGGCAACTGAGGATATGCAATAAGGTTAAACGGATCGTCGGAAAGCTGGAAATGGTTTCCTTATCCATTAGTTTTTCTGGATGGGATTGTAACCAATATATCATGGTTTTATTTGCCCAGGCATTATAGAGGGCAAAGTTTTTCATTACAACGGAAAGCGTATTTGAAATCGGTTTGCTGGTTGTTAAAATCATAGTAGTAACGTTTTGTTATTACAAAGAAACAACCGGGTTTTGACAGCAGTATGTCAGTAGGGATTTGGGAAATTATTTTAGCAGGAAAAAATGGTATCATAATTTTTTTCACCCGATTTGGTGGAGATGTCTAAGTTTTTGGAGGATTTTGAAGTATTAAATGATTTGGTGAAAAAATGGTATCATAATTTTTTTCACCCCGATTTTGGGGAGATTTCTAAGTTTTTGGAGGATTTTGAAGCATTAAATGATTTGGTGAAAAACCATGGATCAAGTAAAAATTTTGGGGGTAGCAGAAAATAAAAACGGGAACAATACATTTGACTGTACTATTCCCGCTTTTGTGGTAGGAGCCGGGATCGAACCGGCGACACAAGGATTTTCAGTCCTTTGCTCTACCAACTGAGCTATCCCACCAACGTATTCCCTTGTGTTGTAAGGGATTGCAAAGGTATGCAATAGTTTGAATAAACAAAATTTTTTAGGATAAAATTTTAGATTTTTCTTCTAAAACCGCTGTCCATAAGCGATAGCGCCATTCCAAGGCTGTAATTGCAGCGGCTTCCGCTTCCTTCCAAAGCCTTGCATCATCGCCGCATAATTCAGCCACCATTTGCATGGATAATATGCTATGATGATCGCCATCTACCTCGATATGACGCTCTAGGTAATACTGGAAAATATCCAGCTTCCCTGGGAATTTCTGATGCATATCCTTTACCAGTTCGTGGAACATTCCCGGGATGAGATCTTCCCTGCCGAATGTAAACACGGCAGCCATTAAATGGGGCTGATTACTTTCGATCGTATCAAAAGTAAACTTTAAAAAACCTTTAATATCTGCTGGTAAATTGGCTTCGGAAATAGCCGTTTGAATAGGAATACCGGCTTGCGCTGCTGCTACCAGGGAAAGGATAGCCTCCGTATTGGCGCCCGCTTGTTGCATAGCCTGCAAATAGAGCTCGTAATGGCTGCAACGGTTGCCCGCCGCATCTACATCACTCTCCTCCCCCGTTACTATTTCATTGATAAAATAGCGGGTATTAGGACTGCCTACGGGAACCCAAGGCACCTTTACACAGGTTAAGGATTGCTGGAGCCCTTTCAGCAAGGACATGAAATCCCAAACGGCAAAAATATGATGCTCCATGAACAGTTGAATATCTTCAAAAGACTCCAACGAAGCATATAATGGATGGTGTATTATCTTCTCCCTCACCGGGGCAATGGCTTCCTGAATTTTTCCTATTTCCATTATCAGAACTGCATTAGTTTCCGTACACAACCAAGAACTTGATACGCATCAATTTCAATTGTTCCAGCGTGTAATTGCTATCAATTAATTCCTCGCGGGCCAGGGCCAGGCTGGATGTTTCACAGTTTTTAAAATACTCCAGTATTTCATCCTGCGCATAATCATCCAACTCTTCATCGAGGCAGTAATCCAGGTTCAACTTGGTGCCACTGGCCACGATGGTTTCCATCTCGTCTAACAGCTTGCTCATACTAAGCTCCTTGTTTTTGGCGATGGTTTCCAGCGGGATTTTTTTATCGATATTTTGAATGATAAATACCTTCAGGCCGCTCTTGTTGACAACGCTTTTCATGACGAAGTCATCCGGCTTGACGATATCATTTTCTTCAACGTATTTAGTAATTACTTCCAGGAATTGTTTGCCGTAGCGGATAGCTTTGCCCTTGCTTACACCTTGGATCTTTTCGAGCTCCTGGGTCGTTGTAGGGTAATGGGTAGCCATATCTTCCAGGGAAGTTTCCAGGAAAATAACGAATGGGGGCAGGTTTTTTTCCTTGGCCACTGTCTTCCTGAGATCTTTCAGCATTTCGAATAACACTGAATCCGCGGAAGCTTGCGCCCCGGCTGCTATTTCTTCATCATCTTCAGCAGCTTCTTCATCAAACTGATGATTGAGCGCCACCATGATAGAATAAGGCTTTTTAAGGAACGAACGACCTTTATCCTTGATTTTCAATAAGCCGTATTCCTCGATATCCTTTTCGATCAAACCTTCCAACATCATCTGGCGGATAAGGGAATTCCAGAAGTGCGCATCGAACTCCTTACCGGAGCCGAAAACAGCTAATTTATCATGTTTGTACGTAGTGATTTGCGGGTTAATGTTACCCATAATCACGTTTACAACATATTCAGAACCAAATCTTTCGCCTAGTTCCTTGAGCGCTTTCAGAACGATCACCACCCGGTTTTTCACCTCGATTTTCTCTTTCGGGTTCCTACAATTATCGCAGTTTCCACAGTTCTCTTCCTCTAATGGCTCCCCGAAGTAGTGTAAAATCACCTTGCGGCGGCAAACAGCGCTTTCCGCGTAGGCCACGGTTTCGTTGATTAACTGCGCACCCATCTCGCGTTCGCTCAGCGGCTTATCGCGCATGAGGTGTTCCAGCTTTTGTACATCTTTATGGGAATAGAAACAAACGCAGATACCTTCCAATCCGTCCCTCCCGGCACGCCCGGTTTCCTGGTAATAGTTTTCCAAGCTTTTGGGAATGTTATAATGGATTACGAATCGAACATCCGGTTTATCGATACCCATACCGAAGGCAATGGTGGCCACGATAACTTCAACTTCTTCATGCAGGAACATATCCTGCCTCTGGGCCCGGGTACCGGCGTCTAAACCGGCATGGTAAGCCACGGCCTTGATGCCATTAGCTGAAAGCATGCTGGCCAATTCCTCCGTGGTTTTACGGTTGAGGGTATAAATGATCCCGCTTTTCCCTTTATGTAGATGGATAAACTTGACGATATCCTTGATCGTTTGATCTTTTTTACGCTTTTGGCGGATTTCGTAATAAAGGTTGGGACGGTTAAAGGAAGAAATAAATATTTCCGGCTCACGCAATCCCAGGTTTTTAACAATATCACTTTGCACTTTCGGCGTGGCGGTAGCCGTGAGGGCAATAATAGGTAAATCATCATTGATCTGCTCGATCATTTCCTTTAAACGGCGGTATTCCGGGCGGAAATCGTGCCCCCATTCGGATATACAGTGCGCTTCATCTACCGCGATGAAGGAGATCTCCAGATCTTTGAAAAAGTCGATATTTTCTTGTTTTGTTAAAGTTTCTGGAGCTACGTATAACATTTTTGTTTTACCTGAAAGCAGATCTGTCCTAACTTTCTTTATCTGCGCTTTCGTGAGCGTAGAGTTCAAAAAGTGGGCAACATTATCTTTGCTGCTATATGAACGAACCAGGTCTACCTGGTTTTTCATGAGCGCGATGAGCGGGGATACAATTAAAGCGCATCCGGGGCTCATCAGGGCCGGCAATTGATAGCATAGCGATTTCCCTCCCCCGGTAGGCATAATTACAAAAGTGTCCTTGTTGGCAAGGATACTGTTGATAATAGGCTCCTGGTTCCCTTTAAAGGATTCAAACCCGAAATGTTCCTGTAAAGCATCCAACAAACTTACCTTAGCATCGGCCATCACATAAATAGTTTAAAACTAAAATCAGACGAAATCAACAAAATGGATGGATAAAACGGCTATAAATGGATTATCGTTTTTTTTGGGGACACGAAATTAACTAAAAAACAGCTTACTTCAATATAAATTATATGATCGATGATCTGCACTAAAAAATATAAATTTGTGCCTACCGCATGAAACAAACGATGAATGAAAATATTTCGTCGATTGCCTTAAAAACCATCGCGTTAGAGGCAGCTGCCATCGACAACCTGCAAGGGTATATCAACGAAGAATTTGAGCAATGTGTGAAATTGTTGGCCAATTGCACCGGTAGAATTGTGATTACCGGTATCGGCAAAAGCGCCATCGTTGCCCAAAAAATTGTTGCCACGCTCAATTCCACCGGCTCCCCGGCACTCTTTATGCATGCTGCGGATGCTATCCATGGCGACTTGGGAATGATCGGACCGCAAGACGTGGTTATCATCATTTCCAAAAGTGGCGAATCTCCTGAAATTAAAGTTTTAGTTCCATTAGTAAAAGGTTTTGGTAATATAATTATTGCCATCGCTGGAAAAAAGGACTCCTACCTAGCGCAATCGGCTGACTACCTGTTAGATACTACCGTGAGCCAGGAAGCCTGTCCTAATAACCTGGCGCCAACTACCAGTACTACCGCGCAAATGGTTATGGGAGATACCCTCGCCGTTTGCTTAATGGAACTCAAGGGGTTTACAGCCGCGGATTTTGCCAAATATCATCCCGGTGGAACCCTTGGTAAAAGATTATACCTGAAAGTAGGTGATTTAAGTAGATTAAATGCCAAGCCTAAAGTATCTTTACAGAGTTCCTTACGGGAAGTAATCGTGGAAATTTCATCCAAAATGTTGGGTGTAACAGCTGTTTTAGATGAAAAGCAACATTTAGCCGGGATCATCACTGATGGTGACCTTAGGAGAATGCTAGAGAAAAACGAGGCAACTCAACATCTCACCGCAAAAGACATCATGTCCACCCAACCGAAAACGATTCAGCAAAGTGAATTGGCCGTCAATGCTTTAGAATTGATGCGCCAAAACAACATTACGCAGTTATTGGTAATGGACGGCCCGGGTTACGCAGGAATTATTCATTTACATGACCTTATAAGGGAAGGAATTATTTAAGAGCAATGACTTCAATGAACAATCACTTCTATGTAGCCATTATGGCCGGCGGAATAGGAAGCCGGTTCTGGCCATATAGTCGTACAGACTACCCCAAGCAGTTCCTGGATATTTTAAATACAGGAAAATCATTGTTGCAGTGGACCTATGAACGTTTCGTACAGTTCATTCCCCCGGAAAATATTTACGTGGTAACGCACCACCAGTACGCTGATATGGTTGCCAAACAACTACCGGAGCTGGCGAAGGACAATATCGTCAAGGAGCCTTCCCGGAAGAATACAGCGCCCTGCATCGCTTACATCTCGCATAAAATTCATCAGAAAGATCCCAAGGCTTGCATGATTTGTGCCCCTGCGGATCACCTGATCATGGATAGTACCTCGTTTATCAGTGTTTGCCTGAACGCGCTGTTGTTCGTTCAGAAACATTCTGCCTTACTGACTTTGGGGATCAAGCCTACCCGCCCTGATACTGGCTATGGCTACATCCAATATGAAACTTTACAGGCTGCCGATAACGTTTACCCTGTAAAAACATTCACTGAAAAACCCGACCTTGAGTTGGCCAAGACGTTTATTGCCAGTGGGGATTTCCTTTGGAATGCCGGGATTTTCGTCTGGAACTCCAAAACAATCATCGCCGCATTTAAAAAATACCTGGCCGAGATCGAGGAAATGTTTGAGGCGAACCTGGAGGCTTTCAATACCCCCGCGGAGAAAGAAGTGATGGAAAGAATTTATTCGCAGTGTACCAATATATCAATCGATTACGGTATCATGGAAAAGGCGGATAACGTTTACGTAATCCCTGCTAATTTTGGTTGGAGTGACCTGGGTACCTGGGCTTCTGCATATGAAAATCTTGAGAAAGACTACTTGGAAAATGCTGTTCAAGGAAAAAATGTGATGGTGATCGATGCAACGAACAACATGGTGAGGGCGCCGCATGATAAGTTAGTAGTATTGCAAGGGCTGGATGACTTCATCGTGGTTGATACTAGCGACGTATTGCTGATTTGTAAAAGACAAAACGAGCAACAGATCAAGGAATATGTTGCCGAAGTGAAAAGGCATAAAGGCGATAAATACCTATAAGATAATGTATAAAAATGGGGCGATCAAGAGATGATCGCCCCTTCTTCTTAACACTTACTATCCTGCAACTGGTGCAGCTTTTGGATGATTGATGATCATGGTGTGATCACAAAAAGTTACAGCTCCATTTTCTACATCGTAAACGGCCCCGATAATTCCAACTTTCCCCTCTTCAATCAATTCACGCAAAATCGGGCTTCTTTCCATGATGATTTTCACGGAATGTTCCACATGTATATTGGTCACCGCCGAAACGAAGTCGGGGTTGGATGCAGTTCTGTTGTCGGTGATGGTTGTTTCAGCATCAATAGACGGTTGAATCTCGCTTAATAAAGGGGTAAGGTTACCCATTTTTACGCCGTCACAGGCGCCTTTGATCGCACCGCATTTAGTATGGCCAAGCACCACGATAAATTTTGATCCGGCCACGGCACAAGCATATTCCAGGCTGCCTAATACAAATTCGCTGATCACGTTACCTGCCAAGCGGATGCTGAAGATGTCTCCCAAGCCGAGGTCAAAAATCAATTCTGCTGAAGTACGTGAATCCATGCAACTTACGATTGCCGCGATTGGCCACTGTCCATCGCGGGTGTCGTTCATTTGTTGTAAAAGGTTGCGGTTGATACGCAAATTGTTTACAAAACGGGCATTTCCATCGCGTAAGATCTTCAACACATCTGCCGGTGACAAGCTTTCCTGGGTGATTTTGTTATATGCGTTCATATTCAGTTATTTGTTTTATTATTAGTTTAATGTCAATTCTTTAATGAGTTGCGTGTGATTCCCATTAGTTTTTTGTCCTTCCCCGGGCTGTTCTATAAAAATGTGTTCCGTATTACGGATGTTGTACACGTCTTTAAACCCCGTGAGTACTACTTTAATATTCTTTTGAGGCGCCTTGATCTGGGTAAATTCCCGTAGGATTTCCAGTACATCGTTATCGATGTAGACGGTAGTGCTGGCATCGATAACCACGGTGCTGTCTTTAGGCATGTGGTCCAATGTCAAAAGAATATTAGCCTTATTTAAAAATGAAACTTCCTGAGCCAACTCGATGCGGATCAGGTCCCCGGTGCGGTATTTTTCCTTGGAGAAGAAGTACGGGCTTTTCAGGTTTCCGCGTAAAATGCCGATAACGCTAACAGCCAAACCTAGGGCAACGCCTAGCAATAAGTCTGTAAATACAACGGCCAACACGGTTACCACGAAAGGAACCCATTGATATTTACCTTTGGCAAACATCTTCTTAAAGATAGATATTTTGCAAAGTTTATATCCAGTAACTAAAAGAACCGCGGCAAGGGTTGCCAATGGAATCTTATTTAATACTACCGGGATCAGCGCTGTACAAGATAATAACAAGATGCCATGCCATACGGCAGACACTTTTGTACGGCCCCCGGAATTAATGTTCGCTGAAGAACGAACAATTACCGATGTTACCGGCAAGCCACCGATAAAACCACTTATGATGTTACCTACGCCTTGCGCCCTTAATTCGCGGTTGGGCGAGGAATATCTTTTTAGTGGATCGAGCTTGTCCGTAGCCTCCAGGTTTAAAAGGGTTTCGATGGATGCAACTACGGCGATAGTGGCCGCTGTCACCCAAACATCTCCCCTTGCAAACGCACTGAAATTCGGGGTTGTAAATTGCCCGATGAAATCAGAAAAGCTATCAGCTACAGGCAAAGATACCAAGTGTGAAGCGGAAATTGCTAAAGAAGATCCGGTTGCTACAAATAATTCGTTAATTCCTACCCCTGCCATTACAGCTACTAAGGGTGCGGGTACAGCCTTCAGCTTCGGAATTTTATTCCAGTAAACGATGATTAAAATGGATATCGCACAAATTAATGTAGCGCCCAAATGAATATGGTTCAAGGTGGATAACAAGGCCGTGATCGTGTTTTCACCATCTACCTGGATGAAATTCATATCCCCTTCTGCATCGGCATCGTAACCGAAAGCATGCGGGATTTGCTTCAGGATAATGATGATACCTATAGCAGTTAACATCCCGGTAATTACATTAGATGGGAAATAGTTTGCAATAACGCCGGCGCGGGCAAAGCCCAATGCCAATTGAATCATACCTGCTATCACTACTGAAGCCAGGAAAATATCGAATGCCCCGAGACTGGTGATAGCGGAAAGTACAATGGCCGTGAGACCCGCCGCGGGTCCGCTCACGCTAAGGTTCGAACCACTTAAGGAGCCAACCACGATACCGCCGACAATACCGGCAATCATCCCGGAAAACAACGGGGCGCCTGAGGCCAGCGCGATACCGAGGCATAAGGGAACTGCAATCAAAAATACGACTAGGCCCGCCGAAAGGTCACCTTTGATATTAGATAATGGAGATGTTTTAACGCTCATCTTTTTTGCATTTATTATAGTTGACAGACAACCATACAGCAGCCCAACTAGCCCGATATAATTGAAACAGTCCAAATCCGCAGTTTCCGCAGATCCCGTGGAATGAGTCAATAAGATCGGTACCGGCATAGGCGCCTGTACCTCGTCTAGAAATGAATAGCAAGTGTGAATAACTATTATACCCGGGTTAAGACAAGAATACGGGTACGGCTGAACCGTTCATACGCATTCGTACGTCTATCGATATAATAGCGTTAAGAATGGGATACCTAATTACTTAGGCAATAGCTAAAAAGTTAGGAGGAGGTGTTTGAATTTCCTGGATAGGATTAGGAGGTAGATGTTCGAAATATTGATGCCCACCACTTATGAGTGTGAAGCGCGGGTCATACAAACTGCCCTGCTCCGTGTAATTCAAGTGAAAATCTTTCACGAGCTTTACAGGGCTTTTAGAAGAGCAGCCGCCGTCAATATGTTCTTCAACAATCTGGTTGTTAAACAATAGTTTCCCTACTTCCTTGATGGGAAGTAATTGGACGCACATCAGTCCAAATAATAATATGGCGAGAAACTTTCTCATGTATAATTACAACTGCTACAAAAATACACTGCGAACATTAAAATAAAGCCTAGTAAGCGTAAAAAAAATGTTAAATGCGAAAAAAATTAATCTTTGGAAGATTAAATACCGATTATCATTTGTTTTGACCGTTTATAAATATATAACTGGGGCAAAAATGCCGAGTGCTAAATGTAAATATTTGATTTTCTATAGATTATAATAAATGTAAGCTAATATTGATAGCAAGTTATTTTGCTTAAGATAGTATTATGTATTGCATAGTAGTATAAAAGCATTACCTTTGTATTGTAATCGGAAGATATCGATTACAGAGAATCATTAAAGCTCTCTTGCCATGAATATAGATAACACACAATCACAAATGAGAAAAGGGGTACTGGAATTTTGTATCCTTTCGATCATTAAGCAAGGCGAAGCTTATCCTTCGGATATTATCGAGAAGATGAAAGAGGCGAAACTCGATATACTGGAAGGAACGCTGTATCCTTTATTGACCAGGTTGAAGAATGCGGAATTACTCACCTACCGCTGGGTAGAAAGTAGCTCCGGTCCGCCGAGGAAATATTTTTCCATGACCGAGAAAGGTGAAAACTTTTACAAGGTATTGGAAAACACCTGGAACGAGTTGGCAAATGCCGTACATCAATTAACAGATCATAGTACCCTTTAAAATCCTTTTAGATACCTAAAAACCTAAAACCTTCACTAAGCGATGAAAAAGATTATCAACATAAATTTATCGAGCCGCCTCATCCCCATAGAGGATTCCGCTTACGATACGCTGAGGCTCTACCTTGATAGCCTCAAGAAGTACTTCGCGCAAGAAGATGGTGCTGATGAAATCATGAGTGACATTGAAGGCCGCATCGCGGAAGTATTTCAAGATAAACTCAAAAAAGGAGCCCATTGTATCACCGATCAGGATATCGAGGATATCAAGGCTTCCATGGGAACACCTTCACAGTTGGAAGATGAAACCAATGCCGGCTCTCAAGGTATGGGGGCAGAACAGGCCGAGAAAAAAACAGCTTTTGATTTTGAACAATACATCCGCCCTACCAAGCGCTTTTACCGCGACCCCGATCATAAGCTGATCGGTGGCGTTTGCGGGGGCTTAGGCGCTTATTTTAATATTGACCCCGTTGTTTTCAGGGTGCTATTCGTAGTATTCGCCGTATTGTACGGTACCGGCTTTATCATATACCTGGTATTGTGGTTCGCTACGCCTGAAGCACAATCAACCGCTGAAAAATTAGAGATGAGGGGCGAAAAAGTTGATCTTAATAACATTAAGACAACCGTCCAGGAAGAGATGAAGGAGTTTAAAAGCAGGATGTCTAACGTCGGAACTGATTTCAAAAATTTTTCAGCCGGCCGTGGTAAACAAATGGGAAGTGAAATAGGTGGCGCCGTGGATAGGTTAGCGCGTGGATTCGGCAAGTTTGTCGTATTTATAGCTAAAAGCTTCTTCTATATTTTCGCGGTGATCCTCTTATTTGTATTAATAGGGGTATTGATTACAACTTCCTTTACCGCGGCCTGGTTCCCAATACTTAATACGATCTTTACAACCAACCAATCAATACTTTTCTGGTTGTCTAGCACCTTGCTATTAGGAATACCGATCTTGTCATTGATCATGTTCCTCGTACGCAAGATGACGGGTAGTAAGTACAATAATAAATATGTAGGCTACGCCTTCGGAACTTTTTGGGTCATAGGTTTAGTTTCCAGTATCCTGCTGGGTATTTCATTGGCCAAATCTTTCAGGGCCGGGGCCAAAACGATGCAAACCGTTGCGTTGGAAGATGTAAAAGGTGATAAACTTTATATCAAGAAGTCGGATGATGCCCTAGTAATGGATAATATCGATTTCTTTGACAGCAGGTTCCGTGTTTTGGAAGATACCGCGATCGTGGACGCTATCTCGTTGAGAATTATCCAAAGTAATTCCGATAGGTTCGAAATGCAAATCGATCGTTTCTCCCGGGGGAGAACTTATTCACAGGCAAGATCCTATGCCGAGTCCATCCGCATCCCATTGGTGCAAAAAGATTCCGTGATTTACTTGCCTTCAGGTTTCAGCATCCCAACAAAATTAAAGTACCGCGGGCAAAGGGTGGCCATTTATATCAAGGTGCCCAAAGGTAAAACAGTGGAAGTTGACCGCAGCGCTTACTGGAATTACCGTTTCCTTGGAAATCATGATAATTACTGGGATAATGATTATTACGACGGTCGTGTAGAGATAAAATCAGGTAAAAACGGGTTGGAAAAAGTGTACGATAGTTGGGATAGAAATGATGATAAAAATTTAGATAATAGCCCAGGGCAGGATGCCGCTCCTTCCGCCAAAAACAAGAGAGATTCCGTGAGGCAACATTACAGGTATCAACAAGATACTAGCCTTGCCCCGCCATCCGGCCCTGCTGTTCAACCCAAAAAGGAGAAGAAACAGGAAAATGATACTGCCAACGCGATGAAGAAATCCATTGCCCAGGTAGAGAAATTCAACTTCCTCTTCGCTCCTTACGATAAAATCAGACAATCATAATTCACAATAAGTTTAGAAAAATAGCTCAGCCAGCCGCAGTTTCTACTGCGGTTTTTTCTTTTTTGGGCAAAAAATACTGTTAAAAACAGGTCCGCAAATCCTTTTTTCCCGATTTGAGCATCTGCCAGGACAATTAATCAGTAAATTTGCGGTATTCAAAAAATTTAGAGAACTAGGAAAGGAATGCAGGCACCATTAAATATTGCACTGGTAGGTAACCCTAACAGTGGTAAAAGCTCTCTGTTTAACGTATTAACGGGTTTAAATCAAAAAGTTAGTAATTTTCCTGGCGTTACGGTTGATAAGAAAACAGGCTCCGCGAAGATTTCTCCAAATCTAACTGCGAACATTATCGATTTACCCGGTACATATAGCTTATACCCAAAGAGTGCCGATGAGTTCGTGACTTATGATGTATTGATTAATCCGCAAAACAGGGACAAACCAGATATGATCCTGGTTATAGCCGATGCTTCCAACCTTAAAAGAAACCTCCTGTTCTGCTCCCAAATTATTGACCTTAAAATTCCCATTATTATAGCGCTCACCATGATGGATTTGGCCAAATCCAAAGGCGTGGAAATCGATTTGCCGGGGCTGGAGAGGGAATTGGGTGTTCCGGTGGTGGCCATTAATCCCCGGAAAAATAAGGGGATGGCGGAATTAAGAAAGAATATTGAATTGCTGGCTAGTGAAAAATTTGGAGCGCCGGCGAGAGATTTTATTGATAATCAATCTCTTGCATCAAATGTTATCCATGATGTTAAGGAAGTTTTCCCAACTTCAAGTGATTATGCAGCTTTACATGTTGCGGTTAACTACGAAGAGTTAACATTTTTATCCGGTTCGCAAAAAAAAGTAATCGGGGACTCCATAAAAAATAACCAATTCAATAAAACCAAGGTGCAGGCTGAAGAAATCATGCAACGTTTCGCGAGAATCAAGCATGTAATGAAGGCCGCGGTAGTAGAAACGGCGCCGTTTCAAAAACAGCTTCAAACAGAAAGGATCGATAACATACTATTACATCGCACCTGGGGTTATGTGATATTATTGGTAGTCATGTTTTTACTTTTCCAAAGTATCTTCTGGTTCGCCTCCTACCCCATGGATGTAATTGAAGCCGGTTTTGGCTCATTGGGTGGATGGTTGACCGACATATTACCAAGCAATAATTTTAGTGATTTGTTAATCAATGGTGTAATAGCCGGTCTTGGAGGGATCGCGGTCTTTATACCCCAAATCATGATATTATTCGGTTTGATCACCATTTTGGAGGACACGGGCTACATGGCGAGGATCAGCTTTTTGACCGATCGCCTGATGAGGCAGGTTGGTTTGAATGGTAAATCAGTTATGCCGTTAATAAGTGGCGTGGCTTGTGCCGTGCCCGCGATTATGGCTACGCGGAATATAGAAAACCGCAAGGAAAGGCTGATCACGATCTTGGTTACGCCTTTGATGAGCTGCTCCGCGCGCTTGCCGATTTATACCATCATGATCGCTTTAGTGATTCCTTCTAAAACGATCTTGGGCTTCCTGAGTTTACAAGGTTTGGTAATGATGGGGCTATATTTATTAGGCTTCATCATGGCTATCATGATTGCCGCGGTGCTTAAATGGCTTATCCGGATCAAGGAAAAGAGTTATTTCATCATGGAGCTGCCCGACTATAGGGCGCCACGTTGGAAAAATGTGGGTACAACCATGGTAGAAAAGGCGAAGATATTTATTACAGATGCCGGGAAGGTTATCATGGTAATTTCTATAATATTATGGTTCTTAGCTTCTTATGGGCCATCTAAAAAGATGGACGCGGTGCATGCCAAATTTGAACCTTTAATAGAACAAGCCAGCACTGATTCGATAAGAGCCGAGATAGAGAAATCGTTCCAATCCGAAAAATTAGCCAATTCATATGCCGGTATCCTGGGGCATGCAATAGAACCCGCCATCAGGCCATTGGGATTTGATTGGAAAATCGGTATCGCGCTAATTACCTCATTTGCCGCACGCGAAGTTTTCGTAGGAACAATGGCCACTTTATACAGTGTTGGAGAAGATGCGGATGAAAACGATGCCACCTTGCGCGAGAAGATGGAAGCTGCTACTTGGAAAGACGGCAGGCCGGTATACACTCTCGGCGCGGGTCTATCCTTAATGCTTTTCTATGCATTCGCCATGCAGTGTATGAGTACCTTGGCAATTGTAAAAAGAGAGACCAAGTCCTGGAAATTCCCGGTAATTCAATTTGTGTATATGACCGTATTGGCTTACGTTTCCAGTTTGATAATTTTTCAATTGTTCAAATAAGGGGTATACGACCTGGCTTCGGTTTAATTTCTTTTTGGTATAATCTACGTATCTTTTATGCCGTGTAAATTCGCGATCATATGAGATACATATACCTGGTTTACTTCCTGCTATTGGGCACCTCTCTTTTTGCGCAATCTTTGCCCGATATTGATTCATCATTGTTGATGAAAGATATTGCGACGCTTTCTTCCGATAAGTATGAAGGCCGCAGAACGGGCACCAGGGGTAACCGGCTCGCACAATTTTATATACTGGATCGCTTCAAGCAGATCGGGCTTTCCCAATTTCATAATACATACGAACAGGCTTTCTATTTCCAAAGAAGGGATGAAAAGTTGATGGGTACAAACTTGTACGGATATATTAAAGGCAAGTTGGACAGCGTGATAGTAATTTCTGCCCATTACGATCACCTGGGCATTCGGAAGGGTTCCCCGGAAGCAGATAGTATTTATAATGGCGCTGATGATAATGCCTCCGGGGTTGGGGCCATGTTAGCGATGGCTGCATATTTCAAGCAAAATCCCCCGCTCTACTCCATGATCTTCGCAGCGCTTGATGCCGAAGAAATGGGTCTACAAGGCGCCGCAGCCTTTACCAGGCAATTGCCGGTATCCAAAAACAGGATTGTCCTGAATATCAATATGGACATGGTAAGCCATAATGACAAAAATGAATTATATGTTTGTGGAACGCAACATTACCCGGCATTACGCTCAATAGTGCAAGCGGCGGCCGTAAAAAGCCCGGTGAAATTACTGTGCGGTCATGACCTACCCGGTAGCGGGCATGATGATTGGACTAACCAAAGCGATCATTATGAATTTCATCAAATCGGCATTCCATTTTTATATTTTGGAGTTGAAGATCACCCTGATTACCATAGGGCAAGTGATGAATTTGAACACATTACCCCGGGATTTTATTATCATGCCGTTCAAAGTATCATAGAGGTTGTAAATGCTTATGAAGCAGAAACTTATAAACAAGCGGGGAAAGAATTAAAAATATACGAAAACCGGTAAAAGCAGGTTTCATATGGCGATCAATCCTTTGAGAACGGGGAAAAAGCTTACGATAATCTGTATTGAAAGTATATATTTGATCCCGGTATAGAAATTATAACGTTTTTTCACGACGGAAATCGTCCCAGCTAATTTTCGGAAAATGTATGAAAAACGGAACAGTGACGGTGCATTAATTCAGTCTTTAAAAGAAGACGATACAGCAGCTTTCGAACTGTTGTACGATAAATACTGGAAAACACTTTATATAAAGGCTTGCCAAAGGGTGGATCAGGACGAGGCGAAAGACATTATTCAAGAGGTGATGATCAGCTTTTGGAACAGGAGGCATAAAGTTGAAATTAAAGAAGAAGGAGATATTGCAAAGTATTTATATACAGCGGTCAAGTACAGGGTTATTAGTCATTATGCATTCCAAGCAAAAGAAATAAAGAAGATAGATTACCTGGAAGTGCTTTCGGGCGAACTTAACCATGAAACTGTCGAAACCAAGGAGTTAAAAGCTTCGATAGAAGCTGCCATATCAAGACTGCCTACCCGGATGCAGCAAGTTTTCCGCATGAGCAGGGAAGAAGATTTATCTATAGCCGATATTGCCAAGCAATTAAACTTATCCGAGCAAACCGTAAAAAACCAACTTACCGAAGCTTTAAAACGGTTACGGTCGGCATTGCATGCCAATGATGCCGGGGAATGGGCTTGGTTGCTAGTCCTCCTTTTCCTACCTATCCAATAATTTTTTGAAAAATTTATCCTTCGTCTAGTACTAAACCTTCATTTTCTAGATAAGGTACTAAAACGTGCATATTGGAAGTCTCTAAAATCAAAAAACTATTCAGCAATTACTTGCTCGGGAAAACGCCCGAACAGGAAAACGTAATTGTTGATCAATGGTACGATTCCTTCGATCAAGACCCACCGGTAGCGGTTTTTAAAGATAGGCAGGAAGAAGAAAAGATCCGCCTTGAAATATGGAATACCATTTCTCCGCAAATTAAAGTTGCTAAATCCTTTTACTTGAGCGCTTCTTTTAAATGGTCGGCAGCAGCGGCAGCGCTCCTGGTAGCAGTTTGTACATTTTTCTTCCTTCGCCATCAGCCATATACAGAGATTATTACCAATAACGGGGAATACAAGAATATTTTGTTGGAAGACGGCTCCCAATTAGTTGTAAATGCAGGCACCAGGGTAAGAATACCCCGGAATTTTGTTAAAAATCGCCAGGTAGAACTCTTGGATGGTGAGATTTATGTTGAGGCGGCCCGCGATGAGCAGCATCGTTTTACCGTGGAAAACGGGTCGATTAAAACCACCGTACTCGGCACGGCCTTTAACATTACTGCCTACGAAGGATTGTCAAAAATGACGGTGGGTGTTGTTTCGGGTAAGGTTAAAGTGGAGATGCCAGAACATGGGGCAACTATTTTAAATAAAGATCAATCATTTGTATTACATAAAGATATTTCCACGGTAACTGTAGAAAGATTTGACCCTGCCACTTTGGGTTGGAAATCTGGAAAATTGATATTGAACGATGCCAGTTTCGAAGAGATGATTTACCTGGTAGAAAAGCAATTCGGTATCAAAATAATCACTACCTCCGAGAAAGTGAAAATGACACGTTATACAACCGAGCTCTCTACCTCCATGGATCCTATAAAAGCCGCGGAAGTGCTCGCGGCTATTCACAGACTAAAAATTTCTATTCACGAGAACCAAATCACGATGTATTAACTGAATTGTGCGCTGGTCCACGACTGATCGCCATAACATTAAATGCCTAAACTACGTATGAAAAAATTGATTCAAACGCTCAGGAATCGCGTTGTTGCTATCGCGTTTTTCTTAGCAGGATGTGCCACATTTTTCCCCGCCTACGCTGGGCATGGGCAAGTCCTTACGAAAACCAATGTTACGATTTCGCTACGGGATGGAACCCTAGAGTCTGCTATTGAGAAAATCCACGCGAACACAAAAGTAACTTTTGCTTACGATAAGCAATTGCTAAGATCTTACCGCGTTGAAAAGATCTCTTTCAAAAAACAACGGTTAGATAAGGTGCTAGCCGCGCTTTTAACACAACATGCATTGGCTTTCGAGGAAGTGAATAATATTGTTGTAATTAATAAACCGAAACCCGGTAATGCCCTTGGTGCCGGGAATACCCTTGCTGCGCAGGATATGACCATCAGCGGTAAGGTGGTTGATGAAAAAGGTATTCCCCTGCCCGGCGTAAGCGTTGCTGTACAAGGCAGCACGACTATGACTACCACGGATGTCAAGGGGGAGTTCAAAATACTCGTACCCGGTAATGCAGCAAAACTGGCATTCAGCTACATTGGATACGAAAGGTTGATCGTTGCTGTAGATAAGTCAACGAATTTGAATATCCGGATGAAACTTTCCAGTCAATCATTAGACGAATTTGCAGTTATCGGTTTCGGTACGCAACGTAAAGTAAGTTTGGTAGGCGCACAATCTACAATTAAGCCCGCGGAGTTAAAACAACCTGCATCAGATATTACCGCTTTATTAGCAGGAAGGGTTGCTGGGCTGGTTGGTGTACAACGCACCGGGGAGCCAGGTAAGGGCGCCGCAGATATATGGATTCGAGGTATCGCAACATTCGGTGGCGGTAATAGCGCGAACCCTTTGATCTTGGTAGACGGTGTAGAAAGGCCGATCAATAATATTTCACCAGAAGATATAGAGTCCTTTACTGTATTGAAAGATGCGGCAGGTACCGCGGTTTATGGCGTACGTGGCGCCAACGGGGTTATTATTATTAAAACGAAAAGGGGGAAAGTGGGCAAACCACAAATATACCTCGACTATAACGAAGGTGTAAATACCTTTACAAAGCGCCCTGAAATGTTGGATGGCATCACGTATATGAACCTTGCCAACGAAGCTTTAACTACCCGCGATCAAAATCCGAAATATTCCCAGGAGTACATTGAAAATACCCGTAATCAAGTTGACCCTTACCTCTATCCCAATGTAGATTGGATGGATGCCGTTTTTAATAAATACGGTCATACCAGGAGCGCCAATCTTAATGCTAGTGGAGGTGTTGAAAACGCACAATATTATATTTCACTCGGGTATTTTAACGAAACCGGTTTCCTGAAGACCGATGATTTGGCAAAGTATAATTCATCCCTCAAGTTTAACAGGTATAATTTTACGACAAACGTTAACCTGAACGTAACTAAAACCACCAAATTAGATGTAGGTATTCAAGGCTATTTTTCCAATGGCAATTATCCGGGGATCAATACGCACGACATATTTCAGAGCGCGATGGATGCGGCGCCGGTCGCCTACCCAATCTTGTACCCTGGGGGCTTAGTGCCCGGTCAATCATCTAACGGCGGGTTCAGGAATCCCTATGCTGATCTTACCCGTCGTGGTTATAGGAACGAGTTTAGGAATCAACTGTTTTCGAATATCCGGGCTACGCAAGATTTGAGCATGATAACGGAAGGGTTAAGCGCTACCGCGATGTTTGCTTTTGATACATACAATCAAAATTATATTACCCGTAGCAAAAGGGAAGACACGTATTTCCCCGATCAAAATGAACCTTACAAACCAGATGGCAGCTTAAATCTTGTTAAAACGTATACGGGGAATCAATATTTAGGTTTTGACAGGAATGATGGAGAAAGGAGGACGACCCGCAAATTTTATACGGAAGCAGCATTGAATTATGATCGTGCTTTTAAGAAACATCGCGTTGGGGGCCTTGCGCTTTTCTATTCAAGCGATTATTCAAATACTTTGGCGGGCGATTTTATAAGTTCAATTCCTGAACGTTCTCTGGGGTTAGCAGGAAGGGTTACTTACTCTTACGACGAAAGATATTTTGCCGAGTTTAATTTTGGATATAATGGTTCCGAATTATTTGCCCCGGGAAATCGTTTCGGTTTCTTTCCGGCAATGGGTTTGGCTTGGGTCATTTCGAACGAGTCATTCTTCGGTGCTTTAAAACCGACTATTTCCTTCCTGAAACTGCGTTATTCAAATGGTAATACCGGTCTAGGCTCTGCCGCTGAAAGATTCTTATACATCACCAACCTAAATACTTATGGCGGCGCCTATAAATACGGGAAAAGTTTCGATAATGTTGATGGTATAAATATTAGTCGCTACGCAACAAATGTTAAGTGGTCCGTTTCCAATAAGCAGGATTTAGGAATCGAGATACGGATGTTTGAAGATAGGTTGAATATGAATGTTGACTTCTTCAAGGAGCACCGCACGGGCATATTCTTAAAACGTGCATCGAACGTAGATTTTATGGGCTTGGAAAATGAACAATACGCGAATCTCGGAATTGTTGATAACAAGGGGATTGATGCCAACATCGAGTATAGAATGCAATTGGGGCAAGTAGGTTTAACCTTGAGGGGTAATATTACTTATAACAAAGATATCTTGGTAGAGAATGATATGCCTCCACAGCAATATCCTTGGATGGAGCACAGGGGCAACAATGTGCTTGCATTGTATGGCTATTTATCCGATGGCTTGTTTACTTCTGATGATGAAATTCAAAAAAGTGCTGTGCCAGGTGATAAATCCCAGGTAAGGCCGGGAGATATTAAGTATAAAGATCTGAATGGTGATGGATTGATTAATTCCAATGATATGACTAGAATTGGGAGAGGCGATGTGCCATCTACCGTTTATGGTTTCGGTTTCGATTTAAGCTATAAAGGTTTTGTATTCGGAGTATTGTTCCAGGGAACAGCCGATGCAGATAGGATGCTGAGCGGTTCTGCAATTATTCCGTTTAATAGCGGTGGTGGCTTAACGAACGCTTATGCCATTGCAACGGATCGTTGGACAGTTGATAATCCTAGCCAAGATGTTTTCTATCCCCGCTTGGCATACGGGGAAGCGCCCAACAAGAATAATACGCAACCAAGCGATTGGTGGGTGAAAGACATGAGCTTTATGAGGTTAAAATCAGCCATGTTAGCATATAATTTGCCTTCTGAAAAGCTAAAGAAATTCGGTATACATAATTCTTCGATTTATTTGCAAGGGATCAATCTATTTACTATCAGCAAATTCAAATTGTGGGATCCTGAATTGAATACCAGCAATGGTACCTCGTATCCGAATGTTAGAACCGTTTCCCTAGGTATTAACCTCAGGTTCTAAGGGGAAAATTTATTGATTGAAAAACTTTACTGCCTCAAGAGGCAAGCATTATAAAAATATTAGGATGAAAAAGTTAATATACATTCTTTTAGCAATGGCCATATTTACTTCATGTTCTAAGTTCTTGGATCAAGTGCCGGATGACAGGCTAACAATCGAAGAAACATTTAGAACATGGGAAACGGCCCGTAAGTTTTTAGCAGACGTTTACCGTAGGGTACCTGATGAGTTTGGACAAAGAAACCCCGGGGGTAATAATAATGCCGGTTTATGGACCGGGGGAAGTGATGAAGCGGATTATGTTTGGTCTTTCGTACAGTCCAATGAAGTCAATATCGGTAATTGGGATGCTAACTCCGGTTTTGTTGGAGATTATTGGAGAAATTTTTATAAAGGCATCCGTGCTGCAAGTGTTTTTATGCAGAATGCCGATAAAATCACGGATCTTTCCCCTGCACTTATTACTCAATATAAAGCAGAAGCGAGAGCGCTTAGGGCAATGTATTATTTTTACCTGTTGCGTATTTACGGCCCGGTGGTTATCCTGCCCGAAAACGCAGCCCCGGTAGATACAACATTGCAAATGCCTAGAAATTCTATCGAGGAATGTGTAAATTTTATCACTAGCGAGTTGCAAACCGCATCGGGGAATCTACCCGTATTTCCCAATAATGATCAAGATTACGGCCGTGTAACGAAAGGAGCTGCCCTTGCTTTCAGGGCAAATGCATTTATGTATGGAGCCAGTCCTTTATTTAATGGTAATACTGATTATGCCGATCTGAAAAACCCTGACGGCAAACAATTAATTAATCAAACTTTTGATGTCAATAAATGGAAAGAAGCAGCAAATGCTTACAAATCATTTATTGACCAATTCGTGCCCGGCACCTATTCATTATTTAAGAAGAATAATGCTGAAGGTCAATTTGATCCCTATCTTTCTTGCCGCGATGCTATCCTAACCGACTGGAATCCAGAGGTAATATTTGCACGCGTAGGCAACTCTCTCGGTCCCCGTCAATATGAACTAACGCCCTATCATAATGGCGCTGCATCCCGCGATGTAAAGGGGAGCGGCGGCTTAGGCGCTACCCAAAATATGGTGGATGCTTTCTTCACCGAAAATGGTAGAAGCATCGATGATCCATTATCCGGTTACCAAGAAACAGGTTTCTCGGATTTTAAAACACCGTATGACACGCAAGAAAGGAGTATTTATAATCAATGGGCGCACCGCGAGCCAAGGTTTTATGTCAATATTACTTTTGATGGTAGTTTATGGTTGAATAAGTCATACGGTGAGATCATTACCAGGTTTAACAATACTGGGAATTCGGGAAAACAAACCGGGGGTGGCGATTATACAACTACTGGGTACGTGGTCAGGAAAGCAATGGGGCTTGGTAAATGGGATGTAAATGACCGTACGCTCATCTTGGTAAGGTTAGCAGAAATTTATTTGAGCTATGCAGAATGTTTGAATGAATCTGAACCTGGGAATCCGGATATACTGAAGTACTTGAATTTAATTCGTGAAAGAGCGGGTATACCAACTTATGGCTCCGCTGAATTACCGGCTCCTAACGGTCAAGATGCTATGCGTGACGCTATACGTAAAGAGAGACGTGTAGAGCTGGCTTTCGAAAATAACCGTTTCTTCGATGTAAGGCGTTGGAAAATAGCAGAACAAACGGAAGATGGCCCCATATACGGGTTAAATATCTATAGTGATATGCCAGGTTTCTTGAACGTAGTGCCTTTTGAAACCAGGGTATTCAATAAAAGGCATTATTTATTCCCGATACCATCAGATGATATCAATAACGATAAGCAGTTGGTTCAAAACCCGGGTTGGTAAAATATTCATGGAGAAGCGTGTTTCATGATACGCTTCTCCTTTAAAAAATTTTGGTATGAAAAGTTGGATATTGATTTCGATGGTTGCGCTTGCCGGAATTCACTTGGCTTGTGGTAAAGATGAACATAAAGATGTGCCTATTACTCCGCCGAAAGAGGTTTCGTTTACGGCAAAAGATGCAACAAACGCTTTGAATTATTTCAATAAAGCGTATTATGATCCGGCAAAGAAGCTGTACTTCCCTACTACCGAAAAAAATGGGGTAGCCGCTATCTGGACGCAAGCTATTTATTGGGATATGATCATGAATGCTTATTTAAGAACAGGTGATGATCAATGGAAAATTATGATCCACGATGTGTTTGAAGGTAATTATCAACATTACGATCATTTTAATTGGGAAAACCGCCAGGTATGGTTTATCCATGACGATATGATGTGGTGGATCATTTCCCTAGCCAGGGCCTATCAAATCACCGGTACAGAAGAGTATCTTAATTATTCTAAAAGCGGATTTGAGAGGGTATGGAATGAATCTTACGACGCTGTCGATGGTGGGATGTGGTGGGACTTTAAGAAGTCAGGTAAAAATGCCTGTATCAACTTCCCGACTGTAATTGCAGCAGCAACTTTATACAATATAACGAAAGACGAAATGTATTTGACCAAAGCGAAAAGCATTTTTGAATGGGGCGCCAACAATTTATATGATAGCACTAAAGGTCGCGTGGCAGACAATAATGTTAACGGCAACAAAGGTTGGTCGGATTATACATACAACCAGGGCACATTTATTGGTGCCGCTACATTGTTATATAAAATCACCGGGGATTCTAAGTATTTGGGTTATGCAGTTAAAGCAGCCGATTATACTAAGATGAGTATGTGTGATGGCAACGGGATCATGCCGCCGGAAGGAGACTGGAATGAACAAGGTATTTTGAAAGCCATATTTGGTCATTATATAATGAACTTGGTGAATGAAGGTAAGCAGGACCAGTATTTACCTTGGCTAAGGAAGAATATCAACTTGGCCTGGGGTAACCGCGATGCGGCCAGGGGAATTACTTACCGTAATTATAATGTAACCTGCCCTACCGGTATCGTGCAGTCATACGAATCGAGCAGTACGGTAATGTTAATGCAAGTTTGCCCACCCGGAGAATAAATGGTTTCCGGCCTTTTTGCAGATATTTTTTTGCTGGAATCCTATTAATTTAAAAAGCGCCCCCATGTATTTTATGGGAGCGCTTTTTTATGTAAGGTAGAAGGATGATCCTACATTATTGTTTTCTTAAGTCATTAGGGTTTAATAGTAACCCTTTGAAGCCATGCTCACCCAGGCGATCAATTTTAGTAGGCATTAACCTGGTAGTTCGCCTTTCGATATTTGCTTTTCTACCCAGCTCTGCTTGGCTAACGCCTAATTGGATTAAAGCCTTAGCGATGGATTCTTCACGGGTATCTGCAAAATTAAAGCGGACATCATCAAAGGCTGTGATATCGGGGTTAAATCCATGGAAGTATTCACCTTGATTAGATGCATTTACATTTTGTACAGATACCGCGTACATGTCGTACCCGCTTACAGGTAAAGCCATAAATCCAACAGGTTTGCCGTAAGTAGTATCACCTACCAATTTCAAACGATCATTAAAATAAGGCTTCAGGTTGTTAATAACTAATTCACTTGCAGAAGCTGTTGAACCGGTAACTATAAAGATGATATTATCGAGGTCAAGGCCGTTAGTCTTGCTATAATTAGTCGTATTATAAAATGCCCAGTTATAGAGCAAGTCGGGTAACGTAATGACGCCGATATTGGTTTGGAACTTAATGCTATTGCTATAAGCGCTCATTGTTTTGTTATTAACCTTGGGTCCGTAAGTTTCTTTATACATCACGGAATTAGCTCCAGTTACAGAAGCAGGCGCCAGCATATTGCTTAGGTATTCTGCTGTAGTTACAGCACCACCGCCATTATACCTCAAATCTACAACAACTTGTTTTACACCTTCTGAAGAGAATTTGGTGAAAATAGGATCCAGGTATGGTGTTGCTAAATCGGCATTAATGAAGCTGTTAAAACAGAAATAGCCTATTTTTCGACCGGAGAAGTTGTATACTGTATCACTTAATACGGGTTTAATCGAATACTCCTGGCTGCTTATCGTCATGCTAACGGTATCGTTGGGATTGCTATAGTCCCTAATAAATGTAAAGTTGGCAGAACTGCCATTTAAAGCATTTACGATAAAGTTGACATTATCTCCGTTTCCATAAGGAGCGTAATCATAATCCAATGCTTCCCTGCCATTTATTTTTGCAATAAGCCATCCCCTTCTTACGCCTTTAATATAAGCTGGAGATCCGGGGTAACAGTAGTTCACACTGGGCAAATCCCTGTAATAATATTTGATAAAAAATCCCATATCCCCGATTTTACCCTCACCGATTTCACCACTTACCGTACCATCATCAAGAAAGCTATAATGATCTAAATTATTTCCTTGATCATCTTTTTGATACGTGATCATTTTATCAAATAAAGCTTCTGGAGAGTTAAAGGAAAGCGGCTTTAAAGTAGCCGAATCAGGAACGGCGTTTGTCCACAAGTAAACATCCGTAAAGATGTGGTACATCGTATCCAGGGATTTTTGCAATGGAGTAAGGGTTGCCACGGAATCCACCGGATCCGGGCCCGGATCGGGATCACCGGAACTACTTTTATCTTTTTTACAACTGAACAACATAACACTGGCCAAGGCACTTGCCAGTAATGCACGGGAAAAGAATACACGCATGTTTAACATATACGTCCGGTTTATTTTTTTTCTATGAGGGTAATGGCCATTGTCCTCCCAACTGGATTGCCTTCGCAATATTGGACTGCCATTCCTTTTGTTTATTTATGAAAGTACCATTCCTGGTTTCTTTGTCATATTGTGTTTGTAAAGTATTCATCAAGCGGAAATATTCAAGGTATTGATATTGGATAACACTGTTGATAGCATCGTAATCCTTTTCTTCATTAAAATCAATAGAAGCCAGTTTATTCTTGAATAATAAAGCCGTTAGATAAGTTATGTCAAAATGTATTTGCTCATGCGCTAGGGCGTCTTTATCATCCCGGATGAAGCTTTGTGCCCATGAATCATCCTTCACAAAAAATACTTGTAAGTCGAGATGAATTTCCAGGGTGTCTTTTACCTGGGTGGCCGTACCTTCATAAGCAAAACTTGTAAAACTTACCGCGGCACTTTTCGCATTGGATGGTATACGACCGGTAAAATCTTGCCATTGCAATACTTTGCCCGGTAAATAATAAACGGTATCTACGCTGTTCACATTGTGCGGCTGATAAAATCCCACCGTTACGATGGTTTTGCTGATCGTGTCTCCAGGGAAATGCTGGAGCGCAGGTAACAACAAAAATTGAATGAGCAGGCAACCGTTATGTAACATCTGCGATTATGCAAATTGGTCTTTATCTAAAATTAGGTCGTAACGCCGTTCTGTCCGAAAGTTGATACGCTTGACTAGATCCTAAAATTCTTTATTAATATTACGAAATTTTCATGATCTACGGGGATATAATCTTTCAAATAGCAAATTTTATAGATAGTTTTCTTCCTGGTAAAGAACCGGTTCTTATAATTGTACCTGTAATGTAAATTATTGATAACCAATTGAATTTATTCAATAAATACCTTGTTAAAATTTCGCCTTGACTGATAGAATCTTAAGGTTAACAATCAAAAATTCAGTAATTTACATTGAACCAAAACAATCGCATTATGTACGGCGGAGGATATATATTCGACGAACAAAGCAAGCGGCCTTTACAAACACAATTGGAGGACGACCCGGTGAAACTGGCAGATTTTGAACGCCGTATCGCTGCCGGGGAAAAGATTGAACCCGGTGATTGGATGCCCGTTGATTATAGAAAACAACTTATCAGACTCATCGAGCAACACGCCCACTCTGAAATTATTGGCGCCTTACCGGAAGGTACCTGGATTACCCGCGCCCCAGGATTTAAAAGGAAGTTAGCATTAATTGCCAAGGTGCAAGACGAGATCGGGCACGGTCAATTACTGTACAATGCAGCTGAAACGCTCGGCAAAAGCCGGGAAATGATGATAAACGACCTGCTGAATGGTAAATCTAAGTATTCGAATGTTTTTAATTATCCCGCCGAAACTTGGGCGGATGTGACGGTAATCGGATTCTTGATTGATGCCGCGGCCATCGTGAACCAGGTAGCTAATTCGAAAGGTTCTTATGGCCCTTATTGCAGGGCTTTAGAGCGTATTTGTTACGAGGAAAGCTTTCACCTTAAGCAAGGGCATGACGCTTTTATTGAGTTGGCCACGGGCACGGCTTTACAGAGAAGCATGGTACAAGATGCGCTGAACAGATGGTGGCAGCCTATTATGCATTTCTTTGGCCCACCGGACAAAACCTCTGTACATAGCGAGAAATTAATGCGTTGGAAAGTAAAGATGGCCAGCAACGATGATATGAGAAATCAATTCCTGGACTCATACGTTCCCAAGATACTGGAATTAGGCTTGACCTTACCGGATCCAGGCTTGCGCAAAGACCCGGAAACGGGTAAATGGTTATTCTCGGATCCCGATTGGGACTTATTTATGAAAGTCATTAACGGCGGCGGCCCCTGCAATAGCGAAAGACTTGGCGTTAGGAAATGGGCAGAAGAAAATGGTCGCTGGGTAAGGAAGGCCTTAATGGATAATAACCAAAAAAAATCATTCCCCGTAGCATAATTTAATTTATAACAATGGATAACCAATCATTAGACCCGCGCGTAAAACGGCTAAAGCTTGACGCCGATGGAAAACTTGTTACTATCCAGGAAGGCGAAAATTGGAATGTATTTGAAGTGTTTCACCAGGAAAAACGGGGTGCGCATCATGAGCATGTTGGGTCGGTTCATGCGCCCAGCGCACAATTAGCATTAGTATTTGCCAAGGAACAATTCGGGCGCCGCAAAAAATGTGTAAATCTTTGGGTCGTACGCAGCGCTGACATACTAGCTTTGGATGTGGAAGATGAAGATATGTTTGCCAATAATGCCGATAAAACTTACCGCGATGCTAGCGGCTTTAAAGTCATGGAAAAAATCAACAAGTTTAAAGGCAAGAAATAATACAAGAAATAGTAATAATAATAATAATAATGGATCAACAACAATTAGCCATCATAAATTTATTAACCAAGATGGGCGATGATGCGCTCATAATGGGACATCGTAACTCTGAATGGACAGGGTTGGGACCGATCATGGAAGAAGATATTGCATTTTCCTCTATGGCTCAAGACAAGATTGGCCACGCTTTAGCCTTGTACCGTTTACTCGAAGAATATTTTGAAGGAGAAGATCCTGATCGTTTTGCTTTCCTGAGGGAAGAATCCGGGTGGAAATGTTGCCATTTCGTTGAAATGCCGAACTCGTCATATGACTATAGTTTAATGCGACATTTTTTATTTGACCATGCCGAAGCAGTGCGGTACGCGAGCCTAGAAAACAGCAGTTTTGAGCCTGTACGAGCTATTGCTCAAAAGTTTAAAGGCGAGATAAAATACCACCTGATGCATGCGGATGCCTGGTTGACACAGTTGGGGAATGGTACCAGCGAAAGCCACACCCGCATGCAACAAGCATTAGATGATTGTTGGGCAGATGCCTTGGGAATGTTCGAAGAAGCCGGGGAATTAGAATCGGTGTTAATTGATGCCAAGGTTTATCCCGGTGAAAGCGCCATAAAGGAAAAGTGGCTAGAGAGAATCCAGCCGATCTTCACCCAGGCTTCACTAGTGGTACCCCGCGGGGAGCAAGCCAAAGCAGGTATGGGTGGAAGGTTCGGTTTCCATACGCAACATTTATCCATTTTATTAGACGAAATGTCCAGCGTATTCAAATTGGATCCATCGGCTAGTTGGTAACCAAGTAAATAGTGAAATCGGATCATGAAAGTAAGCGTACATACAGAAGATGTTTACCTAGCACTAGAGCAGGTGATGGATCCCGAAATACCGGTATTGAACGTGGTAGAGCTGGGCATGATAACCGGGGTGGAAGTGTCTGGAGGTGTGATCTGCGTTAAAATGATCCCTACGTTCGCAGCCTGCCCCGCTGTTCAATATATTCAAAACAATATCCGGGAGCAATTGCAGCTAGCATTGGATATGCCTGTTGAGGTGAAGATTGACCCTACTGTAAATTGGTCAAGCAACCGGATGAGCGAGGCTGCGAAGCAAAAGTTGCAAGCATTCGGTATCGCGGCGCCAAGGAAACTCCAAGGCGAAGGTTACCGGGAGTTATTGCTGGCAACACCTTGCCCTCATTGCGGTAGCACAGATACGTACTTGCGATCCCCTTTCGGTTCAACATTGTGCCGCGCGATACATTTTTGTAAAACATGCGGCTCCGCATTTGAACAGTTTAAACCCTTAGAATAAGGGGTGTTTTCATGATAAACAAGCCTAATTCATTAACTTGCCGCGCAATAGCATTTAAACTTTAATGGATCGCTCATGAAGATAGGCTTATACTTTGGATCATTCAACCCGGTACATATTGGACATCTAATTATAGCAAATTATATAGCATATAATACAGATTTAGATAAGGTGTGGTTCGTGGTTTCGCCCCAAAACCCATTGAAAGTATCTTCTACCCTGCTCAATGAACACCACCGTTTTCACTTAGTTGAGCTGGCCATAAAGGATGCTGATCGACTAAAGGCGAGCAACATCGAGTTTTCCCTTCCCAGGCCATCATATACTATCGATACGCTAACCTATATGGCAGAGAAATTTCCCACGCAGGAATTTGTTGTCATCATGGGGAGCGATAGTTTTGAAAATATTACGCGTTGGAAAAATTATGAACAGTTAATAAAGCATTACCCAATTTACATTTATACCCGTCCCGGGCACCCGGTGAAAGAAAGCCAGGGTGCAAATATTAGGATAGTAGATGCGCCGATGCTAGATATTTCCAGTAGCGCTATTAGGAAATTGATACAAGAAGGCAAAAGCATCCGCTATTTAGTAACGGAAGATGTACAGCAATATATTGAAGAAAACGGTTATTATCGTTGAAGTTGTTCCTGTCCCCAGTTCGGCTCGGCTGCGCTCGCCGTACTGGGGAGGACGTGTAGTGGATGGGAGGATTAAATTAAGGTAATGGGAATGATAAAGAACACGTCCCTCTCCCTACAGCTAGCGGTGAGCGTAGCCGAACCGCGGATTATCGCACCTTTACCCTTTTCACAACCTTAACATCCCTTTTCTTAATAAAATATTCATTTGAATAAATCCTCAACAGCAGGATAAACATTGATATCAACAACGGACCGAAAATCAGCCCGATAAATCCAAAAAGGTTGACCCCGATGATAACGCCGAAGATCGTAATCAAAGGGTGAACATCACCGATACGCTTTGCAAGGATAAACCGGAAAACATTATCGGATAACCCTACAACAACAAACCCGTAAATAATTACGCCTATCCCTTGCCAAGTCTGATCAGTAGCGATCATAAAAATTCCCATCGGCACGTACACCGCTGCAGCGCCCACTATGGGCAACATGGCCGTGAAGCAGGTTACCACGAACCAAAATACGGGTTGTGGCACACCGAAAACCAGGTATCCTACCAAGGCAATTACTCCCTGAATCAAAGCGATCAGCGGAATACCTACAGCGTTGGAGAAAACCAGGTTGCGGAACTCTTTACTTAAAAGCGTCACATTTTCATCCTTAAGCGGGATATATTCATATAATCCGGCTTCCAGCTCCTTGCTATTTATTAGCATGAAATATAGCATGAAATACATGACAGCAATGGCCGTTAAAGTATTGAAGGTAGCCCCAACGAAACCGGGCAGAATATTGGTGAGATTTTCCTGGAATTTCTGTAACCTCGCTTCCGATAACATATCAAAACCGGTCGCTTCGCTAATTTTACGGGTAACGGTTTCAATGCCGGCAATCAGTTCGGAGGAATGGTTTACTGCATAAGCAACTTTGGCCGTTAACATGTTAATCAATATACCCAGGGGTAGCAAGATGATCAGGAAGGAAAGTATCAAAATTACAGCTGCCGCTAAGTTTCGTTTCCATTTTCGTACTTCTACCAATTCTTCCATCATCCTGCGGAAAATCACGTAAAAAGTGACGGCGCCCAAGAATCCGGGGAAAAAACTATACAGTTCTTTAAATAAAATAACTCCTAGTGATAGGATAATAACTAGAAAACCGATCTGTTTTAAACGGTCATTGTCCAAATAACTCATATAGAATTTTCGTATTTATCAAACCTAATGATTTTTAAGGGAATGGCAAAAATCGTCCCAATCTTCTAAAGGCGCTATTGAAGATGAATACCGTTAGGTATATTAACTATTTAACATTTATTTTACCAGAATGAACAATATTGGAATAATGTTTGTAACCTTTATGCAACAGAAACAATTCATTGTGAAAGGTTGCCCCTGAAAGAAACCCAAATTCTTCACCCTAAAAAATTAATAATATGAGCAAGAACTCCAAAGCCGTTGTTTCATTTATCGTTGGCGCTGCTGTTGGTGTAGCAGTTGGTTATTTCTTAAACTCCGATGCAAAGGACGATATGGTAAGTAAATTAAGGTATGAAGCGGATAAGTTGAAAGAAAAGTTTAGGCGGAAAAAAGAACAATTTGAAGATGCAGTGGAAAATGAATTAACTTAATATAAAAATTCGCTCTAATAACCTATTTGCATGGAAGATAATTTCAGCAACTATTTTTCTGAAACTGGCAAGGTAGCCCGCGATTACGTGGAAACCAGGCTAGATTTATTGAAGCTGCAAACAGCAGGAAAGCTATCAAAAGCATTGGGATTATTTTTCTCGTTGATGATGGCTTTCTTGCTGTTCTTTTTCGTCATTGTATTCCTTGGCATGGTACTCGGCTTTTGGATCGGTGAAATGACGGGCAGCTTTACCATTGGCTTTGCTTGCGCGGCAGCAGTATTTATCGTGCTGTTCGTCGTTTTATTGATATTCAGGAAAAAGTTGATTCAGCGCCCTTTGGCGAATTTATTAGTGTCGGAATTGGTTGATGAAATTCAAGATGACGATGAAGACGATGAACATGACATCGAAAACATGGAGACCCGGAAGCCTAATATTTAGCCTATTACCGTAAAGATATCTATATGCAGTACCCAACATATAAAAAAATCAAAGTTAAAGATCTCGATACCCTGGAGTTGGAAATTGCAAGATTAAAATTGCAATCCAAGTCAATGGAAATCGAACTGCTTGAAAGAGGCGCTTATTTAAAAAGCAATTTTAAGGGAATGGCAATCAACAGCGTAGTCCCAGGCGTGGCCAATAGCGGGGTTTTAGGCATTTTAGGTAAAGTGGGTAAGGCCGCTTGGAACAGCGGAACCGCGAAATCCACCCTCACGAATATTTTAATAACTGCGGCGGAATTTATCGCCGTGAGATTTGGAGTGAAGCTGGCCAATAAAGTTTCCCAAAAGAAGAAAAAGAAAAAAACGGCCAAGGCCAACGTCGATAGCGAAGGTTAAATAATCAGTGTCATTATTTAATTATAAATCAATGCCCGGCTGCCAGGGGCTAATCAACCTGATTTTAAACTTCTATATCTAAATAGCCGGCCCTATTTCCAAACGCTGGCTCCTTCGCTACAGTTGGCACAGATATCTATGTTCTTCCTTCCTTTCATTAATTGAGACCTAAAGTTGTGGTATTCATCATTATGCCATAATGTTTTAAATGAGCTTTTCTTTAGATCGCCCAAGCGGTGTTGGGCGTCTTTATCAAAACAACATGGAACCACTAAGCCATCCCAAGTAATTACCGGGCTATGCCATAACCTCCAACATTGATTGGCCAATTTATTTTTAATGGTATAGGTACCATCCTCATTTTTGTGGTACCGGGAATATTTGTCAATCGTGGGAATGAGGCGGTTGCCTTCTTCGTAATCATAAACCTGCGCTGTTTTAAACCGCACCTGGTCTACCCCTATTTCTTCGGCCAACCTTTTAATATCCTCTATTTGATGCTCGTTAGGTTTCACTACTAAGAATTGGAAAAACACGAACGGCGTTTTGGATTTCAGCTCCCGTTTCCATTTTACAATGTTTTTGGCTCCTTCAATCACTTTGTGTAACTGCCCGCCGATCCTGTATTGGGTATACACATCTTGCGTTGTTCCGTCGATGGAAATGATCAACCGGTCCAAACCACTTTCAACCGTGCGTTTCGCATTAGCATCGTTCAGGTAATGCGCATTAGTGGAAGTGGCCGTATAAATGCCTTTTTCATTAGCATATTTTACCATATCGAGGAAGGCAGGATTTAAATACGGCTCTCCTTGGAAATAAAATATCAAGTATAACAGTTCTTTGGATATTTCATCTATAGTATCACGGAAAAAATCTGCTTGTAGCATCCCCGTTGGCCTGGTAAAAGCCCTTAAGCCGCTGGGGCATTCTGGGCAACGTAAGTTACACGAAGTAGTAGGCTCAAACGATAATGATATGGGCAAACCCCATTGCACGGGGCGTTTTCGCATTTTACTCCAATAAAAACTTCCCAACACTTTGAAAGCATTAGCAATCCGTTTGAAGGTTAATTTAGATACGAAATTCGTAGTGTCGTTCCAGTTAAAATCGGGCATCTAGGAAAAGGTTTATTCAACAAATTTAAGAATTCAATGCGGCTTTATTGCTGTCAATAAAAATATTACGCTATACTTGCCCTGATTTATATTGACGAGAAAACCATTTAACGAGTCCCAAAGTTGAAACAAAAAAAGAGAAAAACACGTATTAAGAGTGTCATTATCCTATTTTTATTAATAGTCATGGCCGCAGCCGGTGTATATTGGTGGTTGCAGATGGAGAATGAAGTAACTTATGTAAGATACGAGGAGTTCGGAATCGATATGCCGGTGAATTATGACTTACATGGCATAGATGTGTCCAAATTTCAAGGCAATATTAATTGGGAAGCCGTTAGGCAAATGCAAGTTGATAAGATTAATTTTTCATTTGCATTTATAAAAGCTACAGAAGGCATTACACGCCAAGATCGTAAGTTTAAACGAAACTGGCGCCTATCCAAAAAGGCCGGCATGGTTCGGGGCGCTTACCATTTCTTCTATGCTACCCGTGATCCTATACAGCAGGCTAGGAATTTTAGAAATACCGTTTCGTTGGAGAAAGGAGACCTGCCCCCGGTGCTGGATATCGAGGTACATAATAATCAAAGCCCGGCCGTAATACGTAGTATGGCTAAAATTTGGTTGGAAGAGATGGAAAATATTTACGGTGTCAAGCCGATTATTTATACCAATATCCGCTTTTACGATACTTATCTCGGGAAGGATTTCGATGAATATCCTTTGTGGGTAGCGCATTATTACCAAAAGGAGAAGCCCCGTATTCACAGGAAATGGCTGTTTTGGCAACACAGCGATATCGGTCATGTGAACGGCATCCGCGGGGAAGTTGATTTTAATGTATTTAGGAGCGACAGCAGCTCGTTAATAGAATTATGCTTACCTTAATAGTGATAAATCACCTGGTCATTGGAAGAGAATCATCATAACCCGTTTGAACAAGAAGAGAGAAGGCCTCCATTTGATATGAAGACTTTCCATTATTTCGCGAATATTATAAAAACGATCTTTTATGGCTTTTTCGTGATGATGGCAGGCATATTCTTCGGTTTGTACCTGGGGTACGGTGATCCCAAGTATTCAACACCCAAGTTGATGACCATCTTCTACGTTGTCTACGGTATCGTGTTTTTAGCTTACCTGTTTTTTGTTTTCAAGATGTGGCGCAAGCATCATAAAGAACATATTTCTTCTTAATTAGAACTAAACGGCTGCCCGAAAGTTTGTGTCCAATAGCTACCGTACTTGCCTACCCCCATCTCTGTAAAGTTAGCGTTCATGATATTTTTACAATGGCCGGGACTATTAAGCCATCCGGCAATAACAACCGCTTCCGTGCCGGGGCCTTTCGCGATATTTTCCCCGTAATACCTCCAATCATATCCTACTGCATCGAGCCTTTGACCAGGATTTTTTCCATCCTTGCCAATATGATCGAAATAGTTTTTCGTGTACATGTCTTTGCTATGCGATACGGCGGCAAATTCCAACAAATTATTCCAACTCAATGGCGCCACGGGAGGCATATAGGTATCCCCGCAATGGCAGCCTTTGGCCCGGACTTCGTTAACTAATAACAACAAGGTATCAGCATTAATGTTGTTATTGATTATTACAGCCGTCGGGGGAGCGCTGCTTGTATCTTGCGTTACAGGTTGCGGATGCGTAATCGGGGCAGGAATGAGATCTATCTTTTCGCATGAAGCGAATAGAATTATACAAACAACTATTACTGCCAGTGACAGGAAACGGAACATTTTAATCCCAGTTAAAAATGTAAAACAATTTGGTACTGGGTTTTAAATAGGTACGATAAAATTACTGGTGATTTTTTCTGTAGGACGGGGTTAAATAGTGTGGTAAGTCCTGTAAATTTAGGGGGCTTAACGCAATAATAAAAAAAATAAATTGTAAAAAATCTGTTAATGAGCAAAGTGCTACAAAACGTCTTTATAAAAGAGTTCGTAACACTTTGCGAAAATCACTCATGTGATTAGTTGGCAATTTGCGACTGTTGGGTCGCCATAATCTGTGTCCAGAAATAATCGGCCTGGGCTACCCCCATTTCTTTATAATCGGGGCCCATTAACGTCATACAATGCGAAGGACTTTTTAACCATCCCGCCACCACTTGTTCTTCATTAAATACACCGACGGCAAGGTTTTCACCGTATGTGTACCATTTATATCCCATGCTTTTAATCCTGGCTCCTGCCCTTTCACCATCCAATCCCTGGTGGCTGAAATAATTGCTATCAAGCATTTCCTTGCTATGAATCCAAGCGGCCTTTTCGAGGCTGGTATTCCATGTAACCGGTCCCACCGGCGGCATGTAAGTCGTTCCGCAATTGCAACCTTTAGCTCTAGCTTCGTTGACAAGTTGCAATATTTTTGATTGGTTGACGGTATTGTTCATATCCAGTACAACCGTATCTGTTGGGTTGATAGTTGGGGGTGTATATTCGGTTAGTTCTCCCTTGGTACAACTACCGAGGAAGCACAGCAATCCCATGCCTATCAACACCATGATTGGCAATAGCCTTTTCATGATCTAAAACAGTTTAATCGTTGGCAATAAATAAGTAATCCGTATGGGTCGAAATAAAAAGCTATGGATGCTGATTACAATGCAATACTTCAGATGGGTTTTAAATAACAGATATTAAATAAAATATATAATATCCAATGGATGTTAGTTGGCAAATATATTTGGTTGAGCAAAGGTACTTGTATACACTTATTTTACAAATCCAAAATCGACTAAAAATTAAGAAAAATAATTATTATATCAATAATTTCTTTGTATTAGTTTGATTTATAATTAATTATATTTTTTATAAAGCTTGTTATCCGTTTGTTAAGGTGCGTAAGTTAATTGCGGACTAGTGTTTTAAACTACTGTTGAAAGTGGTGTAATTTTTGCAAACTTGCTTAATTATCATCTTAATGGAACAATAGGTGTAATGCTTTGTTATTCCTTGCATCAAAACAAAATCGTATGAAAATTTCAATGTTGATTTTAACGCCCGCTCTAATTGGTATGATTGCTTGCCAAAATGTTTCTAAACAATCTACTACCAAAGACTCAACCGTAACCGAAAATATCCCGGTAACGGGTTATTACGAAGCATCGATGCCCGCCGCATCTAGCCCGGGTCGCATCATAGGATTAACGCTTTCAGAAGGTAATGATGTGACGATGACTACCGACTACATGAACATGACACCCGAAATTGTGCAGAGAGGAAATTGGATGGATCATGGTGGTGGAAAAATTATGCTAAGCCTTGTTACCGTGGGCAGTGGAAACCCTGCGAAAGATACATTGAACTTTAGGCGTGATGGCAATAGTTTGATTTATGAAGGTTCGGATTACGGTAGTGACGGCCTTACTTTAACAAGAAAAGACGCCCCTGTGCCACAGGATAAAGAATTGCTGGTTTGGATAAACGGTGAAACAACCTGCAAAGGCGCTATGGGAGAGGATATTACTTGTTATGAAGTCTGCTATGGCGATAAATTTATGGAACCTGCCGACGGGAACTGGGATAAATTATCAGGGTCAATCGAAGGATTTACATATCAAAAAGGGAACCGGTATAAATTAAAAGTAAACCGGAAAGTACGCAAACCCGCTCCTGCTGATGCCAGTATGTACGAATACGTATTAGTAGAGCAAGTATCAAAAGTGAAGAAATAGATTAGGAAAAGGGTTGATAACATTAAAACTATCAACCCTTTTTTGTTATAACTCTTCTAAATACTAATTCTCTCTTGCAAACGTTCCTGGAGGCGAATGCAAATCCAATTCAAAAATGTAACAGTTGTAGGTTGTTTATCAAGCTAAAAAAATTATTACATGATTAATTTGTAACCAACCCCGCGAACGTTCACGATCTGTATCC
The DNA here is from genome assembly GCF_002557795.1 of Chitinophaga caeni. Classification (NCBI taxonomy): domain Bacteria; kingdom Pseudomonadati; phylum Bacteroidota; class Chitinophagia; order Chitinophagales; family Chitinophagaceae; genus Chitinophaga; species Chitinophaga caeni. The sequence goes on along the minus strand of NZ_CP023777.1, from coordinate 1,188,877 downwards.
TTGGATCTTCTTTTAAATACCTGCGCAGCTTCGTAATAAATACATCCATGCTACGCGCATTGAAGAAAGTATCGTCTCCCCATAATTCGATTAATATCGGTTTCCGTTCAACCACTTCGTTCGGGCTTTGGGCTAGCCTGCGTAAAATTTCTGATTCGCGGTGCGATAAAAACTCTATTACATTATGGCGGCTCAAAGTTTGCCGGGTAAAGTTGAAAGAGTATTGCCCGATCTGGATCGTATTTTCATTGTTTTCTACCGGGGCAGGTTGTTGTCCGAAGCGGTTCAATAAAGACTTTATCCTGACGATTAGCTCGTCCATACTGAAAGGCTTTTTCAGGTAATCATTCCCACCCAGTTCAAAACCTTTTACAACATCAGCCGTTTGCGATTTGGCCGTCAAGAATATAATAGGCGTGTTTTTATCATTTTTGCGGACTTCCGTGGTAAGGGTAAAACCGTCCATATTGGGCATCATGATGTCCAGTACAATGATATCGGGTTTTTCCTGCTGGTACATCCGTATACCTTCCTGTCCATCCTTTGCATACAACATATCGAAGCCCCGTGTTTCCAGGCTATCTTTTACAATTTGCCCCAGTGTAAATTCATCTTCTACCAATAGGACTTTAGGATTAGACATAAGGTGTATTGTTTAAAAAGGTATTGTTATAATAAATTCGCTGCCCTTATCAGATTCGCTATGAACCTGTATCGTACCTTGGTGCATTTCTACGATTTTCTTTACATAGCTTAAACCGAGGCCGAAACCTTTCACATTGTGAATGTTACCGGTAGGGACGCGGAAAAACTTATCGAATATATTCTGATGGTAGCTTTTCGGTATACCGATACCATGATCTTTAACATGGATCGTCAATAATTGTTGCTCAACGATTACCTTGATATCAATATCTGCTTCTTCCTTAGAATATTTTATCGCGTTATCTACAAGGTTGTTAATGGCGTTCGATAGATGGGTTTTGTCTGCCACCACCAAGCCTTGTTCCGGCAAACTAACATGGAATTGTACCGGTTTTGCCGCTTTTAATTGATGGTTTGAAACGATATCTTCCACCACTTCGTTGATATCAAATTCTTCGGCATATAATTCAAAATCTTCCTTTTCTTCCGCGGCGATATGCAATACCTTTTCAACTAGGTCGCTCAAACGGTTTAATTGCTGTTTTGAAATATCTAGGTAGGTTAGCGTTTTCTTTTGATCGTTCAACGCGTTGAAATTCTGCATGGCTTCTACCGCTGCAAAGACCGTTGCAATCGGTGTTTTCAGCTCATGCGTCATATTGTTGATGAAATCGTTTTTCACCTCGCTGAGCTTTTTCTGCTTTAGGATCGTTCGTAGCATGTATACGAGGCAGATGATAATCAGGATCGTTAACAGCGCCGATGTGATAATCGACCAAAGCATCTGTTTGAGCAAGTACGGAACCGGCGTTTCGAATGTTGCTTGCACGAACAGGTTACTCACGGGATTAAACGGGGTTTTGAAGGTTTTAAGATGTTCCACGATATGAAGGCTATCCCTAAAACTTTCCCTGGCAAAATTGTTAAAATCAATATTGAGGGTATCTAAATTGTGTTGAACAACGATGCCCCTGCTGGCTAGCTCCGCTGAATACACTGAATCCAATCTCTTCAAACTCAGCCGGTTACTATAAATATTATTGATAATTAATATCTCCGAGATCTGCCGTGCCAAGGTATCGGCATACACCTGGATCGGGGAGTCCAGTTTGGGATCGCTCTGTTGAGTCGAATCATTAAAATACACCCTCAATTGTTGATAGGACTTATTATCCTTGATCTTCGAGCTGCTTAGTACCTGCTTGATTGCCCTGGGGAGTTCTGTTGAATTATGTAGGTTAGAGGAATCGGCATACCGGACAACCCGCTTTACATCGGCAAATTGCTTATTGAAGACGGCCGTTCTCAGGGCATCATTGATATCCCTGTTAAACTGGTCCATTACAATTTTGTAAGAACGGTATACCCAATATCCCTGGAACAGGAATATCCCCAACATGCAAATAACCATCAAAACCAAGATGTTCCGGATACGATTGCGCATAATCTCAATTTACCATTCTTACAAATCTATTTATAACAACTGTCCTATCCTATTATCCTTAACAATAATTAACAAATAATCCCCCGACGCCCTACCCGCCTAGAAAATTAACAAATACTATGTAAAATATTAACAATTGTAAATATGTAAAAATGCCAACATGAGTTAATTTGATCAAAATTATTTGGTTTATCGTCATCATATACTGCAATTTCACAACAGGGAATATCAGTAACTTGATAAAATTGTTTCGAAAACCAGCTTACAACTAAGTATCGTCTAACCAATGAAATTCAAGCCGCGTAAGGCTTCCATATATTGATACCTAGCTCATGCTGTTCAAATCCCGTGGTTTTTCAAACCTGGAAATCCATGGGAAGATTCAATTGATTAACCCGGGTAAATAGCATAAACATTAGATTAAAGACACGGTTTTAGCGCCTCATGAAAAGTTTAGTAGTTTTTTTAGCAATAATTTTTGTTTCCCTTTCTGCATCATCGCAACAAAGAGAGGTACGTGTTTCCGGGCGCGTTTTGGATTCAGCTTCCAGGGAAGCTTTGCCGGGGGCAACAGTGGTATTATTGCTTAAGAAAGACGCTTCCGTTTTGCAACATGTCCTTACATCTGAGGACGGGTATTTCAACTTAAACTTTAATTACTCGGACACTTCGGCTATCAAGGTGATGTTTATGGGGTATAATGTTTACGAGACCCCGCTAGCGATCAGCGATACAACCCGTAAAGTTGCTCTTGGAAATATTATGCTCGGCGTTAAAAATATCCAGTTAGGAGGGGTGGAAATCGTTCAGCAAATTCCACCGATTGTTGTTAAAAAAGATACGGTTGAGTTCAATGCCGGTTCTTTCAAAACCGCACCTAATGCCGCTTTGGAAGAACTTCTGAAGAAGCTGCCCGGGCTCGAAGTGAATCCCGATGGTACCTTTACTTTCAACGGGGAGAAGTTGACTTCTATATTAGTTGACGGTAAACCTTTTTTCACTGATGACATCCAGGAACTCGCCAAGATATTGCCCGCGGAAATAGTCGATAAAGTTCAGATGATCGATAAAAAATCACAACAGGCAGAGGATTCCGGCGTGCAAGATGGGCAAAGGTTAAAAGCGCTTAACCTGGTAATTAAGAAAGATAAGAAGAAAGGCACTTTCGGCTCTGTGGGTATAGCCGGTGGCGATGAAAAAAGATATAATGTAAATGCAAACTTGAACCTCTTTTCAGGGGATAAGCAGATCAGCTTGATCGGCGGTACCAATAACGTGAACCCAAATAATTTCGGTAACACCAGCCCCGGCATCCTCAAGAACACCAATTACATGGTCAACTATTCAGATCAGCTAACAAAAAAATTGCGTGTAAACGGCGGGTATGCTTATTCTAAAAATTTTAATCAATACGGAAGTGAAAGCTTGAAGGAATATATTTCTGTTGACTCCACCAAATACAATGCTTCCAGCAGGGTTTCTGAAAATAACAGGGTCAACCACAGGTTCTCATTGAACTTTGAATATGAAATCGATAGTACCCAAACCTTGAAATTCAAACCATCTTTTAGCTTCGGTGACGGTACCGGTAGGAGTATTAACAATTTTCAGATTTCAAGTATATCCAATACCATTAGAAACCAGGGAACGGATTTAACTTCTAATAACAATAAAACAACCCAAGGCGCTGCCAACTTGCTATACAGAAAAAAGTTCCGTCAACAGGGAAGAATCTTTACAGCTTCCGTAGATTGGTCCGGAAATAACACTGAAGGTACCGGCTTGCTGGAAAACAACCGTTTGTTGCTTGATAGTACGAACCAGGTAAAATTAGACTCTACCCGGCAGCAGAATCAGAATAATAGCAACAGTAGTAATCTCTCGCTCAGGCTCACTTACGTGCAGCCGCTGAAAAATGATTTCTTCCTGGAAAGCCAGTATTCATACGATACCCGTGCTACTGAAACGGATCGGGGTACGTATAACTGGAGCAAGGAATCGGAAGGATATACGGATAAGGTTGATAGCTTGAGTAATAACTATCATAACCTTACAAATGTGCATCGTGCCGGCTTGAATATCCGTAAAAGCTTGGATAAAACGGACTTTACCTTGGGCTTGAAATTACAGTACAATGACCTGTCGAGCGATAATATCACCAAGGATACGGTTTCACAACAACATACATTGAATTTCTCTCCGCTGGCAATGGCGAATTTTGACCTGGGTAATAACCGCCGTCTTAACATTACCTATAACGGTAATACCATGCAACCCAGCTTGGAGCAGTTGCAGCCTGTAATTGATCGCAGTAACAGCTTGTATATTCAAACGGGAAACCCGGATCTGAAACCTTCCTTTACCCACGCGATGAACTTGAGTTATAATGCCTTTAACCTGGACAAACAGACGGGGATTTTCCTCGGCCTATCGGGTACGGCGACTATGAATAAGATCGTTAACAGGACCACCTTCGATGAAACCGGGGTGCAATACTCGAAGCCTGAAAATGTCAATGGCAGTTTCAACTTGAATGGCTATGTAACCAATACTTTCTATTTTAAAAAGTTAAAGACCCGTATAAATGCCAGGACTAACAGCGCTTATAGCCGCAATGTTAGTTTCCTGAACGGTGAAAAGAACTTTACCAATAACTTATCTGTCGGTGAAAATTTAAGCATCAATCTTTTAATAGAAGAGAAGTTGGAATTAAACGGCAGCGTGAATGCGACCTGGAACCAAGCCAATTATTCTTTACAACCGGATAATAATCAAAATTACCTGTCGTACGGGGCGCAATTCACAGCGGATGTTACCTTGCCCTGGGAAATTCACCTGGGTAGCAGCGTCAAGTATATGGCTACAAGCGGCCAAGCAAGGGGCTTTGATCAAAACAATACCTTGCTGAACGGCTATATTTATAAAAATATATTGAAAGGAAATCAAGGTGAGCTGAAATTCTCGGCATACGATATCCTTAATCAGAACACGAGCGTACGGCGCATCACGAACGAAAACTATTTGGAGGATGTTCGTACGGATGTATTGAAGCGTTACTTTATGCTTTCCTTCGTGTATTATATACGGAGGTTTAACGGGAAGTCAATGACCGGTAGCGGCCCGAGGGTAAGACGATCGGCCGGCGCTACTAGCATTCGGAGCTACTAGCTTACTTAGAGGCATTTACGGTTGAAACACCTTTGCTTCTATTGAAAGCGTATTGAATCAACCAGCCTAATGTGAAGCTGGGCAATACATCCGATCCGGGGAATAATTCCTCGATGAACGTAAACATACTTCCGAATGTTCCCAAGGGACCTTTAAACATCCTGTAATAAATTATGGCAGCAATGGGAGCCCAAATTACGTCGCTAACCTCACCCAATACCGGGAATATATAGCTGGCGCAACCCACGAGATCCAATAGAATGCACAAACCGAGATGTGGGGTAAATTTTTTACGCATACTCAATAATTTGATACTATTATTATAACAAATAGCTTACCAAAATTGATGCAATTACACCCAAAAAGGGTAAATCACGTATCCTTAACCATTTAAGCTTTAACACTGCAAATATTTTGCGTAGATTTGAAAACTTTCCTTGGAAAGCATACCCCTAGCGAATTGTTGACCGGGAAAGGTTGTTTTTATAATAAGAGTATTGCATACACCATTAATTTGGGTTAAATTCAAGCCACAATCTTTGTCAACATGCAAGAAAAAAATTCCCGCAGGGATGCGATTAAAAAAGTAGCGACTATGGCACTTGCAACTTCCACGTTAAGTTCATTGACTTCCGGAGCTTCTGCAAAGGAATCCAGGAAAGACAAAACCTCCTTGAAAGGTAATATCCATCATTCGGTTTGTGCGTGGTGTTATAGCGGCATTTCTTTGGATGAGCTGTGCAAGGCTTCCAAGAAAATGGGTTTACATGCCATTGACCTGATCGATGTTAAGGATTTTCCTACCATGAAAGCGAATGATATGGAAGTGGCGATCGTGGCAAGCATTAATAAAGATTGGGGCATTCCCAAGGGTTGGAACAGGAGGGAACACCACGAGCCATTGATCGAATATTATAAATACCTGATCGATGAAACTTCTAAAGCCGGGTATAAACAAGTGATCTGCTTTTCAGGGAACCGCGCCGGGCTGGATGACGAACAGGGTTTGAAAAATTGTGCCGAGGGCTTAAAAAAGATCATGTCTTATGCCGAGCAAAAGAACGTAACCGTGGTGATGGAGCTGTTAAACAGTAAAGTAGATCATCACGATTACCAATGCGATCATACAGAATGGGGCGTGGCTTTAGCGAAAGCTATCGGCTCTGAGCGATTCAAGTTGCTATACGATATTTACCATATGCAAATTATGGAGGGCGATGTTATCAGGACGATCCGTGATCACCATCAATACATTTCTCATTATCATACAGGCGGTGTGCCCGGTAGGAACGAGATAGACTTCAGCCAGGAATTGTATTATCCTGCTATCATGCAAGCTATCGTAGATACAGGGTTTAAAGGCTTCGTGGCACAGGAATTTATTCCTAAGCACAAGGATAAGTTGAAGTCATTGGAAGAGGCCGTACATTTATGTGATGTATAACCCACCTTTTTGTTGAAATACTTATTGGGCTGGCAAGTGTTATTGTCAGCCTTTATTTTTTGGGAGGATATAATAAAAGCCAATCTTTTTTAAGCATTCCCATTACCACGATGTCAATATATGTACCGTGTAATTTAGCGCTCTCGCGTATCGTTCCTTCTCTCCGGAAGCCAAGTTTTATGGGTATTTTGGCGCTACGGACATTCTCCAGTGCGAAACGGATCTCGACCTTATTAAGTTTTAATTCGGTGAAAGCGTAATCCAGCAATCCTTTACAACTGGCCCTGGCAATTCCCTTTCCGGTGAACTCGTTGTCAATCCAATAACCGATCTCGGCAATTTGTAAGATTTTACTCCAGTCGTGCAGGTCGATTACCCCGCAAAGCTGTTTGTCGTACCAAATGCCGAAGGCGAAGTCGCTGAGCTCATCGGCTTTTCGGAGCATGGTTTTGATGAAATTTTCAGAATGTTGGAGCTTAGTATTATAATCTACCCAAGGTAAAAAACGACGGAGCGATTTGCGTGAACGATCAATCAACGCAAATAAGGCCGGGGCGTCTTTTAACTCCAATTGTTTGAGCTCTAATTGTTCACTGATATGAATATTAATCATAGTCCGGGTAAACTTACAGAGAAATTTGTTTACAAGATAAAATAAAAGGGGATCCGTCCGATCCCCTTTTCATTAAACTCACATCGATAATTGTATCGCTTGGTTATGAAAACCATCTCTCCTACTTTCTTGATATCAAGCCTTGTTTGAACATATCTTTTGCTACTTTCTTGCTATACACCACGGCAAACCGGGCGGTAGATGATGGGTCGAATGATTGTGTTTGTACGGAGTACAAGAGCATATTGTTCTGTAGATCGTAGAGGTTGCCTTCTAAGAAATACTTCGTATCAACGGTATAATATCCCGGATCGTAAACACGGTTGTACATGAACCCGTAATAATTCCAAAACCTACCGTAATATGGGTAGAACGGGAAACCGGGGCCATACCCCCTGCCCGGCACATAATTTTTCTCCTTGGACTTATCGAGCAATACCACGGTCATCACATTTTCAATTCCTTGGCGATCCATTTGTCGCAAGGCGCTTTTTTCATCGGTGTTTTTAAAGGCATCGGGGCCCAAGGACTGGTATGCAGAAATGGCGTTATACCCCTTCGCTTGTAATTCGGCCACCATCTCATTTTCAATCTGGGCTCTCAGGCCGCCTTCTTTGTTGGGGATCAGGGCAAGTACCATCACTTTGTGATCTTTTTGAATAGTAGCGCCTTCTTGTTTCCAGGAAGAGGTGATCTTGGTGCTGCTACAAGCGGATAAAACAATCATGCTGATGGCCATCATCCAAACACCCCGTAATGTCAGCTTCATAATTCCTCCTTTTTTATCGAACCAAAAATTGATTTCTTAATGGTTAGACGTAATCTGGAAAGGGAAAGTAACATGGGAATCAATGCTTTAACATTAATTTGGGCTAAATGTTAAGGTATTCGAAAAAAGCGCTATTTAGAATAAATGGACATTATTGTCCGACTAAAATTTTCAATGAAAAAATTATCGCCGCCTCAAAAGTTCGATCCAATGTCCACCTGCACATTTCTTTGTACTTTTTTGCTTGCCCAAAAAAGCACCAAAAAAGGGCACAAATTGGCCATCACGGCCGCCAATTTGATCGCTCGATCCAGCTTTTGTACTACTGTATGACTTCGCTATCAACAGTGCGTAGTTCCACGGTTTTGTTGGCGGGGCTGAATAGATCATCCTTCGCTTATGTCCTTGACAGGGTAAGGAATCCAAGTAAATTTAAAATGAAAGGGTTTACAGATTATAAAATCTATAAACCCCTGAAAAATATGATCGGGAAAAAATCCTTAATAATTGATAATCTGCTCTTGTATGTTTTCCGGTAATTCGCGGAAAGTGTATAGTTGAGTGCGTAACTGTGGCTCGAAACCGGCCTCACGGATGGCATCCTGCATCGATTTGTATGTAAATCTATGCGGTGCACCGGCAGCGCTTACCACGTTTTCTTCAATCATGATGGAGCCGAAATCATTAGCTCCTCCATGCAAGCAAATTTGTGCTACGGCTTTACCTACCGTTAACCAACTGGCCTGTATATTTTTAATATTCGGCAGCATGATACGGCTCATCGCGATCATGCGGATATATTCTTCGGCGGTAGTCATATTATGTACGCCGCGGATCCGGGCGAGCAAAGTATCTACATCTTGGAAAGTCCAGGGGATGAATGCCGTGAAGCCGTAATGACCTTCCGGTTTTTCACTTTGAACCTGCCGGATATCCACGAAATGTTGAAACCGTTCTTCCAGGGTTTCCACGTGGCCGAACATCATGGTGGCGCTTGTCGGGATATTCAACTTATGGGCTGCACGCATCACGTCCAACCATTCTTGTGCACCGCATTTCCCTTTCGACACCAGCCGCCTTACCCTATCGTTGAGGATTTCGGCGCCCGCTCCCGGCAAACTATCCAAACCTGCTTCCTGCAATGCTTTCAGCACCTCGGTATGCGTACTCTTCTCCAGTTTGGTGATATGTGCCACTTCCGGGGGACCGAGGGCGTGCAATTTCACATTGGGATACAACTGTTTGAGCTGCTTGAACGTATCTACATAGAAAGATAAACCTAGTTCCGGGTGGTGGCCGCCTTGCAGCAGCAATTGATCTCCGCCGTATTTCAAGGTTTCCTCGATCTTGACTTTATATTCATCTAAACCGGTAATATAAGCCTCCGGGTGTCCCGGTATGCGGTAGAAGTTACAAAACTTACAATTGGCAATGCAAACGTTGGTAGTATTTACGTTCCTGTCTATTTGCCAGGTTACTTTACCATGCGGCACCTGTTTTTTCCGCAATTCATCGGCAACTTGCATTAACTGCGCTAAAGGGGCATGTTGAAACAAGTATATTCCTTCTTCTGCCGACAAAAACTCGAAGTTTTGTGCCTTGCGATATAATTCTTCCAGTTTCATCCTTTGAACCTTAATATCAACAAAGGTAGGGTTTTAGCAGGAGTAATTACAAGCAAGTTATTTTTAATATGTACAGGGTCGATAATAGCGAACCCGATTAGAATAAATTAATTGACATACAAATCTGTTTTTATTTGATAAATTGATGTTTTGCTATTACATAAATGTTAAATTTATGTAACACGACGAAATTCGTGCTTCCTTATGCGTTATAAAAAACTACAACGACTGGTACTAACCGGCTGCGCCTTGGTCTTACTGGTGTTTATGCCTTACCTATGTAAATCCCAAACGCCCTCAACGCCACAGCAAGATGCCCAGTTGATAACAAAGTTCAAGTTCAAACAATTTTACGGCGGGGTCGTCGTGATATTTGCCAAGCTGAGCAATTATAATGACACCTTGCAATTTATCCTCGATACCGGTAGCGCAGGGATCTCGCTGGATACCTTTACGGCCGTAAGGCTCGGTGTTCCCCTCCACCCTTCTGATAAGATTGTCAGGGGCCTGGTGGCATCAAAGAACGTTTGGTTTGCTGAGAATCAAACCTTGCATTTGCCGGGTTTAGACGTAGACAGCTTGGATTTTCATGTTAATGACTACGAATTGATCAGCCAGGTTTACGGTATACGGGTAGACGGGATCATGGGTTACAGCCTGTTGAGCCGGTATATCGTGGAAGTTGATTATGATAAGGAGGAGATCAGGATATTTAACAAGGGGAAATTTGAATACGAACGGGGCGGCTATTTACTGAAGCCAGCCATCAACTTTATCCCGATAGTATATGCCCCGCTGAGAAATTCGAAACGGGATGTCCGGGGGAGGTTCTATTTCGATACCGGCGCCGGGATGTGTTTATTGATGAGTATGGATTTTGTAACCGATAGTATGCTGTTACCGAAGAAGAAGAAAAAACTGATTCCCACCGAAGCGCAAGGCCTGGGCGGAAAAATGAGCATGTTTTTAACAACCATGAAGGAGATAAAAGTGGGGCCTTACACTTTCAGGAATATCCCTACATACTTATTCAACGATGTAACGAATATCACCGCGTACCCTTTCCTGGCCGGTATGTTGGGAAATGACTTGCTCCGCCGCTTTAACCTTACGATCAATTACGACAAGAAGGAAATATATCTTTTGCCCAATACACACTTCCGGGATCCATTTGATTATTCTTACACGGGATTAATCATTTACCTGATCGATGATAATATCGTGGTCACGGATATCATCAAGGGCTCGCCGGCAGAAAAAGCAGGGTTTAAAAGAGGCGATCTCGTTTTAGCGGTTAACAATAATTTTAGTAATAATCTACAGACCTACCGGGATCAACTGAAGCATGTCGGTTCAAAACCAACCCTGCTCATCAGGAGAGATGGGGAATTAATGCTGATAAAATTGTTTATTAAGAGTATCCTGTAGGGCAATTTGTTTGTTAAGGATAATTGTTCTTATTTTTATAGGATGAATTGGCCGGAAATGGCTGAAAAATAAGGATATATAGCTTTGTTAGGATGTATTTGCTCATGAATTTGAACGATTATCAAATATGATTCACTTTAATAAATTTACTTTGGATAATGGCTTGAGGGTGATTGTACACGAAGACCATACCACGCCAATGGCCGTTTTAGATGTGATGTATGACGTAGGCGCCCGCGATGAAAACCCGGAAAAAACGGGCTTCGCGCACCTTTTTGAACATTTAATGTTCGGCGGCTCGATCAATATCCCTGAATATGACGAACCGCTGCAAATGGCCGGAGGAGAAAACAACGCCTATACCACCAACGATTTTACCAATTACTATATCCAGCTCCCGGCAGAAAATATTGAAACCGCCTTCTGGTTGGAAAGTGACCGGATGCTTTCTTTGGCATTCTCCGAAAAGAGCCTGGAAGTACAAAGGAAAGTCGTTTGTGAAGAGTTCAAGGAGCATTATATCAATAAACCTTACGGGGATGTACATGCTAACTTGAGAGCATTGGCTTATACAACGCACCCCTATAAGTGGATGACGATCGGTAAGGAGCTCTCGCATATTGAAAATGCCAGGTTGCAGGATGTCAAGGATTTCTTCTTCAAACATTACCGCCCTGTAAATGCCGTGCTTTGTGTTGCCGGGAATGTTACCACCGAACAGGTAAAACAACTGGCAGAAAAATGGTTTGGGGATATTCCCGCAGGGGAAAAATACGAACGCCATTTACCGCAAGAGCCAACGCAAACTGCGCCGAGAAGCAAGGAAATGAAAGCGAAAGTGCCACTGGACGCCTTGTACAAAGCTTTTCATATTTATTCTAGGCTGGACCCGAGGTATTACGCGGCCGACCTGGTTTCTGATGTATTAAGCGGCGGCTCCTCTTCCCGTTTGCATCAATCCCTTGTAAAAGAACAGCAACTTTTCAGTAATATAGAAGCCTACCATTACGGTTCAAACGATGCCGGGCTATTTCTCATTGAAGGTAAATTGGTAAAAGGTGTGAAGATGGAAGATGCCGAGAAAGCGCTCAATGCGGAACTGCAAAAATTGCAGGAAACCATCATCCCGGAAAGGGAATTGAACAAGGTGAAAAACCGCGTGGAAAGCATGTTGGCTTTTGAAGACATGAGCCTGATGAGCCGGGCCAATAACCTGGCGTTCTACGAATTACTAGGTGATATCAACCTGATGAACAACGAGTTCGAAAATTATGAGAAAGTTACCGTGGAAGATATCCTCGAACAATCTAAAATTATTTTCAACCCCAACAATACCAACACGTTGTATTATTATGCCGATGGCTCCATTAGCTAGTTTTTGTTGATGGATAAATTTTAATGAAAGGAAATTATAATGACGCTAAATAGAAGCCAAGCACCTGCGTTTAAAGATGCAGTAGACTTTGAACTGACGCTGAAACCATACGAGAAATATACTTTGGATAATGGAATTCCCGTATACGTGGTTCCATCTAAAGAACAAGACACCATCCAGATGGAGTTGGTGTTTCCCGGTGGTAGTTGGTTTGAAACCCAAGGACAACAAGCTTTTGCTACCAACTACCTGATGAAAAACGGTAGCAGCAAGCATACCGCTTTAGACATTAATGAAAATATTGAATATTACGGCGCTTACCTCAACAGGAGCCTGCATCATGAACACGGTACCTATTCCCTGCATTGCATGACCAAGCATTTTGCCGATTTAATGCCCATCCTGCAAGAAGTGATCCTGGACCCCGTGTTCCCGGAAGATGAATTAGTCATCTTTAAACAGATCATGAAGCAGCGCTTGGCCGTTAGTTTGCAGAAATGCGATTTCCTGGCCAATAGGTATATCGATCAATACTTGTTCGGTAGCTTCCACCCTTATGGACGCGTGAGCAGCGTGGAGGCTTATGACGCTTTGCAGAGCGAAACGCTGAAAGCCTTTTACAAGCAACATTATACGTACAACAATTGTAAAATCTTTTTAGCCGGGAACTTCCCCGCTAATTTTATCGCACTGCTCAACGAATTTTTCGGTGCCGACCAGTGGAACGGAAAATCGGAGATCGTTCGTAAAGATCTACCCATCCAGCCGGCACAAGAGAAGTTGTACCGGGTTGTAAATGATGAAAATGGCGTACAGGGCGCCGTTAGGATCGCACGCCCAATGCCGAATCGTTACCATCCCGATTTCTTTAAAATCCGCTTCATGAATACGATATTCGGCGGGTATTTCGGTTCCAGGTTGATGAGTAACATCCGCGAGGATAAAGGATATACTTACGGTATTCATTCGCAGGTTTATAACTTCAGGCAAATCGGCGCGTTGAATATTTCTACCGAAGCCGGTCGCGATGTATGTGAAGCCACCATCACGGAAGTGTACCATGAAATGGAAAGAATGAAAACCGAGCTGGTGCCGGAAGACGAGCTGAGCCTGGTGAGAAATTATATGCTAGGGCTGACCCTGGGTGATTTAGATGGCGCCTTTCAAGTGATTCAGCGATGGAAAAACTTGATATTGAATGATTTAGATGAGAATTATTTTTATAAAAATATCGAGGTAATTAAGAATATTACCGCTGAAGAAATCCAGCAATTAGCACAACAATATTTAAATAAAACAGATTTTTATGAATTGATTGTTGTTTAATTCCGGTTGCCCGGGATTGTAATCCAAAGGTTTTTCCAAGCCCGGATCAACGCACGATTGAGGACAGTTGCAATTGCACAGGAAACGAAATAGTATTTACTCCTTGCACCACGAACTGCCAATTGTTGGAATCCGAATGCTGCTGAACAAGATGTTCTATCAGTTGAATGTTGTTCCACATGGGGGGCCGAGCTTGGAAACTCGAACTAGCAAGTGTTTCAGGTTATTTCGAAATAATATTCTAAAGCCCAAACACGAACAACCCGGTTTCGAACAGCAATGGATCATGATCCCGGGCTACAATCGCAAAAATATATTGTTTATGAATTTCTTGTTACGTATCCTAATATCAGCCTTGGCGGCACTTATAACGCAATATATACTTCCCGGTGTAGAATTGGATTCATTCATAACAGCCTTATTGCTTGCCTTCGTATTGGCGATATTAAATCTCTTGGTGAAACCCGTTTTATTGATACTCACGCTGCCGATAACTGTTTTTACGTTGGGGCTATTCATTTTCGTTATTAACGCTATTATCATCTTGATTGCCAGCGAATTAATAGATGGTTTCCGCGTGGACGGCTTTTGGTGGGCCTTGTTGTTTAGCCTTGTTCAAACTTTAATAAGCAGTTTCCTATATTCATTGGGCCCGGGGGCTAAGAATGATGAAGAATTTTAGCTGCTATGATCCGCAATAATGACCCAGCGCCCGTTAATTTTTTCCCATAACAAGGTAAAATGTCCGCCCACATCACCGATAGATCGGGCCAGGTGCCATTTGCCAACTACGAAATAGTGCTTGCTATCCAAGGGCTTGAATTGCACGAAAGTGAACGTCAGTTTTCCCATGGCATCAGCATCGGGATAGGAACGTTTGTAGTTGTCCAAGGTGGCTTGCCAACCGTAAGTAACGCCGCTTTTCCCGATAAACATCAGGGAATCTGAATGCCAATACGGCTCCATGAAAGCATCGATATCGCCTTTATTCCAGGCAACATTTTGCACTTGTAAGATCGATTTGATCTTGGCTTCTTCCGGATGCTGCGCAAAAGAACGGGCTGTAAAAAAGCAGCAGGCCAATAATAATATCACCTTGATTCGCATATAGAATTTTTGCAAAAGATAATTACTATTTATGATTTAAATTAAACTTCTGATTTCCACTACCTTTGTTCCTCTCCAGGTATTTAGAGCTAGGGCTTAAAAATAAGTATCATTTGTTTGGTAGAATAACTAAATTGAATAGAATAGAATGTTCTTAACTAATACATCAGCATCTATGGCAACAGAATCTATTGAAAAATTAGCGGCCGAATTAGCCGGGTCATTTGAAAAGGTTGAACAGCGTAGACAATCGTGGCAAACGGCGACAAAACCTTTGTTAATGAATAAGTTACAGGAAATTACGGAGAAGATTAAGCTAGATTGGTCGGTGAACTTGAATGATATGTTAGTCAACCTGGAATCGGTATTTATCAGCTTTAACCCGATCCCGAGCGGTATCATGGAAAAGTCCCCGATTAATGTTATCAATAAAATGCAGATCGGCGGCTTCTTATCATTCTCTCAAACCCGCAATGGGCAGATTGTTGCTTGGATTTCAATGCCTTTGATCGAAGGTTTGGAAGAAGGGCCGGCTCAAAATCAAACTTTGGAAACCTTGGAGCCGGAAGAGATTGATGATCAGACGATTAACAATCACGTGGAGAAATTTCTCGACGAAATCCTGCAATGGCTCAATGAGAACCGTGATGAGATTGGTTTTGCCCGTCATCTTAAGCCATAAATTTGCCATTATTGATGTAAATCATTTCCCAAGCGGAGCTATTGCCGGAAATTTGTACCATGAAAGGTGATATTTTGACTAAGGCCGATGTGGAAACGTTTGTAAATGCCTTCTATGGCCGCGTGCAAAAAGATGACCTGATCGGCCCGATCTTTAACAGTAAAATAGCAGCAGATCAATGGCCTGCCCACCTGGCCAAGATGTACAAATTCTGGCAGGGAATCTTATTTGGAAATTCTGAATACGTAGGGAATCCTTTTGCCCATCACAGGCACCTCCCCGTTGGAGAAGATCATTTTGAACGCTGGATCAGCCTGTTCGTTCAAACTATTGATGACCATTTTGATGGTGAGAAAGCCAGCCTGGCAAAACATCGCGCTGCTTCTATCGCGGCCATCTTCTTAAATAAAATCATGTTTGAAAGAGGATTGCAGGCATAGGCAAACCATGCCCCTATTTCATCTTATCTTTATTGCTCACGTACCTGAACGCGGCTTTCGTGTATTTTGTCGGGCGGATAGCCACCAGGTAAATACTGGCAGCAATATTAATTACGGCATTCACCAAGAATGTTAGTGTAAAATATTTCGGGTCATTATGGAAAATAAAGGCGCTTAAATATGCCCCGAAGCCGATACCTACTTCCAATGCTATATACATACTTGCCAAGGCCCTTCCTTTATGTTGCGGGTTGCCGAGGTCGATCGTCCAGGCGGCCGTGGTTGGCGCCGTGAGTCCCAAGGCCATACCATACACGAGTGCGGCTGCCAATAGCAAAGTAGCAGAATTGGCATAGGCCAGCATTAACATGGATAAAGCCATTACCGTTGCAGCGATTTTTAATACGGGCACGCGGCCGTATTTATCAGATGCTTTCCCGGCCAAAAGTCTTATCCCGATTGAACTAGCCGTGAAAAATGTAAAAAATAATCCCTTGTTGGCCACACCGAGATGCTCACTAAAATCCGGGATGATGGTTAATAGCGCACCGTAACTTACATAGGTCAGGCAAGTCACAACCATCGGGGCAATTACCAGGGGTTCGAATATCTCGTTCTTCGATACTTTTAATAATTTAAATGAAAAGCGTTGCTTGTTTTCCAAGGTTTCACGCATGCTGCCGACTAATATTACGACCGACAGCAAAGCGAACATGGCCGAAGACTGGAACATCGTTTGCACACCCCATAGATTGGAAATCAGTCCGCCGATCGACGGCCCCAACGACATGCCGATGGTACTGAACAGCCCCACGATGCCCATTGCTTCCCCCCTCCTGTTGAACGGAACAATATCCGCAACATAGGCAGAGGTGCCGGTAGGTTTGAATCCTGTAGAAAATCCATGGAAGAAACGGAGCAGCAGGAAAGCAAACACGGAACTAACCAGGGGGTACAGCAAACTACATATTACACAGACTAATGAGCCGAATACCATTACCGGTACACGGCCAACCGTATCGGATAATTTACCGCTGAATGGCCTGGACAAGCCCGCCATCAAAGTAAATAAACCGATAATATATCCCTTGTAATCGGCGCCACCCAACTGTGTGAGGTAAGCCGGTAATTCGGGGATCATCATGTTGAAGCTCGCCGAAAAAAGTGCATTACTCAGGCATAGTAAAATAAATTGTAAAGTGTAGATAGACCCCTGCTGCGGTTTCATGGCGCAAAGTTAGTGAAGTCTGTATTAGTTTCCGACAATTGTATAATCCATCTGTTACCATTTTTCTGATTTTTTAACCGCTAAACATTTTTAGCCGGTTTTTCGGGGGGCTATTGTTAAATTGCAGTCATTAACTAGTAGTCACATTTATTACCACCATTAAAAAACGCAAAATGAAAAAGCTCCGCTACCTGCTTTTAGCAGTAGCCGTATGGGGTTCAAGTACGGTGTATGCAAAGAAGGATCAACCCACGCTCATCCAAGGGAAAACTGATCGCGAAACTACAACATCGATGAACCTCTACTCGGTAAATGAAGGTCATTATCAAAAAATCGCAACGGCTCCCGTGGACGATCAACATCGTTTCGCATTTGCTTTAACAAGCGTCAAAGAAGGTTTGTATTATGTTAGCGACAATGGCCAGGAATATGTCCGTTTCTATTTAAAGCCTAAGGACGCGCTGGAATTCATTATTCATGATAAGGGCGCCGAATTGGTGAAAGGCTCCAAGGAAAACAAAACCATGTTCCAATGGAACGAAATGGTATTGCCTATTACCTATCCGGCCCACATGTTCATGAAAGGGAATTACACTTATGATGAGTATTTCCCGGTGATGGTAGATTTTATACCGAAAGCTGAAAAGTTTAAATCCGGTATTAAGACCTCTAATAAGAACTTCAATGAATTGATGAAGTTCTTGGTGGATGCAGATGTGGAATATGCCGCGATGAAATTTATTTACACCCCGCGCTCCAAACATCCTTTGAAAGAGGATTACCCTGCCTATTACGGCACCATCCTGAAGGATAAGAAATTTAATGACGACAAGGTGCTTGAAATGGGCGACGGTATGGATTACTTGCGGATGTATTTCTTGTATGATATGATGTCAAAGGAAACAAGGCCCAAGCCAGCTGAATTTAACCAAGTTGCCGCCAAGATTTTTGGTGATGAGCGCGTGATCGGTGATTATATCGCAGATGGTCTCAGTTCCCATAAAACTTACGAAGCGTTTGTTGAAGCCGTAACTCCGGTAAAACAATACCTGGTTACAGATTATCAAATTAATAAATACAAAGAGGCTGAAAAAGCTTTACGTTCCTTTGAAAAAGGTAAGCCGGGATTGAATTTCAGCTACGAAAATGTTGAAGGTAAGAAAGTGGCTTTCTCTGATTTTAAAGGTAAAGTTGTTGTTATCGATGTTTGGGCTACCTGGTGCGGACCTTGCAAGCAACAAATCCCTTATCTGAAAAAGCTTGAAGAGGAAATGCACGGAAAAGACGTTGAGTTTGTAAGCGTTTCCGTGGATGTTGAAAAAGACAAACAAAAATGGATCGACTTTGTGAAAAAGGAGCAATTGGGCGGCGTTCAGCTATTTGCCGGCGGTTGGAACGATATCACAAAATACTATGATATCAAAGGTATTCCGCGTTTCTTGGTGTTCGACAAGAAAGGTAACGTGGTAACGATCGATGCCCCGCGCCCCTCTACTCCCGATCTTAAGAAGTTGTTAGAGAGCGAATTGGCTAAATAGTTTTTGGTTTTATAAGCAAGAAAAGGATGGGTCGCTCATTGGGCGGCCCATCTTTTTTGTGCCGAAGCCGTCTGTGCATCGGCATCGAACATAAAAAAAGCCATGCCTTTCGGAGGCATGACTTAAAGTTATATTAACGCCTAAAGCGTTGAATTCTACTCTTTTACGTATTTTATTGTTGCATACAGCAGCATCAGCAGGAACAACACGATAAAAGCACGGCTCAATACATAACCTATTTTGTCGCCTACTTGGTAGAATGTGGATACGAGCAATTGTAACATATAAATACGATTTTGAAACTGGGGGCAAGTTAGCGCATTACCAGGAAATTCCCAACCTTTTTCAATGGATTCTATTTATATCAATCGTAATATTCATAAGTTGAGCGCGATTCCCTGCGTTGATGGTTATAATCTATGCTGACCTTTATCACGTTTCCATATTTGTCGGTTTCAATTACTTTTTGCCGGAGCGTATCTATTTTAATCCCGTCAGAATCATCATAATAAACTTTAAAAACCGTAAGATTGGGCAATCTTTGACTTTTATCTTGATAATAGGATGTGCTTTTGGTTGAATAAAGACGGCTCCCGTATTTGGCATAGTGCATGGTTTCGTACACGGTGATATTGAAATCGTGATTTAATTTAACGGTAAAGGTTTCTTCGAGCCTGTTATCATTATAGAGCCTGGTTTCATAAGAGTGGGGATCCAGCCAATAACGGAAACCTTTCATTTCATTAATTACAGAATCATGCGAAGTTTCCAGGTAACTGACCTCTGCCGAATCATTTTTCCATCTATAAGTATAAGTATGGGCATATTGACTTTCATCATTCAATTCAAAATGTATCGTTTTGACCCAGCCTTCCGGGGAATAGGTAATAACACTGCTATTCAGAAGCGAATCCGTAGTTGTGCCTAAGCTATCAATATAATACGTTTTTATGCTTTCCTTTTTCACGGGCCCTTCCAACCTGCTTTCTACCAGGGAATTGTATCGGGGCGCTACATTACATCCAATGAAAAAGCATAGCAGGATGAGAAGCGGTATCGGTCTGATCATCTTTCGTAAGATTTATTAAGGTACAATATAGCACCTTCCGTTGCATTTCGCGTTATATACTTGGTAGCATTGCCCTTGGAATTTTTTTTGAGGATTTTATAGCCCCAAAACTGCAAGCTCCCTACTTGGTTATTTTGTACTAACTACTATAGTAAATCTAAGAGAGATGTACAAAATGCGCAACATGTAAAACCTGGAGGTGCCGATACAAGGTGCTTAAAATCAACTATTTATTGGAGTACATAGTGATATATGGCATACTTGAATACAGATGATTATTGCGTATATTTGGAAATAACCTGCATTCAAAAAAAGCAAAACCCTTTTAATCCAGATGTTGGATATATTCAAAAAACATATAACCAAATTCGCACAAGTTTCAGACAATGAATTTGAAGAAATTAAAAAATTCTTTGACACGAAAGTGGTGGCCAAAAAGGAAAACCTACTAGAGGAAGGGCAGGTTTGCAGACATCATTATTTTGTTTTGAATGGCTTGTTGCGAAAGTTTTACATCAATGAAAAAGGTATTGAACAAACCACTGAATTTGCCATAGAAACTTGGTGGCTTACAGATAACTTTGCTTACGAACACCAGGTGCCTACTGAGTTTTATATCCAGGCAGTAGAAAAATCTATGATACTTTATATCACTCAACAGAAACAAGAAAAGCTACTAGAGGAGTTTCCTGTAATGGAACGCTATTTTCGTTTTGTTTATCAGCGGGCTTATGCTGCGGCTCAAAAGCGGATCAAATTTCTTTTTTCGTTTTCAAAAGAGGAATTTTATTTCCAAGCGGTTAAAAATCATCCCGAATTTGTACAACGTGTTCCTCAATATTTAATCGCTTCATACCTGGGATTCACTCCCGAATATTTAAGCGAAATTCGAAAGAGGCTTCTTTCTTAAACTAGTTTAAGAATTTTTATTTTGTTATTCTCCAATTTTGCATCAAACTAATTTAAAAGAATAACAAAATGCAAAAACGATTAAACATTAAAGAAGTTGCACCAAATGCACTAAAAGCGATGATTGGTTTAGAAACCTATCTTTCAAAGGCTTCTATATCAAAAACGACCAAAGAACTTATAAAGATCCGTGCTTCGCAAGTCAACGGTTGTGCATATTGTATCAATATTCACACTCAAGACGCAATTAAAAATGGCGAAACAAATCAGCGTATTTTTCTATTGGGTGCCTGGAGAGAAACTGAAGGTGTTTTTACGGAAGAAGAAAAAGTGGTGTTAGCAATAACGGAAGAGATGACACTAATCCATCAAAATGGATTATCAGATGAGACCTATTCTAACGCCTTAAAATTTTTTAGCGAAACCCAAATAGCAGATATTATAACTTCAGTAATTACCATCAATATTTGGAATAGAGTAGTACTAAGCACACACCTCATGATAGGACAAAGCCTTGCATAAGGCAACCATAATTGAAAATCACAGGTTCAACGACCTGTGATTTTTATTGGGGGAAAATAATATTCGGGTTATCTGGCTTTGTCTAAATAAAGTTCGCGATTTCACAACATCATTTGACAAACTTGAAGGTTGGAACATAATATGTACAGTAAAACATTTAAATTTAATAAGGCTTGCCTAATTTTGAATACGAAGTAAAGCATATTTAAAATGGCAAAGACCAAAGTTTTAATCACTGTAAAAACTTATCCTGCCATTTAGAGTAAGTATGATGAATTGGTTTGTACGGCAGGCTTTCTTGAAGACGGAAGTTGGATTAGAATTTACCCTATTCAATTCCGAAAAAAATCGTTTGATGAACAATACAAATAATACGATTGGATAGAAATCGACCTTGTGAAAAATACTGGCGATTTCAGAAAAGGAAGCTACCGACCTGTTTCTTACGATACTGAAATAAAGATTTTAGATCACTTAGATACAAAAAGTAATTGGTTATTACGAAAAAAAATTGTGTTCAAAAATAAAGTTTACAAAGACATTAGTGAACTCATTTCAGATGCCAAGAACAAGGAGATTCTGACTTCTCTTGCTGTATTCAAACCAACTGAAATCGTTGATTTTACTATTGAACTTGTAGAAAGAGAATGGGATGAAAAGAAGCTCGAAAAGTTAAAACAAGACAGGAGCAGTAATTTATTTGCCCAAGAAGAAGAAGACTTGTTTGAAGTTGTACTGAAACTTCCGTACAAATTTTCTTACGTTTTGCTCGATTGCAAAGGTACGAAGAGTAAAATGATGATTGAAGATTGGGAAATCGGACAACTTTATTGGAATTGTCTTGCACGACACGAGGGTAACGAAGCTAAGGCCGTCGATGATATTAGGAAAAAAATATAATAATTTATAAAAGGTAAGCATATGCTTTCATCGACACCTTCTTTCGGGATCACCAATTTTGCGTTATATAAACAGGATCACTCCGGTAAAAGGAAACATATTTTCCTATCGGAACATCAATTGGTTTTTATCCTGAAAGGTAAAAAGCATATATATTATCAAGGCAAAACATTAGAAATACCTGGAGGCAACGCGGTTCTCTTTAAACGCGGTTTATACGCGATGAGCGAGTTTATTTCCGATGATGGTATATACGAAGTGTTGATGATTAAGTTCACGGACGAATTTGTTCGTAATTTCTTTGCAAAATACCCGCAGCATCATTTTTCCAATTCATTACCCGAACCCGGTCGCGCCATAATTATGATCGAAGGAAATAAATTGTTAGCCGGATTCCAGGATCAGTATTTGCAGTATTACCACGAGAGCGGAAATGCCGTGAAGCCCCTGCTGCAATTGAAGTTAGAGGAATTATTCTTGTTATTAACTTCAGGGGATCAGGCCGGGCAGATCACACCCGTGCTAAAAAGTATTGTTGACCAAAATGTTATCAGTATCGAGTTTGTTATGCATCAACATTTGTTTGAACCTATTACCATCGAACAGTTGGCGGCTTTATGCGGCAGGAGTTTATCAGCATTCAAACGCGAGTTTCAAGCCATCTACGGGATGCCTCCAAAACGTTGGATTAATATCCAGCGGTTGACACATGCACACAATTTGTTTCAACATACGAACGCGGGCGTGGCGCAAGTAGCTTATGAATGCGGATTTGAAAATGTTTCCCATTTTATAAGAATATATAAAGCGCAGTTTGGTCATACCCCGAAAGCTGCTAGGACGAATTAGACTATAAAATGAACTAATTTGACGATCCCGCCAATTCCGCGAGATTTAATTTTGCTAAAAATAATGTTATATGAAATTCCGTATCGTTTGCTTGTGTATCCTAATCAGCGCTTGCAGCACAAAGCCACAAGTACAAATAATCGAAGGCTTATCAAAACCCGAAAGCATCGTTGGCGAAGGTAACAACCTCTATATTTCCGATGTCGGTAAAAATCTGACCCCGACCGATAAGGATGGCGATGGCAGAATCGTGAAGATGAGCCTTACCGGTGAAATACTGGATAGCAACATTTGTAAGTCGCCGGTCAATGCGCCTAAAGGCTCTGCTATTATTGACGGGGTACTGTATGTTGCTGATATAGATTGTATTAGGATCATCAATCTAGCATCAGGCGAAGTGGCAGATAGTATTGATTTTAGTCCGGTGGGCGCCATGTTTTTGAATGATATCGTTGCAAAAGATAATCGTACTCTTTACGTATCCGCTACGGACCAGGGGAAGGTCTATGAAGTAAGTTTATCTCCCGGAAGGCAAATAAAGGCATTGGATATCCCTAATATTCCCGGTATAAACGGCTTGGATTATGATGCTAAAAATGCCAAGCTCGCCATTAATAGCATGGGCGCCGGTACCCCGCCATTTGGCAAGTTATTTATTTTAGATGTCAATAGCAGTCCTATGAACTTAAAAGCTATTGATGGTGTTAACGGCATCTTCGATGGTATGCAATTCATTGATGATCATCGCGTTGTATTGACGGACTGGGTTGACTTTAATACCCCGAGCGGAAAGGCTATTGCCGTGGATTTGAAAACCGGTAAAACTACCGCTCTTGAAACACCTGTTTTAGCGGGCCCTGCTGACTGTTGGTATGATCAAAAGAATCATTCATTATGGATTCCTTTAATGGTAAAGGGGAGCATTTATAAGCAGCAATTGAAGTAAAACTATGTGAATTTGCTGATCCAATCATTCAGATCATTAGTGCCTGGCTTTACAAGTATTTTGATCTCGAACATTCAGGATTCAATACTAAGAAACAGCAGAAATCGACATATTTGGAGTAAATAACTCCATCGTTGAAGTTCAGAACTCCGACGGAGAAGTCCAGGGCTGCGAAGCCGGTGTTACGCACCCCGGCGTTGGTGTAAATAACCCCGAACTAGGAGTTCTGAACACCGATTTCGGAGTTCAGAACTCCAAATTTTATGATTTTTTCCCACTAAAAGGTAAAATTAGAACTAAATCAGGATTTAAATTCCCACTTGAGAAAGGAATAAATTAATGTATTGATCTTAATAAGAACCAACAAACTGCCAAAATTACGAGGCATGCCAAGAAATTAGTATTGGCAAAAAGGGATTTATTATCCGGTTTTTTCAGGCTTAGGTAGAAAATATACCCGCAAATCAAACCGCCGATCAATCCCCCGATGTGTGCAGAGTTGTCTATATTTCCACCGGCGCCGATGGCCAGGTTAAATACCACGAACAAACCGATACTGCTTAACAAGCCTTTACGAACATGTTTGTCGATGAAATTTGTTGTTAATAAGGCCAAGAATACGCCATACATGCCGAAGATGGCCCCGGATGCCCCCACTCCTACCGATGAAACATCGTGGTACCAAATACTGGCAATGGACGCTAAAAGTGCGGCGAGAACATAGGCGATAATAAATCTTAGCCTGCCTAAGATCGGTTCTAGCATAACACCGATATAAACGAAGGCATACATGTTGAATAATAAGTGAATGATGCCACCGTGTAAAAACGCCGATGTAATTAATCGCCACCATTGTCCCGACATTACCAATTCCCTGTTATTCGCGCCCCACTTCACTACGTCTGCCACGCTAGGGTCAATGGGATTGGTCCCGGTTATTACCATTAATATATATACTAATACGTTCAAGCCTATGATTACCGGCGTTACTTCATAACCTTTCCCGGGAATAAATATCCCTAAAATGTTCTTGAAGAAATCATTGTTGCGCGCGGTTTTATCTTTGCCTATACTTTTGTAATGGGCAATGGCCTCTTGCCATTGAGCTACCAGGTGTGTTTGCCCTCCGGGTGTATTGTGGCTATTCCAAACATGGTTAAACTCTTGGCTGATCGCCCTAATGACCTGTGAGTTTTCTTCCCGGTCGGCCTTGGAATTATTATTGGTAATAGTTCTGCTGATGATTTCCCCCGATTCACCGATAATATGAAATATTACTTCATGTATTTCCCCGGTAATGTCTCCCCTGTCCCTTGCTATAAAGCTGTTGGCCGATAAATACGTAACGTCCCACTGTAAATGTTTGGCCGCTTCCAGGCATGCCGCCAGGAATAATTGTCTTGCACTGGGATCCAGTCGAAACCGGGTATATACTTTGGGTGATAGATTGATAGGCATATTTTACTATTGAATAAAAAACCATCTTGAGAACCGCTTACGAATTTACAAGTTCGTAATCAGCAAACAAGATGGTTTTTTAATTATTTAGGTAACTATATACTTGTTTAACCCATCATTAAATAAAAAAATGGACTGAATGTATCAGTCCATTTAGTATTTATAATAAATAGTTAATACTGCTTTTCTAATTAGCTCCACTTAATTCCATCCTTATTTTCATTTAGCCACTTTTGTAAAAAGAAATAGCTTGAATCATTCAACGTAATATACAATCTCAAAATTGTATTCATTCCTTTCATCAACTACAACTGCACTCATTCCATATTGACCAGAATTTTTGACTGTTTCATTATGGATTATTGTAAAAATCGATTTAACCGTATATTCTTTTCCTTCTATTCCGATTTTATCATTTACACCAATTTCCCAATTATTAAACTCTTTGTTTTCTTTAAGAGAAATTTCTTTAAAAATCTCAAAATCGGTAAAAGAAGCTATCACAGCGCCTTGTGTATGCTGAATACGAATCTTTGCGAGTATGTTATTATTTTTCATTTAATAAATATACTACATTCCCGTATATGATTTATATGTGATTAAAATATCATACAATAGGATTGTCAGGAAGAAAATCTTTAGGAGAGCATTCAAATATCTTGGCAAGTTCATTAAGGTGATTGAGGTTATATTTAGCTCTATACTTAGGGTTCTCTACATCACCAATAAATCCTACTGAAACATCAAGCATATAGGCTAGTTCCTTTTGGGAATAGCCTTTTTCTATTCTTTTCTCTTTTACTTTATCGATTACATACTGTTCTATTGGGCTATGCAAGGTTTCGGCCATTGGTGGTACTTTTTAGTACCACAAAGAATCTTCATCTGAAAAAATATTTCACACATACAGGTATGTGTATTATATTTGGAAGATAAAATCTCTTACATATGGCAACCACGCACAAATTCTCCGTAATGGTGGTAATTAAGGATAACCACGGCATTTCCCGTACCATTACCCCAATCATTGAAGCTACATCTGATCTTGAAGCTAAGAGGATCGCACAAGCCCAATATCCAGATGCTAGTGTTAGAACTGTTTCTAAAATCAACTAATCTATGGAACAAGAGCAGAAAAAAACAGACCCATTTGCAATTATGACATTTGCGGCTGGTTTAGGAGGGTTTGCTATTCTTCCTATTCTGTTTATTCCTGTAGGTTTTATCACCGGAATCGTTTCTTACTATCGGTTAAAGGAAAATGAAAACCTAAAGGGTAAAGGATTAAGGATAGCTGGTTGGATATTAACATGTATCAACATGCTGTATCTAATGTATCAATTCAGAGTAGGGATTTTTAGCAACTAAGCAAAAAGCCGTTATTAGTTTAACGGCTTTTTTGTTAATTGTTATTTCTTTTATATAATTGCAAGGATTTAAATACCCCACTATGAATATTAACATTCCGATTCCCTTAATTGCACCAATACTCACTTTCTTTTTGGGAATTATTAGTGGATTATTCTTCGAGCGATATAAAAATAGGCTTATTTTTTTACGGGAAAAGCTCATTGTTCGTCATGTAGCATTGGGAGGACAAGTACCAGGGGGAAATATTCAAATATTATACAATGGTCAAGTAAGTAACAATTTATATTCTGTGTATCTCGAATTGAAAAATGATAATAACGTAGATTTGGATGCTTTTTCAATACATCTTACCGTCAATGAAGGTGCTACTATTTTTGAGAACTCTGCTCAATTATTGCAGAATAATACATATAGAGCATTGAAATTCGAGAAAGAATTTAACAATACCTTCAATGCCGTTTTTACTGATTTTTCCGATGTTACAAGAGAAAGAAGTCCTGCTGAACAAAGAGCATTACAAAATGGGATAGATTATATTACTAGAAATAGGATTTATGAAGTTCCTTATTTAAATAGAAAAGCAAAATTGGAATTTTCCTTTTTAATAGATTCCCGGAACGGAGAGCCATCAATGGTCGTAACACCCCAAAAGAAAGGCATTGAAACTATTTATGAACAAGCAGACGAACAACGCATACAATTAAGAAAATTGTGGATTGGTATTATTTCCTGCACAATTTTCATGATTTCCTTGTATCCCATCATAATTTATTCACCTTCTGTTAGTTGGGCGGTATGGGTTACTACAGTTAGCAGTATTATTTGCTATTTAGTAGCATGGCCGATATTTTATTTCTGTTTATGGGTTAAAAAGAATGTTTTTCTACGGGGATAGCTTTTACTAGCCATTCTTTTTATTCCTTTCCTTTTTTTTATCCTCTTTTACAGCCTTTTCTACGTCCTCTTTGGGAGTATTGGCTATCTTCTTTATAGCTTCCTCAAACAGGGAGAAATTGTCTTTATTCTCACTATTATCAGCATTTGAAGGTTTGGTATGTTTTGATTTACTAGGCATTCATTATTTGTTTGGTATCCCGGTTTTTTTTGCTAATTTAAGGTATTTAAAACCTATTTTACTCTATATGGCTAATGCAAATAAAGACAAGAACTTTTTCTTCTTTTCTTATACTAGAATTAATAAATTAGATGAACTTTTTTTGATACGGAAGAATTTGGTTAAACTCTTTCTTTCTGCTGGTTGCGACATTCGTTCTAATGAAGAAACCTCTTTTTTAGTTATTTCGGATAAAACTCATGACGAACTTTGGTTTATATTGACTAATCCCAAATCTAAGTTGGAAAATATTATTTTCTATTCCCTTTGTGAGATAAAAAAGAATAAAGAAAGGCAACCACTTATTCAATGGAAGGAAAATAAAGGATATGAGGCAGATTTTGAGTCTTTAATGTCAACTATCAATGACTAAAGCATCCATAAACAGTTGCTTTCAAATCAGTATCATATCTTTTATAAACGTTGAATTTATAGGACTTAAGCTCGCAATGATGGAAAGTTTGGGCGAATTTAGTAGCATATTTCATTAACTGCTCTAATGTAAAACGGGACTATTTCAATAAGTGTGTAAACTTAAAAATCGGGGAATCAGAGTAATAATTAGATTCTCACCCTTTTATCAAAAATAGTTAAAAACTGATTCAGGATCATGCCCCAGTTTCTAATGGGCATGGTCCATTTTTTTGATACTTCCCGCAAAGCCAGGTATACGGATTTAAGCACGGCTTCATCTGTAGGGAAGGATAGCTTGTTTTTGGTATATTTTCTAATCTTACCGTTTAGATTTTCGATGAGATTTGTTGTGTAGATGATCTGCCTGATCTCCAGGGGGAAGTCAAAAAAGACAGTCAGTTCCTCCCAGTTTTCACGCCAGCTTTTGATGGCGTAGGCATACTTTGCGCTCCACTTAGCATCCAGGGCATCAAGAGCCGCCATCGCAGCTTGCCTGGTCGGTGCGGCATAAACATCTTTCATGTCTGCGGTAAATTCCTTTTTATCTTTCCAGGCAACATAGCGGCAGCTGTTACGAACCTGGTGTACGACACAAACCTGGGTGGCAGACTGAGGGAACACTGATTTGATAGTCTGAGTGAAGCCATTAAGATTATCGGTGGCCGTTATTAGAATATCTTCCAAGCCACGGGCCTTCAGATCAGTAAGTACAGTCATCCAATAAGCGGCTGACTCATTCTTACCCAGCCACATCCCTAGCACTTCTTTGAGGCCATCCCGCTTCAGGCCCACAGCGATATAGACGGTTTTATTCACTACTTTGCTGTTCTCCCGTACCTTGAACACAATGCCATCCATCCAAACGATGAGATAAACCGGTTCTAACGGTCGGTTTTGCCAGGCGACAATATCTTCAGTCACACGGCTGGTGATGCGGCTGATAGTGGCCGTGGAAACGTCAAATTTATAGGCTTCCCTTATTTGCTCTTCTATGTCAGATACGCTCATCCCCTTGGCATAAAAAGACACTATTATCTCTTCCAGCCCCTGAACCATTCCTTCGCGTTTAGGTACTATCATAGGGTTAAAACTGGCATCACGATCCCTGGGAACTTTTATTTCAGATTCACCATAGCTGGTCTTAATCTTCTTTTTACCGTACCCATTACGGCTATTGTTACTTTCATTGGGCTCATGCTTATCATAGCCTAAATGGCTATCAAGTTCGCCTTCCAGCATCTTTTCAATGCCCCGCTTCTGAATCTGGGCCAGGAAATTGTTTAGTTGATCGGCCGTTTTAAACTGCTTCAGAAAGTCGTCTGATAAAAAATCTTCTGTCTTCATAAAACTGTATATACTTTAAAATTAAAAAATCGGAGTGAAACCCCGATTTTTATAATTTACACAGTTTTTGAGATAGTGTCTGTAAAACACACTTCTCCTTTGGGAGTATTGATGACAATTGTATCAGTCTTATCATTTAAAACTATAGTATTGTATCTTTTCTCCTGAATATCACTATTGTTCTCTATAAGTACTACCATTAATTATAATTCTGTACCTTTTAAATAGTGATAAGGATTCTATTTTTTAAATTATCTTAACGTCAATTTATTGCTATTATGACAGATAACAACTATACCAATCCAAAATTTAAGCTAGGAGATATTGTGGCACTTAAATCAGGTGGCCCTAACATGACTATTACATCACTTAAATCACATTTTCTTGCAGAATCGTTTACTGGTACATATATGTGTACTTGGTTTGATGGGCATAGAAAGAATACCGAACCATTCATAGAAGAATCCTTAATAAGCATGGATGAGGATTGAAATTTCATATCCTCCCTTATTTCAAAGAGCTTTTCACTGAATTGCAGGTTGATTTTTATTGATCAACTCCTTATAAGTTAGCCTGCAATTCACACTATTTAAACAACTTTCAAACTTGTAACTATTGGGTATAGACCTATTGTTATATCTAAAAGAAAATTCATCACAATATCTTTGTAAATGCTTCCTGCTTAGATAATGATAAACTCCAATTATACCGCGTTTAAATAACCCCCAAAATCCTTCTATACTGTTGGTATGAAAAGCACCTCTTACAAATTCCTTCTGTTGGTGATCCATAACAATATGAAAGTACTTTTTATCTAACCCATTATATCCTAGCCATTCATCTGACACTATGATTGAACCTTCTGCAATATGTTCCTTTATGGCTGGTTGAATAGATGCTGATGCTGTATCTGGCATAACAATTAATCTCAAATGACCACCAGTATGCAACATACCTAATACAGGTGTTTTATCCTTAAAGCTCCTTCCTTGTGAATTTGCAACTTTCTTATGAGCATGACGGTTCTTATTTTTACCTCCAACAAATGTTTCGTCGCATTGAATCACTCCATCCAGCTTTTTGTCAAAGGACTTCACTTTTAGAGCATACCGTATTCTTTGAGCCATAAACCACGCGGTCTTTTGGGTAACCCCTAAACTACTCGCTAATTGAACAGAACTAATACCCTTCTTATGAGTAGTTATCAAGAAAATCGCCATAAACCATTTCTGCAAATGAATAGGGCTATTTTCGAATATAGTTCCTTTGATAGCTGAAAACTGTTTGCGACAATCTCCACATTTATATCGTCTGTATTTACCCTTCAAGGTATACACATTATTACAACCACAAAAAACGCAATACACGCTACCATTCCACCGCTTTGAAGCTAAGTAATCCAGACAAACGTTTTTATCCCTGAATGTTTCCGCTATATCTAATAAATTGTTACAGTGCATAACTTCTATTAAATCCATTAAATGATTTGATTATTTCCATTCTTATATATCATGGACTAACCATTTTTGCGGGGCTTGGAAGCCTTTGCTACACAAAAGTACGAAAATTTATTGAATTGACGTATATTTATACGTCAATAATTCATATTTTTGGCTGAAATTTCAGGTATGAATAACTTACTGGATAAGCAGATATTAGGCGCTATTGCTGTTAAATTCAAGGAGGCAAGAACTAAGCAGGGATTAAGCCAAAGGAAACTAGCTCTAATGGCTGATATGGAGTATAATCAAGTCCAAAAACTTGAAAAGGGAGAATCCAACCTCCAAATCACTACTGTTATCAAACTAATGATAGCCCTAAACCTTACGCCAAATGATATTATTCCTTACGGAAATGAATTGTCTTAATTTTCCCCATATTTAAGATATGGGTTTAACAAGTATATAGTTGCCATTATTTATTATTCTTATCCCGTTACCGCTTAAAAATTAGCTTTAACTGAATAGGTACATCACATCTTCTTTTGTCAACTTCTTCACGAAACCATTTTCATCGGCAACAATTTCTTTTACCAAGGATTTCTTACGTTCCTGTAATTCCAATATCTTCTCTTCAACCGTGTCTTTACAGATCATGCGGTACGCGAAAATATTTTTCGTTTGCCCGATACGGTGCGTACGGTCAATGGCTTGTTGCTCTACTGCCGGGTTCCACCAAGGATCGACAATGTAAACATAATCGGCAGCCGTCAAGTTCAAACCGACACCACCCGCTTTCAGCGAGATGAGGAATACGCGGCATTCGCTGTTCTGCTGGAAGTTCTGTATCGCGCGTTCCCTTTCCGTTGTGGAAGTGCTGCCATCAAAGTATTCGAACGGTATTTTTTGAGCAATCAATTTCTCCTTGATTAAACCCAGCATGCCGAGGAACTGCGAAAATACGAGTACCTTGTGATTGCTGATGTTTTCTGACATCTCGCGGGTCAACTCGTGCAGCTTGACTGAATGGTTCGGGTACTGCTCCGTTTCGTTCAAAATCGCGGGAGAGTCACATATCTGGCGCAGCTTCATTAAACCTTGCAAGATCGTTAATTGCGAACGCTCCATCCCTTGCTCTTCTATGACGCCGAGTATCTTGGAACGGTAAGTATTGCGGTAGGCATCGTAAATCTGCCTTTGCTCGTGATCCATTTCGCAGAAGATGACCGTTTCGATTTTTTCCGGCAGGTCTTTCGCCACTTGCTCTTTCGTTCTCCTGAGTATAAATGGATATATCAGTTTACGCAGGTGATCTTTCCGTTCTTCATCCTGGAACTTATCGATCGGTGTGGCAAATTCATTCCTGAAGAAATCAATGCTACCCAACATGCCCGGATTTAAGAAGTTCATCTGCGCGTAAATATCGAAAGTGTTGTTTTGCATCGGCGTACCACTCAGCGCTAACCTATTCTTGGTATGTAATAATTGCGCCGCTTTCGTAACTTTCGATTGCGGATTCTTGATCGCTTGTGATTCATCCAGTATCACGTAATCAAATTCGAGCTTCATAAACATCTGGATGTCGCTGCGCAATGTACCATAGGTAGTGATGATCACGTCGAATGGCCGCAATGCTTCCGGCGACTTGATCCTTGCGGGACCGTGATGTATATGATGCACGATCGTTGGCGTAAACTTCTTGATCTCGTTTTCCCAGTTATAGATCAACGTAGTAGGACAAACCACGAGGGTCAAGCATCTGCCGTGCTTATTTTTATAATGTTGAATGAAGGTGAGCGTTTGAATGGTTTTACCCAAACCCATATCATCTGCCAGGATACCGCCCCATTTCACTTCATCGAGATAATTTAACCATTGGAAACCACTCTCCTGGTAGGGACGTAAGCTGGCGTTCACATTACCGGGTAGCGGCTGGTGACGGATCTCGTCGAATTGCACCAGTTTCGTTCTTTTTTCATCCAGTTCGCGCAGCACTTGTTCATCATCGATAAACTCGTACAATTCATCGATGACGTTGAAGTTGTACTTAGATAGTTTCAGGCCGCCCTTGTCTTTTTCCTCACCGATTTTGAACAGTAAAGAATATTTCTTCAGCCATTCTTCCGGCAATAAACCCAGGGTGCCATCGGCCAACTGAACATAGTTCTGCTTGTTAGCCAAGGCTTTCTTAATATCCTTGATGCTAACCTTTTGGTCCCCGTACACAACCTCTACCTGCGCATCGAACCAATCGATGCCGGAGCTTACCTGTAAATTGGTAACGGGTTTATGCGTATTGAATCTAAAATTGCGGAGGTTGTCAAAGCCGAATACGCGGACATTCATCTCCTTCAACGTGTCGAAGAAGTTGAAAAACCAGTTATTCACCAGCGCTTCTTTAGATCTTAAATAGAAGTAATTAAAGTTTGTCGGTGCAGCAAAGCTGGTATGCAAACCACGCAGCTTCTGGATAAATTCTTCTTCGGCTTCCTTGTTGCGGTGAATCACCAGCACCTTGTTATCTTCCTGGATCGTGATCTGGGTTTCATTGTTCCACTCCACATCATGACCGCGGTAATTGAAAGTGGGTTGAATAACGAAAGTATCACCGATTTCCTTTAACTGCACCCTGTATTCCGGTATTTCGCCACTCACTTCAGCCATTAAAGCCGGATCAAAAGAAATGGGATAATCCTTACCTAAAGGCAATAAATTTTCGTTCAAATATTGCCCCCATCCGGATAAAGGTACTTTTACGTTGCCTTGATTTTGATAGAGTTCGGCCTGTAGCGCATCGAAAGGAATTTTAAACAGGTAAGCATCCGAATTATGGATAAAGACCATGGGGCTGCTCCATTCGTTATCGGCAAGATTCACTTCTTCGTCTTCGATTTGAACGGAGGCGGTAATGATCACCTGGTCGCCTTCCACTTTGGTGTGCAGGCTGATCTGCAACAGCTCGCCCGTGATATTGACCGGCAACAAGCTCTTGGTTTTAAAAGCCTGTCTTTCTTTTAATATGAATACGAGCGGTTGCTCGCTGAGTTGGTTGAAATATTTCACCAACTTGGGATGTAAATATTCCAATATCAGCTCCTTCGTATCGGTGGGAAGAGAATCGCCCGACTCGTGGATGATATTATCCCAAATCCCGGCAAAGGGAGAATTTTTATTCAGGAACTTGTTGATTTCCGATTGCTGCAATTTCCTGGTAGGGGCAATGACTTCGCGATCCTGCTCCTTGAATTGATAGTAATCGATATACTTCGTGAGATCAAGTTTGCTGATCAGCGTTACGAATGCATCACCCTCTTCGTTGGCTTCGCCGGTGATGAGATCAACGGAGAAATAAGGATATAACGTTTCATTGGCATTCAGCACCACCCCTATTCTCTTGCTCGGCGCAATTGTTTGGGTTGGCGGTTCTTCCTTGGGAGAAGGCATGGCCGATTCCACTTTCTTGATACTTGGATCAAGAACGCGAAGGAAAGGTTTACCGTTATTATAAGAGAACGCAAACTTGCCATCCAGGTTATCCTCCAGGGAATAGCCGTATAAAGACAATAATTTATTCTTTTCTTTATCCCAATTGCGTAGGGAGTCGAAATAATACGGGCCGTACTGGTTTAACAAATGTAAAAACAGGGCGGTTTTGTGCACGCACAATGCAAATTCATGTTCATCACATTGGCAATGGGTATCGAAATTCCTTTCCTCGTTTTTCTGAATAATGAGCTGGTAAGTTTCATTGGGCAATTCCAACATGGCTTCTACCTTCTCGTCTTTTGCAGATACGATAGTAGGATGATACTTCCGCAATAGCTTTTCCGCATCGGCAAAAATATTGCTGGAAGTCAACAACTTAATGGTTTTCAAGTCGATTGTACGCATCTTGATTACCGTATGCTGTTGATCATATTGAGAATCGAAGTTCTCAAAATGGTTTTTGTCGAGCATTTCTTGCAGTTGAAACAAGGCTGCGGCTTCGTGCCGACAAATTTCTCCTAAGTTATACGGGCATTGGCAACGCACGCTAATAGCCGAGGAATCGTGATATTTATTCACTGAAACCCGGTAATAGTTAGCATGGGTATCGCTTTTTACACGGAAGGAGGCTGATTTCAGAACAGGATCTGCTTCAATTAGTTCTACGCCACCGGATGCAAATATGCGCTTACCCCTACGGATCACCTCGTCGGTCCCGTTATTGTATATGTATTTTAACAGATGGGGTAATGACATATTTCAAACCTCTGCCTTTCTTTTGGCACTTGCCTGGGTAACACACATTAAAACATTAGAAAAATCCTAGGCTCGTGAAAAGGCAATCCACAAAGGTAAGCAGAATTTGTGGAAAATGTAAGGATTAAAATCGGGCTTTCGCGTGGTAGAGTGGAGGCCAAACTTGTTCCTTCGCCGCCTGCCTTATACTCTAAACCGCATCGTTGATCTGCCCGGATCAAAAAAAATCCTAAAAAAAGTCCAATAAAAATGAAAAACTGTCTATTCCTCCCGCTTCATTTCCATGATAAATTTGCATAAAAATCGAGGTATGTATGTGAAGGTAAGGCGACTGTGAGTATGGGTAAGGCATGCCTTATCTCAACAAAATCATATGGAAAGTATTCAGAAAAAACAAAATGTAGCCCTATTGTTGCTACGCATCGGGATCGGAACTTTATTCATCGTTTTCGGCATTATGAAGTTGGCGGGTGGCAGCGCTACCTGGGAAGCCGTGGGCGGCTCTATGCAGCTCGTAGGCATTTCGGCAGCTCCGAAATTTTGGGGCATCGTGGCATCTTTAACGGAATTAATCGGCGGAATCAGCTTATTATTAGGACTTTATACGAGAATCGGGGCGATATTATTGCTGTTCACGATGATTGTAGCCGTATTAGTAAAAATCAATTTTGACGGAACGCTTGCAGGCGTTGCCAGCCCGTTGACGATGTTAATCATCATGATATTTTTTGCTGTCGGTGGCAGCGGGCGTTATTCTTTGGATGCGAGGAGATTGGGGTAATGTTTTTTTGTTGGAGAAGAAACGGAAGGCCAGAAGCGGTAGATTTTTAATAGTTATTTGTTATAATAAGGTAAAAGCTGTTAATTGTATGTACAGATTGCTTTACGCATAATAGATAATAATGATCTACATAAAAACAATTTTCTTTTTTGTCTCGTTGCTAACAGTCCGTGGTAATGTATCCCCGGTAAATGGTATCGTTGACATAGGCCTTGTGAAAATAACTTGTATACAGGAACAACCGGGAAGGCCGAAGCCTATTGTAATCATCCCAACAGATACCATTTATTATAACGGCTCTATCGGTGTCGAATTAAATAGCGCCAGGCATACCGTGGAAGTCAATTCCACCATGAGCCAGGAAGTTATCCGTACCGGCTATCATTTACTTGATCTGAAGAAGTTTAATTATTTCAAATTTAAATCAATTGAGGAATTAGACCCGGGAAAAGTGAATTGGGAGCCGATTCAGAAGAAAATGGTCGGGATGAAACTTACATTTCCCTATTATGTTGGCCAAAAATATACCGTTTCCGATACGGTCATTAACGATAAAAAATTGCAGTTAGTTCATTATATATTTTCCGGGGAATCAATGGAAGCTGCGCCGACAAAAATAATTATAGATCCCGATAAATCATGTCCTGTACCGTTGAAGAGTATTTCCGAGAAATTTAAAGGAAGGGTTTTGGCTTTGATATTTGATTATCCAATTAATCAAGCAGTTACTACGATTCAATTTGATTATGAAGACAATATTGAGCCAACTTCTGAAGTGAAGAATATCTATCAGAAAATAGGGGCATTGTTATAAAAGAATAAAAAGTAGCGGAGAAGTTACTTATTCCGCTACTTTTTATTTTTACCCCGCAATCAGCTCACCATTTTTAAACAATGGTAAAACGTTGGCGCCATCGGGCGTAAGGCAATATTTAATATCTTCTTCCAAACCAAATCTAGCCAAACGTTGGAAGTGGGAAGCTCCTTTCATAAACTCGAAAAGATCATCTTTGGCAGCGGCGTATAAATTCTCCGCACCGATCGCGGAATCGCAATCTACCGCGAAATGTTCCTTGATCCTGGATACTACCGCACCCGCGAATAAAGTATCTTCCATATTGACGCGATCCTTCCATGCGGCACATCCCAAGATGACATTCTTCCCTTCCGCCACCAGGTAATCGCAAACAGCGCTGATATTAGGGAATGACCCCGTTACGATCTGGATGGCATCCGTAGCCATATGCAGCAACTTGGTACCGTTGGTCGTTGTTAGCACCAACACTTTACCCTCGATAAAGTCACGGGAATATTCAAAAGGAGAATTACCGTGCTCTAAACCCGCTGCAATTTGACCATCGCGCTCCCCGGCGGTAATGGCGTTTAATTGTTTGCCGATATTTACACACTCCTCTACGGATGCCACCGGGATCACCTTGGCAGCGCCGTTATGCAAAGCGGTGCAGATCGTTGAAGTAGCCCTTAAAACATCGATAATTACCACGATGCTATTCTTCACATCAAACAAGTGCAACAATGCCGGGGAAAGGCATACTTCTAACTTCGGTTTATTGGATTCTACGCTCATTCAATATTATTATATTAAGATAAAACCACGCGCCACTTGTCGCTTTCAGCATATTCCTTGATTGCTTTATTGCGGGCTTTCAAGAGATTTTTCATATACCGGGCGAGGTACAACTTTTCAAACCAACGGCCCATCCTGCCGTAGGGGGTGCCAAATTCAAAAAGATCAATCATGATCGTACCATTTTCAATTGCTTTGAAATGATG
Source organism: Chitinophaga caeni (assembly GCF_002557795.1). Taxonomy (NCBI): domain Bacteria; kingdom Pseudomonadati; phylum Bacteroidota; class Chitinophagia; order Chitinophagales; family Chitinophagaceae; genus Chitinophaga; species Chitinophaga caeni. The sequence continues at coordinate 1,150,893 of NZ_CP023777.1, read as the reverse complement.
TTCATGCTTGAGAAATTTAAAATCACCTTCCGTCATTTCATCGGCAAAAAAATGACTTCTCTGCATGGCCGTGATCTTGGTTGTTAGTTCCCTCACTTTACGGATGTGCTTAGCTCGCCAAGTAACGGTTTCATTAAGTTCCATCAGTCCGCTGGTGCGACCTCTCACTGCTTCTTCCCCGTTGTGTTGCATGCTTTTCTTGTGCATGGTAACACTACGGCTCAAGTCGAATACCCTTTCAATGGGGGCATGAATGACAGTGGTCAGGTGAATAGTAGGCATAGCGATTAAAATTAAAAATCTTTCAATAAAATGTATGATATGGTTCGGGCAATGCTATCCTCTAACGTTTCACCGGGCAATAAATTTTGTGTTCCTGGGAAAATTAGCCCAAGAATGGTACTTTTACCACTTTGGCTTTCAGGCTTTTATCCCTAACGGCAATGAATATCTCCGTATCTAAAGCGGCAAAAGGTGTTTTTACATATCCTAAGCCAACGGCTTTTTGAATAGTGGGGCCTTGTGTACCCGAAGTTACCCTTCCGATAACATTTCCTTGTGCATCCTTGATTTCATAATCATGGCGGGGAATACCTTTGTCGATCATTTCGAAGCCCACCAATTTTTGTTGGATGCCTTCGGCTTTCTGTTTTTCCAATATTTCCCTGGCGGTAAAGTCCTTGGTAAACTTGGTGATCCAGCTCAAGCCGGCTTCCAATGGGGAAGTACGATCGTCAATATCATTACCGTAAAGGTTAAAGCCCATTTCCAGGCGAAGGGTGTCACGGGCGCCTAAACCGATCGGTTTTAATCCCTTGGGGCCACCCGCTTCAAAGATCGCATCCCAGATTTTTTCGGCGGCGCCGTCTTTATCTTCAAAATAGATTTCCACACCGCCGCTTCCGGTATACCCGGTCGCGCTGATCAACACGTTTTCTACACCTGCGAAAGTGCCTTTCACGAAGGTGTAATATTTCATATTTACTAAATCCAAGTCGGTTAAAGGCTGCAAGATGCTGGTGGCATTCGGGCCTTGTACAGCTAATAAGCAAGTTTTGTCGGAGATGTTCTGCATTTCAACATTCTTGCTGTTGAATTGAGAGATCCAGTTCCAGTCTTTCTCGATATTGCTGGCATTAACTACCAGCATATATGTTTTATTTTCCTCGATACAGTAAACCAACAGATCATCCACGATGCCGCCTTCCTTGTTGGTCAGGCAACTGTATTGCGCTTTCCCGGCAGTAAGCTTAGAAGCATCGTTAGTCGTTACCCTTTGGATCAGATCCAGGGCATTTTCGCCTTTCAAAATAAATTCACCCATATGGCTAACATCGAAAACTCCGGCATTCTTGCGCACGGCAAGGTGCTCATCATTGATCCCAGTATAAGAAATGGGCATATTATAACCAGCAAAAGGAGCCATTTTCGCGCCAAGTGCCAAATGCTTTGCTGTAAAGGGTGTATTTTTCATAAAAAGAAAAAATTAATAATATATTGGTTTATTGATTGGAAATAAGCTGTTATCTTATATTAACAGCCCGGCAAAAATAGGATTTAATTTCTGTTGGGGTGAAATTGGTGCAATAATTGTTGACGCTTGCGTGTATTGATCGGGCGATTTTACTGTCCTTTTGTATGATTATTGTTTGGTAATGAAGCCAGGTTACACATATTATCGAAATATGTATTTGTTTGACTGGCGGTTTCGTGATCTTTAATCGACTAATTTTGTCTTGTAAATCAACTTTGTTGTGAAAACTTACCTACTCTTGCTGCCGCTGGCATTTTCTTGCGCGGTACATGCCCAAAAGAAAGCAGATCGTAAAACGATCAGTAACCTGCAAAGCCACGTGGCTTATTTGGCCGATGATAAGTTGGAAGGCAGGAGAACCGGTACTGCCGGGGAAAAGCTCGCTTATACTTATATCGCGGATCAAATGAAAGCCAGCGGGCTGGCGGCGAAAGGTACGGAAGGCTATTTACAGACTTTCGAAGTAAGCGAGGCCTGGTTGCCGGGAAAAAATACGCACCTATTGTTAAATGATAAAAAGATGCATCCCGGTAATGACTATGAAATCATGCCTTTCAGCGGAAATAAATCAGCTAAAGGCGATGTCATATTGCTGGTAAATGAACCTGAAAATGTATGGATATTGAATGTAGCAGACTGGGAAAAAGTTGATAATCCCCATGCTGATCCATTGGCCAGGTATAAAGCTAGAGCTGATGAAGCTATCGCGAACGGGGCAAAGGGCGTGATTTTTTATAATGGCGATATACCCGCTGCGCTCGTAAAAAAATGGAAGTTTGAAAAACTGGATTTGTTACCCGTTCCGGTATTGTATTTCCCCAAAGCAAGCAGTTCCATTTTTGAAGATGAAAATGTTACCAGCTTTAAAGTAGACTGCTCCGTAGATCGTGTAACTGAAAAACGCAGCGGAACGAACGTAGTCGGTTATATCGATAACGGTGCGGCACAAACAGTAATCATCGGTGCGCATTACGATCACCTCGGTCATGGTGAAGATCATAATTCACTGTCGCCGGGAGGATCAGCCATTCATAACGGCGCCGACGACAACGCCAGCGGAACCGCCGCCATGCTCGAATTGGCGCGTATGTTAAAAGATAGCGAGCTGAAGAAATTTAACTACCTCTTCGCCGCATTCTCGGGGGAAGAGCTTGGACTATTCGGTTCTAAATACTTCGTGGAGCATAGCCCGGTACCTTTAAACACCGCCAATTTCATGATTAACATGGATATGGTAGGAAGGTTAACGAATGATAAGGGCTTACAAATTGGAGGGATCGGTACCTCCCCCGCTTGGCCGGGAATAATCGCTGAAAGTTTACCCAAAAACCTAAAGATCACATATGATTCTTCCGGCATCGGACCTTCCGATCATACTTCTTTTTATTTGAAAGATATCCCGGTACTTTTCTTCTTTACCGGCACGCATACAGATTATCATAAACCGACGGATGATGCCGATAAGATTAATTACACCGGTGAACTAACCGTGATGAAAATCATTTACGAAATCATAGAGCATAGCGAAGATGAACCCAAGTTGGCTTTTGCCAGAACAAAAGAGCCGAAAATGTCGACGGGCAAGTTCTCAGTAACCTTGGGCATTATGCCTGATTATACGTACAGCGCCGGCGGTGTGAGGATTGACGGCATATCGCCCGGTAAAGTTGCAGAGAAAGCGGGTTTGCAGGTGGGAGACGTTGTTGTAAAGCTGGGCAATTACGATATAAAGGATATGGAAAGCTATATGTCGGCCCTGGGCAAGTTCAAATCCGGTGATCAAACAGAAGTAATCATCAAGAGGGGTAATGAAGAGAAGAAATTCCCTGTTTCTTTTCAATGATCGTTGAGGGTTTGACCTTCCCGCGTGATTTGACTATCTTGCAGGATAAATTTATATAAACGATGACGATGCGCCTATTTATCTCTAGTAGTTTATGTGTATGTTTTAGCTTGCTGCTGGCATGTAACAATAAGCGGAAAGGGATGTCTGAAGAAGGTTACGAAGTTATTAGCGAGAAATGCTTCATCGTTCGTAATAAGCCGTTTAATGATAGCCTGCAAGACAGCGTATTGAAGATAAAGACGCAGATCATCGAATATTTAAAGGCGCAGCAATTCCCGGAAAAAGTAGTACAGAATGATAGTTTGCTGTTCCGCCGCGCTAACGGGCAAGAAGTGGCGATCGTGCTCCCCGTTCCGCAAGATGCCTGGGAAGCTAACACCATAATTGTATTCGATCCCTTGAAGAACCCGTTATTCATCAACCCACGGAAAGGGGTTACCCAGTTAGAAAAATACTTTAAACCATAATCATTGTTGATCCAACAGCATATCAGGGTAACGGTAGATGCCGTTGTGTTTGGTTATTCTGCCAAGCAAGGTATTTCCGTGCTACTGATAAAGCGAAAAATACCGCCACATATATTCAAGTGGGCTTTGCCCGGTGGTTTCGTGCACAATGATGAAAGCTTCGAAGACGGCATCAAGCGGGAACTACGTGAAGAAGCCGGCATTACCATTAATTACCTGGAACAACTGTATACCTTCGGAGCACCGGAGAGGGATCCCCGCGGTAGGATTATTTCTATCGCATATTATGCATTAGTGGATCCATCCAACTTTAAACTGGCGCCTGATACCGATGCTGAAGCAGCACAATGGTGCCCGATCGACGAACTTCCTTTCCTGGCTTTCGACCATAAAGAAATCATTGCCTTGGCGCAGGAGCGACTAAGGAATAAAATCCGCTATGAGCCGATCGGCTTCGAGTTGCTGGGAAAGAAATTTTCGATGGCCGAGTTGGAAAGCTTATATACGCATCTATTAGGAAGATCGGTTGATCGAAGGAATTTCCAGAAGAAGATCTTATCCTTCGGATTTTTAAAGACCTTACCTGAAAAACAAAAGCATCCGCAACAAGGCCGCCCGGCGCAGTTGTATAGTTTCGATGAGAAGAAATACCATGCCTTGAAAAAGGAAGGGATTTTTTTCGAGGTGTAAAGAGTTGTTTTTATAGTCTTCACTATTCAAAAACCGAAGCTACATTACTCATTAAATTTTCTCACTGATCGTGTAATCCAACAATATAAATTCGTTAACTTAATTAAATGAAAAACGAATGAAATGGTTACAAGAGAAAAGATTGAAAAGTTGATTCGAGAAAACGAAATCGAGTTAAAACCTACGCAGCCTAAACTATGTGTGCCTATCATCGGTAGGATCCATAGGAAAATGTTAAAAGACATTCGACTACCTGGAATAAAGGTTAAAGGTGAGTTGATCTGTCAAGGACATCATAGATATATTGCTTCCCTTCTTTCTGACCGAACAGTAGAAAGAGTTCCTGGTGAGACTTCGAGCAATCCAAATATTACTGATTGGAAATCAGTGATTTTTGAAACAGAAGACTGGGATACGAAGGAAGATATAGAAATGCATAACCGTCTAAATGCTGAATTGAACAATATGTCTATAGAAGATTTCAACCGATTATTAGAATAATTGTACCTTTGTATGCGATGTTATACTTATTAGACATAGATGGTGTAATGGTTCCCGCTACGAGTTGGAAACGTCCTGAAATTTTGAAGGATGGCTTTCCTGCCTTTAGTAGTAAGGCTACCCATGCTCTTCAGATCTTAATTACTGGGGACGATACCATCGTGCTTACAACATCCCATAAATCTAAGTATACCCTTAAAAAATGGAAGCAAATTTTCCAAAATCGAGGGATTCATATCGATCATCTTAGATCCCTACCTGAAAACTCGGATCATTTAAGCAGGAAGGATGAAATAGTCAATTGGCTAAATAGTGAGATGCAGCATGAAGACTTCGTCATTATTGATGATGATAAGTCTTTGAATGAACTTCCGTTTTCTTTTAAAGAAAGATTATTTCAAACTAGTTCACATATCGGCTTAACAGTAGAGCTTGCACAAAAGATTAAATCAGTTAGAGCCGGTCAAAGTTCTGAATAATAAAGGATTGACTCCTTGCTTCTATTATAGCGAGGAGTTTTTTTTATCTAGCTAACCATATTTGTATTTTCTTCAAAAAATATTCACCATGGCTATATTTTCTTCCTGGTTCATTGGAGAAAAGCTTATGGCTGTATTAGGTTCTCTTTGATATTATCTTGCCGGATGAATTGTATAAAGAGGCTTAAAAATGTATGGAAAATCTACTCCATAATGGATTTGCTCACCCCTTATACTCCCTTTGCAACTACTTTCTTTTGTATCTCTCTACAACCGTAAAATTGCAATAGCTGCCCCTTATTATTTACATTTAAATCCATTAATCTATTGATTACTAATAAGTTAATTTGTTTTGCGTATTTTCAACAATAAAATATTTTTTTAATTCGTAAGAGTTTTTATATTTGTGTTATAATTACGCAAATGATACTTCTAATGGTGATTGCTATTCGTTTTGCTTTAAATCGATTTAATTCCCTTAAGAAGTTAACACGGGAAATAATTTTTTTCCTCGGGCCAAACAGAACAACCGTTTTTTTGTTGGGATGATTGGTATATTGAAACTTAAAACTCTTGGATATGACCGACATGAACCTAGTCCTATTAGCCGATGCTTATAAATACTCCCACCATAAATTGTATATGCCCGGAACGCAGTTCGTTTATTCTTATATGGAAAGCCGCGGGGGGAAATTTAGCGAAACCGTGTTTTACGGCTTGCAATATTTTCTTAAGCACTATTTGCAAGGGGCGGTTATTACCAAGGAAAAAATTGATGAAGCAGCAGAAACTTTATTAGAAGTATTCGGGAGAAATGATGTTTTCGATCGTAGTAAATTCGATTATATCGTTGAAAAACACGGGGGAAAGTTGCCGGTTAGAATCAAGGCGGTTCCCGAAGGAACGGTAGTGCCGGTTAAAAATGTAATGATGACCATCGAGAATACCGATCCGGACTGTTACTGGTTAACGAACTTCTTGGAAACCTTGTTGATGCAATCATGGTATCCTTGTACCGTGGCAACATTAAGCCGGGAGGTTAAAAAAGTTGTAAAACAATATTATAAAGAGACTGCCAGCGATGCGGCTCAAGCGGGGATAGATTTCGTGTTGAACGACTTTGGTTTCCGTGGTGTCAGCTCTGTCGAAAGCGCCGGACTGGGCGGCAGCGCCCACCTGGTAAACTTCTCAGGTAGCGATACAATCGCGGCTTCTACCTTCGCTTCCCGTTATTATAAGGCGCCAAAGGCTGCCGGTTTATCTATACCTGCTACCGAGCATTCCATTTGTACCTTGTTAGGGGAAAGCGGAGAATTAACCGTCTTTAAACATGTACTCGCTACCTTCCCCACAGGGACTGTCGCCTGTGTTTCCGATTCTTACAACATCTTCAGGGCGTGTGAACAATACTGGGGAACGGATTTGAAAGATGAAGTAATGAAAAGAGACGGGACTTTGGTTATAAGGCCCGATTCCGGTGATCCGGTTTTAACACTTTTGACGGTGTTTGACATCCTGTTTGATAAATTCGGATTCACGACAAATGAGAAGGGGTATAAAGTGCTGCCACCGCAAGTAAGGGTGATTCAAGGTGATGGAATTAGCTATAGCTCTATCCACACGATTTATGCCGCCTTGAAAAAGGCCGGTATCAGCGCTGAAAACCTGGTGCTGGGCATGGGTGGCGCCCTTTTGCAAAAAGTGAATCGAGATACCCAGGAGTTTGCTTTGAAGTGCTCTTATGCAGAGATTAACGGAAAAGGTATCGATGTGATGAAATCCCCGGTAGAGTTGGACTCCCAGGGAAAAATGAGGACTTCCTTCAAGAAATCTAAAGCGGGAAAACTGAAGTTAGTACGCCTGCCCGATGGAAAATTGGAAACTTTGAAAGAGGATGAGTCGCCCGAATTGGATGATTTGTTGGTAACAGTTTTTGAAGATGGTGAATTAGTCGTGGAACATAGTTTTGAAGAAATCAGGCAACGCGCGATGTGCCCTTAAAAAACTAGTACGCTTTTTGCGAAAGGGATTGCCTGTTCTTTTGCACCTTTGTAGTAATTATGTTGAAAAAATTTATCACGACTTTGGCTGGTGGTTTGTTGCTCTTCTCGGCAAATGCACAAATCAGGATTTATAATACCCGTCATTCGCAGGATACGCTGAAGACTGCGCCGGGAAAAGATTCTTCGCTTTTACGGAAAAGCCGCTTCCTGCCTATTCCCGTTTTGGGCTATGCCCCGGAAAAAGGCTTGGAAATAGGCGCCGCGGTGCTGTATTCTTTTTACCTGGATAAGGAAAATCCCGTAGCCGGAACCCGGAACTCTACTATTATTTTCATCCCGAGCCTAACTACGGAACATCAATATAAAGCAGATATCAAGGCCGATTTTTGGTCGCCGGGAAACCTATGGCATTACAAGGGACAACTACGTTATCACGATTTTCCTATTAACTTTTACGGGATCGGCAGTGATACCAGGGAAGCGGATAAAACTTTGCTGGATAATAAACGCTTCAAGTTCCTAGCGGAGGTTGAGCGTAGGCTACTCCCCCAGTTTTATGCCGGCCTTTCCCTGCAATATCAATATGATGAATACAGTGCGGCTGAAGATAAAGGGATTTATCCCCAAATGAACCTAGTGGATAAGAATGGCGGCCACAGCACTTTCCTGGGCGTTTCGGCTATATATGATAATAGGAATAATCAAAATTATACGACCCGGGGCTCATTCCTGAGGGCGAACGCGGCATATGCTTTAGATTTTTTAAGCACCCGGCCGTTCTGGAAGCTGGAAGGAAAGGCCAGTCATTTCTTCGCAATATCTAAAAAGAGTACGGTCGGCATCAATGGTCAATTGAATAGTGTGCAGGGCGATGCTTTACCATTTTATATGCTATCGGAATTAGGGAGTGATTATATTATGCGCGGGTATTATCCCGGTCGTTACCGCGACCAAAATTTTGCCGGGATACAGGCTGAATACCGGTTTTTAATTGATCCTAAGTTGGGATTACAATTATGGTCATTCAATCTTCAACCAAAATTTGCCTTGGCAGTTTTCGGTGGAACGGGTGCCGTTTTCACGAATCATAATATTGCATTAGACAAGTTAAAACCTAATTACGGCTTAGGGCTTCGTTATTTCTACGATGAAAACTCCCGCTTATCTATCCGCATTGATTACGGTTGGGGAGAAAAAGCTCCCGGTGAAAAAAGACAACAGGGTTTTTATTTGTCGATCGGTGAAGCATTTTAAATTTTTCGTTGCAAAGCGATGCAATCATAACATCGCTTTGGATTCTTAATCGACAAACGATCTTTCATAATCTTTCCAAACCGGTTCATATCCGGACTTCCGCAGCATTCGGGCAATTTCTTCGGCAGATCTTTCATCAGAAATTTCAAATTGCTCCAGGCTTTCTTTTTCTACGGCGTAGCCACCGGGGTTCGTTTTGGAAGCTGCGCTCATCGCGGTGATGCCCAGCTTGAATAAATTGTCCCGCATATTGGTTTCTTCGCGGGTCGATAAGCTGAGTTCCACTTCCGGGAAACAGAGGCGGTAAGCACAGATTAATTGCACTAATTCTTTATCCGTCATTTCAACCTTGGGCGCTAATCCACCGGAGAATGGCCGTAATCTTGGAAACGAAATGCTATAGCGCGATTTCCAGTAAGTCTTTTGTAAATACTGTAAATGTAACGCTGTAAAAAAGGAATCAGTTCTCCAGTCTTCCAAGCCTATCAAAACACCTAAACCTATTTTATGAATCCCTGCTCTACCCAGGCGATCCGGTGTTTCGAGGCGGTATTCAAAATTGGATTTTTTGCCTTTAGGGTGATGTTTTTTATAATCACTCCCGTGGTAGGTTTCCTGGTACACGAGTACGGCATGTAATCCCAGGGGTTTTAAAATCTTGTAATCTTCTTCATCCATCGGTTGTACTTCCATGGAGATGTTGGCAAAGTGCGGCTGTAAAATTTGCAAGGCGTTCTTGAAATAATCCAAGCCCACGGTTTTATTAGCTTCGCCGGTAACCAGTAAAACATGATCGAAGCCCATTTGCTTTATCACGTTTACTTCTTGCAACATTTCCGCGCCTGTCAACGTTCTTCTGTGCATGGGATTGTTATAGCTAAACCCGCAATAAGTGCATATATTTTGACATTCGTTGGATAAATATAAAGGAACATACATCTGCACGGTATTGCCAAATCTTTGCCGGGTTAATTGCTCGCTTAATCCCGCCATCTGGGCAAGGAATGGAACTGCCGCCGGGGAAATCAGGGCTTGAAATTCTTTCAATCCGCGGTTTTCCATCTGCAAAGCTTTTAATACATCGCCCGCCGTAAATTGATAAATGTTTTGCTTTTGCCTATCCCAATCGTATTGAAGAAATGTTGATAAGAATGAATGTTGCATTATGCCAAGTTTTCTAAAAATGAAACTAAAGGACTGGAAGCCGCAGCTTGTGTGCGTACGGAAGGTAGCCCCGCTTCGTAAGCCATCCGTCCCGCGATGACAGCATCCTTAAAAGCAATGGCCATATTCAATGGATGGGCCGCGGTTGCAATAGCCGTATTCACCAGGACGGCGTCTGCACCCATTTCCATTGCCTTAGTTGCATCGCTGGGCGCTCCGATCCCGGCATCGATAATTACAGGCACCTGGCTTTGCTCTATAATAATGGAAAGGAAGTCGGCCGTTTTTAAACCTTTATTACTACCGATCGGCGCTCCTAGCGGCATGACGGCAGCAACGCCTACTTCTTCCAGGCGTTTACATAAAACGGGATCGGCATGGATGTAAGGCAATACCACGAAACCATCTTTTACCAATGCTTCCGCAGCAATCAATGTTTCGATAGGATCCGGTAATAAATACCTGGGATCGGGATGAATTTCTAATTTCACCCAGTTGGTATCCAGGGCCTCCCTTGCCATTTGACAAGCGTAAACTGCTTCCTTTGCCGTTCTGGCGCCGGATGTATTCGGCAATAATTCAAACTTTGGGGAGGATAGATATTGCAGCATATCCTCTGCCGGTTGTTCCAGGTCAATTCTTTTCAAAGCTACGGTTACCAGTTCCGTATCGCTGGCTTCCAATGCTTCTTTCATCTGTAAATGCGAACCGAATTTCCCCGTTCCCGTGAACAGCCGCGAATGGAATGTTTTTCCTGCTATTTTAAGTGGTTGTATATTCATGATGCAGTAATTGTTGTAATTGAGTGACGATTTTTTCCGCTTTTGCAGATCGGGTGATAAGTCCTGATACCGCGATGCCGTAAACTCCCGCTTTCATCAATCCCGGGATATCTTCCAGGCCGATTCCTCCAATGGCAAATACCGGGATCTGAATACCGTGTAATTGCATCTTTTGCAGGATGGATCGATAGCCTTCCAAGCCAAGTATAGGGCTAAGTTTCTGTTTAGTTTCCGTGAACCGTAATGGTCCCAGCCCGATATAATCCGGTTGATGTACCGCATGGCGTTGAATGTCTTCAAAAGTATTAGCAGTAGCTCCTGTTACGAACGGTTTGAAATCCTGCTTTACTTTCGCTAAAGGCATATCTTCTTTACCAACATGTATCCCGTAGGCATTAACTGTAGCCGCTATTTGCGGAGCATCATTAATAAATAATTTTGCACCGAATGTATCGCATAACTCCTTTGCCTTGTACGCGGTAGCTAACCATTCCGGTAACTCCGTATGTTTCAGCCGCAGTTGAATGTTTTTGCATCCGGCATTACATGCTTTCTTGATATGCTCAATATGGTCAACCGGAAGATAACCTTGCGATATATAAATAATCTTATCCATGATGATATCCTAATAATGAATCATTACTTATCAAAAATTGATAAGCGTATTTTTTTGCCTTATAACAAGCTTCTGTTAAATCGAATCCTTGGGAGAGGTAAGCAACGATAGCGGCGCTTAATACGCAACCGGAACCGTGTTTTCCCGAGGCATTGCTTTCTCTTGGCATGAATTGCTTTATAGGCCCGTTTTTTAAATAAAGGAAGTCATGCCCGGGCATCGTTGGGTGGTGCCCGCCTTTTAATAATACGTTCGCCAAGGATTGCAGTTCTCCCATGGCCAATTCAATGTTACCGTTACTCGTTAATAATCCAGCTTCCAGGTAATTGGGTGTAATTAAAAAACACTCGCGTAATAAAGATTCCAGTGGCCCTGAAAGCAGCGGATCATAAAAAGTAAACCCGCTGGAAGATTTAAGTACCGGATCCCAAGTAATATGCAAATGCGGTTGCTCCCGCTTCAACCTTCGGACGATTTCCAAACAACTGTCAACATCTTTCATTAAACCCAGCTTGAGAAACTGAAGGGGGAACTTCCTTATTAATGGGATTGCTTGGTCGATGACCTGGGAAACGCTCATCCATTCAACCGATAAAAACTCCGAATCGGTTTGAACCGTCAAAGCCGAACAAACGCCGAAACCGTAAACATTTAATTGTTCAAATGTTTTGATATCGGCTAATACCCCGGCACCGCCGCTGGGATCAAAGCCTGCAATACTCATAACATATTTCCTTGCCGCCATAATTTTGCTATTTCCAGGTAATTTTCAACTGCCTTTCCCGGGTTTGACCATACGGCTCCCAACAAGGCTATATTTTTAATTCCCAGCTCCCTGGCCACTTCTACAACGGATGCTTGTATCCCGCCCAATGCTATCAATTTGTTGGATGAATATTCAAATTGATGCCGTGTTTTGGGTTGATATCCCGGTTTGGAAATACTTTCAAACAGGGGGCCGGCAAACAGGTAATCAAAATCTTCTTCTAGGCTTTCAAACTCTTTCATTCCATGTGTTGAAGTCGTGCAGGTCATTCCCCCTTGTCGCCAAGACAGGATTTGCTGCAAAGTATAATGAGTCCTCAACTGGGTACTGAAATGGATACCGCCTAATCCCATCCCGGTTGCTATTTCCGGAAAATCAGCCAAGATCATTTTTTTTCGATCTCCCGGGGAGAATAGTGATAAGAATGCCAGGTATTCATCCCTAGATTTCCCGGGTTTACGGACGACGAACTTTTGCAAGCCGGCGTTCAATAAAGCCTGGATTTGTAGATGTTCAGTATCCATGAATTCCGGTGCAGAGAAAATCCAGATCATCTTATTGAAATATTTCTCCGCCCTGCTCTACGAAATGCTTGGCTTTTTCCTGCATCCCTTGTTCCAAGGCTTGCGTTTCATTTAATCCTTGTGATTGCGCATATTCCCTAACTTCTTGCGTGATTTTCATCGAGCAAAAGTGCGGGCCGCACATGGAGCAAAAATGCGCGATACGCGCACCTTCCGCCGGAAGCGTTTCGTCGTGATATTCGCGCGCCGTATCCGGATCTAAGGACAGGTTGAACTGGTCGTTCCATCTAAATTCGAACCTTGCCTTGCTGAGAGCGTTATCGCGGTATTGTGCGCCGGGATGGCCTTTTGCAAGATCGGCGGCATGAGCAGCTAATTTATAAGTGATGACCCCGGTTTTTACATCTTGCTTATTCGGTAAGCCAAGATGTTCCTTCGGTGTAACGTAACAAAGCATCGCGGTACCGAACCAACCGATCATGGCCGCGCCAATCGCGGAAGTGATATGATCGTAGCCCGGAGCAATGTCGGTCGTTAAGGGGCCGAGGGTATAAAAAGGCGCTTCGTGGCAATGTTTCAATTGCTTATCCATGTTTTCCTTGATGAGGTGCATCGGCACATGGCCGGGGCCTTCGATCATTACCTGTACATCGTGTTTCCAGGCAACTTGGGTCAATTCTCCCAAGGTTTCGAGCTCTGCAAATTGGGCAGCATCGTTTGCATCTGCAATGGAGCCGGGACGAAGGCCATCGCCCAATGAAAAGGCGACATCATAGGCTTTCATGATTTCGCAGATCTCTTCGAAATGGGTATATAGGAAGTTCTCGCGGTGATGCGCCAGGCACCACTTAGCCATGATAGATCCGCCGCGCGAAACGATGCCTGTTACGCGCTTGGCAGTTAACGGTACATACCTCAGCAGTACCCCTGCATGGATGGTGAAATAATCCACGCCTTGTTCTGCTTGTTCTATCAAGGTATCGCGGAAGATTTCCCAGGTGAGGTTCTCCGCTTTGCCATTTACCTTTTCGAGCGCCTGGTAAATAGGTACGGTGCCGACGGGAACCGGGGCATTGCGGATGACCCATTCCCTTGTTTCATGGATGTTTTTACCGGTACTTAAATCCATGATGGTATCAGCACCCCAGCGGCAAGCCCAAACTGCTTTTTCAACCTCTTCTTCCATACTGCTGGTAACGGCGCTGTTGCCGATGTTAGCATTGATTTTAACGAGGAAATTGCGACCGATAATCATCGGTTCTGATTCGGGATGGTTTACATTGTTAGGAATGATGGCTCTTCCGGCGGCAATTTCACTTCGTACGAATTCGGGAGTAATTCCTTCGGGCGGTATACCAGCGCCGAAGGCCTGCCCGGGATGTTGCCGCAGGTTGCTATCCCCGTTTTGAATAGCTTCCCTTCTTTGGTTTTCCCTGATGGCGACGTATTCCATCTCGGGGGTAATGATACCTTGCCGCGCGTAATGCAGTTGCGTGATATTTTTACCGGGTAGTGCCTTGTAAGGTTTCGGCTTTTTGGGAAAACGTAAAGCCGCCGGGGTTTTGGCTTGGTTTTGATTTACGAAATCGGAGCTGAAAGATTCCAGTGTTTCTATGTCTCCACGTTTCTCGACCCAGGGCGACCTGAGCCTAGGCAGTCCTTCACGTATATCTATCTTGATATTAGTATCAGTATACGGACCGCTGGTATCATATACCGTGACCCCCGGGTTCTCGATGGTTTTATCATCAATTTGAGTGCCTGATAAGGAGATTTCCCTCATGGCCACTTGTACGGGGTGGATTTTTCCGGGTATATAAATTTTCTGGCTAGCAGGGAATGGAGTTCTACTTATAATTTCTTCCCGGCTCCCGGGTATCGGTTGCGTATTTTTCATAATGATGTGAACATGATTTTTTAGATGAAAATATTTTCGTGTAGCCGTTATTGTTATATTTATAACAATAAGCAGCTGCACGCTATTCTAGCGAGTACAATTATTTATTTATATCATGGTATTAGCCTCCCTGGGTTGCCCGAATAATGGTAACCTGGTCTGATGGGCTTAGGGAAACATTATCCCAACTTCGTTTAGGAATAACTTGATCATTGACCGCGATAGCGATACCCTTTGTAGAAGGAATTTGAATAAACTGTAAGAGTGTAGCAAGCGTTGCGCCCTGCTCCACTGCATAAAGTTTATTGTTTACATGAATTTCCATGAGATTGGAGATTTAATTGAACAATAAACTTTAAGGATGCGTGATAGATGAGAGAGTTCAGTATAACTTTTTCCTACGACAGTATGAACTGCATCAGGTACTGAGGGTATCATCTCAGTTCCGGTATGTATACCGGAACACCCCTAAAGTGCTGTAAAACTAAGAAAGATTCGTTGGAATAACGAAATTTATTCGATGTAAATTTTATAGCATCATATTTGTATTATCTTGTACGCTCTAAATGCAGGCCAAGGGATGCAGGGCATTTATTCATCCAAAAACAATCACCATGAAGCACTCCGCATATATTATATTCATTTCCCTGGTTTTGTCGGCATGCCAGCAAACGAAACGTGAAGCCATTAGCTCTTACCCTGATAGTTTGATAGAATACGTAGATACAATTTATACGCCCCCTGTTGCTGTGACGGATACACTGCAAAGGGATAGTATCGACCTAACATTAGTGCCAGGCAGATGGTGGCAACCGGTTCCAGGCAAGGAAGAAGAGCAACAGGGATTTCATTTAATGAAAGGGGGAAAAATAAAAGGACTGAATATGCCGGCCTTGATTTACGAGAAATGGGAAATTGTATCCGACACCTTGATGCTTTGGAGTGATATGGTATCAGGAGAAGATACGACACGGTTAATCGACACATTATTGGTTAGGAATGTTAACGACTCCGTGATGGTTTTATTTCCCCACAATGCCGCCGCCGGTTATTTCGAGATTTATCACCGTGAAGGCGCCAAGGGTAAAAAGAAATAGCCCGCTCACTTATTCAAAAGAACAAGCAAAGCGGGTATTTAATATATTTTAAAGCTTACAATACACTTATTGACCACCTAAAATTCCAATGCCCAGGATAATAGTGATGCAAGCGAAAATGATTCCTGCAACAGATAATTGTAAATCAAATGTTGTTCTACGAGATAATATCGTAGAAGCAATGCCAATAAGCAAAGCAGAACCACCCATAATTATCAGGGCGCTTGAATTATACAGGAAGAATGAGAATACCAAGATAGTAAACCCTAAAATAAACGCGATAGCACCGGCTATGCGGGATGATGTTATTGAGTGTAGCATACGTAAATGTTTATCTATTTAAACTATTTTTATTGTTATATAATCCAATCAATACTTCAAAGATTCCAGTTAGCGGAAACTGCCAGACTAATACTCAATCCATTAGGAATCTTCAATTTTAAATAGGTAAGACATAGGAATCCCTGCTGATATTTCGACTAACGTAGATCTTTAAAGAACTCGGTTAGTGACAATCCTTTAATCCTGCTGCATGCATTTTGAAAAACGGCCTGGATAATTAAATACTCCTTGCACACTATAAAATGCGTTTTTGCAGAGGAGATGGCCAAAAGGGATAAATGGGGTAAATTTCTAGATGCGCTTTATAGCATCTTTTACAATATAAAATTAGAATCTTTTTGTATAAGTCGGAAGTAAATTAACATGTTTTTTCATTGCCGCTTAACAAGCGATTCACAATTAAATTACTTTATATGTAACTTTAAAGTAATGAATTATTCAAAGTAATTTAAATTGATAAAATTACTAATATGTCAATATTAGTTAATACAGAGAATCTTACTTATTAGACATTATCATTACTTGTCAGCGTGTGTTTAATTGTATTTTAAAAACCAAGGAGTTACATACTACCGGTGTTTGGGGTTATTCAAAACAAAAAAGCAACCCCCTGGGAGGTTGCTTAAAATAATTATACTCTTATTATCTTAATTAGTTGTTCAGCATTAAAGGCATTACCAATATTAAAAGGTCTTCATTCGCTTCTTGCTCTGATGGTTTGATAATACCTGCTTTCGTAGGAGTGGATAATTCCATCGATATCTCGTCTCCTTCAGCGGCGTGTAACATCTCGATCAAGAATTTAGCATTGAAGGCGATCTGCATATCCTCGCCGCTATATTGGCAACTCATGCGTTCGTTTCCTTCGAATGAGAAGTCAACATCCTGGGCCGATAATTGTAATTCGCTACCCGTAATTGACAATGCTACCTGGTTGGTACTTTTATTAGCGAATACCCCTACCCTTTTTAATGCGTTCTGGAAGTCGGTTTTATTAACTACCAAGCGGTAAGGATTTTCCTTGGGTATTACTACTTTATAATCCGGGAACCGTGCATCGATTAGGCGGCAAATCATCTGCGCATTATCGTGCGTTACGAAGAAGTGATTTTTGCTGTAAGCGATCCTGATCTCGGTATCGTTATCAGGAATGGCAGCTTTAAGTAAGTTCAACGGCTTTTTGGGAACGATGAAGCTATCGCTCTGCGGGCATTGAACATCAGTTTTCACGTATTTGACCAAGCGGTGGGCATCGGTAGCAACGAAAGTTAAGCTCGTTGGCGCCAGCTCGAAGTAAACGCCGGTCATAGCAGGGCGAAGATCATCGTTACTCACTGCGAAAATGCATTTGTTGATCGCGGTAATCAGGCCGGTGGCAGTCATCGTGAAAGAAGTTGCATCTTCGGCAGCCGGTTCTTTCGGGAAGTTCTCAGGGTTTTCGCCCATCACCTTGTACTTACCGTTGTCGGAAGTGATTTCCACCGCGTAAGAATTTAGGTCGATGTTGAAAGTAAGTGGTTGATCCGGCAAGTTCTTCAGGGAATCCATCAGGATTTTTGCCGGGATACAAATACGCCCGTTTTCTTTCGCTTCCACCTCTAATTTGACCTTCATCACTGTTTCCAGGTCGGTAGCCACTACCGTGAGCTCGTTTTTTTCGATCGAGAAGAGGAAATCTTCCAAAATCGGTAAAACGGTATTCGAGTTAATAACACCACTGATCTGTTGTAATTGTTTCAACAAAGTAGAAGACGAAACGATAAACTTCATAAGGTTACTTGCTATAAGTTATGTTTAATGCAAACAAAGATAGAAAGAATTGTAATTCACCGTAACCCGTACCCACTTATTTATTAACACTCTTTCAACGATCGTGTGTTAACAATATAGTCCGGCCCCATGCCAGGGCTATATTAAAATTGCTAACCGCACTTGAATATTTTGACAGTTTTAGAATCGTTTATTGACGATTTTTAATTAATGTTAGAATTGTTTTAAAATATTTGAATGAATCGCTTCGTTTTTTGAGAATATATGGAATAGGGTTAGTTTTGCGGGCGCAAAAAACTAATAATCACATTAAAAAAATCTTGGTTATGAAACTATCTCATTTAGCCGAAACGCTTATTGGATCTGAAATTATTAAATTGGCCGGTGAGATTAAGGAGAAGATGGCCAAGGGTGAAAAAATATACAACTTTACGATCGGTGATTTTGATCCCAAGGTGTTCCCCATCCCCGTTGAGTTTGAGCAAGAAATCACGAAGGCTTACCAAGAGCATTATACGAATTATCCTCCTGCTGACGGCATCCTTGAATTGCGGAAAGCCGTAGGAGGCTTCATTCATGAAAGGGAAGGGTTAAACTACGATCCTACCAGTGAAATTGTTATTTCTTGTGGCGGTCGCCCGATCATTTATGCAACTTACCGGACACTGGTAGACCGCGGCGAGAAAGTGATATACGCTACCCCTTCTTGGAATAATAACCACTATACACATTTCCTGGAAGCAGAACACGTAGTTTTGGAAACTACCCCTGGAAATAATTTTATGCCGACGGCGGCAGAACTTAAACCCTTGTTGAAGGGGGCTACCTTATTGGCTTTATGTTCTCCCCAAAATCCTACGGGAACTACTTTCGGCAAACAACAATTGGAAGAGATCTGTGACCTGGTGCTGGAGGAAAATAAATCCCGCGGTGACGATGAAAAGCCTTTATTCGTAATGTTTGACCAAATGTACTGGGTATTGACATTTGGAGATACAGTGCATTACAACCCGGTTTCATTGCGTCCCGAAATGAAGAAATACACCATTTTCATCGACGGTATGAGTAAGGCCTTTGCCTCGACAGGTGTAAGGGTTGGATGGGCCTTAGGACCAGCCAACGTGATTGGAAAAATGAAAGCGATCCTTTCGCATGTGGGAGCCTGGAGCCCGATGGCAGAGCAAAAAGCTGCCGCCCGCTACCTGGTTCAAAGGGAAAACGTGGATAAATACCTCTCCCACTTCAAAAGTGAGATCGAGGAGCGCCTTGTAAAAATCTATGAAGGGTTCAATAAATTAAAAGCCGCCGGCCACCAAGTAGATGCCATCGCCCCACAAGCAGCCATCTACCTAACTATAAAACTGGATCTTGTGGGCAAGAAAACAGCCGATGGAACCGAATTAAAAGATCAAGCCGCGGTAACATCCTACATCTTGAACGAAGCGAAACTGGGCATTGTACCATTTAATGCCTTTGGTGCAGCGAAAACCTCTCCCTGGTATCGCCTGAGCGTGGGAACATGCGTAAAAGAAGAAATACCCGCCATGTTATCCGCCCTGCAAGCCGCCCTGGAAAAATTAAACTAAAAATAAAAACAACACATTGCAAACATAAAATTAAGCCGGCTCCCAGCCGGCTTAATGCTTAATAATACCTCGTATCCACCGCACCCCTCAATTATCTACTCCCGTCTCCCCCACTAACCATCACCCCACTAACTATCTCGCCAATATCATCCGCAAAAAATCATCCGCAAAAAAGCATCCGTGAAATCCCTAAATCCCAAAAAATCCGTGATATTTTTGACTTTTCGACCCAAATAGTCAGTATCCATCACTCCACAAACAACAACCTAAAAAAGCCACCAAATGTTATCTTCTGTTAAAATCGACATTTTCCGTGAACGGAAACTACTGTACTTATAAAAGTTTACAAAGTGTTTATAAAAAATTGATTTTCAATATGTTTTTTTGGAAACCCACCCTGTTTTTATCATATTTAAGACTGTGAAGGAAATGTTAAATCCCTGAAAAAAGGTCAACTTATGTTACCAAATTTCAAAAAAGTTATACTTTTGACTTTGTAACTAAAAAAGTCAAATACTGAATGCATACAGAGAATAAAGACGAAATGAGAGAAAGGATCATCGAGGCCGCCCTAAGAAGATTCACCCATTATAGTGCATCCAAAACCACTATGACGGAAATCGCGGAGGATCTCAGTTGCTCCAAGGCGTCTTTATATTATTATTTCCCGGATAAAAAAAGTGTACACTTAGCAGTGATCTCAAAAATCGGGGATTATTACTTAGCTGCCTTGGAGAAGGAAGCCGGGAAGGTAGAATCGGCCGTGGCATCGCTGGAGAATGTGATCGCTATCAGGAACGAATTTATCCAGCGCTTTTGCAGGCTTGAGTTGTTCAAGCTGATCAATGATGAAGCGATTAAGGTGTTCCACGAGGAAATCAAGGAAGCGAAGAAACGTGAAATGGCGGTCATCGTTAAAATCATCTCCAAGGGCATTGAAAAGGGTGAGTTTAAAGCAGTAGATCCGGAAGAAACGGCCAACCTGCTGTTTCACGCGTGGATAGGGTTACGTTATTGCTTCATCCAGGATATGTCTACGAAAATTACCGAGGACCTGGACGAAGAACAAGCCAAGGTGCTCGTACATAGGCAGAAACAATTATTAAAAATATTCGTAGAAGGACTTAAAAAATAGCCATGCAACAAACAGGAACACAAGAGAGAATCTTAGATGTAGCATTGCGCATGTTTATGACTTACGGTGCTAAAAGTATTACCATGAATGATATTTCAAGGGAATGCGGCATCTCGAAGAAAACCTTGTACGAACATTTTGAAGATAAGAATGAACTAGTGCAAGAGGCCATCACCTTCATGTTGAAATGCCATTTAGATGATATTATGACTACTAATGGCCAGGCGAAGAATGCAATTGAAGAATTGGTGTTTGGCCTCGAGCACACCGAAAAAATGGTGAAAACCGTCAACCCGGTTTTGCTGTACGAGGTTGAAAAATATTTCCCCTCCTCATGGAAAGTGATAATGGAATTTAAAGAAGGGTTCTTGGCCGATTATTTAAGCAAGAACTTGGAAAGGGGAATGGAAGAAGGGCTGTATAGGAAAAATATCAATATCCCGGTGATCAGGCATATGCGATTGCTACAGCTAGACAGCGCTTTTAACCCGCAACATTTCCCGGTAGCCAAGTTCGATTTACACGAAGTTTTATACCAGGTGGCCGCGCATTATATCCATGGCATTGCCACCTTGAAAGGACATAAACTGGTGAATAAATATTTAAACATCAACGAAGAAGAATAAAACACAATACGCAATAAACGTTACTCATGAAAAGGTTGAAATTATCCTTAATTCTACTCATTGGATTAGGTGTTTCGCAGGTCAAAGCGCAAGAACAACCGCTCACATTGAAAGAATGTTTGCAATACGCGCTTAAAAACAACCAGCGGCTACAACAAACCCGTGTCAATGAAGAAATCGGTAAGCTGAAAACTAAAGAAGTGAAAGCCCAGGCTTTACCGCAAATCAATGGTAATGCTAGTCTCACCGATAATTTACTCAAACAGAAATTAGTGCTTCCCGGCGAACTGCAAGGCAAGCCCGGGGAAACTACCATCATCGAAGCCGGTACCACTTATAATAGTACCCTTTCCGGCGACTTGACCCAGCAGCTCTACAATGCCAGCGTGTTTACCGGCTTGAAAGCTGCCAAGAGCGGGGAAGCTTACTATGCTTTGCAAACGGCTAAATCCGAGGAAGACGTGATCTACAATGTAGCCAGGTCTTACTTCACCGTATTATTAACTAACCAGAAAATTAAAGTGGTGGAATCGAACATCGACAAGTTTAAACAACTTGTAAAAACAACCACTACGCAATTTGAAAATGGCTTGGCTAGAAGGATCGACCTCGACAGGATCAAGGTAAACTTAGTAAACGCTACAACTGAGAAAAATAACCTGCTGAATACAGTAGAAGAACAAACAAATTTATTGAAACAGGTAATGGGGATGCCTAACGATGCTTCGTTGACTTTCCCGGTCGTTACCTTGGAAGATATTGAGAAGGCAACGGAGGGTAATATAGATTGGGGTGTATTTAATTTTGGAAACAGGACGGAATATAAACTGATAGAAAAGGAACAAGAATTACAGCAATTGCAAAGAAAGGCTTACATCGCTGAGTATTACCCCACCGTTTCTCTCAAGGGCAATTATTCTTACAACGGGATGAGTAATAAGTTCGACCTGTTCAAAGGAAACTCAACCGCCAATTGGTTCGGTATGGCTTCCGTAGGTTTGAATGTTAAAATACCCATTTTCGATGGATTTGCCCGCCGCTCCCGCGTTCAACAGGCGGAAGCTACCATCAAGCAACTCGATATGGCCAAATCTGAATCCCAATTATCATTGGCAACAGATTATGCTAATGCCAAGTTGAAATTGAGCAATAACCTTAACACCATCCGTTCACAAAGGGAAAACGTGGAGTTGGCCGAAGAGGTTTATACTTCTACCAAGAGCAATTACGAGTTGGGTTTGACAGATCTCACCGAATTGCTCAACGCGGAAACTTCCATGGCGGAAGCACAACGCAGCTACAATGAAGCCTTGTTACAATACAAGCTCGCTGAAATTGATCTTATTAAATCTAACGGTAACCTTAAAACACTCTTAAACTAATCTATAGCCATGAAGAAAATTATCATCTACGGCGTTCTTACTATTGGTGCTTTGGCTTTCATTATGTGGAAACTGAATGCTAATAAAGCTGCCAATATCGAAAAAACGGATTTCGTAAAGGAAAGTAATAACGGGGTTATACCCGTGTTGGTGGAAAAAGTGGCTAAAGTAGAATTTGATCGCAACTTTACCGCGAACGGTAATTTCGAACCGATCAGGGAACTGACTTTCTCCAGCGAGGTGTCCGGCAGAATTACCCAATTACTCGTAAAAGAAGGTAGCGTCGTTTCTAAAGGCCAATTATTGGTAAGGGTGGATGACGAGTTGCTCAATACCGAATTGCAACAAGCTAAAGTAAACCTAGATAAAATTACGCTGGATAAGCAAAGGAATGAAAAGGCATTTGAAACCGGCGGGGTTACTCAAAAACAATTAGACGATTCAAAAACTGAATATAAATTGGCGCAAGCCAGGTTGGATGCTGCTCAACGCAGGGTAAACGATACTTACGTGAAAGCGCCGATATCCGGTGTCATCAATGCCAAGTACGTGGAGCTCGGTACTTACCTCTCCCCCGGTAACAAGATGTTTGATATCGTGGATGTTTCCAAGTTGAAGTTGGTAGTGTCTGTGCCCGAAGCCCAGGTGATTCACCTCGATAAGGGTGATCAAGTGAAAATCACAACGAATGTATTCCCAGAAACTTCATATACCGGTGTAATTACTTTCATCGCTTCTAAAGGGGATAATACCTTGAATTATCCTGTTGAAATGGTGGTTGATAACGTATCCGGCAAAACGTTGAAAGCCGGAATGTACGGTTCTGCCAATTTTGAAATGCCTCAAATGCAGCCTGCTATCATCATCTCCCGCAATGCTTTCGTGGGTGGTGTGAAAAGCAACCAGGTGTTCGTTATGGAAAAAGGCATCGCTAAGTTGAAAAAAGTTGTTGCCGGAAATATTTACGGTGACAGGGTTGAAATTCGTGAAGGATTGAACGAAGGTGATACCGTAATTACCAGCGGACAAATTAACCTGGTGGATGGCTCCAAGGTGAGCTTACAAACAGCAGAAGCTAAATAAGCTAAGGGTTTGACAGCATGATTCAAAACATTGAACAATGAAGATTACAGAAATATCCATTAAACGGCCCACCATCGTCGTGGTGTTGTTTACCATATTAACGTTGCTGGGGGTTATCAGCTACAAATCGTTGAACTACGAATTGTTGCCCAAGTTCTCCTCCCCGATCGTTACCATCTCCACGATTTACCCCGGCGCCTCGCCGCAGGAAGTGGAAAGTACCATCACTAAAAAGATTGAGGATGCCGTGGCTTCCATGGAAAAGATTAAGAAGATTACTTCTAAATCTTCAGAAAGCTTATCCGTGGTTACCGTGGAATTAAATAATGATGCCGATGTAGATATCGGCTTGCAAGATGCTCAACGGAAAGTGAACGCCATCTTGGCTGATTTACCTACGGATGCAAAACCGCCATCCTTAAATAAATTCTCACTGGATGATTTGCCCATCATGACCTTGGCCGCCACGGCCAACATGGATGCCAGGACTTTTTACGACTTGGTCGATAAAAAAATTCAACCTGCATTATCCCGTTTACCGGGTGTGGCCCAGATATCATTGACAGGTGGTGAAGAAAGGGAAGTTCAAATTAATATCGATCCTAAAAAATTGGAAGCGTATAAGCTCTCTATTTTACAGGTTAGAAATATCATTACCAATGCCAACCTTGACTTCCCTACGGGTAAAGTAAAAACCTTGGATCAACAAATCCTGATCCGCTTGGCCGGTAAATATAAATCGGTGGATCAATTACGTGATCTCGTACTGACGACTACGCCCGATGGAACACAAATCCGTCTCGGTGACGTTGCCGATGTACAAGACACGCATAAAGACGCCGAAAAGATTGCCCGCGTAGACAGTAAAAGCGCGATCGCGTTATCCGTACAAAAACAAACAGATGCCAACGCAGTGGTGGTAAGTGAAGAGATGCACAAAGCCATCGCGCAAATGGAAAAGGAATATGCCGCCAGTAATTTGCATATCGATGTGGCGAACGACTCTTCTACTTTTACCTTAGAATCGGCAGATTCGGTAATTCATGACTTGATCATCGCGATCGTGTTGGTGGCTGCCGTGATGTTGTTATTCTTGCACAGTTTGAGAAGCGCCCTGTTCGTGATGATCTCGATCCCGGCATCCCTGATCGCGACCTTTATCGGTATGAAGATCATGGGCTTCTCGCTGAACCTGATGAGCTTGCTGGGCCTTTCCCTGGTAGTAGGTATATTGGTGGATGATGCCATCGTGGTATTGGAGAATATTTACCGCCACATGGAGATGGGTAAAAATAAGGTACGTGCGGCTTTTGACGGGGTGAAGGAAATCGGTTTCACCGTTACTTCGATCACCCTGGTAATCGTGGTGGTATTCTTGCCGATCTCGTTAACCAATGAATTGGTGTCCAAGATCCTGAGAGAGTTCTGCGTGGTGGTGATGATTTCCACGATGTTAAGTTTGCTCGCCTCTTTCACCATCGTACCGTTATTGTCTTCCCGCTTCGGTAAGCTGGAGCATATGACCGGGAAAAACATCTTCCAAAAATTCATCCTCTGGTTCGAACGCCAACTGGATAAATTCACCGCTTGGATGACCGGATTATTGAAATGGGCGTTGAAACATAAATTGATGACCATCGTTATCTCCATCGTGATGCTCGTAGCTTCATTCATGTTGTTAGCGAAAGGTTATATCGGTGGTGAGTTCATTCCTCAAGGTGACCGCGGTCAATTCATCGTGATGTTGGAATTGCCGAAAGATGCTTCCCTGGAACAAACGAACCAAGCCACTTTGAAGGCCGAACAGGTATTAAGCAAAAAACCTGAAGTGACTTCGTTAATCACGACTGTTGGTCAGACGAGTGAAGATGGTTTCGGTACTTCGCAGGCTACTGTATATAAATCTGAAATCACCGTCCTGTTGGTCGATGAAAAACATCGTAATGACGCTTCCGATATCTTCGCCACCAAGGTGAAGAAAGAGTTGGCAGCGCAACTTCCCGGTGTAAAGGTTAAAACAACCCCCGTGAGTATCTTGGGTACTGCCCAAAGAGCGCCGGTGGAGTTGGTTGTGATGGGTAACGACCTGGATACGGTAATGAGCTTCGCAAAGAAAGCCATGGCTAAACTGCAAACCATAGAAGGTACGAGCGAGGTTAAATTATCGGTTGAAGACGGTAACCCTGAAATCAATGTGCAGGTTGACCGTGATAAGATGAGTGCATTGGGACTGACCTTGGAAACCGTGGGAGGAACTATGCAGACCGCATTCAGCGGAACGGCGGACGATTCAAAAGTGAAATTCCGTCAAGGTGAATATGAATACGACATCAACATCCGTTTTGATAATTTCAATCGGAAAAATATCAACGATGTTAGAAATATTTCTTTCGTGAACAACAAGGGTGAGTTGGTGAAATTATCACAGTTTGCCGAAGTAACGGAGGGTTCAGGACCGAGCCGCTTGGAGCGCCGGGATAAAAGTACTTCTGTTTCCGTACAATCCCAAGCGATCGGCAGACCGTCCGGTACCATCACGGCAGAGTTCGCTAAGGCTTTGGAAACCATGTCCAAACCTGTTGGCGTATCTTATGTATTCGGCGGTGATGCCGAAAACCAAGGAGATTCCTTCAGCACCTTGGGTACTGCCTTGTTGATTTCCATCATCATGGTATACCTGATCATGGTTGCCCTGTATGATAACTATATTTATCCTTTCGTGGTATTATTCTCGATCCCGCTATCCATTATCGGGGCCTTGCTTGCCTTGGCATTAACAAATAATACTTTGAACATCTTCACGATCTTGGGTGTGATCATGTTGATCGGTCTCGTGGCGAAGAATGCCATCATCCTGGTCGACTTTACGAACCAGATGAAAGAAGAAGGACAAAGCACATATGAAGCCTTGATCCATGCGAACAATGCCCGTCTTCGCCCGATCCTGATGACTACCATCGCGATGGTGATCGGTATGTTGCCGATCGCGTTAGCAACGGGTGGTACGGCCTCTACTAAGAATGGTTTGGCCTGGGTTATCATCGGAGGTTTGATCAGTTCGATGTTCTTAACCTTGATCGTTGTTCCTGTTGTATATGCTATCGTGGATAGGATCATGCAGAAATTCGGATGGGGCAAACAATCTAGCAAACGATACATCCGTCAAAAGATGTATGCGCCGGTGAAGGAAAAAGATATGGAACCCTTGAGTTATAATTAAAAATGGCACAGCGTAAAAGCTGTTCAGCATAAAGATTAAGTGTTACAAACAGTGTAACAGTTGTAGGTTTAACTAAATGGCCGGGATATTCCTATCCCGGCCTAATTATTTTTACCCGGTTTGATTATTCGAAATCATTCCTGCATATCTTGATCGAAACCTTGGTGCCGGCAGGCATCTCATCATTATAAAGATCTTCTATTTCGATACTGAAATCCGTATTGAACAAGGATTTATACAATTCTACCCTTTCCATGCAAAGCATCATGCCTTTGGATTTATAGGCATCATGCTTAAGCGTTTGAGTACGGTTTTGCCCCGCCAATTTCCTCCCGATGCCGTTGTCGGTAATTTCACATAGCAAGGTGTTATCTTCCGGCTGTAGCCAAAGAACTTTCAACCTGCGGTCGCCCTCTTTGTTCATTAAGCCATGCCAGATGGCATTTTCTAGGAAAGGTTGAATCAGCATACCCGGGACGTAGAAAGTGTGTGGGTCGATATTGTCTGCCAGCTTTATTTCATATTGAAAATTGTTGTCAGCCCTCAACGATTCCAGGCCGAGGTAATATTCAATCATCTCGTTTTCTTCTTGCAGGGAGATAAAATTCTTCTCGGCATGCATTAATACCGTGCGCAATAATTTAGCAAAATGAGAGACGTAAGCCCCCGCTTTATCTACCTGTTCTTGGATAATACAATTATAAATACCGTTTAAACAGTTGAATAAGAAATGGGGATTGACCTGCGATTTTAAAGTAATTAAGCGGAGTTCCGCCAATTGCTTATGTAGTTTTTGTACCTCTATATCTTGCAAGTTAGCCTTGGTTTCCGCGAATGTTTTGGCGAGCTTCGCTGAACAAATTGCCGCGATTTGTTCCAGTATAAACCTGTGATGTTCAGTATAAAAATGTTTCTTATGGTGTTCCGAATCGATAATTCCGATCACCTTCCCTTCGTAGAAAATGGGAACAGTAAGTTCTGAATACCGTTGCTGGTCATCCACGATATAGCGTTTGTCTTGCGTGGTGTCATGGATGATTTCCGATTTTCCCGACAGCGCCACTGATCCCACGATACCGGTACCTAAAGGAATTTCTATCGGGTTTAATATTTCGAACTTTTCTGGATTTTTTGCGCCGTATGCTGCCTTTTGCACGAGTTTAGACCCCTGCTCATTAAAAAGGTAAATCACGCAATCTTCAAATTGCAATTGGGAAATACAGTTCTTGGCAATATCCCACAATATTTCATCCACCCTGTTTTTGCCAAACAGGGAAGTGGTAAAATAATTGATAGTGGCTTGGGTTTTATATTGCCTCCGTACCCGGAAAAACATCACACCCAATGCCGCAATAATCAATAAAAGAGTAGCAAGAATAATTATATATATGGCTTGCGGCATATATGAAATTAAGTATTCCTAAGAAAATAATTGTTGATTTCAGTTGTGTCCCGGGCTAAAATATAGGAATTATACAATTCCTAGCAAAATTTACCCTAGTGGAAGAATCTGCCTAATTAATTATCTTTGTTGCCTTATGGAGCAGATTGTACAGCAAATAGACGCCTATAAACAAGAGATTGAAGCTCTTTCCCCGGCCACTGCCGAGGAATTGGAACAATACAGGATCAAGTTCCTGGGCACCAAGGGAATCGTGAAAGCAATGTTCGGCGAGATGAAATCTGTGCCGAACGAGCGTAAAAAGGAGTTCGGGCAGGTACTGAATGCCTTTAAACAATTGGCAGAAGCTAAGTATGAAGCATTTAGTCACTTGAAAGACGGCGCCGCGGCCGTTCAGAATGATATCGATTTCAGCTTGCCGGCGGAATCGATTCGCTTAGGCACCCGGCACCCGATCAGTATCGTGAGGAATAAGATCATCAGGATTTTCGAGCGGCTTGGTTTTACTATTGCTGAAGGCCCTGAAATAGAGGACGATTGGCATAACTTTACCGCTTTAAACTTACATGAGAACCACCCGGCCAGGGATATGACAGATACGTTTTACGTACATCAGAACCCTGATTGGTTGTTGCGTACACATACATCCTCCGTGCAGGTGCGCGCGATGGAGTCTAGCCAGATGCCCATCAGGATTATCTGCCCGGGCCGCGTATACCGGAATGAAACCATCTCTGCGAGGGCGCATTGCTTCTTTCACCAGGTGGAAGGCTTGTATATAGCTGAGAATGTATCTTTTGCCGATCTTAAGCAAACATTATATCATTTCGTGAAGGAAATGTTCGGGGAGAAAACCGAGGTACGTTTCCGTCCTTCCTACTTCCCGTTCACGGAACCGAGTGCCGAGATGGACATCACTTGCTTTATTTGCGGGGGGAAAGGTTGCTCCGTTTGTAAACAAACCGGTTGGGTTGAGATCTTGGGTTGCGGGATGGTGCATCCGAACGTGTTAAAGAATTGTGGCATCGACCCGGAGAAATACACGGGCTTTGCCTTCGGTATGGGTATTGAGCGGATCACCATGTTGAAGTACCAGATCAAGGACTTGAGGTTATTCTCGGAAAACGACCTGCGTTTCCTGAAACAATTTGAAACTGCATTATAAATTGAGGGCTGATGTAACCATCGGCCCTTTCTTTTTGAAGCTATCTACCTGAACAAAACATCCATATCTGCCGGTAATGTTGGTATTCTATCCCGGAATAACGATATTGCCGGAATCAATATCGAAAGCGAACCAATTCAATGTCCATGAACAATCAAATTTCTACGGTTGCAGTATGCGGTGCTGGTACCATGGGAGCCGGTATAGCGCAGGTAGCTGCTGGGAAAGGGTTTAAAACCATCTTGTATGATCTTCAGGATGCCGTGATAGAAAAGGCGGCGGACAAGATCCGTCAACAATTACAAAAATTGGTGGATAAAGGAAAGATCTCCTCCGATCAACAAGCCCAAACATTATCCAACTTAAGTTTTACTACTGATATTTCATCCTGCAAAGCTGAAGTTATCATTGAAGCTATCGTGGAAAATGTTGCCGTGAAAGTGGAATTATTCTCTAAATTGGCGGCAATCAATGATCCCGGTACAATCTTATGCTCAAATACTTCATCGCTGCCCATAAAGGAAATTGCCGCCGGACTGCCGCAGCCGGAACGGGTTGTAGGGATGCACTTTTTTAACCCCGCTCCCGTAATGAAACTGGTAGAGGTGGTGAGCGCGGAACAGACGGCAACGGAAGTCGCTGAAAAAATATACGGGCTGGCGAAACAATTCGGTAAAACACCTGTACATGTGAAAGATTCCCCCGGCTTTATCGTGAACCGCGTGGCCAGGCATTATTACCTGGAGGCGATGCAAGTGGCCGGGCAAGGTGTTGCCGATATTGCAAGTATCGACCGGCTAATGGTTTCCCTCGGTTTCAAAATGGGCCCTTTCGAATTGATGGACCTGATAGGGAACGATGTTAACCTGGCTGTTTCACAATCTTTATACGATGCCTTCGGAAAAGCGGAAAGGTTTAAACCCGGGGCATTACAAGTAGAGAAGGTGGCCGCTGGAGAACTGGGCCGAAAAACAGGAAAAGGTTTTTATGATTATCAAAATCGATGATATTCCCGGAAAGATTCTAAACTAATAAAGGCTTTCTATAACTTTACGCATCTTTTTAAATCACTGTTGTATTCATGATATTAGTAACTGGAGGTACCGGATTCTTGGGAAGTAACTTGTTGCGTGCACTCGTGCAGGCTGGCAAACCCGTAAGAGCATTGTACCGCCGGGAGATCCCTTCGCAACTGGATGATATTAAAGACCGGGTGGAATGGGTGAAAGGTGATATAACCGACATCTTCTCATTAGAGGATGCCCTGGTAGGAATACAGCAGGTATACCATTGTGCAGCGGTCGTTAGCTTCCAGCCGGGCGCTAAAGAGCGTTTGTTTAAGATTAACATCGAAGGAACTGCCAACGTGGTAAATATGTGCCTGGATGCAGGTGTAAAGAAGCTGGTTCATGTAAGCTCCGTAGCTGCATTGGGCAGGGCAAAAGAAAATGAAACGATTACCGAAAAGGCAGAATGGGTAGAAAGCTCCTCTAACTCGCAATACGCGATTAGCAAGTACCTCGGTGAAATGGAAGTATGGAGGGGAATGATAGAAGGTTTGCCCGCTGCAATCGTTAACCCTTCCATAATTTTAGGTAGCCATTATTGGGATGAAGGTCCCGGGCAGTTTTTTCAAAATGCTTGGAAAGAATTTCCGTATTATACTACCGGTATCAATGGCTTTGTAGATGTAATGGACGTAGTTCGATCCATGATGTTGCTCATGAATAGCGATGTAACAGGACAAAGGTTCATCCTCTCCGCCGACAACTGGACGTACAAAGATATTTTTACCACGATAGCGCAACAACTTGATAAAAAGCCTCCGCATATCTCCGTGAAACCCTGGATGGCTGCACTTGTATGGAGAATGGAAAAAGTGAAGCAGTTGTTCACAGGTAAAAAACCACTTATAACTAGAGAGACTGCAAGAACAGCACAATTAGAGGTGTTTTACGACAATACCAAGTTGCCCAAATTCTTACCCGGCTTTTCCTACACTCCCTTGGAAGCAACAATTAGCAGGATTGCTTCGGACTTTAAACAATTTAAAGCCAGGCAATGAGAATGAGATATTATTGCTGTAATAGCGAGCTGACGGCAGCGGCAAATACTTGGCTCTCGTAGCTGTCCAAGCCTTCTTCCACCCAAACCTTCGGTTGCTTATCCAACATAACCGCAGCAAGTATCTTTTTCTTGCTTTTAAATTCATAACAGGTTTTTTCATAAGAATTTGTGAAACTAAACTTATTATGTGCCGAAATCATAAAACTCCTGTTGCCCGACCTTAAAGTACCGGTTATGTTATTTTTATTCAAAGAAAGGTAATGCGGTTTACGGATGATCATCTCCCAATGCGGCCGCGAAGTATCTTTCTGATCGATTAATTCGGCATAGAAAAAGTCTGCGTTGCCCGTATGTTTGCTATGAAGATATTTGGGTAATGTTTTTTCATCGATCGAGATACTTGCGACGGTGCCGTAAGTGATTAAGTATTCACTAGCGTTACTGGTAAGTTGATAGTGAAAGACATTCTTTGCAGAAGGAAAGGTCCTGAAGATCGAGGTTCGGTTGCTGCCGTTAGTTTTAGAACTTGCCTGGTATTTACCGATAGTGTATGTTTTAGCCGAAAACCATCCGTCCGCTATTACAACGGGCCATTCATTGCTGGGGCGGTAAATATCTTGGGGATCGCTGAAGCTGCTGTTAAAAGTTAATAAGCTAAGGCAAACAAAGCTGTACAAGAAGAATCGTAACATCGCCTGCAAAATTTATGGAAACATGTACCACGCGATGCCTATCTACGCGCGGTACATATCAATATTTTAACTGTTGAGTTTATTCCACATCTCGGGGATTCGTTTAACCCAAGCTAGTTCCCTTTTCTTATGGCGAGCATCTTCTACCGGGGTGCCGAAGTACGTTTTGCCGCCTTCGATTGAACTAGGTACGCCGCTTTGTGCTAAAACGATTGCTCCTTTTCCTATTACCAGGTCTTTTGAAACGCCAACCTGCCCCCATAGGATCACGTTATCTTCGATGATCGCTTTGCCACCGATTCCAACTTGTGCGGCGAACAAACAGTTTTTACCAATCACCGCGCCGTGACCGATATGGATCAGGTTATCGAGTTTTGTTCCCCGTCCTATGATCGTATCGCCACTAACAC
Organism: Chitinophaga caeni; assembly: GCF_002557795.1. Classification (NCBI taxonomy): domain Bacteria; kingdom Pseudomonadati; phylum Bacteroidota; class Chitinophagia; order Chitinophagales; family Chitinophagaceae; genus Chitinophaga; species Chitinophaga caeni. The sequence continues at coordinate 1,118,393 of NZ_CP023777.1, read as the reverse complement.
CTTTATCGACAGTGCAGTTTGCACCGATCTCCACGTTGTCTTCAATCACTACCCTACCGCAACTTTCCAGCTTATCATACTGCACTTCACGCTCTGCCCTTTTCTTAAAGTAAAACGCGTCGGCGCCGATTATAGTACCTGCATGGATAATGACGTTATCACCGATTACCGAATGGTCGTAGATTGTAACGTTTGGGTGGATGAGGCAGTTTTTGCCGATCCTAACATGGTGTCCTATAAACACGTTGGGTTGCAGGATAGTACCCTCGCCCACCACGGCAGTATCGCTGATCATGTTTGTGCTGGGAACGAAGGGTCTGAACTTTTTTACCAAGCTCACATAAGCGCTAAAGGGATCATCCAAAACAAGGATCGCCTTCCCTTCGGGGCAATCTACTTCCTTGTTAATAATGATAATGGTAGCTTTTGAATTAAGTGAAGCGTTATAATATTTTTCAAAATCCACGAAGGAAATATCGCCTGGTTCCACTTTGTGAATTTCGTTTAGCCCGGTTGCCAACAAGTCGGCATTACCTACTAATTTAGCCCCGATCATGGAAGCAATTTCGGTAACCGGGATCGGTGTTTCGAACTTCATAAGAATACTTTTAGAATGCTAACAAAGGTAGTGTAATTCATCCAAGCAAAATGGTAATACTTAGTGTAAGAAAAGCAATTTTTTGAAGCGATGAATTGGAAGCAAGGAAGAAATTGTTCCACATTTTGGAACAAGAAAAGTATCGTTATCCACAAAAAACTTAGCTGTGTGTATAAAATATTTTGTAAATTTTTTCTTTTGTGATGAAATTCTTTTTAATATTGTGTAGGGAATCTTGTTTCCCTGTACTTACTAACCCATTCACATAACGAGAAAGTCTGGTTGTAACAACTTCCAGACTTTTTTCATTCTATACCTGGAATGCGCTACAGTAAAGTGTTTCATTAAACCTCACTTCTTTAATTGCTTGCCACTTTTCATCTTAATTTTGTTGAAATGCTTGGTTGAATATTGTTTTACAAGCCTAGATGTTTATGGTTGGAAAAGTTATCCCGGTTTAAAGGTACGGGGTAAAGAAGGATTTGCTTGCCATGGAGGAAAGGTGTCATGTCAACAACCCGGTAATGGGGAATTGTTCTTTCATATGTTGGGTTGTTACAGTAAAGTTGCTGAACTAGTCTTGCAGGTTAGCCATCTTGATGAGCTGTTGTAGTTGCAGTATCTTGATTTTTTTCCCGGTAAGATCGATTACTTTTTCCTTTTTAAATTCCGATAGCAACCTGATTGCCGATTCAGTTGCCGTACCGACGAGGTTGGCAATTTCTTCCCTCGACAACATCACGTTAATCGTTTGCTGATCGTTTTGCAAACCGTAAGTTTCTTTTAAAGTCAATAACGTTTCCGCCAGGCGTTCCCGTACCGGTTTTTGGGCTAAGTTGGTGATCTTCTCTTCCGCCCTCCTCAACTCACTGGTTAAGATGCGCATCATTTTAAGGGAAAGGCTATTGTCTTTCAGCAATACGTTCAGGAAAACATCCCTGGGAATGAAGCAAACGGCGCTGTCTTCCAATACCGTCGCGGTAGCTGTATAAGCTTGGTTGCTGATTAATGCTTTGTAACCGATTAAGTCGCCTGGACGAACCAGCCGGATAATTTGTTCCCGGCCATCATCGCCACTATGGGTCAACTTGATCTTGCCGGTATTAATCACGTAAATACCGTAAGGTTGTGCGCCTTCGTGGAAAATAGTTTGCCCTTTCTTGTACAAGGCGCATTTCTTCACAGCAGCAATGTCGGCTGCGTGTTGCTCGCTTGTGTCGGCAAAAATATCCCCCAAGTTCTTGTTACAGTATTGGCACTGTGGTGTATCAAAAAATTTACTCATGTACCTGTCTTCCCAATGGGAATGTCGCAAAATTACTAATTTACAGTCCCTTAACCAAAGCAAGTGTTGTGTCGTTGCATTATTTTATTATATATAAGCCTTACCAGGTTCTTTCACAGTTTAGCCGGGAAGGAGAAAAGGCCGTATTAGCCGACTATTTTAAGGTTCCCAAGGATGTTTATCCCGTGGGAAGGCTGGATTATGACAGTGAAGGGTTATTGATTTTAACCAATGACAAGAGCTTGAATCACCGCTTATTGGATCCCAAGTTTGCCCATGAAAGGGAATATTGGGTACAGGTAGATGGTGCGATTACAGTAGAGGCATTACAAGGTTTGGATAAGGGGATTGATATAAAGGTTGACGGCAAAACACACCATACCCGTCCCGCGAAGGCAAAATTATTTGAAGAAGCGCCCGGTGTCCCGGAAAGGAATCCTCCGATCCGCTTCCGTAAAAGCATCCCGGCGCCATGGATCAGCCTAACACTTACGGAAGGCAAAAACCGCCAGGTTCGCAAGATGACCGCGGCAGTTGGCTTCCCTACTTTACGCCTGATCCGTTACAGGATCGGGAATTTGACCTTGGGCAACATGCAAGCCGGAGATATCGTACCTTTAACCGCCGATGAAATCAAGGCAGCTTTATTCAATAACAAGTAACATTTCTAGTTTCTTTGGATGAATTTAACTAGGTTTGTTGCCAACAATTTATAATATATGCTCAAATCCATGACCGGCTTTGGCCGTGCAGAAGTGACCCAAGGAGAAACGACATTCATTGCTGAAATAAAATCGTTGAACGGGAAACAGTTCGAGGTAAATTTAAAACTTTCCCCCCTGCTGAAGCCTTACGAGTTTGATATCCGTAACATCATGCAATCGGTACTGTACCGCGGTACGATCGATGCTACGATTAACATCAAACAAAACGGCGCTACCCGCCCCGTGGTGATCAACACGACTTTAGCCCGTTACTATTACGATGGCATCCGCAAGATGGCACTGGATTTGGATCTTCCCCAAGATGATATGCTGAATGTGCTGATGAAGTTGCCGGAAGTGGTTTCTCCCGCCACCGAGCAAATCAGTGAAGAGGAATGGAAGATGGCTTCAGATGTAATTACATCGGCCGTACAACAACTCGATGCTCACCGTCTAAACGAAGGCGCCGTTTTGGAAACCGACCTGGCGCTCAGGATTAACAATATATTAGAGTACGCGGAAAAAGTGAAAGAGCTGGATCCGTTGCGTAAAGATAAAGTACGCCAAAAGCTGGATGGACTGTTGGCGGAATATGTTGGAAAAGAAAACGTGGATGCTAACCGCCTGGAGCAGGAGCTGGTATTTTACCTGGAGAAACTGGATATATCTGAAGAATTGGTGCGCTTGAACAATCATTGCCGTTATTTCAAGGAGATATTAGAAGGAGATGAATCGTCTAAAGGTAAGAAACTGGGTTTCGTGTTGCAGGAAATAGGCCGGGAAATAAATACCACCGGTTCCAAGGCTAATGATGCCGGTATCCAGCAATGGGTCGTGATGATGAAAGATGAATTGGAAAAAGCCAAGGAACAAGTTTTAAACGTGTTGTAAGGATTTAAAACAATCGATATCATTATGAAGTATTGCTTAGCAGTAGCAACGCTTGTCTTATTATTTTTGTCGGCTTGCCAGCCCATGCAGATGGATGTCTATGAGAAAAATATAGAAATCCCCCAGCATGATTGGACTTACGACTTCAAGCCTAGTTTCGAGCTGGATTTGCAAGCGGCAGATACCGCATTTTACTATAATATTTATGTGAATATACGTCATGAGGATGCCTACCCTTTCAGTAATCTTTGGATGACGATCATGACCACCTACCCTGATTCTACCGCGCAGGAGCCTGTTAGGGTTCAATTACCCTTGGCAGATATCAACGGGAAGTGGTTAGGTTCAGGCATTGACGATATCTACGAACACCAAGTTTTGATCCAGGAGAAAGCTATTTTTAACCAACCTGGAAAATATCTCTTTACCTTTGCACAAAAAATGCGGCAAAACCCTTTGCCTCATGTAATGAACGTGGGATTGAGAGTTGAGAAAGCCGCGCACCGATAGCGCATGAAGAGAGTCATTCAAAAAATACAGACGGGTAAGGGCATTACCTTCGTCTATTTCTTCCTACTATTTTACATCATTCTTGCCTTGGTATGGTGGGGCGTTCTATTGTTCCGTCAAAGCCACCAGATCAAAACTTTCGAAGTACAAAACCTGGAACTAAGGATCGATAAAACGGTTACCCCGGTGGCTTACGAAGAAGAATTGTACCGCATAGAGCGCGATGAGCATATGCGTACGTTCAAGTTTTTCGGTGAAGGCGCTACTTTCCTGGGCGTCATCTTCTTCGGTGCCGTGCTGGTATACAGGGCCGTTTGGAAGCAGATAAAGCTCGGCCAGCAGCAACAGAACTTCATGATGGCGGTTACGCATGAATTAAAATCTCCCATTGCCGCGGCGAAGCTCAACCTGGAAACCATCCGCAAAAGAAAGTTAGATGAAGAAAAGCAGCACAAGCTGCTGGATAATACGATCAAGGAAACCGATCGCCTGGATCAACTGTGCAACAATATCCTGCTGGCATCACAATTTGAGAACCAGAAAGCACAGTTGTTTAAGGAGCCTGTAAACCTAAGCGAGATCATCTGCCATGGGCTGGAACAAATCAAGCACCGCCAATCTCATGAAATAAAGGCTTATATCAGCCCTAATATTTGGATCGAAGGTGACAAATTTATGCTGAACCTCGTATTGAGCAACCTGGTGGAAAATGCCGTGAAATATTCCCCGAAATGTTCTGAAATTATTGTTCGGCTATTCGAAGAAAACAAACTGCTGAAATGGCAGGTTATAGACGGGGGGGATGGCATAGCTGATGATGAAAAAGAGAAGATTTTCCAAAAGTTTTACCGCGTGGGCAACGAGAACACCCGCAAAACGAAGGGAACCGGGCTCGGGTTATATTTGACTAAGAGGATCGTAACACAGCATGGTGGCGAGATCGAGGCTATTGATAACCCCGGTGGCGGAACTTGCTTTGAAATTAGCTTCCCCGGTTTCCAAGTTAAACACGCTTAGAATTAAGCTTTATAGTAAATTTATAATAGGTTTCGAGATATGCAGAAAAGTCGGGTTCCGTACCTCGGCACGATATTCGGTAACTTATGATTATCATTGTATTTAATAAATCAGCAAATAATATTATATGAAGGAAGCGAACAAAGCAACAATATTGCTGGTGGAAGATGAAGAAAATCTACAAGAAGCATTAAAGTTGAACTTGGAGCTGGAAGGATATGAAGTTACTGCTGTAGATAATGGTACTGCTGCCCTCAAAGCAGTCAAAAATGAATATTTCGATTTGATCATCCTCGATATAATGCTTCCAGAAATGGACGGTATCGCCGTATGTGAAAATATACGTATTCAAAATAATGATGTACCCATTCTCTTCCTCAGTGCAAAAAACAGCAGCGCAGACAGGGTACTTGGATTGAAGAAAGGGGGTGATGATTATATGACTAAGCCTTTCAACCTGGAGGAATTATTACTCCGCGTTGAAAAGTTGATCGTCAAGAATAAGAGAATCCAAGATAAGGATAGTGTTCCTAACGTTTATAAATTTGGCAATAACAGCATCGACTTTGCAGCGCAAGAATGCATTGGTAAGGATGGCAAACGGCATGAACTTAGCAAGAAGGAAACCATGTTGTTGAAATTGCTGATCGAAAATAAAGGGGAAGTTGTAACCCGCGAGAAGATACTGCAAGTAGTTTGGGGTTATAACGTTTACCCGACCACCCGCACTATCGACAACTTTATCCTCAATTTCCGCAAGTATTTCGAGGAAGATAGCCGCAACTCCCGTTATTTCCATTCCGTTAGAGGCGTTGGCTACAAGTTTACAGATGCTTGATAATTAATTAAATATAAATCGAAAGGCTGGGAATTCCCGGCCTTTTTTAATTACCTGGACCGGTGGGAACCTACTATTGTACAATATTTAGTGAATCAATGAAATCCGGCCAGTTATATCACGAAAGTTCCCTATTACCTCGAAAAAACGACCCACCAATAATTTTGTTATGTTTGGGGAGGAAATCCAGTTTAAATTTATAAGAAAGGATTAAAAAGTTTTTAACCCTGCGAGGTTATTATTGTGTTGAATCAATTCATTATTATATCTCTACATGGTAGTTGGCCATTTTGGTTAATCGTGTTGATCAGTGGAAGTTTAATCGTCTATTTTGTAACACGCCGTGCCAAACGAACCCGGAAACTCATCGAAGACGAAGTTCAACTCCGCCAGCGGCAGACTGCCATGGAGTGGAAGGCCTTTCAATCCCAGATGGATCCACATTTTATTTTCAACAGCTTAAATGCCATTCAACATTTTATTCTCTCTACAAGTACGGAAGAAGCCTCCCTGCATTTGGCCCGCTTTTCTAGGTTAATGAGACTTACCATCGATCATTGCGGGCAGGAATGGATTTCCTTGGAAGATGACCTGGATGCCTTGGAGCTTTACATTCAGCTCGAACAGCTCCGTTTTGAAGGTAAATTCCATTATCAAATTGATATTGAACCCGAACTAGAAACCCACCAGGTAAAAGTACCCCCTTTTATTGTTCAACCCTATGTCCACGACGCCATTTGGAAACACCTTTTGGTAAACGATCGCGAACCAGCCGGGATATTGAAAATTTCAGTAGCTTCACAATATGAAGAACTAGTAATCCGGTTGGAAGATAATGTGGAGCCGGAATGGATGGGCCAAAATATCTACCGTTACCGCCCGGCTGCCAAAGATGTTACCCATGATAGGCTTAATTTTTTAAGGGAGCGCTACGACACGTCGATCCAAGTAGATACAGGCCAGCTATTTAAAATGGATGGCGCCTGTAATGGTGCCTATACAGTGATAAGGCTTCCCTTGTTTTATAATTCGGTTAAGATGAATAAATTGGGAAAATATGAGTAATTTAACGGCTCGAATAGCGGTATGATAGTGTTATCATTAAGGATTTAGAATAACTACAACTGTAACTGTTAAGGATTTGATTAATTTATTGCACTGAATCCCTGGCTGCTTATAACACAAACTTGGCTATTATATGCAAGCGATAATTATTGATGATGAAAAACATTGCAGGGATGTCTTGCAAATGTTGTTAAACAAGTATTGCCCGCAAGTTAAAGTAATAGCGACTTGCGCCGATGGCAAATCCGGTTTGGAGGCGATACAGGCATCGGAACCTAACCTTGTATTCCTGGATGTTGAAATGCCGGGGATGGACGGTTTCGAAATGCTACAGGCCTGTAAAAACATTAACTTCTCCGTAGTATTTACTACTGCCTACGATCAGTACGCTATCCAGGCGATCCGCCATAGCGCCATCGATTTCCTGTTGAAGCCGATCGATAAGGATGAATTAATTCAAGCTGTAAATAGGGCTCAAGCCCATGCACAAGCCAGCCCGCCCAATAAGAAAGTTGATACGCTGCTGCAATTCCTTCAACAGCACCTTCAACCTAACGAACGTATTGCCCTACCTACCCTCGACGGTTTAAGAATGATGCCTATCAAGGAAATCTTATACTGCGAATCGGATGGTGGATATACCAGGATCTTCATGCAACAGGGTGTTCAGGATAAACCTGCCGTACTCATCTGTAGAACCTTGAAAGAGGTAGAAGATGTGTTGAAGGAGAAAGGCTTTTTTAGAGTGCATAATAGCTACCTGATCAACCTTTCTTATATCGATAAGTATATTAAGGGCGATGGCGGTGAAATCGTTATGAGCGATGGTAAAAGTATCCCCGTTTCACGTAATAGGAAGCAAGAGTTCTTGACGCGGATCGAGCGGCTTTAATGTTCACGGATTTTTTCGGATTGAGGGATTTTACGGACGATTTTTTTCTCCGGATTTATTATCGATTTTATCGCTCCTTTGGTTCCTTTCAAATCTTTTATACGTTCATTCTTTTATTCTTCCTATTTTTCTTTTGGGTTTGTGCTGTTATAGGATTTTTATGTCTTTGGCTTTGATCCAGCCTTCTTTTCCATCTTCCATTAAAATTTTGGTATAGCTAGCTGTCGTATCCAGAATTTTTACCTTGGTGCCTGCATGGGCTTCGAATAGATCTTTGCCGCTATCTCCCGGGGCGTTTTTTACGGTAGCAGCACCTGGGATCACGATTGCCGAAGAAGAATTAGTAGCCAGGTTGAACATGTATATGCTCATACTCAAATGGGCTACAAAAATTACGCTCAAGGCATAAATCACCCAGCGGAGATAGTTGGAACGGAATTTTGGGAAGAATTTATACAGGATAAAAGCTATTGCTAATACCCACGCAACTACGATGGATGCAATGGCCCATCCGTTTGGCGAATGCCATTGGGAGAATGCCATCCACCACTCCTGGAAAAACAATAAGGGTAATTCGTCCGGGCGATTTTCAACCTTTTGTTCTGCTATGCTTAAATTATTAGATGCGGCTTCGTGATGTGGGTTCAGCTTTAAGGTCTTCTCATAGTAATATATTGCAGGACCTACCTGGTTGCTTTTCAAATAGGCATTGGCAGCATTGAAAAATAAGTTATCAACCTGGTACCCGGAATCGATCAACTGCTGGTATGTTTTGGCCGCTTCCGTAAATTGCTGATTTTGATATAATTGATTTGCCTCGTCGAACAAAGCCTGTGTATTAGGCTTTTGTGCGAAGCTGTTTATTCCTGTACCAATGAGAAATATCAATAAAATTCCTTTACAAATCAATTGCCGCATGAATTGTTGATTGTTCCTTTGTTTGATAATTTGTTTTATTGTTTTTTGCTCGAACAACAATGCTCTCTTCATAATAAAATAATTATTACGCAGCTTGCTTCTTTAAGGCTGTTTCCATATCGCTAATTACAGTAATGGCTTGCTCATAAGTAGTTCGACGAACATCGTGACTGTTAGAAGGCGCATACAAGGCGATTTCACAATTATCTAGCAGCACGAATAAGTTATTCGAAATGGCAGGGTCGATTTGCTCCGCAGCCAAGCGATCTTGAATAACCTGTTTATTTAATTCGGCCAATGGAATATGGAATTTATTGGCAAGGTAGCCCCAAACGGCACGGGATGTTTCTTCGTAAAAGAGCTTGTCCTTTCCCTCGTTTAAATAACGTGCCGCTAATTCCAATCTTTTTAAAGCTACTTTATTGGCGTGTTTATATTTTAATAATGATGCATTCTTAATCATATAAGCTTGTTGCTGTTTCTTCCAGTAGAAGAAAGCAATTGCCAAAACCGGCAATAATAACAAGGTCCAGAACCAAACACTTTTTAGGAAATAGGGAATACTCAATGTCCATGCTTGCGTGCCTGGGATTATATTTTTGAAGGTGTTACCGGCAGCTCCGGCCACAACAGGCGTTGTATTGCGCACCTTCTTACCTTGAGCAATATCTAGAGCTATTGCCGGGGATTGCAAGGTTTTATATTCTTGCGTCCCGGGATCAAAATATGAGAATTCCACCGGGGGAATAGTATGTTTTCCACTTTCCTGCGGCATGATTACGTATTCAAACGTTTTGCTGCCGGAAAGGGGGTTGCTGTTTTTATCAATATTATCGCTAACCTTCGGATCAAACACTTCGAAAGATGGTGGTAAGTCCAATTTAGGCGCATTCAGTAAGGTGATGTTTCCTTGACCTTTAATGGTAACCTTCATCGTAATGGCATCATCAGTCGTAATGTCTTCTTTAACCGGGGCCACATCCATGGAAAATTTGCCGATCGCACCTGTAAAACTTGCAGGTTTCCCGTCGGCAGGTAATGGCTTAACATGAACTTTTACTACCGGACTTTTAATCTTGTAAGGAATGTCCTCGTAAGTATAGTTAGGCCTGTTAAAGAAATCGTCGAAGAAAGGGTCATCTACCATACTGCCGCCCATCGCGTCTTTGAAGAAGGGATCATCAAAAATATCTTTCATGCGGTTATTCCTGCCACCGGGTACCTCCTTGATCAGTCGTACCTGGTTGTCTACCTCGGCAGGATCAAGCTCCAAAGTACCGTTCTGTAACGGGAAGAGCATTGTTTTACGGATGGTGAATACCTTAAAAGGAACGCCGTTCACGTATTCGGTTTCTGCCTGGGGTGGATTGGGTAATTCGATATCCCTCGCGGAAAACCCTTTAAAGGCCGGCACTTTCGTTACTGAGGAGTTCGTAGGAAGCCGGGTATATAATTTATAAGTAGCGGTGATTTGCTCCCCTTCATAAACGTCGGTTTTATCAACATCAACTTTTACAAACAAGTTTTTGCGCAACTTTTCATCGATGTTTTCATTCTTTTTCAGCACCCCGCCCATCACATCATCTTCGCCGCGGTTGTTGCGGCGGGCAGCCGGTGGCGGGTAATTCGATTGTTGTTGCGGGCGTTGCAAATTCCTAGCCTTACTTACCCCGATCCCAATGGGATTGGATTTAATCAAATCGCCATTCACGCGGGCTGTAGCCGCGGGAATCGTGAAATTCCCGATTTGCTTCGGTAATAAAACGTAAGATATTATGAATTGGGTTGTTGCCTTACCATTAGCGATAGTAGAACTTTGCATTTGCATTGGACCTTGAATCACCGTAAAATATTTAAACTCCGGTGGATCGAAGCTTGCAATATTGGTGGCATTTTCAAGTACAAATTGCACTTGGAACGGCTCATCTAAAGCTACCGAGTTGGAATTTGTAACAGTCACAAACTTTACCGATTGTGAAAAGCCCGCGGAAATCATCCCCAGGCAAAACAGTAAAGTAAAAAATATATGCTTCCTTATACAAACTAAACTTGTCATCATCGTTCAACAAATTTAACCAATGCCCTTGCGATTGACCTTAATTTTCAGTTAAAAGTTAGTTAAAAATAATTATATATAAATTGCCCTAAATGGCTTACCATGGGGAGTTTTAGCGGATGTTGACTATGCAATTATTCTATATCTCCAAGCATAGGTCTTAACACGATATCTTCTATAACGGTTTGGGGGGCCAGGTTATAGGCGCTCCATATGACTTGGGCAATATCTGCGGCGGGCATCAGGCGGTCTTCCGGGGCTTCGAACCCTTCCCAGGAAGCCGTTTTTGTTGGTCCGGGGCTGATGCTGGTAACTTTTATGTTATGGGGTTTGAGCTCTTCCCTTAAGTTTTTAGAGAACCCCAGCAAGGCAAACTTTGTAATGCTGTAGGAGCCCCCGTTAGCATAAGCTTTATGGCTGGCAGTAGAACAAAGGTTGAAAATATGACCTTTTTTCCGTTGAATCATGCCTGGTAATAAGGCTTTGGTTAGGTAATAGGCGCTGTATAAATTGACAGCCATCATCTTTTCCAACATTCCTTCCGCTTCTTCATGAATGGCCCCGGGAACGAAGATACCGGCATTATTCACCAGGATATCGATATGTTGAAATTGTGCTTTAATATCATCAGCGAAATTCATTACCTGTTCTTTTTCAGCCATGTCTACCATCGAAGCAAACACCTTGGTACCCGGATGCTTTTCCACTAAGCGGGCTTGCAAGTCCCCGATATCGACAGGGTTCCTGGCACATACCGCCAAGTTAAATCCTTGGGCGGCGAGTTTTTCTGCTACAGCTCTTCCTATGCCTTTCGTGGCGCCGGTAATTACAGCATTCTTCATCTAAATTCCATTTATTAAGCCTTAAAAATACATAAAAGACTTAACCTAAAGTTTAGTTAACGGGAATGGGAACAACTGTTGAATTCCCACTATTGTAGTAACTTTGCCGCTCTCTAATTGTGAATACATAGACATCTATGTATAGGTTTTTGAGGATTAAAGGCCAACGAATTATGAAATACAAGCATATATTTTTTGATTTGGATCATACCTTATGGGATTTTGAGACCAATTCAAAGTTGACATTGAAGGAGTTGTATGATACCCATCAATTAACGGAAAGGAATATTCCTTCCTTCGAAGCGTTTTATCAACATTACACTGAACATAACGACCGTCTTTGGGATCGCTTCCGTAAAGGCTTTATCAATAGAAATGAGCTGAGGACGAAACGCTTTTGGTTAACTTTCTTGGATTTCAAGATAGCGGATGAGAAATTATCTAAAACGTTCAGTGACGCTTTTTTACAGATTCTGCCTACTAAAACGGCTTTGTTCGACGGTACTACCGATGTATTGACCTATTTACGCAACAAAAACTACGATATCCATTTAATCACGAATGGCTTCGAAGAAACACAATTGTTGAAATTACGGAATGCGGGCATCAAGGATTATTTTACACACCTGGTTACTTCTGAAACCGCGGGCAGTCTTAAACCCCACCGTGAAATTTTTGATTATGCCATCGCGAAAGCAAACACGACGGCAGGGGAAAGTATCATGATCGGTGATGCCATAGATATTGATGTCTTGGGAGCCCGGAATGTGGGGATGGATCAAGTTTATTTTAATCCTACCCAACTGCCGCAGGTACAATTATCAACCTATACCATTAGGGAACTAAATGAACTGATGGGTATATTATAATTGAATTGATGGTGGGCTAAGCTGATTACGGTTACAAGGCTGATTATGACAAGGCTGATTATGACAAGGCTGATTATGTTGACAAGGCTAATTATGATGACAAGGCTCGAGAGCCTTGTCCCGCCGATCCCGAATTAATTTCCCCTCAAAATTTTTTTCACCCTCATGGCAGCAGGGTTTTGGGGTTGTATGCAACAGGCCATTGAATCATTTTGCTTAATAATTGTCCTTTCAAGGCTATCTTTTTCCGCAGCATTCTTAACAACAGCATTATTTATATTCTTGTCCCCGGTTTTTCCGTTTTCAGCGGAACCGCAGCTCGCAATTATGCCTGTAATTACAACAATTAAGAAAAGATATTTTATCATAAGAGTTATTAAGAAAATGCCGCTCCATACCGGGGCGGCATTTAAAAATATATATTAAGCAGGCAATTCGGCAATCACTGTTTGTCCACCTTTTACAACTTCATTAAGTTTTACATTGACTTTAGTGCCCACGGGCAAAAATAAATCAACCCTGGAGCCGAACTTGATAAATCCCATCTCTTCGTTTTGACGCACCTTGTCGCCGGGTTTGAGATAATTTACAATCCTTCGAGCGAGAGCACCTGCGATCTGGCGAACGAGGATGGCTTGTTTGCCATTATCCAGCACAACGGTATGTCTTTCATTTTCGGTAGAAGACTTGGGATGCCAGGCTACGAGAAACTTTCCCGGGTGGTAAGTTGATAATTTAACCTCGCCGCTGATAGGGTTTCTATTGACATGCACATTTGCCGGGCTCATAAAGATCGAAATCTGCAAGCGTTTGTCTTTAAAATATTCCGGCTCTTCAGTATCCTCGATTACCACCACTTTGCCATCGCAAGGAGAAATTACGAACTGCTCGTTGTAAGTGTATTGCCTGGCAGGGATGCGGAAGAAAGAAACAATGAATAAGAAAAATAAAATGGAAATAATTGATACGGTATAATTCAGGATAGGGGAATTGCTGCAGAAATAAAAAATTACAGCATTTAAAATTGCTAATACGATAAATGTTAATGCAATTGTTGGAAATCCTTCGCGATGGATCTTCATCTTGATTTAAGTTATATTGTTTTTGTTAAAAAGCTAATTACAAATGTGTCTGCATCTCTAATAATCCACGAAGTTAGGGAAGAATTACGAATACGTACCGGTAAAGAGATGTAATAAAGATTCCTTTTTATAGAAAAAAATAAATATATATCCAGGCAAGCGGCGCCGCAAAGATCAAGGAGTCGAACCGGTCGAGAAAGCCGCCATGACCGGGCATAATGTTGCCGCTGTCTTTTACACCGGCCATTCTTTTCAATTTCGACTCGACTAAATCGCCTATGGTGCCAAATATGGCGGCTATGCCGGCCAATACCATCCAATGTTGGAACGCCAACCATTGATAGCCCCAAAAATGACCGAATACACCGGCGGCAGCGATGGCCAAAACCATCCCCCCTACACTTCCTTCCGTTGTCTTTTTCGGGGAAATACTCGGGAAAAAAGGGGTTCGACCTATTAATGAACCCACGATGTAGGCCATGGTATCGTTGATCCAGATGAAAATAATCAGTAATAATGGGGCCAGGTAACCGATGTGTAGGCCAGTATTACCCACAGCTTGCATACCCGGTGTTAACCTCATATTTACCAATAAGCCAAAGGGCAGGGTTACATATAATAAACCGAGTAAAGAATATCCCAGGTTTTTTAGGGAAAATTGCTTGGCTAATAAAATCTCACCCATCGGCAATGCCAAGATGAAGATGATCGTCATCCATAAACCGATAAATCCTAACGAGATAGAATTGTAAGAACCGAAATATGGCCCTGTAAAAGCCATCATGGCAGCGCAACCCGCAACGATTACGCCGTACTTATGCCAAGCGGTGATCTCCTGGTAGCCCGGGTCAATGTTTCGAACCAGTTTAAAATATTCCTGTAAAGCAAATAAGTTGACCAGGAAAAATAATAAGAAAAAAGAAAGTTCATTCCACAAGATTCCCCCTAGCATTATTGCTACGAAAACCAATGCGGATATAGTACGGGTAATGAATGTTTTCATGATTGTCGGCTAAAACCTGCTTCGTTGAGGCCGTAAAATAATGAATGCTAGGAAATTATTATGCATACTAACCTTCATTTGTTGGGTTGCCTTCAGCGACAAGCTGTTTGGCCAGGGTTTCATTAACTTCTTGAACATACACCTCGTCTAAGCCGGGAATCATTTGTGTAAAGGACGAATCTTGCTTATTAACAATTACAGCTTCTATACCGTTTTCTATCAACATTCCCTTTACAATTTCAGCCTTAAAAGGGTCCCTGGTTTCGTAAACTTTAATCCAACCTTTTTCCATATATATATTGAATTTTGTAAAATTTAACTTATTGATATAACGCCTTCATCTTGGCGATTGTTGTTCCCATTACGGCCCTGGCGTTTCAGTAAGAAGAACAGTCCCATAACTATCAAAGCACTTGCCAAAAGCATGTACCAGGGCAGTAATTCATCATTTTCCATCTCCTTACTCACTTGGCCTATATTAATAAGATACGCCGTGATAACGCCGAGGGCATTATTGATGAAATGGCCTATGATAGAAAGCCATAAGTTATTACTAACCAAGTATATAGCTCCCAGTAGTACCCCTAGGAAAAACCTTGGCATGAAACCCATGAACTGGAAGTGGATCGCGCTGAATACCGCTCCGGTAAAGATGACGGCCACCCAACCATTTTTAAACCATTTGTGACAAATGTTTTGCATGGCACCTCGGAATAAAAACTCTTCGGAGATGGCAGGTACTACGGCTATCACTATTAAGTTGAATAACAATCCGCCGATATTATCGGTTGCCAAAATGGTTTTTGTCAATTGTTCGGCTTGATCTTCCACTTTCATCAACGATTCCGGCAATTGCCAACCTTGGTTCCAAACCGCTAAGGCCCCGACCAATGGTAAGGCAAATAGCATGATTCCTATTGCTATAGCACTTTGAGATATATTAGGTGTTTTGTTAATTTTCAAATAAGCGCCGATCTTTTCATGGCTGGCCCAATAGGCAAATAATAGGGCCGGGAGGAAATATGCGAATAATGTATAAAACATCTGCCCAACTTTTAAAGCGCTGATGGCTTGCGTATTGCTGGCTTGTAGGTTGTTGATGTTTTCATATGAAATCCCGCCGCTGATTAAAGGGAATACTCCTATCAAAACCAGTGAGTACACCAGGTTGAGCACCACGAATAAGGCTAACAAGATGGCGAGCTGCAACGAACTCGGAAATTGACTGAGTTTCCCTTTCATAAACTGTCTCTATATTTTTTTGCGTAAATTTACACCGTGTTTTTCATTAGGCAAGGAATACTTCCCGCCTGCAATGCGGAATTTTATACGGTTCACGGTCAGCAATATACGATTTTATGAACGGGTGAATTGTGCAGTAGAACCGCTAAATTAGAATTATATGGTTAAGATCGGAGATATAGAGTTGGGGGATTTTCCCTTGTTGCTGGCGCCCATGGAGGATGTGAGCGATCCGCCATTCCGTGCCGTTTGTAAAGCAAATGGCGCCGATTTGATGTACACGGAATTTATTTCTTCCGAAGGCCTGATACGCGATGCGATCAAGAGCCGTAAGAAATTGGATATATTTGATTACGAACGTCCCATAGGCATCCAAATTTTCGGAGGCGATGAGGAACCGATGGCTATGGCCGCCCAAATTGTAGAGGCTACCAACCCCGATTTGCTGGATATCAACTTCGGTTGCCCGGTTAAAAAAGTGGCCTGCAAAGGTGCAGGGGCCGGTATTCTCAAAGATATCCCGAAGATGATCAAGCTAACGGAAGCCGTGGTAAAAGCAACGAAGCTACCGGTAACCGTTAAAACCCGTCTCGGCTGGGATGATCAAACAAAGAATATCGAAGAAGTGGCCGAGCGCCTACAAGATGTTGGCATCAAGGCACTCTCAATTCACGGGCGCACGAGAACGCAAATGTATAAAGGTTCAGCAGATTGGACCTTGATCGGTAAGGTGAAGGAAAACCCGCGCATTCATATCCCGATTTTCGGGAATGGCGATATCTCGACACCGGAACAGGCTGTTGCCGCAAGGGCTAAATACGGTGTAGATGGTATCATGATCGGTCGTGCCGCGATCGGTTACCCGTGGATATTCAATGAAATCAAGCATTTTATGGCTACAGGCGAACATCTTCCGTTGCCTTCCATTGAAGATCGCGTGAAGGTGTGTAAGCAGCACGTAGTACAGTCTGTCGAGTGGAAAGGCGCCGTGGTAGGTATATTGGAGATGCGCCGCCATTACGCGAATTACCTGAAAGGCTTACCCGGCATCAAGGAATACCGTGGAAAGCTGGTATCGGCAGCCAACCTGTCGGAAGTAGCAGCGATTTTGGATGAGATCGCGATTCAATATAAAGGATATATTTTTGAGAGAACCAATGCTGAAGTTAATGTTTCGAATGAAGAAAGCGGAGAAGAATCGATAGCGGATTGTAGTAACATATATATGTAAAGAACCTGTATTAACCCCTGCCAGTGTACATTGTTTGCAAATAGAGTCATGCAATACGGGTACACCATGAGCGGAACCAGAAAATATAATTTGCATGGCCGCAGTTAAAAACTTAAGAAATGAAGCCTGGAAGGATCTGCTGATAAAACACCGATCTACCCTACGGAAAAAATATGCTGTTTCTAACATGGGAAGAGTTATGAGTTACTTGGTTTCCATGGAAGACGGCAAGCTGCTGAAAGGCTCCACCGTAGAAGGGTACACCGTACTCAACATCAAACCTGCGGATACTTATCAATCTTTATATTTACACCGCGAGGTGGCGAAAGCGTTTTGTGAAAAATCAAGCCGCGCGCAGAAATACGTGATTCACCTCGATCATAATAAGAAGAATAATAAGGCTACTAATCTCAGGTGGGCCACCAAGGCCGAAATGGAGCAACACCAACAAAATAGCCCCGCCAAAATTGCTTATAAAGAACAACAGAAACAGAAGGTTAAAGGACTGAAACTGAATGTTGCTAAAGTGAAAAGTATCAAGAAATTGTTGGCAAGGCCGGGACGGAAAACCATGAAACAGATCGCTGCCCAATTCGATATCAGCGAAATGCAGTTGTATAGAATTAAGAACGGTGAGAATTGGGGACACGTCACGGTTCACTGATGTAAGGTCACATCACTGATGTAAGGTCACGGATTTTTTAATGATTTAAGGATTTCACAGATTGTTTGGTTCAATCTGCTTGGATGCAGGTCGATGGAGGCTTTCTTATTTCTTTATTTTTTATCATTGTTGTCCGACTAAAAATGCTTTAAAGGTACTTGAATTCCTTACCTGATCAAGGATATAAGCGAAGGATGATACATTCACCCCCCGCCAAGTGAACCATGGAACTTTGCATTGTTGATAGCGAAGGGTAGCTTGGGTATACAGTAAGCAGTAGGAAGGCCAGATCGAGCGATCAAATTGGTGGCCGTAATGGCCAATTTTCCTTCTTGTTAATTTTTAGGAAACATATAAAGTAAAAAACCTGCTGTCTATAATAATATCGAACAAAAATGGAACAATAAAGCAAGTTTTTCATTCTTAACAATGTGCATTGTAGATTATTATGTAGCGACAGCAATAACACTACGCAACCGCCGTTGTCACTCACTTATACCGCGGTAATCCTTCTCATCTGTATTTTTAGAAAAACTCTAATGAAAAACGATGTATTTTAAGCCTATAAAGTTAGTGTTATGGAATTTCAAAAAATAGCTATTATCGGCGGTGGGAATCTCGGTTCCGCCATTGCTCAAGGACTTGTTAAGAGCGGTTTTTCTAATCCGGGCGATATCATTATTACTAAGCGTAACACTACTACCCTAGCCCATTTGCAAGCTCAAGGCGTCCAGGTACAGTCCGATAATGCTGCCGCGATCGCTGCTTCTAATGTGATCGTTGTAGCATTAAAACCGTATAATGTGAAAGAGGTCTTAGCCGATCTGAAAGCGATTTTTGATCCCGGAAAGCATATCCTGATCAGCGTAGTAACAGGTGTGAGTTTGCAAGATCTTGATCAAATTACTGTTGATGGCTTACCCATTTTTAGAGCGATGCCTAATACCGCCATCGCGATACAAGAATCGATGACTTGTATTTGTCACCTGGGCGCTACGCAGGAACAAATCAATTTCGTTACGGAGATGTTTAACCAGCTCGGAGTAACGGTTAGCATAGATGAAAAACTGATGGATGCCGCTACCGTTTTGGGGGCTTGCGGCATTGCATATGCGCTGCGCTTTATCCGCGCCAACATACAGGGGGGAATTGAAATCGGTTTCGATGCTAAGACGGCTAACCTGATTGCAGCGCAAACCGTAAAAGGCGCCGCCGAATTATTAATCAAGGAAAATCGTCACCCGGAAGAAGAAATCGATAAGGTAACCACTCCCAAAGGTTGCACCATTGCCGGTTTGAACGAGATGGAACACCAGGGGTTCAGCTCCTCCCTGATTAAAGGAATTTCCGTTTCTTATAATAAGATTGTGAAGGGATAAAATATGCTAACATACATTTTTACTACATCTCGTTTCAGTAAACCTGTGCCTAAACAAAAGAATTCTTACAAATATTGCTAAGATATTAATGAATGGGCATCAATAAATATGCCTTAACGATCAGCTTATAGGCTTGCAAAGGAAACATACATCTCGCAAACGAGGATTTCACAAATTATGAAAGGAAAGAGAGGTATCACCACCGATACCGCATTAAGGTTGAGCAAGTACATTGGAAATTCCGCTAAGTTTTGGTTAGGCTTACAAGATGATTACGATATTGAAGAAGAACTGATCAATAACGAAATTAAAATTAGCGGCATGAAAACAATCAGCACCGGGGTGGCTTATTAAAGTCGATAGCAATAAAATTATTTCTGTTCCTTTTACCATCTCTTCGTATATAAAATAATTCCCTACCCATTCTTTTCTAGTTAAATGATATTATATAATTGACAATGAATGTGTTATGTATAAGAATGTCTTGCGCAATCATAAAATAAAATATTATAAATTAAAATAAATGATTATATTTGTTTTGTCCTGATACAATACCTATGAAATGTCGTTAGTGACCGGAAACGGGAGCAACGAGCAACCGAATACACCTTTGAATATGAAACACCTTACAACTACCCGTTCTAGTAGGCGGGTCAAGCACTTTGTTTGTCATAGTTTACGCTACCCTATGTTTCTTAAAGAAATGCTTCTTTAGGGTAATTTGGTTATAGAGTTTTCCAATACACATTATTTTATAATAAAAAGAGCTTTAGTTAAACGTTCTACTGAAGGCGAGACCATGTCGTTGTTTTTATGATTTTTTAAATGGTAAGAACAGCCATAGTAGTCAAAATGAGAGCACCTCGCAGGTTTTGTACCTGGGGGTGCTTCTTTTTTTTGCGCAAACGATTAATTGTCATAACAGTTATTATTTTCAAAAAAATATGCAGCAAATAAAAGATTGTCGTATAATGCAGTAGGAACAATGCCATCTTTCATCGATCGTTTATGAAGCATTTAATTACTTGCTTGTTTTGGGTGCTGATTTCAACCGCGAACCTATTAGCACAAAATCCTATTGCCCAAGCCCTGGCGGATTTACAAATAACTATCCAAGAGGCTGGTAAATATGACATGAACAGGCGCAAAGAAATAGCGCAGTTAAGGGATCGATTGGTTCATACGGCTGCTACCGAACTTGAAACCCGTTTCGAATTATCTTCCCGCTTATGGGAATCCTTCAAGGTGTTTAAATACGATTCTGCTTTCGTATATGCACAAAAAATGCGTCAGATCGCACAAGAGATGGATGATCCTGCTAAGCTCGCCACTGCTAATATCAAGTTGGCCTTCGTGTTGTTGAGCTCCGGCATGTTCAACGAAACAATCGATTGCTTAGATAAAATCCGCACGCAATATATTCCAGCTGCCGATAAATCGATGTATTATTATGTAAAAGCTCGCTCTTACTACGATTTGGCCGATTACTGCTCCGATCGTTACTACGCACCGCAATATATCAATAAGGGTAATTATTACATTGATTCTGCCATTCAAAACTGTAAAGAAGATTCGTTTGAATATGGTTATTACCGCGGGTTGAAATATTGGAAATCGAATGATGAAGAAAAGGCAAGTGAGCAATTTAAGTTAACGGCAGATAGAAGAGACTTGACTTGGCACGAGAGGGCTATCGCCACATCTTCGTTAAGCACCATATATATAAAAATGGGCCGGGTTGATGAAGCTATCGTGCTTTTGGCACAAGCCGCGATGGCCGATATAAAATCTTCTACCAAGGAAACAACTGCCATCTTTAATCTTTCGGAGCTTCTTTTTAAAAGGGGAAATGTAAAAATGGCCTCTACCTGCGTAGAATATGCCATTAGCGACGCCACTTTTTATGGAGCCCGCCAAAGGAAGGTACAGGTGAGCTCAATTTTACCGATCATCGAGGGTGAGAAGTTGAATATCGTGGAGTCGCAGAAGCAAAAGTTCGTGATATATTCGGTGATTGCCACCTCGTTATTAATTGCATTAATCATCCTTGCAATAATCATCTTTAAACAGAATGAAAAACTGAAGGCTACCCGCAATCAGCTCATGGCCTCCCATCAAGAGCAACAGCGGATCAATAGCCAATTGCTGGAAGCTAATAAGATTAAAGACGAGTATGTCGGCTACTGTTTTCACACTAATTCCGCTTATATCCATAAAATTGAAAAGTTTAAAAAGCAACTGGAGCAAAAGTTAACAGAAAAAAAGCATGCTGAAGCGCTTTTCATCGTAAATAATATTAACATTAAACAGGAACGCGAAGAGTTATTCAAAAACTTTGACCGCATCTTTTTAAAAATTTTTCCCAACTTCGTGCAGGACTTTAACGCTCTCTTTCATGAAGAAGACCAGGTTAAGCTAAAGGATAATGAATTGCTAAATACGGATCTTAGGATCTTTGCCCTCATCCGCCTCGGAATTGCTGATAATGAAAAAATAGCTGAGATTTTAGAATACGCGGTGAATACCATCTACACTTATAAAACCAAGATCAAAAATAAATCGCTCGTGTCCAACGATCTCTTTGAAGAGAAAATCATGCAGATTAAAAGCCGCTAATTGCTTTTTTAATTTTTTTATTAACTAGCATTGCTCAACTAGATTGTTTAAATTCATTGTTATTATTTTTATTGAAATGCCCGTTGAACTATTACAAGTTCCGTTATTTTTTAACCCGTTCTATTACCAAAATCTAATATAATGACCGTACCAAGTTTAACCCGAAAACCTGTAAAACTGTATCAATTTACACTTAAAAACACCGGTAATTTAACCTTAAATCAGTCATATATAAAATTATGTAATATAAATTTATATGATTGATTATTAATGTTTTAACTGGCATAAGTGGAACTATTTTTACTTTAATTTCTATATTAAATTCATAATAGTTGGCCAACTTCTGCAAGCTAAGTTTCTTTGATACTGCTTCAATTATTAAGAAACGAAGTAATAACCAAAATCACGAAAGCTTGATACAAAACTGATCGATGCATTTTGTTTAAAAGTTCCATGAATTAGCAATAATGATATGAAACCCGCAAGGGCTACCCATGTCCGTAATTGTTCCACGTAAGTTAAAAAAGATGAAAAAATCCACGCATGGTAAATATGAAGCCCTCCGAACGGGCTAAACCTATTTCTACCATTATTCCATTAATTATTAAAAAAATTGAGTCCACCGTGGTCGTATGAAATATGTACACCACGTTTCCAAATCACGTTTTAAAATCTGCGTTATGATCAAAACTCGATTATTACAGACGTTTTTGTTTTGCTCGCTTTGGCTCTTATTAGCAAGCATAGCCAATGCACAAAGCCGAACCCTATCCGGCAAGGTGCTCGACGAAAATGGTGGCGGCATCCCGGGTGCCACCGTTCAAATTAAAGGTACTTCCTCCGGCACCAGTACGGACGATAAGGGTGCGTTCAAACTTACCCTTCCGGCCAATGCCAATACATTGATTGTATCCTTTATAGGCTACAAAAAATTGGAAGTTGATGTTAAAGGAAAGTCGGAGGTAACGGTTAATATGGAATTGGAAAATACGACCCTCTCCGATGTAGTTGTGGTAGGTTACGGTACTGCCCGTAAGAAAGATCTAACGGGATCTGTTGCATCTGTTAAAGCCAAGGATTTTAATAAAGGCGTGTTGGCTGCCCCTGATCAATTGATCCAAGGTAAAGTGGCCGGCTTGATGGTGATCAACAATAGCGGCGCTCCCGGTGGTGCTACCACGGTTCGTATCCGCGGTAATTCTTCCTTGAGAAGCGGTAACCAGCCTTTGTATGTTGTAGATGGTGTTCCCCTTGATGGTCGTACTGCCAAGCCTGCCTTTACTGGCGCCGTTGGAACTACTCCCGATTCGAACCCTTTAAACTTTATTAACTCTTTTGATGTTGCGTCCATGGAAGTTTTAAAGGATGCTTCCGCAACGGCTATTTACGGTTCCCGCGGTTCTAATGGGGTTGTAATGATCACCACGAAACAAGGGGTGCCAGGCCCCGCGGCCGTAGATGTAAATTATTCAGTTGGCTTCAGTAACCTGTTGAAAAAGCTGGACGTGTTAAGTGCATCGGAGTACCGCAAAGCTTTGAGTGATTATAGCTTAACCAATGGTGATTACGGCGCCGATGTAGATGCTTTGGATGCAATCACCCGTACCGGTATTACCCAAAATATCAATGTTGCTGTAAGTGGAGGTAACGAAACTAGCCGCTACCGCGCTTCTTTTGGCTATTTAGATCAAGAAGGGATCGTTAAGAAATCCGGCTTTAAGAAATATACTGCCAATATGAACGGCCGTTTTAACTTCATAGATAACCGCGCAGGATTGGATTATTCGTTGTTGGCCAGTCACTCCACGGAAAACTTGGCTCCTATTAGTAACGATGCGGGTTTTCGCGGTAGTTTAATTACGCAGGCGCTGCAATGGAACCCGACCAGGGCTTTATATAATCCAGACGGTAGTTTTAATATTTTGGATGATGGTTCTGCCGTAAACCCTGCCGCGATGTCGGCTGCAAATGATGATGTTGTAAATATTAACGGGATATTGGGAAGCATTTCCCCATACTTTAAATTCAACGATAACTTAGAATACCGTTTTATTTACAGTATCAACCATCAAGTAGGAGAACGCGAAGCGCAATTAGCATCTTTTATCAACATTCCCGGTATCTTGGGAAAAGGACAGGCTTTTTATGCTACTAATACGTTAACGGCACAATTGTTTACCCATACATTAAACTTCAATAAACAATTAAATCCTAACTGGCATCTTGGTGCAGTAGTTGGATATGAATATCAAAAATATGATTATAAAGGCCGTGGTTTAACTGCCAACACATTCACAACGGATGCCATCGCTTACATAGATGCTTTACAAGATGCACCGCAGGTAAATACCTCGATCAATTCATTCAGGAATCCCACCAGTGAAATACAGTCGGTATTTGGTAGGGTGAACCTTAACTGGATGGACAAGTATCTATTGACTGCAACATTACGTGCAGATGGCTCTAGCAAGTTCGGTGAAAACAACCGCTACGGTTATTTCCCGTCTTTTGCAGCTAAATGGGTGACCAGTAATGAAGAATTTCTTAAGGGAAACCAGTTCTTCAACTACCTCGCTTTGCGCGCCGGATGGGGAATTACCGGTAACCAGGAATTTCCAGCAGGCGCTTCACAAGAACAATATGGTACTACCAACAGCGGATCTGCCGGCTTGAACAATGTGGCCAACCCCGACCTGAAATGGGAAAGTACCAAGCAATTAAACGTGGGCTTGGACTTTAACCTGTGGGATTACAGGATCTCAGGTAGCGTTGATTATTTCCATAGGAACACCACTAACCTGCTATTCAACTTACCCACGATCCTTCCTGCCCCTGCCAGTACTTACTGGATTAATGTACCGGCTAATATTATCAATAAGGGAGTTGAGTTCGTGGTTAGGGCAGAAGTTGTTAAAAGCAATGATTTTAACTGGGCTGTCGGGGTAAATGCAACATTCCTGAAAAATGAATTGACCAATTATGACGGTGCGCCACTGTTAACCGGAGCTATCAACGGGCAGGGTGTAACCGGAGCCTCCGTTCAAAGGATCGCGAATGATTATCCTTTGAATACCTTCTATGTTCGCAACTTCGAAGGATTCGATAAAGACGGCCTTTCAATGTACACCGATGACGGTGCCTTGTTTATGAAATCTAACCCCAATCCTAAAACTTTGCTCGGTATAAATACGGAATTGAATTATAAGAAATGGACATTACTGGCCAGCGCTCACGGCGCCTTCGGTTACGAGATATATAATAATACGGCCAATACGGTATTGCCGATCAACGGCCTGGGAAATACCAACGTAGCTAAGAAGCTGATCGGCAATGGTGAAAACTTATCGAATGCAATCGCAACATCTTCCCGTTACCTTGAAAACGGTAATTTCTTGAAGATGGATAATATAACCCTTAGTTACAACCTGGGCGATGTGAGCAAGTTTAAAAATGCATCCATATTCGTAACGGGACAAAACCTATTCATTATCACTAAATATAGTGGTTTTGATCCGGAAGTAAATACGGATAAAAGCTTAAATGGAGTAACCTCGTTAGGTATAGAGTACGGACCTTATCCAACAGCTAGAACCGTACAGGTTGGTGTAAACTTTAGACTTTAATCATCCATCTACTAAAATGTATTATCATGAAGTTGAATAAATTTATTATAGCTGCCGCGGTTTGTGCTTCAACGGCTATGTCGTGTACCAAGCTTGATGAAAAACTGGCTTCCACAATCACGAAAGATGAAGCTGATTCCGTGATTACTGCACCGTCATTATTACTACGTGCATATAATGGCTTGCAACTACCTTACCAGGATCAAAGTAATTTCTGGGCATTACAGGAAATGACTTCCGACGAAGCCGTGGCTCCTACCCGTGGTGGCGACTGGGATGATAATGGCGCCTGGAGAGCCTTGAAACTACATACCTGGGATGCGGATCATGTATCGATAGGGAATGCATTTAGGAACTTGTTACAGCTACAGTTTTATGCTACTAACGTGCTGGAATTTAATCCAACACCGCAACAGGCAGCGGAAGCAAAGTTCCTTCGGGCATTATCTATGTTTTCGGTATTGGATGGTTGGAACCAAGTGCCCTTCCGCGAGCCGAATGCGAACTTGTTAAATCCTCCGAACGTTTTGGTTGGTGATGAAGCAACGAACTTTATTATCGGCGATTTGGAGGCTGTATTAAATGATCTGCCTGCGGAAGGACCTGCATATACTGCCAGCCAAAATGCAGCAAGGGCTTTGCTGATGAAGTTGTACCTGAATAAAGGAGCTATTTCAAACCGGCAGGCGCCGACTTTTGATCCTGCTGATATGGAAAAAGTAATACAATATGCAGATGCGATCATCGGTACCGGCAAATATTCACTTGCCACCAATTACTTCGACAACTTTGCATATAATAACAACATTATCTCTACCGAAAATATCTTCACGCAGGAAAATGGACCCGGTTTAAGTACCGCCCGCGGCGGTAATGCGGTGTTCTGCCATTGGGCCCCGACTTTACATTACGCGCAAGTGCCTAGCGGCTGGAACGGTTTCGCTACAGTTGGCGATTTCTATGACTTATACGAGGCTACTGATACCAGGTTAGGTGGAAGTTACCCCGGCTTTACCGAGCTAACAGGAACAAAGGTTGGTTACTTGATCGGTCAACAATATAACAAGGATGGCGTGGCATTGGAAGATCGTAAAGGGAACAAGTTAATCTTTACAAAAGCCCTGGAGCTACGCGAAAGTGGGAATGACCTGGAAGTGAAAGGTATCCGCGTGGTAAAATATGTACCGGATATGGTTACACCTAATGGAAGCAATAGTAATAGCGCAGAAAATGACTATGTATTTTTGCGTTACGCCGATGTATTGTTGATGAAGGCGGAAGCTTTGTTGCGCTTGAATCAAGCCGGCGCCCTGGCTATCGTAAATGATATAAGGGTGAAGAGGAATGCTTCCCCGCTCGCGGATGTTACGTTAGATGATATTTTAGATGAAAGGGGGCGTGAATTATACTGGGAAGGATGGCGCAGGCAAGACCTGATCCGTTTCGGTAAATTCTTACAACCTTGGCAACTCAAACCTAGTGATGATCCCAAAGCCTTGCTCTTCCCTATTCCAAACAACGATTTAGCTGTAAACCCCAATTTGAATCAAAACGAGGGCTACGCTAATTAGGTTCTAAATGTAAACAAACATCGTGATCAAGGGAAAGGCCGTGCCAGTACAGCGGCCTTTCCCTTCCCCTACAACTTTGCAGGCAATGTAAATTGACCTGCTAGGGATTTTATTGCATGTTCAAAATCAACAAATTCGTATGAAGTATCAATTTTTTTATTGTTTGATAGGACTTTGTTTGCTAGCTCCTGTTACCAAGGCGCAGCAGGTAGTTAAAAATACAGGTGATGTAACCGGGGTCTCAGTGAAAGAAAGTTCGATAGATATTCGTACTGAAAATGCTTTCATAAATATTTCAGTTTATAGTCCCAATATCGTGAGGGTTAGGATGGATCAACAGCAACTGGGGAGCGATTTTTCATATGCCGTAATTGCCAAACCCAAACCCGGAAATGTGAAGGTCAGCCAAGACGATGTTAACCTGCAAATACTAACGGACTCGTTAAAGGTTGTTATTCAAAAGAAGCCGTATTCCATTACTTTTTATACACTATCCGGCGAGGTGATAAACCAAGATGAAAAGGGGCTTACCACCAGTTGGATCGGTACCGAGGTAACTACTTACAAAAAGATGCAAGAAGGGGAACGTTTTTTAGGCTTGGGAGAGAAAACGGGTAACCTGGATAGAACCGGGAATGCTTATGTAAACTGGAACTCAGATGTATTCGGTTATTCAACTTCGCAAGATCCGCTGTATTCGACTATCCCTTTTTATATAGGCATTCATCATGGCTTGAATTATGGAGTCTTCTTCGACAATAGTTACCGGAGCACATTTAATTTCGGCGCTAGCAATAACCGTTTTTCAAGTTTCGGTGCGTTGGGAGGAGAAATGAATTATTATTTTATCTACCATGCAAATATGCCAGGGATCATCAAGAGTTATACTGATTTAACCGGAAGGATGCATATGCCGCCACTTTGGAGCTTAGGATACCAGCAGAACAGGTATAGTTATTATCCTGATACGGAAGTGTTGCGAATTGCACAAACATTAAGGGAAAAACATATCCCGGCCGATGGCATCACGCTGGATATCCATTATATGGATGCATATAAACTTTTTACATGGAATAAAGAGCGTTTCCCTGATCCGGCAGCCATGGTACGAAAGTTAAAAGACATGGGTTTTAAAACAACCCTGATCGTAGATCCGGGAATTAAAGTGGAAGCGGGTTACCCGGCTTATGAAAGTGGTAAGAAAGAGGATATTTTTATTAAGTACTCCGACGGGCAATATTATACAGGTCAAGTTTGGCCGGGCTGGTGCCACTTCCCCGATTTTACTGGCGAAAAAGGCCGTGATTGGTGGAAAGAACAAATGAAACGCTTCGTGAACGAAGGTATATGCGGTTTTTGGAATGATATGAACGAGATCGCCACCTGGGGACAAACCATGCCCAACAACGTTTTATTTGATTTTGAAGGAAAGAAAACTACGCACCAGCAAGCTCACAATATTTATGGGCTCAATATGATTAAAGCAAGCTATGAGGGAACCCGCGCCGCTATGAAAACCCGTCCTTTTATCCTGACCCGCGCTGGTTATGCAGGGCTACAACGTTATGCAGCTTTATGGACCGGGGATAATCGCGCTGAAGATGATCATATGTTGTTAGGGATACGTTTGATGAATAGCTTGGGAATGAGCGGTGTAAGCTTTACCGGTATGGATGTAGGGGGATTTACAGGAAATCCGAGTGTAGGTTTATATACAAGATGGATGCAGATAGGTGCCTTCATCCCTTATTTCCGTAACCATACGGGAGTTAATACTAAGTCCAGTGAACCTTGGGCTTACGGGGAGGAATCCTTGGAAGTAAACCGGAATTATATTAATCTCCGCTACCGATTGTTGCCATACCTGTATAGCAGTATGTACGAATCTACGCAAGACGGAATGCCGGTCATGCGTAGCTTGGCAATCGATCAGCCACATGAATCAAAAATATACGATACCCGTTATCAAAATGAATACGAGTACGGCCATGCATTTTTGATCATGCCATTTGAAAGTGGTAAGGATTACGGCAGCGTATATTTTCCTGTAGGTACCTGGTACAATTTTTATACAGATGCCCCGGAAAATGGTGATACAGAGAAAATAATTCCATTAAATTATCACCAGCTCCCGGTATATGTAAAAGGTTCCAGTATTATCCCGATGCAATCATTGATACAAAACACTGCTGAACAGCCGACCGACACGCTGGTGGTACATGTTTACAAAGGGACGGAAGCAAATACGTTCGTGTATTATGAAGACGATGGGAATACGTATGATTATGAAAATGGCGTTTTCTATAAAAGGGAAATAAAGTATGATCCAGCTGCCGATGAAATTAAATTTGGAACTGTTTCAGGAGAATATTCAAGCAATTTTAAACACGTTGCATTGGTATTACATGGTTTTGATCAAAGCCTGGACGGGATAAATGTTGATGGTAAAAAAATGAAATTGGCGCCTCAACAGATTGCTTTCTTAAACCCTATTTCAAAATTCGATCCAACAGGCGGATTTAATGTTGCGCCGCATTGCCAGGTAAAAGTAGTGGTCTTTGATAACTTGAATAAGGAGATAGTGGTCTCTCAATTATAATGCAGATCGTCTGTAAAAGGAAACTACTTTAGTGGAATTTTCGTAGTTTCCCGAAAAGTGTTCTGCCTTTAAGCGGAACACTTTTTCGTTATTAGATGTTGACAATTTTTTATAGCTTGTATGTCAAATTCCACATATGTTAAAACAATTTCTATTACAAATCCTGTTATCGACCTGTATTATACAAGGTGTACAAGAACAGGAAAATATCACTATTTATTTGATAGGTGATTCTACTATGTCGATAAAAGTTACCGGCGCTTACCCCGAGACAGGATGGGGCATGCCTTTTAAATATTTCTTCGATTCCACGGTTACGGTTGATAACCGGGCCAAGAACGGTAGGAGCACCCGTTCGTTCATCGCGGAAAACCGCTGGCAGCCCGTGGTTGATGCGTTGAAACCCGGTGATTACGTAATGATTCAATTCGGCCATAATGATGCCGCGAAGAATCGTCCGGATAGATATACAGATCCGGTCGCCTATAAAGAGTTATTGGAGAAATATGTTAAGGAAACGCTTTCTAAAGGAGCTCATCCGGTCCTGCTAACACCCGTTTCCAGGCGTAGGTTCGATTCGACCGGAATGGCAATAGAAACCCATGCTGCTTATACGCCTGTTGTAAAGGAAGTAGCAACAGCCATGAAAGTGCCATGTATCGATTTGGACGCCAAGAGCCGGGAGTTATACCAGTCTATGGGAGAAGAAAATTCCAAGCTTTTATTTTTACAATTAAAAGTGGGCGAACATCCGAACTACCCTAAAGGGAAAGTTGATAATACTCATTTTAATGAGTTGGGAGCAAGGTTAATTGCCCAAATTGTATTGCATGAAATGGAGCAACTACATTTGCCGGTATGTGAACATATTGTAAAATCTAACAGGTAATTTATTTGTCTTTGACACTGTTTTTATAGTATTTACAATCCTCGTTCAGGATACAAATTTCGCATTCCGGCTTTACCGCCTTGCAAACCAGTGCAGCAAAGTCCAGTACAGCCCAATTCATTTCAAGTGCGTTAGGGGTGTTTACGATCGCGGATGACAGTTTTTGTAGATAAGGATCATGGCGTATATCTGCTAATTTTCGTTTCTTGAAATAGCGCTCTAGTAATCGGGCCATATTCACATCCAGTAAGGGAGATGGCTTATTCCATAGAACAAGCTCAACTGCATTGGCCAGGTATTGACCCATCATCGGGAGTTGCATTAGTTCATCCCTGTTCTGGGGCAAAATCCCCTTAGTATCAATCATTTTTTCAGCAAGCGCTTTTAATCCCCTAGCTCTTTGCCTGTATAAGCCCAAGGGAGTCAGTACGGATTCCAATTGCTTGATATCCGTGTCAACAATCGATTTCCAGCTCGGGAATTTCCGTAGAAACTCCAAGTAGACCTTGCTAACCGTTTCGGCCTTGGTACGCTGTAATAATATTTCGGCAATGATGGCGCGGTAGGGATCGAGTTGAATTTCCCGCCAAGGGAATTTCCTGCCATGAAGGAAATACCAGGACAGTAGTTT
The DNA here is from genome assembly GCF_002557795.1 of Chitinophaga caeni. Taxonomy (NCBI): domain Bacteria; kingdom Pseudomonadati; phylum Bacteroidota; class Chitinophagia; order Chitinophagales; family Chitinophagaceae; genus Chitinophaga; species Chitinophaga caeni. Next base: position 1,087,378 of record NZ_CP023777.1, on the reverse strand, counting down.
CCGTTGAAATGCTTGGATAATATGTTTGGAAGGTAGCCTCAATAAAATACCCTTACAAAATGTATGCTTCCAAAGTTAGCGCATTCCTGGAAAGCGATACAAATCTGTAAGGGTATATAAGTAAATACTAATACGTTCTCGTCCAGATTTCGTGGATTGGATCACCTTTAGAGCTTTTGCCGCTATGATCCCATTCATTACCATTTAGGGAGCCGTTAAAAGAGAGCGATGCTCCTACCCTGCTATTATCACGGGAGAAAAATTCGATATTTTCCGTGTATTGGCCATTTTCAAAGGAATAAGTACCTCCCCCTGAACCGAAAAACTCCCCCGTCTCCGTGTTCATCGCAATCCATTGAAATCGCTTACCAGACAGAATCTTAACCGTTTTCCGGGCCCTGGCCGGCATATTGTTCATTTTACCATTTTGTTCCCGTCCCGTTATTTGCCAGTACCCGGGCATAACACCGTCGCCGTAATCGGTGCGTTCCCAGGTGCGTGCCCCGTCGGGCTCATATAGTACCATGCTAGTCGTGCTAAAATCCGCAGAGAGGTTAAGTGTTTTCCCAACCTGCGATTTATCCGTAGCGTTAAATTCAATGTTAAATTTTACGTCGTCAGGAGTGTCGGCTTGCCAGGTGCCGCCGTAGGTAGAGATAAATTGGCCCGGTGTGTAAATGGCGATCGTAAAATATCCTGGTGTGACGATCATGCTACGGATCGTATCACCGGATTTAGATTGCCAAGCCCCGGTAGGTTGATCTTGTGCGAAGGTGGCCGAAACGCTGCCACAGATTAGGATTAAAAAGGATAATATTGTTTTCATGATTCGTAGAATTGAATAAATAAGTTACGGATTATTCATGAGAAATTTATGATTTCAAACAAGTCAATGATATATTAATATAATGTATTGACATTGATATATTTTTCTATCATTGCAAGCAAAATAAAACCTAACTAAAATGAAGAAAACTCTAGCCCTATTGTCAATACTTGTTGCCATATTTGCTAGCTCCAATCTACAAGCACAAGATATACTAAAAGGAAATGTCAACTTTTTACGTGATGTAAATGACCTCAAGATTGAATTTAGTTATGATAATTAAAAGTGGGAAAAGATGGAAGTGAGGCTAATTATATCAAGCGTAAGAAAGCCGAAAAAGAGAAAAAAGATGCAGGTAGTGGTGATGAATGGGAAAAAGCATGGCAAGGAGACAAAAGCGAGAAATATCAACCTAAATTTGAGCAGTTATTTTCTGAATATAGCGATATCAAGGTCGGGGAAGATTTGGATGCAAGATACATGATGCATGTTGAAACGGAGTTTATCGAAGTTGGATTTAATGTTGGCGTCAAAGCAAAACCGGCGTTGGTGACGTTAATCGTAACATTTTACGAAGCAGAAAACCCCAAGAAAGTCTTATGCAAAATCAAGATGGACAAAATGAAAGGTTTTCAAGGGCATTTTGATTCAGGCTCAAGGATTGCCGAAGGCTATGCTAAAGCGGGTAAATATTTAGCAAAATTTATCAAGAAAAAATTGAAATAGAATTGATGCGATGAAGCTACTATTGGCTGTCTTTCAGGTCATTCGAAGATAACATAAAAAGGGGTATGTCATGAAATGATATACCCCTTTTGTATTACTTTCCTTATGGTTCCTAGTTTTTCTTTTCGAAATTCTTAATTTAGTAGGATTGATTCCAGCGTTAGAGATGAAAAAGATTAAGCCTACACCTATTAGCCTGTATAAAACCACGATACTTTTAGGAAGTTTATATTTTAGGATCAAGCGGCAAGAAAAATATTTACGCAAGCAAGTCGCGGTTATCCTCAAGGATATAAACTTCAAAGAATATCTCGTTGGTAATGAGAAAGCTGTTTGCCGCACGATAAAATATTGGCAGTTGGGATTGAACTTGATCTGTGAGAACGTTTATCGATTGACGGGCAATTCGCTTAACAAGGATGAATATGAACGGATCGGGCTACTTAGTCTCTTTGCGCCGTTGTACGATGATATGTTTGATGATAAAATATTGGGTATAGAAGATATAAAGAGTTTTACTTCATATCCATACGATTATAAACCGGGTGACAAAATTGATAAAATGGCACATCAACTTTATCTTAAGATTTTGTCAGAAGTTCCGGATCCTTCTTTTGTAATTCAACAGTTAGAGCAAGTATTCAGGTGGCAAAAGGCTTCTTTGAAACAGTTTGATGCCAATATTTCCGAGAAAGAGCTGTATGAAATAACTTATTACAAAAGCTATCATTCAATATTGTTATACTGTTCCATTCTAGATCATTATCCTACACAAGTTATTCTAGATATGTTGCTACCGTTGGCCGGATTGATGCAATTGACAAATGATGCATTCGATGTTTATAAAGATAATCTGAATGGCGTTTATACGATCCCTAACCGTTACCAGGATATAGAAAAGCTGAAATGTAATTTTTTATCCGATGTTAATAATTTGAATAAATCCGTGAGGGAACAATGTGAAGATAAAGATGAGATGAAGAAGTATACCGTGATCGTTCATTCATTGAACGCGATGGGTCTAATAGCAATAGAAAAATTACAGGACTTAAAGGAGAACCTTTCCCCAAACCAGTCACTTAATCAATTAAATAGAAAGGAACTGGTATGTGATATGGATAATTGGTCTCAAAGATTTCGCTGGATAAAACAGGTGTATTATTTATCTAACTACGTCAACTAATTTTTATTCGGAAAATTGCGATAAACGTATTAAATTAACTTGGTCTGTCTGAACGTTAATTTTGAGTCTATATGGAGATAGGAAAGCCATTTAATCAATGCACTGTAGATGAGTATTATCAAATCATTGATAATCATAAGAAATATAAAGATTTTAACTCATTGGGTTTGTATCGCTCTCTAATTGAGCATGAACAATTGAGCCTAGAAGAAAAGATCCGGGTACGCGATTATGCTAATAAAACCTTGTACAAAACTTTCGAGTTCTTACAATTGAAAGATCCGGATACCTATTTTGCTGTTTCAACTTTAGGAGATGAATTGAGCGAAGTGGAGTTCCGTCAATTTTGGAAGGATATTGTCGCCAATCAACAAAAAATTTTGTCCGATAAGAATATTAAACATCGCAACTTCGGTACATATTCAAAACATGATTGCGGGAGAGCTGATTGCCCATTAAACGGTTTGATGATCAAGAAAGGGTCTTCGTTATCTTGGAATATGATGAAGTTTCATACGGATAAGGATAAGTCAACGGCAGAAAAGAAAGCGCAACATCGGAAGTCGGAAAGGAAGAATAAGCAGCAGATTATTCGGAGGGCTTTGGGTGATGGGGATGAGATATAAAGCTTTATCCGGTTCGGTTAAACAGATCGCTTTCGTTAGAGATTTTACAGGCCGGCAAAAGAATGCACGACCTGTTTTTCGATGATAATTGGGAGTGTAAAATAAACTGTGTCAACATTTAATTTATAATCGCAATTTCAGTCGATCCCCAAATATAATTGACAGCTGAGACACAGTCAGACTCCAGTTTTGAAGGGGCTGTGTCCATTTCTTCTGGATGTTCTGGGCAGCCAGGTAAATTAATTTCAGCAAGGCCATATCGGAGGTAAAGGCTCCTTTGGTTTTGGTCACTTTACGCACCTGGCGATGGAACCCCTCGATAGTATTAGTGGTGTAGATCAACCTGCGGATGGCCTCAGAATATTGGAAATACGTAGTGAGCTTATCCCAGTTCCGGCGCCAGGAGTCTATAACAACTGGATATTTCTTTCCCCATTTTTCGTCCAGTTGATCCAGCTGCGACTCTGCTTCTTCCTTGCTCACCGCCTGATAAACCGGTTTTAAATCGGCCATAAATGGCTTCTGGTCCTTACTGGCTATGTACCTGATAGAATTGCGGATTTGATGTACGACACAGGTTTGTACCGCTGTAGAGGGGAATATCGTGGCAATAGCCTCGGAAAATCCCTTCAAATTATCGATACAGGCAATAAGTATATCAGATACCCCCGTTGCTGAAGATTGGCCAGGACACTCAGCCAGAAGTTAGCTCCCTCGCTCTCCGAGACATACATGCCTAATAGCTCTTTGCGTCCATCGGTATTTATACCAAGGATATTATAAACACAACGGTTAACTACTTTGCCTTCTTCTTTGACTTTATAAAACATGGCGTCCAGCCAGACAATGCAATACAGTGGCTCCAAAGGACGGGCCTGCCATTCTTTGACCAGAGGGATAACTTTATCGGTTATGGAAGATAATGTCGCAGCTGAAATCTCTGTATCGTACATATCTTTGATATGAGCTGAGATGTCCCGTAAGCTCATGCCATGCCCATACATACCGATGATTTTACTCTCCAGGCTCTCTGCCAGAATGGTCTCCCGCTTTTTGATGATCTGTGGTTCAAAGCTGCTTGCCCGGTCACGGGGTGTCTCCAGATCGATAGTACCATCTGCTGTTTTAAGCCGTTTTCGGTTTTTGCCATTCTTCCGGTTCCCATTTGCCCGTTGCTCATCATCTAAATGAACCTCCATCTCGCCCTCCAGTGCAGCTTCGAGAATATCTTTCAGAAGAGGTGCGAAAGCCCCATCTTTGCCAAACAGGGACTTACCAGAGCGGAGTTGCTCTAAGGTCTTCCGTTTGAGTTCTTCGTAGTCAAATTTTCCTTTTTGTTCCATAAAAAAAACTGTGTTAAAGATCTTGTTTTTTTAGTCTTTGACACAGTTTATTTTACAGTCTCTGATAATTAGACTACTCTTCTAAATCAAATCCTCGATAGTATCTCCGCTTTCTTAGCATTATATTCGTCCTCTGTTATTAGCTGGTTATCCAGCAATGATTTTAATTTTTGTAGTGTTTGCGCCGGATCTTCCTTTATTGAATTAAGACCATTAGTATCGGGCGTATTCGGTACATTCGCATTAACCATTACATTTCCCGCAGCGGCACGCTTTTCTTCGAGTGCCAGTTGGCGCCTGATTTCTTTTTGAATCTCTTCCTGTTCCTGTGCCATAGTATATAATTTCCTGGCTTGCATTTTGGGAAGAAAGTCCATTCTATTTACGAATCCAGTAATGGTTTTAATGGAGAATACAGCGCCTAAAATGCCTTCTCTCATATGGCAATCAAATACATCTTTCCAAACATAATCTTGAAATTCCATGGTTAGCCCAAGAGTTTTCGGGCGACAGAAAATTATCCTTTTATTAGTTAGCGCTACGCAGTCGGGAGAAAGGTTTATTGCCGGTTTTTTCTGCACTGCTATATAAGTTACCTCCTCACCCTTCATCAATAATCCATTTAGTTTACCCATGATTTTTTCAACAGCTTTGGGATCTTGTTCTTCGTTAAGAAGTTTTTTTAGATTTTCTATCATGATATAGCATATAAGTAATATAAATAAGCATATTTAAATTTCGAATTAGGTCAATCTTGTGTAACAGTGACCTGTATATAATTATTAGCAGCCACAAGCAACTCTTTTTTATAATTATAAATATCTTCCAAGGTTTCTAGGGCCATCTTTTCGCCATTGTCTTTTCCATTATGGAATAATTCGAGGTATTTTTTGGAATGGTTGAAATGTAATCTTGCCAAAGGTTTACGGTTGTTATCATCTAATAAGATGCCGAAATACGATTGTGTATCCCTGAAAGCAATTCTCGCAGCAGGAAGCAATTCCCTCAATATCGCTTTGATAATTTGTGCGGCCTCCTTCTCTTCTTCAGTAGTAATGATTTTGGGGCTATCGGCATTGTCATCGATCGACTGTAGATCTTCTGATTCCTGCTTTGACGGAATTTTTTCATTAATGCTTAATGCGTTCTTTAGCCTGAAACTTATCGATTCGTTAATCGAGTTGGAAAGCGCTTTCTTGGTATATTCCCGAAAAGCAACTAGGCGGGAAGCTGTTAAGGGCCTGTTGAAAAACTTACTTACTAATAGCTTGATAAAATCATCAGTTGGAGTTTGCAGTTCCTTTTCAAATTCTCCCCTAATCGCATTGATATACTTCAAAGCTTCGGCAGAATCTAAAATACTTTCGAGGTTATAACTTTTCTTGGTAAAATTTTCTAATATCCTGATATGGGCTTCTTTAATGTTGCCAAGGTCTAACGTGAAAAATGGCTTGTCATCCATGATATTAGGACGTTCGAGATCGGCGTAAAAGTTGTACACCTGGCCGTTGGTGAGAACCCCGAACCTGGATTTAGAAACATGGTAATAGCGGTGGAGTTGTGAATTATGAGCATCTACGTTCTCTTTCCAATGTTTACATTCTATAATTAATACCGGCTCACCTTCTTTCATGATGACATAATCGATCTTTTCTCCTTTTTTGGAGCCGATATCACAAATAAATTCAGGGATTACTTCTGTAGGATTGAAAATGTCGTAGCCAATGATTTGTATAAAGGGCATTACAAAAGCATTCTTGGTTGCCTCTTCAGTATTGATCTGCTCTTTTAAGGAATCAAGCCTTTGATGCAGCTGTTCTAGCTTTAGTTTTAAGTCGTTTTCCATGTTAGGGAGGATTATTACTAGAAGCTAAAATACCGGGATACTATGGTTGTTTTTTACGGAAAACCGTAAATGGTATAGCCTGTTTGGGGATACCGGGGAGAAATATGGGAAAGATAAGCCTGAAATTAAAGATATCAAATAATCATTTTCTTTTTCAGAAAAAGCGTAATATTTTTATGCATTGTTATTTATCTACCTATTACCTAATAACCTATACCTATTCATGCAAGAAAGTAACACAATATTTGGGGATGATTTTGAAGAAAAAATTGTCAATAAAAGGAAATTACTACCTATTTGGATCAAAATTTTTTGTTGGTTTTTCTTATTGGGTGGTTTGTGCGAAGTAATTATTTTCCTGGGCATACTTTTGGGAGTAACGCCTGTATTGGCATTTTACGGACTGGAAAGCCAAGAAGCTTTTTCTCCTACAAGTTTGCTATTACAATCAATACTAATTATCAAAGCGATTGTTGCTTTCGGGTTATTGAAATATAAAAAATGGGCTGTTGATCTCGCGGTTTTGGATGCTATAATAGGAATTGTAATTTGTCTGACGGTTTCCATTTACAGGACAATACAAGTTAAATTTACATTAGAGTTTGAACTACTCTTTTTAGTGCCATACTTGGTTGTAATGGTTAAAAGAAGAAAAAATTGGTTATTAGCTATGAAGCAATCTACGGGAACCTTGTAGTTCATCTAAGGCTGTTCATTAGCTATCTATAATCGTAAAAATAAAAAAGGCTTTCTGCAACTGCAAAAAGCCTTTTATGTTCGTGGTCCCACCAGGGCTTGAACCTGGGACCCCCTGATTATGAGTCAGGTGCTCTAACCAACTGAGCTATAGGACCAAAGTCCATCAGGACTAAATCTTAACCTTGAAGGCTAAGGGATGGCAAAATTAAATTTTTTTTTATTCTATCCAACTTTTAGTCGCCTTATTTTTTGACTGTATTAAATTTGCAGCACTATGCAGCAGATTCAAAACATCATTTTCGACCTCGGGGGGGTGATCCTCAATATCGATTACAGGCGCACTGAAAATGCCTTCAAGGCATTGGGCGTTCAAAACTTTAATGAGTTGTACAGCCAGTTTAAAGGTAACGAACTGTTCGATAACTTGGAAACGGGGAAGGTTAGCCGGGAAACTTTTGTAAGCGAACTGGGAAAATACGTGCAACCCGGCACTTTGGACGAAGATATTATCGCTGCTTGGAATGCCATGTTGCTCGACTTTCCCGTTCAGCGGCTACAAATTTTACAGCAGTTGAAAAATCAGTACCGCTTGTTCTTACTGAGCAACACGAACGCGATCCATGTCGATGTATTCAATGATATTTTAATGCGTGACAGGGGGCTGCCTTCTATTGCTATCTTCTTCGAAAAGGCATATTTCTCCCACGAAGTAGGCATGAGAAAGCCCAATTCCGATATTTACGAATATGTGTTAAATGAAAACGGGTTAAAACCCGGAGAAACCCTTTTTATCGATGATACACTGCCTAATATTACTACCGCGGCCGCCCTGGGCATTCAAACGATACATTTGCAGGCCCCGAAAACGATCGCTGATATTTTTAAACCTAAAGATTGATGAAATAAAATATTATTTAACCTCTTCAAAATCAATATAATCCCCTTTCTCTGAGTTAGGCTTAGACGGGTTAGAGGATTGTTGTTGAGCTTGGTTGTTGTAATATTGCTGCTGTTGTTGTTGCTGTTGTTCTCGGTAAGCTTGATGCATCCTATCCTGCACATCATTCATCTGGCGACGGATCTGTTTCGTACTTGAATATATTGGTAATATAAAGTCAAATACGAGTTTGTACAACAGCCATCCTATAAATATGTAAAATAGAAGTTTTAACATAAAACAAAGGTAGCGGTTATTCCGCTACCTTTTTGGTAAAATTCGATGGATTTAAGTTTTCTTTAACAGGCCAAATTATCTATAGCCCAACATCGCCGCCGCTTCCATTGCCTGCTGCTTATTATATTCCCAGGTCAGCTTTTTATAATTCACGGCATCTACGATCGTACCCACCAGGCAAAGTCCGCCGGTAAATAAATATAAAATACCCATACCGACCTGGTTCAATAAGAACCTGTGAATGCCACTAACACACACGAAGCCCAACAGGCAGCAGATCAAGATGGTTTGAGGGTCTTTGCGGTTTTGATTATATAGTATGAAGAATTTTTGCTTGGTTTCATCATTGAAGTCTTTAGTCAATTCTTTTAACCAAAGCATTTCTTCATGGGATAAACCCGGTAGGGTGTACAAGTAATTATCGTTCATATAGGTTTTTTATTGAATGCAATATAAGAATTTATGGAGGCGATTTGCAACCGTGTTAAAACGGTAATCCTGTAAAATAATATTAAAACAGCCGGAATTCCAAGGGGGTGATATTGGAACGATTGCGACCAATTCCCATGAAAAGTTTCGTGGATAGCATGGCCGATCCCGCAGCCCGGGCACCAGGGTAAACCGATCCATTTCGCAACGCAGAGCGAATAATGCTCCCCGCTGCAATCCATCACGGCCAAGGCAATCAAGGCTACGATCCAGATGTATAATTCAAAATATATATGTTTAATCCATTGTTTCAAAATTATCTAGTAGATCTGTTGAATAAATTGACAATAAATAGCAGTACGCATGCCCCGATAAAGGCGGTACCGAAATGGCCCCATGGGCCGAGGTCTAATTTGCGGAGGAGCCATCCGCCGATCACGCCGCCGACGATGCCCAGCAAAATATTGCCCAGGCAACCCAGCCCATGACCCTTTACCAGCAAGCTGGCTAACCAACCTGCCAATGCCCCGATGATGATAAACCATATAAAATCCATGCTATCAAATTAACTTTTTTTATTGAAAATTTATATATGAACCAATGATTTAATAGGAGGTGAAATTCAATGCAATCGACCCTGGTTGCGAGTTGTAGGGAATTGTTACCCCCCTCGGAAAAGGATAAAATAAAATTAACAGGTAAAAATTGAAGAAATAATTTTTGAAATGAAATAAAAGATTAATTTTGCATTGATAAAAAGATTCAATCGAAGGGGACGAATAATCGGTCCCCTTCGCGTTTTTTGTATGACAAAAGAAAATGTGATAAAGGCCATCGAGCAGTTGGTGGAACCATTGCTGGCCAACGAGCCCGGGTACTTCCTGGTAGAAGTGAAAATAAAACCCACGAATAACGTTAAGGTTTTTGTCGATGCAGATCAAGGTGCTACTATTGAAAACCTCATAAAGCTTAATAGGGCACTCTATCCATTGCTAGAAACTTCCGGGTTGTTCCCGGCAGACGATTTCTCGCTGGAGGTTTCCTCTCCCGGATTGGATGAGCCGCTTAAAAATCACCGTCAGTATTTAAAGAATATCGGGCGTAAAGTGGAAGTAGCTTTACTCGATGGCACGCAGAAAGAGGGCGTGCTTTTGGCGGTTGATGAAGAAAAGATCACCCTCGAAGAGAGCCTGGGAAAGAAAAAGGAAAAAGTTCAAATTGAAATCAACTATACTGAAATTAAATACACAAAATTGTGTATCGTGTTTTAATTAATAATATCAGAACATGGCTAGTATTAACCTGATTGAGTCATTTACGGAGTTTAAAGAAGCGGAAAACATTGACCGCCCTACCCTTATGAAGGTGTTGGAAGATGTATTCAAAACATTGCTGCGCAAGAAATACGGCTCAGATGATAACTTCGACGTGATTGTAAATACGGAGAAAGGTGATCTTGAAATTCTCCGCAGGCGCTTAATTGTGGATGATGGTGAAGTGGAAGATGAGAACGCCCAGGTGGCCTATTCGGAAGCCATTCAAGTAGAACCGGATTACCAAGTTGGTGAAGAATTATATGAAGAAGTAGATATCCAAGATTTTGGCCGCCGTGCCATCCTGGCTGCCAAGCAAACATTGGCCGCAAGGATCGGTGACCTGAAGAAAAATATCCTCATGCAAAAGTATGATGATCGTATCGGTGAAATCGTTACCGGCGAAGTCTACCAAGTATGGAAAAAAGAGGTATTATTATTGGATGATGAAGGGAATGAATTAATATTGCCTAAAGTAGAACAAATTCCAACGGATTATTTCAAAAAGGGCGAAAACGTTAGGGCTGTAGTGAAAAGGGTGGAAATGAAAAATAACTCCCCGCTCATTATTTTGTCCAGGACTAGCCCCGCATTTTTGGCAAAATTGTTGGAAATTGAAGTGCCGGAAATCTTCGATGGCCTTATCGTGATCAAGAAAATTGTACGGGAACCGGGTGAAAGAGCTAAAGTGGCCGTAGAATCTTATGATGATCGTATTGATCCGGTTGGCGCTTGCGTAGGTATGAAAGGTAGCCGTATCCACGGTATCGTTCGTGAACTGCGTAATGAAAACATCGATATTATTAATTATACAGCTAATATTCAACTGTTAATCCAACGCGCGCTTACACCAGCCCGTATCAGCCGAATGGAATTGGACAATGAAAATAGGTACGCCTCTGTTTTCCTAAAGCCGGATCAAGTATCTTTGGCAATCGGAAAAAAAGGTGTCAATATTAAATTGGCCTGCGAGCTGACCGATTTTGAAATCGACGTGTTCCGCGATGAGGATCAAGATCATACCGAGTTTGATATCGACTTGTCCGAATTCTCCGATGAAATCGAAGAATGGATACTGGATGAACTGAAACGTATCGGTTGCGATACCGCCCGCAGCGTTTTAGATCTTACACCGGAAGAGTTGGTTCGCCGTTCGGATCTTGAGGAAGAAACAGTTTACGAAGTTAGAAGAATATTACAGGAAGAGTTTGACAAAGAATAAAGTCCGTCCCGATCCTTCCCAAGGGAAGGGCTTCATTAGCAAAGGAGAAATATTTTTAGAGCTATTTTCAAAAGTAAGAAATCTTCGCCTATGGCGGGGAAGGGGAAGACCGAGTAATAACGATATGCCTGATACTACAAATAACACACCGCGATTGCTGGCTGCTGCCAAGGAATTTAACGTTGGTAAGGAAACGCTTGTCGATTTTCTTACCAATAAAGGATTTGACATGGGGGGCTTCAGCTCTCCCAGTGCGCGCCTGACTTCCGAAATGTACGTAGCACTGCAAAAGGAGTTCCAACAGGATAAGGTTAATAAGAAGAAGAGTGATCAGATTGCCTTACCGAAAGGAGCTACCTCGGTGGAAACCGCAAAGAAGAAAGAAAAAGAGGATGCTGATATTGTAGCGAGGAAGAAAGAGGCTGTTCCAAATGAACCTACAGAGGCAACGCCTGCCGAAGAGAATACTCCGCCCGCAGCGGAAAAATCTGCCCAAACGGCCCCTGTTGCTGAACCGGAAATTCCGGCTGCTAAGCCCGAAACTCCCCCTGCTCCAACGGCTAAAACAGAACCCGTTGCAAGCCCCGAAAAAACGGAACCGAAAGCTCCCGAAAAGGAAAGCCCGAAACCGGAAGCCGAAAAAGCTAGCGATGGGGTCGCAAACCAAGAAGCTCCCAAGATCTCCGGGCCTAAAGTGGTGGCTACCATCGATTTGGATGCCATTAACAACCCGGCGAATAGGAATAAAAAATCGGCAGATACGCCTCCTCCAACCCCTCCACCGGTAGAAGAAAAAGCTCCCGTGGCCGAGAAAAAAGAGGAAAAGGTGGAAATTCCTGCCGAGAAGCCTGCTGCTCCTACTCCTACTGCTACTCCTTCAGCCGTAGAAGCATCTGCATCAGATAAGACACCTACTCCTGCTCAAGAGAAGGCGCCCGAAGAACCAAAGGCGCCGGTTGAAAAGGTGGAAAAACCTGCTGCCCAAACGGAAACACCGGCTCCTCCTGCCAAGGAAGAACCGAAAGCCCCGGAAAAACCGGCCGCAGAAAAGAAACCTAAAGAAAATCAGCCTGCCAATAGGCCTCACAAAGAGAAAGGTAAAGATTCGGTGAAAGGGCATGACGCTAAAACACCGGCGAAGGAAAGTACTAAAACAGTAGAACCAAAAGTGGTAGAAGAGCCAGAAATCGCACCGGCAGCCCAAAAAGATGAGGATGCCAACATCGGTGCTGTCATTGAAAACATCCAGGCCGAGAAATTAACCGGGCCTAAGGTGATCGGTAAAATCGATCTGCCTACGCAAGCGGAACGTACCCGTGAAAATAAAACATCTTTCAAAGATGAAAAACGTAAACGGAAGCGTATCGTCGTAGAAAAGAAACAAGAACCGATCAAGCCGAAAGAGTTCGCTAACGAACGTGGCGGCGGCCAAGGTGGCCCGCAAAATCGCCATCAAGGCGCTGGCCAAGGTAATCATCAAGGCCGCGGTGGCCAACAAGGTGGTGGACCAAACCGTGGTGGCCACAACAGGCCAAACCAAGGCGGTGGTCAACACAATAGGGGCGGCGGTCCCGGTGGCCATCAAGGTGGTAACCGACACAATAATCGTCCCGGTGGCGGTAACAGGCCAGGCGGTGGCGGAAGGTTCGATAGAAACCAACGTCCCGAAGAGCGCGAAATCGATAAAAACGAGATCCAAAATAAAATCAAGGAAACCATGGCCAAACTCGGCGGTGGTAACCGGAATAGTAAATCTAAAGCCAAACATCGCCGCGAGAAGCGTCAAAGTCATGAAGAAAACATGGCTAACATGAACGCGGAAAACAACAAGTTGCAAGTAACGGAGTTCGTTTCCGTAAGTGAACTAGCTAACTTGATGGATGTAAGCTTCGCTGAAGTAATCTCCAAATGTATGGGACTGGGTATCATGGTATCCATCAACCAACGCTTGGATGCCGAGGTGATTGAGCTGGTGGCCGGAGAATTTGGCTATGAAGTGGAATTTATCGGCGTTGATGACGATGAAATAATCGATGAGGAAGAAGTAGTTGATAGTGAAGAGGACCTGGAACCCCGCGCACCGATTGTAACGATCATGGGTCACGTTGACCATGGTAAAACATCGCTCCTTGACTATATCCGTAATGCTAACGTGGTAGCTGGTGAAGCAGGTGGTATCACCCAACACATCGGTGCTTACCAGGTGAGGTTGGAAAGCGGTAAGAAAATCACTTTCCTCGATACCCCGGGTCACGAAGCCTTTACCGCGATGCGTGCACGTGGTGCGAAAGTAGCGGATATCGCCATTATCGTGGTGGCTGCTGATGATGCGATCATGCCTCAAACGAAGGAAGCGATCTCCCACTCCCAAGCGGCTGGTTTGCCGATGATCTTCGCGATTAACAAGATCGATAAAGATGGCGCCAACCCTGAAAAAATTAAAGAACAATTGGCTGGTATGAACCTCTTGGTAGAAGACTGGGGCGGTAAATATCAAAGCCAGGAAATATCTGCGAAGAGCGGTTTGAATATTGACTTGCTCTTAGAAAAAATTGCCCTGGAAGCGGAATTGCTGGAGTTGAAAGCCAACCCCAACCGGGAAGCTAACGGTACCATCATTGAAGCTACCTTGGACAAAGGCCGTGGTTATGTAACTACGTTGCTGGTTCAAAACGGTACGCTCCGCCAAGGTGATACGGTGGTTTCCGGTGCGCACTATGGTAAGGTGAAAGCGATGTTCAACGAACGTGGTGCCCGTATCGAGGAAGCAGGACCTTCTGCTCCCGTACAGATCCTAGGTATGAACGGTGCGCCGCAAGCCGGTGAAAAAGCGAAGGTTTATGAAGATGAATCTGAAGCTAAAAACGTGGCCAACCGCCGTGCACAAATTATCCGGGAACAAGGTATCCGTACTAAGAAACACATTACCCTGGATGAAATCGGTCGCCGCTTAGCCCTGGGTAACTTCAAGGAATTGAACCTGATCATTAAAGGTGACGTGGACGGTTCTGTAGAAGCATTGAGTGACTCCTTGCAGAAACTCTCTACCGAAGAAATCGTGGTATCCGTGGTGCATAAAGCCGTGGGACAAATCACCGAAAGTGATGTTCTCCTGGCAACAGCTTCCGATGCGGTGATTGTCGGTTTCCAAGTTCGTCCTTCATTACAGGCTTCGAAATTGGCAGAGAAAGAAAATATCGAGATCCGTACCTACTCTATCATCTACGACGCTATCGATGAGCTGAAGAGCGCGATGGAAGGTATGTTGGAACCGAAGATCGAGAAGAAAGTGGTTTGTAACGTGGAAGTTCGCGAAACTTACAAGTTTGATAAGATCACGGTGGCAGGTTGTTTCGTACTCGATGGTAAGCTGACCCGTAACACCCGTGTAAACGTGGTGAGGGATGGTATCGTGGTGTATGCAAACGCGGAACTGGGATCATTGAAACGTTACAAGGACGATGTGAAAGAAGTGGTATCCAACATGGAATGCGGTTTGAGTATCCGGAACTTCAGCGATCTGAAAGTGGGCGATATCATTGAAGGTTTCGAAGAAGTAGAAGTAAAACGCACCCTCTAATTTTAAAATATTATCAAGGTCGGCCGGAAAACGGTCGACCTTTTGTATTTTTATAACCTGCGCAAACATCCGGTATGCCTGAAAGATGCTACCGGCAAAGATTTGAATCATCTTATAGGACGATAAACTTTTGTTAAAAGAATGGGCCGTCTTTGCGCGGCTTATTTTTTATTGGTTATTTTGGAGTCTTACAGTAACATTATGAAGAAAATTTTGATATTGTCGGCATTTGCCCTGTTATCGGTTACAAGCGCTATGGCACAGGTTCGTTATGTAGCGGATAAAATCGTAGCTAAGGTAAATGATAAAATTATCCTCAAATCGGACGTTGAATCCCAAGTAGTAGAGATGGAACGCAATGGGCACGCCCCTGCTACCGCCGCCTGCGAAGCCTTGGAAGGGATGATCGCTCAAAAAGTGCTCGTATTACAAGCAGAGAGGGATAGTTTGCCGATAAGTGAAAGTGATGTGGATGGACAGATAGAAAACCGTATTCGCTACATTCTCGGTCAATATGGTGGCGATCGCCAGAAGATGGAAGAAATCACGGGCTACACCGTATATCAAATGAAAGAGCGCTTTAGGGAGCCTATCCGCGAAGCAATTTTAGCAAAAGCTATGCGTGATAAAATCTTTAACGCGGTAAAAGTAACTCCAACGGAAGTTAGGCAAAACCACGAATCCATACCTCAAGATAGTCTGCCTTTTTATGAATCGGAACTGGAAATAGGACAGGTTGTAATCTTTCCGAAAGCTAGCAAAGACATGGAAAAATATGCTATCGAACGTTTGATGGATTTTAAACAACGTGTTGAAAATAAAGAAGCGGAATTCTCTACCCTGGCCAATTTATATTCGGAAGATCCCAGCGTTAAAATGAACGGCGGCATCATCAGTATAGCTAGAAGCGAGCGGGATAATTTCGACCCTGAATTTGCAGCAGCAGCCTTCAGGTTGAGAGAAGGAGAAATATCTTCCCCTGTAAAATCCCAATTCGGTTACCACCTGATCAAAATGTTGAAACGCCAAGGCGATAACATAGTAATCCAGCATATCCTCTTGAAAGCTAATATCATGAAAAGTGATAAAGAAGCAGCGATCGAGAAGCTGGATTCTGTAAGAACACTTGTATTAGAAAAGAAAATCTCCTTCGATAAAGCCGTGGCTGATAACAGTGATGATCCTATGGCGAAGTTCAACGGCGGTATGATTCAAGACCCTCAAACCGGTAGCACATTCATCACCATCGATCAAATGAACGACCCATCGATGCAAGATATCGTACTAATGATCGACACCATGAAAGCAGGAGACATTTCAAAACCAGTAAGCTTCGAAGAACAGGGTCGCGAAGGAGTAAGGATCATATACTTGAAAACCCGCACAAAACCTCACAGGGAAAATATGGTTGATGACTACTCCCGCATCCAGGAAAGAACATTAGTGATCAAACAACAAGATGCACTAAAAAAGTGGTTGATCCAGAACATCCCAACCTTTTACGTACACGTGGAAAATGAATATGCCAATTGCGGCCAAATTAAAGAATGGGTTGCAGCTATGGCAAAACAATAGGTGACCTTGGCCCAGCGAGCCAAGGCGGGCAGTAAATCCTTGGCTCGCGAGCCAAGGCAGCAGTGAACCAGGGGTGAGCCAACCAAGGCGGGCAGCAAACCAGGGGTGAACCAACCAAGGCGGGCAGCAAACCAGGGGCGAACCAACCAAGGCGGGCAGCGAACCAGGGGCGAACCAACCAAGGCGGGCAGCAAACCATTCCATTGTTCGATCCATCAACCCAATCCAACCATATCATCCGCATACTCCGTGTAATCCGTGCAATCCGTGATCGAAATTGGTTTTTGCCAAAAAATGGGTGTAACTTTGCGCTTTCAATTTTACGGCATGAGTGACGCGATCAAACATGAATGCGGATTGGCATTCATAAGGCTCAGAAAACCATTCTCCTATTATCAAAAAAAATACGGAACTGTTTTCTACGGTCTGAACAAACTGTACCTCTTGATGGAAAAGCAACACAACCGCGGCCAAGATGGTGCGGGTGTGGCTACGGTAAAATTGCACACCGAACCTGGTGTCCCTTTTATGCACCGTATCAGGAGCGCCAAACCACAAGCAATAGGCGATGTTTTTGCCCAGATTCGGGAAGAAATTGCAGAAATAGAAAAATACCAACCGGAAATTACGAAGTACCCCGGCCTGATGAAAGGGCATGTAAGATTTCTCGGGGAACTATTACTCGGGCATCTCCGGTATGCCACCCAGGGCAAATCAAATGTAGAACTCTGCCATCCTTTCGTAAGATATAACACGATTCCAGCCCGTAACCTTTCCCTCGCAGGTAATTTTAACCTTGTAAATGCCGACGAATTATTCGATTTCGCGAATGTGCATCCGGATGGAGCACACAAAAACAGTGATCTGGCGGCTATGTTGGAAGTGATCCACCATTTTATAGTGGAAGAAGATGAAAAGGGAAATAATGAGCTCGATATAAAAAATATTTTACAGCAGGCGTTCTCCAAGTTTGATGGCGGTTACCACGTTGGCGGCTTGTTAGGAACAGGTGACTCCTTCGTGATGCGCGATCCCAATGGAATTAGACCTTCATATTATTATATTAACGATGATGTGATCGTGGCGGCTTCCGAAAGAGCGGCCATCCGTACTACCTTCAATGTAGGTGAAAACGACGTGTTGGAGTTGATGCCGGGAAATGCATTGATCGTTAAAAACAATGGCGAATACAGCATCGAACAGATATTAGAACCGCGCGAAAGAAGGGCTTGTAGCTTTGAGAGGATTTACTTCTCCCGGGGTAATGATCAAAAAATATATAAAGAGCGTCTTTCCCTGGGTTATACACTTTCCGAAACGGTCTTGAAAGCAATTGATAACGACCTGAGGAATACGATTTTCTCATTTATTCCCAATACTGCCGAAGTAGCCTTCTACGGTTTACTAAAAGGATTGGAAAGTTACCTGAACCGCATCAAGGTGGAAAGAATCCTTTCCTGGGAGAAAGACTTTGACCAGGAGAAGCTTTCGGAGATGATTAACCGGCGCATCCGTATGCACAAAATAGCCATCAAGGATGTGAAGATGCGTACTTTTATCACTGAAGATTCTAGCCGCAACGAAATGGTACAGCACGTATACGATATTACGTACGGAACCGTTCGCCCCGGCATAGATACCCTCGTGGTAATCGATGACTCGATCGTTAGGGGTACTACCTTAAGGGAAAGCATTATCAAGATGTTGGACAGGCTCGGCCCTAAACGGATCATCGTAGTTTCTTCGGCGCCACAGATCCGCTACCCTGATTGTTACGGTATTGATATGAGTAAGATGGGCGATTTTGTTGCTTTCCAGGCAGCTATTGCCTTGTTGAAGGAAAATAATAAGGAATATATCCTGCAAGAAGCTTACGGCTTATGCAAGGAATTGGAAAGAACCAACACCTTGCATGCGCAAAACGTGGTGCGAAATATTTACAAACCATTTACTACCGAGCAGATTTCACAAAAAATCGCAGAAATCATCACCCCTAAAGATATTACGGCTAAAGTAGATGTGATTTATCAAAGTATTGAAAATTTGCATCAATCTTGCCCGAATAACCTCGGTGATTGGTATTTTACAGGCAACTACCCCACCCCTGGTGGTAATAGGGTTGTGAATAAAGCATTTATGAATTACATGGAAGGGAAAAACGAAAGGGGCTATTAAGCGGCAATAATTATTGTTAAATTTCCTTTAAATTATAAAATTACCGCGTGCCAGCTTGCTGTAACACGCGGTACTTTTTTTATAATGTAGTATTTTAGTGGTACACGTTTCGTTTAGATTATGAAAACATTGTACCTCGTTCGTCATGCTAAATCTAGTTGGAACGATCCAGATATTGATGATTTTGATCGCCCGTTGAATAAACGGGGTAAAATAAATGCCCCCGAAATGGCTCAACGCATGGTGGAACGCGGTGAGCTACCGAACCTAATCATTTCAAGCCCCGCCAAAAGAGCCCGCAGCACCGCCAAGATGATGGCAAAAAATTGGGATTACCCGAGGCAGGCGATCTTGCTGGAAGAAGAATTATACCTATGTTACGCTTCAACATTTTTGAAAATTATCACGAAAATTGATGACGATTTCGAAAAGGTGGCCATTTTTGCTCATAACCCGGGCATCACGGATTTTGCTAATTACCTTACAGAAACGATCCGTATAGATAATATCCCGACTGCCGGAATTTTCGCCATCCAGGCAGAGACCGACCATTGGAAAGATTTTGACCTAGCTAAGAAACAATTTTTATTTTTCGATTACCCCAAATCAAGGGACTGAAATTAAAGCCCAAGAGGCTTTCAGCCGGAAAAAGTATCGCCCTATACCCCGGGAAATCTTCACAAGCAGACGGGAGCATGTAACATCCCTGTTGAACAATCCTAACATTTTATCTGTTTTGAATGCTAATAGAACCTCATAATGTTCCAAACTGACACTCAAAACTATCTTATATGTCAAAAAGAATCGAACATGATTTTCTCGGTGAACGAGAGATACCACAAGACGTGTATTATGGCATTCAAACCCTGAGAGCGCTCGAAAATTTTCATATCACGGGCATCCCGATCAAATCAGAACCGCTGTTTGTACAAGGCCTTGGCTATGTAAAGAAAGCCGCCGCCCTTGCCAATAAAGAACTTGGTGTGTTGGATCCTAATATCGCTGATTATATCGTGAAAGCGAGTGATAGGGTAATTAATGGTGATTATAATGACCAGTTTTTGAGTGACCTGATCCAAGGAGGCGCCGGTACTTCGGTGAACATGAACGCGAATGAAGTAATCGCCAATGTTGCGTTGGAGATGATGGGTAAAAAGAAAGGTGAATACGAATTTTGTCATCCTAATAACCATGTAAACTGCTCGCAATCTACGAATGATGCTTATCCTACCGCATTTAGAATCGCTTTATATAAAAAACTGGTAGAATACAGTAAGATCCTCGGAAACCTGGCGGATGCTTTCGAAACCAAGGCAAAGGAATTTAGTAATGTGCTTAAAATGGGACGCACGCAACTCCAGGATGCAGTGCCAATGAGCCTTGGTGATGAATTTGGGGCTTTCGCTACGACGATTCGTGAAGAGCTTGCAAGGGTTGCAGATAGCAAATCCTTGATTGCCGAGATCAATATGGGCGCTACCGCGATAGGAACCGGGGTCAATGCCCCGAAAGGTTACGCGGAGCTTGTTACCAAACATTTACAAGAAATAACAAACTTGCCTTTGCAGCTTGCCGGCGACTTGATAGAAGCTACTTACGATACCGGTGCATATGTACAATTATCCGGTGTCCTGAAAAGAACAGCCGTTAAGTTATCAAAGTTGTGTAATGACTTGAGATTATTATCATCCGGTCCGCGTTGCGGGTTGAATGAAATCAACTTGCCGCCGATGCAACCGGGATCATCTATCATGCCGGGAAAAGTGAACCCGGTAATCCCCGAAGTTGTTAACCAGACCGCCTTTTATGTAATAGGCGCCGATCTTACCGTGACGATGGCGGCGGAGGCAGGGCAATTACAATTGAATGTTATGGAACCTGTAATTTCATTCGCCTTATTTACATCCATTACATATTTAGAGCATGCTTGCGATACGCTCCGCGAGAAATGTGTAGTGGGTATAACCGCCAATGCAGAACATACTCAAAACATGGTGATGCAAAGTATCGGCATCGTGACGCAATTGAACCCTATCATCGGCTACGAAAAGTCGGCTGCTATTGCAAGGGAAGCGTTAGAATCAGGTAAATCGGTACATGACCTGGCGGTTAAAGAAAAGAAGCTATTGACACAAGAAAAATGGGATGAAATATTCACATTTAAGAATATGATTCATCCGACATTTATAAAGTAAGGTTCTTCGGGATGCGCAGCGGCGCATCCCTTCCATTTTGTGCATACTCCAGCGTATAATTTATTAATACTATTTACTATTCCTAGAGTCTTTAAACATCCTGTTTATGAACCGAGTAACCGTATTCCGTCCCGCATTGATACTAAGTATCGTAGCGATCTTATGGCAATCCGTTCCCCTTCAAACAATTGCTCAAAGAAAGAAAACCCGGAAAGATATCCCTGCTCCCCAAACCACAAGAAAGCATAATCCGAACTTGCCGAACGTAGTTATTTTAGCTACGGGAGGTACAATTGCAGGAGCCGGTACTTCCAGCGTGGGCACGGCATATACTGCTGGTCAAATACCAATTGAATCATTGCTACAGGCCGTTCCCGAGGCAACGAAAGTGGCAAATATCACCGGGGAGCAAGTGGCGCAGGTGGGTAGCCAGGCGATGAACGATGAAGTATGGTTGAAGCTCGCCAAAAGAATTAATGAGTTGGCTAAAAAAAGTGATGTGGATGGATTCGTAATCACCCATGGTACAGACACCCAGGAAGAAACAGCTCTCTTTTTAAACCTCACTGTTAAAACGGATAAACCCGTTGTGATGGTTGGCGCGATGCGCTCTGCAACAGCTATTTCCGCCGATGGACCAAAAAACTTGTACGATGCCATCGTAACTGCGGCCAGCCCTAGCTCTAAAGGACGGGGAGTCGTTGTTTGTATGAATGATAATCTTTTTTCTGCGAGGGATGTTGTAAAAGTAAATACAACTAACGTGGATGCTTTTCATGCGCCTAACTCCGGCCCAATCGGCTTCGTACTCGATGGAAAGGTAGCATGGTATAGTCTGAGCCTGCGGAAGCATACCACGCAAACTGAGTTTGATATATCTAATGTTGATAAGCTTCCTAAAGTAGATATTTTATATGGCTATTCTAATGTCGATCCCAACTTGGTAGATGCCTTGGTGAATGATGGAACGAAAGGTATCGTTATTGCCGGGGTCGGAAATGGAAACCTTTATCCTGCCGTAGAAGAAAGGGTAAAAGCCGCCGTTAAAAAGGGCGTTGTTGTAGTGCGTTCTTCAAGGGTGATGAGCGGTCGTACAACGATGGATGCCGAAACAGATGACAAGGTGCTGGGAACCATTGCTTCTGATGAATTTAATCCGCAGAAGGCCAGGGTATTGTTGCAATTAGCATTATTGAAAACAACAGATCAAGATACGATTCAACAAATGTTTCTACGCTATTAAGATTTAATTACTCCTTATGATCATAGTTCAATTTGCCGTATTACTTGCAGCTATCATTATTGGGGCAAGAATGAAAGGCATCGGCCTTGGATTGATGGGTATGGTAGCATTGGCTATTTACTTGTTTATTTTCCGCCTGCGCCCCGCTGATCCCCCGATTGATGTGATGTTAATAATCTTGGCCGTAGTAACGGCTGCCGCAACGATGCAGGCAGCAGGGGGAATGGATTACATGGTGCGTTTAGCAGGAAAGATATTGCGTAGCAAACCTTCTTTGATAGTACTATTGGGGCCTTTAACGACCTATCTTTTTGCCTTATTTGCCGGTACGGCGCATATTACATATTCCTTGCTACCGATTATTGCGGAAGTTTCAACCAAGAAACGCATCCGGCCAGAAAGGGCATTGAGTATATCCGTAGTAGCCTCGCACCTGGGAATTACTTCAAGTCCTATTTCTGCTGCTACCGCGGCAATGCTTACCATACTAGGAGGAAAGGTTTCGCTTGTAGGTATCTTATCGGTTTGTATACCTGCTTCCATAGTGGGGATTTTGTTTGGGGTGGCTTCCGTGTGGCGTATGGGTAAAGATTTGGATAAGGACCCGGTATTCCTGGAGAAGATGAAAGATCCCGAGTTTGCAAAACATTTGGACTCGGATGCGGGGGAAGATAAGAAGCCTTTATTGCCGGGCGCTAAATCTTCCGTGCTGATATTCTCTTTGGCTGTGTTGGCAATAGTTTTGGTGGGGGCATTTCCGCATTTGATGCCGCAGTTTGAAGCAGGTCAAGAGAATTTCGCCGTGGATGCAATGGGACATATAAAAATGGCCACGGTCATAGAGCTGGTCATGCTTGCAGCAGCAGCTTTTATATTGATATTCTGCAAAACTTCAACCGAAGCGGTAGCAAAAGCCACCTTATTTACCAGTGGTGCTGTTGCGGTAGTTTCCATCTTCGGGGTGGTTTGGATGAGCGCAACTTTTATGCAAGCAAATTTGTCCACGATAGAAGCCACGCTAGGAGAAATGGTACGCGCGGCTCCATGGACTTTCGCTTTCGCCCTGTTTACACTTAGTATATTAATGTTTAGCCAAGCAGCCACCACGAAGGCATTAATGCCTTTAGGGGTAGCGCTGGGCATCGCGCCTGCTAACTTGGTTGCGATGTTTCCATCTGTAAATGGAGATTTCTTTTTGCCCGGTTACCCTACCCTTTTGGCAGCTATACAATTCGATCGAACGGGAAGCACGCATATCGGTAAATACTTATTGAACCATAGTTTCATGATACCAGGTGTGGTGAGTGTTTCCATTACCGTGATCGTAGGGTTCCTATTTTCAGCCATTTTCTTATAGTCACTTTAACCTGTCATTATGAAGAAATTTCGGTTCCATTTGTTTTTATTGCCGTGCATGGTTTTAACAACTATTGTAAAGGCTCAGCGGCAAAGAGATACCATGTTGACGCAACCCTTGATTCCCATCACGAAACAACAGTTGTTATCCAATGTAGACATTATCGCAAATATGCGCTATGCATTCCGCAGCGAGTTTAACGAGGGAGCTTATACCGGTTCCCGGTTCAATATGGAACAATTTCGCTTGGAGTTCCGGGGTAAAGTCCTGGATAAATTATACTTCCGTTTCCGGGATCGCTATACCCGTGATCCAACAACGCAAACGGTAGATAACCTTAGCCGTTCTACCGATTTGGCTTATTTAAGGTTTGACCCGGATGAACATTGGAAGATATATGCAGGAAAGCTCTGTGCGGATTGGGGTGGGTTTGAATTTGACGCTAACCCGATTGAAATCTACGAATACTCCGACATAGTAGAATACGCGGATAACTTCCTCTCCGGCGCCGGGGTAGGTTATGTTACCAATAATAAACAAGAATTTACTTTCCAGTTGTTAAACAGCCGCACGGCTACTTTCGGGGAATTATACGATTCGGTACCGGGTTTAAGGCCTTCAAAATTTCCGTTTGCTGCTGTTGGGAACTGGAGGGGGGAGCTTTTTGACGGCAAAGTTTCCACCATTTGGAGTTATAGCATATTTAAGGAAGCGCATAATACTTATATGAACTATATCGCCCTGGGTACGCAGCTGAAGCTGAAGAACTTCCAATTACAATATGATTTCAAATGGAGCGATGAGCAGTTAGACCGTAAAACTATCGTTTCGGATATAATAAAACCGCTGGGTATACAGGCTGCTACCGATGCTAAGTATATTAGTCACTGGATGCGGGCAGACGTTAGGGTGGCGCCCATTGTAAATTTATTTTTTGTTGGCATGGTGGATTTTGCCAATTGGGATGACAATCCTGACCCCAGCGTAGATTCCCGCTTAAGAACAGCCTGGGGGTACATGCCCGGTGTTGAAGTATTCCCTTTTAAGAAATATAACCTGAAAATATACGGCATCATGGTTGGCCGGAAATATGTTTATAGCGATTATGCTAAGAACACGCTGGGCGCCAGTAATACGGACAATTACAGGATCTCCGTAGGTATCATTTCGCCTATATTGGTGTTGTAACTTTTAATGGCATTTAATCCTATATTGCAATATGGAATATAAAGTACCTGCACAAACCAGGATAGGTCACGTGCATTTAAAAGTATCTGATCTACAGCGCTCTTTAGATTTTTATTGCGGCTTATTAGGTTTTGAACTGATGGTTACATATGGAACTGATGCGGCGTTTATTTCTGCCGGGGGTTATCATCATCATATCGGGTTAAATACATGGCATAGCAAAAATTCTCCCCCTGCCCCGGTGCAGTACCCCGGTTTGTATCATACAGCTATATTATACCCAACACGTAAAGACTTGGCCATGATCCTGAAAAGGTTATTAGACGCAAATGTGTCCTTCACGGGATTTGCTGATCACGGGGTTTCCGAAGCTTTGTATCTCGATGATCCCGACGGAAACGGGGTTGAATTATACTGGGATCGTCCAAGGGAAGAATGGCCCATGGATGCAGATGGGAAACTGGTAATGTATACCCACAGGCTAGATTTGCCCGGTTTATTAAAAGAGTTGGATGCTTGATTATTTATGTTTACCGATGCTCCTGGAAGATTTCATAGCTTCTTCGATAGAATGTGATTCTTCGAGAGAAATCTTCTTCTGAATTTCCTTGCATAATATAGTGTAGTATTGATGCAATACATTCAACTCTTCCTCGCTCAAAGATTCCACATCGATTAAGCGGTTACTGGCATTTGGGGTAGCGGCAATGAGTTCGTTCAGTTTCAATTGAACCGATTTTGAATCCTTGTTTTGTGATTTCTGGATTAAGAAAACCATCAGGAAAGTGATGATGGTAGTGCCGGTATTAATAACGAGCTGCCAGGTATCCGAGTATTTAAAAATAGGGCCGCAAATGCCCCAAAAAATTAATACGCCCAATGCAATCAAGAAGGCAGTTGTACTGCCGGTGGCCTGGATAACCCTGCCTGCAAATTTTTCGAATAACCTGGATAAAGCGGACTGTTTCTTTACAGGTTTCTTTTTTTTCCTGGTGGTGCTTTTCATAAAAAACTAATAACTGATATTAAGTAAACGCAATTTATTATATAAAGTTTTCCGATCGATATTTAACATTTGCGCAGCTTTCGTTTTATTATATTTTACCGCTTTAAGTACATTCATTATCTTTTGATACTCAGCCTTTAAGGCAACGCTTTTTAAATCATTCTGCCCTTGGATGTCTGCCGTTTCCAGGTTTTCCTCAACGGGGTTATTTACGATCGGGATTATATCATGAGTTTCCTTCATTTCTAATGGCATGGATTCCATCGAAATGTTTTGTCCATCCGGGGTTAATAAACAGGCTCTCCTGATAATATTTTTCAATTCGCGTATATTCCCTGGCCAATCATATTGATATAAACACTCCATCACTTCCTTGGAAATACCCGCTTTAGGTTTATCTAGCTCCTTAGCTGTTTGTTCCAGGAAATTATCTACCAAGAGACCAAGATCATCTTCACGGTCCCTCAACGGCGGGATATGTATGGTAAATTCATTGAAACGATGGTATAAATCTTCCCGGAACTTACCCTTTAACACGGCGTCTTGGAGTTTTTCATTTGATGCCACGATCAAGCGCACATCAACGGCAATTTCTTTTACACTTCCTACATGTCGCACCTGTTTTTCTTGAATTACCCTGAGAAGGGCAACTTGTATATCATAAGAAAGATTGGCTATTTCATCGAGGAACAAGGTGCCCCCTTTGGCTTGTTCGAAGGCGCCTTCCTTGGAGTTTACGGCCCCGGTAAACGCTCCTTTTTCATGCCCGAATAGCTCACTTGCCGCCAGTTCTTTCGATAAAGCCCCGCAATCTAAGGCTATAAAAGGGCCTTTATGCCTATTGCTTTGCTCATGGATCAGGTGTGCTACAGACTCCTTCCCTGTCCCGGTTTCGCCGTAGATAATAACCGTATAATCTGTTGGGGCAACCAAGGTAATTTGACGGTATAACTCTTTAGCGACTTTACTTTTCCCGAAAACATAGTTTTGATCTTGCAGGGGATATTGATTGCTTTCCTTGTACTGCTTTGATGCTTTTTGATTGAGTTTCCCCATAGCGGCAAGCGGGGGTTGTTCGTACTCCAAAGCTTTTTTAACTAAGGACAGGATCTCATCGGGATACAAGGGTTTGGAAATATAATCAAAAGCACCCTTTTTAACCATATCTACGGCAGTTCTGACATCGCTATAGCCGGTAATAATCACTACAACGGTTTGGGGCGAAATTTCCCTGATATTGCTTAATAATTGCGCACCATCAGTATCTTTTAGTCTATAATCGCATAGCACGAGGTCATATTTGCTAGCCTCCAGCATTTTGAGTGCCGTATTTCCCTGCATCGTGCTTTCAACTTGGTATCCATTCTTCGAAAGGAATTTGCTTAGCAACGTACAGATATTTATTTCGTCATCAACAATCAAAATACTTTTCATAAAAATTATTCTATTATTCGGGTTATCGTGAATTACTTGCTTGTTCTCAACTAGTGGGAATAATAGGAAACGGCAGGGTATTAAATTTACGACATTTTTCCGAGCTTCATTCATGAAGTTGCACCATCAAATCTTTTAAGCTTTTAATGTTAAAAGGTTTCGGCAAAAAGTAGGAAGCGCCGGCAGAGAGCGCTGCCTCTTTTTCATAGCCGGCATCGAAAGCGCTGATTGTTACAATTGTAATATTATCATGGTTTTCCTTTATAAATGGCAATGCGGCTAAGCCCGAACCATCCGGCAAGTGTATGTCCAAGAATAAAATATCAGGTACCTCTTCCTCTATAAAAGCTAAGCCTTCATTCAGTCCATGTACATATTTAACCTGGTATCCATCGCGTGATAAACTCATTTTAAGGAGGCGGCAAATATCAGGTTCATCATCGATAATTAAAATTAAACTTCCCATCGCACAATAATTTATCACTTTTATCTTTGGTTGAATCTTATTGTTATATATCAATAAACTTGCCTATCTATTTTCTATAGCATTCATCTATATGTTTAAACTATTATCGTGGAAGTAATTCCACGATTTGTTGAAATTTTACATTCCCCGGCGGGTTTAACATTTTGTAAACAGGCATTTTGGTACGCTGGTATGGATATTGTTTCAATACCTGTAGAAGAATATTATTGTAGAACCCAAAACGAATTATTATGAACACGACAATTTTGAAAGGTAAATGGAATGAGATCAGCGGTAAGTTAAAGCAGCAGTTTGCAGAATTAACCGATGATGATCTTAAGTATGAAGAGGGTAAGGAAGATGAATTGATGGGTAAGATCCAGCAAAAGATCGGTAAATCTAAAGATGAAGTTCAATCACTAATTCAATCTTTTTTGAAATAATATGCTTTTTACCATAGCTGTTGTTTTAGTTAATTAGTAAGTTATAAGTTTTTAAGATGGTGAATAAATGATATGAGGATGAAAAATGACATAAATCGTGTCATACTATATTTTAAAATATCATGAACGATACATTAAAAAAACTTATAGCTTGCCAAAAGGTTGTCCTGCAAAAAGCGGGACAATCTTTTTTATATCGATTCCCCTTTTTCTTCAATCCCGCCCAACAATGAAAATCATGATATTATAATACAGGTCAGAAGATATTTCTCAAGTGGTGTATCCTATCATAAGAAGATTTCATAATCTTCTGTTGGTGTAAAAGCAGTTTGTACACATCTATAGGCAACTTCTCTTTTCCACTTAGAACATCGGAATAAACCCTCTGTGCCATATCTTCTCCGAATTCACAATCTTGTAATACTTGGTGGCGTTGGGATGCGGGTAAAAGCTTATTTTTTATCTGCATCCAGGTGGCGTAAGCCTTCCCGGTCAAGGTATTGTTTTTTTCTTGTGCAAACCCCATTTCCAGTAATAAGCCGGAAAGTTGTTGGTGCAAATCCTCGCTTATCCTGATCATATCTTTAAAAATAT
Source organism: Chitinophaga caeni (assembly GCF_002557795.1). Lineage (NCBI taxonomy): Bacteria > Pseudomonadati > Bacteroidota > Chitinophagia > Chitinophagales > Chitinophagaceae > Chitinophaga > Chitinophaga caeni. Next base: position 1,058,735 of record NZ_CP023777.1, on the reverse strand, counting down.
GCTTCAGATCTTCATCATCACAAATTTGAATGGCTCTTTCATAACCTTGAATACGATCTACTTGCGTCCTGGATAATTTTTGTAATATCACTATCGTTTGATTGAGCTTCTTCATCTTCCGGGTCGTTTATACATATAAATACAAAAACTTTACCAGCAAGAATTTTAACTGCGGTTTGAATGTATGTCAATTATAAATTTTTTCGTGCTTGCTAATGATGAATCCCTAAGCGAGCTTGGTCCATTCTTCCATTGGAATATTGTATTTAGAATAATTTTGAATATGTTCATGGGCTGAAAGCAAAAGATTTATATCTTTAGTACAGATATGCATACATAGCAACATGAAGATTTACCATTACTTGTTTTTAGCTTGTATTTTGCTGTATTTTAACCGGTGTACGCTTCCAAAAACGGGTGATTCGCATAATATGGTATGTGAAAGATTGGCCTTTGTGGAATCCATTTATAAAAATGCTGCTGTAAAAGCCTGGCCCCAGTTGGCAGATAGTGTGGATATTGTTCCCCTGGTTTATTTTAAAGATGATACCGGTTATATCAACCATGCAACGGAAAGGATGGTCGAGCTGACCGGTGCAACACTGTTTGAATGCCATAAGGATCTGAAATTGTATAAATATATCGATCCCGGTTTTCTAGGTACTTTTAAGCTCATTACCAAGCTGGATTTCACCGATACCTGCTTGTTGCATTATAATTTACCCGTTACTTATTGCAATAGTCCCGAGAATGCACACCTTTCTATACCCGCTATTTCAAGTACCGAAGAGTGGGCGGCCCGGGTTATCCATGAATATTTTCATGCTTACCAATTATTACATCAGGGAACCCGTGATATCTACAGGCAACAAATTGCCCATAAAATGACGGTGGACAGCCTGAATGCGAACTATATCGTGGTAGATTGGTTTAAGCAGGGTATTGATAAAGAAAATGCCTTACTGTTAAAAGCCCTCGAAGTGCCTACCAGGGATTCGGTGATTATCTGTTTGCAAGCATTTGTGCAAGCTAGGGAACAGCGCCGCGATGTCTTCGAAATGACCTACCATTATAATATCGATCTATATGAAGATTATTTTGAAAAGATGGAAGGTACGGCCCGCTACATGGAGTTCCAAGTAATGAAGAACTACGGCAACCTTGTGGTATCCCCCACCTTAGCTGCCGTAGATACGTTTTTTCATGCATTTAAGGATTTTAAACGCTTTAACCTGGAAAAGTTTCCATGGCTATACAAGACGCAGCGAGCCTACAGGTACGTATATGCCACCGGGATGAACCAAGCCAGGTTGCTGGATAAATTGCAGGTTCCGTACAAGGAAGATCTATTTGATACTAGTATTTCTTTATATGCCATCTTGCATCAATGGCTGGAGCAACAAGAACGTAAAATGAAAGAAAATCAGGGCCGCAACTAGGTTGTGAAGGATTCTTTACCTATTTTTATATTGTAAATTTATTTATATGTAAATAATTATCTTCCTATGCCCTTATGTAAAATCTTTTTAGGTTTCGGTTTTTTAATCTTAACTGTGACCGGGGCGAATGCCCAACATTATGCCAGCACTTTCGTGGGTGATACCATCGTTTCCAAGTCTTATATGAGGAACTTGAAGCACCAGGTATACTTATTAAAAGCTACAAATTTCAATTGCCAACTTGAGCAGATGCTTCAAATCTATACAGCGAAACTTGATACCGTTTACAATGCTTCCGAAAATAGTTTAGTGGTTACATTTTTTGCCAGGAATGGTGTTAAGCTCCGGATACAAACGTTCCAGTTAGAGCAAGGCTCCAAGTCGAGGAAGCGCCTCGAAGATCAATATTTTAACATCAAGGGTGAGCTGGTGTATACCGAAGAATGGAAAAAGAAATCAACATTATCGAAAGAATTAGATCAACTCGTGTCCAGGCAACGTATCACGCTCGATGAAAGAGGTCGCCAGCAAATGTTGGTATTTGAACGTTGGGATGAAAAGGGGCATTGGGCCAGTAGGATGGTTCAACGATATGCCAAGGATGGGCAGCCTTTGAACCCTTATTTACAATCGATCGATCCCGATGAATTTTGGGATTAAGTGCTATAGCCTGTTAAATGAAATCTTAAAAGTACTACCATTGCCCGGTTCGCTCTCAACGGATATCGTTCCCTTATGACTCAGTATGATGTTTTGCGTAGAAGCCAGTCCCAAACCGGTGCCATTAGCTTTCGAAGTGTAAAATGGTTCAAATAAACGGGCCAGCACATCGGGTTCAATACCTTGACCGTTATCCGTGAAAATTACCTGCACTTTTTCTTGCCCGGGATTCACCCAAACGAATAATTCTCCTTGTTCCGGCTGCATGGCCTCGATAGCGTTCACCAGTAAGTTGGTAAATGCTACCAGCACTTTTTCCTCGTCGGCCTCTATATAAATTGGCTCGGGAACAAGCTGCAATCGTAAATTAACTTGGTTTAATCTTAACCGGTCTTCAACGAATGCAATGCTCTGCTCCACCAATTTATTGATATCATGTTTTTGCATTTCCAATTCTTGTAAGCGGGTCGTATTAAGCAACTCGCTGATTAGCTCGTTGATCCGGCTACAATTTCGTTCCATGATATCAAGATATTCGACCGCTTCCTCCTGTTCCGGTAGGGGATCCTGGCGGAATTGACTGACGGCTAGCAGGATATTCGTCAAAGGATTACGGACCTCATGCGCTACCAACCGAGCGATCCTGCCCGAAATAGCAAATTTTTCTAATTGTCTTTGTACTTGTTCTTTCTTGATCTTATCGGTTATATCTTCGGCCACACATAAAAATATCTGCTTTGATTCATCGAGCATATTGGCATTAAGCAGCACTTCAATCTTTTGTTGTTCTATAGTGACAAAGCTGTAAGGCGACTGGGAAATATTTGTATCATTACAAATGCTATCAATGAATTCCTGTCCTTCCCTTGGATTGTAGAATAAGGCTTTTAAGCTTTTATTTAATAACTGCTCTTTTGTTGCTTTTAATTTTTTACAGGCGCTTGGATTGACATCGATGATATTTTTATCACAATCGGCCAAGATGATTATATCGTGAGATTTTTCAAAGATGCCGAAATATTTACGTCTATTTTCTTCAATTACCTGGAGGTGGTTAAATTCATCCAGGGCGTAACGGATAGCCCTTTCCAGCATCGGCGCTGAAAACTCTCCCTTTACTAAAAAATCGGCGGCCCCGGCGGCCATAGCGGCTTTATCGATATTATAATCGCCTTTTCCCGTGAGCATGATCACGGGAGCTTTATAGTCCAATTCTTTAAAAAAATTCAGGATATCTAGGCCGGTAAAAGCGCCTAACCGGTAATCTACCAGGTATAGATCGTGCATTTTCTTTTGGATCGATTCCTTTCCTTTTGTAGCATTCGGTACCCATTCTACTTCGAAATTTTGCCCGGCCACATCATCTAGATATGTGTTAACCAGGAAAAAATCATCTTCGTCATCATCGATCATCAATATTTTTACAGGCTCATTTGTCATAATTATAGTTTTTTCAACGCGGGCAGTTCCACGAGGTTAAACCAATATTGGTGGAGCATGTTGGTAAAAAGAAGTAGCCCGTGAAAGGTTACCGGTTTTATGATGAAACTATTGCAACCTAGTTCGTAACATTTCAAAACGTCCTTCGATTCCCGGGATGTTGTTAGCACAACGATCGGTAAACCGCATAATCCAAAATCGTTCCTGATTTCGCGGATAACTTCGCGGCCATCTTTCCGGGGCATGTTCAGGTCGAGCAAGATCAAGTTGGGTAAGGGATAGCTTTTAATATCTACGTACCGCCCTTTTCTTTTTAAATAGAGCATCGCTTCTTCGCCATTTTCAACAAATGTTAAGTTATAGGGTAGCTTATTTTCATCGAAGGCGGCCTTCAACATCTCCCGGTCATCGGAATCATCATCAGCCACTAGAATACATTGCTTATCCGGGTTTTCATCTTTAATCATAGTTTAATTGTTTAAAAGGTAATAATATTACGAACAAAGCGCCTTTACCCGGATAACCGTACGCGGAGATCATCCCGTGATGAGCATCAACAATTTTTTTACAAATGGCTAATCCTATACCCGTTCCTTGGTATTCGCTTACTCCATGTAATCTTTGAAATATCATGAATATTCTTTCGGCATAAGCTTGATCGAAGCCGATGCCGTTATCCTCGATGGTAATCCTGCAAAAAAGATGGTCTTTCAAATTTTCCGGCATGATACCGGTTTCCGCACCGCTTAAAGTTTCCGAAGAAATGTTAATGGTTAATGCTCTATGCGGTGAAGCAAATTTGATGGCATTGGATATTAGGTTTTGGAAAAGTTGATGCAATGAAGTTTTGTGACCGATAATCGTTGGCAGCGTGTTATTTGTTACGATCGCCTGCTTTTCGTGCAGCGCTAGTTCTAAGTCTGACAGCACTTCTTGTAGTACTTGTGATAAATGAACCTCGTCCATATTTTCCCGGGTGATCCTGCCCGACCGGGAGAATACCAGTAAGTCTTGTATCAAGGTGCGCATCCTGTCTACGGCTACGAGCATCCTGTCAATCATCTGTTGACCTTCCGGCGGTAAGTTCTCGCGGTATTTCATCTGTAATCGATCGCTGAAGGTGGAGATTTTCCGCAGCGGTTCTTGCAAGTCATGGGAGGCTACGTATGCAAACTGTTCCAGCGCTTGGTTGGATTTATGCAATAGGGTTATGTTTTCCTGGAGCTCCCGTTGGTAACTCCTCATTTTGGATTCAATGCGTAGCTGGAGTTTAAATTCTTTATTCAGCACGATATAGCTATAAACTCCGATTAGGACGGCCAATATGGAAACCCCGAAGATGAAGGGTACCCATAATGATGAAAAGAAATGAAACAGCTTCGATTTTTCTTTCGTGGTACGCTCTTCTATATGGATCATTTGCTGCACTTTCTTTTCTACCAGGTCCATATAAGTTTCCCCCGCCTGTACGGATACGCGGGCGCTTTGACCAGGGGCATGGATAGAATCGGCCATGAATTGGCGGAATTTAATTTCCAACAAGACCCGCAAGGTATCCATGTTGTGCGATTGTACTTTACTGCCCCTCGTTATGACCCTCAATTGCTTGAACTCTTCGTCGATCTTGTCGATCCGTACATGCATGGGGGGCTCCATAAACCTTGGATCCTTGGTAAGATCAAATCCCCTGATCGCCGCCTCTGCATCTTTTAATTGCTTGGTAATGACTTCCAGTTTTTTCGATACCTCGATCGTGTGGTTGAGCTGGCTGGCATTCTGCACCAGGTTTTTTGCGATAAAGTAGGAACAGACCGTTGCGGCCACGATAACCGTAAAGGCAATGAAGAACCCGATCCTGATTTTTCTATGTACCGATATATGCATATTTGTTGTGAACGATCAATTTAAAATGAACGGAATTGTTACGGGCAAATTATTCTACAGTATGACTCCCCTATTCTACACGGAATACGGTGGTATTGTTGCGGGGCAATGCCGGTTTTTCTTCATGTTCAAATCTTGCTAAATTCTTTACTATAGTACGTTATAAAGTAGTGTTTCGGTAAGGATTTCCTTTATGGAACAGACTTTGTAAAACTATAATTGGTCAGTTACTTGCATACAACCCAATACTTCGAACGCACCGGTAGCTAACATCTTCGGAACTGTTCTTTAAATCTTATTGAAACCTACCGGTGCTTTTATTGAAATCTAAATGAACTTGTTATGATACATCCTAATAATCAAAATGGGCCAGAAAAGCCGGGAAAAGAACAACCGCCGCAAACACCGGGGAAACAACCGCCACCGGTAACGAATCCGCCACCCCCGGTGCCGCCGGAAAAGAATCCCAACAATCCGCAGGAAGTTCCTACGAGGCCAAACCCGCATGAACCGGCAGATCCGCAATCGGAACCATCCCCTTCATCACAAGAATCATCCCAAAAAATTGCGGATCATGATTTGGACCCACCCGTACAAGAAAGGGATCCGGGTATTACCGATGGAGAAGAAAAATTATATGATAAAGAAAAGAGCGTCGTAGATAAAAGGGATCGCTTCCCTTTCCCGAATAAACAGCATTAATTCATATTATAAAAATTTACTCATGGCAACAGGTACTAAGACAAGAAGTAATGCCAGGAGCGCCCAAACGGAAGGACTGCCGAATGAAAAATTCCAAGCTTTGTTCATGGCAGAACTGAAGGACATTTATTGGGCGGAAAAGCATTTATATAAATTCTTGCAAAAGATTCAAAAATATATTTCAACGCACCAGTTATTAATGACTGTTGCCGATCATGAAGCTGAAACCGCCATTCATATCGAACGGCTGGAAGAAGTATTTGCATTGATGGATAAGAAGCCTTCGGGACAAAAATGTGAAGCCATGGCCGGCCTGATTCATGAAGCGCAGGATTTTATAGATGATACGGATGCGATGGTTAGGGACGCGGCTTTAATCATTTCATTGCAAAAGATGGAACATTATGAAATAGCTTCTTACGGCAGCTTAAGAACATTGGCTGCCATGATGAATAAGCCAAGGGCCTCCGACATCCTGGGAACTACTTTGCTTGAAGAAAAAGATGCGGATAGTATGTTAACCAATATTGCTGAAACTTCTGTGAACGAAGAAGCTGTTATGGAATAGCATACAAAATACCAGCATCCATCATCTATAGATGTAAGGTAAAGTCTTTCTAAATCTATTTAGGAAGACTTTACTGTTTCATCTCCATCCTTAAAAACTTAAATCATGCAACATGCCGCTCCAAAGAAAGCCGTTCGACCTAAACAACAACAAAAGGAACAACCCGGGAAGGAATACTTGATGCAACCTTTACCGGATAATGAACCCATTATCCCGGCTTGCGGCTTATTGGCCGGGAAAGTCGCCATAATTACCGGTGGTGACAGCGGGATTGGAAAGGCAATAGCATTGGCTTTTGTCGGGCAAGGCGCCAAGGTGGTAATTGCATATTTTAATGAAAAAACTGACGCATTGCAAACGAAACACGAGATTGAGCAGATGTCGGGAACTTGCTTGTTGATTCCAGGAGATATCAGCCGCGAAGCACATTGCAAGAAAATTATTGATAAAACTTTGCAACAATTCAAACGCTTGGATATTGTGGTTAATAACGCGGCGGTACAATATCCCCGGGAAAGTATAGAAAACATCAGCGCGGAGCAATTAAAGAAAACCTTTTCAATTAATGTTTTTGCACAATTTTATACCTGTAAATATGCTATCCCGAAATTAAAGAAGGGGGCATGCATCATTAACACGACCTCCGTTACCGCTTACAGGGGAAGCAGTCATTTGCTCGATTATTCTGCCACCAAGGGAGCTATCGTATCGTTTACGAGGAGCCTTTCCTCTGTATTGGCCAAGAAGGGAATCCGCGTAAATGCCGTGGCGCCCGGCCCGATCTGGACACCGTTGATACCTGCAACATTCCCGGCAAAGCATGTACAGAAATTCGGTTCTGATGTTCCGTTAGCCAGGGCGGGGCAACCTGCCGAGGTAGCTTCTTGTTTCGTTTTCCTGGCCAGCGATGCTGCCAGTTATATCACCGGGCAAGTATTACATCCTAACGGTGGAGAAATTATCAACGGGTAAGATTAAATAAAAAAGGATTGGCTCAGCATGCCAATCCTTTCCTAACACAACGGCTATATATTATAGTTGGATGAAGGTGTTTCGTGTTGTTGCTATAAACCATGGAAGATGTATTGCTCTTCCCTGTCTTCTACCGGGATTTTCTTTATAAAATCATCAAAACCTTCTTCATCATGGGTGCTGTACATCCCGTAAGCATCTATTACATATCCCTTCTTACCTTTTTTATCTTCCATAATATATAATACGGAAGAGTCCGAAGGATCTGAAGCGCCTTCGAAGCGGTATGTTTTTATAATTTTCAGATCTTCTGCATCGTAAATATCTTTACCTCCTTCCGATTGCATTCTTCCATGATCGCTAAATTTTAACTCGTTGTCGTACCCTCTTTCGCGCAATTTGTTCAAGACTTGAGATAAAGTATTCATATCATCTAAATGGCTATTTGCAATGACTTCTTTTTTCATAGAATGTTGTTGTTGATGTATCATACATAATTCAAAAGTTATGCCACCAGGCAATTATGAAAAGTTATAACGGTATGATTTCTGTAGTATCCTTAATACAATTCCCCTATTTCCCCCTATCACGGCACTTTACAAACAATCTTGACAGAAATGTTAAAATTATTAATTCATTATGATGATATAAATACATATCCTATTGAAAATCTGTTTTTACATTTTGCTTATGCAATATTGGATAAAAATGTAAAGCCGGCTTAATCTTGGGTCGGCACTTCACTTTTAACATCTTTCGAACGTATTTGTTATTTAATAAAACAGTTTTTATGAAAGCTATTTGGTCGGGTTCTATTGGATTTGGATTAGTAAATATCCCGGTGAAACTATTCAGCGCGGTGGAAAGTAGTAGCTTAGATCTTGACATGCTTGATGCAAAAGATCATTCGCATATCCGTTATAAACGCGTAAATGAAAATACCGGGAAAGAAGTTCCCTGGGAACAAATCGTCAAAGGGTATATGTATAAAGATGATTACGTGGTTTTGGATGATGAAGATTTTGAGGCGGCATCCCCTGAAAAAAGTAAAGTGATTACCTTGTCTAATTTTGTAGATATATCTACTATTGATACAATTTATTACGAGTCGCCCTATTATATAGAGCCCGCTAAAGGAGGTGATAAGGCTTATGTACTATTGCTGAGAACCTTGGAAAAAACGAAGAAGGCCGGTTTGGGACAGTTCGTTTTGCGCTCGCAGGAGCACCTGGCCTTGATTATGCCACGGGAAAAAGGGCTGATGTTACAAAGGTTGCGTTTTGCAGAGGAAATCCGCGATATCCAATCCGTGAATTTACCCGGTAAGGTAACCATTAGTAAGCAAGAGCTGGATATGGCAACAAAGTTGGTGAAACAGTATACGGAAGCTTTCGATATCAGCAAGTTTAAAGATACTTATAACCACGAATTGTTGAAGATTATTAAGGCGAAAGCCAGCGGTAAGAAGCGGACCGTTAAACCGCTTAAAGTTGTTCATACGGCAAATAAGGATTTGTATGAACAATTAAAAGCCAGTATAGCAGGTAAAAAACGTATATCATGAGCTTGACGAAATACAAACAGAAAAGAGATTTTAAAAACACACCCGAACCCCGCAGTGGCAAAAGTAAAGATGCCAAGTTGAGCTTCGTCGTACAAAGGCATGATGCCACGCAATTGCATTTCGATTTCCGCTTGGAAATGGATGGCGTATTAAAAAGCTGGGCCGTTCCCAAAGGTCCTTCCTTAAATCCTGCTGATAAAAGACTCGCGATGGAGGTGGAAGATCACCCGTATGACTATAAAGATTTTGAAGGCGTCATCCCGGAGGGTAATTACGGGGCTGGTACCGTGTATATCTGGGATAAAGGCACTTATGAAATGTTGGATGATAGCGCTGATCCTTTGAAGGAATGGAAATCAGGTTCCATCAAGGTAATCCTACATGGCAAAAAGCTGAAAGGGGAATTTGCGCTGGTGAGAATGAAATCTGCCGGGGAGAAAGCATGGTTGCTCATAAAGCATAATGATCGTTATGCCACGGAAGAAACGTATCATATCGATGACTATACGCCTCAAAAGGTCTTGAATAAAGATAAAGAGCATCCCGCGCGGGCGGGTAGCTCCCCCAAAGGTGCAACCAGTAAAAAAAACGTAAAAAAAAAGCCCGGGACAAAATAGCGCCGCCGGAAAAAAAGATGAAGCCGTTTTATAGTCCCATGCTTGCCACCCTGGTAGATAAGCCTTTCGATGATCCCGGTTGGATTTTTGAACGGAAATGGGATGGGTACCGGGCGATCGCTTCCTGCCATAAAAATATTTGTAAATTATATTCACGTAACCACCAATCCTATCTGCCTGCTTTTGACATAATTGCCAAAGCTGTGGAGAAAATTCCACATAACGTGGTGTTAGATGGTGAATTGGTTGTATTGGATAAAAATGGACATGATGATTTTCAAAGGATGCAGCAATATAAAAAAAGCAAGGAAGGCAAGCTTGTTTTTGAAGTGTTCGATCTATTATACCTGGATGGTTATGAGACAACAGCTTTGACTTTATTGGAAAGGAAAAGCCTGCTAAAGGACTTAATAGCGGATTTGGATGATCCGCACGTGCAATATACCGATCATTCCAGGGCTAAAGGTTCGGAATTTTTTAACAAGGCACGGAAGCGCGGATGGGAAGGGATGATTGCGAAAGAGGCCGACAGTTTTTACTCTGAAGGATTGCGCTCAAAGCAGTGGTTAAAAGTGAAACATCATAAGCAACAGGAAGCTATTATCGCGGGTTACACGCGCCCGAAAGGTAGCCGTTCAAAATTCGGCGCTTTATTACTGGGCGCATATAATGGCAAGAAATTGGTATTCTTAGGTCATTGTGGCGGTGGATTCGACGAAGCTTTATTGAAAGAAATATACGGGATGATGCAAGCATTTAAAACTCAAAATAACCCCTTTGATACCGAGTTTAAACCGAACGGGGAACCCACATGGTTAAAGCCGAAGCTGGTTTGTGAAGTGAAATTTGCCGGTATGACGGAAGCCGGGCAACTCCGGCAACCCATTTTCTTAGGTTTACGAACAGATAAAGCAGCCAAGGATGTTACCCTTGAAGTGCCCCGCAAAATTACCCCGAAGAATGCCGCTAAAAAAGTTATTAAAAATAGCCGGGGACAAACAGAAAAGGAGGAAATTATGTCAAAAAACACGCTTAACAAGGAAACGATTAATATGGGTAGTAAGCAAGTTCCGGTAACACATACCGAAAAATTGTACTGGCCGAAGGAAGGTATCACGAAAGGAGATTTGTTGCAATATTATGAATCCATTGCCCCGTATATCTTACCACATCTTAAATTACGCCCCCTTTCCCTGCACCGCTTTCCAGAAGGTATTCAGAAGCAGGGTTTTTATCAAAAAGATGTTGATACGGAGCACCTGCCTCCGTTCGTGAAAACGGTGCCAATTTATGCGGATTCTGCCAAGAGAGATATCGACTACGTGGTTTGTAACAACGGTGCGACCTTGATTTACTTAACTAATCTGGGTTGCATCGATATGAATCCTTGGCTGAGCAGAACCCGGAATTTAGATCAGCCCGATTTTATAGTTTTTGATCTGGATCCGGGTAAGATCGATTTTGAAGCGGTTGTGGAAACAGCTATTTGTATCAAGGAATACTTGGAATCGTTAAATATTACTTGCTATTGTAAAACTTCCGGCTCTACCGGGATTCATATTTTCGTACCTACAGGTGGCAAATTGGATTATGATGCCGGTCGTTTGTTTGCCAAATATGTTGCTACGCAGGTACAAGCCCAATTGCCGAAAATCACCAGCGTAACGAGAGCGGTTTCTTCCAGGACTAAAAAGGTTTATATAGATTACCTGCAAAATAGCCGCGGTCAAACGGTGGCTTCGGCTTATAGCGTTCGTCCGAAACCAGGTGCTACCGTTTCAATGCCTTTAGATTGGACAGATATAAATGCGCAGCTTAGCATCCGGGATTTTGATATCCATAATGTGCCCGGTTTGCTGGAATCAAAGGGCGATATTTGGGAAGGCGTACTCACGGAAAAGAACAACTTTAAAAAGGCCATTCAACTGATTGGAGAACTTGAAGCTAAATGATGTTGTTATCATATAAAGCTGTAGACATGAAAAAAGTAAAAGTAGTTTATCATAAAGGACAGAAAAGAGATATTGCCCAGGAAGGACTGTTGGGGCATTTCGTGCGCGGACTTCTATTTGGCGCTGCCGTAGGCTACGTATTAACATCGCCTAAGTCTAAAGAATGGAAGAAGAAAATCGAGGAAAAGTGCGACCGCTTTTTGGAAACTATGATCGCGTGATTTCATCCTAATACTAATTTATTTTAAGCATTAAAACTCCGCTGCTTCGGGCTACGATCTCCGGATAGTGGAGTTTTTTTATGGCCAATCGGGATGTATATATTTCCTGATAATATATTCTGTAATGGGTCTCAACCTTATTTTTATTTCTACCGGGTGGTAGCCGTCAGCGGTAAAATATTCGAGCTTGCCCTTGATCTTTGAATACCATACGCGGCCAACATCGTCTAAACCGATGGTATCTATTTGCGTGATCTGTTTAAAATGCACCAGTTTGAAAGTGTCCAGCGCTAATACTAAGGTATGCTTATCCATTTTTTGGGTACAGGGCACTTGTTGGTAATGATCGACGTTCCAGTACATACAGGAGCCTTTAGCTCCATATAACCCCATTATTGAATTTATCCCTGGCCGGTTCCGATTATTCCAATACATCGTGCCGGAAATGGCAAGAATTACGGCAATAGAAACGAATGCTATTGTCCTACTATTTTTTAACAGTCCATTCAATATAATTTGATAGAAGCCAATCCATTTTCTAGGCTCTTTTGGTGATATTAGCAGCTCCTCCCCTGCTGTTTTATCAATAGGAATCACTTCTTCTTCTTCAATTGGTTCCCGCCCTTCATCACCATTTTGACTACCGTTTTCTATGTTTGTGTTGACTCCTTTTAAAACCTCATATTTCGCCCCATATTTATAAGGCCTCTGTTCAAAATCGATCAGCCAGGCAAGTAATTCAATATTCTTTTCATCAGTAGTGCTTGTTAATTCCCTTAAATAATTCACCAGGGGCCTGAATTTATCAGTATCGCAGCGTTTGATGGCCAGTATTGATTCAGCTTGTCCTTCACCGGTGCCGAAGAAGCTTCTCAATGTCTTCTCATCTCTAGGTCGATAGCGTTCCCGGTAAATAATTAAGCATTCTTCTTTGAGCTTGGCCGGGGAGGGGTTCGTTAGGTTTAATGAAAGCTTATTGGCCGCCCTTTTACGGTTATAATCCTGGATGACCAATTTAATGTAATCAGGAAACATTTTCAACATTTATAGGGGTGAAAGTATCGGAATTTTCGGAATACGATCCGCATTTTCGGAATTCCTCCGGAATGATTGGAATTATCGGAACTGCTTGCCAATCAACCTGTTAACCCATCCTATCTTCGTTCTCGTAATCGGTTGTACATCTCATTAGCTACGGGAAACACTGATTCTACAAAGGCATAGAAAGCGGTAGTGAATAACCGGTTTGGGAAGCGATTATAAGCTCCCGTGATCTATGCCACCCTTCCTTCCCAAAAAATGCGAGCGGCGCCACTCGCACTCACATTCACGGCTTGCCGGCATCAACCGGCCGGGGGCTGATTTCCTAAAATTAAAAAATTAATAAGATGCTAGAGTTAATTCTCGCCTTTTTCTTGGCGTTCTGCCCTAATCATCATAAAAAATCAAATCACGATAACGGAACACAGGTAACCACCATGGATACCGGTGGAGAAACAGAGCACGGTCCGAATCAACCACCACCACCTCCTCCACCTCCGACAAATCCGTAACTAAAATCTGACCGCCCCGATTCATGGGGCGGTTTTTATTTGGGAGAACATGGGTGTTCATACCATTTGCTTTATTTTATATCATTGTTGTCCGACTAAATTTTCAATGTGGAAGAACAACGATCTCCGTTAAATGTTCGACTCAATGCCTATCTGCCCGTTTCTTGTACTTTTTTGCTTGCCCCAAAAAGCACCTAAAAAGGGCACAAATTGGCCATTACGGCAGCCAATTTGATCGCCCGGTGGAGCTTTTGTACTACTGTATCACCAGGCTTTCATTCGCTATCTGGCAAGGAATACAGCAAGGCTTGAATCAATTTTAATCGGACAACAATGATTTTATATGTATATACATTCATGTACTTTTTTATCAATAATAAAGAGGTCATAAAGGGAAACATAATTTCAAGTCTTTCGGTTGAAGATAAATGCTATGCATGCCATGTACAATATGGAAGCGCTTTTATAGGCATCCGTCAAATTATCTGTCAAAATACAATCTAATGATATCAGAAAGGTTAAATGGTAAATTTTCCCGAACATTCACATGATAAGCCCGAACATTCACATGATTTATTGGGCTATTGATTATATTCCCACTTACACAGTGTTTTATTTGTTGATCTCGCACTATCCAAGGATATTTCGATGATCTTATGTTTACAGTTTTTCAGTCCCCGGCAATCATCCCGGTAATGATATTTTTTAGCATATTTACTATCACATACAAATACGGTAACCCGTTTACAGGTTATGCCACTGGCAAATACAAGGGTTAATAACAAAAGTTTCATGGATGGGTTTTTAAATAAAATCCTAGAATGTCAGAATGTTCTTAGAACAAGAAGTGCCAGCATGATCGAGATACTGCAAAGCCAAAGGAAAACCATTAGACAACCTTTGGAGGTCGTTCTATAGTACATCCGGTTGTAAGCGGCCTTTTTGGGATTGGTTAACCAACCCCAACCCCGCGGCGCTTTGAAACCGAGGGAATGCCTGGCATAACGCTTCCAGGATGTCCTGGCGGCTATTCTTTTTTTTAAGGATGGTTTTCTAATTCCAAATTTCATCATGCAACATTTAGCGGGTATGACATTCTATGCAGCAGGTTTTACAGCCATTGACTTTAGAATAAAATTTTTTGGCTGTAGAGACTGCAATTTTACAAGAAGCAAATTGACCGAGCGGAATCCTGTTAATACGCAACGGCATTTTATAGCAAGCTTCTGCATGTACTTCATGCTCGCCATTGCTTTGCTTGTTCATATTAACATAATAATTCTTCATGGTACCGGCTTTCTAGGTTCAAAGCTAGTACGCATGGGGATGTGATTTTTACGGGAAACCGTAAAGGACGAGTTTTCTAGCTAAGGGTAGAATTGATGGATCTATTCGAATGAAACGATTCCCCATTTTACACAATGAGCGATGATCTGTTCATTTTTGGAGTAGTTGAAAGCGGCCTTCATACCATTGATTCTTTTTTCAATGCTGCTTTGGCCAGAAGGTTGGATATTATGTTCTTTAAAATATGCAGCAATTTCTTTTTGGCTCATTCCTTTTACCATTTGTTCCACGATCTTGATATCATAGTCGCTAAACTGGTAAGTATTACCGCGTGATTCGTTGAGAAGTTGACTGGAATAATATTGTTGGTTATCATTAATACATTCGAATGCTTTTTTCAGTTCCTTGGCATCGCCCCTGGCCTTTCTTACAAAACCGTCTATTTCTAAATTTTTATAAAGATCCAGTATAATTGCGGGCCGGTGTTCAGCGGAAAATACCAGTACTTTCAAGTCGGGTTGTAAGTCCCTGGCTGCTTTAATCAAATCCATCCCGTTGGACAGCTTCACTTCCCGGTGATCTTTTTCGAAATAAAGATCCGTTATTAGTAAGTCATACGAAGCATCTTCCTGTATAGATTTTTGTATTTTCAATAGCGCATCATCGCAATAAGTAGCAGTTTCATAATCGCTGATACCTATTTCTTTCAATGTTATATTTAAGGAGATGTTGACACTTTCGTGATCTTCGGCTACTAGTATTTTACGGATCATATGTTATGTTATTGGGATATTAATTTGAATTTTTAGACCTTTTTCATTTTGGAATGATCCAAATTTAATAGTCCCGTTTAACTTGCTGATACGGTTTTCCGTATTGATCCAGCCATTTCCGGGTTTAAATGGTACAGGTAATCCAACACCATCATCGGAATAGTTTATAATTAATTCTTTTGTTGTTCGTTCAAATTTTATAAAAGCATTTTTTGCCTTGCTATGTTTTTTCATATTTACCATCCATTCTTGTAAGATTTGTTCCAGCTCAGTTTTGATTTTTGGGCTCATGTCATTCCAAGTTGCGTTTGTATTACCGGCAATGGAAACGAGCCTATCATTAGTTGAGAACGCGGATAATAAATTCGAAATGGACCTTGTGTAATCGCGCGATATATTCGGTGTACCCTCGTAGGAAATATCCCTCGATTGCTCGTAAAGCACTTCCATTTTATCCAGTAATTGTTCTTTATCTATCACCGGGTTATGCTCTATTTTCGTCATGATCTGATACAATCCATTTGCTACAACATCGTGCACTTTTTGGGAAGTTCTTAGTTTTTGTTCCCGCATCAAGCGTTGTTTTCTTTTCCTGTAATTATAGAAACCAAAACTTGCTCCGATCATGCCAAGAGCGATACTCATGATTAACTGTATAATCCTGGTTTTCTTTTCGGCATTTTCCTTTTGAAGTTGCAGGTTCTCCGATTTAGTTTTCTCGGCATCGAAACGGATTAATGCAAACTGATTTTTAGCATTATTCCTACCGGTTTGTATGCTGTCGGATAACAACTGGTAACGTTCGAAATAATTTTTCAGTTGCTGATCAGGCGCTAATGCCAATAACTTTTGTAAGGCTTCTACTTGATCATCGGGGCTATTGAGTTCCCGCGCTTTGGCATACATTTTCTTGGCATACAACAATGCGGAATCAGGGTGTTTATTCGCATAATAGTCCGATAAATGTGCATAGCTGGCATTCAGTCCCCAATTATCCTTTTCCTGCTGGCGGATGTTCAAGGCTTCCATCATTTGGGGAGCTGCTTTATAATCGGAGTTCTGCAACCATTTCACTTTAGCGAGGTTAGATAACAACCGGGCATAGCGTTTTTTATTGTTCCGGCTTTGTGATAGAATGGTGTCGTAAATTGAAATGGCCTTATCGTATTGACCGTTTTTCTGGTAAGTCACGGCTTTATTACTCAGCGTAATGACCCGCGTAACAGTATCATTTGCATACTTCAATGCTTCATCAAGGTATTGGATCGAGGCATCATAATTTTTTAAGTTCATATTGGTAATACCTAACTCGTTGTAATCGGAGTAAAGGCAGTAATAGTCCTTCGGATTGTTTTCATCCAAGTGTTTCAAGGATTGGAGCAAACTCTCCTGGCTATTGAAATAATCCCCGGCATCCGATTGAATGATGGCCATCCTGTTATATGCCATGGCAATTTCCAGGCTATCTTTTGAATTGTTAGCAGCTTTGTTATAATAATAGAAGGCGGAATCAACATCCGTATAAAACAGGGACTCCCCTTTTTGGTAGTCATTAGATGTTTGAATCCGGGGGATTTCGGAAGATTGTTTACACCCGGTATAGAACAGGGCAAGCAGTGCAGTAAAATAAAAGTAATTTTTTAACACCGGAATTTGATTTAGGTATAATGGAAGAATATTGAACAAGGGTATGCCTGATGTATTAAGGATTTGTTTTATACAAAAAGACGGTCTTGTATGGGGGGAGGAAGGGTGGTTTGTCTAAATCTGTATTTCGACCGGTTATATGGATGCCCTTTAGGAGCGAGGGTTTTGTTACCAATAATTTCATGTTTTAAAACTTTAGGGTTTGCTAGGCTTCGAGAGCGGTTGATAAATATAATATAAATAGGCCGCATGGCGGCAATTTTTAAGTTGAATTTTGCGGGCGACAGCTATAAAATGACTAGCTTTGAAATTTTATTTTTGCAATATTTTAACCTTTGATTAGCGGCATTCTATTAAATTTGCCTAATATTCGATTCGCTAAGCATTTATAAGACATTATGAAAAAATTGATTTTTACGCTCTGCTTATTAGGAGTTTCCTTCGGGTTATTTGCGCAAGATGGCGCAGCAGGCGCTGTATTGAACAAAGCAACACAAAGCAAGGGATTTTCCAGGGACTTCCTGATGGTTCAGCTTTCTTATGATGGTTGGGGCAATATGCCTGATACTATCAGTACCAAGGGCTTATCGCGTGGATTCAATATTTATTTCATGTACGACTTTCCCTTCAAAAAAGGAAATTTTAGCTTTGCGGCTGGTCTTGGGTTCGGTTCCAGTAGTGTTTTCTTAAGAAACCTTAAGCTGGATATGCAATCCACTTCCTCATCCCCGAAGTTTGTTCCTACAGATGAATACAAAAAATATAAAGTTGCCACGACCTACCTGGACGTGCCTTTGGAAATCAGGTATTTTGCCAAGGATAATCCGAATAAGGGTTTCAAAGCGGCTGCCGGGATAAAAGTAGGGATGCTTGTTAATGCCCATACCAAGGGTAAAAACAGCCTGGGCGGCGAAAGAAATATCATCAAGGAACAAAACAAGCGTTATTTTAATACTTGGAGATATGCTGCAACTGCCCGCGTAGGGTACGGCAATTTCTCATTATTCGGTTCTTATACGCTGAACACCCTGTTCAAAGACAATAGTAGTGTTGATGTAAATCCGTATTCTATTGGTATTTGCTTGAGCGGACTCTAATTTTATAAAGATTTTTTATAATAAAGTAAGCCCGGGATTTATTAGATCCCGGGCTTAACGTTTTTATGAATGCAGGTGAAACTATAATCCTTGAAAAGCAGGTTTACGCTTTTCGAGAAATGCCTGGATCCCCTCCAAATTATCTTGCGTATTACCGGCAATCTCCTGGCAATAAGCTTCATATTCTAAAACAGCATCCAGCTGCTCCGTCATACCTTTCGTCAAGAGTTTCTTCAATAGCCCGATTGCCTTGGTAGGCGCTCCGGCATAAAACTTTGCTTCATCTGAAACAACCTGGTCCAGCTCCGCAGGTGCGACTACCTTGTTAATAAATCCCAATTCCATCGCTTCTTGTGCCGATAATTTCGAGGCCTTGGTTGCCAATTCAAAGGCTTTATGATATCCTACTGTGCGGGGAAGGAAATAGGAAGATCCTGAATCGAGTACCAGGGCAATATTGATAAATATCTCTATCATGCTGGCATTTTCAGAAGCTATAATCATGTCGCAAGCCAGGGCTAAAGAACACCCTGCCCCGGCGGCTACGCCGTTCAGTTTACAGATAACCGGCTTGGGCATATTCCTGATGGCGCGGATCATCGGGTTATATCTTTTACGTAAAGAATCGCCGAGGTTCCGCTTTCCTTGTTGCATACTGGCCTTTAAATCCTGGCCGCTACAAAAAGCTTTTCCAGCCCCGGTAAGTACTACTACCCTTACCTTGGCATCTTTCTCCACCTGTTTCAATGCATCTTGCAATTCATAGCTCATGGCATCGTTGAAAGCATTATAAACATCCGGCCTATTCAGCGTAATAGTGGCCACGCCGTTTTCGACTGATAACATCAAATTTTCAAACATGGTAGGAATATTTTGGTGTATATATTAAAGGGTGTTTTTCAACCAATCAAAGAATTCCCTTTGCCAAACAATCGCGTTTTGCGGGCTCAGTACCCAGTGATTTTCAGTTGGGAAATAAAGGAGTTTGCTCTTAATTCCATGTAATTGTGCCGCTTGAAATGCCTGTAATCCTTGTTCAATCCCTACCCTGAAGTCAATACCTCCCTGTATAATCAGGATCGGGGTATTCCATTTATCAACGAATTGGCTCGGGTTGAATTGTTCATAAATTTTTGCATTGGCCTTGTCCCAGTAAGCGCCGATATCGTAATTAGCGAACCACAATTCTTCCGTTGTGCCATACCAGCTACGCAGGTCAAATAAACCATCATGCGCGATGAATGTTTTAAAACGATTTTCATGTACGCCTGCCAACATATAGATTGAGTATCCACCATAGCTAGCCCCAACGGCGCCTAGGCGATTTTTATCAACAAACGGCTCTTTGCTAACAGCATCGATAGCCGAAAGGTAATCCTTGATGGGTTGTCCGCCCCAATCTTTACTGATCGCTTCATTCCATGCTACGCCATGTCCCGGCATACCGCGGCGGTTGGGCGCTACAACGATATAACCTTGCGCTGCCATCAGTTGAAAGTTCCAACGGAAGGAATAGAATTGAGATAAAGCCGATTGTGGCCCCCCTTGGCAATATAAAAGCGTAGGATATTTTTTATTAGGATCGAAGTCGGGAGGATAGATCACCCAGGTCAGCATTTGTTTGCCATCGGTAGTTTCGATCCAGCGTTCTTCCACTTTGCTTTTGCCGATTTTGCTATATGCTTCCGTGTTGACATTCGTAATTTGAATCATGTCCCCGGATTTAAGATCAACGGAGAACAATTCTGCTGCATGGTTCATATCGGCCCGGCTTACAACCATCCTGCCGTTAGATTCACCTACGATACCATTGATATCAAAAATTCCCCGGGTTAATTGTTTAATGTCTTTTACGGAAACTTCTTTCACCTTTCTCGGTAGGTCGATGACAAACATCTGCTCCGTACCTTTTACTACTGCAAGGAAGTAAATACTTTTCCCGTCCTTTGAGAAAGTCGCGCTGCTAACAGTTCCGTCCCAATCTTTCGTAAGGTTAACTGTTTTGCCGGAAGAGAGGTCATGCCAGATAATGTCCTGCTTATCTGCTTCGTAACCATCCTTAGCCATACTTAACCAAAGCAACTGCGTACCCTTTTCATTGAAGGCCGGAGACAGGTCGTACCCCATCATACCTTCCGTAAGGTTTCGGGTAGATTTATGATCTACATCGTAAACATATATGTCGGTATTGGTGCTAGTAGCATATTCTTTACCGAACTTTTTCTTGCAAACATAAACAACCTTGCGGCTATCGGGGCTCCAGAGAAAGTCTTCTGCGCCGCCGTAAGGCATTTGCGGGCAATCGTAAGGCAGCCCTTCCAATAAGTCGGTAGCTGCGCCAACTTCACCATTGTCATACGGCGCAACGAAGATGTGGCTGAAATAACCATCTTCCCAAGTGTCCCAATGGCGGTAATTTAGATCCGTGTAGATCTGCACGTTTGACTTTGGAAGGTCCGGGTAGAAATCGGAGCCACTTACCTTGTTGATCTTCACATCCTTTGAATAGATAATATATTTCCCGTTCGGCGACAAGCGGATGTTTTGAACATCGCTTGGAAATTTCGTTTTCTGTAGAGCATTACTACCATCGCCACGCATTTCCCAATACTGGCCTTTATAATTGAATCCTAAGTTGCCGCTAGGTCTTAGTTGCACCAACCCTTCGTTGCCCTTGCTGCTTGTCAATTGGCGGGCTTGTCCGCCCATGACTGGAACAATAAATAAGTTTCTTTCCGAGCGGTTGTCGGCCAAGGAGTAATTAGATACCCCGTAAATCACGTGAGAGCCATCGTCTGTTAACGTTTCAGCACTCACCCTTCCCAGTTGCCAGAGCATTTCCGGGGACATTTTTTCTTGTGCCATACCCTGTTGCATAAATAAAATACCTGCTAATAATAAAAAGCTACGCATTGGTGTAGAATTTGTTATGATGCATAAATGTAGGAAAAGCCGATGGACGGGCAAAAAAAGGAACCGGGAAAGGCATGTGAAGGGCGGGAAATTAATTAGTAACTTTGTAGAAATTTTATATCGACATTGCTAGAAAAGAAACAGGTAATTAATAATGAAGAACGTTGCGTGCTGGTGGGTTTGATTCATAAAGAACAGACGGAACCACAGGTGCAGGAGTTCCTGGACGAGTTAGCCTTCTTGGCAGAAACAGCCGGGGCGCAAACCGTGAAACGTTTCACCCAAAAATTGGCCCATCCAGATAGGGCAACCTTCGTAGGGAAAGGTAAATTGGAAGAGATCCAACAATATATTCAAGGCCGGGAAATCAACCTGGTAATATTCGATGATGAATTGACCGGTTCCCAGATTGTAAATATCGAAAAAGTTTTAAAGGTTAAGGTGATCGACCGTAGTGACTTGATCCTGGATATATTTGCGCGGCGCGCCCGCACCGCCCAGGCAAAAGTACAGGTTGAGTTGGCACAGTACCAATACATCTTGCCAAGGTTGAGGGGGATGTGGAGTCACTTGGAACGGCAAGGAGGTGGTATCGGTTCAAGAGGTCCCGGTGAAACGGAGATCGAAACCGACCGCCGGATCGTAAAAGATAAGATTTCTTTATTGCGCAAAAGACTTGCGGAAATAGATAAGCAGTCTTTCACCCAGCGTAAAGATCGCGGTGAATACATGCGCGTAGCCTTGGTGGGATATACGAACGTGGGAAAATCCACGATCATGAACCTGCTCAGTAAAAGTGAAGTTTTTGCGGAGAACAAGTTGTTTGCGACGCTGGATACTACCACGCGGAAAGTGGTATTTGGACAAACTCCTTTCTTATTAAGCGACACCGTTGGTTTCATCAGGAAATTGCCGCACCATTTGGTAGAAAGCTTTAAATCTACCTTGGATGAAGTGAGGGAAAGCGACATCCTGCTTCACGTGGTGGATATTTCGCACCCGAAATACGAAGAACAGATTGATGTTGTGAATAGAACCCTCGCTGACCTGAAAGCCCTCGACAAACCAACGATCTTAATCTTTAACAAGATGGATCTCTACGAGAAGCAAACCTTCGACGAATGGTTAAGTGACGAGGTGAAGCAAGATATTTTACAACAGCTGAAAGAAAGTTGGGAGCATAAAACCCATGGCAATTGCGTATTCGTTTCCGCCACGGAAAGGCAGAATATCGATGAGCTAAGGCAAACGATCCTGGATAAAGTAGTTCATTTATACAGGGAACGCTATCCATATAAGACGGAATATTTTTATTAATTATAGATGGGCAAGCAATACAACTGGCATTTGATGCCACCGGTAGTAACGATAGAAAAGGAAATTACGGTTGTGGAAGTACAAGGTAAAAAACTTTGTGTGACGCGGTACGAAGGCCAGTTGTATGCCTTTGCTTATAAATGTCCACATGCAAGCGGTATCATGGCAGAAGGGTATATCCAGGAAGGACAGGTTGTTTGCCCCTTGCACCGCTACCGTTTCAACATCAAGAACGGTTACAATACGAGCGGCGAAGGATTTTATTTGAAGACCTACCCTATTGAAGTGAGGGAGGGACAAACTTATATCGGTTTCGAGAAAAGCTGGTTAGGGTTTTAGCATTGCCGCTGGGAAAAGTTATTATAAACCCATTTCTCCACTTTCATACTCCAGGTGAATCACTTGTATTGCCAGGGTTGATATATTCGAAAAATCGCCCCGGTATTGTCTTTTTCTCCCCTGTTGCATAGGCGGTTATACAATTAATATTTTCCCATCTATAACCTGTTGGTTCAATACCTGTTGCATAGCGATTTTTCGGAATTTGAACCTTGTACCAGGTTGAAGATTACAAAAAAATCAAAAAAGTTTATTAGTGGAAATCCTTTGCCATGGCCATTTTCAGTAATGTGCTAAAAATTTTTTCTAAAAAAATGAGCAATAGATTTTGCAGGAATGAAAAAATATCTATTTTTGCAATCCCAATCGAACGGGAAACAAACAAAAAACATTCCTCCTTAGCTCAGTTGGTTAGAGCATCTGACTGTTAATCAGAGGGTCGTTGGTTCAAGTCCAACAGGGGGAGCGAAAAAGAAAAGGCTTGCAGTAATGCAGGTCTTTTTTGTTTTTGTGATGTTTGTTTCGCGAAATTTTAGATGAAGTTGAATTCTTGGGATATTTTGGGGTCAGAAGGTGTGGTTGAAGAGCTTATCCTTATCTAAGTTAACTTATTTTTTGTGTTGTTTTTGTCAGTAGAATTAAGAGATGCGAATTGTCTCTCGGTATTAAACATACGCTTTTCATGATGCATAAGTAGCTAGAAGATGGCAATGAACCGCTTAGAAAATTATTCATCATAATAATACTTCAAACGGCTCCCTACTCGCTTCACGTCCTATATCCTTACTCATTTAACATTCCGTCGATTAGTCTTCACTTCTTTTCCAGTTGCCTTAATCGACCTTGATACGATTGCCAATAATTACGCTTGGTGGTTTCATCCAGGTATGACGCCAACGTTAATTCCTGCACCTTATCTGTTTCGGAAAGCATGAGTTGCCTGATTGCATCGAAAGAGGCTTGGGAAATGCCTGCCTGATCGGCCAATACTAAAAACTGCTGCATAATTTTCCCCTGCGATAAATTTTTGGGGAGCAAGCCATCATCTAAGGCGAAATCCTTGTCCTTAATATGGATCCGGCTGTTAAGCAAGTCATACGCCGGACTCAGCCGGTAATCTCCCATTGGCGTTTCGAGGAGAGAAAAATTTTTGAAATGTGCATCGCCATTTGAAAAGAGATAGTTGAACATGAGCAGTTTCAATAATTTGGGCGCTTCCACGGGATAAGCCGGGACGTATTTTTGCATGAGCTGAAATAGCTCCAAATAGTTGCCGAGATATTTATAATGTTCTCCGTGTGTTTGAGGCGTGCGCCCAGCTAGTGATGCAAAATCTTCTTGCGCAAGTTTTCTGTCATTTTCATCGACATCAAAACGTTTGGTGATGTACGCAGGTGCTCCATTCCGGAAGAAGATCAGCGCATTCTCCGCCGTTTCGATATGATATACTTGTCGCGCAATCTGCATGGTAAGGTGTTCATTGGGGGGCATCTGGTCCGGTCGTCGGCCGTTTGCCGGAATTGGTTTTAATATGTAACTACCTCGTTCGCCCTCGTTAATCAATCGAAGTTTATTCTTCTCGAGCAGAACGGAGAATTTTTCTTGTACACCCGAGATAGATATGCGTTTTCTGTTCTCATCAAAGAGTTCGTCCATTGCCGCATTAGTGGCGGGTGAATCATAGGGAAGAAGATGACTTACTTTGCGGCCCTTGAAGACCCTGACAAGCGCTGTTCGACTATAGGTATGGTAGCCATGAGCCAAAGTCCCGGGACAATGTTGGATATCTGGTAAACTCATGTTTAATCGATTTTTGACACGGTAACCGCGCCGATGGTATCTGTTTGTGCAATCGTCAGCAATAACCCGAAATAGTCGGTTTTGTCCAAGTGGTTAAGCTGGCAAACTACCTGCTTGTTTGACCCTTCCGGTAGCATGTTGTAGAAGAACGGGAATAAGTAATTAGAATGGTATGGTGTGGCGATCTTCGGCAATGTAAGGCTGATCGCTGGCTTGCTGCCGTCTTCTACCCACGATGCGTTATACTGGAATGTGAACGTACCATCATCATGCTGTATTAGGACGCCGGCTTCTTGTCCTTTGAAAAGAATGTTGGCTGCTCTCATGCGTTAACCCCCATGTTTTTAATGACGACTGTTACTTCAAGGCCCAGTGCTTCACCGAGCTTTTGGAGTGTTTGCAAGGTAGGATTGCCCTTGCCGCTTTCAAATTGTTTCAAGGTCCTCAATGCTACGCCGGAAAGTTGAGCGAGCGTCTCCTGCGTCACATTTAAAGATTCCCTTCTGGCTTTCACGATGTCGAAAATTTCCCTTGAGTGCATTATAATACCTTTTTCATGGTAAATTTAAGCATTCTGGATTAAAATTCGTTAAAAAGTGCGACAAAAAGCACTTTTTGATTAAAATATATATGGAACGTGTCCAAATGCGCTAAAAAGGGTACTATAATGCCCTTTTTCAAAGACTCATTTCTGGCATATACTTGACAAAAACGAAAAATAAGAGATAAGCATTGTCGTTAACTGGATTACCTACTAGTCAGCAAACATGAATTATTCGCAAACAAATGTTCCCACGCTAAATATGGCTAACCCAGATTAGCGTCAATGGAAGGACTAACTTTTTACATTACGATCAACTGCCTATCCACAGAAAGTCCTCTTTAAATCGTTAATCAACCGTTCAAAATCAGGTAGGATTTGAACTTTTTCAGGATGGCCACTGTAGATAGCATGATTTGGATGCAGCCCATCGGTAAGAAAATAGACTTGTGTATTATGTATATTCCCGTTTGCGCGAATTTTGGAAAGATGTTTCTCCACTAGTAGAGCAGTTATATTCTTCCTAGTGATCACCACTATAAAACCTTGGAGTTGCTTATCCGCAGTAACTACAAATTTTTCTTTTGTTATACCATGCTTGTAATACATTGTCACTCCCTGCATACCAATTAGATAATTGGATGAGTTGATAACGACGTTTTCCAACTCACCCCTTTTTCTACCCATATAAGTTTTAATATCCACTACCCCCTTTATCAAATCATTTTTTATAAGTAGTAGGTCTGGGTATATAACCTTGCCTTTTTCCCGAGCTGTTGAATTGTCAAAGGTTGATCAATCGCTATTTTATCAATAATTGGAAAGTTCGTTAACAGGAAGTAGGCAAACAAGTCTTCCATCATGCTTGAAACCACGACGTATTTTGTCAGTAGATACAAAGCCCGTCGGCATTGTTACTTGGCGGGATTTTTTATAGATGCAGATAACTTCATCTAAAAATTCTTGCTGAGTCATAGTCCTGGTATTTTTAATGTTACTGCTAAGTAGACCTGATAAGACTTGTCTTAATTTTAGCTATTAATTTCCCCGCACTACCTCCATATCTAACACTTTCCATATGGCAATACACGCCTTCCTCAAAGTCAGGATGCTCTACTAATGGTATAAGTTCTTCTATAAGATACTGTCTCACCGATTCAGGGGCTCTTAGAAGTTGATCATCAAAATCTTTACAATTCTCAAAAATATAAACCATGTCTTCGAAATCACGGCTTGTACGTAAATCTCCACCTCTTGATTTATGAGCCTCCCATTTGGAAGCCAAAAAGTAAGGCAATGAAAAAATAAGTATTTCAGTTTCGTCATCCAATTTATATGGAATTGCATTACTAAACCCTTCGGGATACCATCTATTACTAAATCCCAGGATATCTGAAGAGGTCGGCATTATATCAACAATAATTCCCTGAATAGTATAGCGACAAATTACTCCAGATTCTATGTCATTGACGAAACCCAACGCTCTGAGCTTGTCTTCCATTAGAGAATGGTCGGCATATGTAGCCAACTCTATCACCACATCCACGTCATCGGTAGGTCTGATATTTTCTGCCAGTGCTTTTTGTGTAGAATATAAAGAAACGGCGGCGCCACCCACAAATACATAGAGATTATTAAGCCCCTTTAAACATTGAGCAACTGCCTTAATTCGTACAATATTCTCATGCATGGTGAATGCTAAATTTTTCTTGCAATAATCTAAGTGCTATCTCCTTTTCTCTGACTTTACCTATGCGCATCACATCAACTAAGGATAACAATTCATATAGTTTTTGATCTTTCAAAGCTGCCTGAACCGCATTCGGATATAAAGGGTTTATTGTTTCACCTCTCGCTGTTCCTTCTGCATATGGCCATACTACCATTTCATTTAGTTGGTTTGTCATAAGGTATGGTAACATCACAGGAGAAGAAAAGGCCGTGGGGATCCCAATTGCAATTGACCCCCGTATAGCAGGAAATACTCGCGGCAATCCATATTGAATAAATTCAAGAAAAGCCTTTCTCATGACCTTTCTTTTTGAAGTATCTAGTAACTCGGCCAATGCTGATCGTTGCAAAGAATAGCTAACCTCGGAAGGACTTAAAAACAGGTCTTCCGCAATGTCCTTGTTCATCCAATTCGGATTAGATATGATTATTTTCAACAATACCGCTATGTCTTGCGGTCGCATGCCATTACGTTGATTCATATCACAAAGATACGAATATTTCATAATTCATGATTCATGAATCATGAATTTGTCGCCTGAGTCTATAATATTGACATTCATTTATTTATCCTCCCATGCTTAATGAAGGCTCTTTAAAAATCGCTTTCACCCCCTGTAGCAAAAACTATATTTAACTGTTGTATCAGAACTATAATTTGCGCTTTGTGAGGCTATACATTAATAGCTTTTATTGTCCTATCGATCATTAAACACCACTAACTCCTGCGAATACTCCTTCTTAACCGCCTTCTCGAAACTATCCAGGTAGCTCTCCGTCATCAATGTTCTTATACTTAAGGTGTGCGATATCTGTAGCGTTGATGCCAATAGCCAGGTAAGGAAATAACTAAAAGTCTTTCGCCTTCCGTTCACTTTCACATTCTAGTTGATAGCAATAGATTTTGCTAATATCTTCCAGCGTTAGTACTTTCTTGATATTTCGAGAAGATGGCGGTTGAGAAAGCCTTCGGCCAAAGGGTTAAACTGAATTCTAAATTTACATTACCACTACAAACCATTCACCCGCCTAAATATTTTGATAATACGGTTATTCACAACTTCTGATACATTCCAGGTGTATCCATCGAAATTCGTCGTATTCACAAATTGGATGACCACGGTATTTATATCTTTTAAGTACTTCGCTATGCTTTGGTAGCCGGGAACTAAGCCGGTATGTTGATATTTGTATATGGAGGAATAAATTTCCTGTTCATCTTTATTCAGCAAGGTACCCTCGTTTAATGCCTTTAAGAAAATGCCCACATCTTCTGCTGTGGCTAACATGGAACCATAATAAGCCGTTTTGATGTCTTCGTCGATCCCGACATAATAACCGCTCATGACATCATCTAAGTTCACATCCCGGATCGACCCGAATGTGTTTTTTAGTCCGAGCGGATCCAATATCACCTCCTTGATATATTGAAACTTTCTATAGCCTACCACTTTTTCAATAATCATTGATATCAATAAATAGTTGGTGTTTGAATATTCATAATCTGTACCGGGTTTGAAGTTCGCCGGTAAGTCCAGCACTAAATCGAGCGTTTCTTTACCATTGCCCGGTGGATTTTTCCAAAAATTAGGCGTGTTGGTAAAATTGGGGATACCGCTTTTGTGCTGTACCAACATCCTCAAGGTTATTTTATCTGCATATTCAATTCTGCCTGCTAACTCCGGTAGGTAGTCCGCGAGCGTTTTGTCTAATGACAACCGTTTGGCATATACCAATTTGGTGATGGCAACTGCATCATATAGTTTCCCGATGCTGGCAATCTTGAATAAAGAATGTGGATCGGCAGGAATTTTACGTTCCCTGTTTTTCCATCCCGCCGCATAAAAAGCAGGTGCTTTATCCCCTTGTTGTATATAAACTATTATCCCATCAAACCCAAGCCCAATGGACTTGTCTACTTGTTCTTGGATAGTACCGGGGAGCGGGGCTATCCAGGTTTTAACTATAATCCATGGTACAAAAAACATGGAGATTGCAGTGCCCAGGATTAATGCTATTCTTATAGTTAGTTTTATTTGTTTCTTGGTCATACTTTCTATGATGGGGCGCTAATAAATAGCTCGCTAAATTAAAAGAGTTGGTAATATGTGGGAAACCATAGTTTAACCTAGCTAAATTAATTAATAATTGATAAATGCTTTAATGTGGCATTGCCGACTTTCAAAACCGAACCCCGTTGATCATTTTCCAATTAAATCAAAGCCATGGCAACGTGATGAACGATTCGGGTGTGCTTGTTTGCACTGCCGTCAATGGAAACGCATCATGTCAATATATTGATCCGTTTTAAAGGATCAGCTGCAAGGATAGGAACTTATATATATTAGCATCCCCGGTATCGCGCTAATACCGGGGATGCCTAAAAAATATGTTCATTAGCTTCTTAATGTATCTAGCCGTTAATTACCTCACCAAATGCTCCGCAAAGCGACCCGTATCTTCACAACACAATTGTTCCATCACCTGCTGCAACTGTGTTTTCAAGATCGATATGGTGTGATCTCCTCCCCTCTTTCCTAATGCCGCTACACCGTACATGAAACTACGGCCCATAAATGTAAACTCCGCACCGCTCGCCATGGCCCTGGCAACATCCGGGCCGGATCGGATGCCGCTATCCATCATGATCTTGATCTTCCCGGCATATTCCTTCGAAATCCGTTTCAGCGAATGTACCGCCGACTCCCCCGCATCTATCTGCCTGCCCCCGTGGTTCGATACAATGATTCCATCAAGCCCCAGGCGTACTGCCATCCCGGCGTCCTGCTCGCTGGCAACGCCTTTCAATACTATTTTCCCTTTCCACTGATCCCGGATCGGCTTTATCTTTTCTTCGTTCAAACGCCCTTCAAAAGTTTGATTCATAAACAAACCGAGCTGCTTCATGTCCAGGTTACGCGGGATGTATGGCTTCAAGGTTGCAAATTCGGGGATGCCGTTTACCAAGGTGCTGAGCGCCCAATGCGGCCGCGTCAAGATCTGTAAAATATTTTTCAAAGTCATCTGCGGCGGCATCGCCAAGCCGTTGCGGATGTCGCGCGGGCGGAACCCGAAAGTCGGCACATCGCAGAGTAATACCAGGGTATCACATCCGGCTGCCTGCAACCTGTTGAGGATGTCGTCCCTCAACCTGTTCTCCGCCGGGTGGTACAGTTGGTACCAGAAATTCCCCCGGGTGATCTCGCTAACCGTTTCAATCGATGCCGTCGTGACCGTGCTAAGTATAAAAGGAATATTATGTTTCGCCGCCGCCGCCGCTAATATCTCGGTGGCTTTCGGCCACATCAGTCCTTGCAAACCCACCGGGGCAATCCCGAATGGCGCATCGTATGTTTTGCCGAATAGCTCCGTCTTCAATGATGAGCCATGGTGCCGCGTAAGGTATTGAGGAATCAACTCTACCTTGCGCAAATCATCCGTATTTTTAAAAAGGTTTACATCCTCATTGCATCCGCCATCGAGATACTCGAAAGCAAAACCCGGCGTTTTCCGCTTGGCCTTGTTCCTCAAATCTTCAATCGATGGATAACGGGTATCATATTTCCAACTCATCCTGCTGTTGTTATCAATTAATAATCTGTGATCAACAACTGTAGCCTGGTAATTAGCCTCCTGGACCCAGCTTCCATGGCACTTTTCAGCCGCCGTTGCGTCGCACTCTTGTGCTTTTGCCACGCTATGCAGCAAATGGTACTTACCGGTACAATTTTGAGTCGGAAAATTAATACCTCGCTGATTCCTGTTATTATAGTATCTTATTGTTTACTGATAATAAATTTGTATTTACCCTTCAGCGACAATTTTTTTGCTTTCAATGACAGCCTGTATATTTGATCGCCCCACACGTTCGACAATCTTTTGTCCGGCAAAGGAACCGTTTCTACCGAAGCTGTAAATTGCGCCGCATCGTACGCTAACCTTACCTGCTTGTTATCCTTGATCAGCACCACGACCCCATCCTTGCTAATGTCCGGTTGAGCCCAGGTCATAAAGTTGATGATATTAGCCTCCTTGCTGGCCGCCAGTTGGTAATTATCTTCTATTACAAGCTTGTCATCGCCTAGGGTGTATTTCCGCAACCACGCTTTTACCGCTGCATCTTTGCCATAAGCAGCAGCGATATCCAAGCTGAACGTTTTCTTTTTTTCCTGGAAGCTCGCATTGCTGGCTTTATAATCTTTACCGAAAGGTTGCGGCTGCCCATTTACCATCGGCAGGTTGTGGTAATTACTCTGCATCGTCCAGATCTTGTAACGGTCGCTGCTGAATGTTTGCCTGGTATAAGTACCTACGCCGGCATCGATAAAAAACGGGAGGGTATCTATATACAAGGAGAATGTGCCGGCATCGTTGTGATTATGACTTTCATTATTATAACCACCTTTCGCTGCGAAGAAATAACCTGCCTTATTTTTCATATAACAAACCTCGGTTTGCGGGTACCAAACCGAACTGAAACTTGGTAACGAAGGCTGCGTTTGAACGAGCTCTTTATAAATCGATAAATTCTCCAGCGTCCTGAAAAAGTCCCTGGAACTACTTTTTTGTACGTCAAAATTTTCTTTTCTATGCAACAAGTACGCGGCAAAATGTTCCATACTCTCGCTATGTATGGCTTTCCCATAACGGAAAACCAAACCTGGATCTCCATCGTTTCGTGCCGAGGCATCGGCAAAATTTACGACCCAGCCGTTGCCAACATAACTATATGCAATGTAGTTTCCCATATTTTTTATAATAGGCTTATCGAAGATGGATATTTTACCTCCTGTAGCATAGCTCAGCACTTGCAGGTAATCGTACATCTTCCCAGCCGCATGCCCCCAATAAGAAGAGCCTTCCTCACAAGCGCCGTCTTCCTTGGTGTAATTGATGAACTGGTCAACACTACGCATCGTTTTGTAAACAGCATCGGCAAGTTTATCCCGGTTTTCTTCCATCAACAGGAAGCATAATAGCACGTTTGAATTGCACCAGGGGTTCCAGTTATTTACGAAAGCGCCCGGTTTGCTTGCCTGCCACCAGTAATCGTTGCGTTGCATATAGGGCACTAAAATCCTGGTCTGGATATTCTCCTTGAGCCTGCTCGAAATGATCGTATCTACCTTGTCAAATTCATCGTGGAAGAAATAGTATGTCCAGGAGAGGAAAGCGCCCATATCTCCCGACACCAGTTCTATGACGTTGTCCTTGGGATCGGGTAAAGCCCGCTTTCTCAATTGGAGCCCGCTTAAATGCGCTGAAATGGCCCAGGATGGAAGGTTACAGTTGTACCAAACACCGTTGATGATTTGATCCATAAACCGGCCTTTCCCTTCGGCCAGCTCTGCAAATACCAAGCTGCTCAGCGCCGTATTATTGGCGCCGTTCGGAGCTTCCATAGCTGCGCGGCTGCCGCTACGCTCATATTCCAGGTATTCAGTAGCTTTGATTACTTTCCACTCGTAGTTTAAATATTGCTCCCCGTTCTTGATAAGCGATGCCTTGGCTTCGCCCGTAAAATTATCCCAGCCTTGCCTGTCGGTATAAGCAGGATATTTAAGCCATTGTTCCTTGGGTAAGAGTCGCTCTTTAACCTGTTCCGGGTTAGCAGATTTCTGCAATAAATCCCGCGCTGTTTGTGCTTTTAACCCGCTGCTAAAAAGGGAACACAGGATGAGTATATAAATGAAATTCTTAGTTGATAACTTGTTTACCAAGGTATTCAGATAGTTTAAAGTTGATATGTACATGCGTCAATATTTTATTTAAATGATCTTCTCACCTTCCAATAATTTCTTATAGCGAATTAAAGCTTCCAAGTAATAATAATCTGCATAAACTAAGGGTACATCGATTTCGACGCCGTCCGGAATACTTCCCACGGAATGTTCCAATATGAAATGTCCGTTTGTACCTAGCTGCGCTGTATATCCTGGGCTGCTTAATGAATGTAATATTTTTATAGCAACATCTTTATATCGTTGTGCTTCTTGTGCCTTAGCATAAGTACTTAATTCAAATAAAGCCGATGCTATAATGCTGGCGGATGAAACATCCCGGAACTTCCCGGTTACCTCTAATGCATGAGATTTAACGCCGGGTGTATAGCCGGGTTCATCAGCATTAAAATCCCAATATGGAATTTTATCGGTCGGCAGGTTCTTATTATTTACGATGTAATCTGCCAGTCCTAAGGCAGTTGTTAAAAACCGCTGATCTTCCGTTTCGCGGTAGCACATGGTAAAACCGTACAATGCCCAGGCTTGCCCGCGAGCCCAGGTTGAATTATCAGCATATCCTTGCGATGTTTCCCTTGCTAATACCTTCCCGGAAGTACTGTCATAACAAACGACATGGTAAGAACTGTAGTCTGGCCTGATATGATTTTTCATCGTGGTCAAGGCATGGGTAATGGCGATATGCCGGAAACTGGTATCGCCGCTTATTTTGGAAGCGAAGAACAGCATCTCCAGGTTCATCATGTTGTCAATAATTACCGGGAAGTGATATTCGGCATCGCCGTGTTTAGATCTAAAGACATTCCAGGATTTTATGCAGCCGGTTGTAGCGTTGTACCTCGTACTCAATGCTTTGGCTGCATTGATTAATACGGATTTGTAAGACTCGTTCTTAGTGAGCCTGTAAGCATTACCATAGCTACAATACATCATGAAACCCAGGTCGTGATTGCCGGTAAATGTTTGTAAAGGGGCAAGGCTTTCCGTCCACCTCCTGGCTTCGGATTTATATTGATCGCTATTAAGGTACTCGTATGCCTGCCAAAGGTTGCCGGGGAAAAAGCCCGGGGTCCAATCATACATAGAAGTGCTTACCAATTCCCCGTTTTTATTGATCGTCCTGGGATATGCCGGATCTTTTTCGTTGAAGTTTTGATTGGCATCATCCAGCAGCTTGCTAAGCATGGTGTCGGCATGTTTAAAATTTTGATCTATGAAAGCTAATGCTGCGGTCTTCCCATCTACAGTGCTTTCCCGGGAAAGGTGACAAGCAGAAAAAATGATCGATGCAGATAATATTACAACCCCCAGTTTCTTCATGTATTATGAATTAAGGTACTCAATGAAAAATGTGGGCCTCATTATTTACCCCTTAATTAAAAGGAATAAATAACGAAGCCCTGTTAAAATCAAAGCTATTTTATTGCCAGTTTGGATTTTGTGTTAAAGTGTTGTTACTCAAACCGATTTGTGCGGAAGGCAATGGCCACAAATAATCTTTTTGCGTATCAAATTTCCTTTTATCTGCCGCTTGGAATAATACGTACCCGTCTAATAACGGTGGTACAACCGAGCCGCCATAATTGATATCATCGAAATATTTCCTTTCAATAATTGCTTTGGGCAATTCTACTTCCGCGGTTTTCCACCTGATCAGATCCCAGTACCTGAAGCCTTCAAATGCCAGCTCAATTGTTCGTTCCCTACGAATTTCTTCCCGCATGCTCAGGCCGTTCGAATTCACGAATGCATTTGTCAATAACGGTAATTTACTGATGTCGTTGTTGCTGGCCCTATTCCGTAGCAGGTTGATTGTAGCGTTCAGATCGGCATCCGAAATACTTTCATTGAGCTCGTAAGTCGCTTCTGCGTAGTTCAACAAAACTTCCGCGTAGCGGATGGCTATATAATCTAAGTACACTTGGGCGGTTAAGAAATCTGCCTGCCCCGTCCAATATTTCTGCTGGTGGTAATAAAATGTATTTCCATAAATGGGCGTACCGCCAGAAATGGACGCATAAGGATCGCCAACTTTGAACAGCGTCATAACTAACCTGGGATCTCTATTCCTGGTATCGGTGAGCAAACCTGTTTCGATCCCGTTGGAATCAAGGGTGGATTTCCCGGCCGGTAAGCCATCTGAATATAACGCTAGGTTTACATAAGCTCTCGTTGCCGCATTGCCGCCATCGGTCAGGTTATTCCGCATATAGGAATGTGAAGCGATGCTGTTCGACATGTTTTGCCCGTACAATCTAACGAGAATATTTTCCTTATTGTTAGCATAATATTCGCCGGGGTACCTGAAAAGATCCTGGTAGCTAAGTTCGCCTGTGCCGGTGAATAAACTATGCTTCGCTTCATTCATCACCGTTTGGGCGGCTTCTTTCGCAATGGTGAAATGCTTAGTGGGGTTTTTAGTTCCCGTAAACTCCGGTGCACCATGAAACTTATTCCAGCTTCCTTCATACAATGCTACCCTGGATTTAAAGGCTAAAGCGGCACTTCTTGTAATGCGGCCATATTCTTTTCCGGCTACGCCGCTAGCCGAAGAACTACCCGGTAGTTGATCTGCCTGCGGACAATTGGCCGCTGCAAAGTCCAAATCTGCATATATGGAATCTACCACGGTCTCCCTGGCGGTTCTTGGGGTGTACAACAATTCATCATCCCTACCTGTAATCGTTCTCCAGATGTAAGGTACATCGCCGTAAATTTTAACCAAGTTAAAATAGGACATTGCCCTGAAAAACCTGGCTTGCGCGATGCAGTAAGTCTTCATCTCGCCACTAGGTATACCGGCTGATTTTTCAATTACATTATTCGCTGCGCGGATGTAAGCATAAGCATTATTCCAACGTCCGTCATTGGACGGGATATTCCGGGAGCCGTCACTCACCTGGTCTACCGTCCGGGTGGTAATATTTACGGCCAGGTCGCTCATGCGGTCTTCCAATGGAGTATTGAAGTCGGGCAGACTACTATATAAGTAGTTCGTACCTGCGATCAAGTCGCTTTCTGTTTTCCAGAAAATGGGATCGGTGATCACCGATTGCGTATTCTGATCGAGTTGCTTGGTGCAGCTATTTAAAAATAAACCTATTCCGGCTGCGGCAAGAAGAAGTGTTATTTTATTTGTTGCTATTAATGTTTTCATATACAATAATGTCTTTGTCGTTTAAGAAAAAACTGTTCCCGGCATTTACTAGAAGCTAACATTCAGCCCCATTGCGTAACTTCTCCACATCGGGTAGCCGTAAGAGATCCTGTCCGTATTTTCAGGGTCGTAGTAATTAAACCACATGCCTGTTTTTTCCCACAAATCCTGGCCGGAAAAATAAAGGCGTACATCACCTAATCCCTTGATGTGATGTTTATCCTTGGTTAGGGTGTAGCCAACTTGTAAATTCTTTAAACGGATATAGCTGGCATCCTGTACCCAATGCGATGACACAACATTGTTGATCCTATCGCTCACCAATATTCTAGGGAACTTGGCATCGAGGTTATCAGGTCTCCAGTAGTCTTCGTGGATTTTCCAAGGCATGATCCAGCCGCTGTAAAATGCCATAGCGTTTTCAGGATTAATCAATACATTCCTCTTACCTACCCCGTTAAATAACACGGATATATCGAATCCTTTCCAGTTTACCCCGGCATTAATACCAAATACATAACGGGAGTTGGTATTACCCAGGTACACCAGGTCGCCATGATTTTCGGCTGTATTGACACCCTCGTTAATGAAACCGTCTTTATTCCTGTCTATTAGCTTGATATCACCTACAGATGTATTGCTGACACGCACCGGTGATCCTGCTAATTCATCTTCTGTATCAAAATATCCATCTGCTTTATAGCCGAAGATTGAATTGGTAGACATGCCAACCAGGGCTGAATTAATTCCCTGTCCATACACGGTACCGCCGATGTTTTTCACAACGGTATTCTTATCATCACTCAGGTTGGCGGAGATAAAGTAACTACCGTTTTTAAACTGGTCAGTCCAGTTGATATTGACGCCCCATCCGGTTACCTTGATCGCGGCCAAGTTGGCTGCATTCGGCGCCACACCTAGCATAGAAGGCAATTGTTGGGCAACGAATACATTGTCGTTGGTCTTCTTGAAATAATCAAAGTGGATGCGCAGCCTGCTTCTCAGCATTTCAAGATCGAAGCCGATATTAGCCGTTTTGATGATTTCCCATGCTTTGCTGTCTGCCGGTAATGATCCTTGCCAAAACATCGCCGTACGGGCATCGTTGAAAGGGTAATAAGACCTGGAGAGCGGACTTTGGAAATCGTAGTTGTTAGCATTCGGGTCTGATGTTTGCGCCCCGCCGGTAGTACCGTAAGATGCCGCAACTTTAAATTCATCGATCCAGGGCAAGGCGGTTTTAAACCATTCTTCTTCGGCTATTCTCCAGAAAGCATTGACCGCGTAAAAGTTCTGGAATTTATGCCCCGGCGCTAGCCTGGAGCTTCCATCGCGCCTGAAGGTACCTTCTAAATAGTATTTCTTGTTGTAGTTATAAGACAGCCTGCCGAAATACGAGATCCAAGTATTAACCTGGATATTATCCGATACGTTACCCACGTCGGCATTCGCCAAGGTTGTATAATTGAGGGTAGGGAAATCGTTCAATAATAATGCCCTTTGGATGGCCTGGATCCGGTCGTATTGGTAGATTTTATATTCATAACCACCCAATAAGTTGAAATTATGTTTATCGATCGAATAGTTATAATCTGCCGTGGTGAAGAAGTTTTGTGTAATAGAATACGGCCTGCTCTTGTTAAGGGAATTTACCGGGTTAATGGAAGTTCCGGGCACCGGGTTCATGTTTTGATCTATCGTCCAACGGGGAACGGTTTTATTATAAATTTCCCTGTTAGAAAGCACTAAGCCGGGGCTATATACCGCTTTTAGGTTTAATCCCTTCACGATTTGCTTGGCAGAAAGAGTTACTACGCCGTTGACGTTGTACTTATCCTCGTCATCGTAACCGCCGTCTTTCAGTATCGGGTAAGCATTGGAAATCGTGCCGATAAATGCGTATAACTTACCATCGGATCCCGGTGTGAAAATAGGGTTCCTCGATGCGCGGATGGAATACACGTTATACATCAAACCATAACTCCCGGATACGCCCACCGAAGGCGCCATGATATTTTCCTTGGCAAAGGAAAGCCTGGTATCTAGGCTAAATACATTTGAAAACTTCGTATTGTAATTAATCCGGGCATTGAAGCGGCTATATTGGTCAGGCCCGAATTTGAATACTCCTTGTTGGTCAAGGTATCCCATTGAAAACAGGAACGAAGACTTATCGCCGCCACCGCTTACGGAGAGGTTCAGGTTTCTTTGCGGGCTTTGGTTGCGCATCAGGATATCCTGCATGCTATTATTGTAATAATATTCCCATTGATTGGTATTCGGGTTTAGATAATCATCTACGTTCGGATCGTCAAACCATTCCAATTGTTGCTCGCTGAAAGCGGGGTTACCGCCCCCGTTTACGTTGGCAGCATTCAACAACTCCCCTTCTTTCCTTGAGCTCAATCCTTCGGGACGCGCATAGGTAGTCCGCCAGGTGTACATGGAGGAGAAATCCACCCTGGTTTTTTGGTTAGCCTTCCCGCCTTTCGTTGTCACCAAGATCACACCGCCACCTGCTTTGGCGCCGTAAATGGCGGCGGAAGCGGCATCTTCTAGAACGGTAATATTTTGAATATCATTCGGGTTAATCGAGTTAATATCGCCTTCTACACCATCGATGATGAAGAGCGGCGCATTTTGCGCTCCCAAGCTGGTAATACCACGGATGCGGGCAGTCCATCCTTCCCGGCCGGGTTGACCGTTGCTGCGGGTGATTACTAAACCCGGAGCAGCGCCTTGCAGCGCTGATAAGGTATTGGTCACGGGACGATCTTTCAATATTTTTTCGTCCACCGAAATTACAGCGCCCCCAACATCGGCCTTGCTCCTGGAGCCATAACCAACCACGACCACCGTATTCAGATCGGAAACTTTGGTTACGAGTTGTACGATCATTGAAGTTTGGTCGCCAACTTCCATTTCCCGCGTGTCGTAATTGATATTACTGAAAACGAGTACGGCCCCGGCTGGTACAGAAAGAGAAAATTTTCCTTCCGCATCGCTGGTCGTACCCGAAGCCGTGTTTTTAATCCTGATGGAAACACCCGGAACCGGTTTGTTGGCCTCGTCGATAACTCTACCGGTAATTTTTTTTGATTGTGAAAAAGTAATTAAGGGATTGATAATTAATGCTAGTACTCCCAAGAGTATTTTCATTCGGAGCGAATGATACCTTTGGGAATTGAACAAAAGTCTCATAGCAGCTTTGATTTTAGGTTGAAAAAATGCAAGCGGCAATAACAGAGTGACGTGGATAATCCATTGAGCTCTTTCATAACGCGGACAATCCATTGAGCTCTTTATTATAGCAGCGTATCAAGACAAATATTTCAGATGACGCGAAATTACCAGGGGGGATATCGGCAATAAATTGGGGGGGATTTGTAAATGGACTTGTATATTATTGATTATCAATAATATTTTTTTAGGGTTTTTTGAAAAATAATGGAGAGTTACGCAACTTTATTAATAGATTACAGTAGAGAATACTAGATAATTTAAGTGTTTGATTAAAATAGGATTGATATAATTTTAACAGAAAAACTCAATGCGGTCAAGTGAAGCGCTAAAATATATTATATTTTGCCTTTTATTATTTGCTATTAATTTTCTTGGTTTTTTTAGCTGCATTGCCCAAAATCTATCGTTTGACCATCTGAAAATTGAAGATGGGCTGTCAAATAATTCCGTATTGTCGCTTGAGCAAGATGATTTCGGCTTCATATGGATTGGAACCGCGAATGGCCTGAACCGTTACGATGGGAAGCGCTTCAAGGTTTATAAAACAAATGCCAAGGATAGTAGTAGTATATCAAATAATAATATATTATCATTAGCAACTGATAATAAGGGAAACCTTTGGGTGGGAACTACTAGTGGGTTGAATAAATACAATCCGCAAACCGATCAATTCCAAAGGATAGGAATCGATGGTATCAATAGTATATATTTCAGCTCTTCAGGAGCCGTTTGGGTTGGCGCCGTTGACGGTTTATATGCTTTCTTAAATCCAAAGTCAGACAAATTATTGTCATTCTCCCGGGAACAGGGCCTCGCCGGTGATGAAATAAGGGCAATCTATGAAGATCATCTGCATAATTTATGGGTCGGCACCGATAAAGGCTTGTCCATGATTGAAATGCAGGGGAATCAATTCCGCGTTGTTAATTTCGATCAGCAACTGGCTGACGGTAATAGTCTAAAGTCCAATTATATTACCAGTATT
Source organism: Chitinophaga caeni (assembly GCF_002557795.1). Taxonomy (NCBI): domain Bacteria; kingdom Pseudomonadati; phylum Bacteroidota; class Chitinophagia; order Chitinophagales; family Chitinophagaceae; genus Chitinophaga; species Chitinophaga caeni. Next base: position 1,018,592 of record NZ_CP023777.1, on the reverse strand, counting down.
GCAGAAGATGATGATCATAATCTTTGGATCGGCACTCAAAATAGTGGCTTATATCTTTATGTCGTAAAGGAAGATCGCTTCTTTCATTATGAACAAGGCCGTGATCCGGCAGATGGACTGGTCAATAATAAAATCCGTAAAATACTCAAAGACAGGATAACAGGGATGTTGTGGGTAGGTACGCAGGAAGGTATTAGCATCATAAACCCCCGCACCAGGAAATTTCAAACTTACAGGCATGTGCCGGATAATAAAGAAAGCCTGTCGCAAAATTCTGTTTATAGCATACTCCAAGATGCCAATGGATCTATCTGGATCGGCACCTATTTTGGAGGGCTCAACACGGCATATACTTACCAGACGCCCTTCGAAATATTACAGGATGGAGAAGGCAACTCCAGTATAAATAATAATGTTGTCAGCGGTATCCTGGAGGATGAAAAGAAAAATTTGTGGATCGGTACCGAAGGTGGGGGCGCCAATTATTTTGATAGGACCAAGCGTATTTTTAAGGCTTATAAAAATGATCCGGCAAATTCCAAGAGTATAGCATCCAACCTGGTGAAGTGCATTTACCGTGATAAAGATGGTAATACCTGGATCGGTACCCATGGTGGGGGACTCAATCTTTTTGAACCATCCACGGGATCATTTAAGCATTACCTTTATAATGAAAACGATCCGCTTCGTTTACTAACTAGCTATAATGCTTTGTTTGAAGATCGCCTCGGGCGATTTTGGGTAGGCAGCTCCAGGGGAATAATGCTTTTTAAAAGAAATGGTACCTCGCTGGAAAAGTGGCCCGAGCAAGAATCCTTGCAAGGACTGAAATCATTGTACGCCCAAATTATATTTGAAGATTCAAAGAACAGGATATGGATCGGCACGCGTCCCGGTTTGTATGTCCTGACAGGCAACCTGCTTGAGCAGAAAAGCTTGAACGAACTTATAAATTGTATTACTGAAGATCTCGATCATAATATTTGGATCGGTACAATGGATGGCGGACTTTATTGTTATAACAATGCAAACGGGCAGCTAAAGCATTATACCAAGAAGGACGGGCTACCCGATAATAGCATCTTCGGAATTTTGCAAGATGATAAGAATGTTTTGTGGTTGAGTACTAACAACGGTATCGTGAAGTTTGATCCCCAAAAGAATATATTTCAAACCTATACCACGAGCGATGGACTGGCCGGGAATGAATTTAACCTCAATTCTTATTTCAAGGATAGCAACGGGAAATTTTATTTCGGCGGATTTAACGGCATCACCAGCTTTTACCCTTCCGAGATATCGTTTAATGAATTTAAATCACCGGTAGTACTAACAGGGCTAAAGCTGATCAATAAGGAAATAAAAGTGAATGACAAGAGTCATTTATTAAAAAAAGATATTAACCTCACCGATAAGATTGTACTGAACCATAATCAAAATATTTTCACTGTTGAATACGCATTGCTGAATTACGTTAAGAGCGAAAAGAATAGATATGCCTATAAATTATCCGGCTTTGATGATAATTGGATAGAAACACCGATGGCCTCAATTACCTATACCGATCTGTCTTCCGGGACTTATCAATTAATGATAAAGGGTGCCAATAATGATGGTGTCTGGAGTGATGTAAGGCAGTTGACGATAAAAATCCTACCACCTTTTTGGCTTACATGGTGGGCCTATTGTATTTACGCAGCCTCGGTATTTTTTATCATTTTCTTCGTGACCCGGTTTATTTATTTAAGGGCTTTGTTAAGGAAGGAGAGTGAACTGCACCAGGTAAAGCTCGACTTCTTTACTAATATCTCCCATGAAATCCGGACGCATCTCACCTTGATAATGGCGCCCGTAGAAAAAATGTTGGAAAACAGTAAGGGAGATGAATTTTTTTCTCAGCAACTCAATAATATCAATAGCAATGCGCGGCGTTTATTGAAATTGGTGAGCGAGTTGATGGATTTTAGAAAGGCAGAAACCAATAACTTATTGTTGCACGTGTCGCAACAAAATATTATACCTTTTTTGCAAGATATTTATGAAGGTTTCCGTGAACTATCCTTATCAAAAAATATTACGACATCTTTTATTCATAACACAGACGAAGTAATGTTGTACTTCGACAAGGAGCAGCTGGAAAAAGTGTTTTTTAATCTATTAAGTAACGCATTTAAATTTACCCCGGAGGGCGGACGCATCATTTTAAATGTCGAAGAAGATGATAAGTTCGTGAAAATTTCGATATCTGATAATGGACAAGGTATCGAACCACAATACCTGGAAAAAATATTTACAAATTTCTTCCAGGTAGCGGATCATGGCCTGCAAAATACCGGTTACGGCATCGGGCTGGCCTTAGCAAAAAATATTGTTGAGCTTCATAAGGGCGCCATAACCGTTGAAAGTGCGTATCAAGGTGATCAAATGGAAGGGCATACAACATTTGTTGTCAGATTGCTGAAGGGAATACATCACCTTGAGGGAGACAATAATGTAATAATTGAAAATAAAGTATTGAGTCAACAGCCAGCCCTGGAGAAACCGGTCAGTGTAAAGAAGATCCGGCGCACTTCTACCCAAACCCCGGCTGAACCAAAACAAACCATCTTAATTGTAGAAGATACAGATGAATTGAGGGAATTGATCAGGGAGAATTTCCAAGACCATTATACAATACTGGAAACCAGGGACGGTGTTGATGCCCTCGCCGTTGCCACGGAACAGATACCTGATCTCATAATCAGCGATGTAATGATGCCGAGAATGGATGGCTTTACGCTTTGCAATCACCTGAAAACCGATGAACGTACATCGCATATTCCCGTTGTATTGCTGACGGCAAAAAGTACCCAAGCCGATTTGCTGAGCGGGTTGGAAACAGGCGCCGATGTTTATCTAACAAAGCCGTTCAGCTTGCAGGCTTTGTTTCTTAATGCGAGGAATTTATTGGCTTCGAAGGAAAAGCTCCGCATAAAGTTTAGTCAAAAAATTAATGCTTCTCCATTGCCCGGTATTACCGCTATGCAGGAAACGGTAATGGAGGATGGTCTTAGTACGATCGATCAAGATTTTTTGATAAAGGCTACGGATTTGATTGAAGAATATATGGATCATGCGGAGTTTAACGTGGAAATGATGGCTAGAAAATTCGCGATGAGTAGACCCGTATTATATAAAAAAGTGAAATCCTTAACCGGGATGTCCGTAAATGATTTCATCAAATCCTTGCGGTTGAAGAAAGCAGGAGTTTTGCTATTACAACGGAAATTGAATGTAAATGAAATTTGCTATACGGTTGGATATAATGATATCAAGCATTTCAGGAACGAATTTAAAAAGCAATACGGGAAAACACCCACCGAGTTTGCCGCTCAAGGACAAGTGCAAAACGAATCCTAGCCATTGACGTGCTTATTGGCATGGGCGCTAACATTAGCATACAAATTGTGTTAATAATATAACATACAATTTGAACTAGCTATGAAAATCGCGATACTTTCCCCCGTGGCATGGCGTACGCCACCGCGGCATTATGGTCCTTGGGAGCAAGTTGCCTCCACTATCGCAGAAGGTTTGCATGAACGGGGAATGGATGTAACATTGTTTGCCACCGCCGATTCCTTGACGGGATGCAAATTATCCGGCATCATTCCAAAAGGCTACGAAGAGGATAAAGAACAAGATCCCAAAGTGGCGGAATGCTTGCATATCAGTCACCTGATGGAACAATCCGGGCAATTTGACATAATTCATAATCATTTTGATTTCTTACCACTGACTTATTCCCGGCTTATTCAATGCCCCATGGTAACAACTATACATGGTTTTTCATCACCGAAGATCATCCCGGTTTACAAACAATTTAATGATATAAACTATTATGTATCGATCAGCAATGCAGATAGGAATGCTGCATTAAAATATATCGCTACCGTATATAATGGCATCGATAAAAGACAATTCGATTTCAATGATGTGCCGCGGGACTATTTATTATATTTTGGCCGTATCCACCATGATAAAGGAACTTACGAAGCGATTCAAATTGCGAAGCAATCCAAGCGTAAATTGATAATAGCAGGAATAGTACAAGACCAAGCATATTTTGATGAGAAAGTTGCCCCCTGGATCAATAACGAAGATGTTCTCTATTTGGGAAGCGCCGGGCCGCAGCAGCGGAATGAGTTATTAAGGAATGCTTCCGCATTATTACACCCCATTAATTTTAATGAACCATTCGGGCTGAGTGTAGCGGAATCCATGTTTTGCGGTACACCGGTCATTGCATTTCGCAAAGGCGCAATGGGAGAATTGATCATCGATGGGAAAACGGGTTTCTTAGTAGATACGATAAACGATGCCGTAGAGCGGCTCCCCAATATCAGATCAATTAACCGGCTTGATTGCAGGGAATGGGCCGAGCTCAATTTCAGCAGGGAGAAAATGGTGGGCGATTATATAGAGGTTTACGAGGAGGTGTTGGAATTGAATTGAATTTAAGAACGGATGCGCTCCATACGTTCCTTGATAAGCAGGATGTAATTTTGTCGATTGCTTACAGATAAAAACGAGGAATTAATTAAGCCGATCATCATTTCTTCATTACGTATTAGTTGGGCAAATGTATGCTCGATTTGTTTATTGTTAAGGCCCAGGCTTTCTCCAAATTCTACAAATCTCGAGCGGTTAAACTTGTTTTTTCTTGCTCCAAGGGTAAGAGCCAATTCTTCTTTATCATTCGGGTTAACAATCGATACATTTAATAAGTCGTAGGCAGGTGAAAGTCTCCACTTGCTTTGGTCGTTTACGATTAACGAGAAATTTTTAAGATGCATATCATTGTTGCCGGTAATAAAACAAAATAATGTTATCTCGAAAAATGTTGTAAGGTCCAATAGGGTATTGTCTACATATTTTGCAATGGCCTTTCCAACCTTTTCCATTGAGCCTTTATATTTATCAAAGGCCTCCAAGATTTGGAACATATCCAGCATGTGAATTTTATTTCCATCTACGGTTCTGTCTATACGCTTGGTAATGTAAGCCAGTTCACCTGATGCCAGCCTTATTAGGCTAGAAGGTACGACGGGAATATTCAAGTTCTGGGCCATTTTCATCGTTGCATGTTCATTCTCTGGTAATTGTGAGTAATCTGCATGCGGTGGTTTGAGAATATAGTTACCTCCTAGTGCACCAACAATTGTTAATCGGCCTTTATCTTTATCATCAAGTGTGTTTTTTACCAGCGTTAAAGAGAGCTTTGGCTGTACACCCGGGATAGTTATGCTTCTTTGGACGGCATTTGCGGCTAGCTCTGCCATTTGACTTAAATTTAATTCGAGCCTTGGCGGAGTTTCCGTACCGAAAAAGATTTTACTGCATTGCGGATGAAAATCTTTTTGTTCCTCTTCTAGTTTTTTGTAACAATATAAACAGTGGTTATTCATTTTCTTCCTCTATTGGTATTACGCTAACAGCACCTATACAATCTTGGCAACAGGCCATTAATAGGCCCATCCTATCATTGGGATTCAATTTCCAATTTTTTGAGGCAATATCCAACAACCAACCTTCAGGAATCAGCCCTTCAAAAAATGGGAATAGTCTATTGTCAATATATGCTTGTTTTCTAACGGGCATTGTAAAGGTGAGAAATTGCTTGCTATGATGCTCAATATAGTCGTCAGCATATTGAAAAACATACTCTCCATCATCTGTTTCTACCAGGTGTCCTGCAAGATCATCTTTATAATAGATTGTCGCTCGTCTCATTATTTTCTATTGTAAATAATTTTAAACTAACGGGTGCCAAAGTATGACCAAACATTTTCAATACTTGGTTTACTTTTTCAAGCTGTAAGTCATTTTTGCCTTGTTCAATCTTACGGATTACTGTTAGTGCTACTCCTGCCTTTTCAGCGAATTTTTGCTGGGTTAATCCAACTTCTTTCCTTTTTTCTTTTACAAAAGCCTGTAGCGACTTCATAATTATATGTATTTAGATATAAATCTCTATAAATATACTAATTTATATCTAAATACATATAATTTCGATAAAATTCTTTGAATTATATGTATTTGCATATAATATAAAGAAAGCAGGGCTCTAATAATAAAGCCCCGCCCTGGATAAACTAATAAATTCCACTTAACTATTCCATCCAGATATTTTCATTGCTATCGAATCGCGCTATGATACCCCAACCGTAGAAATCATTCTCCACGGCCATGAGAATTTCGTTTTTCCCCTCTTTTAGCGGGATTTGAATACTGGCATTTTCCAAAGAAATGCGGCCGGAAGGAGCTTTCATCATTGGACGGCCATATAAATTTTTATCGAGGTACACTAACTGCTTGTTTACAAACACCCAAACTTCATCGCTGAAGCCCAGTCTTAGTGTTTTCTCAATATCTTTATCAGCATTGACTTGAGTCCTGATCCAAATAATAGAACGCTTGTTGTCACCACCGAACTCCCTCGAAAGATTGAGCATCCCTTTTCTTTCCGTTTGCATGGGTATCCATTGCGTGGTACTGTCGGGCGCCGTGTTGTAATCCATGCCAATTTTAGGGTCGAGGTACCTTACTTGCCTGCTAGCTTCCCAGCGGCGCAAATAACGCGGATCATTATCCGTAATATCAAAGCCGGGTTGTGCAGGAACATCTTCCGTGTTGCCGGGTTTGATGTGCATATTGGCAAATTTAGCCAAGCCTTCAATCGAGATGGCACCATGTGTTACATTCCCTTCAATATGAGGCACCACCAGTACCGGGTGCTGAAGATCATCTACGTAAATTTTCATCTGCTTACCGTGGATGATAGCTTTTACGTGGTGCCAGGTATTTGCTTCAAGTGAAACATTCGATTGGTACTCCGGGAACATATCCCATAAGTTCACGCCTTTCATAAAGGGAGCATACTGGATCGCGTCTTCAGAATCCTTATTACGGTTGTAGCCTGTTCGGAAATAAAAATGTTCCCCTTCCGCATCCCCCTGCCTGCGGAAATATATGGATGTAAAACCCATCTCGGCCGGTTGCAGATCAAATTCGATGGTGCCGTCGGAAAAATCCACATCTTTCAAGATAGCTTTATGATTGCGATCTTTGAATACGATAGCTTGGCGGCCGCCAACGTCTTCAAAGCTTACCTTACCTGTTTCAAATTCCCATGAGCCGGGTTCCATCTTTACATGAATATCTTTTCCCTTTTGGGCTAAGCCGGAATGAATGTTGGCGAAAAGACACAAGACGATACAAGCGGAAAAAATTAATCTCGTTTTCATAAGGTGATTTTAGAATGTTCTGTATAGGAGCAAATCTTAGGATTCGTTAACTTTAAACCAATTCATCCGGATTTCATGTTTGTTCAAGCTTGTTCAAGAGTGTATTTTATTTATAATCAATGGATAATAATAAAAATAATTATTTCATAAGTCATTGCTTGGAATTGATAGAAAAGCAATTTGATCACGGAGATAGCCGGGAATGGTCGCAATACGACTTTGAAAAGCTGGGAAATGATATCCAGGAAAAAACGGGGGTTGTGTTGAGTGTAAGCACGCTTAAGCGTTTGTATGGAAGGGTTAAGTATGAAAGTGCGCCGTCTTTATCAACATTAAATGCGTTGGCCAATTACCTGGGTTCCGCGGATTGGCGGGCGTTTAAAATAAAACATCCTTACAAGCAAGATACCCCGATTCCTGTAGAAGTACCTATTACTGGACATCAACAACTAAAACCCAAGCGGGGCCGTGCCTGGTGGATAATGGCCCCGCTTGCCTGCATATTGATAATATTGGGAATTAACTGGATCGGGCAATCGGAAAAGGCGGAAGTGGATGCTTCCGAGTTTAGTTTTAGAAGTAATAAGATATTATCCCGAGGCGTTCCCAATACTGTCGTCTTTAATTATGATGCGAAGGCAGCGGGGGATGATTCTGTTTATATCAGCCAAAGTTGGGATTTGAGTAAAAAGAAATTAGTTGATAAGAATAAGGATACTTACTCGGCGATTTATTATTACCCCGGTTATTTTGAAGCCAGGTTGCTTGTTGAAAACCAGGTGGTGAGTCGGCATGGCTTACAAATTTCAACTGATGGTTGGATGGCGTTGGCTGACCAGGATAATAATATCCCGGTGTATTTTAAGCGGGATGAAATCAGGCAAGATAGTTTCGTTACAGTAAGTACAGATTTGCTGCAAGCATATCATATTCCATTGCAGCCCCAAATTCCCGTGATACGTTTTTTTAATATTTTTCAAAGTGATTTTATCCGGAACGATAATTTCCATTTTAGGACAAAATTGAAAAGCGATTTCGGATCGGGCGCCGCGGCCTGCCATAATATCCAGGTTACGATTCAATGTAAGAATGATGGAATAGCAGTACCCTTGGTAGCTAAAGGTTGTACCGGGAATATCTCCCTGTTTGCTGCCGGGAACGGGATCAGCAGTGAAGATCATGATTTGTCGGGATTTGGATATGATCCCGGTGATTGGGTAACCTTAGAAATAGTCGGGGTCAACAAGCATCTACGCTTTATCGTGAACGGCCAAGAGGCTTATGCGCTGGACTTTCCACACGAACCGGCAGATATAATCGGGGTGGAGTACCATTTCTTGGGGCCGGGAACGATACGGTCTTCGGAGATTTGGCAAGGGGACCGGGTGATTGATTTGTTTTGAGGATACCTAGGTTATAATTAATATGATCTTACGAGTAATTGAATTGCCTTACCATAATTGAAATTGAATTATTCGATTCTTATTCGAACGTAATTTCTTTATTTCTATTATCAATTGATATCTTACCAAACTTCTCTAAGGCAGATTGCCCTAATAATAAGGGAGCCTTAAGATTTAGCACAACAGAAGCCCTTACATTGGAAAGCTCCCTATTCCCGATTTTTATAGTCTTTAAATTGATCAGCGTGCCATTGGAAATGTTACCAGAAGCATCGATAAAGTTGGCAACGCCCATAAAATCCGATATTTCTAAACTGCCCTGCTTATACAAAAACAAGGCTTCTGCACTAGATATAGAAATTGTACTGGACCCGGTGTCAAATATAAAATGCATAGGTACACCGTTAACTTCAACTGGTACTTGGTAAACGCCACCAATCTTAATCATCTTAATTATGTTTTTTTGTCCATCTCGTGAGCTGCTAGGCTTACTATTATTATTGCGGTTGGCCCTCTTTTTCTGTGCTGATTGTGAACAACCATTGCAGCCTATAAACGGTATCAATAATATTAGAAATATAATTTTTAAGTTCATTATTAGTTGGCTTTACCAATTTTAGGAACAATTTGTATGATAAATCGTTGATTTTTGACTTCGCTCTTGTAATGATTTTTCGGATCCCTGGGAAAGCGTCCTACGCCACCCCAACCATTTCCCGCTATTTGCAGGTCAACAAGGCCATTATATCGATCCGCTTCAAAATTAATCCCGATACTTTTCCAATAATTCCAAAGACTGTAAGCTCTTCTATAGCTCAATTCATAATCATTTAACTGGTAGCCATCCGATAAATGTGAAGCGGACCCAGCTATGATAACGAGGTAAGAAACGTTTTCCATCCCCGGATTGTTAGTTTTGCTTTTGGCAAGGCTGTAAATCGTATTTTGTAGTTGATAACCTACTTCCTTAATTTTTTCTACAGTAAAACTATAGTTTAATAATTGCCCCGGCAAGATATCATGTTTACCAAGTTTAAAATTGACATCAAACGCTAGGGTAAACCTTTTATATGCTTCTTCATAGCGGAATAACTTGGTATCTTCTTTCAGGGGTTTCAGGTTTTGTTCTACCATATCATACACTTCTAACTTATGTTGAAGATCATCGACGGTGTTTTGAAGTTCTTTTTCCTTTTTTTTCAGCATCAAAAATGTAAGTACATACAGGGTAAGCACAATAAAGAATAAACTTGTCATCAAATCCGAAAAGCTTGTCCAAAAAACACCTTCATTATTACCTTTTTTCATTAACTGGCTTTTTTGGGTTTGAACATCCTTTTGATGGCACTTACGAAACTGTTGGTTTTATGGCTGAGACTATTTTTATTGATTTGATTTAATACAAAGTTAGTTTCAGCAATTTTTTCTTGTAGTATAACAACTTCTTTGGCAAAATGTGTAGATTGGGCCAGGGCTTGTTGTTTAATATCATCAATTGTTTGACTCATATTTTCAAGGTGTGCAAGATTGGACAATTGTCCCCGGTTTTCTTTAAAATGTTTGGCCATAAGATCTTCCTCGTTAATCATAAATTGTTTGATGGATGCGACCTTTTCTTGCGTATGGAGTTCTAATTGTCGCAAGGATTTAGCGATTGTGTCATCAATATCAACCACCGCATCGCGCATTAATTCTCCCCTAGCTTCTATTTGTTGATAGTGGTCGTTCAGGAATTTCATTAAGCGATTGCTTTCCTCGACACGGCTATCTAATTTATTTGCAATATTTTCAAAGCTATTCGTTTTAGTAAGTATAGATTCAAAACTTTGAGACATTTTTGTAGTACCATTCACGAGGAGATTAAGTGATTGTATATATTTCGTGAATTGCTGGAACTGGGTAGCACCCATTTGCAGTTCCCTAAAAACGGTGATATTAGCTTTTGCAAACTCTGTAATATCTATTTTTTCCAACGACTGAAGTATTTTATCCTGTGCGATAACGGTATCATAATTTTTCAATAATAATTTTGAGAGCCGGTCAATATTTAAAGTAAAGTTGTCATTGAATTTAACGAGGTTGGTATGCAGCATATAAATGCTACTGGATACATTTTGATTTAATAAAGGTATTAGGTCGGTCAAAATGAACGTATAAAATATATTTTTCCTTTGTTCTGCGGAGCGTTGAGCTCCTTTAAATGCAAAATTTGAATTATATACTGTCCAACCTAGGCCATATAAACTTGCCATCATGGCTATCGATACCCCTCCCAAAAATCCCCTAACATCTAGGTTATCATGCTGATCCGACATCCAAAGGAGGTTGATTAAACCGAAAACAATGCCTAGCATAGTGCCCATTAAGCCTAAGTATAACGGCACAGTAGATGTTTGCGTGATCTCATTTTCCTCTGCATCCAAATTTCTTTCTACGATATCCCTGATAAGGTTGAAGTCTGTCGCTGCCCCCTTGTTACGAATAAGATAAACATTGATAGAAGCTACAGTTTCATCGAATGTTTTAGTATACTTTTGAGTAGGATTGACTAAGCCGATTTCTTCATGGTGATCCACCAGTTCTATCTCCTCATCTTCATAATAGTCCTGGTCCTCATATTCGAATTCATTGGGTATTGAATGATCAAAATCTTGCTCATCCGGATTTTCTGGAGATACATCTCCTGCAATGTCATTTGAATCTATCTCCGTGAATTGATGTAGATTAGCTATAATTGCTGTTGGCGTATTGGCTTTTAAGACATCGAAGGGAATTAAATAGCGTTTGAGCACTAAATTTTCTTTGGCAGGGAAAGCCTCCTTAAGTTCGCGGATTTTCTTTCTTGTTTTCAGTGCCTGGACAGTCTGTATAATGAGAATGCAGGCTACAGCTAATAACTCGATAAAAGTAATACTATTCATATTCTATTTCAGCTTTTTTGTAGAGTTCCCATTTTCCATTATTCTTTCTTACTATGCCAGGCTCAATTGTTTTAATTGATCTGGCATTTTGATTCAACGAATTTTTGATATTGCAAACAGGTCTAAGTATCATATCGGGAGCATTTGTGGCTTCCCGGACCTGGTTTTCTTTGTTGCCAATAAATTCAAAGCTCGCTTCAGATCCCCTATGGTCAGTTATTGTAAACTTGTAGAAACTTCCCATAGTATTAAATTGATTATTCACTTTTGTAGCATCAAATTGCCCCTGGCTATTGGGAATGGGTGCGTACAGTAAAGTGTCTGGGGCCAAGGAAGGATCTGGCCCTTCTTGAGCGGGTTCAGTATTTGCTGTATTGTCCCGTATATAGTTCAACGTGAGTTCCATGCTCAAAATTCTCTCGTTCATTATTTCGAGGTTATCTTGGAAATCTTTTATTTCCGGTGCTTTTATGTTTTTAGAAGGGGGGGCAACTAGCATACCTTGGTTCTCAACTTTAACTAACCTTCTCTCTAGTGTATTCACCTTTTCTTTTAAAGCCCTTATTGCCCGGGAAATGATGATGTAAATTACTACCAATCCCATGATGATGAGGATTATGGAAAGATAATTGGGTGCAAAGGAGTTGTTTGGCAAATTCATTTTTTTAATAGATGAGAATTCGTTTTTCTTTCTTGGGGTATCAATAGCAGTTGTATTAAATGCAGCAACACTGGATTCAGCTGAATCTGTATCTTCCTGTTCGGTAAGAAAGTTTTTTGTTTCCTTCCATAAATTATCATAGTTGTCTTCTATGGCAGCCGATATATAATTTATGTTTTTTATTTTTTTTATGTTTTGTAGCTCGTAATCGAGAATTTCTTTTAATCGGCTTATATTAATGCTATCTTCAAATTTATTCTTTAACTCATCAATTCTATCGACTATTAATTCATTCGTATTTTTGAAGTCATTACTTATTAGATCGCCTAATTCTTTGCGATTTAATGAATTACCTAACCGTACGTTTGCCAGTACTTCTTTTATTTTGTCAAATTCTTTCTTTTTTTCGTTCGTATGTGTGGTGTAGCTTTGTAAGTAATAAAATGTTATTTTATTGTTGAAATAGTCGATAACGTCGTTATACTGGTCTTTGCTTATACCTTGTGCGTTTAGCTTTACGATACTTAATACTACACAGGTAAATAATAGTATTAATCTTTTCATTTTCGTTTTAATTTTGAGGTATGGCGATTGAATTTGCCAATTTATTTATAGCTCCAACTAAAGGATAGAAGAATAATGTTTCTTCCAAGTTAATATCTGTTTTTCCATTCAGATCCCGGCGTTTTTGTTCAATTCCTGATTTTAGATATTGCATTAGATCTTCTTTCAGGATTTCTTTACTCTTTGCTAGGGCATGGGCATCTACACCAAACTTATCCGTGAAGCTGAACTCCTTGTTGATATCAAAAACAAAATCAATGAAATGCTTTACCTCGTTTACAACATTATCTAGTAAGCCATTTTGGTCTACCTGCATGTAATTAACTTGTATTCCGTTAGAGATGGTTGGGTTTTCATTGCTGGCCACCAAGTTTTCCGATTGATCTCCAAGAAGCACCGACTTAATTTGTTCTATATTAATATCTTTATCACTATATAGACCGCCTTTACAAGTAAGTTCTTTTGGTTCATTGCTTCTTTTAATTTCTATATTACTTTTCTGGACGCCATATACTTTTTGAAAAACAATGTTGGTAAATCTATTTAGGCCGTTTAACCCGGTATTGCTATCAGGTATCGAAAGTATCTTCGACCCGGTTCCACTAAATATTAGGTACCTTGGTATTTCAAATCCTTGTGCCTTCATCAACTTGGCCAGGTGGTAAATGATGGAAGCATATGATATGATAAAGATGATTTTCAAGTGCGGATCATCGGAAAGCATCTTGTTAAACGAGATGTCAATATCCTTATCTGTTAAGGATTTGTTTTTCTCTAGTGAAAAGAAAAAAGCAACGATATCTTCCGAATTTTGTTCTTTAACTATATTTTCAAGAACGCTTTTTAATTCATTGGATTGATTCTCCAACCTTTTGCCGATCTCGGGTTCGTATTTTCTTACGAAACCATTAATATTGGGTGATCCATTATAAGCATCTCCAAAAATGCTATTAGCTGCAAATCTGAATGAAGTAAGTGATTGGGGTTGATTCTCTTTATAGATAACCACGTCTGTTGTACCACCCCCAATATCTATTGAAGCAACAGGTAGGTCTGAAGCATCAATTCCTTGCCTGGATTTGAAGTAGTAGAATGGGGCAATCGATTCAGAAATCGGTTTCGGCTTGTTACTTTTACTGATATATTTTTCAAATAATTGGTTCCATATTCTCTCTAATTTATTCCGGCGATCTTCAATCATACTGGTGGGATAAAACCAGAAGAGCTTAGTGGTTTCTAATTTTCCATTATTCAGTAACACTTTATTCCGAATCATGAGAATCAATTGTTCAAAGTATGCCTCGATCTTTTTTTCTTCATCAGAATTCAATGTGTAATTGGACCACTTCAAATTGGTTTTAACCTTGGTGCCACGATAAATAGTTTCTTTTTCGTAGATGAAAGGGATATTAAAATCTGCCAGGGAATAAGTAGGCCCATTTGTATCTAAACTTTGATGATAAGCTAATGTTGTTCTATGTGGAAATTTGTAGTTAAATTGTTGCCCCAAGTTTGCTGGCAAAAACTCTTGTGGAATGAATCCATAAAAATGATAAAAGCCTGATTCACTAGCGGCTTCTTCTTGCACTTTACTGTCATGTAAGGTCGCAATCTGTATATCTTGATCCGTTATCTCGAATGCTTGAACCGTTCTGGACCTAGGTTCCCTGCTTGAATATTCCCTCGTAAATTCAATATGGGTATTAGTGGTTCCGAAATCGACGGCAAAAGCGAACTCATCAGTTCCGTTTTTTATAACAGGGAAAATCGGTATGATAATACCTGAAGCCTCGTTATGGTTTACTTCGATATATTCAAACTCTTTCTCCAAGACATAAAAATCGGAAGTGGCTGTTTCAACCAGTTTGGTACTCCGCCGTTTCTTCGACTTGTAGCTGAGTAATTCATTATCTTTATTCTTGAAAAATTTAAGTTTATAGTCGAAGTGACTATTATGATCGAGTATATCTCTTTCGATCATCATGACCCTATAATGACAATTGCTGTCATCACCTGTTTTTAAAAATGGGTATAAGGTAAGCCCAAATGCATTTTCAAGAATGAGTCCGTCTTTTGGATAAATTTCGTTTGTAAGGTTATTGTTATTGTTTTTATAAGTTCGGCTAAAAGTGGTGTAATGACCATTTGCTTTAATTGGTATCCTGAGATCAACTTCTACGGATCCTGCATATACCCGCATTTCAATCATTTTCTTACCATCATACATTGTCTTTTTTAGTAAATCATCCGTGTCGAAAAAGTCAAAGAACCTGGAAGTTAATGGTAATAAGTAATGTTTATCTGGATTGCCATTTTCAAAGGTTATATTTCCATTGAAAAATTTGCCATTGTCTATTGGATAATGTAGACGGATGATGTTGGGTTGTAAGAAATCCGCGACCGTTAAATAAGGATATTTATCTAACTGTCCGGGGACTATTCTTTTGTTGAGATCAGATTCAGGATCATAGATAGGTACATCGGTTGTGTAATCCCATAATACATTCTCGTCTGTATATTTCAGTTTAGTGCTGAAGTTACTTTGTAGAACAAGTGGTTTGTACCCCTTGTTATATTTGGAGGATCCAATTACAAAATCACTTTGTTCTTGTATGGCATCTCCCCGGTTCGAAATTTTCTTTTTTCTTAGCCTACACCCGAGAACTTCTACGTTATCGCCGGCTATGCCGGTGTTTAAAGCATCGTATTCGCTATCTAGTTCTTTATTTGGGTTTGCCTGGCTAATCGTGAGCTCATTTAGCTCATTATGTAAGGCCTGGTTATAGTTGTACAATTCGGTAAGATTCACCCGTAAATACTCTGAGATTGCAGGCATCTTAGTATTTAAGGTCGGATTGGCATAGAAGAATTTATATAAATATTTTATAAAGCTTGGGTGCCTTTGATATAATTGCTTATACTGTACATCAAATAGTAGGCTACTGTCGAATTTTATTTTGGTGAATGACAGGTCATTTGCTGATGTAAAGAATAATGTTGATGGGGATGTACCGCCGATTACTTGATGATCATAAAGTACAAAGAAGATTTTATTTAAAGTATCGAAGTTATAGTTTTTTGCATCCTGTTGTAAGAAAAGGGCTAAAGTTTCACCGTATAACTTGTGCTTTGGATTGACTGAGTTTAATAGCAATTGCAAATCAGTATGTTTATCCCATGATCTAATTTGAATCCTATCTCCCAACGAGTCAAAATTAAATAGAATCTCTCCAATGTCTAGACTATCAGATACTAGTTTATGATAGATAGTCTTACCTTGTAACGACTTGCTTGCTACGAACTTGAAAGCTGTATTGAACAAGTCAATCCTGGCAAAAGGACTTGGAATTGATGTGGGGGCCTTTGTTGAGTAATCGCCATCGGGATTAGCAATCTTTTCTATTTCGGTGGGTCCGTATGCTCCTCCACGGTCTGTCCAGTCTTGTGCATTGGACTCTTCAAACAAACTAAAAACATTTTCCATACTAAAATAGTTTTTTATTTAATACTGAATTGGAGGCAGTTTCAAATACGCCGATGAATCTCTTGTTGACAGGCATTTCACCTACTTTTTCAGCCGCTTTATCAAGATGCTTGATAAATAATTCGTAATTCTTTAGCGTCAAAGGGTTAAATGATTTCTTTTCGGGATAGCCCCGTACCAACGTGAAAATGCTTTGGGTTGGGATACTTATATCGATAATTTCATGTTGGTTGTTGACCACAAGATCAATATCGAAGGGGGAGAATGATATCTTATTTCTATGTAGTTCACCAAGCCAAATCCTAAAAGCTTGATTAAATTCAGTTACTTTAGTGAAGAAGAATTGTTGTAAAAAATTACTGTCAAATTTATTGGTGTAAGCTGAAGCGTACGGGTGATTTAACTTGTCTTTCAATTTTTCTTTCAGAAAGAGATTGAAATAGAAGTAAGAAGATAATTTTTGCTTGATTATAGCTTCTGTATAATCTGCAAGCTGCTTAAATCCAATCTGAGGCTGAGTTTCTTTTATACCAAAGACTTTATATAAAGGATTTGAAGCCCTTCCGTCAATAGTTGGAATACTATGGTCATCGATATTTACAAAATTTAAGATAGCTAATGCAGATGCCAGCTCTACAAAATGGGCATCGTTTTTTTGTCCTTTTCCACCTTCCCTGTTTTCATAAGTATTTTCAGTATTGCCGCCTATGTAATACATGGCATTGATAGAATTATTACCATTAACGTTTTCTGCATAATAATGCAACGCCGCTTTTGTTTTAGTGATGAAACCATGGCTATCTATTTCGGAATCATCGTCTTGCTTTACTTTAAAATATGGGGTTACAGTTATCGCCCCGATTATAGCATCTTTTAAAAATGCATTATGTTTGCCATTTACGTCACCTTTGCGGATATTCTTTAGTAATAGTGGAAAGCCAGCGGCGCCTGTACCCCCAAAAATTGAACTGATGATAAATATACGATCACCCTTCTCGAAGCTTTCTGCAAATGCTTGAAAGGATTCTGATTTGGTGAATTGGTTTAATACGATACTTCCAATATTGGGATTTCCTTTAAAGCCTACTTCTAAGCTTGCATTAAGATTTTTTTCAGAGAATAATAAACTAGCTAATAATTTGTTGTTAGCATCAAGTGTAGCATAATCAATAAAATCCCTGAATTTTTCATTCTGTACTCCTTCAATTTCATAACTGAAATTATCTATCACGTTACTATTTACACCTTTGCGAGAAAGTATCTGGCTTAGGGTAGATATCTCTGTATCGAAAAAATTTCCAACACCGACCCCTGCCACTTCTTTTTGAATGGCTTGGTAATCCCTTAAGAGTTTTTCTGTTCGGCTTTTATCGCCACCGGTCTTATCTGGGTCAATAATTATCGGTACAATGGAGTATTTGGATTCAAAACCAGCTGCAAGCAACATGGTCAGTGATTTTATCACCCTGGAACCGGTTCCGCCAATCCCGAAAATATATAGTTTAGGCATCGTATAAAATTTTAGTGAGGAATAGGGGTTCTTTTAGCAGAGCTGCTCCACCACCTGATAGAAAAGGAAAATATAACAAACAAGGTGGAAGCGATGAGCGCATTGAACAATGAAAACATGAAGTATTCACTACTATATTCTAATTCCAACGCTGTGAACCTATTGTATGTTAATGTGTATGCAAATGAATAAGTAACTAGAAAGTTAATTATCAACATTAACAACCAATGATACCACCTGGAAAATGATGGCCGGTTAATAATGTAATAAAAAAGGATGGCGACTAGAAAACTGCTAAGGAGGTTGACAAGTGCCAATTGGCCATAAATTCCTTCGGCATATACATCATCCGAGAATGGTGCAGAATAATAGAATAGTTCAAAAATGGTTGCTACAAAATCATTCATATTTTTATTTTTTAATATTTACAGTTAGGTTAAAAAGGTTGTTATTCCCTTGCTGTTGGACTTCATAAGCCTCATAGACACCTTCAATCAGATAGTTTAACCCAAAGGTTTTGCCTGTTTCATTCAAAATATTTGTATCATCCCCTGTACTGCTATTATATACCCACTCCGGGATTTCGTCTTTTAAGCTTAGTTGTGCATCTTGGATACCGCTTTTCTCTTTTGTTGAAAGCGTTATAATATGGGTGAAAGGAGTATTCTTGATCTTGATATAGTCATTAGGTGCAATATTTTTTTTATCAATGATTTCTATTTTGGTGATTTGAAAACCTTCCGTTACTTGGTAATGACTTTTGTCAAGTAAATATGATGAATCTACTGGAATATTAGATAGGTCTGTAGCTATAGCAAATTGAAGGATACCATTGTTGTATCTAATAACTTCAATTCCGGTCAATGTTTTATCCTTCTCCCTGGTGATCTTAAAATTGCCTATATTATTGGTTTGTCTTAGTAAAGCGTAATTTGAAAGTTCCTGTTGTGGATGGCCTGACAAATAGAAGCTATTTTCATAACCTTTTAATTTCGAAATAGGAACGTTTTGAGATAATTGTTTGATTAGATTGTCCTCTCCTATTAACCATATAAAATATGGCCTATCGGCACCTTTTAGAATTTCGAAAGTGTTATCTTTCTTCCAGTATTTGCCACTGAATTTGGAATGTAATTTATTAATTTGCGCCGCAAATTTAAATGACTTTGATTTATCGAGGAAGACATTCTTAGTTAGACTTTTTTGATATTCCAATGCTCCTTCCGTATCCTTACTTGGCTCAAGTGAGTAGATACAATCAGAGATGAAGATGGCAACTTCTCCTTGATGCAAGGAATCTAATACAAGACCTAGTATTTCATTCAATTTACTGACGGATTTGTTCCCGATATTATAAGGTGATTTCCCCGGTTCTAAAACATCCACGAATTGTTGCGGATCGTGAATGCTGGTAGGAAATATCTTAGAGTTGATGAAATTTACGGAAAGGTGTTCTTCGTTGTAGAATTTAAGTCCTGCCAGGTAATCAGCCAATGAGGCTTTGAAGTCTGACGAGAATAATAAGTATCCATCCATACTTCCTGAATTCTCAAGGTAGATCTTGATAACTGCTTTTGGGGCTTTTTTTGTACCCTTTACGTGAATTTCCGGTATTTCGCCATTTCTCCTTTTCTGTGCTACGGAAACGATAAGCTCTTTTAGCGATCCGGGTATTAGATTACCTTTATTATCAATGTAATCTGGGAACGATGTTGGATTTCCTGTTATAAGATCAGATAAATGCTGCCATTCTCTTTCATCTATAATGTTATCATTCTTTATGGCTTTCGTGATCTCGACCTTTAATAATCCCGTTCCCTTAGGCTTAGCGCATGCAAAGAACAAGGAGCATATCATTACAATTGTAAATCGATTCGATGCGCAATAGAGATAATAATCCCCCTTGCGTAAATTCAGTTTAAACTTACACATATAAAATTCAGAGGTTTAAAAAGAGGAGCTTCGCTTCTCGTTCAGACGGTATATATAAGGCTACGTAATGATATCAACTGTACTACAGTTAACACGGGGATCAACATTTCCTGTTATTTGTTGCTGTATGCTCAAATCTTATAGTAGATTGATCGTCACCTAAGTTTTATTTACTAACACTACTTGATATAGTAATTAATATTTAGGGCTCCGGTTACAAACTTTTGGTGCATTAACAGATTGAATGTTATCTCTACAATACAGTACAGGTAATATTTTAATCCATAAATTATAACATAGGTATCAAATCCTAGCTTGGGCATTAACACTAATTCACTATGAATACTAGGTATTTGTGGATCGAATGTAATAAACATTTTATTATGTAACAACATTCTGGCTTAGAAAAATTTGATTTTCAGATCGTCATACTTATTTATAGGTAGCAAGTTTCGAAAAATAAATGAAGATATCTTTGATAGAATTATAGTGATTATATGACCTTATTTCTATTTACAATGGATTGATTGTCTTAAGGTAATGGAGCTCCTTATAATGCGAAAGCTGCAAACCAAGCATCTCTACCCGGTCTACAGCTTTCAATATAATGGCTACTAATTAAAAATGCTATTCTGCTGATGGCAACCAATTGATGGAATTAATCGTACCTCCCGTTAATACCAAGCCGGAAGTTGCCGTGGCTGTACCCGCGTCGAATTTGTATACCACGGATTTTCCATCTGTAGTGGTAATACCTATGAACCCGGTTTTACCATCTTTCGGTGCGTAATTGTTCATCGCGATTACGGTGATATCTTCCGCGCCAGGTGTACCTGTTACCCATTTGAATGATTTCGTATTTACATTCGCGACAGCAAACTTGTTGGCGCCGCTGGCATATGCGTTCTGTTTGTCTGACATGAACAATATAAAATTACCATCGCCCAAGTATAATTTATCACAGATATACGATCCGCCGGAAGCATCGCTGACATCAAAGAAATAAGACTGATCCCAAGCCAGCTCTCCACTCTTAATTCTCATGATAGCGGAAGGTTTCGTAGAATTAAAACTGGCGCCATCGGAAGTAGCAAAGGGAGACGACCATGCATATACATCCCCGTTTTCAACAACTTCTAATCCATCATTGAAATATGCGCCGATGAAGCTGCTACGGTTATCGCGGATAATCGTATTTAAGCTCATATCGGGATAGTTGAATACGGCTATCCAAGAGCTGTCCGGGTAAGCTGTTGCAAAAAGGGCATCACCGGAACCTTTGATGCTGAAAAACGGTGCAAATACTTTGTTGCCAACTTGTTTTAGCCAGGAGAAATGCGCCATTTCCCCGTTACCTGAAAGTTGGGCGGTATTGATTTGCCCTTGCCCGCTGATCGTTAAACTTTCCGTATTTACCTTGTACCATAACGAGTTTTCTGTTGTTACGCGGCGGGAAATTTTCATCATCAGGATATCGTCTGCTACCGCTGCAAAAGCTTGTACTGTTTCCGATTGGAAGTTGCTTTGTTTTGATAGTTTTCCTTGATCGTCTAATTTGTAGATGGTCACGGCGCCGGGGTTGCCTTGGCCGTATAACATGCTGAAAAATAAATTTTTAGACGTTGTATAATAACGGTAAGTCCCGTCTTGTTCAACGCCGTTACCGGCAGTTGATAAAGTGCCGGATTCCAAATCTTCAGCAGTAAACAAATAATCTGCTACACCTTCTGCCGCGGATTGGGGTAGGGCAGCAATAACAAACCTTCCTGTACCTGCACCCGCATCTCCACCACCTGTTGATGGGTTGTCGTCTTTGTCACAAGAAGCCATTCCGAACGCGATGGCCGTAGATAAGAATAAAAGATTCAACTTTTTCATGCTGTATAATTTCTGTTTATGTTTTTGGATGATTATTTACTTATGAAATACCGCAGTTTTGCGGAGAAGGCCCTGCCGGGCTTTTGTAAGCTGAAGTTGTCATACAACATGGCATCGGTAATATTTCTGCATTCAAATGAAATATTATACTTACCTCCTTTCATGGCATATACAATGTTCATGTCGTGTGAAAGCTGTTCCGGAATACCATACTTCGTTTCGCTGCTGCCCCTGCTTGGCCAGTACAGGTAGAAGGCATGTACATATAACATGTTGTAGCCGATGCTCAGCTGGTCCCCTTTATCAAATACATTTTTTATGAATACGGAGGCGTCGGCATTTCCATACATATATGGCAGGTTCGGCATCCTGTCTTTATATACCTCGCTCACATTGGTATATCCCGGATCATATTTTTGCAGGTTGCGGATATCTTGATAGGTGAAGTTGATGCCCGCTGCTAAGAACTTTTTATAAGAGTACCTTACTTCTGCCTCTACACCTTTATTAGAAACGCCGTCTAAGTTTCTGGCGATTAACTTAGTTTGGTTGTTGTTGAAAGTATAATAAATATAGTCCGTTGCTTTCCGGTAAATGCCCATGGCGCTGGTTATAAACCGGTGATCTTCGTCCAGCTTGAAGGAATAGCTAATGCCTAAGTTGATATTATCGCTGGATTCTGGCTTCAGGTCAAAATTCTTTTCGCGGTTGATGAGATCTCCGAATAGGTCTTCATTTTCAGGCATCCTGTTCGTCTTCTCGTAGGATAGTTTTGCTTGTAAGGAAGGCAAGATGTAATATGATGTCGCGATGCCGTAACCGGGCTTGTTGATATCGGTCGTCATATTTTTATAGGTCGGCTCGCCGCCGGCATCACTGGCAAAAGTGGTTTTTGATTTTTGATAAATATATTTACCGAATACCGTTGTACTCCATTTTTTATTGACATCTAACTTGTAGCTAAGTCCCAATATATTCTTACCTGCTTTTTGAGGTTGTTGGTATTTATCGTCTTCAGGAGCGAGCAGGTCACGGCCTTTCCGGTTAAAGCGGCTGAATACATTATTAAAGGCTAATAGCTGTTTTTCATTGATCTTGTAAGTGATGGTCGCGGATGCCGTAGCGATATTGTTGCCGTATTTATAATACATACGGGATCTTTCCCCGCCTTTTCCGTTGAAGGTAATCGAGTCGCCCAACCAGCCATAGCGTGCATATACCGTGTCGATATTATTTTCTTTACCGAAATTGTAGTTGGCATTTATGGCAACATTCAATCCTTTTATAAATAAATCATCCTTTTGATATTTGAACGTGGGCATCACCGTATTGCCCCGTGTATGCCATGCGCCAAAAACGGATACCATCCTGGCGCCTGTTTGTATTTCTTTGTAATTCTGGCCGAGGGTGATGCCGACAAGGAAACGATCCGCCCATTGTTTATCTAGGAATCCAGTTTGTGCAATCAGCGTTTCGTTATGGTATTGATCGTGGAAACGTCGTACGGTGGTATTCGGATAATATTGGCCGGTATGTATATCGGCGGCGTCAACAGTTACTTTGTAATTATTGTCCGAGTAATTTTGAAAGGCATTCAGTTGGAATGTCAGCCCTTTCTTGGAAGTGATGCCGGCATTGATGTTTGTTCTATGGGTATTGAAAGAACCGTATGAATAGGAAACATCCAGGAAGTTTCGCAGCTTGCTGCCGGTAATGATATTCACTGCCCCGCCGAGTGCATCGCTGCCTAGCCATACCGGGACAACACCTTTATATACCTCTACCCTTTCGGCAAAATTGATGGGGATGTTATTAATCTGGATGGAAGACCCGAAATTCTCCATAGGGATACCATCCAGGAAAAACTTGACCCTGCTGCCGGAAAAGCCGTTAATAGAGAAGTTGAAATCCGATCCGACCCCGCCGCTTTCCCTTACCCGGACACCGGTTACGCGGTCCAATACATGCGCGATGTCTAAAGTGGAATTATGGAGTTTTTTAGCATCGATGGCCGTTACGTTATACGCTTGCCTGTTCGAAAGCTGCGTTTCAGAATATCCCATTACCGATACGCCTTCCAGGCTCGTTTCGGTAGGGGTCAGTTCGAAAGATAACGCTTGGTTAGAACTCCTGACAGTTACTTTCTTCTTAATGGTTTTATAACCGATTATGGATATTTCCAGGGTATGTTCTCCTAGGGGGATCCCCGCAAGTTGAAATTTTCCTTTACTATCCGTTTGGGAGATCTTCTTTAGTTGCCTGATCTGCACCGTGGCCGCAGGTACTGGTTCCTGGTTGCCAGTGAGAACCGTGCCGGAAAGGGTGCCGGTTGTTTGCTGCTGTGCAACTGCTAGCAATGACATTACCATTGCCATAGCAATACAGGGTAAAATTTTGAATTGCATATGCTTAATTACTTAACGGTTTATATGTACCATGAAAATTCACGGCTGTAGATCATAGCGCCAACTATGATCTACATTTTTGGGATGATTCTTCTAATAGAATGCCCGCAAAGGTATCTTGAAATGAATAGGATGATTTACGAAATGCGGAATTTTTTTAATTCCTTTTCTTGTTCGATTTTATTTGAGTTTTCAATTTTAGTGTTATTTGTTTTTTGATATTTCTTTACAATTAAATACCAACAAATAAATGCTCCCATGGAAACAAATAGCCAGAATACATCGATTAACAGGATGTCATAAAACCCTTTTTTATAGGTTGTCCATATCCAATTACCTGATACTACCCCGTTTGCTACCGGGATGAAAAAACCTATGATAGCGCCCATCAGCATAGAATCCCGGTTGGTCTTATAGTTGTTTCTTCGTATAATAAATAAAACACTTAATGCTAACCATGACCAAAAGAAGAACGGGTAAATAAATGCTGTTCCACCGCCTGGATGTATTTTAACCGCGATAAACGATGCTGCTGTTACTGGGAACATACTCAAGCAGATCGATAAGTAAATATTGGCGAGCCAATCGTTGAACTTTCTTTTCCTCCCGGGAATATTCTTCTTATTCCTTGCCACCAGCCAAATTAATACGCCTGAAATAATCACCACGCAGCCGCAAATGCCCAGTAAAAAGTATAAGACCTTGGTGGCATAGCCGCCGTAATTACCGAAATGTAAAGTATATACTAAGTCTTTAACCACACCGTTATAACCTGCTTTCTCGAAAGGACTTTTTACTTCTAAAACTTTCCCGGTGGCGGCTTCGTAGACTATTTTGCCGGTCCCGACAAATTTCTCGCTCCGGGGAAGTACCACATCCATCGACACTTGCATACTTTGATCGCCATAATTACTGATTTGCATATATGACAACTGTGTATGATCCCATTTCTCAAAGGTCTCTGAAACAAAATGATTAATGTCTATCTCTTTCCCGATGGCCTTACCCGCCATAGGAACATTCTTATCGTCATATCCCATCGTTTTATCGAATGCTTCCTTTTTTCCATCAAACTGCATGGCGATCGTCGGTTTAGACATTAAGGGAAAGCTAACCAGGAAATAAGTGCCCGTAACGGCAAAGATGAATAAAAAGGGAAAGCTGATAACACCTAATGCGGTATGCAAATCCGTCCACACGGTTTTCAGTTTTTCCCAGGGCCGAAACAGGTAGAAATTTGAAATGATCTTATTCCAATGCAATAATAAACCCGTGATCAAAGCAAATAGGAAGGCAAAGGCAACCCCGCCGGCGATGTAATAACCGATCGGGAATCCCAATCTGGCAATACCGTTTACCTGTGCTAAGAAGTGTAAGCGGTAAAGGAATTCGCCCAGGTCGTATGATTCTTTATAGTTCGATTGTACCTTGGTTTTGGAGTTGTATAAAAAATATCCTCCCCTTTTTTTATTACTGCTGTCTTTCGACATGCTGACCGATACACCGATCTTCGCACCACCCCTGGGGTACATGTAAAAGTAGATGTCACGACCGTAGAGGTTGTATTCCTTGTTCAACGAATCAACAATAGTATTGAAGTTGATATCCTTCTTCGAGATTTCTGCGGCGGAAGTATTCTGTTGCCAACTGGTTATTTCGCTTTTAAAGAATGCGAAAGAGCCCGCAAAAAATATTACATATAGTATAGCGCTGATAATGATCCCGCTGATGGTATGCGTGTTAAAATAAATATTATAATTACGATTATTCATGCCGATGTTTTTATCACTTTATATAAGCTTCATATATCCAAGGAGCGCAAAATAGGAGGCTGAGTAAAATGTAGGTCGCCCAGATCTTCCATCCGTTTTTTGCAAGGAATGCAAGGATCATCAGGATGGCCCACAAAATGTACATGGAAAAGAAACTCGTGATAACAACGGTTTTCTTATCTAGAAACGTCATCAGCAACTGATGAAAAGAAAGGCTCACCAAGTAACCGCCGAATAATGCGGCTGTTACTTTAAGGACTCTTTGCCCGGGAGAGCTCAAGTATTTTTTATTAGCAGGCATATTAGTAGAAGATGAAAAGTTCTGATAGCAAGCTGAAAGCAAGGATAATCATGATATGCTTTACCCTGAAATAACGTAAGGGGGCTAAAGATATAACGAGGATAGGTCCAGCCATCGATAATAGTAAGAACCCAAGGATACCTAATGCGATCCCATCTTTCAGGGTCCAGAGCAGCAGGCTGGAGCCGATCAATCCCAAGCCCGACCAGGTAGCCAGGGGTTTATGCTCCTGCAACCATGATTGGTAGCGGCCTTCCGAATGGAGCTTCGCTTTCAAGGATGTGTTGTATAAGTGGAAAAAGCCTATACAGTAACAAATAATGATGATTGAATACATTCGACTTAAATATTATTTTAATATTTTATTTATTGGGGTGATGCTAACTGGATGATAGCCGGATATTGGATGTATTGGATCATTTCCGGGTTTACTCAAAACGGAAAAATTTTCTAGGCGCAGGCAGGATTATTTTATAAATTGCATACGCTTATTTTACTTAACGGTTTATATAAGTACCATGAATTTTTCATGGTTGAGCCGTCCAGCGCCAACTGGCGGCTCTTTTTATATCGTTCGTATATACGATGTAAAGTTAGCTGTTATTAGAGCGGATGATTTACGAGATGCGGAAAAAGTTCAGAGATTTTTTGGGGGATTTTCAGGATGGCACGGATTTTTTGTTTTCCCCTGATCGTTGATTATGGAGGGAGGCTTTTTCCCGGTTATGATTAATTGTTGACCTCGCTAGGACGTAAGATTGCGTTGATTGGATGCTTGATTTCCTAGTACGGTGTATTTCGAGGATCAATAGCATGTTTAGGAGCAATATAAATGTTAATAGTCCTACTTGCCTGATGTCGGATGCTTCCTGGATAACGGTTTCTACAAGGTGTACCCGGTTTAATAGAACCAGGAAGTTTGCGAATACAAAACTGCTCCGGTAAAACCTATTTTTTGAAATGTATAGAGTGATTAATGGTAAAAGCAAAGCAAATTTAATGGAAGGACGCTGCTTTTCGTTGATGACGTAAGCGGGTTTCCAGGGGTGATGTAAGATTATACAGATTATGTGCGCGATCCGAAAAACGGTTTTCTATCTACAACATTGAAATTGGATAAAGATTTCGAATACACCATTAAAATATAATCTCCCAATTCGTTATCTTAGGACATGTTAAAGCATGGTTTCATTGCAATTACATTCGCTATTTTATCCGGTGGTTGCTCCCCGGCTGCTAATGAATTATCTTCAGCAAGCAATGGTGAAATTATATGTACTTTTCCACAACACCCGCCTTCGTTTCCCGGTGGAGAAATGGCGCTAATGAAATTCTTAAGGAAAATACGCTACCCGAAAGATCAAGCAACGGCCCAAGGCCGCGTTCGCGTTACATTTAAAATAGATAGCAAAGGCGCCCTTTCCGATATAAAAATTGTTCAAAAAGAAGTAAGGGATTATACATTACTTGATAAAGAGGTAATTAGGGTGGTAAGGATGATGCCCAAGTGGATTCCTGCGGAACAGGATGGTATAAAAGTAAGCACATACTTTACCATGCCTATTTGTATTTTACCGGCTTTTGACTAAAGGATTTAAATCTTGGGCAGATGGATGCACGTCTTTTCCCCCACTCTTAAAATTTTATCGGCCAATCTTCTAAAAGCGGTGTGGAAATTTTAACAAGAAGTGTTCTCATCAAAGGAACGGATAAAAATTATTCTTCCTTGCATTTTATTTCATATTCTTTGCTATCTTTATCCACCCTGCGGAAGTAGCTCACCTGGTAGAGCGACAGCTTCCCAAGCTGTAGGTAGCGGGTTCGAGTCCCGTCTTCCGCTCAACTTTAAAGTATGGCAGATAAATTACCCTTGTTGCCCCTATTCTCAACTCCAATTCCCTCTTTTTACACCGTTTTAGGTTAACATAGCATTATTATATTAACCGGGAGCTATATAAATTTACAGTGAACCTTTATCGATTCATAATTATGAAAAATTTGTTCATATCCTTGGGGCTGTTGTTGATTACCCGGATAGGGATGGCACAGGAGCGCCCGAATATTGTTTTTATCATTTCTGATGATCATGCCTATCAGGCTATCAGCGCCTATGGCAGCAAATTGGCCCAAACGCCCAATATCGATCGTATAGCAAACGGGGGTGCAAGGTTTACCAATGCACTGGTGACTAATTCTATTTGCGGACCCAGCCGTGCTTGCTTTATCACGGGAAAATATAACCATAAGAACGGCTTCAAAACTAATGAATCCGTTCATTTTGATATGACGCAAGAGCACTTTCCCCGCTTGCTGAAAAATAACGGTTACCAGGTTGCTTGGATCGGTAAAATGCACCTGGAAGCAATACCACAAGGTTTCGATTATTTTAAAATCGTTCCGCAACAAGGCCGCTATTATAACCCGGTGTTTATTTCTCCTAATGATACCGCCACCTATACCGGTTATATCTCCGACCTCATTACGCAGTTTACAACGGATTGGTTGGATAAAAGGGATACCACGAAACCGTTCATGTTGGTGGTAGGTGAAAAAGCAACCCACCGCGAATGGAGTCCCGATATCCAAGACCTGGGAGCTTATGATGACAGCACATTTGCTTTGCCGCCGACCTTCTTTGATGATTATAATGGCCGCGTTGCCGCTCAAAACCAGGATATGACCATCAGCAAAACGATGCAGATGGCTTATGATTTGAAAATTCATGTCGATTATGACAAGAGTTGGGTTTATAGAAACATGAATAAGGCACAAAAGGATGCTTACAAAGCATATTATGAAGATAAAATCAGCCGTGAGTTTGACTCGCTGAAACCGACCGGGAAAGCCCTGGCTGAATGGAAATACCAACGCTATTTAAAAGATTATTTGTCAACTGCCAAATCTTTAGACAGGAATGTTGGGCGGATATTAGATTACCTGGACGCGCACGGTTTAAGCAAAAACACGATTGTTGTTTATGCTTCCGACCAAGGTTTTTACATGGGAGAACATGGCTGGTTTGATAAGCGGTTTATGTATGAAGAGTCCTTGAAAACAGCATTCTTGATGCGTTGGCCGGGTAAGATCAAACCAGGTTCCGTAGTAAACGATATGGTATTGAATATCGATTGGGGGCCAACCTTAATGGATGCGGCGGGCTTGAAGGCTTCCCCGACTATGCAAGGCGAATCGTTTTTGCCTATCGTTACGGGAAAGAGCTACAAGAATTGGAGGAAAGCTGCCTTTTACCATTATTACGAGTACCCGGAACCGCACCATGTAGCGCCACATTTCGGTGTTAGAACCGGGAAGTATACCCTCATCAGGTTTTATGGCCCGCATAATGATTGGGAATTATATGACTTGAAAAAAGATCCAACGCAGGTACATAATGTTTATAATGACCCGGCATATGCTGCAACCAAGAAGGCATTAACTGCTAGCTTGCAACAACTCATCAAGAAATATGATGATAAAGAAGCGGCTGAAGTGTTGAAGAAAGAAATGTAATAATTTACCTGGTCATTATCATTAAATAAACGCCGGTGCAAACAGACAACTTGCACCGGCGTTTTATATGTAGAAGCTTATAATATTTAATGATTGCTTTGACCGGTAAAGTTTATTATTGTCGAATTACTTTTTACAAATATTAATCACGGTTCCATGATCGTTGGAAGTAATGTCGGCAATGTATTGAATTTGCTTTACACGTAACAACATATTCTTAAGCCCGTTGCCTTCATGGATGATCGAAGTATCGAAGCCATTACCGTTATCTTGTATCGTGATACAAAGATTGCCTTTCTGTGTCAGGATAATTTTTAATAAGATTTTATTACAGGCTGCATACTTAATGCTATTCGTGATGGCTTCCTTGATGATTAATAATAAGTTTTTCTTTTCCGCTTTGCTAATAACTTTATATAAAGCTTTATCCTCGACTTGCAGCTCGAACTGAATTTTTTGAGCCATCGTGACGGGGATTGCAAATTTCTGAACGCGGTTTAATAATTCCTGGATCGTATCTGCGCTATCGTCCAATACCCAGATCATATCCCGCAAGCCAGAGGTTGCCTGTTTTAGAGATTCATCAACTTGTTCCAGGTAATGATTGTTTTCCGGGGTGATCTTCGCCAGGTGTGTAAATACTTTCACGGCATTCAAGGAACTGCCGATGTCATCGTGCAGATCCGACGCAATATTTCTCCTTACCAGCTCTTGTTTCTTAATTTGCAATACCCGGTAACGGTATATTTGGTAAATAATAAACAGCACAAATAATCCTGCCAATACTTTAAACCACCAGGTTGCCCACCATGGCGGTGTTACCGTAATGTCTAAAGTGCGGACATCATCGCTCCACTCCCCTTCGTTGTTGGATGATCTTATCTCCAATGTGTACTTACCTACGGGCAAAGTCGGGAAACTTACCGTGGCATCGGTTCCCAGCATTACTTGCTGCTGGTTTAGCTGTGGAATTCGGTAGGCAAAACGGTTTTGCTCCGGTTCTATAAAGTTAATGGCGGCAAAGCTGATCTCGATATTCGTCGTGTTATACGGTACCTTGATGGCTTGAACGCCTAAGTCGCTGGTATCAACGCTGCTACCCGGGGCTTCATACTTGATTCGTGTAATATGTGTCTGGTTATGAAAGGGATTATTGCTAAGTTCATTGGTATTAATCCTGGTAAAACCGTCAATGCCCCCGAAGTATATATAACCATTATGGCTACAGGCCGATTTTTCATCGAATGAATTTCCGTGTACCCCGGCAGTAGTGTAATAATTTCGTATGAAATGGGTTTTGGTGTTTACACGGGAAAGTCCCTTGGCAGTACTTACCCAAAGGGTGCTGTCGCTTGCCGGAACAATATTAAAACAGGCGTTACTAGCCATACCATCATCCGTGGTAAGCGCCGTGAATTGTTTTGTGGATTTATCATAACAATTCAAACCACCACCGTAAGTAGTAATCCAAATTTTATTACCATCGTCATATACATCGAAGTAAATAGGTGAATTGGGACCTGCTTTCCCGGGGTAATAAACCTCGCAGTAGCCGGTATTCCAATTTACTTTGCTAATGGCCATATCGGAAGCGCACCAGAGATGCTGATCTTTATCGACATACAAAGCATTCACGCTATTATCCGGTAGGCTGTGATTATTGTTTACATCGTGAATAAAATGCTGTACTTGTTTCTGATCGCGGTGCCAGGTAAAAATGCCATCCTCGTTTTCGCTCCCCCATACGATCGTATTCGGATCTACCACAACTGCGCTACTAAAAACATACCGGGAAATGGATCTTAACTCCGGGTACTTTTGTTCGATGGGAATTAATACCTGCCGGTCAATATCATAATAATATAAATGTTCTTCTGTTGATACGAAATGGTTTCCCTGGTCATCCCGGAACAACAAGCTCACGGGGGAGTTAATATTTTTCAAGCCACGGGAGAACTTACGGATCCTACCGCTGTTGAGGTTAATCTGCCATAAGCCCACATAGCTGCCGGCCAGCATCATGCTATCATTCATTACGAGCAAATCGCTTACCTGCTCCAGCTTGATCTTGCTTTTTTCATCTTCTGAAAAAGCCGTGAAGCAACGCAGGATATTTTCTGATTTGCAGGCGCCACGGTAAGTACTGAGCCAGGCATTTTGCTGGTAATCGAAAAATACATCCTTTATAATATTATCCGGTAAAGCCGCATTTTCTTGCGTGTAATGATCGGTAATGTTGAATTGATCATCGGTAATGAATAATCCCTTGGTGGTGCCGATCCACAGTTGTTTTTTAGGACCTTGCTTGATGCAATGGGCCTGCATATTCTTTAATGCGAAAGCCTGTATCAGTTGGATATTATTCCCTTGGAGCGAAAAATGACTTACACCGTGATTGGTAGCAACCCCGAAGCGGTTACCGGGTAGATCTATAACCGCGTGGAATACTACCGGGGAATTGGGAAGGCCAAGATCCGATTTCGATATCAATTGCTCTATTTTGCCATATTTATCATACACGGCTAAGCCATAATTGTCGATTCCCACCCAGATACGTTCCCGCGCGTCGATATAAATCGTATGGACAACAAAGTTCTCAGCGCTATGCGTGAACGGGTTTATAGAAATATGCGAAAATTGGCGGTCTTTTTTCGAGAAAATAAAAATACCTTCGTATGAACCAAACCAGATATCTCCCAGGGGAGTTCCACTGCTACATTCGATCCAATTGCTGATTTGGCAGGGTTTATTGCTCGGGTTAGCGCATCTATACGAGGCAATTACTTCGCTATTGCGGGTATCGATAATATTCAAGCCGCCGTATGCCGTTGCCACCCACAAGCTATCTCCATCCAGGTAAAGATTTTTGATATGGTTTTGATTCAGTGAAGTGCGACTGTTAAATGTCTTTTTATAAATTTCGAAAGATTTACCATCAAAGCGGTTGAGTCCATCTTGGGTAGCAATCCAAATGAATCCGTATTTGTCTTGTAAAACTTGGGGTACATTATAGGAACTTAAGCCATTTTCCGAATCATATTTTTTGAATAGCAAGTTCGCCCGTTGTGCCTTTGTGCTCAACAGTGAACCAACCATCAATAGAACAGTCAAAAACCATCTGTATGCTCGAAAAATTTTAACGGGCATAGGATAATACTCCATTTGGAGCAACAATTTAATTCAATATATCGAGAATGTAAGTATTTATTGAATATCAATATATTAACCCCGGTTGAATATTATGAAAGCTGAATGGACCATCATGTTCTACATCTACAGTGTAGACCATAGTATTAAATATGCCAAGAAATTATTAAAAGCCCTGGCCGCCATCGGCAGCCGCAAGGATATGAATATCGTTATACAGTTTTACAGGAACTGGAACGATACGGAACATCCCGTTGATTACAGGGCAATGCGTTTCCATGTGCAAAAAGACGTGGTTCCGCATCCAACTAACGCGCTATTGGACCTGGGAAATGTGGATATGGGCGAAGCCGAAACGATGGCTGAATACCTTTATTGGGCTAAAAATGAATACCCGGCAGAGAAGTATATGCTCGTATTATGGTCGCACGGTATGGGTGTAGGGGTTTTTGAAGGTGAGCTGGAACCCGAGGAAGATGAAATTGTATTGCCAAAATATACAGGTGTTTTGTCGCACCAGGGGCGGATATTAGAAAACGATCTTAGTACGCTCACCCTGGATCGCAGGCATTCTCCCAATTACAGGATTACCAGGGAAGCGCTGATTTATAAAACTTCTGATATCAATAAGCTGAGTCTTGACGACGATGATGATGATGAAAGCCCCGGCGCTTTTATTATTACGCCTACCTCGCACCGCTTGCCGGAAGTATATAATAATCATTATAAAGTACTGAAGGAGAAGCAAATTAGTTTCCTGTCGCATGAAAAATTAAGGATGGCTCTGAAAGCTGTATTTAGCAAAAGACGGGGCGATAAGCTGGATATCCTGGCTTACAATGCCTGTTGCATGCAAATGATGGAAACCGGCTACCAGTTTAGGGAGTATTGCCGCTACCTCGTGGCCAGCGAAGAAACTATCTATTTCGATGGTTTGAACTACCCGGAGTTTTTAGCGCAATTGGCAGATAATCCCGATATAACAGCCGAAGCGATGAGTTACAAGATGATCGAAACCTTTTCCGCACAGTATCCAAAGTATCAGCACGACTACCTGACCATGTCGATGGTAGATCTGAAAATATCTTCAAAAACGGCGCAATACATCAGTGAATTTGCCGAAGAATTATTTGACCATGTTGAGCGTTACGCTCCCGCGATCAAGGCTGCCAGGTACAAATGCAAGCATTTCGGATGGAAATATTTTAATTCGTATATCGACATCAATTGGTGGCTGACGAACTTTTATGAACATTTACCTAAGAAAGACCCGATGATAAAAAAGTCGCAGCGGCTGATTGAGCGGGTGAATCCCGGTTATGTTTTGGCAGCATTTAACGGTGAAAAAAGGAAGCCCATCCCCAGTTTGGAGAGATCTTACGGAGCTAACGGCTTATCGATTTACTTCCCTATCAGTGAAAGGGATCATGCCGATAACCAGGAGTTTGTCCGCCTGTTTTTCAACCAGGAACGGGCCGAAGCCTACGATTTCGTGCTAGATACCATGTGGGACGATTTCGTGTTTAAATACCTGGATTATGCCGATAAATATTTATAAATTTTCCGGCGGGCCATATTTAGCAAATAATTTATCCCAAGCAGCTTTATTGCGGGCGTTAATCCCCGTAGCAGCTTCCAGTGCGGCGATCGACTTCGGTCCGAATATGCCGTCGAGCGCAGCGGTATAATAGCCGTCAATGAGCAGGTACTTTTGCCAAATCAACGCGATATTCTTCTCGATAGATGGTTTGAGGATATTGCCCGGTACTTCCAGGTGCGGGAGATCTTTGAAGCTGTTCCAATTACCGCCCCAATCCATTTGAAATTGAGTTCCCTGTTTTACGTACTTATACAAATTGCTGTTACCTAAGTAAGTATTTCCTTCAAACAGCCCGATGTCGATGGCCAGGCAGGGTAAATAATTATGCCGGGAGAGCCTGGTATAACCGTCAATATTGGTATATACAGCCCCGGTTTTGACCCATTTACCACCTTGAAAGGTCCTGCCCTTCTTGTAAATGATGAACTGGTCTTCCGGTGTGCGGTAAGCGGAAACTACCTTCGCGGTATGCCCGGCAGGTAACTTATTTTGTATAGCAGATAAAATGCTGTCCAAATGCAGCCTGATATGCGGGTGCAGGTACTTAGGATCACGATCGTAAGTCATGAGTTTGGGGTTTGCTGTTATGGGGTGAAAAGGGCTAGTTCCGGTGCTTTGGGGCTATGATCATCGAAGAATTAACCGAGATATACGTACTGATACGCTCTATATAAAATTAAGAAATATTTACGAGGAAATTATTTACCGTAAGTTAGGGCTACGTCTTTTATTGCGGTTAACCAGGTGATCGATGCTGAATTTTCCGGGGCCATAGATCAATAAAACGAATAGCATGACGAGGTAATAAAGCGGGATTTCGAAACCTCCGTTAGCTACGGGAAAGCCGTTTTGCCAGTGTACAACATTGATCGCTACGAGCATAATAATCATCAAGGGAATGGTGACAATGCGGGTAGCTAATCCCAGTGCCAGGAATATTACACCGATGGCTTCTATTCCTGCAACGAAATAAGCGCTTATTGTGGGCAGTGGAACCCCCAGGTTTGAAAAATTATCGATGACGCCTTGAATATTGCTCCATTTCAACTGTGCAGGCCAGAAGAAACCGAAAGCCAATACGAGACGCAAGATCAGCAATGGCCAATCTTTCATCCATTCAAAAAAACGTTGTAAAGGAGTATTGGGTTTCGTGTTAATAAATCTCATGCCTCGCCCTGAAAATTGGTTTTTAGAATATGGTTTCGGGAATCAATAGCAACATTAAGTTACTAAATCTTTGCTAATCAACGTATATGCCCGGCCTTTATTGTCCTTTATCGATGAATTGATAAAATCAAGGCTTAGCGACCGTTTTAAAATTGAACGTAAATTTATTTTAGGACGAATACTGTCAGACGCGCTACCCCACTTCGGAAGTACCCCTACCCACTTCGGAAGTACCCCCACCCACCTCCGAGGTACCCCCACCCACCTCGGAACTCCAATCGATGTTCTTTGAACCCCAAATTCGGATAAAATAAGTGGGTACAGTGGTTTTCGAGCTCCACTTTTGCGATAAAAACCGCTAAATATCACCCTAAAAGAGCATTTTTTAAATTTACAAAAAATAATACCCCACTTCGGAGGTACCCCCTACCACTTACCGGGTGGGTCATGACCTCAAAATAATCCCGAAACATGTGTTCCGAAGTACCTCCCCCCACTTCGGAAGTACCCCTACCCACCTTCGAAGTACCCCCTAGGGCTTCAGAAGTGGGTGTACGGGCTTATTTTCTCCGGATGATATTTCGTAAATTGCCTTACAAGGGTATAAAGCGACAATTTGTAATATTGATTTTGCGCGGCTTGGTTAAAATATTTTTAAACGGGATTAAATAGTATATTCATGTAATATGAATATTTAAGTTAATTTTTTACATTTAAGGCTCAATTAAAACCTAACTTATCTATGTCTGAACAAATGAACCCAAGTTCCGCCCAAGAAGGTAGTTTTCTCGATGATTTTGATACCCCGCAATATATTGACGCGAGCAGGGGCATCCGCTTTGCAAATTTTATCCTCGATTATATTTTCATTTTAGTTGTAATCGGTGTTTTAGCTGCTATTTCAGGTATGGAGGAGTATGATTATTACGGCAGCCTGAATTATTCGTATTATTTCTTAAATATGACTGTTTACATAGTCTATTATACCATTTTTGAAGGATTATGGGGGCGCACGCCTGCGAAATTTATTACCGGTACCATCGTGATAATGGAGGAA
This sequence comes from Chitinophaga caeni, assembly GCF_002557795.1. Taxonomy (NCBI): domain Bacteria; kingdom Pseudomonadati; phylum Bacteroidota; class Chitinophagia; order Chitinophagales; family Chitinophagaceae; genus Chitinophaga; species Chitinophaga caeni. The sequence goes on along the minus strand of NZ_CP023777.1, from coordinate 981,994 downwards.
GGAACCCAGCTGGAATTCGCAAAAGCGTTTCTAAGATCTCTTTGCCGCTTCATACCATTTGAACCTTTTTCGGGATTCGGTATTCCTTGGCACGATTCATTGACCCACACGAGAGTGGTGAAATACTCCAGTATCCAGTAAGAATTTTTAGCCTGGTATTTACTTAGGTTCCCTGGTAGCCAGGTAATTATAATCATTCAGGATTGTTTCCAAGAATTCCAGCGAATTCATCTGCGTTTGAATGCCCAGTACTTGTTGGATTCTTTCTGCTACCCTATCCGCTAAAGTTACATCTATGTTTTGGGTAGCCCTGTCTAACAGGTCCTTGATCTTGTTCAGATCCTTATCGTTGATCCGCATAATTTGCGGGAATTGCACTTGGTAATTAGCGTCGGTAATCTCCCGGAAAATAGTGTTGGTCAAGGGTTGGGATTTCTTGCTGGATATAACGATCGTATTGGCAACAACATCGCCTAAGCGTTGATTGTACTTGGTTTTAATCAAAAACACCAAGGGGATAACGGCCGGGCATAAAACGAACAACATAAAACCAAAGGAGCTGACGCGATCTACCTGCGTTAAGTAGGCTAATACCGCGAAAATCATAGCCGGGGATTCAATGAGGCGGAATAAGTTGCGGATAATATATTGGTCTAAACTCGGTGCATTTCCAGAAAGGTTACGCACCTTGATTTTCACGATTTTCTTTCCCAACGTTTGGCCGTCCATGAATATTTCTGATAACAGGTAGTATAACGTAAAAGGAATAAATATAAAAAGTACGTTTACAATGGTATCTACCTGTTCGGGTAAATTCAAACGGGCAACGAGAAAAACTAAACCGAACACCGCGATTATACGGATAATGAAATCTAAAATGTACGCTAATAAACGGATGCCGCTGTCAGCCGCTGCAAATTCAAGATCTATATTAAACGGGGTAGGTATTTTTATGGTAGACATGAATCAAATTTAAAAATTTTATACATTGTCTTTACCATGTTTCCCTGAAATTTTGTAATTATACAAGTAAGGATGAGAGAATCATTATTTATTAAAAAGAATTTAGCCCGTTGGAAATCTTATGAACAGGAGGTTTCCCAGGACCCCGACGAAATGGCCGAAAGGTTCACTACGATCGTGGATGATCTCGCTTATTCCAAAACTTTTTATAGTTACAGCAAAACGACCCAATACCTGAACGGCTTAGCCGCCGGGATGTACCAGTCTATTTACAGCACACCGATCAAGGAGCCGGGACGTTTCAAGAAATTGTTGATGTACCAAGTGCCGTTGATCGTTGCTAAGTACAAGAAAGTTTTTCTTTTTGCAGCCCTGCTTTTTATGAGCATTTGTATGCTCAGCGCTTTCTCGGCATCTGTTGACGACACATTTGTTAGGGGGGTATTAGGCGACAATTATGTAAACATGACGGAGGAAAATATCGCGAAAGGCGATCCATTCAATGTTTATAAAGATAGTAATGAGCTGATGATGTGGGTGCAAATCGCTAATAATAATTTGAACGTGGCTTTGAGCTCCTTCGTTATGGGCGTATTGCTGGGTTTGGGCTCGCTGTATATCCTGGTGAACAATGCTTTTATGGTCGGGGCATTCCAATATTTCTTCTTTGCCAAGGGTTTGGGGATGGCCTCTGTGCTGGTGATCTGGATTCACGGAACCTTGGAAATATCCGCGATCATTATTTCCAGTGCAGCCGGGCTTATACTGGGATATAATTTATTATTCCCCGGTACTTTGAAACGCGTTGAAGCCCTTAAAAGAGCTGCGTTCGAAGGCTTAAAGATTATGTTTACGATTATCCCTATCATCACGTTGGCTGCTTTTTTAGAAGGGTTTGTTACCCGGCATACTGAAATGCCGGTATTCTTAAGCACATCCATCTTGGCTATTTCTTTTGTCATTATTATAGGATATTATGTTATATGGCCTATCCAACTGGTAAGAAAAGGTTTTTCATTGGATGAAAAAGGTCGCGTGTTGTTCCCGAAAAATTGATGAGCTTATTTGTTTTTGCATGAAACATCCGTATTTATTGATCTATATGCTTACTTTATTGTCCTTGTTTTGTGCCGGGGATATAAAAGCGCAACGGCTGAACACGTTGGACAGTGTTTCCTATGATCAAGATGAAGAGGTATTTATAGATTCCGTTGCGGTAGATAAACAAGGCATCCAACATTACCAGGATGAAGCAGTGGAGCCTGATACCACCACCTTGGAAGGGCAGGTAAGGCTGTTGTGGCCAGGAGGCTTAGCATATGATCAAAATAATTTCGGGGAATTTCAGGATGGGCAAGGGCGTTATTTCTATAATAATGTTCGTATTCATACAGGCAGTCCTGCCGGCTTGAAAGAACTGAAAGAGGACAGCGATATGGATTATGAAAAGGATTTAAGAGCGCTCGATCCCGAGCATAAAAAAGATGCGAAACATTTCCCTTTAACTATCCCGATTTTAATGAGCTTTTTTATTGTAGCATCGATTGTTCTTATCGTAGTAATCGTATATAACTCCAGGGGAACGCTGCGGAGAATTTTTAAATCTTCTAAAAATAATACATTTAGCGCGGCTGGAGTACCGGATGCCGAATCAAAAGTTGATTATCGATCATTAGCGGATGCCGCTATGAAAGAGGCACATTGGGCGGAAGCTGTCAGGTATTTGTACTTATATACGTTACAGGTGCTAGCAAGCAGTCAGAAGTTAATTTTACATAAGGATAAAACCAACAGGGATTATGTCAACGAACTTTCCGGCACCGAACTTCAAATGCCGTTCCTTGCCTTGACCCGGCAATATGAAATAACTTGGTTCGGCAAAAAGAATGTGGACGAAGCCCGGTTTTCTGACATCAGGTTTTCCTTTCAATCATTTCTAAAATCTATAAATAATACCGGCCATGAAATTTAGGTTTATATGGATTGGATTGCTGGTATTATTAGTAGTAATCATCATATTCGGCAGTGTTTTCCAGGGGGGGATGCGTAATAAAAGAAAAGTGGAAGATTTTAACGCAGCCAGCGCCAGTTTCGAGTACCGCGATAAAAAACCTTACGGTAGCTTCGTTGCTTATAAGCTGCTAAAGCAATATTTAAACGGGGCGAATCACGGCACCTTGCACCAAATTGTTAAAAAACCTGTTGCTGAACTATTTAAGACGACGTTCAACCAGAATGCATTATACTGCATTATTGCTAATAACCTGTTTTTGTCGGCAGATGATGTTGATAGATTGGGGAATTTTATCGAGAATGGAAATGAAGTATTTATAGCGGCTACAGATCCTGATTCCTTACTAGCAGAAAGGTTGCACTTTAACTATAAGGCGGGTATTGTAGACAATGGGGTATTCAATAAAAAGCTACATACGGTTCAAAATTTTGTAAATAAGAACTTCGGTAAGGATACCTCTTTTGCCTATAAAGGGATTTATAATAGCGGCTACTTTACCGCTGTTGATACCGCGGTTACAACCGTATTAGGTACTAATGAAGAAGGGAAGCCGAATTTTATTAGGATCGTTCATGGAAATGGGGCCGTTTATATTTCATTAAATCCTTTTGCCTGTACTAATTATTTTTTACTGCATGGAGAGAATCACCGCTCTTTCCGGAATATGATGGGCTACATACCCGATTCCAAAAACATCGTCTATTGGGATGAATACTATAAACATCAATATAGCCGGGAGGGGAAAGATTTTGATAACTGGTCTGTATTGATGCGGTATCCTTCGATCCGTTGGGCATTGATACTCATTTTGTGCCTGATGATTTTATTTGCCCTTTTTGAAAGTAAGCGCCAACAGCGCTATGTGCCTGCCGTGGAACCGGTGCTGAATAATTCCCTGGATTTTGTAAAAACACTCGGTAAATTATACTTTAACCACCATGATAATAAAAACCTGGTACATAAGATGACGACCCAATTCTTAGATCATGTAAGGAATAAATATTTTATAGACACGAAGTACCTGGATGAGAATTTTGTAAATCAACTCGCAAGAAAATCGAACCAGCCCAGGGAAGAAATTCAATTATTAATTAACATGATGCATAACCTGCAACTGGAATTTGAAGTTTCAGATAAACAGTTGGAGATGTATTATCAAGCTTTATATAAATTTTATCAAATAGCATAATAAATGGAAGAGAATACAACATTACAACCCAATGCTTTTGAGACAATGTCGAATACCATCCAAAATATTAAAGATGAAATTTCGAAGGTGGTAATTGGACAGGATGCTTTAATCGATATGCTACTGGTAGGCATCATCGCCAAGGGGCACCTGTTGGTTGAAGGTGTGCCGGGTGTTGCTAAAACATTAACAGCGAAACTATTGGCCCAATGTATCCACGCCGATTTTTCCAGGATACAATTTACGCCTGACCTGATGCCTGCCGATGTGCTGGGTACCTCGGTCTTCAATGCGCAACAGCAGGTATTTGAATATAAGAAAGGCCCGATCTTCGGAAACATCGTGCTGATTGACGAGATCAACCGGGCACCTGCTAAAACCCAGGCTGCTTTATTTGAAGTGATGGAAGAAAGGCAAGTGACCAACGACGGGCATACGCATAAAATGGGCAACCCGTTCATGGTGGTAGCTACACAGAACCCCATCGAGCAGGAAGGTACTTACCGGTTACCGGAAGCCCAGCTCGATCGTTTCCTGTTTAAATTGGAAGTGACTTACCCGGGGCTACAGGACGAGATATCTATGTTGCAAGCAGCAAACAGCAACAAGCTGGGAGATCATGCTTTGCAAAGTGTAAAACCGGTAGTTACTGCCGCTGAAATCATTGCTTTGCAGGACAAGGCGGAACAAGTATTCGTAGAAGAACATATTATCCGTTATATCGTTCACCTGGTGAAAGCTACCAGGGAAAACGGGTCCCTGTTCATGGGCGCATCTCCCAGGGCTTCTATTGCGGTATTGGCGAGTGCCAAGGCTTATGCATTGGTTGCGGGTAGGGATTTTGTTACACCAGATGATGTGGTGACCGTGGTTCCGGCCATCTTGAGACACCGGATAGTACTGACTCCTGAAAGGGAGATGGAAGGAATAACCACGAATGATGTGATAGCTGAAATATTAAAATCGGTGGAAGTTCCACGTTAAATAACACGATGAATCGGTTGAAACATTTTTTTGCTTCATTATACCTTAAGCAGCGTACATACCTGTCATTGCTGCTCGTGATAGGTTTTTTCTTATTATCCTTCTTCTTCCCGGGGCTGTTTGAAATTGCCATCGGGTTATTCTTTTTATGTTGCGCATTAGTGTTGGTCGATATTTTAGTGTTGTATTTACCGGGTAACGCGATACAGGTTGAAAGGGATATCGCGGACAGGCTCAGCAACGGTGAAGAAAACCCCGTTTCACTGCTGGTACGGAGTAACTACCCGCTGAAAATGCAGCTGGATGTGATCGATGAATTACCCTTTCAATTGCAGGAAAGAAACTTTAATTGGAAAACCTCCATCGATGTAAATGGTACTACTAAGTATAATTATATGCTGAGACCGGTTGAAAGGGGGGAATATAAGTTCGGTTATGTAAACGTGTATGTCAATTCTTTTCTTGGCTTGGTAAAAAGAAGATTCCTTACCGCTGGGCAACGCACCATAAAAGTCTATCCCGCATTCCAGCAACTGAAGCAATTGGGTTTTAAAGGCGCTAATAATTTATTGCAAGATAGTGGTGCGCACCGCCATAAAGTAATGGGCTTCAGTATGGAATATGACCATATCAAGGAATATGTGCAAGGGGATGATATCCGTGCATTAAACTATAAAGCCTCGGCCAGGCGGGGGCATTTGATGGTCAATAGCTATACCGAGGAGAAATCGCAGCAAGTATATTGTGTTATTGACAAGAGCCGCAACATGAGGATGCCTTTTAACGGGCTTACCTTGTTGGATTATGCGATCAATGCCAGCTTGATTTTTAGTAATACCGCTATCAATAAAGGTGATAAGGCAGGTTTAATTACTTTTAGCGACCAGCAGCCGGAATGGTTGAAAGCTAGCAATAGGAAAGTACAGATGAATGCGATCCTGGAAAAATTATACGCGCAAGGCACCACCTGGTTAGAGTCTGATTACGAGAAGTTGGTTTCAGGGCTGAGGAAGAATATCTCGCAACGTTCCCTGTTGATATTGTTTACCAACTTTGAATCGGTTTCTAACTTGCAGCGACAAATAGCATATTTGAGAACCTTGGCAAAATATCATCTGCTGATGGTCGTATTTTTTGAGAACACGGAATTGAAGTCTGTTAGTGAACGGCCTGCAGAAAATATCGAAGGGATCTATACGCAGGTAATCGCGCAAAAAATGATGCACGACAAAAAATTAATACAAAAGGAATTAGCCAAATATGGTATCCTGTCTTTATTGACCGCCCCCGCTTCTTTGACAGTAAACTTGATTAACCGTTATTTGGACCTAAAACAAAGAAGGGTCATTTGATCGGGTTCGACAATTAAATTTGCTGATGCTAGTTTCCAAACCGCCAGTGTTCAAAACCTGGTTTTCCGTGTTTGGTCTTTGAATTTTATCTCGAAATAACCTAGCCTCCCTCGCTAGTTCAAGCTTCCAAGCTGGGACTCCCAAATGGAGCAGCGCTCAATTGAGAGCGTATCTTGTTCGGCAGCATGGGAAATCCATTGAATGGCGTTTATGGTGCAAGGTGTACGTGCCTTTTTGTTTCGGGTACAATTGTAAATATCCTCAATTGTGCGTAGGTCCGAGCTTGGAAGCTCGAACCAGCAAGAGTTTAGTATTCAGACTTGAACCAGCAAAAGTTTTAGTATTCAGACTCGAACCAGCAAAAGTTTAGTATTCAGATTAAATTAGTATTTAGGTACAGCATTCAAAAAGCGAATACGGGTTTCGAACCAGTATAGATTTTCAGACATTCAAATGCAGTACTACAAAGATTTTAATTGTAAGATAACGGCTTGTTGAACCTTGTTTAAATTACTAGGTAGGCCAACTTTCATCAGGTAATCGCCGGAATAAGTTTTGCCATTTGCCTTGTTAATAGCTTTCTGTCCTTGTTGAACTAGTAATTCTTTAACAAGATATTTTTTTCCTGGATCCAAACCTTTGAATTTTATATTTTCAGCAATCTTGGAATCGAATAGTTTCTTGATCCTGAACATGAATATAACCGCTTCGGCCTTGTCATTGGCAGCGTACATCCATGAAGCGACGTTGTGATCATAAGGGGATTGTAAGCGGTATAAATCGCCCTGCCAAACAGTTTGCTGTATAGCTTTATATTCATGTAATGCTTGTTGACATAAAGCTAATTCTTCGGCATTTAATTTTTTAGGAACGAGGTCAAAGCCGAGTCTGCCGGCCATTGAAACAGCCAACCTGAATTTTAATGGAGCATCTCCCCACTCCGTTACATGTGCGCTGGTGGCAATACTTGGGAAGAAATAGGAATATCCCCATTGAATGAATACCCGTTCGGTTGCGCCTGTGTTATCACTCGGCCAAAACTCGGTAAAATAAGGCAGAGCCCCGTAATCGACCCTTCCTCCACCACCCGAACATAGCATAATTGGGAGTTCAGGATATTTTTGTCTTACCCTATCCAATACTTTATATAAACCGTTTACGTAATCGACATACAAATTACTTTGTTGGTTTCCTTCGAATTGTGAATAAGCATTTGTTACCATCCTGTTACAATCCCATTTGATATAAGCAATACCGGGGTTTTTGCTCATCATATCATCTACGATGTGATAAACAAAATCTTGTACGGTAGGATTAGTAAGATCCAGTACTAATTGAGAACGGTAATAATGTTCTTCCCTATTAGGCAATTTTATAATCCATTCGGGATGTTTTTCGTACAGCTCACTTTTAGGATTTACCATTTCCGGCTCTAGCCAAATACCGAATTTTAAATCCCTTGCTGCCGCTTCTTTAACAAGGTAACCGATGCCGTGAGGCAATTTGGCTTTATTTTCCTGCCAATCGCCCAGGCCGGCGCGATCATTATTCCTAGGATATTTATTGCCAAACCAACCATCATCTAACAAGAAGAGATCCACGCCCAGTTGCTTCGCATCATCAAACAGGTTGGTCAACTTTTCTTCGTTGAAATCAAAATAGGTCGCCTCCCAGTTATTCAACAAGGTGTACCTGCTACCATGGCCATTCAGAACGCCATAATCCCTTGCCCATTTATGGAAGTTTCTGCTGATCAATCCCTTCCCTTCATTGCTATAGCTAAACAAAAATGCCGGCGTTGTAAATGTTTTTCCCGGCAGCAGATGATACTCGGCGCCAAGTTCATTCATCCCGGCCAGTATTCTAAGCTGGTTAATTTCATCCACTTCGAAATCCAGTTTAAAGTTGCCAGACCAAGCTAAAGTACCGCCGATAACATCACCATATTCTTCAGTAGAAGTCCCGTTTAAGGAGATTAAAAATGATGGTGATTGATACATATGCGCACGGGTCTCTAATTGGCTGGATAATGTCTTTTTCCCGGCAGTCAAGTTGGTGCTTTCCATTTGCATTTCGGCGGCCCAATCGCCATGAAAATGTTCTAAAGTATAATTGCTCGCGCTGACACTTAATGCAGCTGAAGCATACTGGTATAAAACGATTGGCTTTTTCTCATGATGACTAACGGTTACCCATTGTGCTATTACATCGGAAGACAAGTACGCCTTGAAATGTAAATCGACTTCTACCGGGTACTTGGGGTCATGCAAATGAATGGTGGTTTCCTCGACGCCCGGTGCAACAAGCAGCTGTTGATGAGATTTATATACGAGCGCCAAAGAGGGATTCCCATCATTGTGAACCGTCCTGATGGCAGGGGTGAATAGATATTTAGTTCCGAATGTTGGATACGCCTCATCCCTGGTGCCAGGCAACAAGTAATAATCTGCCGGGTTCTTCAGCGCCTGCCCATAGTAAATTTGGTGCAGGCTCCCATCCTTTTCTTCGTGAAAAACAAGCCCGGTATGAGCCGTTTTTATAACAATGTAGCCACCCTTCTGTGCAATGGTCGCAAATGGAATACCTAAGGCCAGCAGAAATAGGAATAATATCTTTTTCATTAAATGTATTTTGTACGCTTATAATGTACTTGCAATATAAAAATTTCTTTGGGAAGAAAGGGAAGAAAAGAAAGAAAAGAAAGAAAAGGAAGATGGCGCAAATGACAGTCCAAAAAACCAGGCTCGAATCCCAGGTTATATCAAAACAACATCCGCGATAAAACATTTTAAGGTAATAGATAGGTATGAAACATTGATCAACCGTGAAATATCAAAAACAACATCCGCGATAAAACATCTTAAGGCAATAGATAGGTATAAAACAATGATCATCCGTGTAATCCCTAAATCCGTGTCCTTAAATCCGTGAAAAAGAAAGGGCTGCGCCTAAAAAGGGGCAGCCATTACAGTACAAAAATTAAACAATAAATCACAAAGCTAGATAGGCACCATCAATAGGGTAATAAGAACCCGTAATAAAAGATGCCTTGTTGGAACTGAGCCAAACAACCAGTTCCGCGATTTCTTCCGCCTTACCCAACCTCCCGATGGGGTGCAATTTAACCAGGGCTTTTTTCATTTCTGGATCCAGGTTATTTAATAAAGGTGTGTCAATAAAACCGGGCCCAACCGCGTTAACCCTTATGCCTTGGGAAGAATATTCTATCCCGGCGTTTTGAGTTAATCCTACAACTCCATGTTTGGCTGCTACATACCCGGCAGAATTGGCAAAGCCTACCTGTCCTAAAATAGATGCCATATTTATAATTGCACCGCCGCCATTTTTCAGCATAGCGGGGATCTCGTATTTCATACAGTAGAATACGCTGCTCAAATTAATCGCGATAATTTTATCGAAGTTTTCGATACTATAATCCGCGACCGGGTTTGCTTCACCACCGATGCCTGCATTGTTACACGCGGCATCTAATCTACCGTAAACTTTTACAGTTTCGTCTATCAAGTTTTTGCATGCTTTGGGGTCAGCAACATCGCATGCAATAAAAGTAGCGTCACCGCCTTTTGCCTTGATATCGTCCACGGTTTGTTTACCATGTTCCAGGCTGATATCACTGACTACTACTTTAGCCCCATGTTGGCTGTACAGTTCTGCTGTAGCCTTTCCAATCCCTGAGCCTGCGCCCGTAACAACGGCCACTTTTCCCTGAAAAAGTTGTTCCATATTGAAAAGTTAAGATGTAAATATTGCACTCATGGGGAATGCCTTGCTATCTGTTATTAACCGAATGATTATTCTCGCACAATTTTTAAATCAATCCATCTTGCTGGCCGATATTCTGAAGTAACGTTAAATTAATAACAAATTCTATTTACAAATGTTTTATCGAACGGAACATTCTTCACAGAAACTTTTTCGAGGGATGAATATAATAAGAAAGTTATATCTTTTGTTCCTACGAAAGTGTTAATTTCCACTATCAATGACGTAGAAAAATGAAGAATTTCTTTGACCAGGCAGATGCTGCCACTATCATTTCCAGGGTACAACATATTAACCCGGCTTCCACTCCCCACTGGGGCAAAATGACTGCGGCACAGATGCTTGCGCATTGCAATGCCGCCATGGAAATGGCCTTGGGAAAGAAGCAGGTTAAAAGGGCCTGGTTCAGTTACTTGGTAGGTTGGTTGGCAAAGCCCATGTTCCTGAATGAGAAACCCTTCCCCAAGGGCCTGCCTACCGACCCTTCACTTTTGGCAGGGGATGGCAATGGTGTGGAAGAAGAGAAAAATAAGCTCATCGGGCAAATCCAGGAATTGGCCAGCGGTGGCCCTGGAGTTGTAACAACAGCAGCCCATTCATTTTTTGGTAAACTAACTGCTGAACAATGGGCCAGGGGCATGTACAAACACCTGGATCACCATCTACAACAGTTCGGCGTATAAAAAAAATCCCGCGATTACTATCGCGGGACAAGTATGCTTTGGCATTAGCCACCTTATTTCTATTTCAAATAAGAGCGGAGCATCCAAGCCATTTTTTCGTGTTTCTCCATCAAGCCGGTAACAAAATCACTAGAACCAGCATCGTTATGGGTTTCATCAAACTCGCGGATACATTCACGGATGAAGCGGATAATTGTTTCATGATCATCTAACAAATTCTTCAATTGTGTTTTCTGATCGTTCGTGTATTCCGGCTCCAACAAATGTGTCAACTTGAGGAAATCGGCAAGGCGCCCTACGCTATAATGTCCCAATTGGCGGATCCTTTCAGCCACTTCATCGATCATTTCTGCCAGGTCGCCATATTGTCCTTCATAAAATAGGTGCATCTCCGAGAAATTCTGTCCTTCAACATTCCAGTGATAGTTTCTCGTTTTAGTATATAAAATACTTTCGTCTGCTAATAGCACTTGCAGTTTATCAGCTACTGCTTGTAAATTTTTTTCGGGTACACCAATGTTCACTTTCATTGTATAAGATTTTTAAATTAAAGATGTTGTAATGTTTTTATAAATCGATTAGGGCATATACTTGGTTATTCATATAAGGCCCCCCGGGATGGCGCGCCGTATAATCTAAGTTGATCCAATACTCTCCTTTCATTTCATGATAATATAACTGTTTTACAGGCGGATTGTTGAATAAAAGGACAATTGCTTGTTTCAAAATTTCAAAGTCATCCTTATTGCCACAATACAATTCGGGGTAAGCATGGCCTTTTACCAGTACAATCCTACATTTGGCCCCGATACTTTGCATACAGGAAACCATCAGGATTGAATGATCGTCACAATCACCCCCTAAACCATTCCGGATAGTTTCTTGCGGGGTGGCAAAATACTCATCCCTTTGGGAGTCATTCACATACTTAAAGTTATTACGAATATGTTTATATAAGCTCAAAAACCGTACTATTTTACCATATTTTGAAAAATATTCGTCAAAATCTGTTAAAGAATACTTTACAGCATAATTTCTAACGACGGAATCCTGGTCATTGACTTTTTCCCTGATACCCCTTACGGTTTTGTCATAATAGGTCTCTACCCTTCTTGGATACAAGCTGAGTATATCTTGTTGTTTTTGATCTTTAGCACCCCAGTTACCCTGGACCATCCCCTTATAATCGTTGATCACGTTCGTGAATGTATAGCTTCCAATGAAGAAATTGTATACTAAAACGCTGCAAACCAATACAAATGCCGGTATCATCAAGGGTTTGAAGATCCATAAAATGATCCTGGTTATCAAGAACGCGATCAAGAGGGATATAAATAAATCTATATGGATGTCCCCGATGATAACGGGTGGAATAAACCGGTTTAAAAAGGGCGCTAAAGGCAAAATAGTCAACAGGCTCAACAGGTTTAACAAGAAAGTTTGAACCGTAGTATATCTTGAATCTTCATTCGCCATGCTGCTTTTTGTAATAAAATTATGCCAGATTTATGGATATTTAAAATATCGATAGCCTTATAGTTTAAGATTTTTGGCTGCCTTAACTGCGTTGGAATTTCTACCCATATGCCTCCCTGCTTGGTCTTTTATATACTATTTACCAGTAAGGCTCATACTTGGTTGACTGTCATTGTTGTCCGCCTAAAATGGCATAAATTTACTTGGATGCCTTACCTGGTCAAGGACCTAAGCGAAGGATGATCTATTCAGCCCAGCCAACAAAACCGTGGAACTTCGCACTGTTAATAGCGAAGTCATACAGTAGTACAAAGAAATGTGCAGGTGGACATTGAATCGAACTTTTGAGGTAACGATAATTTTTACATTGAAAATTTAGCCGGACAATAATGGTAGATTGTTATAAATAAAAAGGGCACCGTAAAGAATTACAGTGCCGGTTTGATCCATGATTTTCTTGTAAAAAACGTTTGCCAGTAGGTGTACTGAAAAACTAATCTTGGAGTTCAACATGAACCATGGACGATTAATTTCTCTGGTTTATTGATAAATAAAGTTTGATACAGCTTTTTTGAACGTAGTATTTTTTTGTATTAAGGCAACTTGTTGCATCGCCAATTCGGTTTGATGTTCCATATTAAGATCTTGGTAAACCTTATTCAATATGGTATAATTAATCAGGGCAAATAATTTGAAGTCGAGTTTTTGCGCCATCTCCATCGCTGATTCTGCCAGTTTGATAGCCCTGTTGTAGTCACCGTTCTGGTAGCAAATTTCCGCGCCTATTATTTTTTGTAAAGTTTGTACATGCTTGGTACTGAATTGATCCGCCAAGTTTAGCTTCAACACCCTGTCGATATGCTCATGAATACGCTTCCCTTCCTTGGTATTGCCTACCCGTAAATGGGCCTGTGCTTCCCAGCAAAGTAGCGTTAGCCTGAATACATCTCCCTTGCTATAAAGCATTTGTGGATACCTTTCAAATAATCGTTGCGTGAAGTTTAGCAGCTGCTGGTAATCACCCATCAACAAGAAAGCGAAGCACATCGCTTTACAAACAATCTCTTCCGCCACGCCAATTTTCTGTCCGCCGATCAACCATAGCCATTTGCAATCGTAAATTTTCTCCTTGATATCTTCGTTGACTTCCCCGAATTTGAGGTATTCATATATAAACAGGAATATCTCGTAAGGTTGGATGGACATGGCAGTCAACGCCTCGTCATCAGCCGTCAGTTTCCTGATATTGGTCAACTCGAATTCACATGATTCGGCATCGAGTTGCATCAGGGCCATCACGAAAAGATTGCTGCGTATCTTCAACTTGTCTTCAGTAGATTCGGCTAATCCCAAGAAGGTATCCAGGATTTTTTTCTTGCGGTACTGAACAAAATCGTCGTTCACGAAACCGCTGATGGGGTGTTTTTTGAAAAAGCCGATGGGGAAAACTTCTTCCAGCGCAACCGGTTTGCGATCCTCCTGGTTGTGATGTAACACGATATACTCCAGTATTTGGGAGCGCTCGTTCGTTGTTAAGGGAAGTTTCAGGATAGCGTGGATACATTCATACTGTTGCTTGTTGATGCAGCAGCGCACGAGCCAATTCAAGACCGATATCCTGAAACTCGAAGGGGGAAAATATGATAGGATATGGTTGAGCATATCTTCTCGCACATGTTCGCCGTAATTTTGATAGAAATGCATTGCGACGAAATATTCCAGCATAAAATTATGGGTAAACCGGACCTTCACATTAAACATGATTTCTTGGCTCAAGTTTTCTTCAACCAGGATATTATCGGTTACCAATTCTTTATATGCCGGGAAGAGATCCGTGTTTTTATTTAAGAGTAAAGCTTTATCTGCATATAAACCGTTTCTTCCATAATCGAGTAATTGTAATAATTTATCGATGATGGCAATTTTGAAAGTATTTTTATTTGACTGGAACACCCTGTTCTGGATAAATTTGGACGCAATCTCGAAAAGGCTGAGCCTTTCATCGAAGAAGCCGTCCCCGTGTTCTTCGTTCAATTGACAGAATAGCTGTAAATAATACGGGTGTATTAATTTCTGCAAGAAAAGGTCTGATAGCTGTTCCACTTTTTGCGCATCGAAATGATAATGATTCAAGACCGATTTCATTTCTTCCTTGCTGAGCAGTGGTATGTTAATATTAGTTTCCTCGTCCATTTTGCGACCCATGAACCAGAACTTGCGGAAGTTGGCGTAATGTTGGGATCTTTGAAAAAGCTCCGACCAGGTACTTGACCTTACCGAGAGGATTACTTTCACCCATGGGTGTTCATCGTTAGAATAAACAAAATCCTCCAATTTGGAATACAACATTTTAGTTTTATCACTACCGAGGTTCAATTCGTCAAAGCCGTCAATAATTAGCACCAGCTTACCGCTGCGGGCTTGCGGGTTATTAGAGAAATATTCCCTTAGGTTTTCTCCCGGGCCAAGATTGAGTTGATTATCGAGCCAATTGGCTAGCGAAAAGCCTTTCATCATAAGACTTCCGGCAGCATGGGCATTGATAAACCAGCAAATGTCTTCCGTATGCGCGGCATTTTGGTTAAACCAGCAATGTTCAACAGCATGTACAAGGGAGATTGATTTTCCCCAGCCTGGGGGAGCAATAAAAACAGTGGCCGGGTAATCACTGTTCAAGAACCGTTCGATGTGTTGAATCGTTTCCTGTCTTACCACGGTGTAGTTGAAAGGGATACCGGAGCGATTTTTCAGCGTTTGAATGGTGTACTGAGAAACCGCGTTGGCCTTAGCTTTGAGCTCCATCCATTTGGAGGTGCAACCTTCGATTGTAGGAGAAGGCGCAATAGATGTTTTAATAGTTGCGGCGACATTCTTTGATTGGAACTCGTCCCAATCTTTATAGCCACAATAATGCGACAAAGTATTCAAGGTGTACCTTGAAAAACTATGTTGTGCTGCTGCAAACCCGAAGAATCGCTTTAACGTTGTTTCACTCACGATTTTCGTTGTTCTTCCCAGGATGGCTGTTGATAATGGTTTACATAGCCCGGGAGTAATGTTGTCCACACCGAATTGACGCAAGACTTCGTTTTGGAGCATCACGATGTAATCGTAGGATAAATCAATCATAAGGGGACAATTAATGGATATTCTAGAGTTAATAGAAATTATGATGATAATATACAGTTATCTAGTTCCACACAAGAGAATACTTACGAGGATAATGAACGGCTAGATTTACATTTTTAAAAATGAATAGAATGAATAATAATATATATTATTCGATTTAAATTATAACAAATTGATATTAAATTTATTATAATTTAAATTTTGTTCAAAAAATTTTTTGAGATTCTTGTTGTTTTAGGGGGTGATTTTCACGGTTCGAAGTAAAATAATGGTATTTAACGTTGTGAAAAATGTCCGGGGAAAACAGTTTTTTTTGATGCTGTCATTTTTAGAAGCAACCTGCCCCAAAACCTCTTTATTATATCCTCATTTATTCATCACCGTAATTGCAAATTTCAAAAAATGAACAAAATGAACAAGGATTTAAAAAATGAATAGACTGTTCGTTCTTGTCTTAGAATGAACGAAATAAACGCATGCTTTGCCAACTCAAGCTTATAGTTTTGTACAAGTTTCGGATGATGAAAATTATTAAAATGTTTCGAGGAATGTGATCCTGGCTATGATCAACCAAACATGCAGAAGAAAGTATCCTAGTAATAAACCGGTAAAAGTATCCTTACTGATTTTATAGACATTCTTTTCTTTCTGAGTTCATACCCTGTGCTATACTCCGAAGTACAATTATGCTATGTGTAGAAAATCTTATTACCCAAACCATTGTGAGCTATGACATTTAATGTTACTCCTAAAAAGCATTACGGCGCTTTTATCCTTGTCCTGTCCATCTTCATGATGGCCATTATACCCGGTATGCTTTCCGCGCAAAGGGTATATGCTACGAGTCAAACGAATGGTGTTTCTGGATTGTGTCTTTTATGCGGTGTTACCAATGCGGCTAACCCGGTTAATAACGCTAATCTGGATGATTATTCCCAATTTTCAGTTACCGTTGGGTTACTGGGTGTTTCGGTTCAGCAAACACTCATTTTTCCCACTATAAATCCAAACGAAAGTTGTGATTCCCTGGTAATTGGAATTGGTAATTCGGGCGCTTTGCTTTCTGCAAACTTACTGGGAGGCGTGAGTTTTGAAACACTCAACGGTACCACTCCTAATAATGATGCCGTTAGTGGGCAGGCCGCTTTGTTAAGACTCTTGAGCGGCGATAATCAAGGTGAAATAGTGTTAAGGCCTACTTCTAAATTTGATAGGGTTCGAGTTACCCTGTCAAGTAATTTACTTGGAGCCTTGGCAGACTTCCGTTTGTATTATGCCTATTATAACGAAGTTGATATTATACCTCCGACTATCACTACACCGGCATCGCTGAATGTATGTGAAGGGAACTCTATCGACTTAACGGCTACTACGGCAACCCCTGAAGCGGTTATCAGTTGGTACACTGTTCCAACGGGAGGTACGCCCATTACGAACCCGGTTGCAGACGGCACCACGTTAACTGTTACGCCGGCGAGCGGTACTACTACCTACTACGCGCAAACCGCGCTGGATGTATGTACTAATACTACGCGGAGTGCTGTTTCCGTGACTACCACGGCATTACCTGCTGTGCCTGCTCTGGCCAATACAACGCATACTATTTGTGCCGGCGACCAAACTACTTTCAATGTTCAAAATCCTGTTAGCGGCGTTACCTATAATTGGTATGATGCTCCTACGGGAGGTAATTTATTGGCATCGGGATTAACGTATACGACACCAAACTTAAATGCAGCTACCGACTATTATGTTGAAGCCGCATTAAGTACGGGCTGTGTGAGCGCCACCAGGGCGCAGGCTTCCGTGGCTGTGAATCCAAGTCCCGCGGCGCCTTCAGTTAATAATTCTAATGTTACGATCAATAGCGGTCAATCGGTAACTTTCAGCATCCCTAGCCCGGAACCGGGTGTAACATATACCTGGTATGACTCCCCCGCTAAAGTAAATACCCTTGCAACCGGCGCTTCTTATACAACACCGATCCTTTTCGGTACTACGAATTATTATGTAGAAGCCATGAACGGCACCGGTTGTACCAGTCCACTTACAACTTTAACAGCAACGATTAATGCGCAAAACAACGTTCCATGTAGTTTTGCAAATCAAGATAACGGGGTAACAACTTCGGGCATCTGTTTGCTTTGTAATGTTTCCAACCCTGCTAACGTGGTTGATCTAGATACAAGTACAGCATCAACGATGTCTGTTCCAGTAGGTGTGGCCGGATCAATTAACCACCTGATCGGTTTTTCCAATACATATGCAGCGGGCGATAGTATCGTGATAGTATTACAATCGCCGGGTCAACTGTTAAACTTGGACCTATTATCCGCGATTTCTGTAAGACCTTATTTAAATGCAACAGCCTTAGGTTCTGGGCCGATATCCTTAAATAATAGTTTAGTTGGTTTAAAACTACTCGGAATTATCGGCGGAACTGGTAGGTACCGCGTCTCTATTCCTGTTGATGAAGATTTCAACGGGGTAATGATCAGCTTAGGTAGTTTGGTTTCTGCTTTAGCTACGGTGAACGTATTTTACGTAGCCGCCACGGTACAATACCCAGTTCCTCTTGCAAGCGATGTAAATATATGTACCGGCAATACGGCTGACTTATCCGTCACTGCCGCAGCAAATACTTCCGTTAATTGGTACGATGTGCCAACCGGTGGTACGGCTTTAGCTACAAATACAACAAGCTTTACTACCCCGGCATTAACTAATACCAAAACATATTACGTGGGTATTAGTCGCTTCGGCTGTGAGAATGGTACGCGGGTACCGATCACTGTAAATGTGAACCAGGTACCGACTGCCCCGGCATTAGCCGTTGATACGGTAAGCCTTTGTGCCGGCAATACCGCGACTTTTGCTATTGCCGCTCCCGATGGAGATCTAACATACCGTTGGTATTCCACAGCAACTGGCGGTACGCCGTTGGATTCAGGTGCGACATTCACAACAGCGGTATTAAATAATAATGCAACCTATTACGTGGAAAGTAGCGCTAACGGTTGTACCAGTGCTGCGCGATCTACCGCAGCAGCGGTAGTGACCCAAGCTCCTGCTAATGTAACCGTGACGCCAAGTACAACTAGTGTCGTGCAGGGTGGTTCAGCAACATTTACCGCATCTTCAACAAGTGGCAACGTAACTTACAATTGGTTTGTGACACCTACAGGCGGCACTAGCATATATACAGGTGCCAGCTTTACTACGCCGCCATTGGTAGCAAACACAACATATTACGTTGAAGCAGTTGATAATACTACCGGCTGCGTGACATTGAATAGAACTGCTGCCACCGTTACTGTAAATTCCGGCGCTATCGACTTGTCATGCGGTGCGGCCATCTCTCAAAGTAATACGAGCAATGGTTTGTGTATTGGATGCTCCGTACAAAATCCGGGTTTATCTGTAGACTCTAGTACAGAAACCGGATCACGCATCGGGGTGGTGCTAGGCTTGTTAAACGCTTATGCCGCACAAAGACTGACCTTTGACGGTGTAGCTAATGTTGGGGATAGTATCCAGATCGGGTTAACATTACCTTCTTCATTGGCGGATGTAGGTTTATTATCGACAGTACAAGTAGTCACATATAATGGTGGTACTGCAAATAATGATCTCCAGGACATTAACGCAGCGCCGATTACCTTGAAATTGTTAGCTGGAAACCAAAAGGCATTGGTAACTTTTGCGGCAACGGCAACATTTGATGCTGTAGAGCTTAGATTAAATTCTGGAGCGCTAACGGCATTGAATGCTATAAATCTCGATTATGCGAGAGTGATTACAGCCGTGCCAACCGTGCAAGAAGACACCGTGTCCGTTTGTCCCGGCCAAACAGCGACCTTGAATGCAATTTCAAGACCTAATACCACTTTCCGTTGGTTTGCTGATGCAACAGGCGGCAGCCCATTATTTACGGGAGCCTCCTATACAACACCGGCCATCACGGCAAATACAACTTATTATGTAGAAGCGCTTTCTGCATCCGGTTGTACGAGCCCGACGAGAACAGCGGTATACGTTCAAACTGGCCTTCCGTCCGTAACTGTTACCTCCAATTCAGTTAGCATCCCAGTTGGTGAGACCGCTGATTTGAGCGTAAACACTCCTGAGCCAACATTTACTTATCAATGGTATAATGTGCCGACAGGTGGTACAGCCTTATCTACCGGACCAAATTTCACAACGCCGAACTTGTTTGTAACCACGGTGTATTACGTAGAAGCTTCAAATGGGGCGGGTTGTGCATCGGCTACAAGGGTTCCCGTAACAGTAAATGTAACCCAAACTCCGGGTGCAGCAGATGTGCCATGTGGAAGTGCAACTTCTCAAACTAATGCTGCCGACGGTCTTTGTGTAGGCTGTTACGTGGAAAACCCTGGTTTCGCAGTTGATTCCAGTACCACGACCGGATCTACCATTCATCTCATCTTGGGATTATTAAGCGGAAGTGTATCTCAAACATTGGAATTCCCAACGGCAAGCAATATCGGGGATACCCTGGTGGTAGGTTTAACCTTCCCTTCCAGCTTAGCAGATCTCGGTTTGTTAGCGAATGTACAAATTGGTACTGCTAATGGCGGCACTAGCAATAATGACTTGCAAGCAATCAATGGAGGAGGTTTAATTTCCTTGACATTGTTGAATAATAATCAGCAAGCTATTATTAAGTATGCGCCAACGGCAGCATTTGATAAAGTACAAATTCAAATGAACGCAGGTTTGGCACAAGCCATTAGTGCGGTTAATGTCGATTATGCAACACGGATAATTGCACCGGCAGTACCTGTATCTAATTCTGTAAATGTTTGTGTGGGCGATACTGCCACACTGGAAGCTACGGCCCGCCTGAACACTACATTCAGGTGGTACGCTACAGCAACTGGCGGTTCGTCTCTATATAACGGGCAATCTTTCAAATACGGTCCCGTGATGAATGATACAACTTTCTATGTGGAAGCTGTGTCATCGACAGGCTGTATTAGCCCTGTTAGGGTTCCCGTATCGATCATGGTGGGATTGTCTAATGTAAGTGTAACGGCTAATGAAGTAACTGTTGACCGCGGTCAATCTGCTACTTTAAGTGTAGATAACCCGGATGCCAACTTCACTTACGATTGGTTCGATGAAGAAACGGGGGGAACATCCGTTCATACTGGAGCTACTTTCGTTACCCCGGCAATAAACGTAACAACAGTTTATTATGTTGAAGCTACCAATGCGAATGGTTGTAAATCAAATATGAGAATACCTGTAACAGTATATGTTCGCCAAGACCCCGGTTCTCCTGATGCCGATTGCGGCGCAGCTAATAGCCAAACGAATGCCGCTAATGGTATTTGTGTGGGTTGTTACGTGGAGAACCCAGGATTGGCAATCGATTCAAGTAAGTCAACCGGTTCTACAATACATGTTATTCTCGGTTTAGTGGGTGGTTCCGTATCCCAAACGTTGATTTATCCAAGTCCAAGTAATGTTGGTGACAGCGTTGTGATTGGATTGACCTTCCCGTCAAGTATTGCAGATGTAGGTTTATTAGCTAATATTCAAGTAGGCACTTATAATGGTGCGACATTTAATAATGATTATGCGGATTTAAATTCTTCATTGATTAATCTTCAATTATTAAACAACAGCGAATCTGCAATCTTGAAGTTTGCACCGGGCGCTACGTTTGATAGGGTTGAGATCAAGATGAATTCAGGTGTAGCGCAAGCTTTGAGCGCAATAAACGTAGATTATGCTTCAAGGGTATACGCTAAGCCGCTGTTACAAAGCGATACCGTAGCTGTTTGTACTGGTCAAACTGCTACCTTAAGTATTACCCCGCAAGCAAATACTACCTATCGTTGGTATAACAAACCGGTAGGTGGAAGTGTATTGGCCACTGGAAATAGCTTCACTACCGGTAACATTTCCGTGGATAGTATCTTCTACGTAGAAGCTGTTACTTCAAGCGGTTGTGTGAGTTCCGAAAGAACTCCTGCCGTTGTTACAGTAGGTCTACCTGGTGTGGAGGTCACTTCAGATGACGTGACTGTGAACTTGGGAGAAACGGCTCATTTGTCTGTTAATAATCCGGATACTACTTATACTTACGAATGGTATGATGTAGCAACAGGTGGTACGGCATTGGCAACAGGAGCGGACTTTACCACCCCGGCAATGACTGTTAGCACGGTATACTATGTTGAAGCAACAAATAATATAGGTTGTAAAACGGCGAGCAGGATACCAGTTAGGGTCACCGTACTTCAAGCCCCCGGGCCAAATGATGTTCCTTGCGGTGCGGCAACAACCCAAACAAATACAGCGAATGGTCTTTGCGTGGGATGTTATATCGAAAATCCTGGTTTAGCGATTGATTCGAGTTCAGTAACAGGTTCCACGGTACATGTTATCCTAGGATTGGTAAATGCATATGCTTCACAAACATTAATCTTCCCAAGCGTAAGTAACGTAGGAGATAGCATTCATCTTTCCCTTACATTCCCCTCAAGCTTGGCAGATGTCAGCGTATTAGGTGGAGTACAGGTATTAACATATAATGGCACTACATCTAATAATGACCTTCAGTCGATCAATAGCAGTGTGATCTCATTACAGCTTTTAGCTAATAATACGGGAGCCCTGATTTCTTATGCTCCAACTAAAGCATTCGACAGGATCGAGGTAAGGTTGAATTCAGGCTTGGCACAAGCGCTCAATGCAGTAAATGTAAATTATGCCGCAAGGATCGTTGGTCCAGCGATGCCATCAGCCGATTCAGTGACCATTTGTCAAGGAACAACGGCGATACTTTCAGCAGATGTGCAGCCAAACACAAGCTACCGTTGGTATGCTAATGCAACTGGTGGCACGCCGCTGGCAAGTGCCGACAACTTTACAACACCAAACTTAAATACAAATACAACTTATTACTTGGAAGCTATATCCAGTGCAGGTTGTATTAGTCCAGTGAGAGTGCCTGTACAGGTAATAGTAACCTCAGCACCGAATGCTCCAACAGTTGCGGACACAACGATTTTGACCTGTGGAGGAACAACGGCTAGGTTAGAAGCAACAGGTCCGGCAGGCGCTTCGTTTAGATGGTATAACCAGGCTAGTGGCGGTACGACTTTAGCAGATAGCGCGGTATTTATTACGCCAGTACTCGATAGTTCAGCTATTTATTATGTTGAATCATATTTAGCTGCCGGTTGTGCAAGTGCAAGTAGAACTGCCGTGAAGGTCGAGGTAACTACAAGGCCGGAACCGCCTGTAGTGACGCCGGATGCGCCAACAATTTGCGCAGGCAACACAGCTACAATGGTGGCCAATTCAACTTCTGCTTCGGCAACGATCTACTGGTACGCCAGTGAAACTGCTGATACGGCTTTGGCAACTGGAAGTACATTTACTACCCCGGCCTTGAATGCCAATACTACATATTATGTTGGTACGTCAAATGGTCAATGTGAAAGTGCAACAAGAACAGCAGTAACTGTAATGGTAAATCCATTGCCGGTTGCACCTACGATCGTTTCAAATCCTGCAAACGGTATCGTGCCATACGGTAGCTCCGCTGAATTAACGGCTTCCTCGGCAACATCCAATGTGACGTACCATTGGTACAGGACGGCTACCGGTGGAACGGAAGATTTTGTAGGGGCTACTTTCCAAACCCCGCAGCTGACAGATGATGTAGTATATTATGTAGAAGCGGTATCTGCCTCAGGATGTACTAGCGGTAGAACGGCGATTGCATTAACGGTTGATAAAAACTTTAACCCGGGTTGTGATATTGCCAATGCTCAAACAGCTGTAGTGGATGGTGTATGCGTTCTCTGTGCAATTACAGATCCAAATAATTCTGTTGATAATGATACGACTAACTTCGCGCAAATCAATATACCTGTAGGTGTCGTGGGAGCTTCTTACGGTCAAAGGTTAAACTTTGGTAGCGTAAGTAACCTGGGAGACTCGGTGAGTATTATCCTGGAAGTGCCGAATACAGTTATCAATGCCAGCATACTAGGAGCTATTACGATTAACTCTATTAATGCAGGCGCAAGCAATAACGAAAATATCCAGTTGAATAACGCTGCTATCAAGATCGATTTGTTGGGCGGTGGTACGAATAAGTTTAAAGTGACTTTCAAACCAGCTGCTGCCTTCGATGAAGTTGAAGTTAAAATCGGCGGTGGATTAGTTACTGGATTTAATAACTTGAGAGTTTACTACGCTTACCGTGTAGTCCCTGCCCCTGAAATTGCGTTGAATGACGTAACTATATGTGCAGGTAGTACAGCTACCTTTAATGCGACAGCCCCAGCCGGGGTACAAGTAAACTGGTACACGACTGCAGTAGGCGGAACACCAATTGCTACCAATACAACTTCCTTTACTACCCCGGCACTTGACACGTTTGCCATTTACTATGCGGAAAGTGTGCGCGAATCTACAAGCTGCCCGAATCCGATTAGGAAAGCGGTATTTGTGAACGTGTTACCTGTTCCGGATCCCCCGGTAATCGTAACTAGTGATACAACTATTTGTCCGGGGAATACCGTTGTATTGAAAGCAGTTGCAAGCAATTCCACAACCCAGATCCGCTGGTTTGATGCCGCGACAAACGGTAACTTATTAGCAACAGATAGTATTTATATAACACCTGCATTAAGTAGCACCACTACTTATTATGTTGAAACATATAATGGTACTTGTACCAACAGTGGCGCAAGAGCGGCAGTAACCGTAAATGTTGGAAGTATTGCGCCAACACCGGTTTTACAAGCACCTACACTGGCACTTTGTGCTGGAGGTACGGCAACTTTCAATGTTGTTGCTGAAACCGGGGTAACATACAGGTGGTACAATACTTCAACAGGTGGAACCGCGATATTTACCGGGGCAACTTTTACTACCCCTGTATTAAATGCAAGTGCGGTTTATTATGTTGAAGCTAGCACAGGTGATTGTGCCAGTGCAACGGGAAGGGTGGCAGCTACTGCTACCGTGAATGCTATTCCAGGTGTGCCCGTATTGGTGAACGATCAGTTAATTTCTTGTGGTAATAATAGTGTCACCTTTAATATTCAGAATCCACAAGCTAATCTTACTTATAATTGGTATGATGCCGCGGTGAATGGCAACTTGTTGCACACTGGTATTAACTTCACAACGGTGCCTGCTTCCGATAGCGTAACATACTTCGTGGAAGCCTTGAATGGTTCGAGCTGCGCAAGCTCAACTAGGGCCTTGGCTACAGTGAAGGGAGGAGAGATACCTCCTGCACCAACGGTTGACTCTACGAGCTACACCGTTTGCTCTGGAACTAACCTGTCCTTGAACGTGAAAAGCCCACAATCAGGCCATATTTATCAATGGTTTGATGCACCAACGGGTGGTAACTTACTGTTTACCGGTTCTAAATTTATCACGCCGATATTAACAATGGATAGGAGCTTCTACGTTGCTGATAGCACGGCTAGCGGCTGCTCAAGTAGTTCAAGGACACAAGTCGATATCACGGTGAAAGCGGTGCCAACTGCACCAGTCGTAGTTGACGGTACCGAAATTTGTGCCGGTAATACAACAACTTTATTGGTTCAAAACAGGCAAAACGGAATAGAATACCGCTGGTATGATGCCATGATAGGTGGAAGCTTGTTGGCAACAGATACTGCTTACACGACTCCGTCTTTGACGAATACGACAACCTACTTCGTGGAAGCATATAATGGTACTTGTACAAATACTTCCGGAAGAGTTGCAGTTGTAGTGTCTGTTAAGGCAGTACCAACAGATGTTGTTGTGGATGCTGATAGTGTTGCTATCTGTAGCGGTTCTACTGCCATGTTGCATGTTTCCAATCCTTTGAGCGGTATAACTTACCGTTGGTACGATGCAGCAACAGGAGGTAATGTAGTTGCTACGGGTGCAGACTTTACAACCCCGGTATTAAGCGTATCTACCGATTACTATGTCGAGGCAATCAATATCAATAATTGTATGAGCGCCAACAGGACAAAAGTTACGGTAAGCGTAAATGACGGAATAGATGTGCCTGAATTGGAAAATGCAGACGTAGTAATTTGTAGGAATACAATGGCTATCCTTACAATTAAATCTCCGCGGGCAGAATTGCAATATGATTGGTATGATGCTCCTTCCGGTGGTAACCTGGTGTTTACCGGTAGTATTTATCAAACTCCTGCATTGAGTACAGATGCAACATATTATGTCGCGGCAAGCTTGAAAGGAGGTACTTGTACGAGCGCTTCAAGAGCAACAGTAAAAGTAACTGTAGCGGATGCACCGACAACGCCGGTACTAGTTAACGGTGCAATTACAACCTGCTCGAATAGTACTGCAACATTTGAAATACAAAATCCTCAACCAAATGTAACCTACCGCTGGTATGATGCAGATATGAATGGTAACTTGGTATTCACCGGGGCAAGCTTTACAACGGGCAACCTCACTGCGAATATTACGTACTATGTTGAAGCGGTAATTGGCAACACTTGTGCTAGCACAGGCAAAGCCGAGGCCACAGCTACTGTTGGCCCGCGCCCGGGAACACCGATGGTAACAGGTAACGCTGATCCGATCTGCCCGAACAGCCCTGATACATTAACGGCAACTTCAACTGATGCCGGGGTGATCTTTAACTGGTACACTAGCAGCACGGCCACAACACCGGTATTTACAGGCAACACATTCATAACCCCGGCATTGGCGGCAACTACTACTTACTATGTTGAAGCAGCTTATGCAAACAGTGGTTGTACAAGCACCAGCAGGGAACAAGCCACGGTAACGGTATTGGAAACATTAGCACAACCGACAGTTACGGTACAAAGCAAGACGGCGAGCAGTGTTACATTCCAATGGGATGCCATACCCGGGGCGATCGGTTACAGGGTATCCTTCGACAATGGTGTTACATCAGTATTCAGATCTAAAGACAGCCTGACATATACTGTATCCGGTCTTCAGCCTGCTCAAAGCGTAAGCTTACAAGTAATGGCAATCGGCTTGAGTGAATGTGCTAACAGTGGTTGGTTTATGTCGGATACCGATACCGATAATCCTGCCGGTAACCTGGTATTTGTTCCGAACGCATTCACCCCGAACAACGATGGCCTTAACGATATCTTGTATGTATACGGTACAACGATCAGCAATATGCAGATATGGATTTATAATCAATGGGGTCAATTAGTATTCCAATCGAAAGATCAGACTGTAGGATGGGATGGAACGATGAGTGGTAAGAAACAACCGGTAGGTGTTTACAACTACGTGCTGAAGGCCCAATTGCAAGATGGAACGATTGTAAATAAACGAGGTACAATTACAATCATCAGGTAAAACATTCATTAGAGCTAAAAAACATAAAGCAGGAATGATGCTGTATCCCTCTTCATTCCTGCTTATCTCGAACAACCAAAAAATGTTCCCATGAGAAACAAAATCATCATTGTAGTGCTTGCGTTCTGTGTATTTGTGCCGGCGCTTGCCAAAGCACAGGTAGACCCGCATTTTTCCCAGTACTACGCTTACCCCCTATGGTTGAACCCTGGCCTTACAGGTGTTGTGGACGGTGATTATAGGTTAAATGGAAATTACAGGACGCAATGGAA
The DNA here is from genome assembly GCF_002557795.1 of Chitinophaga caeni. NCBI lineage: Bacteria > Pseudomonadati > Bacteroidota > Chitinophagia > Chitinophagales > Chitinophagaceae > Chitinophaga > Chitinophaga caeni. The sequence goes on along the minus strand of NZ_CP023777.1, from coordinate 954,776 downwards.
CAACTTCGGCAAACCATTTTCTACTGCCGGTGTGTCGTTTGATGCTCCCACTGCAAAAAATCTCGGCCTCGGTGTAAATGTTCTGAACATGTCTGCTGGGGACGCCGGGTATAATTATCTAAATGCAATGGCTAGCATTGCCTATAACGGCGTGAAGTTGGGGCGAAACCAAACCAGCCAGTTTTCATTTGGTGTACAAGCCGGTATTATCAACCGCAGGATCGACCAAAGCAAATTGCAATTTGGTAGCCAGTACAATCCTGTGATCGGCTTCGATCCGAATATGATCAGCGGTGAAAACTTGGGAAGGACTTCTTCTACCGTGTTCGATGTAAATGCGGGGGTCATGTTCTTCGACGGTAATCCCAACCATACGGTGAATCCTTTTGTTGGAGTTGCCGCCGCACATCTTACCCAACCGGAAGATCCATTCTTAGAGGCAGATAACGGCGACCGTAAATTGCCGGTACGTTACGTGGCACATGGTGGTATGAGGATCAAGGTAAGCGATATGTTAAATATTACTCCCACGGGTTTGTATATGCGGCAGGGAAATGCGGAAGAGATCGTGGGTGGCGCCTATGCGCAGATATTAGTAAACCCGATGTGCGACGTGTTGCTAGGAGCGAATTACCGCTGGAAGGATTGTGTTATACCTTTTGCCGGCGCCCGTTATCAACATTTCACACTCGGCTTAAGCTATGATGCTAATACCTCTAACCTGAGACGATTAGTGAACGGGAGTAACAGTTTCGAAGTATCACTTTCTTACGTGTTCCGTAAGAAAAGAATCTTCGACCCGGAATATTTCATCTGTCCTAGACTCTAGTCAATAATGAAACGAATTCATATTATATATCGACGATTTCTATTACCATCGATTCAAATAAATGGTATCCCCATGAAGAAATTTACTTTTCTATTCGTTATATCCCTTGTAATTGTTAATGCTGCCTTGGCGCAATATGTAGCTGACTACAGAAGGACGGCAGACGTATATTATATGAACAAGGATTTTTATTCTGCCGCCCAATATTATAATAAAGCCCTCAATACCTTCGATACCAAGGAAGCGAAATTCATTCCTTATGTAGTGGATAAAAGTTCGAGGAAGGAAAAGAAGAAAGTGAAAGATTATGAAGAGGTGAAATACAGGCTTGCAGAATCTTACCGCCATTACTACGATTATGCCAGCGCTGAAAAATGGTACGCTTCTATTATAAATGATAATGCTACCGAGGCCGTTGCCATGTTTCCGTTAATAAGGTATCAATATGCAGTATGCTTAAGAGCTTTAGGTCGGTACGATGAAGCCTTGCAGCAATTCAAGCAATTTAAAGAGGAATATAAAGGTTACGATGATTATTCGACCCAAGCCCTTGTTGAAATAGCTACTTGCGAATTTGCAGTTGAAGAAATGAAAAAAACTCCCCGTTTTACTGTAATGAAAGTTACAGGAGATGTAAATCGTGCAGGAGCTAATTATGCTGCTGTCCTGGAAAAAGCCGGGAATATCATTTTTACTTCTTCTAGACCGGATTCCGGGGCTTTAGATAAAAAAGGGAATCCTTATGTTAATAAACTTTATACTGCATCCGGGAGCGGCCATGAATTTGAAAATTCCAGCTTGGTAGATATTCCCCTTGAGAAAAATATGGATATGGGGGTTGCGACATTATCCCCCGGTGGAAACACCATGTACCTTACCAAGTGGACTACGAAGAACGGGCAAAAGATGAGCGCGATTTACGAATCTAAAAGATCGGGAAGCAGCTGGTCAGAGCCGGTAAAATTAGGCGCTAACGTGAATGCAGATGGATATAGCTCCAAGGAGCCAATGCTTACCAGCGACGGTAAATATTTATTGTTTTCATCAGATAGGCCCGGGGGTAACGGTAAGTTTGATCTTTGGTATGCTACCTTGCAAAACGGCACGCCTAACGCCCCGGTAAATATGGGTAATATTATCAATTCTAAAGAAGACGATTGTGCCCCTTTTTATGATACTAGGAATAAAATGTTGCTCTTTAGCACCAATGGCAGAGTCGGTTTCGGGGGGATGGATTTCTTTAGCAGCAAGGGTTCTTTCGGTGATTGGGTAAATCCTGTTAATATGGGATATCCCTTAAATTCCCCGAAGGATGATATATATTTCTGCCCCAATACTACCGATAACGGCATGCAACAAGGATTTTTTAGTTCTGATAGGGAATCGGTTTGCTGTTTGGAAGTATTCACGCTTCAAAAAGTAGCGAAGGTAATGATGGGGATGGTGAATGACTGTGATGGCGGTGCGCCGTTAACAGGAGCTAAAATTACATTGCTGTTACAACCGGAAAATAAAATTATAGATCAAGTCGTATTGAATGAAACCGGGAAGTATGAATTCGAAGTAGAACTTGATAAAGACTACAAGATATTAGCAGAAAAAGAAAATTACTTCTCTAAAACGATCTCTGCTAACACGGCTACATTACACACTGCTGATACGCTGTTTAACCCAGGTATCTGCCTAAAGAGGTATGAAGTGGGTAAACCGATCATCCTTAAGGATATTTATTACGATTTTGATAAAGCCACTTTAAGGCCACAATCTTTAGTGGTACTAGATACTTTATATACCATATTAGTGGACAACCCTGATATTGAAATCGAATTAAGCGCGCATACCGATAGTAAAGGTACGGATGCGTATAACTTGAAATTGTCTGATGCTAGGGCGCAATCTTGCGTAGATTACCTGATCTCGAAAGGGATTAGTAGGTCAAGGATTATTGCACATGGCTACGGGGAGTCGATGCCGATTGCTCCAAATACATTACCGAACGGAAAAGATAATCCTGATGGAAGACAATTAAACCGTAGAACTGAATTTAAGGTGCTTAGAAATAAGCACTAGTTAATAATGATTTTAACCTTGGAATATGAATTACCTTTTCCATATCCTAACCATCAATTATCATTATTCAACTGATTTGGGATACTTAAGTTGAATAAAAAGACCATTCAATAGTAAATAGTGCAGGGTAATTCATTACTAAGCGCTTCTCACAATGGGGGTTTTATAAGCTCTAAGAATGGAGTAACAGCCGGGAGTAATCCCGGCTGTTAATTTTTAATTTACCTATAACTGTTTTATTGCTTAAGCAATAATTGAACTAACAGAAAAATTAATTAGCAGCATCTAGGATTTTCTTAGTAGCGACTGCTTCTTCTGTTTCTCCGTCTACGAAAGAAATACGTGCGAAAGCTTTAACTTTCATCGCGCTGTCATAGCTGATAGAATTAACGGTAGCTTTGCTTTCCAAGCCTGCCCCGGTACTTTTAACACTAGGTAAAGCCAATAAAGTGTCAGTAGTAACAGCTACGTCTTCGCCTTTAAAGACACCGAAATTGTAAGTAGTATCTTTAATAGATTTATTGAGTGTGATGGCGATTTCAATAGTAGAATCAGCTTTCTCCTTGATGGTCACTTTACCATTTGCTGTACTATCTGTGCTAGTGAAAGCGTACTCCTTGGTGCGCATTCTTGGCGCATCGTCATCGTCATCGCTACAAGCAGTAACTGTAAAGCAAAGCATTGCGGGCAAAGCAATAGCCATTAGGCTTCTTTTAAGAGCCTTTTTAGTAAGCATAAACATGGTTTCCGTTTTTAAATTATTGATGTTTGTTTAATGAATTTTTCTCAATAGGTTTCCGATAATCGAGTTTAGTTTTCATTATTGGTTATGGATGTTAAACGGGAGTGTTTATGAAATGTTACAGCAATTTGAATTTTTTTTTAATTTTTTTCAATGGAATGCTGTTCTGCCTTATTCTATTATGAAAATCAGGCTGTATTTTCATTACGGGTATTTTAAATTGAGGATGTCGCAACACCTTTTAAAAGCCCTCATTTGAAATTTCCAAATTTGTTTACATGACAATTAATTCATAGAATTTCTCTCGAAGTAAATAAAATGTCTATATTTGCAACTCAAACTATGCTGATTATGAAAGTCTCCACACCCATCTTGTTCTAGCGAAGTCAAGATGTAAATCATTTCTCTTATTGCAGCGCAAAGATCCTTTGCGCCACTTCGTTTGTTATTTCTAATTATTACTCAATTTAAGTTGTTTAACCATGCGTCTATCGCAACGAGTTTCCCGTGTGCAAAGGATTTTCGGTTTGATCGGAAATGCCATTACGGGAAAAGAATATAATTATACTTCCGGGAGTATTAAACAGGCTATCGTATTATTAGCTATCCCCATGATCTTGGAGATGGTGATGGAATCACTTTTTGCAGTGGTAGATATCTATTTTGTAAGTGAACTGGGCAAAAATAGTATCGCCACCGTGGGGTTGACGGAATCAATGCTGATGATTATTTATTCATTGGCGATGGGGATCGGTATGGCTGCCACTGCCTTAGTTGCACGTAGAACGGGCGAAAAGGATAAAGATGGCGCTTCCCGCGCCGCTGCGCAAACCTTGTTGGTCGGTATCATTGTTTCGCTTTTAATCTCTATTCCGGGTGCATTCTTTGCCCCGCAGTTATTAAAGTTAATGGGCGCTGGAAATGAAGTCCTGCAAGTCGGAACTTCTTACACTAGGATTATGCTTGGCAGCAATATCGTGATTACCTTATTGTTCCTGGTCAACGGTATTTTCCGGGGAGCGGGCAACGCGGTCATGGCAATGCAGTCCCTATGGTTAGCAAATATCATCAATATCATTTGCTGCCCCATATTCATCTTCGGATGGGGGCCTATACCTGCTTTCGGGTTAAAGGGCGCTGCTATTGCTACGGTTGTAGGGCGTAGCACCGGCGTAATATTCCAGCTATGGTTTCTATTCAGGGGAAATAAGAATATTAATTTCAACTTTGCTTTATTTAAACCTAACATGGCATTGATGAAGCAAGTCGTTAAAATCGCTTCTAGTGCTGCGGGACAATTCCTCATCAACTCGGCAAGTTGGATTGTACTGATCAGGATTATTTCTTCTTTTGGAGAAGCTGCCATCGCCGGTTATACGATCGGTATCAGGGTGGTGATTTTCTCGCTTTTACCGGCATGGGGCTTAGCAAATGCCGCGGCCACGCTTGTCGGGCAGAACCTGGGTGCCCAGCAACCGGACAGGGCAGAGCAATCCGTATACCGGGCCGCCTTTTATAATATGGCGGTACTAGGTACAATTTCTGTCTTTTTCATCGTGTTTACGAAGGGAATTATCGGGATGTTTACCCATGAACCGGAGGTAATTCGCTATGGTGTTGACTGTTTAAGGATTGTAAGCATCGGGTTTTTAGTGTATGCTTTCGGGATGGTCATTATCCAATCAATTAATGGCGCCGGTGATACCAGGACTCCCCTGTTGATTAATATAGTAGGGTTCTGGTTAATACAAATCCCGTTGGCATATATCTTGGCCATTATTTTTCGGTTCGGTCCACCGGGTGTATTCATAGCAATCTGTATCGCAGAAACGGTGGTAGCGGCTATCGGTTTCGCAATATTCCGCCGGGGAAAATGGAAGCTGGTTCACATTTAGCGGTAAATTGTCAATTTTAGGGGGAGATTGCACCACCTTCTCCCCTTTAATACTTAACTTTGGCGAGTTTTTAAGCCGGGGAAATCCCGGTTTTCTGCATTCATCAATTTTAAATTTGTATAAATGTCGCTGACTGTTGTAGGCTCTATGGCGTTCGATGAAATTGAAACGCCCTTTGGAAAATCTGGTAAAATTATTGGGGGTTCTGCTACTTATATTGCTTGGGCTGCATCGAATTTCTTGGATAGTGTGAATCAAGTCTCCGTAATCGGGGAGGATTTCCCCAAGGATGAGCTTGATGAGCTTTCAAAGAAGGGGGTTCAACTGGAAGGTGTGCAAATGAAGCAGGGTGAAAAAAGCTTCTATTGGGCAGGCCGTTACCATATGGATATGAACACCAGGGATACTTTGGCTACAGAGCTCAATGTTTTGGCTGATTTTGACCCGATGATACCCGACAGTTACCAGTCCAGCGAATTTCTCATCCTGGGTAACCTTACCCCGCAGGTGCAGAAAAGCGTGATCGAACAGTTTAAGGTTCGTCCGAAATTGATCGTGATGGATACGATGAACTTTTGGATGGAAACGGCACTTAGCGATCTATTAGAAGTCATCAAAATGGTGGATGTATTGTTGGTGAATGATAGCGAAGCCCGTCAATTAACCGGGGAATATTCATTAGTGAAGGCTGCGAAGAAGATCCTTACCATGGGTCCCAAATACCTTATCATTAAGAAAGGGGAACATGGAGCGCTATTATTTAGTGAAAATCACGTGTTCTTTGCTCCTGCTATGCCTTTGGATGATGTTTTTGATCCAACGGGGGCCGGCGATACGTTTGCCGGTGGATTTATCGGTCATATTGCCCGCACCAAGGATATTTCTTTTGAAAATATGAAGACGGCAATAATCGTTGGTTCCGCGATGGCGTCTTTTTGTGTAGAACAGTTCGGTGTGAAGCGTTTACGCGGAATTACACGCGATGATATCAGCGAAAGATTAGATCAATTTGTACAGCTTGTGAATTTTGATATAGATCTTGTATAAAAGGTATTGATTAAATAAAATGAAGAACAACGGGCTGCTTTCCATCCAAAGAAAGCAGCCCGTTTTATAATATTATGATCTACATAAAAATTAACCGGGGCGGATATTTTATTTATTTATAAATGTCATTCAGCACCTTCGCTAACCTTAATCCACCTTTCAAAAGTTGGTTATTGAGGTCGTTTACAAAGATGTAATTGTAACGGTAACTCAATTGATCCCCATCCTTGGTGCGATCATAAATTTTATCGGCTATTAAATGCGATTCGAATAACCAGTCTGTAATGCTTCCTCCTTGTATCGTTTTAATTGTTGATAATGGTGAGCGATCCAGCCAATTTGTGTATTCTGTATAACTAAGCTGTTGGAAATCAATTAAGTGTTCGTCCCAAACACGGTGGAGGTTCGTGGGTTTGTCAAACCATTTCACACTAATCTTATTACCGCCTTGATCTTCATCATGACCAACATGTAACGGTTGGTGCATATCCCCTATCATGTGTACCAAGAAACTCAATGCAAACCTTTTTTCTTCTTTACTGGAGGCAGGATTTTTTAGTTGCTCGATCATGGCAAGGGTTTGCTTGTACAACTCGCCTTGCGCTTTATCCTCACGGATCATCTCATCAAAAGTTTCCCTGGATATGTGGCCGGGGAAGTCCACATAATGCCAGGGGGAAGTATGCTTGTATTTGTTAGTAGTATCGGATTTTATGAAATCGGGCCAGTTGGCAATCATCGCCAAGCTTTCGTTTCCGATGATGCCGGCAATCGCTTTTTTTGCCCGGGAACTTAAATGCCTATTGGCAATCTCTGCAACCACCCGATGCCCCGTTGGGCCCCATGCATATGTATTACTGCCTAATACCAGGATCAATACCAGTATAATTGTTTTCTTAAAATTGATCAATTTGTGCATGAATAGTTAATTTTGAATGTAAAGTTCCGCGAGAACAACTGAATAAAAAAGTTTTTATACTCCCATTTACATCAAATATAAATATTTAACATGCCATTCCAATTACAATCGCCATATCAACCCGCCGGGGATCAACCCACGGCTATCGCGCAATTAACCGGGGGAATTCTCGATGGGGAAAAGCACCAGACATTGCTGGGAGTAACCGGTTCCGGTAAGACCTTTACCATGGCCAACGTTATCCAGAATACGCAGAAGCCTACCTTGGTACTAACTTATAATAAAACCCTCGTGGCGCAGCTATACGGAGAACTGAAGCAATTCTTTCCCGATAATGCCGTGGAGTATTTCGTTTCTTATTATGATTACTATCAGCCGGAGGCTTATATGCCCGTGAGTGATACTTACATAGAAAAAGATTTATCTATCAATGAGGAACTGGATAAGCTGAGATTGAGAGCTACCTCGAACTTATTAAGCGGCAGAAGGGATATTATAGTCGTAGCGAGCGTATCATGCATTTATGGTATGGGGAACCCCACTGAATTTGAAAACGGCATCATCCGTTTACACCAAGGACAGGTAATGAGCCGCAATACCTTGTTACATGGATTGGTGAATGCTTTATATACCCGCACCACCGGGGATTTTAACAGGAGTAACTTCCGTGTGAAGGGAGATACGGTAGACATTAACCTACCTTATGTTGACTACGGTTACAGGATCACTTTCTTTGGCGATGAAATCGAGGAAATCGAAAGCTTTGAAGTTGAAACGGGTAAACGTATCGGGAAAATGGATACCGCGGCGATCTTTCCTGCTAACCTCTACCTGGCGCCGAAAGATATGATGCACCAAATCTTAACAGAGATCCAGGACGAAATGTCTGCACAGGTGAATTATTTCAAGGAACAAGGGAAATTGATCGAGGCGCAACGCTTAGCGGAAAGGGTGACCTACGATGTGGAAATGATCCGTGAATTAGGTTATTGCAACGGCATCGAAAACTATAGTAGATTCCTCGACAGGCGCTCTCCCGGAACGAGGCCGTTCTGTTTGTTGGACTATTTTCCCAAGGACTTTCTATTGGTGATCGATGAAAGCCACGTAACCATCCCGCAGATTAGCGGGATGTATGGCGGCGACCGCTCCCGGAAACTTACATTGGTTGATTTCGGGTTCCGTTTGCCCTCGGCATTAGATAACCGCCCGCTCAACTTTTACGAATTTGAGCAAATGACCAACCAGGTCGTGTACGTGAGCGCTACCCCCGGAGAATACGAATTACGCAAAACAGATGGCGTGGTTGTAGAACAGGTTGTAAGACCTACCGGTTTGTTGGATCCACCGATTGAAATCCGCCCCAGCGTGAACCAAGTCGATGATTTATTGGATGAAATTGATAAGCGTGTTTTAAAAGGCGACCGTGTGCTGGTAACAACGCTAACCAAGCGGATGGCGGAAGAAATGAATAAATACCTGGAACGCATCAATATTAAAAGCCGGTACATCCACTCCGAAGTGGATACCCTGGAGCGAGTAGAGATTTTGCGTGACCTGAGGTTAGGGAATATAGATGTGCTGGTAGGGGTAAACTTGCTAAGGGAAGGGTTGGATTTGCCCGAAGTTTCCCTGGTGGCAATCCTGGATGCGGATAAAGAGGGATTCTTGAGAGATGAACGCTCCCTGACCCAAACGGCAGGCCGTGCTGCCCGTAACGTGGATGGCCTCGTAATCTTTTATGCCGATAAAATCACGGATAGCATGCAGCGCACGATCGATGAAACGGATCGTCGCCGCGCGAAACAAGATATCTATAATAAAGAACATGGAATTACGCCGAGAACCGTTCGCAAAAGCAAGGAGCAGATCTTGGGACAAACAAGCGTGCTGGAGATCAAGCATTACGATGAAGATTCACCTTTGGCAGTGCATGACGAGTTAACCATCGTTTCGGAAGAGGGAGCAGCATATAGTAATATCAATACGATCCCGCAGATGGAAAAAGCTATCGGGAAGGTTAAAAAGGATATGGAAAAGGCTGCCAAGGACTTGGACTTTATGGAAGCGGCAAGATTGCGCGACCAGATGTTCGCAATGCAACAGCAATTAGAAATGATGAAACGGTAGATTAAAATCAAGCTTGATTAAATATTATAAATATAGAATTATTTATAATGTATTATTTAAAATTAATCTTCTTTTTCGTAACATATATGTATTTGGATTTTATGTAAAATATTGAACAATAATTATTTATAAGAGTTAATGTAAATAAGCGGTACTAATTTAAATATCGAAAATTTGAAAATCTTCACATAAAATTAATGATATTATAAATGGTTTAATATCAATGATTTAAATTGATTTTATGCCCCGCGAGCCAATTCCCAAACAGCTAAAATATAAATTAACATATAATTATTTGTAATATGATTAGTTGTTGAAAGGCTATTTCTGCATATTTTTCAAATATTTCCATTTTTATAGCCTTCTATTTGATTTTTTATATCGTAATTATACTTTTATTGCGAATTATAAAATCAAGTGCTATGAAGAAAACATTATTTCAAGATTATTTGCCATTTATCTTTTTGGCAGCTTTGGCCTGCATAGGCATATTTATTCCGTCGGTCCCCGCATTTGCCGATGTGAGTAAATACAACACGGCAGATGTAGCTTGGATATTAGTAGCTACTTGCCTCGTGTTTTTAATGACCCCCGGCTTATCATTCTTTTACGGAGGTATGGTGAACCGCAAGAACGTTATCTCCACCATGATGCAAAGCTTTATTGCTACGGGTATCATCAGTATCCTTTGGGTAGTTGTTGGATACAGCCTGGCTTTCGGTGATGATCTCGGTGGTTTTATAGGTGATCCGCGTACCTTCTTCTTCTTTAAAGGTATCCCCGATGGAGCGCCGGTAGGAACTATACCGTTATTATTATTTGCTTTATTCCAGTTGAAATTTGCCGTGATTACCCCGGCTTTGGTGGTAGGCGCCGTTGCAGAACGCATCCGCTTTACTTCTTACGTGCTGTTCATGGTATTATTCAGCCTTTTAGTATATGCTCCAATTGCGCACTGGACCTGGCATGCCGATGGTTTCTTATTGAAGATGGGCGTATTAGACTTTGCAGGTGGTACGGTGGTACACATTTCTGCGGGTTGTGCTGCGCTCGCCGGTGCGTTGGTATTGAAACGTAGGAGAGATCATGTTGAGAAAAAAGATATTACACCGGCCAACATCCCGTTTGTATTGTTGGGAACCGGTTTGTTGTGGTTCGGTTGGTTCGGATTTAATGCCGGTTCGGCATTAGCCGCCAATTCCCTTTCAGTTTCTGCTTTCGCTGTTACGAATACCGCTTCAGCGGCGGCAGGCTTATCATGGGTATTTTTCGATGTGATCCGTGGTCGTAAACCTTCAGCGTTGGGATTCTGTATCGGTGCCGTGGTAGGTTTGGTTGCGATTACGCCCGCTGCCGGCTTCGTGGCGATCCCGCAAAGTGTTTTCATCGGGTTCATTTCGGCTATCATCTCTAACATGGTGGTTCATTGGAAATCGAAATCAACTATCGACGATACCTTGGATGTATTCCCTTGTCACGGTGTAGGTGGTATGGTAGGTATGTTGTTGACAGGTGTGTTTGCAACGACAACTATCAATGCGGCAGGAAGCGATGGCTTGTTGTATGGCAATCCGAAATTATTCCTGACACAATTGACGGGAATGGTTATCGTGGTAGCTTACAGTTTCGCGGTATCCTATGCAATATTCAAGCTTATTGACATGATACACCCACTTCGTGTTTCCGAGGAAGAAGAAGATTTGGGCTTGGATGTATCGCAGCACAACGAAAATTACCATGCCCAGATCATGTCTGTTAGCGGTAATGGCACATTAAAAGAGGAAGATGAATTACTCCCGCAATAATAGCCAGTTTTAAAAATTCAAGACAACCGTTGCGGCGCCTTGTCGTGGTGCGCTGCGGCGGTTGTTGCCAAAAAGATTTTTTTACAATTAGTTCTTTACATACGGAGTTTAGTCAAGTTCCACCCATCATCATCATTAGCACCTTAACATTTGCAGCAGTTTTCCACCCCATTTTATCAACCAAAATTAATGCTAATGAAAAAAGGATTATTACTGGTGTTGGCCCTGGTCGTTGCTTGTGCCACCTACGCGCAAGACAGTTTGAGATTACTTCCCGAAGGATTGAAATTGAGCGGTTCAGCGGATGTATATTATAAATACAATTTCAATAAAAACGTCTCAGACAACAAAACGAGTTTCACCAATTCCCATAATTCTTTCGAGTTGGGAATGATATCGCTCAAGTTAGAGCATAATTACAAGAATGTAGGATTTGTTGCAGATGTAGGTTTCGGCAAAAGAGCCGCAGAATTTTCATATAATGATGCAGGTACCAGCGAGTTAGCTATTAAGCAATTGAATGTATCGTATGCCCCTGCTGATTTCTTAAAATTTACAATCGGAAGCTGGACGACGCACGTTGGATACGAGCTAGTCGATGCTTATCTGAATAGGAATTATAGCATGAGTTACATGTTTTCCTATGGACCCTTTTTCCATACCGGTGTGAAGGCCGATTTATCATTGGGATCTAATTTCTCTGCCATGTTAGGGGTATTCGATCCTACCGATTTTAAATCGGCTTCCTTCACCAACAAGAAGTACATCGGGGCGCAATTGGCTTTTATCAAGGAAGCTTCTCCCGTGAAAGCTTACCTGAACTACATCGGTGGTGAAGATACTTTCAACGTACGGAATGACCAGTTGGATGCGGTAATCACATATACCGTAAATACGAAATTCAATATTGGCTATAACGGTACCTATAGTACATATAGCGACGCAGGTTCCGGCAACTGGTATGGTTCTGCATTGTATTTTAATTATGACCCCACGGAGCATTTCGGACTAACGTTAAGAACCGAATATTTCTCTGATAAAGACAATTTAAAAGTCTTCACTAGCACTGAGGAACTCGCTAATGGTGGTGATGTATGGAGCTTTACGCTCTCCGGAAATTATAAAGTCGGTGGTTTGACCATCATCCCGGAAGTACGATTAGATCATGCTTCGGAGATGATATTTACGAAAGGGGATTCACCGAAGAGTAATACGGCCAATGTTTTAGTAGCAGCCGTTTACCATTTTTAGAATCGGTTTAAATTTTTGGCTCATATAAGAAAGGTTTAACTACTAACCGAATTATGTAACAGGTGTGCGATCTTTTATCGCACACTTTTTTTTGCTGTGATAATCAATTATTTTTGTTATCATAATAATTGATCATGTTACTAGCTTCCTCTATAAAATTCTTAAAGGACATTAAGAAAAACAATAACAAACCTTGGTTCGATTCACACAAAGATGCTTACATCGCCGCCAAGGAAGATTTCGATAACCTTGTATTGCAATTAATCCAGGGCTTGGGTAAGATCGATACGGACTTGGGCAACTTGGTTGCGAAAGATTGTACGTTCCGCATTTATAAAGATGTGCGTTTCTCGAAAGATAAGATTCCGTACAAAACTAATATGGGCGCCTATTTTTCTAAAGGAGGTAAGAAGTCCGCCTATGCAGGATATTATTTCCAGTTTGAACCCGGCGGCAATAGTTTTTTAGCGGGGGGCCTCTGGATGCCGGAAGCGCCCGTGTTGAAAAAGGTACGTCAAGAGATCGATTATAATTTCGAGGAATTTCAAAAGATCGTAGGCAACAAATCATTCATCAAGCAATTCGGAACCGTGTCCGGTGATGCTTTAAAGAATGCTCCGCAAGGTTATTCGATGGATAACCCTGCTATAGAATACTTGAAACTGAAAAGTTTTATTGCATCCTGCCAGGTGCCGGATACAATGCTCACACAGCCTACTCTCGCCAGGGAGTTGCTGAAGACTTTCGCGGCAATGCAAAGCTTTGTTGACTTCTTAAATACCGCTTTAGATTAACTTGATCCCGGGAATAATATCATGGTAAATCACTTCGAGAGCTTTTGGGGGCTATACGGAGATTTGCTGCTAGTTGCCGGGAGGAAGCAAAATTTCTTGCTACCGACAACTAGGTTTTTTATTTCACAGGATAACGTTCATGGATAAATGAAGAGGAGTTTGTGCTGATGCTTTAATCCTTGTTCACCATCCGAAAGGTGCATGTGTGCAATACTTACTCGTAATTAGTTTTTGTGAATTAGAAATTCGAAAGGTCTTGTCTTGCGATTTTTTAATAGGTTTTCTTTGTCTAGCCTGTTTTGTGCAAAACGCTGGTTGTAAACATTGGCCACCTCGATGATGGGCATAATTCCGTCTAAAGTGTCTTTCTGATCCACGATCGTCATGATCCTGGATACTTGTGACGAAAAATTAGTGCTCCATTCTTCAGTAAACTTATGCATGAGCAAAAGTTCGCGATTGGTGTTGGTTTTCATAGGAAAAAAGGGACTTTAGTAATTATTAAATGATTTTCAAAACATCCAATAAAATAACTAATAGGATATAGGACTGTCAATCAAAATTCAATTTATTCTGGCACATTTCAATACTACTTCCGTGTAATTTTTTAACCCAAATATGTTGATTTATTATAAATTGAATCAACATGCTATCAGTAAGCGCTAATTCGGCTTTCCCTCTTTTTTTCGTTTAGGCATAATCGTTACAATAAAAACGCGGATAGTGAATTTACGGTAAATTCTTTACAAATGCAATAAAAAGTTAAAATTTAGCGTTCTTTTTCGTGTGCCCGGTGGCGTTAGTCCGATAACTTACGTCACCGCCTTTCCATCCCCGACAATTCCAGCTCTCCATAATTATTGTAAATCAATTGGTAATCTTAGGCATTTGCCCAGCATAGGCATGGTTTAGTTGCAATCTTTCGGAAATATATACCCGGTAATGGCCGGAAAACATATGCTCCTGTTGTTGCAATATTAACGCAGAAATCGATAACCTGTACGTTTTATTGTAAATAGTATGCCCTTTTTTTAAAAAATGATAAGAATTAACTATGTCAACAGATTTAAAATTACCGGTTTAAGGATGACACGGATCGGGGTATTTTTCGTGTAAGCGTTTGGTTTAGAGCGGATACTGATTTATCTGGCTAAAAAATATGGCCCCGCTGTTGGAGGGACCATACCTGTTTTGTTGAAATATTAATTTTGAATGAATTGTATTATAACCATTGCTTTGCCAGCAAGTATTCCGCGATTTGTACGGCATTGGTAGCGGCGCCTTTGCGGAGATTGTCAGCAACGATCCACATGTTTACCGTTTTTTCTTGGGTTTCATCGCGGCGGATTCTTCCCACGAAAACTTCGTCTTTATCGTGTGCATCTTTCGGCATCGGGTAAGCTGCTTTTGCCGGCTCGTCTACTAAGATAATGCCGGGTGTTGCGCTTAAAATATTACGCAGTGCCGCATCATCATACTCTTGCTCAAATTCGATATTTACCGATTCGCTATGACCGCCCATTACCGGTATACGTACAGTTGTTGCCGTTACTTTCACGCTATCATCTCTCAATATTTTCTTGGTTTCATTCACCATCTTCATCTCTTCCTTCGTGTAACCGTTGTCCATGAAAACATCGATTTGGGGGATAACGTTCAAATCGATTTCATAGGCGTATGCTTTCTCCCCGCTAATACCTTGCCTTTCGTTCATCATTTGGGTCACCGCTTTTACACCGGTACCGGTAACGGACTGGTATGTTGAAACTACCACGCGCTTGATCTTGTATTTGTCATGCAAAGGTTTCAATACCAATACCATTTGAATGGTAGAACAGTTAGGATTGGCAATAATTTTGTCTTCGGGTGTTAAAGCGTCGCCATTAACTTCCGGTACTACCAGTTTTTTGCTTGGATCCATACGCCAAGCGGAGGAATTGTCGATAACGGTGATGCCTGCGGCAGCAAACTTAGGAGCCCATTCTAGGGATGTACTACCCCCTGCGGAGAAAATAGCTACATTGGGCTTCATGGAGATAGCCGTATCTGCATCCACCACCTTATACGCCTTGCCCTTAAATGTTACTTCCTTGCCTACGCTCTTGGCAGAGGCTACAGGAATCAAGTCAGTAACAGGGAAGTTTCTTTCCTCGAGTACTTGTAACATTTTTGAGCCTACCAGCCCGGTGGCTCCAACTACGGCTACTTTCATTTTAATTTTATTGAATGTTTTAAGGAGTTCAAAATTAATACAACAAACTGGCTTTTACACTACCCCGGGCTAAACGAGCTAAATTTTTTTTATCTTCATATAAACCCAGTTGAATATGAAACTGACCATTGTTTGTTGCCTGCTACTATGGCCAATGATAGCCTGTAGCCAGTATTTGCTTTCTTTTGATGATCCGGGTAATCCAAGCCGTTTCCCGGAAGGCGATACGAATTTTATTGTGCGGGATGGCAAATTGCAGTCGGCCTGCCTCCTGCCCAACACGCGTTTTTACTGTTCTTTTGCCAGCCCGGTAACGGGATCCGCTTATTGGGAATTGTCTTTTCAATTGAAATTCAATCCTTCCGGCGCTAATTACGTGGATTGGTATATCAACGCCACCGATGCGGTGCTCCCATCTTCTACCACTGCTGCATACTTTGTTAGGATGGGTGGTACGAAGGATGAATGTTCCTTTTACCGCCAGTTTCCGGGCGCTGAACCGGAATTGCTAATAGACGGGCGGGATGGACGTTTCAATAAATCTGATAATACCGGGAAGCTGCGACTTTTATTGGATGATGAACACCGGTGGTACCTGTTTCACGATAGCACCGGCACCGGCGAGTATTTTCAATTAGAAGGTAGCATGGAGGATACAGCTTATTTGCCAGGTGGGTATATAGGTATCGCGATCAGGCAATCAACACCAAGTTTCTTCGGGCAGCACTTTTTTGATGATATTAGAATCATGCCGGCCGGAATGATAGGTTCAGGTCCCGTATTGAAAGGGTTAAGTCCCCTCAATGATAGTGCTTGGATACTCGTATTTGATGCTCCCGTCCTGCTAAAGGATGTTTCCCTGGTGGCCGGGAGCTTGCCCGGCTATGATCTCTTGCCGGATCCAGTTGTCGCAAACCGCCTAATACTTTCCTTCCGGGAGCAGCTGCCGCATAATATTGAATTTCCGCTTACTTTGTATGGTATTCGTGATTATTTCGGAAACAAGTCTGGTCCGGTTGAATTTAACATAGCTGTTTCTAAAGCCGGGCCGGCGGATATACTTATCTCCGAAATCATGTATCAACCATTACCGGCTATGCCTTACCCGGTACGGTATATAGAGCTAAAGAACAGCGCTCAATATCCTGTTAACCTTGCAGGTTGGCAGTTGATCTCATCCAAGGGTAGTTTGTTGTTGCCAAGTGTCCGTATGGTGGTAGGTAGTTATTTATTGATATGCGATATTGCTGCGCGGGAGTTTTTTCCGGGGAAAGATGTCTGTACGGTAAACACCATGTTAAATTTGCAATCGAAGGATCAATTGATCCTGCTGGATAATTCGGGGCAGTGGATTCATGCTGTATCATATCAAATGTCATTATATCAAGATCCTGTTAAGGCATTAGGTGGATGGAGCTTGGAATTAACAGATGATAAACTGGCTTGCTATGGTGGTACTGGCTGGGCATTCAGCTTAAACGGGTCGGGAGGAACTCCCGGGATGCCCAATAGTCAATTCCACGATACTGTTGCAAATGCTAATGACATCCGGTCAATATATTGTCCTGATGAATACCATACGGAGCTTTGCCTGGAGGTATCTTACGACCTTCAAAGTGCGCAATTATTATCCCGTTATTCGCTAGATAACGCGATTCATCCCAAGGCTATAACCTTGGATCCGTTCAAAAACATGTTGTTGCTGGAATGGGAAAGACCATTAGATAGCGGGAATTTACACCGCTTATCTATCGAGGGAATTAAAACTTGCGACTCCGAAGATGAGATCAGGATTAAGGATATTCGATTTGGTTGGGCGCAGCCACCCGCAGAAGGGATGTTACTCATCAATGAAATCCTGTTTAATCCGCACCCTGGCCAACAAGATTACCTGGAGATATACAATAAGAGTGATAAAGTGTTGAACTTGCAGCAGTTGTTTATTGCCAATCGGAACTGGGATGGAAGTTTGGGCACCATTGTGCAAGCCAGCGGGGAGCCGGATGTGATACTACCCGGTGAATATATTGTCTTTTGCAAAGATCCCCGTTCACTGTGTTCACAATACATTTGTAAAAACGAATTTGCATGCCGAACGGTAGCTTCCTTACCCAGCTTCCCTGATGAACAGGGCTGTGCGCTACTGCTCGATTATAAAGGGACGGTGTTGGATGAGTTTTGCTACGGGGAAAGTATGCATTCTCCTGCTATTTCGAATGTAGAGGGAATTGCATTGGAGCGGGTTAGTTGGAACTTGGGAAATGTGCATGGTAATTGGCAATCGGCAGCCTCATCGGCAGGTTACGGGACCCCGGGATATGAAAATTCGAGATATTTGTTGGAGGGAAGTTCATCTTGGAAGGTAAATCCCAAGATAATCTCGCCTAATAATGATGGTTGGAATGATATCTGTAGTCTTACTATACCTATTGATTTAGCGGGGAACGTCTTGAATGTTTATATATTTGATATATTAGGAAATTTAGTCAACCATTGGGTGAAAAACGTTCTTTTAGCAGGGAATGATGTATTTATTTGGGATGGAAAAGATGATCAGGATAAGCTTTTACCCGCGGGTCAATATCTTTTTTTATTGGAAAATTATGATATTAAGGGGCATGTTGGCCGTAAAAAGATAGTTGTGGCAATTGTGAGAAATGAATAGGGGCCTGATTTATAAAGGATAAATTGATATTATTCTATATATTGGAAATTAAATTGAAAATTAGAAAGCGGGCATTATAGGCTAATTTTTTATATTTGCCCTTCTTAAAAAAATGAACATGCAGTACAGAGAAATCGTAGCAATAACTGGTTTAGGTGGTTTATTCCAATTGGTAGCCAGTAAACAGGATGGTGCTATTGTAAGGTCGCTGGAAGATAAAGTAACACGTTTTGTTTCTTCCCGCATCCATAACTTTACGCCTTTGGAGAGCATTGAAGTATTCACAACAGGTGATAACGTAAACTTGGCTTCTGTTTTCAAAGCCATGCAAGAAAATGAAGCTAAATTCCCTTTGATCGAAGCTAAATCCGATAATAACGCGATCAAATCTTACTTCAAAAACGTATTCCCCGAGTTCGATGAAGAAAGGGTATATGTTAGTGATATGAAGAAGATGATCAAATGGTTTGGCATCCTCAAAACTAACGACCTGTTGATATTCGAGGAAGCCCTCGCAGAAGAAGAAGCCCCGGTAGAAGAGGCCGCGCAGGTTGAAGAAGCCGGCAAAGCTACGGAAGAGGTGAAAGAAGCAAAGCCTAAAGCCAAAGCTAAGGCTAAAGCTAAAACTGCCACCGAGGGTGAAGATGCCCCGAAAGAAGCAAAGCCTAAGAAAGCAACAAAGGCCAAAAAAGAAGCTGGCACTGATGATGCTAAAGAAGCGCCTGCCAAACCTAAAACTACCCGTAAAAAGAAATCAGGGGAGTAATATATTTCTCCCGGAATTCATAACTTAACATTCCAAGCATCCTGTAGCCGTATTAGCCTGGTTTATTCTTGCTATACCTACAGCTTGCTTGGAATTTTTTTTAAAATAAGATGAATTTATGTTGAATCTAGATGCACATATAAAGCCTGCCCCGAGGCAACTGCTCCCGGCAGATTTCAAAGTAACAACCTGGGAAGCGCTACAACCTTATTTTGAAGAGCTGAAAGAAAGGAAGATCGATTCCCTGGAGGATTTAAATCATTGGCTCCGGGATATCAGCGAGTTGGAAGCGGTGATCGGTGAAGATGCCTGTTGGCGCCAAGTTAACATGACCCGCGATACCACGGATAAATCCCTCGAAGAAGCATTTGCATATTTCTGCATGGAGATCCAACCGAAGCTACAGCCTTATGCTGATGCGCTGAACCGGAAAATGTTGGAGTCCCCATTCGTGGATCAATTAGACAAAAAACAATTTTTCCCCTACCTGAGAAGCGTACGCAAGCAAGTGAAATTGTTCCAGGAGAAAAATATTCCGTTACAAGCCGAACTAAGTGTAATGGCTCAACAATATGGAGCCATCGCCGGAAAAATGACGATTGAACTGGATGGAAAGGAGTATACTCTGCAACAAGCGGCTAAATTCTTGGAAAGCAGCAACCGCGAGCTCCGCGAATCCGTGTTTACCAAAACGGGCAAACGTCGTTTGGAAGATAAAGAGGCATTGGATAACCTCTATTCCCAATTAGTGCAGAAAAGGCACCATGTAGCCGTAAATGCTGGTTTTGATAATTACCGCGATTATAAATTCGAGGAATTGGGCCGGTTCGAATATGCTAAGGAAGATTGTTTTCAATTCCATGAAGCGGTGCGCCAACATATCGTTCCCCTGGTTAAAAAAAGCCTTGAACGTCAACAGGCCAAACTTGGCTTGGAACACATGAGGCCCTGGGATACCGATGCAGAACCCGCGGGACAAGAACCTTTGTCGCCGTTTGAAACAGGCGCTGAACTTACTGATAAAACAATCGAATGTTTTAACAAGCTGCATCCGTATTTTGCCGATTGTATCCGCGTGATGAAAGAGATGCAAAGGTTAGACCTGGAAAGTCGCAAAGGAAAGGCGCCGGGCGGTTATAATTGCCCGATGCCCGAAACAGGCGTTCCTTTTATATTCATGAATGCCGCCGGGCAGATGAAAGATCTTACCACGATGGTACACGAAGGCGGCCATGCCGTACATTCTTTCCTGAGCCATCATTTGCCGTTAACAGCGTTTAAGGAGTACCCGAGCGAGATAGCAGAAGTAGCGAGCATGAGCATGGAATTGTTCACGATGGATCATTGGGATATATTCTTCCGGGATGAAGCCGATCTGAAAAGAGCTAAACTGCAACAACTGGAGCGGGCTATCAACATTTTTCCTTGGATTGCTACGATCGATAAATTTCAACATTGGATATACGAGCATCCGCAACATTCCGTAGCGGAACGTACACAGGCATGGAACGATATCCAGCAAATGTTCTCCACGGAGATTGTTGACTGGTCGGGTTTTGAAACGATCCGTGAAAATGCTTGGCAAAGGCAGTTGCATTTGTTTGAAGTGCCATTTTATTATATCGAATACGGGATTGCCCAATTGGGTGCGATCGCGATGTGGAAGCAATACCGCGAAAATCCGGCGCAAGCGTTAGAGAATTATATGAATGCCTTGAGCCTGGGTTATACGAAAACTTTACATGAATTATACGAAGCGGCGGGAATTAAGTTTGACTTCTCCCCTGCTTATGTTAAGGAATTAGCTGATTTTGTACAAGAAGAAATCGAGCATATCCTGGCTTCATAAGCAAGTAATTTTTCATCATATTATTTGATCCCCCGCCAGCATGAATTTTCAATTTAGGTTAGCGGGGGAATTATTATTTACAGTCCTTGCAAACCCCGTTCACTACTACTTCTACATTATGCATATTGTATCCCTTGGGTAAATGAATGTTGGGTACATCCGTTTCATCCAAGCAGGTAGTAGTGCCGCATTGCTCACATTTAAAATGGATATGCTGATCGTGATGCTCATGCTCCTTGCAATCGGATTTGCAGAGCGCGTAGCGGACAGAAGTATCTGTCGTGGGAATTTTATGAATTAATCCCTTATCCAGAAAAGTTTGTAAAGTACGGTAAATCGTAACGCGGTCGAATGTTTGACCCGTTAATTTCTCAAAATCAGCATGTTCTAATGCGCCGTTGCTCTTGAGGAATAATTCCAATATCTTGATGCGGGTTTCTGTAACACTCAAGTTGCAAGCGCGTAACCAAGTAGCAATTTTCTCTTTTTGTTTTTGCGTTGCCATAACTCTCCCTGTATTTATTCAGTTCTTAAGCGGTCAATATCCTTGATCAACTTATTGATATCACTTTTTTTAGTGCCTTCATATAATCCCCTGATACGGCCCTTACCGTCTACAAGTGCGAACCATTGGGTATGAACGAAATCTTCATCTCCGGTATAATGCCCATCATCAACGAGGTAACTTTCCCTGGCCAGTTTGTATAACATTTTTTTAGAACCGGTTAAGAACCACCAATTTTTAGCATCTGCATGATGTTTTTCCGCGTAAGCTTTAAGAATGGGGACGCTGTCATACTCCGGATCTACGGTATGCGATAAAATTCGGAAATTAGGATCGTCTTTATAAGCTTCGTAGACCTTCTCCATATTTTCATTCATCCTCGGACAAATACCTGTGCAGGTTGTAAAGAAATATTCTGCCACGTAAAATTTGCCTTTCACGGAATCTTTCGTGATCGTTTTGCCTTCCTGGTTTACGAAGGAAAAACCTTGCACTTCATGCCCGGGAGAACCGAGGTAAGGCAGTTTTTCTTTACCATAATAACTACCGGTCTCATCCTTAATAACGTAGGCATTGTAGCCAACGAACATAGCGCTCAATGCAACAAAGAACACTATATAAAATATCGCTTTTTTTGACATAGTTCCCTTCTCTTTGGTACTTCAAATCGATCTTCAAAGTTACTACACATCTTGCCAAAAGCCATCATATTTTAAGTTAAAACTCTACGGATACGTTTCCGTATGCAAAAATAAAAATAATTATGCAACAATGTTGCAAATAATACATAAGTTTGCATTCTGAATAAAAATTGGATGAAGATGAAAATCAACCTGGATGCTTTAGGGGTTACAGCTTCCCTATTATGCGCTGTGCATTGCTTAGTAATGCCCTTGGTTTTGGCGGTTTCCCCGATCGTATCGGAGCACGCGGAGGGTCATGAATCTTTCGAAGGGATAATTATAGCCTGTACTTTGATTTTAGGGACATGGTCATTGATCCACGGTTGGCGAAAGCATCACGGGAAATGGTTTTTATTGCCGCTTTTTGCTTCCGGTTTTGCCGGTTTGCTGGCTTCGCATTACTGGATCAATGATGGATGGAGTGTCCCGGTATTAATCCTATCCATCACGGTTATCATTTACGCGCATGTACATAATTGGTGGTTGGGGCGTAAAATAGCCCATTGACCTAAAAAATATTTTAGTCCTGCCTAAGTGCCGCCACCATATGCTCTGATTAAGGTTGATAGGCGGCACTTTTATTTGGTTATCAATGTATTATTGATGTTTTCGACATGCATTTTGCCCAGTAAAACAATCACTCGATAACCGGGCATTACTGTTTTTTGAGTGAGAATAATATTCTAATCTAAGCGCTGTATTTGCAATTAAAGTTATTCTTTAATTGCTGTAAGCCTTATTGGATAAGGGTTTTTGTTAATTTTAATAAATTTAGATAAGACTAAATAAAAATTTAGATGAATAGCTGTTCTGAATTTAAATTTGCAAAGAAGTTAAAACTTTAACCTTTTATCATGCTAAATAGAATTTTACCCTTTTTGATACTATCCCTATGCCCTGTTTTATTATTGGCACAATCGAAAGCTACCGTGTATGGGAAAGTGTTGTCTGATTCGGTAGCTGTGCCTTATGCCAGTGTCGGCTTGCTGGGAACAAACCTGGGCGCCGTTACTTCGGAGGACGGCTCTTTCATCCTGGCAGATGTCCCGGTTGGGAAATATTACATTCAAGTTACAGCGGTGGGTTATGAAAAAATAAAACAGGTCGTCCAGGTAAAAAATGGGAAGAACCAACTGGAAATTAAAATGCTTTCGGCGGCTTCGGGGCTCCAGGAGGTAGTTATCAGCGGCACTTTAAAGCCGGTAAGCAAAATGCAAAGCCCTGTTCCCGTGGAAGTTTACACGCCGCTTTTCTTCAAAAAGAACCCCACGCCCAGCATTTTCGATGCTTTGCAAAATGTGAATGGTGTTCGTCCGCAAATCAATTGTAATGTTTGTAATACCGGTGATATCCATATCAATGGCTTGGAAGGACCTTATACGATGGTGTTGATCGATGGAATGCCAATTGTGAGCGCATTATCAACGGTATATGGACTTTCCGGCATTCCCAACAGCTTGGTGGAGCGTGTAGAGATTGTGAAAGGTCCGGCTTCGACTTTATACGGATCGGAAGCTGTTGCAGGTTTGATCAATATCATTACGAAGAACCCGGATGCGGCATCTAAATTTACTGCTGATGTCATGGGAACTACCTGGCAGGAGTTGAATGTGGATTTGGGCTATAAATTCAATATCGCGAAAAAGGCACATTCGCTGCTCGGGGTGAATTATTATAATTATCAACATCCCCTCGACAAAAATCATGATGGTTTTACCGATGTTACGCTACAACACAGGATCTCCATATTCAATAAATGGTCGTTTAAAAGGAAACTGGATCGAGTGGCCAACTTGGCAGCCAGGTTTTATTACGAAGATCGCTGGGGTGGGCAGATGAACTGGGAACCTAAGTACCGGGGCGGCAACGAAGTTTACGGGGAAAGTATTTATACGAAGCGATGGGAGCTGATCGGGAATTACCAGTTACCCGCTTCGGAGCGGCTCATGTTCCAGTACTCGTTAAATTATCATGATCAAAATTCAGCGTATGGCGACACATGGTTCCTGGCAACGCAAAAGATCGCCTTCGGGCAGCTAACATGGGATAAGGAAATAAAGTTCCACAGCCTGGTGGCCGGTATCCCGGTAAGATATACCTACTATGATGATAATACCCCGGTTACTAATAAAGAAAAGGACGGGATATTTGTTAACCAAGCCCAAGAAACATTCCTGCCGGGAATTTTTATCCAGGATGAATATGCCTTTCACCGGAATCATACCTTGCTGATGGGCTTGCGGTATGATTATAACTCCATCCATGGTAACATTTTTACACCTAGGATTGCTTATAAGTGGAGTCCAAATTATAAACATGTATTACGCCTGAATGCCGGCACCGGCTACAGGGTGGTTTCCCTGTTTACCGAAGATCATGCCGCGCTTACGGGTGCTAGGGATGTTATCATTAAAAATGACCTGAAGCCGGAGAAAAGTTGGAATATTAACCTTAATTATACCAATAAGTTCAATTGGGGACAGAGTTTCCTTGGTTTTGACGTTACGGCATTTTATACCAGGTTCTCCAATAAGATCATACCGGACTACGAAACTAACTATCAACAAGTTATTTATGATAACCTGGATGGTTATGCTATCTCCAAGGGCTTGAGTATGAACATGGATATCAGCTTTCGCTTCCCGCTAAAAATAATTGCCGGGATGACTTATACCGATGTTTACCAGGTGGAAGATGAAGAGGGGGGACAAAGGAGATCCCGGCCCTTGCTAACGGAAAAAATTTCCGGCACCTGGGTAATATCATATAATATTAAGCCATTGGCTTTATCGGTAGATTATACCGGAAATATTTACGGGCCCATGAAATTGCCCTTGGTCAGTGATTTGGATCCCCGCCCGGAAAATTCCCCGGTTTGGAGTATTCAAAACATTCAATTCACGAAAAAGATCGGCTCGCAGTGCGAGATCTATGCCGGGATAAAAAATCTTTTAAACTTCCGTCCACGAAGAGATGCCATCGCGCGGCCGTTTGATCCCTTTGACAAGGATGTTAGTTTTGACCAACAGGGGAATGCATTGCCAACCCCGGGGAATCCCTATGCGCTGACTTTCGATCCATCGTACGTGTACGCGCCAAACCAGGGCATCCGGGGATTCGTGGGGGCTAGGTTCAGCATCAAATAGTTTTTTATGGGTTAAAAACAAAGCCTGCCCCTTGTATATGCAATCCGGGCAGGCTTTTATGTATTATGGAGCAAATGATCCGCTAGAGGTTGAGGCCGATTTTTATGCCTAGGTGAACACTCGGTAAGATACTTACCATATGGCCTTTATCTAAGTTCAGCACATCGTTTTCCACGTTGTAATTAGCATAATGGTATACTTTTCCCCGGATGCCGACACCCAGGTAAGGATCGAACACCACTTTCTGGCGGGTAAATTGCCTGCCGATCAGGAATTGTAATCCATAAACATCCTTGTGCGCTTTATTTTTGAAGACTTCATCGTTAAAGTCGAAATCGGTAGCGGGATAATACACCCTCTTATATAATAATGAAGGTTGGAAATAGGTTCCGCTGGCATGTTGGCTACCGTTAAGAGCGAATAAATACCATCTGAAACCGACCCTTGCACCAAAACCAAGGCCTTCCACGAACTGGTCGGTAGAGATATCCGGTTTTTTCTGACCGATATCGATCCGCTTCGACAACAGGTAATCAGGGTAATCACTATAAATAAAGGTAGCGCCGAACTCCAGGCTGAATTTATTGCTCAATTCTTGCTCCCAGTATAAGTCCAATTCATTGATTAGCGTTGTCGGGTTTACTTTCAGCGTGCTTTTTGAAGGCGCGACAGGATTCTCCTGGGCCGACAACTGGAGCGAACAGCAAGTAATAACAAGGGCGATAACAATTTTTTTCATACCTGTTTGGATATCGTAAAGGCATCAATATTAAATGATGCATGATATTATAAAGTTGTCAATAATCGTTCCACAATTATGGGAAACCATTGATGTTCCAGGGCTTGTACTTTCCTCGCTACGTCTTCCGGGGTGTCGTTTTCTGAAAGTACACATTTCTCTTGCAAGATGGGTGCGCCTTCATCATAATGCTCATTAACATAATGGATGGTGATGCCACTTTCCTGCTCCCGGGCAGCCACTACGGCTTCATGAACAAAATGTCCATACATGCCTTTCCCCCCGTATTTGGGTAATAACGCGGGGTGGATGTTAATGATCCTGTTAGGGAAGGCTTCAATTAGGTTAGCGGGAACTTTCCATAGAAATCCTGCCAAAACCACGAGGTCGATACCCGCTTCTTTTAATAAAACGACATAGTTGTCGGATTTATAAAAATCCTCCCGGTTAATTAAAACAGAAGGAATACCTTCTTTCTCCGCGATATTAAATACCCCGGCGCCCGGTTTGTTGCAGAGGATAAATTTCACGGAAACCTGGTCGTTTCCCTTGAAATGATCAATAATTTTTTGAGCGTTGCTTCCGTTTCCGGAGGCAAAAATGGCAATATTCTTCAATGGAATTTGATTAATAGTATTTGTAACGGCTGCAAAAATAGGAAGAAGCATTCAAATAGCAGGCTCTATATATTATATTATACAAGCTAAATTATCGGCGTTTTTGTAGGTTTTTATATAAAATATCTTTATTTTATATTGTGATCTCTTACAATTGCTTGAGAAGCATGTCGTTATTGGCCCTATAAATCCGTGTTTTACAAATACTACCTTTAATTTCAAGGTTGTAGTAAACCTTGGGCTCATGAAACTTGTTATTGGGTGAAAAGGCTAGCACTAGATAAATGACACAAGGGCGCCAAGCCAGTAAAGAACCAACAAATCTATTATATATATTAAGGTGTTAGAACCTGTACATACACACCGGGTAGAGCATTGCAGATACATGTTGAACAATGATCGAGGCTTAGAATTTCCATTATATAAAAAATTGTAGGGCGCTTTTCACTGAAATATGATTTAAGTCAGGAAAGGGAATTTTAACATTTACTAATTTGGTCGGGTTAAATTGGAGAAGGAGGCTGAAGCCCGGATATTTTATGGCTTTTCCGGGGAAAATGGTTAGATGAGATATTGACAATTATAGTTGTTCACAAGGAATTACATAACTATATCTTATATGACCGGGACTCCAGGAAGCAACTGATAAGGGTCGCCAAAACGTCTGAAAGTTTTAATAGTAGGGAGTTTAAGCCAACGGAAGCAATTTAATAATCAATAAAATATAGCATATAAGCCCGTAAGAATTTTTTAGGATTGTTGGGAAATTGTCAACATTCTGTCTTATTTTTGCGAGCACTTTTAAGGAATCTTTGGTCAAATCTAAATTAATATAGACTGTGTATCGTCGTGTTTCCATTCGTTTGCGCAAGCATTTTGTGAGTGTCTTTATCCTATGCGCTGGTCTAGTACTGTCATCCTTAACTACTAAAGCTCAGGGTGACCCAGCCGCAGGTCAAGCCTTATTTAAAGCCAATTGCGCTAGTTGTCATAATGTTCACAAGAAATTAACTGGTCCTGCTTTGGCTGGTGTTGAAGGTAGATGGGCAGACAAGAAATTGCTCCATGCCTGGATCCGTAACTCTCAAAAGGTAATCGCTTCAGGTGATAAATATGCCAAGCAGTTGTACGCAGAGTACAATGTCGTAATGACTCCTTTCGAAAGTTTCACTGATGAGGACATCGACAATATCTTGGCTTATATCGCGAAAGAAGAGAAAGTTGTTCCCGGCGGCGCTGCCGGTGCTCCTGGAGCAACCGCTACCACTGGTAAAACGGACAACTCTACCAACAACCTGATCTTCGGTATTATTACCTTGATCTTGGCCGTTGTTGCGATTGTCCTGATGCAGATCAACAGCAACTTGAACAAGTTGGCTGCTGATAAAGAGGGTCAACCTACTCCGGAGCCTGTTCCTTTCTACCGTAATAAAGCATATATCGCAATCTGCATTGTGCTCTTATTTATGGTGGGTGGTTATTTCACAATCCAGGGAGCTATCGGTTTAGGTCGCCAGAAAGATTATATGCCGGAACAGCCGATCTTCTATTCACACAAAGTACACGCCGGGATTAACCAGATCAACTGCTTGTACTGCCACTCCGGAGCTGAGAAGAGTAAGCATGCTATGATTCCGCCGGAGAATGTTTGTATGAACTGTCACAAGTCTATTAATGAATATACCGGTCCGGATTTATACACTGCTGAAGGCAAGAAGGTAAATGGTACTGCCGAAATACAGAAGTTATATGATGCTATCGGCTGGGATAAGGATGCCAGTAAATATACTAAACCGGGTAAACCGATCGAGTGGGTTAAAATCCACAATTTACCTGACCATGTTTACTTCAACCACTCACAGCACGTAGTAGCCGGTAAAGTACAATGTCAAACTTGTCACGGTCCTATTCAAGACATGGACGAAGTACACCAATTCGCTGACTTATCCATGGGATGGTGTATTAACTGTCACCGCACAACCAATGTTCAATTCACTGAAAACAAATACTTTACCATTTTCGAGAAACTACATGAAGATATCGCGAACGGTAAAATGAAAGCCAGTGATATTACCGTTGAAACATTGGGTGGTACAGAATGTCAAAAATGTCACTACTAAAATAGTATAGCGATCGTCGCACTGAAAGGCGGCGATTGTTGTATGAATGATATATAAAGTAACCTGTTTATACTCTTGATAAGGAAGCAGGAAACTGGGAAAGAACAATTTGTAAATCGTAACTCGTAATAAATAACATGGAGCAAAAAAAGTATTGGAAAGGCTTGGAGGAGTTGCACAATACCGCTTCTCACCAGGAAGCAGTGGCTAACGAATTCAGGGAAGATCTCCCTTTTGAAGAGAGTGAAAGCCTGCTGAATGCTACTACCCCGCGTAGGGATTTCTTGAAATACTTAGGGTTTACCACGGCTGCTGCCACGATTGCTGCAAGCTGTGAAATACCTGTAAGAAAGGCTATTCCGTATGTTAATAAACCTGAGGATATTACCCCGGGTGTACCAAATTATTATGCTTCTACTTACGTTCAAGACGGTGAGTTTGTTCCTGTCGTGGTAAAAACCCGCGAAGGCAGACCTATCAAAATTGAAGGTAACGAACTATCATCTATCACCGGTGGCGCAACTACCGCCCGCGTTCAAGGTTCTGTTTTGCACCTGTACGATGTGGCTCGCCTGCGTTTCCCCGGTCTGAACTCTACTAAAGGTGATAAATCTAAAATCCAGGAGTTAAACTTTGCCGAAGTTGATAAGCAAATCGCTTCCGGTTTAGCTGCTATCGGTGGAAAATCAGCCGTTGTGTTGACTTCTTCCATCCTCTCCCCTTCTACTAAGAAAGTTATCGGCGAATTTGTTGCCAAATATCCGGGCGGCCGCCACGTAACTTACGATACACTCTCTTTTGCCGGTATGCTGTTGGCTAATGAAGCTAGCTACGGTAAAAGGGTATTACCTTCTTACCACTTCGAAAATGCAAAGGTGATTGTTAGCTTGGGCGCCGATTTCCTCGGTACCTGGTTAAGTCCCGCTGAATTTTCTAAACAATACGGTCAAAACCGTAAAATCAATCAAAAGAACCCGAGCATGAGCAAGCACTTTCATTTTGAAAGTATGATGAGCTTGACCGGTGCTAACGCGGATGAAAGGTATACACACAAACCTTCCGAGCTGGGTGCTGTTGTTTTGAATCTTTACGCAGCATTGGGCGGTAATGTTGCCGCTCCTGCTATCAGCAATGCCCGTTTGAAAGAAGGTATCGCTAAAGCTGCAAAAGCCATCCAGGCTAATCAAGGTAAAACCTTGGTTGTTTGCGGTTCTAACGATGTGAATGTTCAAATCTTGGTAAACGCGATCAACAACTTGGCAGGCGCTAACGGTGCCACGATCGATTGGGCTACTACCAGCAACTACCGTCAAGGTATCGATGCTGATATGGTGCAATTGGTTTCCGATATGAATGCCGGAAATGTAGGCGCCTTGTTCCTGCACGGTGTAAACCCTGTTTACGACTATTTTGATGCGGATAACTTCAAAAAGGGTCTAGAAAAAGTGGCGTTGACCGTTTCTTTGAACGATCGTTACGATGAAACTACAGAATTAGTTAAATACTTGGTTCCGGCTCACCATTACTTGGAAAGCTGGGGTGATGCTGAACCTAGAACGGGTTATTTCAGCTTCACGCAACCTACTATCGCCCCGTTATTTAAAACCAGGGCTTTCGAACAGTCTTTGTTGACTTGGTCCGGTAACCCAACACTTTGGGAAGATTACCTGAAGGATGCTTGGATTGCCAAACTGGGTTCTCAAGCTGCTTGGGATAAAGCTTTGCAAGATGGTATAGTTGAACCTGCCACAGCACCGGCTTTAGGTGGCGCTACCTTCAATGGCGATGTAGCCACTGCTGCTAGCAAAATCAAAACGAAAGCGGGTGGCAAATTTGAATTGGTAGTGTATGAAAAAGTGGCGATCGGTAACGGTAAAGAGGCTAACAACCCTTGGTTGCAAGAAATGCCTGACCCGATTACACGCGCTACTTGGGATAACTACCTCTGCGTTTCTAACTCCCATGCGAAAGACTTGAACAGCTTACAACTGGGTGATGATTATGAAATCCACGCAGATAAAAGAGTTGTAAAGGTTAAGGCCAACGGCAAAGAAATGGAATTGCCATTGCTGATCGTACCGGGTATTCATCCTGAAGTGGTGGCTATCGCCGTAGGTTACGGTCGCGGTAAGAAAGAAAATGTAGGTAAAGCTGCCGGTGAAGTGGGTCAAAATGCTTACAAGTTCGTAACATATAACGGTACTACTTTCGACTACTTCAGCACTGCTGTTGAAGCCGAAGCTACCGGCAAGATGTACCCGATCGGTCAAACCCAGACGCATAATAGCTATGAAGGTCGCCCGATTGTTAAGGAAACTACCCTGGAAGAATTCCTCGCTAATCCTGAAGAAGTAAACGAAGACAGGAAGGAATTAGCCCGTTACGGTGAAGATTTCCGTTATGACGGTACTTTATATCCTGATAAACATGCTAACCTTGGTATCAAGTGGGGTATGTCTATCGACTTGAATACTTGCTTCGGTTGCGGTGCTTGTACCATTGCCTGCCAAGCGGAAAATAACGTTTCCGTTGTAGGTAAAGAACAAGTGATCTTAGCGCACGAAATGCACTGGATCCGTATCGACCGTTATTTCAGCGGAGATGTTGATAATCCGGAAGTAGTATTCCAACCGATGTTGTGTCAGCATTGTGATAATGCTCCGTGTGAGAACGTTTGTCCTGTTGCCGCCACCAACCATAGCTCTGAAGGTTTGAACCAGATGGCTTACAACCGTTGTATCGGTACCCGTTATTGCGCAAACAACTGTCCTTATAAAGTTCGTCGCTTCAACTGGAGAGACTTCAACGGCGCTGATAGCTTCCAAGATAACTTGTTGGATGTTGCAGATATGAACGACAACTTAACACGTATGGTATTGAACCCGGATGTTGTGGTTCGTAGCCGCGGTGTAATGGAAAAATGTTCTTTCTGCGTACAACGCCTACAAGATGCTAAGTTGGCTGCTAAGAAAGCCGGTCACCCGATGAAAGACGGCGCTGCTAAAACTGCTTGTCAACAAGCATGTGCTGCCGATGCGATCATCTTCGGTAACGTGAATGATAAGGATAGTGCGATTTACAAGTTGAGAAGCGAAGAGCAAACACAACGTATGTACTACGTGTTGGAAGAAACGCACGTATTGCCTTCGATCAACTACTTGGCTAAGATCAGGAATAAAGATGCTGCTCCTAAAGCAAAAGAAGAACATCATAGCGAAGCTGCACATCACTAATATAATTCGTGGCAAGGTACCCTTCCGGTACTTTGCTGCATTTTGAAGAAAGAGAACAGGATTTAAAAAAGTAAAAAGCCCGTGGGGGACTGCCGGCTAAAAGCTTAAAACATTATGCAATTAAAGTACGAATCCACACTGAGAGAACCTTTAGTAGATGGGGTTAAGGATTATCACCAGGTAACCGAAGACATCGTGCGTCCTATCGAGGCGAAGCCTGGTAAAATGTGGTATGTAGGTTTTGCTCTCTCGGTGATTTTATTGTTATTCGGTGTATTCTCCGTATTCTGGGAAGTTTACTTCGGTATCGGTGTATGGAACTTGAATAAAACGATCGGCTGGGGTTGGGATATCACCAACTTCGTATGGTGGGTAGGTATCGGTCACGCCGGTACACTGATCTCCGCTATCTTGTTATTATTCCGTCAAGGCTGGCGTACCGGTGTAAACCGTGCGGCGGAAGCGATGACCATCTTCGCCGTTATGTGCGCGGGCCAGTTCCCGATCTTCCACATGGGTCGTGTTTGGATGGCTTTCTTCGTATTACCTTACCCTAATACCCGCGGTCCTTTATGGGTGAACTTCAACTCGCCTTTGCTTTGGGACGTATTCGCGATCTCCACTTACTTCACGGTATCTTTATTGTTCTGGTATTCTGGTTTATTACCTGACTTTGCAACGGTTCGTGATAGGGCAAAAACTAAATTGCGTAAATTATTATACGGTATAGCGTCTTTCGGTTGGACAGGTTCTACCAAGCACTGGCAACGTCACGAGGCATTGTCCTTGGTATTGGCAGGTTTGTCTACCCCGCTGGTACTTTCCGTACACACCATCGTATCATTTGACTTTGCAACTTCCGTGATTCCCGGTTGGCACACCACGATCTTCCCGCCGTACTTCGTTGCGGGTGCGATCTTCTCCGGTTTCGCGATGGTACAAACATTATTGATTATCTGCCGTAAGATCATGGGCTTGGAAGAGTACATCACCATGGGACACATCGAAGCGATGAACAAAGTAATCGTATTGACGGGTTCTATCGTGGGTGTTGCTTACTTGACCGAGTTGTTCATGGCATGGTACGGCGCTAGCCAATATGAATTTGCAACGTTCTACAAATACCGCGCTGCCGGTCCTTTGGGTTGGTCTTACTGGATCATGATGACCTGTAACGTAATCACCCCGCAAGTATTCTGGTTCCGCAAGATGAGAAGGAATATCATGGTAACCTTTATCATGTCCATCATCGTGAACATCGGTATGTGGTTCGAGCGTTTCGTGATTATCTGTACTTCTTTGTACCGTGACTATTTACCATCAAGCTGGGCTTACTATCGCCCTTCTTGGCCGGAAATCGGTTTCTACGTAGGTACCTTCGGTTTATTCTTTACTTGTTTCTTCTTATTCTCTAAATACTTCCCGGTAATTGCAGTAGCAGAGATCAAGAGTATCTTGAAAACTAGCGGTGAAAGCTTCAAGAATAAGATGACAGGTTACGAAGAAGAAAGCATTGAGAAATTTGAACACGATGCACATCACGCGCACTAAGTAAGATCGGGTTTCGAGTTTGAACCTGTGAAGGAGGTAAACCCGGGTAAAAAGAATAAACAGTATTACAAGGAATTTGAATTTATCATAATATGGCTGTAAAAAAATTTGTTGTAGGTTGCTTTGATGATGAGGCGGTATTGTTCCCAGCAGTAAAGAAAGTAAGAACAGCTGGTTACAAAATACACGATGTGTACACGCCTTTCCCTGTGCATGGATTAGATCATGCTTTGGGTTTACGTGAAACGAGCTTGCATACTGCCGGCTTCATCTATGGTATTACCGGTACAACTACGGCACTGTCTTTTATGAGTTGGGTGTTTACGTCAGATTGGCCGATGAACATCGGTGGTAAACCTCACTTCCCATTACCGGCATTCATCCCGATTACTTTCGAGTTGACCGTATTGTTTGCCGCCGTGGGTATGGTACTTACTTTTTGTTATCTCTGCCAGTTGGCTCCATTCGTGAAGAAACACGTTTTCCATCCCCGTCAAACAGACGATCTATTCGTGATGGCGATCGAGATCAGTGAGAAAGCTAATGCCGAAGAAGCGAAAGCCTTCTTGACAAGCGTAGGCGCTAAGGAGATCAACGAGCAAACAGCAGAAACAGGCTGGTGGATAGGTAGATTTGACAAAGTAGAGACCTTCTATTCAAAAGCAGTAACTGCTTAATGTATAAACAATTAAGACTAGAAAGTAAGTAATAAATAAATTGATGAAAAGGACTTCCAACATATTGATCGCAGCTGCTTTGGCAAGTGGAACTTTCCTCGCGGCTTGTAGTACAGATCACAGAAAGCCTGGTAGGATCTATATGCCTGATATGTACGAATCCCGCGCATATGAATTCTATAATAAAGATTTAGCTAGCTTGAAACCAGTGGAAGGTACTGTGAAAAGAGGGGAATTGTTGCCTTACCATTTGAAAGAAGCAGATACAGCACAAGCGAATTTGCATAAGAATCCGTTAACGCTGACAGCTGATGATATCACAGAAGGTAAGCGCTTGTACGATATTTACTGTGGAATTTGCCACGGGCAAAAATTGGATGGTAACGGTCCATTGTATAAAGATGGAACCGGTCCATTATTAGCTGCTCCAGCCAACTTCTTGTCTGGCAAAGTTGCCGCTTATACCGAAGGACGCATCTTCCATGTTATTACTTACGGTTTCAACATGATGGGTAGCTATGCTAGCCAGCTCGACCAAACGCAACGTTGGAAGGTCATAGCTTATATTAAGAGCGTTCAACATCCGGAATCTGCACCGGCAGCCTCCGGATCTGATTCAACTGCTACAGCGCAGTAATTTTTAAACAGTATTTCTATTAAGTATTTTAATATACAGTAATGAAAGACCAATTTGTAGTACCAGCAAGATTTAGAACGATAAGTTTCGTGCTTTTAGGGATCGGCTTGCTGACTTTATTGATCGGCTTATTCACATTTAGTGGTGAACACAGCACCCGTATTTGGGCTGGACTTTTGCAAAATGTTACCTTCTTTACCTTGGTAGCATTGGCAAGCACCTTCTTCTTATCGGTTACTACCATGGCTCATGGTGGTTGGCAGATTGCGTTCCGCAGGGTACCGGAAGCGATTTCTATGGCAGTA
Source organism: Chitinophaga caeni (assembly GCF_002557795.1). Taxonomy (NCBI): domain Bacteria; kingdom Pseudomonadati; phylum Bacteroidota; class Chitinophagia; order Chitinophagales; family Chitinophagaceae; genus Chitinophaga; species Chitinophaga caeni. The sequence goes on along the minus strand of NZ_CP023777.1, from coordinate 919,589 downwards.
CCTGTATTGGCAGTGATTACTTTCGTGATCCTGATGCTGATCGTATTTACTGATCAACATCATATTTACCACTGGGTAGATGCCGAGCACGTAAAACACGATAAAATCCTTACCTGGAAAAGTGCCTTCTTAAACCCTACCTTCTTCACGGTAGCTACAATTATTACTTTAGCACTCTGGTCTTTCTTTACTATTAAAATCCGTAACCTTTCATTACAAGAAGATACTTGGGCAATGACCCCCGAATTGGGCAGGAAATTGATCTGGAGAAATACCGTATGGTGCGCCGGGTTCGTAGTAGTATTTGCATTGAGCGTTGGTTCCACTACACCTTGGTTGTGGTTGATGAGTATCGATGCGCACTGGTTCTCAACTATGTATAGCTGGTATACATTTGCCAGTACTTGGGTATCCGGTATCGCCTTGATCACGCTTTTCGTGATTTACCTGAAAAGGTTGGGTTATTTACCATTCGTAACAGAAGAACATTTGCATGACTTGGGTAAATTCTTGTTTGCCTTCAGTATATTCTGGACTTACTTGTGGTTCTCTCAATACATGTTGATTTGGTATGCAAACTTACCTGAAGAAACAATCTACTTCCAACCACGCGTATGGGGTGAATTCAGGCCGGTGTTCTTCCTGAACTTGATCGTGAACTTTATCGTTCCGTTGTTATACTTAATGAAGCGTAGTACTAAACGTAACTATACATCCTTAGTGTTTATTTCCGTGTTGATTTTGATTGGCCACTGGGTAGATTTCTTCCAAATGGTTGCTCCCGGCACTCAAAATGGCGAATTGCACTTCCCTTGGTTTGAATTAGGTTTAGGTGTAGGTTTCGTTGGATTGATCATGTTGCTGACTGGCCGTCAATTGGCTAAAGCACCGTTAACGGCGAAGAACCACCCTTACCTGAGGGAAAGTATTATTCACCATACTTAATATGGCTGGATAAACTATTAAGAAACAACAAACGCAATTAGATAACTTAATTATTTCAAATAGCAATGTCAGGATTTTTAGCAGTCTTAGTTGTTGTCCTCATATTCGTAGTCATCTTCCAGATTTCGAAGGCTAGTGAATATGTGTCTATTCTGAAGGGAGAAAAGAAGACGCGCGAGCAAAGTAACCGTATTAACGGTTTCCTTATGATCGTGTTCCTGGTCTTAGGACTGATCGGAGTATGGTGGTGTAACGATTTATTGAAAGATAAAATGTTACCGGAAGCATCTTCCGTGCAAGGCGAAGGGATTGATTCGATGATCAAAACCACGCTTTGGATGACAGGTGGTGTATTCTTGATCACCCAAATATTACTTTTTTGGTTTGCATACAAATACCAGGAGAAAAGTGGTCGTAAAGCCGCTTTCTTCCCTCATAATAATATGATGGAAATAATTTGGACAGTGGTTCCGGCAATCGCTTTGACCGTCCTGGTATTGAACGGTATCAGGCACTGGATGAATATCACTTCCGAAGCTCCGGCAGATGCCATGGTGGTTGAAATTACCGGTAAGCAATTTAACTGGTTAATTCGCTATCCAGGGCATGACGGTCAATTTGGCCGTAAGAACTATAAATTAATCAATGATATCGACAACCCTGTTGGCCAGGATTGGGATGATCAATTGAATAAAGATGATTTCATGTCAACTGAAGTTCACTTGGTAGTAAACAAACCGGTGAAATTCGTAATCGGTTCCCGTGATGTTGTACATGATGTAGGTTTGGCGCACTTCCGCATGAAAATGGATGCCGTCCCCGGTATTCCTACTACGATGTGGATTACGCCTAAGTTCACTACGGCAGAGATGAAGAAGAAAACAGGTAATCCTGATTTCGTTTATGAAATCTCTTGCGACCAGATGTGCGGCAGTGGTCACTATTCCATGAAAGCGAACATCGTGGTTGAAACACAGGAAGAATTTGATAAATGGACCGCCGCTCAGAAGTCTCAATATAGCTTAGCACATGCTGATGAGACTCCAGCCGCACCGGCCGCCGCAGCAGATAGCACTTCGAAATTAACCGCTGATGCTACGCCGGTAAAGTAAATTCGTGATTGATAAGTTTTTGACGGAGATTAAAATAATTCAATGCAATAATTGCCAACAACGATATTACCGCGTTTTTGGCGAACAATAAACAGAACCGATTATGAGTAACGACGCAACATTGCACAGTCAACAAGAGGTAATGCATGGTGCAATAGCACACGATCACAATGGCCACGGCCACGATCACCATCATGAAGAGTCCTTCATATCGAAGTATATCTTCAGTATGGATCACAAGATGATCGCAAAACAATTCTTGGTAACAGGTATTATTTGGGCTATCATCGGTGCATTTTTTTCTGTACTGTTCCGTTTGCAATTAGGTTATCCTGATGCTACTTTCCCATGGTTGGAAAGCATTTTAGGGCACTGGGCCGAAGGCGGTAGAATTTCGCCGGAAGCATATTATGCCTTGGTAACTATGCATGGTACCATCTTGATATTCTTTGTACTAACAGCAGGTTTGAGTGGAACATTCTCTAACTTCCTGATCCCTTTACAAGTGGGCGCTCGTGATATGGCATCACCATTCATGAATATGCTGAGCTATTGGTTCTTCTTTATAGCTAGCGTTGTAATGATGAGCTCTTTATTTGTACAAACAGGGCCTGCTTCGGGTGGTTGGACTTCTTACCCGCCGTTAAGTGCTTTGGGGGATGCCTCTATCGGTTCGAAAATAGGTATGGATCTCTGGTTAATAGCCATGACCCTATTCGTTGTGTCTTCTTTATTGGGTAGTTTGAACTATATCTCTACCATCTTGAATATGCGTACGAAAGGTATGAGCATGACCAAGCTGCCGTTGACTATCTGGGCATTGTTCTTCACCGCTGTATTAGGTGTGTTGTCTTTCCCTGTATTGGTTTCCGGTTTCGTATTATTGATATTCGACCGTCACTTCGGTACAAGCTTCTACCTGTCTGAATTATTCGTGGCCGGTAAAGCATTGTCTAACGAAGGTGGTTCCGCTATATTATATCAACACTTATTCTGGTTCTTGGGTCACCCTGAGGTATATATCATTATCCTTCCCGCGATGGGTATGGTGTCCGAGATCTTGGCGGTTAACTCCCGCAAACCGATCTTCGGTTACCTCGCGATGGTGGGCTCCATGTTCGCGATCGTGCTCCTGGCTTTCTTGGTTTGGGCGCACCACATGTTCGTATCCGGTCTTAACCCCTTATTAGGTTCAGTATTCGTATTGTTGACATTACTGATCGCGATACCTTCTGCGATCAAGGTGTTCAACTGGTTAACGACCATCTGGAGAGGTAATATCCGCTTTACCCCTGCTGCCTTGTTCTCTATCGGTTTCGTAAGTACTTTCATCTCCGGTGGTTTAACGGGTATCTGGTTGGGTAACTCATCAATCGATATTCACTTACACGATACATACTTCGTAATTGCACACTTCCATATCGTAATGGGTGTATCTGCCTTCTTCGGTATGTTCGCCGGTATTTACCATTGGTTCCCGAAAATGTACGGTCGCTATATGAACAATACCGTGTCTTACATGCACTTCTGGATTACTTTGGTCGGCGCTTACCTGATCTTCTGGCCTATGCACTACGAAGGTATTGCAGGTATGCCACGTAGGTATTATGATTACGCTACATGGGAAACGTTCAAGCAATTCGCAGAATTGAACAAGTTCATTTCAACCGTGGTAATCATCGTGTTCTTGGCGCAATTGATGTTCGTATTTAACTTCTTCTACAGCATATTTAAAGGTCGTAAAGTAACTAGCTTGAACCCTTGGGGCGCTACTACTTTGGAATGGACGGTTCCATTGAGACCCGGGCACGGCAACTGGCCTGGAGAAATTCCGGAAGTACACCGTTGGCCGTATGACTATAGTAAAGAGAGCGGTGAAGAAGGTAAAGACTTTATTCTTCAAACAACGCCGCTGGGCCCGAACGAAACGGCTCACTAGGTGTTGCATAAGTAGGATTACAATCTTTGAAATATGGGCTATGTAACATAGCATGGCCCATATCTTGAAATAAAATGTTACAAGAAAATTCCATAAAATTGTCTGTATCATATGCAGTAGCAAGCCGGGCTAAAGATTACTTCCAATTAATGAAGTTCACACTTACTTTTTTGGTAGTTTTCTCCTGTGTTGTGAGTTATTTGTTGGTGCCCGGGGTGGAATTTACACTGGTAGAAGTTCTTTTATTATTCTTGGGAGGTATCTTGGTATCCGGTTCGGGAAGCATCGTGAACCAGATCATTGAGCGGGACTCTGATAAACTGATGGCCCGTACTGCCAACCGCCCCTTACCTGCAGGACGGGTATCGGTAACGGAAGCCAGCATATTGGCTTTTATTACCGGTATTGCTGGAATCTTGGTAATGGGACTCGTTTTCAACTGGTTAAGTGCCGGCTTGAGTTTGCTTTCCTTGGTTTTATACGGCTTCGTTTATACTCCTTGGAAAAAATGGAATTCATTCGCGGTATTTATCGGGGCTATACCGGGAGCATTACCTCCGTTAATCGGTTGGGTTGCAGGCGCCGGGGAGTTCTCTGAAGGTGGTTGGGCTATGTTTGCCATCCAATTTTTATGGCAGTTCCCGCATTTTTGGGCTATTGCTTGGGTTGCACATAATGATTATACCAAGGCCGGGTTTAAACTATTACCGGCAGGGACAGGACCAAGCAGGTATATCGCGATCCAGTCAACATTATATACATTATTGTTGATACCTGCGGGCGTTGCGCCATATTTCTTGAAATTGTCAGGTGCAATTGGCGCAGTTGTTACGATCTTGGCAGGCCTGTTTTACCTGTACCGCGCGGTAATGTTGGTGAAGAATGCTGATGTACCATCAGCTAGGAGATTAATGTTCGGTTCTTATATTTACTTAGCAGTAACATTCTTGGCTATTTTGGCCGATAAACTATAAAATTGAGGAGATGGCGACAATGAGTGTACAAAGGAATAAAATCCACCCGCATAAATACTCTTTGTGGATTGCAATGGGCAGCATCGTGATGATGTTCGTAGCATTCACGAGTGCTTACGTGGTGAAAAGGACTCAAGCCAACTGGCAAGCATTCGAATTGCCGCATATCTTTTGGTTGTCAACAGCTTTTATATTGATCAGTAGTTTGACGATCCAATTAGCCATGCGTCAATTCAAGGCGAGGAATTTAACTCAATACAAGTTATTGATCACGATCACGGCTATTTTAGGTTTCGCTTTTATCATCTGTCAATACCTGGGATTCAAGGAGATGTATGATCGCAACCTGCCCTTGGATGGACCGGCTTCCGCCTCGTTCATTTACGTGATCCTGGGGATGCACATTTTGCACGTTTTGGGCGGAATTGTAGCATTAACGGTGATTTTTTTGAGGGCCTTTAATACGAAAGTGAAAAGTTATAATCCTGTTCCGATAGAAATTGTTGCAACTTATTGGCATTTCGTGGACGGACTCTGGATATATTTATTGATCTTTTTAACTTTGGCTAGATAAGATCCGGAATTAGGATTTAAATCAATTTAAGAAGCTAAAATTCACAAATAATACAAATGGAATCAGCAGTAACAGCGAAGAAAAAATGGTGGGCCGGGGGATATTCTCCCTTTAACGTGAGCTATGGAAAGTTGATGATGTGGTATTTCCTGATGTCGGATGCGTTTACATTTGGCGCATTACTGATCTCATACGGTACAGTTCGTTTTTCCAACACCTCATGGCCTGACCCTAACGAAGTTTTCCATTCCTTCCCATTAATGGGTGAGGCTCATATGCCACTCGTATTCGTGAGCTTGATGACCTTCATCTTGATCATGAGTTCCGTGACCATGGTATTGGCTGTACATGCCGGTAAGTTCATGGACAAGAAACAAGTTGTTAAATGGCTTTCTTTGACTATCGTAGGTGGTATTGCTTTCTTGAGCTGCCAAGCTTGGGAATGGACACACTTACACCATCAAGGTGCTTGGTGGGGAAGTAATCCATTTGTTAACATTGATGGTACTGGTCCGCTCAACTCTAACTTTACAGATTTCTTCTTTACCATTACCGGTTTCCACGGTTTGCACGTAACTTCCGGTGTGATCTTGAATATCATCGTTCTGATCAATGTATTGAAAGGTACGTACGAGCATAGGGGGCATTATGAAATGGTTGAGAAAGTTGGTTTATACTGGCACTTTGTAGATTTAGTTTGGGTATTCGTATTCACCTGTTTCTATTTGCTCTAAACCTTGACCTGCATTCACCTAAAAGCGAAAGCTTTAGGTATTGAAAAGAATTTTTAGAACTTATTTGAACTTTATATGAGCATGGAACATACATCAGAAGAACTGATTTATCGTCACGCACCGCAAGATAAGTCTACTAAGACGATCTGGAAAACTTTCTGGATCTTATTAGCTATCACTATCGTGGAAATCGTTTTCGCATTTATTCACTTGGAATACCATTGGCCTGCAAGATGGATTTTAAATGGTTTCTTCATCATCATGACCTTGTTTAAAGCATACTTCATCGTGGATGAATTTATGCACTTAGGTCATGAAGTGAAAAATCTGATTATGACGATTATTATGCCTTTGTTGCTTTTCGTATGGTTTATCATCGCGTTCTTATATGAGGGAGATGCTTGGAAAAACCTTCGTAAAGATTTAGCGCCCGGTACCCCGGCTGCTGTAGAAGCTCCTGCTGCCCCGGCACATGGCGCTCATCACTAAATGGAATTATTGTAAACTTAAATTTTACTGTCATCTCAAAACGTGCTTTAATAGGGGTTGCGTTGGCCATATTGGTGCCACTTGTGGGGTTTTTGATAGTAGATCATTACAGTAAAAATATTGTATCCATACCGAGGTATTACGTTGCCGAAGGTGTGGATACTGTTTTTAAAGACGGTAAGACTACTTACGATACGGTATATCATCAAGTCAAAAATTTCCAATTAACCAACCAACTAGGTCAGCAGGTAAGCCTTGATGATCTCGATGGGAAAATCGTAGTAGTGAATTTATTCTTTACCCATTGCCCGGTAGTTTGTCCGAAATTAACTAAGAATATCAAATCACTACAGGATGCTTTCGTTAAAAACGATACGCTGGTACAGTTTCTTTCGCTTTCCGTTGATCCGGTAAGGGATAGTGTTTCGCAATTGAAGCGTTACGCGGATCATTTCGATATCGATCCCGGAAACTGGTGGTTAATGACAGGAAGTAAACAGGAAATATATGACTTGGCCCGTCATGAACTTTTTGTTTCAGCTACGGAAGGTGATGGTGGCCCCAATGATTTTATACATAGCGAGAAGCTGATCGTACTGGATAAGAACCGCTATATCAGGGGGTATTATAATGGGTTAGATTCAACCGATTTAGGTCGTTGCGCAGCAGATGTGGCGTTCCTCTTCCTTGAAAAAGATCATACGAAACCGGGTTTGCTCAAAAGAATATTTAGCGGGGGCGATCATTAATCAACAAATTCTTTATTAACATGGAACTGAAGAATAGGAACTTGAATGTACCGATAGCCATCATTTCTATCGTGATACCGGTGGTGGTAGCCATCTTATTCTACCTCCCGCACCCGGGAATTGAGGCCGGTTTCGACATCAGGATATTACCACTTTTCCACGCCATCTTGAACTCGGCTACCGCTGTGCTTTTGGCGGCAAGTCTTTATTTCATTAAGAATCAATATAAGAAAGCGCATAAAATAGCGAACTTGATAGCGGTTGTATTATCAATAGTGTTCCTGTTGAGCTATGTTACGTACCATTTCCTGGCGCCCAAAACAATGTTTGGTGATATGAACCATGACCTTGTACTGGATGCCGCGGAGAAGGCCGCGGTGGGTAGCGTGCGTTATGTTTATTATTTTATCCTGCTTACACACATCGTATTGGCGGCAATCATTATCCCATTTGTACTCTTTACTTTGCTGAGAGCCTTTCAAGGAGATTGGCCAAAGCATCGTAAAATTGCTAAGATTACTTGGCCCATGTGGTTTTATGTAGCAGTAACCGGGGTAATCGTATATATTATGATTTCTCCTTATTATGTTTAATAGCTTTATATAAAATATATTGGAACCGTTACAATCTTGTAGCGGTTTTTTTATACGGATTTTTTCAAACTGATGAAAATCATGAATAAAATGGCGTAATCAGGCGATCTTTATTATTCTCAGAACAGTTGAAATGATGTAATTTTACACAGCAAACAGTCAAAACAATACATTATGAAGAAAATATGGGGTAGCTTGGTATTCGCTTTGATCTTATTTGCCGGGAATACAGCTTCGGCACAATGTTCGCTTTGTACCAAAACCGCGCAACAACTGGGTGAAGGTCCAGCCCAGGGCTTGAACCAGGGGATATTATACCTGGCATTTACGCCTTTATTAATTATCGGTGTATTAGGTTACCGTTGGTGGAGAAATAATAGGGAAAGCAACCCGGTTGATTAGGCGCTTCCCTATTCAATTCATTTGATCCTTTGCATTACTTATTGATTCTTACGCTTCTGCCAACAAGAACTCCGGGCATTCTACCCTTAGGTCGGCAGCTTTTAAATTCTTCTTTACAAATTGGCAATAATGCCCCCTTGATTTCTGTTCGTAATAGTTGCAATTAAAGCACATATGTTGAACATTAATCACATCATTACAATTCAGATCGTAAATAATTTCCATTAATTGTTCCAGCAAGTAAGCCTGCTGTGCGGAGGGGATGTTTGCTATGGTTTTTTGCATCGGTTGTGCAAACTGTTCCACCTTGGCTGCCAAGGACTTTCCCTGCTTGGTCAGTACTAAGCTATGGCTGCGGGTATCGTTTGGTATAACTTCCCGTTTTAAATATCCTTTTTGTTCCAAGGTTTTTACCGCATCACTGATCGTTGCCTTGGTCAAATTAAAATGTTCTGCCAAGTAAGTGATCGTCTTTTGTTCTTTCGGATAATGTAATAAGAACGTTAGCAATTGTACTTGAATCGTACTGCTAATGCCATGTTGCTTGGCCTCTTGCCACATTAAAACGCGGAATGCTTCTGATAACCGCTCCAGGGCGGCAACAATCTTGCTGGCGGTATTGCTTGATTGTTGAGCTGGGTTAAAGGTAAACTCTTTTGCCATAGAAAGTTATGGTTACTGCTTAAGGTTATTAAACGGGCAAAGTACGAAAGTTTCAGAATCCTTTTATCCCACATTCATGGCATATAGGCGGAGGTTGGGCTGCATGCGTATGTAGAGCCAAGGCAAACCTCGGCTCTACAATTTCCCTTATGAAAATCTCCCGTAAAGGGGAAATTATATTTTCCATTTACGGTGGGAGACACGCGGATGCACCGCGCGGATGGATCCAAGGCATGCCTTGGCACTACTCGGGGGATACGAACTTTAGACCTATGATCGATCCGATCAACATCAACAAGAAAAATACCCTCCAAAAAAATGCCGGCTCCTTGAACAACAACATCCCGGCAATGGCCGTTCCTGCCGCCCCGATACCCGTCCACACGGCATAAGCCGTACCGATGGGAATGCCTTGGTTAATGGCCCTGTTTAGAAATAGGAAACTAAGCGTAATACAGATTACGAAGCTGATCGATGGGTATAACTTGGTAAAGTTCTCCGCGTATTTCAATGAAATGGTAAAGCCAATTTCAAATAATCCACCGATTATTAAGAATAACCATGCCATAATCTCAATGATTATTTAAATAGTAAAACAATAAATTAATAAAGAAAGTTGGTTGGGGGAAATGAACAAACTGTTTACGGAATTATAGCATCCCGTAGTTGTATACCGCGTAAGTGAAGCCTAATTGTATGATTGCAAATTCTAGCATCCCGTGATTTTTTCTATTTGCGAGTATGCAAACTTACACCTTTTATGCGATTAACCAATATGCTTTAATGCTTCCCGCTTCGATAAGGGCGCTAGATCTGTTGAACTAACAAAATGGTAAACCGATTTCGGGGCTATTTTGGCATATTGTCGCAAGGCTGTGCCGATGGCCTTCTGGATAAAAAATTCTTTAGATGAACATTGTTGTGCAATATATTGATACAGTAGTTTTTGATCTGTTTTATCCTTGTAATGTACTTGAAATAAAATGGCGCTTCTTTGCAACCACATATTGTTTGAATGGATCCAACGCGAGGTAACCGGCCGCATTTCAGCGGGGAATCTCTTAAAGAAATCTGCCGCTGCATGGCTCGCTAAAAAATCAACTGTATCCCACCACGATTTATGTACGATTAAATACTCTATTAACTTGATATCATTAGGAACCAGGTGTTTCCTCATTTTATCCCAGGTATCTATTGCAACATATTGCATTTCTCTATAGGGGCTTTCCCAGAGATCTTTCATTACACGGCTCAGTTCTTCTTTAGTTGGCAGTCCATTCGAAAGGATAAATTCATTGAGAAGGAATTTTCTTCTTGGCGATGGGATGCCTAAAAATTCGAATTGCCCTTTCATGTATTTTGCCATCGGGCTGGCAGATGTTGCATTTTTATAATGGTAAAAGAATAAAAGTATCGATTCTGAATATGAATGTGGCATTATTGATATTTTACTGTTCAGAATGCAATGCCATCCTGTTGCCTTCGGTGTCATTAAAAAATGCCATGTAGCCTAATTCTTCATTAATCATGGTTTTGGCTAATGTTATTTTTCCGCCGGCTTTGGGTACACGGTTCAAAATTTCCAACAAATCCGGGTTGCCATTTAAATAGATAATTACACCTTTATGTGAAGGCTCATAGCCTTCGCCTTGGCAAAGTGCGCCATGAACTTTCCTACTATTTAGCTCACTGGGAAATAAAGCCATTTTAACATCGTTGATCTCCATTTCTATCATATGCAGATCGAAGATGTATTCGTAGAATTTTTTGGCTCTTTCAAAATCGAGGACGGGTATCTCGAACCAGTTGATGGAGTTTACATTGGGTGTCATGTCTCATAATTTTGGTGAATATTAACAATTCAATTAACAAAACTTTTTACCATTTTATAAAGATTGAAGTTCCCCTTTTCCAATTCTTCTTTAACAACATTCAATAACTCCAATTTGTTAATATCATGCATGCGCCGGTATTGTATAAGCTGGTAAAGTTTGTCTGTTAATAACAATGCTTTCCTTGCCGGTATCTGTTCTAAGGCCTCCTGGTGTTTGTTGATCGCTTCAATGATAGCGTCAATTCCAACTCCCCGCGTAGCTATGGACTTAATTACCGGGATTTCCCAGCTTTCGCTCCGTTTTGTATGGGCCAATAACCGGAGGTTCTTCACGAAAGTATCCGCCGTGGGACGATCAGATTTATTTACGACAAATATGTTGGCAATTTCCATTAACCCGGCTTTCATCGTTTGTATTTCATCTCCCGCTTCGGGAACCAATACTACGATACTTGTATCGGCAATACCCGCGATGTCAACCTCGCTTTGTCCTACCCCAACTGTTTCTATAAATAAATAGTCGAAATGGGCTGCTTTCACAACTTCTGCAATCTCGATGATTTTGGGGCTTAGTCCGCCCAAGGCGCCACGGCTAGCTAATGATCGTATATATACATTGGGGCTGTTGAAATGCTGGCTCATCCTGATACGGTCCCCGAGTAATGCTCCCATGTTAAATGGGGAAGATGGATCCACGGCGATAATAGCAACTTTTTTCCCCACTTTCAGCAATGATTGGATTAATTCATTTACCAAGGTACTTTTTCCGGCACCCGGGGGGCCTGTAATACCTACAATCTTCGTGCTATTCGCACCCGGTAACTTCTCCAGCAACTCTTCAAACCCTGCCGATTCATTTTCCACGATGGAAATACATCGCGACAAGGATCGTATATCTCCTTTCAATAACCCTGTTAAATAATTTGCTATCATAATTCCTGCCGGTGGTAAGATTACGAAAATAAGCATTTCACCAAGAAAATTCCCTTATTGGGAAACTGGCATGAATCTGTTAACTTTAGAAAAGCCCGTGGTTATGCGGCGGAAGCTGACGAAGGAAGCATGGGTGAAATAACAACATTAAGCACCAAGGGTAAAAGCAATGCAGCATGACAAATTTTATTCCCATATTTCCATTGAATGTAGTGGTATATCCAGGAGAACACCTCAATTTGCACATATTCGAACCGAGGTACAAGCAATTAACCAGGGAGTGTTGGGAAGAGGGGAAGCCATTTGGCATTCCTACCGTGCTGAATGACAAAGTTGGTGAATACGGGACCTTGGTACAGATCAACTCGATCGAAAAGGAATACGAGAACGGCGAATTGGACATTAAGACTGAAGGGGTGAAGGTATTCCGCGTACTGGAGATAATCAGGGATGTGCCTGAAAAATTATATGCAGGCGCCGTGGTTAATTACCCCGATGAAGAAGCCGCCCAGCATCAAAAACTATTAAAGCAGGTGGTAGGAGCAGTTAGGGAGTTGCATAAAATCTTGCAGATTGATAAGAATTTTAAGAAGGAAGACGAGGCATTATTATCCTACGATATAGCCCATCATGCGGGTCTCTCCCTGGAAGAAGAGTACGAGTTGCTTCAATATTTCAATGAAACTTTCCGCCTGGAATATTTGAAAAGACACCTTTATAAAGTCATTCCCATGATGGCCGAGATGGAAAATTTAAAAGAAAGGGTGAAATTGAACGGTCATTTCAAGAATTTATCTGTAGATAATTTTTAATTTGGCCGAATGATTGGGCGATTTTTATGTGTCGATTTCGGGAATTCAAGGCAAAAATGTGCCTTGATGGAGCATGGGCAGCTAAAAGATGAGATATATTTTACTGCCGGGGAAGATCTATTACAACAAGTGCAGGGCGTTGTAAGGAAGGAAAACCCCCAAGCTGTAATCTTATCTTCCGTTATCAACCATCCGCCGGGGTTAGAAGCATGGCTTAACCAGCATGTTCAATTTATCAAGCTGGGGCATCAAACTCCGTTACCAATTAAAATAATGTACGATAAACCGACTACCCTCGGGGTAGACAGGATTGCACTGTCGGTTGGCGCATGGTCAAAGTTTCCGGGGCAGCATAGCCTGGTAATCGCAGCAGGTTCCGCCATTACTTACAATTTTGTTCACAAGTCGGGAAGTTTGATCGGTGGGGGTATCAGCCCGGGTATAGAGATGCGTTTTAAAGCATTACACAGCTTTACGGATCAATTGCCCTTGGTGGAAGCCAGCACCCAATATTCAATGATCGGCTACAACACCAGGCAATCGATTTTGAGTGGTGTAATGGAAGGGGCGGTAGCAGAAGTTAGCGGTATGATCCAGTCCTACGCCCAAAAGTACCGGAACTTTAACGTGCTTTTAACAGGGGGAAATTTGGAATTTTTTGCTTCCCGCCTTAAAAATAAGATATTTGCAGACCCATTTTTATTATATCAAGGCTTAAATTCAATACTCGAACTCAATGCAATGGATCAAAGCTAGCATTATATGCTTACTGAGTGGCGCATTCCTATTAGTAACTAGCGGTGTTTCCGCCCAAAGTAATTCACCCTATTCCCGCTACGGTATCGGTGAATTGAGTAATACTCAAAATGCGGTAAACCGTGCTATGGGAGGCGTTTCACAGGGGTATGCAGATCCCCAGGTGGTGAACTTCGTAAACCCTGCGAGCTATTCTAACTTGATGCTGACCACTTTTGATGTGGGCGTTGAAGCAGGTTATAAAAGCCTATCCAACGGGGTAGATAATTATAGATCCGGGTTCGGAACGCTTTCATATATCCAGCTGGGTATCCCGCTCCGTAAGAAATGGGGGATGAACGTGGGGCTTCGTCCTTTTTCCGATGTTTCGTATAATATCAGCTCTACCGAAGAACGTACCATGTTTGATACCTTGAACACCACGGTATTGAATCAATATGAAGGAAGCGGCGGTATTTACCAGGCTTATATAGGTACCGGTTTCGGCATCGGAAATTTAAGTATAGGTGCTAATTTAGGTTACCTGTTCGGGAATATTAATAATAGTACGAAGACTATTTTGCCGCCAGCCGGTGGTGTTTATCCCAGCATGCACAGCGTTAAAAGAGTTTATAATAGTTTTTATTACAACCTGGGTTTACAGTATGCATTCAAAGTGTCCAAGGATGTAAAAGTAACAATCGGGGCTACGGGAAGTTTCCAACAGGAACTTAAAACCAAGCAGAGTAGTATGATCGAATCTTTATATTACGATGCTACCTCCCAAGATTATGGCACCCTGGACACGATAAGCTATACCAGGAATGCACAAGCCAATACCATCTTCCCAACACAATTAGGAGCCGGTATCATGGTGACGAAAACAGATAAATACTCCTTCGGGGTGGATTATAATATGGGAAAATGGAGCGATTTTAGAAATTACGACAAGATCGATTCTGTTTCTGATGCTTGGAAATTGAGCATAGGCGGACAAATTACCCCCAACGCAACGGCAGTATCTGGAAGTTATTGGAACAAGGTTACTTACAGGCTGGGGGCGTTCGTTGGTAAAGATTATATCCATCTAAACGGGGAAAACCTCCCCATATTCGGGGTAAGTGCGGGTGTTGGATTGCCGATCCGTAGGTTTAGCAATTATACCAGCCAATTTACTGCCATCAATATCGGTTTTGAGGGCGGACGAAGGGGGAATAATAACTCCCCGCTGAAAGAGTCATATTTCCGGGCTATAATCGGTTTTACCTTGAGCGATATCTGGTTTAGAAAGAATACTTATCGTTAGACAAATACTTGAGACAGATACTTTTATACAGCGTTTTTCTTGCCATTGTTAGTTTGGCCGCCTGCGAAAATGATATCGCGGAAGTGGCCGCCTTCGATGACAAAAATACGGGCGTAGAAAAGGCTGATAGCATAGAAGCTATTTATAGCCAGATTGGTATTGTAAAAGGAAGGTTGATTTCTCCTTACATGGAAAGGCATATCGAATCGGCGAAACCTTATGCCGAATTTCCAAAAGGGCTACATGTTGATTTCTATGAAGATAGCACCTTGCAAGTTACCGGTACCCTGGATGCCGACTATGGCAAGTATTTCGATGTTGAAGGAGATATCCTGTTAAAGAAACACGTTGTATTTATAAACTTCAAAGAGAAACGCCGCCTGGATTGCGAAGAACTAAGGTGGGATGCCAAGAAAGCCAAGTTCATTTCAGAAACCAATATCAGGATTTCAACTCCGACCGATACCCTGTACGGAACAGGCATGCAAACAGATCAAAATTTCAAGAACTATGAAATTTATGTGCCGAGGGGTTCATTACCGGGTGAATTTATGAACGTAGAAAGAGGTGCGGAAGTTTCCACTGATTCAACGGTGTCAAACGCTGCTGACACAGCCGTAACCGGATTACCTAAACCGCCTGCCGCAAGGGACAGCTTTAGGCTACGGAGCCCCCAAATAAAACCTGGTTCCAACAAAGCCAAGTTACCACAGCAATAAACAAATTGATCTATAGATAAATACACGAAAGCCCAACATGTTGAATGTTGGGCTTTTATGCTTTAACCTATTTTTAACCTAAAATTTCTATACTTGTTAGCCCAAAAAACATGCCAAGGATATGACAAAACAGCTGTTCCAGGTAAAGGGAACTTGGTAATTTTGAGCTAATTTGTATTATTAAAACTTTATTTGTTATGGAATACAGAAGGTTAGGTAAAACAGGATTACAATTAAGTGTATTGTCTTTCGGGAGCTGGGTAACTTTCCATAAGCAGATTGATGACCAGTTAGTAGATCAGCTTATGGGAATTGCCTACGATCATGGTATCAATTTCTTTGACAATGCCGAAGTGTATGCATTGGGCCAGTCTGAACTAATGATGGGGCGGATACTGAAGAAAAAAAATTGGGACAGAACTTCGTATACAGTTTCGAGTAAAGCTTTTTTCGGAAGTAGGGGTAAGGAAAATAAGCCTAATCAAACCGGTTTAAGCCGCAAACACCTGGTAGAAGCTTGCCATGAAGCATTACAACGGTTACAGGTCGATTACCTGGATTTGTATTATTGTCACCGTCCGGATAAAAACACGCCTATCGAGGAGGTGGTATGGACGATGAACTTATTAATTCAGCAAGGAAAGATCTTGTACTGGGGTACTTCTGAATGGAGCGCCCAAGAAATTATGGAAGCCCATATGGTAGCGCGCGAATTGCATTTGATTGGACCGGCCATGGAGCAACCGGAATATAATATGTTCAACAGAACTAAGGTTGAGAAGGATTATTTGCAAATCTATAAAACTGTAGGCCTAGGTACCACGATATGGTCGCCGCTGGCTTCAGGTTTATTGACCGGAAAGTATAACGATGGCATCCCCGAAGGCTCCCGTTTAGGTTTGGAAGGGTTTGAATGGTTGAAAGATTCAACTTACGTGGAAGAGAAACTACAGAAAGTTCGGAACTTGAAAAAAGTTGCTGATCAGTTGGGAACGAGCTTGGCAACATTATCAATCGCTTGGTGTATTCAAAATCCAAATGTTACTACGGCGATTTTAGGCGCCACGAAACCGCAACAACTGGAAGAGAATCTGAAAGCCATTGAAGTGGTAAAACAATTAACGGCCGATCTAATGGCGCAGATCGAAGGAATTATAAAAACAGCGCCGATCCAACCGCTTTATTAATTCTAGGCCGGTATTCAAAAAGTCCTTCCATTTGGCATATAATCCTTGGAAGGACTTTTTTAACAGTACACCCTAAAAGCGTTGAAACAGTATAGGGTACCTTGTCCGGATACTATCTTCTTGTTCTCTCGATAACTTTTCAGCAGAAACATGGTATAAATCGTTTGCAACGATGCTCAAGATGCTTTTTTGCGCTTCCCCAACCACATCTTTTACATTTCCCCTTACACCCATAAGTATAATATCAGAAAAACGCAGCTCCAGGTGCTTCGGGAGTGAATGCATAGTTTGGTACATCGTATTCAGGGTATCGATAAGTTGGCTACCGAGGTCGGCATTGTTATAAACCTGTTTTCCTGCTACGGTAACCATGCCGGTATCCACGGAGACCAAGATATCTTCAGGAACAATCATGGCAGGAAGCGTGGTGGTATCTCCATCCGGAAGCACCATCACTGTATCTTGGGATTTATTGGGGCCATTATTATTTTGACATGCGGCAAAGCCGGTGCAAACTAATAAGGAAATAATGGTGAAAAATTTCATACGAAAGATTTTTTTAAAGCAATTCAATTGAATATACTCAGAAATTATTCCAAAATAACGGGAATAGTAATTATTTTACTATAACAACTTTGTTAATTGATTGATAATAAATAAGTAATAATGGAAACGATCACATGGAACGATTTTGAGAAAATTAATATACGTGTCGGAACGATTATCGAGGCCAAGGTATTTGAAAAGGCTAAGCGGCCGGCATATCAACTTTTAATTGACTTTGGATCAGAAATCGGGCTCCGAAAATCCTCGGCGCAGATTACAGATCTTTATAATGTTAATGATTTGATTGGAAAACAAATTATCGCGGTTATCAACTTTCCGGTGAAGCAAATTGCGAACTTTTTTTCCGAATGCCTGGTACTAGGAGCGGTCGATGAAAATAAACAAGTGATTCTTTTACAAGCAGATAGGAAGGTTGAAAACGGTCTGAAAATCGCCTAATGGTAAATAATATTAATTTGTAAAAATATTTAATATGTATGCTCCCTGCTCGATTTAGGTGCTTCACGAACAATTTTGCTACGTTCACGGAAATAGGAAAATATTACAGATCTTATGAGCTTATATTTGCATTAGGTTTTTCATAGGATATGGTTAAAATTATTACAAAGGCGGTATTCTTACCGCCTTTCTACTTTTAAGGAACCTTTCATTTCCGCCCACTTCTCTTTTTACATCCTTGAATTTCAAGTTCTGTACTCAAATTACATTTTTACCAACTGTAGGGATGGATTCAATTGTATGTAAACTATAATTATGTTTTATCTGTTGATAAATAGTGCTATATAAAGAATTTGCTGATTATGGAGCTTTCCTGCTAAGCTAAGCCGGAATCTAATTGTTTAGAGATGTGGGAAAACGATAATCCTGCATTTTGATACGTTCACTAGAAAAAATATAGCGTTTACTAGATTGCAGATTAATGTTAGTTCTAAATTATAGAAATTTGTACTAGGTTTTTCAATAAAGATATGGTTAAAATTTTTCGGGGCAGTATTCTTACCGCCCTGTTTTTTTGCCCCTACCCCAAGGATTCATTCTCTTAAACAATCCATTTTTTACATTCACATTCAGTATTGCCGGACTAAATTCTCAATGGGCAGATTAATAATCTCCCTCAAAAGTTTGACTGAATGTCCATCAGCCCGTTTCTTGTATTTTTTGTGCTGCCACAAAAAGTTGCGCTTGCCTGTTTCAATCACCTATAAGAACACTCCTGGTAAGGGGCGGCATACCCGGGGTAAATTACTCTAACGATGGCGCCCGGAACTCCAACGAAGAAGTCCAAGAAGGCAAAGCCGCTGTTCGGAACTCCAGTGCCGGAGTCCTGGGCTTGAAAGCTAGGGTAAATAACTCCGGCGCTGGTGTTATTTACCCCGACTTTGGATCTCCGGGATCCGGCATCGGGGTTCTAAACCCCGACTTTGGAGCAAATAACCTCTTCATCGGAGCTCGGAGCGCCTAATTTGGGAATTTTTTCCCACTTGTATACTTATTTTGAATAAAAATGGTGTATAAAATCCCAAACATTCATGAAAAATACGGTATTGCCTTTTATAAATATTGAAATTCTAACTCGGGAACTATCGTGTTGGCAGCATTAGAACTCCGGCAAATGGGCGTTTATGGTGCAGGGAGTACTTGCCGCGCGGTTTCGTTTTCAATACAATTTTATGTGTCCTTGATTGCGCGTTGGTCCGAGCTTGGAAGCTCGAACCAGCAAGGGGATTTTTTCCCACTTGTATATTTATTTGAATAAAAAATGCCATATAAAATCCCACTCATTCATGAAAAATACGGGTAATAACTTTTATCACTATTGAAATTCTAACTCGGGAACTACCGTGTTGGCAGTATTTGAACTCGGACAAATGGGTGTTTATGGTGCAGGGAGTACTTGCCGCGCAGTTTCGTTTTCAACACTATTTTAAGTTTCCTTAATTGAGCGTTGGTCCGAGCTTGGAAGCTCGAACCAGCAAGGGGGGGCGCTAGCATATTTATTTTGAATAAAAATGACATATGAAATCCTACTCTTTCATGAAAAATACGGTATTGCCTTTTATCACTATTGAAATTCTAACTCGGGAACTACCGTGTTGGCAGTATTTGAACTCGGACAAATGGGTGTTTATGGTGCAGGGAGTACTTGCCGCGCGGTTTCGTTTTCAATACAATTTTAAGTGTCCTTGATTGCGCGTTGGTCCGAGCTTGGAAGCTCGAACCAGCAAGGGGATTTTTCCCACTTGTATATTTATTTGAATAAAAAATGCCATATAAAATCTTACTCATTCATGAAAAATACGGGTAATACCTTTTATCACTATTGAAATTCTAACTCGGAAACTACCGTGTTAGCAGTATTTGAACTCCGACAAATGGGTGTGTATGGTGCAGGGAGTACTTGCCGCGCGGTTTCGTTTTCAATACAATTTTATGTGTCCTTAATTGCGCGTTGGTCCGGGCTTGGAAGCTCGAACCAGCAAGGAGCCAATGTTTTTGGGCGTTTTGGCAGGCATTCAGAAACCTAAGCGGGGTTTCGAACACTTGTGGATTCAGGGCTCGGACTTCATTGCCATCCATTGGCACGAAAAAAGCAGCCATGAACTGAATCATGACTGCTTTAAAAAAGTTTCAAAAAACTATTTCCAATGGGTGTAAAATTCCTTTGGTAATTGTTTTTCCAATAAGTTGTTGTAATAAAAACGGTATGCTTCCAGGGTTGAATGGCGCGACTTAAGTCCTCCCCAACCATGACGTTCACCCGGATATAACATAAATTCGAAATGCTTATTCAAATCTTCGAGTTTATCGACAAGTTGAATGCTGTTTTGCATATGAACATTATCATCCATCGTACCATGAACGATTCTTAGCAAACCTTTGTACTTATCGGCATGCGTCATAACTGCCGTATTTTTATATCCTTCGGGATTATCTGCCGGGGTGTCCATATATCTTTCGGTATAATGACTATCATATAATTGCCAGTCTGTTACGGAGAAGCTGGCAATCCCGTATTTGAATACATCGGCGCCATAAGTCAAGGCCATGCAGGTCATATAGCCGCCAAAGCTACCGCCGGTGATACAAACCTTATCCGGATTCACCCCTTCCCTGGTATTCAACCAACGGGTAGCGTCCATGAAATCTTCAATTTCGTGGATGCCCAAGTTGCGGTGGATGTAGTTCATGCCGATTTTTCCGAGGTGACCACCTGCCCTATTATCGATCGTTACTTGGATAACTCCTTCTTTCGCAAGCCACTGTTTTGCTAATCCCCGTGGCCATATTTCATAAATGCTGCCCGCATCCGGTCCGCCGTAAACGGAAATTAATACCGGGTATTTTTTACCTGCTTCCATATGTAGCGGCCACATGATGGTCATGGGTAAGGTCAGACCATCCCGGGTTTTGTAGCTGGTCAGCAAGGTTGGCGCCAAGTTATATTTATCAAATTCCGGCCCTTTCATATCTCCCAGTTCCCGGATGATTTTGCCGTTGGTATTTAACAAAGCAACTTTCGTTGGTGTGCTGAGATTGCTATAAGTGGTGATGAAATATTTTCCGGAAGGGGAAAGTTTCACGCTATGGGAATAATCACCGAAGGTCAGCCGTGTAGGTGTACCGCCTTCCAGGCTCACTTTATACAAGTCGTACCGCGTAGTGGCTTCTTTACGGGCCGTAAAGTAGACGAGATTTTTCTTTTCATCAACTAACAATACATCCTTTACCCGCCAATCGCCGTTGGTGATTTGTTTGTTTAAAGAGCCGTCCATATTGTAATGGTAAATATGATCCCACCCGGATTTGCTGCTCAGCACGATAAAGCCTTTATTGTTTTTTAAGAAATTGACATCATAATACCAATCCACCCAAGTATCCTGTTTCTCATCATACATCTCTTTCTTTTTACCGGAAGCAGGATCGATGGCGTAGATTTTTAAATTATTTTGATCACGCGGCATCCATTGCATCCATAGGGCGCTGCCATCGGGAGTCCAAAAAGGAGTACCGAAATATTGATCTTCTTGTTCATCGAAATCGGCCCAGGCAATGTGCCCCCCGGTTACGGGTACAATACCCATTTTCACCGTTGGGTTCGGATCCCCCGCTTTGGGGTAACGGGTATTCTCCAGGTAGCCATGTTGACCTACTTCGCTATAGATCGGGAAGATCGGCACTTTCGTATCATCGAAACGCATGAACGCTATATGGCGACTATCGGGGCTCCACCAAAAGGCGCGGTATCTCGTGGCACGACCTAAAATTTCTTCATAATAAACCCAAGAAGCCCAACCATTATAAATTACGTCGGAACCATCCCTTGTGAATTGCGTTTCTTTTTTGCTGGCAACTTCCACGGCATAGAGGTTATTATTCCGGGTGAAGGCCACGTATTTTTCATCTGGAGAGAGGGTTGGATTTTTTTCTTCTTCCCCGTTGTTGGTAAGCCTGGTTTCTTCGCCTGCCGGGGTTTTAATGAACACATCGTTATCTTTCACGTACACGACATTATGCGTTCCTACCGGTGGTACATACACGCTGGCTTTACCTTTATCGGCAGTAACCCTGTATGATTGGGATTTACCGTTGGCATCAGTACGAATTTCGATATAAGCATCATTATCTGCCCATTCACCGATGCGGGGTAAAGAATTGTAAAAACCTTTGGGTTGATTTTTCCAAATCTCATCGAAGCTGAGATCTTTTTTTGTTTGCGCATCCGCTAGCATAGGGCTAATTAACAGCGCTAACCCGGCAAAAGCTGCTGGGAATAATTTGTTCATACTGCTCATTTTTAGTGTATTGTGCCAATTTAATTCAGAATAATGAATAAATGGCCGATGATTATATGAAACGGAGTATTCATAATGTGTACGGAAATGTACAGGCAATAGTCAAAAAATTCTCCTGGAAAAAAAGAGCCGGGAACATTCCCGGCTCAAGTATCAAAATAATTAATTCAAAAAATAAAAAAGGAAAAAAGAATAAAAATCCTGAAAACGGTGATCAAAATTCGTGTTAATCTTCATTTTCCGTATTAATCCTTGACTCTGGGCGCATTTGTGGGAAGAACAGCACATCTTGAATCGAAGGTTGATTGGTCATCAACATCGTCAAACGATCGATGCCGATACCGATACCGGAAGTTGGCGGCATACCGTATTCCAGGGCCCTCAAGAAATCATAATCGATATACATCGCTTCATCATCCCCCCTTTCCATCAATTTCAATTGCTCTTCAAAACGCTCCCGCTGATCGATCGGGTCATTAAGCTCCGAATATGCATTGGCGATTTCTTTACCGTTTACTATCAATTCAAAACGTTCTACCAGCCCGGGTTTGCTCCGGTGTTTTTTAGTTAAAGGGCTCATCTCGACAGGATAATCGATGATAAACGTAGGTTGTACGTAATGATCTTCACATTTTTCACCGAATATTTCATCGATCAACTTTCCTTTACCCCAAGACGCTTCAGCATGGATATCTAATTTTTTACAAACCTCGCGGATGCCGGTTTCATCCATTTCGCTGATATCGAAGCCGGTATGTTCTTTAATAGCATCATACATAGTCACCCTTTGGAACGGCGCTTTGAAGTCGATCAATTTATCGCCCACCGGTACTTCCGTAGTGCCATGCAGGTTCAAAGCGATCTTTTCCAACAAGGTTTCTGTCGTTTTCATCATCCACTCGTAATCCTTGTAAGCGGCGTACATTTCCATCACGGTAAATTCCGGGTTGTGTGTACGATCCATTCCCTCGTTACGGAAATCCTTGGCAAATTCATAAACACCTTCAAACCCGCCTACAATTAACCTTTTGAGGTATAATTCATTCGCAATACGCAAGTACAGCGGCATATCCAAAGCATTGTGATGCGTAATAAACGGCCTTGCGGCAGCTCCACCGGGGATTGCTTGCAAAATGGGCGTTTCCACTTCAAGGTAACCCAGGTTATTATAAAAATCCCGGATCGTTTGCATGATCTTGGTACGCTTGATAAATACTTCCTTCACATCGGGATTGATGATCAGGTCAGCATAGCGTTGACGGTATTTAAACTCGGGATCAGTTACGGCATCAAAAGTCTCCCCTTCTTTCTCCTTTACGATGGAGATCGGGCGTAAAGATTTTGATAACAGCACCAGTTCCTGCGCATGGATAGATATTTCTCCTTTCTTCGTAATGAATACAAATCCTTTCACACCAACAATATCACCGATATCGATCAATTTTTTCCAAATGGTATCGAACAGTGTTTTATCCTCGCCGGGACAAATATCATCCCTGCGGATATAAACCTGTATGCGGTCGGTATGATCTTGAAGTACTGCAAAGTTAGCCTTACCCATATCGCGAACAGTCATAACACGGCCGGCGATGCAAACATTTTCGAAATCAGCTTTGGTTTCTTCAGTATAGCGTTGCTTTATATAACTGGCCGTAGTATTTACCGGGTATTCCGGCGCCGGGTATGGATCAATGCCCATTTTTTGCAACTCCTGCAATTTCTCGCGCCTGATAATTTCTTGTTCAGATAAATGTTGAGTACTACTTACGCTCATGTTATTAAGATTCGGGTTTGTCGCCCCTTTGATAAATAATGCTTCAATTATTGGAGTGCAAAAATAATTTATTTCGACGTTATTGCTGCATTCTCGTTTATTGTATTAAAATTTAGCTTAACTTCTACTTGTATTCCGCACCTGTCCCCGTTCTTTATATAAATTATTTTTAAATATTATGAAGTGGTAAGATTATTGTATAATAATTAATTGTTATTAGACCAATCGTTCGAGTGGTGCGGCTTTTACTTTTAAATTAGTTTAACATGAAAACGATCTTAGTTCCAACAGATTTTTCCGATGCAGCTTACAATGCTGCCGAGTATGCTTTGAAGTTAGCCGCCCAAATTGAGGCGACGCGGGTAGTATTGTTTCATGCTTATGAGCTGGTTGTCCCGATACCGGATTTACCTACCGCAGTACCCATGGTAGACATGGAAGAGTTGAAAGCGTCTAGTTTGGAAGGGCTGAAGAAAATGGCGGATGATCTGAAAGGTACCGTTCCGCAAGGTTGTGAGCTGGCTTACCGTGCTGAAAATCAATTGTTAGCGGCATCAATTAACGATGTGGCTACAGCAGAGAAAGCCGATTTTATCGTGATGGGGATTATCGGTGGCAGCAATTTGGAAGAAATATTCGTGGGTTCCAATACGGTGGATGTAGTGAAAAATACGCAATTCCCTGTAATCGTAGTGCCGGTAGAAGCCAGCTTCAAAGGTATAAAGAAAATAGTTTTTGCCTGTGACTTGAAAAGGGTAATGGAAACCACGCCGATTAAAAAATTAACCGCTTTGCTGGATATTTTCAAACCGGAACTCGTCGTGGTGAATGTTCATAAAGAAGGAAAGGAAATCACCGGCAATCAACCGATGGAAGGTTTGATGCTGGATGCATTCCTCGCCCCTTATAATCCCGATTACCGTTTCGTGGAAAGTGATAATGTTCCGAATGCAGTAGTAAATTTTGCAAAAGAAGAGAATGCCGATCTAATTTTGGTCGTGCCACGCAAGCATGGATTTTTCGATAGTATTTTCAAAAGAAGTAATACGTCTAAAATGGCCTTTAGGTCAAGTATTCCGCTGATCAGCCTGCACCAGTAATGTTAAATTGTGTTAGCATTCGCCTAGAAAAAGGAATTATTTTGTTTCTTAGTGCCGGGTAAGCATACACTTATACCGAATCTTATTAAAAGTATGAAAAAATCAATCCTGTTTACGTTGATGCTTGCTTTAGTGGCAGGTGCATCTTTCGGTCAAAAAAAGAAAAAGAAATTTAGTCTCAAGGATATTTTGAGCGACAGCACTCAAACAAAATCCACCGCTGATACTACCCCGGCGAAAAGCTCCGGTATCTTGGGGAGCGTTTTGAAATCAGTATCCGGTAGCACTAGTGGAAGTGGTGACTATACAGAAAGCGAAGCGGCTGCCGGTATCAAGGAAGCCCTTGCCCAAGGCGTTGCCAACGGTATCAGTTTCCTCAATAAAAAAGACGGCTTTTTTGGAAGTGATATTTACAAGGTGTTATTGCCACCCGATGCCGTGAAACTTGAAAGTACCTTGCGTGGTATCGGTTTAGGAAAACAGGTTGATAAAGCTATTTTGCAAATCAACCGCGCTGCTGAAGATGCAGTGGGTTTTGCGAAACCAATCTTTGTAAATGCTATTAAGCAGATGTCTATCCAGGATGCTATAAAATTAGTAACCGGTGGCAGTCATTCGGCAACGGATTATTTCCGTTCCAAGACAACAGATACCTTAAAGCAAGCATTCATGCCATCGATAGAGAGCTCACTGAATAAAACCAGCGCGACTCAATATTATACGCAGATCGTGAATACTTACAATAAGCTGCCCACTACGATGAACAAGATGGATCCGGACCTGAAAAGTTATGTAACGGGGATGGCGGTCAATGCTTTGTTTGATCAAATCGCGAAGGAAGAAGAAAATATCCGTAAAAATCCCGGGGCAAGGGTTACTTCATTGTTACAAAAAGTATTTGGTGGAAGTTGATGATAGGCTTGCATTGAAGTAGATAAATATCCATCTCTAAAGAGATCAATTCTGAATAATAAAAAATCCCTGTTGGTATAAAAACTAACAGGGATTTTACTTTTTATCCTGTTCGCGGGGATGGCTGATTAGAGTTCGGAAGCTTCAACCAGCATGATTTTATGGCTAATTCCCTCCTGCCAATAAGACCTGCCAGGCAGCCGCTACTTCCGACTGTTCCAGTAATTGCTTTGCATAGCGATGCAATTCCTGCTCCATTTCTGTTGGATTGACACTATAATATTGGATAATCTGCTTGAGATGATCGTCGTTGAAGCCCGGATCTATCATCGGCACTTCGGTTACATTCGCTAATTGCCCCAGATCGTTGCCGGTTAAAATATGGCTATTCTTGATGGCAAGGGGAAGAGCATCTACCCCGATCCCCAAATTGGTATTGGGTTTGGCTACTTCGAATACGGCATTCCCGGAAGCGCGGCAATAATAGTCGCCGCCCATGCGTGCCACGAGATCAATCTTATGAGGATCAATCTTCCCTTCCGCATTCAGTATGTCTTCATTGATGTGAATCGCTACCGGCTCGCAGATCACGAGGTTGCCGGCGCCACCTTCGGTTCCGGTTTCAATAACTTCCCTAACGATACATTCAATCTGCACGGGGCTTTCCTTCACTCTAAAGGGTTTGATTTTTTCCGATGGCAGCGGTGTAAAGCCCGCCTTCTCAAATTCATTCACCCCTTCGGGATATTCACAACTAGCCAATGACGCCTGTTGCACCATGGCATAATTAACCACGTTGATAACAACTTCCCTGGTAGCATAAACATTATTCAGGGTATGCTTAACCGTATTATCGCGTACCCTGCGAGAAGGTGAAAATATTAAAGTGGCGGGGTTCGATCCAAAAACATTGAAGAAACTAAAAGGCGATAGATTTGGTCGCCCCTGCTCATCGATCGTACTGGCGAAGCAAATCGGGCGCGGGGCAACGGCGCTTAATAAATAAGCGTGCAATACGTTAGTTTTAACCGTACCGGGTATGATCGTTTTCATGTTAAAGGATTGCATTAAACGTTTTTCTTTAGAGCCAAGATGGAGAAGTCGTTTTCTTCTTCCACGATGGTGTTTTTCAAGATGCCCAGGCCGTCAATTTCCATTTCAACGACATCCCCGGGTTGAAGCCATTGCTCTTGGTAATTAGGGTCATTTAATTTACCGGTACCGTTCAATTCCAGGAAACAACCCGTACCTACCGTACCGCTTCCGATCACATCGCCGGGGAGAATGTTGGCGCCGTAAGCGCATCTTTCCACGATTTCGGCAAAGGTCCAATCCATATCGGACATATTGCCCTGGCTAACTTGTTTGCCATTAACCCAGCAGCGCATTTGCAGGTTGTAATTATTGCCTACATGACCCTCTTTGGCCGGAACCTTAAAAGCTTCCAGTTCGTCTGGCGTCACTAGCATGGGACCGATTACGGTGCTGAAATCCTTCCCTTTGGCGGGGCCGAGGTTCAGCTTCATCTCTTCCATCTGCAAAGTGCGGGCGCTCATATCGTTCATGATCATGTAACCGCCAATGTAGTCATCTGCTTCTGCAGCGGAGATGTTCCTGCCTGCTTTACAAATTACGATGGCAGCTTCCAATTCAAAATCCAGTTTATTGAAATGATCCGGCATGCAGTAAATATTACCCGGTCCCTGGATAGCGTTATGGTTGGTGAAATAAAAGATCGGGTATTGATCAAATTCGGGGATCATTTCAACGCGGCGGTTTCTGCGTGCTGCTGCTACGTGTTGGCGGAAGGCATATCCATCGCGGCAAGAAGTTGGAAACGGCACAGGAGCCAATAGGTGAACACTTTCAAAAGGAATACCTTGTGCTTTCGTTGCACGTTGACCAGATTTTAAGCTAGCATCCACACTTTTGGCAAGATCGATCACGTCTTCCCACATCATTAAGAACATGTTCATGTTCGAAGGAAGATCGGGATGTAAGTCTTGTAGGTTGTAGAGTTGTCCATCGACCAATAAGGCCAAGTGGTCTACTTCATCTTTTAGATAAGTTACCAGTTTCATTTTGTTGTATTTTGGCGCAATAATTCATCAAATATAAGCCGACACCCCAAGATTGCGAAATCTCCGGGGGATTATAGAAGCTGGGAAGGATTTTATATCTTTAATTATAGCCACCCTTACAGATTGATTCAACTAATTTGCATTTCAACATGAAATATTATTGCAGTTTGTTGCTGCTTTGTACCTTCTTGTCGAACGTTAGAGCACAGGAGCGTAACAGCAAATTTTTAAAACAATTGATTTATGAACAGGCTTCCCCGGCCTTGAAACATATTTTGGCCCATCCCGACTCTTTTCAATACCAATTGATATATACTAAAATTGATCGCGGCAGGGATAACCGGCCTCAGCTGTCAAATTATTATTTAAATGTAGATTCTACCCGCTATTTCAACCCGGCCTCCACGGTAAAATTACCTACGGTTTTATTGGCCTTGGAAAAAGTACACCGGCTGCCGGTTAAAGGCATTGATAAATATACCACGATGCTTACCGATAGCGGATACAGCAGGCAAACGGAGGTTGCGGAAGATAGCTCTGCCGAAGATGGTTTGCCCTCTATTGCCCAATACGCCCGGAAAGTATTTCTTGTAAGTGATAATGATGCCTATAATAGGTTGTACGAATTTGTAGGGCAGCAAACATTAAATGAAGGGTTATGGAAAAAAGGGTATAAAAATGTAAGGATCGTGCGGCGCTTCGTAGCGATGAACGAAGATGAAAATCGACATACCAACCCGGTTCGGTTCATGAAAGATGGACAATTATTATATAAGCAACCGCCGGAAGTGGCCACTGTAAAGTATGATTTCAGCAGGCCTGTATTTTTCGGCAAAGGACATTGGGATGCACAAGATCATTTGATCGAGCGGCCGATGGATTTTACCACGCATAATAATTTGCCGTTGCAAGCGCTTCAACGGCTATTACAATCAGTGATCTTCCCCGAAACGGTACCCGCGTGGCAAAGATTTGAGCTAAATGATGATGATTACAGGTTTTTATATCAATATATGAGCGAATTGCCTTCCGAATCTGCTTATCCGGAGTATGATACGGTAGAATATTTCGACAGTTATACCAAGTTCTTCCTGTTCAAAGACGGGAAAAGGAAGCTGCCGCTGAATATTAGGGTTTTCAATAAAACGGGGTGGTCGTATGGCTTCCTGACAGATGCAGCATACATTGTTGATTTTGAGCACAAGGTGGAATTTATGCTATGCGGGGTGATTTATGTAAACCGGGATGGCATTTTAAATGACAATAAATATGAGTACGAATCCCTGGGTTATCCTTTTTTCCGTGAAATAGGAGAGATCATTTACCGTTATGAATTAAGTAGAAAGCGAAAAAATGAACCGCGACTGGATAAATTCCGTTGTACATATCAATAATAATGAATAATAATCATTGTTGACCGACTAAAAATGCTTTAAAGGTACTTGAATTCCTTACCAGGTCAAGGATATAAGCGAAGGATGATACATTCACCCCCCGCCAAGAGAACCGTGGCACTTCGCACCGTTGATAGCGAAGGGAAGCTTGGCCATACAGTAGTAGTAAGGCCGGATCGAGCGATCAAATTGGCGGCCGTGATGGCCAATTTGTGCCCTTTTTTGGTACCTTTTTTGGGCAAGCAAAAAAGTACAAGAAACGGGCAGATGAACATTGAATCGAACTATTGAGGGCCCCGGTTAAAATTTCGTCGGACAATAATGAATAATAGTGTAAAATTTAGGATGAAGGCAAGGGAGAAGATTGTTAAAAAGGAATAAAATTTACATTTGCATATAAGGTTGGAGCTTTTTTTGCTTGAAATACTGATGAAAATCATATACTTACTCCATTTGTAAAGCAAATTTCTTTTTTCAAATGGACAAATTGATACGATATTTGTAATATATAATACAGGACAATTAACCGGGTACCCCCATAAATTATAAGATATCCGTTTTGTATAAATATTGTGAACCTACAGCCGTTACCAAGTGTTTTGGGATACATAAATTAAATAGGAACACATGAAATTCGAAAAGATAAAGAATAAAGGCCAGGCAAGGTTATTTGAGAGTCAATATTTGGAAATGCTTACGAAAACCCATCCATTGGTGATATGGGGTATGTATATTCCGATCATTGGGTACTCTCTTTTCTATAGTTACGACAGTTTACATTTCAGTTTGGGAACCATCGCGGCGATATTTTTCGGGGCCATGTTTTTTTGGTCATTCTTCGAATATATCATGCACCGGTATATTTTTCATTTCGCGGCGGAAAGCCCGCGAATGAGAAGAATAATATATGTCATGCATGGCAATCACCATGAATACCCCAGGGATAAAGAGCGTTTGTTTATGCCGCCGGTGCCGAGTTTGATCCTGGCTTCGGCATTGTTCGGCATATTTTATTTGTTGCTGCAACAGTATGCATTCATGTTCTTCCCCGGCTTCTTACTTGGCTACCTGATCTATGGAAGCATGCACTACGCGATCCATGCTTGGAACCCTCCATTTAAATCTTGGAAACCGGTTTGGAGAAACCATCATTTGCATCATTATAAAAATGAAGAAAAGGGATTCGGCGTAAGTTCTTCTATATGGGATTATGTATTCGGAACCTCTTTTGATTTGGATAAGGAAAAGGAAGATAAGGAGAAAGTGAAAGAGTTGATGTTTGAGAAATAAAGAGTAAATAATTATACGATAATAACAAAGGGGTTGATGCTATCACAAGTAACATCAACCCCTTGTTTTTTACCATCTTTCTTCCCCGTCATCATCTTGGGGATTATTATTTTTGTTGGCCTGCCGGGAAATAAACTTTTGTACTTGCCGGTCGATTATTAACCGTGCAATATGGTAGTATACTTCAGGATATTCACCCGTAGCTAATAGCTCTTTAACCTTGATTTCCGGGACATCGATCCTGTATAAGAGCTGGATAAATTGCTCGAAATCGTCATTGACTAACTTTTCCAGTCTTTGTGCTAAAATCTTTACCAAGGTAGCTTCGTCAAGCTGATTTGGTGGTAAGCTCAACCCAAAGTTTTTTGATAACCAATGACCTGTTGCTTCGAGGTGTTGAGGAAGCATGGGTTGTTGCATATACGTTATTTGTATCGTTTAATTTTATACGATGCATTATTTACGATACGTACCGGTACCTCTATATCTTTTTTAATCCTTTTCTTCTTGTTCGCTTTATAAATATATTTACCATTCATCTCGGTGTTTTGCACACAGATACGGGGTAAGCCGGTTTCACGATCGATTAAATAATTGCTTTGAACGGTGCCGGTAATTTCGGCGGTTGCTTGAATGCCTTCTTCTACTGTGAATGTTTCTAATTTATCGGTTTTAATATTGCCCGTGCCAGCAATTTTCGCCGTTTGGGAATCCCAATGTTGCAAGTTCCAATATAAATCGATGCGGCCTATCAAGCCTGTTCGTAACGGAACGCTTTCATCCCATTGGGTACCCGTTTTGATGGCATGGGATTGATATATAACTAGTAATTGTTCCAACCAGGAGCGGAATGCATCCGTTCCAAACTGATCGGCCAATATTTTTCTATATGCTGCCTGTTCGTTTTCTTTCAGATCTTTAAAAGCTACTTCGCAAGCTTTTAAAGCGTACTCCAAGCCTGAAACCTGCTTGATATAACCGGAACCATCAATATCGACGGTAAAAGTTTGATCCAGTAGAATATTCAATGCTTTCTGGAGAGGTTCTTTCGGATCATCTTTCTTGGCATCTACCACGATATTGCGATTGCTTGCATTGAAGATGAATAGTAATTCCTTGTACTGGAATTGCAAGGTAAAGTGATTGGGGCCGGCATCGCTGATCGTAAACGCCAACGTGTTGTTAAAATCGCGGGTAGTGCGATTCATGATATCATTGACGGTAACATAGCTTTCATTCTTACTCTCCTGTTTCAACTCAAATTCCCATCCCTTCTGGAAATTATATCCTAATTCAATATATTCTTGTGCATTACTGGAGAATACAATACTAAAACTGGCAATCAGTAAAAAAAGTAAACGCTTCATCTTCAATCTTAAAATCATTTAAACATATTTTTCTTCTACGCCCAAACCAAATAAAGCATAATCATACACTGCCGGATCTTCCGGGTTAAATTCCCGTAATGCTTCCGTTAGCTGCAAAGCATGTTGCCAATTGGCCACCGGTTTGTCTATTAACCCGAGCTTAAAAGCTACGCGGGCAACGTGTACATCCATCGGGCAAACTAGTTGCCGGGGCTGTATGTACTTCCATAATCCAAAATCCACGCCATTTTCATCTTGTCTCACCATCCAGCGCAGGTACATATTCAGCCGCTTACAAGCCGCGTTAGCCGCGGGGGTTGCAATATGCTTGCGTGTCCTGTCGGGATGCTCCAATGAAAAAAACATCTTTCTAAAGCCGATCAATGCTTTTTCTACGGTTGCATCTTCCGCGGTTATATGGCCGCTAAAAGCAAATTCCAAAGAAGTTACTTGCTGGTAATAATGTTGCAAGTACTCCACGAAATACAGCAAGTCCAAGCCGTTGAACGTGCGGTGCTTAAACGACATAAAACGCATCCTGTCGCGGGCCTGGTGATTAATAATGAAATCGTAAGGCGCATTGTCAAACAATTGCATCAGTTCGTTGCACTTGTTGATGATGGTAGTACGATTTCCCCAAGCTAGTACTGCTGCAAATAAACCGGCAATTTCTATGTCCTGCAACTTGCTAAATTGATGCGGTATAGTGACCGGGTCTTTGGTAACAAAACTAGGTTGATTGTAATGTGCCGCTTTCGCGTCTAAAAATGCTTTCAGTTCCTGGCGTTTCATAGTCTATTTTCAGCACTTGCTATTACAAGTTATGGTTCGGTGCGATCGGACCCGCTACTTTTATGTTGCGGGTGGTTAAATTTAAGGTCTTTCAATAAAAAAAACGCATCCACGGTGATAAAGTGGATGGGCGGTAGTTAAAATAATTAGCCGATGGCCTGTTTTAGATCATCTTGCAGGTCCCCGGCATCTTCAATTCCGACACTTAACCGGATCAGCGAATCTACCAGGCCGTTTTTTAAACGCTCTTCCCTCGGTATCGATGCATGGGTCATGCTGGCAGGGTGACCGATCAGCGACTCCACGCCACCTAATGATTCGGCAAGAGAAAAGAAATGGGTGCGGCTCAATACTTTTTGAGCTGCCTCGGCGCTATCATCTTTTAATGTAAATGACATCATGCCACCGAAACCCCTCATTTGTTCCTTGGCAATATCATGGTTGGGATGGTCCGTAAACCCACACCAAAATACTTTATCTACCTTCGGATGGTTTCTTAGAAAATGGGCGATGATCTCCCCGTTTTCGCAATGCCGCTGCATCCGTACATGCAGGGTTTTTAATCCCCTGAGCACCAGGAAGCAATCTTGCGGCCCCGGAACAGCTCCGCAACTATTTTGTATAAAGGCTAGCTGTTGCGCGATAGATTCTTCTTTCACGATAATAGCGCCATGTACAACATCACTGTGGCCGCCAATATATTTCGTGGCGGAATGGACAACCATATCGGCCCCCAAATCCAAGGGATTTTGCAGGTAAGGCGAAGCAAAGGTATTATCAACGCAAAGCAACAGGTTATGCTGTTGTGCAACGCGCGCAGCTCCTTCGATATCTATAATATTTAGTAAGGGATTAGTAGGCGTTTCGATCCATACCATCCTGGTATTTTCATTAACAAAGTTGCTGATGTTATTCACATCACTCATGCTGATGAAATGGAAGCGGATACCATACCGTTCAAATACCTTGGTAAAAATGCGGTATGTACCGCCGTATAAATCGTTGGTAGCAATGATTTCATCACCGGGGTTTAATAGCTTCAATATCGCATCCGTAGCCGCTAAGCCACTACCGAAACAAAGACCGTGATTTCCATTCTCAACCGCGGCGAGTGCATTTTGTAAAGCAGTCCTGGTAGGATTTCCCGTACGGGCATATTCATATCCTTTATGCACACCGGGAGCTTCCTGGACAAATGTAGAAGTTTGGTAAATGGGCGTCATGATGGCGCCGGTAGCAGGGTCAGGAGCTACGCCGGCATGGATTAATTTAGTGCCTAACTTCATGGTGACTTAATTTTTCATTGGTTAAAACGCAATCTATATCCGATTCTTTCCAAGTAGCTAAAGGTACACAAAAAAAGAGTGTATTCGACAGCGTGAGAGCGCCGGGTCATAATACTATCCATAACTATATGAAGTTTTTAAACATTATTGCTAAATGTAAATTATATGTTAATGGCTCTCAGCGCTGAAAAAATGATGCAGGAAAATTTAGGGGGAATTAACCTGGGAGGTTTTGCAGAAAAAGGGAATTTTAATGCACTCACAAGGTTTTTTAATGCGTTCACGAGAATGTGCTTCCCTTGTATAGTAATTTAGCCTAATTTCATGTCAGGTTTTTCATAGGATATGGTTAAAATTTCTGAAGGCGGTATTCTTACCGCTTTTTTCTTCTTAAAGAGTTGCTGCGATCGGGAGACGTTTATATCCTGTAGCGGCGTAGGAATATATCAAATAAAAAAAGCGTCTTGTTGTTCAAGACGCTTTTTTTATTTACCTGGTAACCAGGTTATTTCTTCGCGGTAGCCTTACCTTTTTTCATGGTATTGCTAGCCATATCGTTAAACTTGATCGGTAAACTTACCTGGCTTTTATCCCAAGCCATTACCAAATTGGCGCCTCCCGGGGCTTTTTCGAATATCATGGTTAATGCTTCTACCTCGTTAGCTGTTGTTGTTACCGGGATTGATGTACGGACAACATCTAACTTCTCATCGTATTTATAAGCGCCCCAGATGTCGGTTTCTTTATTCAAGATGATTGTCCAGTTATTAGCTGTTGGTATACAATATAAAGTATACCTGCCTTTAGCAATGTTTTTGCCGCCAATGGAAACAGGTTGATAAAATTCTACTTCGGTAGCTTCATTCGCTCCCAAGCGCCATACCTTTCCATATTCTTCCAATTCACCGAAGATCTTACGCCCTTTCTTTTGCGGCCTGCTGTATATAACACGGGCTACAAGGTTGCCAGGCTGACCTTTCAACTTTACTAGGTAAGGATACATCGGAGGATAATATGCCATATCCATGGGGCTTTGATCCAAAGGTGGCAGTTTTTTATCTTGACCATTGGAAATCAATGCTGCACAAACTAGGAATGCGGACATACCCAGCGCTAATAACTTATTTTTCATCATGGTAAAATTTTGTTGTTGGAGTTGTTGTCAATGTAAAATTATGTGTTTATACATGTATTGCCAAAAATTGAATGGCAATCGGCATAATCAGCAATCTAAAATAACAAATTATTTGCTAAAATGCTGACTGGCATAGATTTTAACAAAATCTTCCATTTCGGGGAAAAGCATTTTATATTGATCTCCCAGGGCATAATAATTTGCTTCGAATACAGCGAATGTTTTTTCAGGGGGTACTGTAAGATATTTGGCTCTCCGGCTAACACCTTTAAAAGTTTGAAAAATACCTTGCCTTGTTCCGTATCCGACCAGCCAGTTCTCCCGTTGCATATAAAAGAAAATCCTTTCAAAGGCAGCAGGGAGTATTGGTTGGTGTGTATTTAAGACGTTATAAGCTTCTTGTGCAAATTCTTGGAGCTCCTTGCCCGGGAACCGCGTGGCATCATTCGCTAAGAAATGATCGAACAGGATATCGGTAAATACACCGCTATACAAGCCAACTACCGGCTTGAAAAATTCCTTGGCAGCGAGAGTCGCTTTATGATGATCCGTAAACTCATCTATAGCCCTGTGCAACAAGATGCCTTGTTGTATAGCGGGGCTGAATTTCATCCAATTTTTTCCTTTTACGAAATCCGCGATGAAGTTTCCCGTCATTATAGCGGGATCATGATAAGATAAGTAAGCGTGGGCCAGGTAATTCATTTGAAACGTTTCTATTATTAGTCCTTACACATGCTAGATTTCGGAGGTAATTGTTATGACAATGATTCCCGGAAGCTATTTTCAAATATAAGATAATTTGATGGTGAGGGTATAAAAATGAACAATAGTGTCCGCTTTTGTAACACCTTAATACCCCTTTACCAATGGTACCAGATTTTGAGTTTAACAAAAGCTTAACGGGGCATTTTGAAACTATTTTTAATTCCGCGCAACACTGCTTCCAGTAAGTGTTTTGGGGAGCTTTTTACCCCCTTTTTTTATAAGTGTGATAACACGCTTAACACTCAATTAATCATGCTCCGCCACTCTTACAGTATTTCTTGCCGCCCGTCACAACACGTACTACTTTTGTATCAGCAATAAAATTATGCGAAACAAAAAATTTTTCCGCCATGAAAAAACTAATCGCCATTTTAAGTATTGCTACCCTATTGATCGCAAATTCAACTTTTGCCAAGGATAGCAAGTCTATTAGTAACCAGAAGGTAATGGATACATTCAACGAAGAATTCGTGGGTGCCTCCGATGTAACCTGGTACACCAGCGACAGCAAAGATAGTTATGTTGCTCGCTTCACTATTAAGGAAACCAAAGTTACCGCGCATTTCGATAAGCATGGTAATTTGTTGGCTACCTCCCGCTACATTTCTGATAGCGATCTTCCATTGCCTGTTATCACCAGGCTCATGAACCGTTACCCTAATGAAAACATTAGGAACATCGTAGAATATACGGTGTCCGGTCAAGTCAGCTATGTAATTACGTTAGAAAATACAACTCAATGGAAAGTTGTAAAAGCGCATCCGGGTGGGGCTTTGAGCATTATGCAAAAATTGCGTAAGGCTTAACAACTACTAGATGTGTATGTGTTAAAACTGAATTAAACTGTTAATTGAATCCCGGTATTTCATATGCCGGGATTTTTTTATGCGTTTTAAGCTTTTAAATCACCTGCCCAATATCCCGACATTCCCTTAACTTTGCGGTCTTAAGCATTTATATAAAATACTTGTAAATCATGAATAAGGGACCTGTTTCTCAATTTATCCAACATCATTACCGCCATTTCAATGCCGCGGCCTTGGTGGATGCTGCTAAGGGTTATGAAACTCACTTGCTGGAAGGTGGTAAAATGATGGTAACCCTCGCCGGTGCCATGAGTACCGCCGAATTGGGGATTTCTTTCGCGGAAATGATCCGCGCCGGAAAAGTTGATATCATCTCTTGCACGGGCGCTAACCTGGAAGAAGATATCATGAATCTCGTTGCCCATACGCATTATAAAAGGGTGCCCCATTACCGTGATCTTAGCCCGAAGGAAGAATGGGAATTATTAGAACAAGGGTTTAACCGCGTTACAGATACTTGTATCCCTGAAGAAGAAGCATTCCGCCGCATACAAAAACATATTTATAAAATATGGAAAGATGCCGATGATAAAGGTGAGAGGTATTTCCCGCATGAGTACATGTATAAATTGCTCTTAAGCGGCGTAATGAAAGAAAATTACGAGATCGATCCAAAGAATAGCTGGATGCTGGCCGCTGCCGAGAAAAATATTCCGATCATCGTGCCGGGATGGGAAGATTCTACCATGGGTAATATCTTCGCTTCCTACTGCATCAAGGGCGAGCTGAAAACGGCTACCATGAAAAGCGGTATCGAATACATGATGTTTTTAACCGAATGGTACCGCGCCAACTCGGCCGGTAAAGGTGTCGGCTTCTTCCAAATTGGTGGTGGCATCGCCGGTGACTTCCCGATCTGCGTTGTGCCGATGATGTACCAAGATTTGGAATGGAAAGATGTTCCTTTCTGGAGTTATTTCTGCCAGATTTCTGATTCTACCACTTCTTATGGTTCTTACAGCGGCGCTGTTCCCAACGAAAAAATCACCTGGGGTAAATTAGATATCGATACGCCTAAGTTTATCGTTGAATCTGATGCAACCATCGTTGCACCTTTGATTTTCGCTTATTTATTGGGTTGGTAATTCAATCCTTGATCATATGTATTACGGTCGGCCACGGGTAAGTTGGTCGACCGTTTTTTTTATATAGGGTACATTTTTGGATTTTTTTTGTAGTTTTCAAGGCGGGTAAATACTCCGCATCATTTTGAATTTAATTTAAAGCCAAAGTCTAATGATACGTTCCTCACTTTTTGTAGCAATATGCAGCCTTGTATTTTTAGCCTGCCAAAATTCTCCCAGCTCTAAGAATACGGGTACTGGTATGCAAGATTCACTAGCCCCTGCTTACGATTCTTTTATGCTGGATGCTAAGAAGTTTGATACGACGATAGGTGGCAATCCCGTTGCCTTGTATTTCTTGCGAAATTCGCACGGGATGAAGATGGCGGTGACCAACTACGGCGCCAAGGTAGTATCCTTGTTAGTGCCGGACAAAAATGGCTTGCCGGAAGATGTCGTATTGGGCTTTGATCATATTGGAGGGTACTTTAATGCCGCGGAAAAATATTATGGAGGTGTTGTAGGAAGGTTTGCCAACCGAATAGGCAAAAGTAAATTTACCATGGATGGTAAAACCTATCACCTGTATTCTAATAATGGTAATAATACTTTGCACGGCGGCAAAAGTGGCTTCAATAGCGTTGTTTGGGAAGTGAGCCAGCCAGATAGCAGCAGCCTCGTATTTCATTACCGCTCCATCGATGGTGAAGAGGGCTTCCCCGGGAACCTGGATGTAACGATGGTTTATACCCTAACTGAGAATAATATCTTCAGGATTCATTATAAAGCCATCACCGATAAACCAACGCAGGTGAATCTGAGCCATCATTCCTTCTTTAACTTGCACGGCGCGGGAAATGGCAGCATAGAAGATCATATCGTAACGATAAATGCCGATAAGTACACGCCTATAGATGACGAATTTATTCCTACTGGCATCATTGCACCGGTAAAAAATACGCCGATGGATTTCACCAACCCTACTAAAATTTCGGATGCATTGGATAGTACTTTTGACCAGGTCCGTTTCGGAAAAGGTTATGATCATAACTGGGTATTAAATAATCAACAGGGAAATCTATCATTAGCTGCAACCGTTTACGAGCCTAAAAGCGGGAGAACCATGGAAGTATGGACAACCGAGCCGGGTTTGCAATTTTATACCGGCAACTTTCAAACCGGTGCAGACACAGGGAAGCTACATAAAGCATACCGCTTCAGGGAAGCTTTCTGCATGGAAACTCAGCATTTTCCTAACACGCCTAATCAACCTAATTTCCCAAGTACAAGGTTAGAGCCAGGGCAAACATATACGCATACTTGTGAATACCGTTTTTCGGCTAAATAATATTATGCGCGGAGCGGACTGGATGCATCTGGTTGTTGAATGCCTTTTATCTTAATTTTCGGAAAATGACCTCAATTGTTCGTGGGTGCGAGCTTGGAAGCTCGAACCAGCAAATGTTTTGGGTATTTTGGGAAAGGATTGACAAAAAACGCGCCCGGGTTTCGAATACTTGTTGCTTCGAAGCTAGAACCAAGTAGGTTTTTGGATAGGCTCATTTGAAAATTTCAAGATCATTTACACAACCAGCCCAAAAGGATGCAGGCCAACACGATAACCGGGGAAGGAATCTTGGTGTAAAGTAAGATCAGCAGGGCGCCTAACATGAAGGCTATGTTGTACCAATTCATCGTGATTGCCGAGATGAAGATGAAGGTAGCCGACCACATTAAGCCAACCACTACGGCATTAATACCTTCTAATGCCCGGTAAATCACAACGTGTTTCTTCAGGTTTTGCCAGATCGGGAAGAAAAACAGTACTAACAATAAGCTTGGTAAAAAGATGGCTACCGGTGCAATCATACAACCCAATAACTGGTAACCTGTTCCGAAGTTGCGCATAACCATACCACCTACATACGCAGTTACCGAAAATGTAGGCCCGGGAATTGCCCGCATAATACCGACACCGGTCAATAATTCTTCAGCAGATAAATATTGTGTTTTCTCGCGCGATACATACTGTTCCAACATCATCGCGATGAGTACATCGCCGCCGCCGAATACAAGGCTGCCGAAACGGTAAAAGTTCTCAAAAAGGTTGAACGGTCTCCTGGTGATCCAATCATTCGTACGCGCTACTTCCGATAAGACACCCGCGAGGATGAAGATTAATGCGAACAACCATAGATTGTTCCATTGGATCTTTTTCGGTTTCTCCTCTAAATCGGGGATCCTTTTATTAGAGAAATTGGAAATGA
Organism: Chitinophaga caeni; assembly: GCF_002557795.1. Taxonomy (NCBI): domain Bacteria; kingdom Pseudomonadati; phylum Bacteroidota; class Chitinophagia; order Chitinophagales; family Chitinophagaceae; genus Chitinophaga; species Chitinophaga caeni. The sequence continues at coordinate 879,433 of NZ_CP023777.1, read as the reverse complement.
CCCCACCGATGATGATCAAGGCAGGAAACGTCCAAGGTGATTTAAAGAATAATGCAATGACCAGGGAAAAAATTGCAATAAAAAATGTAGCGATGTTTTTTACGCTGATCTTGTACGCTTTGATACCGCCGAATAATAGGAAACCTACCGCCATTGGCTGCACGTACTTGAAAATATCTTGATGTAAAGCTTGCTTGTCGAAATATTGTAGTAAAAAGCTAAGGGAACCCATTAATAAGCAGGCGGGTGAAATCCAGATCAATAGCGTGACTATTGCCAAGGGTATGCCGCCCCTTTTATAACCGATTAACGTTAAGGTTTGGGAAGATGATGCACCCGGTAGTAGCTGGCAAAAGGCTGTATATTCCATCAGTTCCTTTTCCGTAACATCCTTGCGTTGTTGCACGAAAGTTTTCATCATCATTGCCAGGTGCCCCTGCGGACCTCCATAGGCAGAGATGCTGTGCAACAAAACAGCTCGCAAGAAAGTAAGGTGTCTTAGAAACAAATTTTACTCAGTTATAAGGTTCTATCAGCCGAAAATAAGTAATTGTACGCGGATTTTCATCTAAAGGGGCCACAAATTGACGAGTATCATGATTTCCCGGTTTTGTTCAATTAGAATTTAAACAAAACCGGGAACCTATATTGAAATACAATTTCTTATTTCTTCAGGCCGATTTCCCTTAACCGTTCATCGAGGTATGCTCCAGCTGTGATAGGTTCGTATTGCAATGGGTTATTTTCAGATATGCAGCTTTGCAGGCTGCTGAGATCCATTTCGGACTTGGGATGTAAAAAGAATGGAATGGAAAAACGGGATGTGCCCCACTTTTCCCTGGGTGGATTTACCACCCGGTGCGTGGTACTTTTCAGGCGGTTATTGGTGAGCCTTTGTAGCATATCGCCAACGTTCACCACGATCTGTTCCGGTAAGGATGTAACCGGCACCCAGTGATCTTGTTTGTCCAAAATTTCGAGCCCATCGGCAGAGGCGCCTACCAATAATGTAATCAGGTTAATATCTTCATGCTGTTCAGCGCGGATAGCGGATTTTGGTTCTTGAGTAATGGGAGGGTAATGTATTGCTCTTAAAATGGAATTCCCATTATGTATTTTATCATCGAAATAATATTGATCCAAGCCCAAGTAGATAGCGATGGCTTGTAATAATGATTTCCCCGATCTTTCGAAGTAACGGTAAGCTTCTTCCATGGTCGGTGAAAACTTGGGGACTTCCCGCACTTGAACATTATTAGGGTATTCGGATTGAATAGGATCACTGTCAATCACGGTTTGTCCAAATTGGAAAAATTCTTTCAGATCCGGGGCATCGAAACCCTTGGCGTGTTCTTTACCGAAAGATGTATAGCCTCTTTGGCCCGCAAGCTCCGGAATTTCATATTGTTCTTTTACATCGAATGGCAGCGAAAAAAATTCTTGGACATGTTTATACAATTGTTCTATCAATGCATCGGGGATGCCATGATTTTTAACGGCCACGAAACCTACTTCTTCGTAGGCTTTTCCAAGTTGTTGTACAAATGCTGCTTTTTGCTGCGCATCTCCGCTGGTGAATAGGGAGAGATCTACCGTTGGGATTGAATTAACATTAGCCATAATATTTATTTTGGAATAATAAAGATACGGCTTTTCAAAGTATCCAATCAAAACAGCAGCCCACAAAAGAAGGCTGCTGTATCGTGTTTGCTTAGTGGAGTTACAACAATAGTTAGGTTACTTGTTTTGTAGTAAAGCAATTTCAATAGAATCTATTTTTACGGTAGCGTATTTTCTTATATCATTAATTGATATTTCATCCATTATGTCAATATAGTCTTTGTAAACGGATTGATCGGTTGGTTTTATGATGACCATTAGTGAAGATGCATCTCCGTATTTATCGGCTACCAGTTTCTTTTTCCATCTTAAAACTTCCCCGATTCCTTTCGCCGGACTGAAATTGGTTTCCTGTATTTGTTCGATATTTTCTCCTTCGTAATAATAAACTTTGTGTTGATCGGCCAAGATGACTGTTAATGATTTGCTGGAAGATATCGGCATGGGTGGCCCATCGGCGGGCATTACAAGATTCATAGTCCTAGGTTTTGCCAACATTGCCGTGAGCATAAAGAAGGTAATCAGCAAAAAACCAAGGTCAACCATCGGCGTCATATCAACCCTTGTTGAATGTTTCTTGCTCCTGTTTTTACTATTCCCATCGAGGGATGGGTGTTGATTTATTTCAGCCATAGCTAAGGTTTTTGGTTGAAAAACGGATTTAAATTCCAGCGATGGGAACGATACCCATCGCTGTTCCATTGGTACACACACATTGTATACTTGTCATCCTTTTCTATGCTATATAGATGTTGATCTTTTCAAGATTCCATAAATAAGCTTGAAATTTTTTTCTTTTTCATTATTGTCCGACTAAATTTAAACCGTGAGAACTTTTGATCCCTCAATAGTTCGATTCAATGTTCATCTGCTCGTTTCTTGTACTTTTTTGCTTGCCCAAAAAAGCACCAAAAAAGGGCACAAATTGGCCATTACGGCCGCCAATTTGATCGCTCGATCCAGCTTTTGTACTACTGTATGGACCAGCTACCGTTCGCTATTAACAGTGCGTAGATACACGGTATTCTTGGCGGGGCTGAATAGATCATCATTCGCTTATATCCTTGACCAGGTAAGGAATTCAAGTAAATTGGATGCAATTTTAGTCGGATAACAATGATTCTTTTTAAATGTTGAACTGTGGAAGGTTTGGCAGAAAAATATGTTTATATGCCGCTGAATTATAAGCGTGTAGATTACTGCATTATTGTATCTAAACAAACAAACGGCATGCAGAATGCGGATCAGTTCCCTGTTCTTTTGGTCATATCGATTTAATGCTAAATAGTATGGGGGAGATGAACGGAGCGTCGCAACTACTGTTGGATAGCAGCACAATGTTGATTACAAAAATATTATGTCAACCCCGGGTGATTCATTCAATATATCAATAAAAGCATCACATTAATATAGTAAACAATTCGCCGCTGGGTGTATAAAGGTTTGTAATAATTTTTTTCTTTTCTTGGAAGGTGAGTTTATAATAAATATTGTGTAAGGCGGAGTTAATTTTAGCGGCGTTTTTCAATACATCGCCGGTATGTTGCCGGTCGATGGCAGTTTGTACTGCCGGGGGCAAATCCTTTGCAGAGATGGTATATTCCTCTTCCATCCATTCGCCGGACTGGTTAAAACGGGCAAGTTTGCGCTTATTGTCTTGGCGGAAAGAAACTTGCCAGCGGTTGTAGGTGATGCTTTCCCATTTACCGGGTTTTACATCCGGGTACTTCTCCGTGAAATTTTGCACGATTTCACTGGGTACCTTATTTTTATTTTGTTGGGCTGTTGCGGGGATAACGATGCCCAAACATATCAAGAGGGTATAAAACAATTGTTTCATCGTCAACAGGTTGTAAGGTGTGAAAAAAAGCTAGTATTTTTCGCTCCGACCGGGATGAGTGCCTATAAAATAAGGGATAAAAAAATACCCCGTACTGGAGAATCCATACGGGGTAAAATTAAAATTTTATACTGACTTATAGCTTAAAATTCTGCATTTTTTGGCGTCCTGGGGAAAGGTATTACGTCGCGGATGTTAGTCATTCCGGTAACGAACAAGATCAGCCTTTCGAAACCTAGCCCGAAGCCGCTATGTACGGCAGATCCGAACCTGCGGGTGTCGAGATACCAATACATTTCCTCAACCGGGAGATTCAATGCTTCCATTTTGGCAACCAGTTTATCATAATTCTCTTCCCTTTGTGAGCCGCCTACGATTTCACCGATGCCTGGGAACAGGATGTCCATAGCGCGAACCGTATTACCATCATCATTTTGTTTCATGTAAAATGATTTGATAGCCGCTGGATAGTCCGTGATAATTACCGGTTTTTTGAAATGTTTTTCGACCAGGTAACGTTCGTGTTCACTTTGCAAGTCCGTACCCCAATCGTTTACCGGGTATTGGAATTTTTTATTTTTGTTAGGCTTGCTATTTTTCAGGATATCAATTGCCTGGGTATAAGTAATTCTTTCGAACTGGTTGTGTAATACAAATTCCAGTTTTTCTACCAACCCCATCTCGCTGCGTTCTGCCTGCGGTTTTTGTTTTTCTTCTTCTACCAAACGCTGAGCTAAGAACTCGATGTCATCGCGGTTGTGTTCCAAGGCGTAACCGACAACGAACTTGATAAATTCTTCAGCGAGGTTCATATTGTCCTCGAGGTCGTAAAACGCCATTTCCGGTTCTATCATCCAGAATTCGGCCAAGTGCCTCGCGGTGTTGGAATTTTCTGCGCGGAAAGTGGGGCCGAATGTGTATATATCGCTGAGAGCCATGGCGCCCAGCTCACCTTCGAGTTGCCCGGAAACCGTTAAGTTGGTAGCGCGGCCGAAGAAATCTTCCTTGAAGTCAACCTGTCCTTCATCGGTAAGTGGCGGGTTGATGGGATCGAGGGTGGTGACGCGGAACATCTCCCCTGCACCTTCGGCATCGGATGCCGTTACGATAGGGGTATGTAAATAAACAAAACCCTTGTCGTTAAAGAACTTATGCACAGCGTAAGCGAGGGTGTGCCGCACGCGGAACACGGCGCCGAAAGTAGCGGTACGGAACCTGAGGTGGGCGATTTCCCTTAAAAATTCAAGGCTGTGTTTCTTGGGTTGTAGCGGGTATGTTTCCGGGTCGCTATCGCCCAGGATTTCAATGTTTTTGGCCTGCATTTCCACCTTTTGGCCGGAGCCGAGGGAAGGAACGATGGTACCGGTAGCGCTGATGGCAGCGCCCGTGGTGATCCTTTTCAAAGTGGCAGGATCCATATTTTCAAAATCTACTACGATTTGCAAATTATTATTAGTAGAGCCATCATTTAACGCTATAAACCGGTTGCTGCGGAAAGTGCGCACCCAACCCTTAACCGTTGTTTCATACTGCACAGCTTCATTGCTCAGGAGCTGTTTAATCTTAACTCTTTGGCTCATAAATAAAGTTTTATAAAAGTTTTAAGGACTGCAAAAATAGCAAATCTCAACTATTGTAATAGTAGGAGTTACGACGAAAAAGCGAAGAAATTTGTTAAATTGGCCTAGAAATTGCTATATTTGCAGGTAACCCGCGATCAAAAAAGGAAACCCACAGTTTCCGAGGGGTATAAAAAGCTAAGCAAATAGCCATAATATACTACCAACTCGAGTTAATCAGCACTGATTCCAACAATATAGTCCAAAAAAATGTTAATTATAGAAAGGTGGAGCTTGTTCGTATAATATTTTTTTGGATAAATCTAAAACTTGTTTTAATCTTGTGCTCTAATCTGCCTGATTAAGTAATGTTTCTTTTGCCATCTTCATCAGCAGTCCTTAACTCAAGTGATCCCTACTAAATTTAATGACCAAACTTTTTTAATTGAAGGAAAACAATTATTCATAATTGGTGGATGTTGGTATGCTGTGGTACCCGCCTCACAATACTTCTAAAATTTGACAACTCAGATGATGTACGACATCTTACAACTGAACGACATGCTCGTTCCTGAACTGCTTGATATAGCAGAAAAAATCGACATTCCAAACGCGAAGAAACTTGATAAGCAATCCTTAATCTACAAAATCCTTGATAAACAAGCAGTAATGGCTTCTGAAGATCAGCAGGAAGGTGAAGAGAAAAAGACCAGGAAGCGTAAAACAACAACGAAGAAAGAAGAACAACCCGCTACGGAAGAGGAAGAAAAACCCAAAAGAGGACGTAAGCCTGCTGCCAGCAAAACTGCTGCTAAGGAAGAGGAGAAAGAAAAAAAGGAAACCAAAGCTAGCGAAGCACCTAAAAAACGCGTGTTAGACCTCGATATCGATCTTGATATACCTTCCCTGACTTTTGATGACGATGAAGATATCATTTTGCCGGCCCTCACGGGTGAAGAAGAAGCCGTGGAAGAAGTAGAGGAGGAAGAAGATGATGAACCGATCGTAGATCTTTCGGCTTTCGAAGATCTTCCTGCCGCGACAGAAGAGGCTAGCCCGGTGGAAGAACCGGTTGCTCAACAAAAGCAAAAATTTGGAAAAAGGGAATCCTCTTTTAATATTGAATTTGACGGCGTAATCGTTAGTGAAGGCGTATTGGAAATGATGCCTGATGGCTATGGGTTCTTACGTTCCTCCGATTACAATTACCTCAGTTCCCCAGACGATATTTACGTATCTCCTTCCCAAATCAAATTATTCGGTTTGAAGACCGGGGATACGGTGAAAGGCGCTGTTCGCCCACCCAAAGAAGGTGAAAAATATTTCGCCTTACTGAAAGTGGAAACCATCAATGGCAAACGCCCGGATGAAGTGCGCGACCGCGTTCCTTTCGATTACTTAACACCGCTGTTCCCATTCGAAAAATTCACGCTTACCACTACTCAAAATAACTACTCAACCCGTATCATGGACCTGTTTACCCCGATCGGTAAAGGGCAACGTGGTTTGATCGTAGCGCAACCGAAAGTTGGTAAAACCATGTTGCTGAAAGAAGTGGCTAACGCGATCGCTACCAACCACCCCGAAGTTTACCTGATGGTGGTTTTGATCGATGAGCGTCCTGAAGAGGTAACCGATATGGAGCGTAGCGTCAAAGCGGAAGTGATCGCTTCTACTTTCGATGAACCGGCTGAAAAACACGTAAAAGTATCTGCTATCGCCTTGCAAAAAGCAAAACGGTTGGTAGAATGCGGCCACGATGTTGTGATCTTATTAGATTCCATCACCCGCCTGGCACGTGCCCACAATACCGTGGCTCCTGCTTCCGGTAAAGTATTGAGCGGTGGTGTGGAAGCTAACGCGATGCAGAAACCGAAACAATTCTTCGGCGCTGCCCGTAAGATCGAAAACGGTGGTTCCCTTACCATACTGGCTACAGCCTTGATTGACACCGGCTCCAAAATGGATGAGGTGATCTTCGAAGAGTTTAAAGGTACCGGTAACATGGAATTGCAATTGGATCGCCGCTTAGCTAACAGGCGTATCTTCCCTGCTATTGATGTGGTAGCTTCTTCTACCCGTAGGGATGACTTACTGTTGGATAGAGAGGTGTTATCCCGTGTTCATATCCTGCGCAATCACTTGGCAGATATGAATACCGAAGAATCGATGCAATTTATGTTGCAGCATATGCGCGGCACGAGAAGCAACGAAGAATTCTTGACAACGATGAACCGGTAAGATCGGTTTTATATATGACTTTATACACGGGAAGAGACAAGGCATGACTTGTCTCTTCCCGTTTTATGATGACTCATTTATAAGTTTATAAGGGCAAAAATCATCCCGTGATTTTTATCGCAATCCCCGGAAAAATATATTCAACAAGGTATTTTCCAATTGCATATACTCCTGCAATTTTTCCCGGTTTTGAAGATCCAATTCGTTGCCCTGCCTCTTACACCAAACCACCCAGTTTCCGAATAAGGTGCCGGCGAGTATCATTGCTACTTTTCCGGGATCATGTTCTTTAGAAACCTCTCCCAAAGCCTGCCCTTTCTCGATCCATTGGCTTAAAAATTGAATTTCCGATTGTTCTACCAAATCGCTTACTTGCCGCATCAATGATGAAGGGCGATCCGAAATCCATTCGTGGATGCCGAATAGGAAATGGTAGTCGGACAGTACTTTTTCCTTTAACATCTGGTATCGTTCCTGTACGGCTTTCATCGAGGAAGTTGTTTTCGTGAAAGCGCTAATATCTTCAAAAACGGTATTTACAATCTGTTCGATGGCGGCAACGTAAATACTATCTTTATCAGCGAAATAATAATATAAAGAGCCTTTGGATATATCAAGATCCCTGGCAATCTCTTCCATCGTAGTTTTAGCTAAACCGTAACGTTGGAAGCGTTTGACCGCTGCATCGATAATAAGTTTTCTTTTCTGATCTTGCACCGCCATAAGTGTATGTAATTGTTATAGGTGTTGAGCTGCAAATATGTGATTATTCATTGAAAAGTTATTACATAATTGCCAGAACTGTATGGAATTTATTTTAATTGGCTGATCAAATCTTTCCTTCTACGATCGGTAACCTCCAATTTTGTACCACTTTTTAGATGTAAAAAATTACTGCTATCAAGTTTTTTGACATGTGAAAGTTGTACGAGCTGCGTATTATTGACCTGGTAAAAGCCCATGTGCGAGAACAGTTCCGCATAATATCGGAAGCTTTTAGTAGTGCGGATCGTGCCGGCATCGGCAAGGTGTATGAAAGCGTATTCCCCGTTGTTTTCTATATAGTCAATCTTATTTACCGGTATACAATTTTCTTGCCCATCCGCTTGTGTGCTAATAAGGTAACGGGGATAAGGCGCATGAGGATCGAAATTTTTAAGCAATGCATCATAGCGCTTACTTTCCATTTTATTGGCCAACCTTTCTTCAACTTGGCCGACAGTTTGAACGAGGCTTTCTTTGTCGATCGGTTTAAGCATTAAAGCGATCTCGCTAAAGCGTATGGCATGCAGGAAACGTTTTTCGAATGCGGTTACGAAAACAGCTTCGAAAGAACCATCGTAGGCGCCGTTCAATACATCGAAGCCGGTGCCATCGGGCATTTCGAGATCAAGAAAAACCAGTTGTGGACGGTGAATCTTGATGTGTTCGATACCTTCTTTACAATTGGAGGCCATGGAAACCACCTCGATCTGCGGGCAATACCTAGCTAACATTAAAGAAATGATATCGCGGCTATTACGTTCATCGTCTATAATAATGGCTTTAATCATATTGGCAATATTGGGGTCTTATAATTGCGGTATCAATATCCTTACCAATGTACCTGTGCATGAACTTTCTTGGCTACTTTTATCTATTATTTCAATTTGGATACCGGTATTATACATCTTATTAAGAATTTCAGCCCTATTATGGCTGATCTCCAAACCGGAAGATTGGTGATTTGAATGTAAGTTACGAATTGCTTTGCTTCGTTCAATGCCGATACCATTATCTTCTATTATACATTCTAAAATATCATTATGAAGCAAATGAAACCTGATGTATAACATCCCTGTAACCTGCTGTTCATTATTCATCCCGTGTTTTACAGCGTTTTCAACATAGGGTTGTAATAACATCGCGGGGACTTCCAGTTCTGAAATGGGTATATTGTTTTCCACCAGGACCTGGTATTCCATTTTATTTTCAAAGCGCATCTTCTCCAAACCGAGGTAAGTATTTAGGTAAGCTATTTCATCGGAAAGGGTGATGAAATTTCTACGGGAGAAATCCAGGGTTTTACGGATAAGATAAGAGAAATCGGATAGGTATTTTTGCGCGTATTCGTAATCTCTCTGCATCACGAATAGCTGGATGGAGTTGAGGCAGTTGAAAATAAAATGGGGGTTGATTTGTGCCCTGATGGCTTTCAGTTCTATTTCAGAGAACTTCTTCTCGTATTCCATCTCCATCTGTAATTTACGTTGCTCTTCCAGCTCCTGTTTTTTCCTGAGAATTTCTGTCGTTTGTTCTTTTACGAGTTCTTCTAGTTGTTCGTTTAGCTTTCTTTGTAAGGATTTATTTTTATTTAATTGTTTTATCAATAATTCCTGTGTCTTAGTTTTATCTTGATGCAGCATCTTGTTCCTGTAGCTCAGTCCCGCGGCAAAGAAGAGCGCCTGTAATATTACCCCGGCAGAAAGCGTTGCAGGGGATGGTGCGAGTTCTGGTAACGCGCTTACATTCGGAGCATGGTGAAGGAAAAGGAAGCTGTAAACGGAAACGAAATAAGGGCATAATGAACCCAGTATAAAAAATCTTGCCAATGGGTGGTGCTTAGTTCTCCTTGTTAGCGCAATTAACACGATAACTAATGGTACGAAGCTGGAGAAATATGTATATGAAAAAATGTTGGCGGCTATATCGAAATGATCGAAATAAATGCAACTTGCCGTAATGATTAATAAAACCGTAGCAAGAACGGCTGCTATTTTAAATACCTTACCCATGAGTGGGTAACGTTCCCGCAGGCTAAGAAAACTGTTCCCAAACAGTAAGTGCACGATGAAAAAGCAAAACAAAATGGCGGGGATATCTGCATAGTACTTCAGCATCGGCCAGCGGTGGAAATACGATAATTGGAAGGGCCGGAACTCTATCCTCAATGCATACATGAATATTAACCCGAGAAGGTATGCCGCGAAAAATAAGGATGATCTATCCGGCAATTGTGTATAGTTAATAATTGTTATGCATAGCAAGGCCAATAACATGCCGATCATCGTATTATAAATGATCGTCATGGAATCGTATTTTACATATTCGCGGTGTTTAAAATTTTGATACGTTAAGGGGTTATGTAAAGTTGGTGAAAAAGCGGCCTCGACATAAAATGAATTTTTGATATGTAGCAGGAAAGTCCTGGTTTCGCCGGGGGGGACCTGCACGGGCATCGCGAAGTTGTCCCATCGTCTTACCCCGGTTGGATCCATCATCATCCCGGCAGTTTGCAGGAGCTGATATTTTCCTGAAACATCTTTTTTATACCAGTATAACTTATCGTGCCAACCAGTAAACAGGTAATTATCGAGCTCGGATGCAGTAGCGTTGTGGATAGAAAAACGGAGCCAGTAATCTCTTTTCCCGTTAGCCCTGATCTTATCATCATGGAAAATGCCGGCTGGGGTGGCGAATAATTTTTCATCGATCTGCGTAGCGTCGACCCGGTGGCTGCTGTCAACCATTGCTTGAAGATTATCTTGCAGGTTTACCGGGTAATGCAGCCCTTCATCTATGCGCACCGTATCCTGGGCCAATGAAATTTGACCAAAAACCAAGCAGCAGCAGATGAGGAATAAATATCGCACAGGTAGGGAAATATTAGTCATTAAACCAGTTCATCGATCGCTTTCGCGAGGCGCCGATCCTTATCAGTTACAGTATCCCCGGCATCGTGGGTAGATAAAGATATTTCTACCTTGTTATATACATTCGACCAATTGGGATGATGATCCATCTTTTCGGCTATCAAAGCCACCTTGGTCATGAAGGCAAACGCCTCTTTAAAGTCCTTGAACGTAAAGGATCGAAACAAGCGATCTCGTTGTTCTTGCCACATAAAGAATTATTTTGGGATGAAGGAATCCCATCGGAAAAGGATTCGAAATACTATCTATATCAAAAAGATACAATACTTTATCAAACGAACGGAAAAGATACTAAAAAATTAGGTTCATTCTATTTCTTAAATCCTTTATATCCACTATAGAAACAAGCTGGACGAATTCTAATTTACGAACCTGGTCAATCAATTTCTTGATATCATCAACCTGGTAATAATTGCCTTTTATCAGCCATAAATAATCAATGTGTTTTAGTTCCGGCATTAAAAATTCGGCCTTGCAATGATTATTATATAAATAGTGTGATACGGATTTTATGTTTTCCCGGTCTTCGTAAACGGTAAAGTGAAAATGGCGGTTATTTTTCGTAAGGTTAATCTCCAAGGTATTGTTGACCTTAAAACGGTATCCCAGCTCACGGTTAACCTGCCAACAAAGTTGGTAATCCCTCACGGGAGAAACAATCCCGACCAAGTAAGTAGACTCAAAAAAGTCATCTACTAGTTGATCTTGATCCAATTTCAGCTTTAATACCGACATATACGGAGATTGTGGATAAATACTATCGTATTGTTGTGTATACTGATTACCGCTCGTCGATGAATACTTTACTACCTTTAATTGATGATTACTGCCGTTTCCTTTATCTTTCATTTATGTTCATTCGGATCCCAGTAAAACTTTTTGAACTGTTGGATTTTGCCATCCTTCACGGTAAGCCCTTCGGCTTCTAACAAAGCTTGCATTAAACCGGGCTGTTCGAAATGGTCTTTGCCCGATAATTCCCCCAACCTATTCACAACCCTATGCGCCGGTACTTTCGGTTTTGCCGAACCTGCGGCATGCATGGCCCAACCTACCATCCTCGGCGTTATGCGCAAACCAGTTGCTTCCGCAATGGCGCCGTAAGTACTAACGCGACCTTTCGGTATTTTCCTGGCCACCTCGAATACGGCTTCAAAGAAGGAGGTTTTATCCTTGCTTTTGCCGGTCGTTGAGGAGCTTTGTTTTTTTGGGCTCGGGAACATTTTCATAATTATACGGGCAATGTTTACAGCCGTTACCACAGCAATGCCCTCTTTCCAAGTGAAATTTTGCTGTCAATACCATCAGGCCATCGCCGTTATAATAAAAGTCAATCCCCTCCTCCAGTTTCTTTTTCATCGGTGCTGAGTCTGATTTTTTTCCAATCTATCGGTTCACCCGGTAATGTAAATTTAAGAAAACGAATGGTTCTGCCATCGGCAAGATGCATTCTTTCGTAAAAAGTTTTAATATCTAGTATGGGTTCAATTGCTGGTTGGGCATATACATCCGGAATATCTTCCAATAAAGGGCAATTTACCACGGAAACTACTTCCTTGGTAAATTCATACAATTCCGGTGAATCCGTTTTGAGATTTACGGTAGCACCGGGTATTAATACTTTTTGATATATACCCAGGAATTTCGGATGCGTCAAACGTTTCTTGGCTTTGGAATTACGTAAAAACGGATCGGGAAAAGTGATCCATATTTCGGCTACTTCGCCGGGATTAAAATAATTATCGAGCTTGTCGATCTGGGTACGTAAGAAAGCCACGTTTTGCAAACCTTCATCCAAGGCCGATTTGGCGCCTTTCCAGATGCGGTTTCCCTTCAGGTCCACGCCCATAAAATTACGATCGGGAAACATCCTGGCTAAACCAAGGGTGTAGTCGCCTTTCCCGCAAGCCAACTCCAGGGTTAGCGGATGATCGTTCTTAAAATGTTCCTTCCATCGCCCTTTCATGTTTTCAGGGTAGATCAAAACGTTGGGGAACGTTTCTATTTCAGCGAATCGTTGCAATTTCTTTTGTCCCATGGGGCGCAAAATTACTTAATTATTTCAGTACTTATAAAACAAGTATACGCGGTATCATTTTGCCAATTAGCAGCTATTAATGGGTAATTAACAAATAGAAATAGGAATTTATATTGAATTTCTTTTACTTCACGCTACACGCAAATACAATTGTGAATGCATCCCATACGTAACCAGGCCTCAAATAATTGGTGGAGATACTTACTTGTTTTCGGAGTAATATTATGTTTCATTTTACTTTCTTTTCCCGGTAACCGCAGTGAGGCTGATGATGGATTTTATTATGCGTACCTGGTCCGCGATAATTCATGGGAACGGCTGTTCCAATCCAGGTATTTACTATTCTTGCCATTTTTGAAAGCTGCGCATACTTTCTTCTGGCAGCTTGGTTGGCATGCCGATGTATACAAATTCATGTGTTATGTAAGCGCAGCCTGTAGTGCTGCTACCTGCGTGCTGGTCTATTATACGTTGAATAATGTATTTAATATAAAGAGAACTACCGCGGTTTGGGGTGCGGTTTTATTAATGATCTGCTATGGCTTTTGGAGATATGCCGTGGAAGCAGAAGTATATGCCATTTCCAATTTATTGTCTATCCTCGTTTTTCTGTGTATGTGGCGTATGACCAAGGAGCGGGGTTCCAGGAAATGGTTGTTGATCACCAGCGTGCTGGCCGGGGTATCCGTATTGTTTTACAAGCCAAACGTGATCCCGTTGTTTTTTGCGTTCCCCTTCTGGTTGCTGATTAGGCGGCAATGGTCATTTACATTTGCTTACGGTATTTTGGGGTTCTTGGTTGTTTTGGCAGGTTATTATTCCGTGTACAGCGTATTCCCGGGCGATATGACATTCAGGGAGTTCTTTTTAGATGGCGCCAGCCAGTCATACGGTAGTCCTTTGGTTACCATTTTCGTGATCGGGGCCAATATTTTGGCAACCGGTTTTATATATGGATTTGAGAAGGTCGCGGGGTTTATTCATCACCGTTTCCCGGCAAATATTATCGCGGAAGAAGTATATGCCGCTAATTCCAATCCTGTCGGTAATAAGATTGCCGTAGTGACCACCATTTTGGCCGTGCTGAGTATCTTGGCAACTTTGATCCTGGTGTTCTTGAAACGGAAACGGTTAAAATTGTTAACTGCACAGGTCATCCTGGTTTTATGGATCGGGATTTACGCGATGATGTTGCTATACCTCGACCCCAATTCCCCGGAACCCTGGACGATGCTGTTGTTGCCCATGGTATTATTGATCAGTTCCTGGGTGGGGCAATTGCCGCGGGACAAGTGGGTATTCTTACCTTGGGCCATGCTGCTTTGCATCGGTCTGCATAATTTTTTCGGTGGATATCAAGTGATCCGGAAGCAATCCGGCGATTTGATCGTCCACGAAACCGGGTGGCTGGAAGGACATACATCGCAGGGCGATTTGGTAATGTCTCTAGGCGCCGGTAGCAAGCTAAACTATATTGCTTATAATACGCCGGCAACCGTTTATTCGCTGGAGCAACATTATGATAAAGCCAAGTTGAATATCCGTAATACTTTGGCAGGGCAAAAGAAGGTCTATATCCTCGAAGATGCGATCGAAATCGACCCGGCTGTGAAGTTCCGGCATCCTGAAGCGTATGAAAAGTCTATGGCGATCGTCGCGGAGCTAAAACCCTATTTAATATTGCAAAACCCCGGTGATCCTAAGTTTGCACCGGTATATGCTTTGGATCCCACTTATTTAAAAATATTAGAAAGATGACCATATGGGGGCTAATGCTTACATTAGCGGAAAATAAAAAAAGCCTGGGATGTTATAATCCCAGGCTTTTAGATAAATTGGCTGTAGGGGGAGGAGTCGAACCTCCACGTGGTAGTTAGCCCAGGCACAAGTAAGATTAGTGGTCAACCCATTATGCGAAGGTTTATCCTATGCTCCACACCCCCGAGACAAGAGGGCATGTCTGCCAATTTCATCACCCCACAATTTTTATAATGATTCGTTGTGCGTGAGAAATGATTGCTTTGAAATCACTATCGTTTTTCAATGAATCTGATGCAAATCTAAAGAGATTGGTTATTTCTTGCAAATTTTTCAAGAAAAATTTTTCAATTTTCGAAATTTTTCAAATATTTGCATAACGGTTTAAAACATTCAAAAACAAATTGTAAAAATGAGCCACAATTTGAATATTGACAAACTTGATTTACAGATCATCAGCGAGATGATGACCAATGCGGAAATTTCATACGCTGATCTCGGTAAGAAGCTATTTGTTTCCGGGGGTACGATCCACGTTAGAATGAAGAAGCTGCAAGAACTGGGTATAGCTAAAGGAACTAAATTACAGGTAGATCTGAAAATGATCGGTTACGATGTAATCGCGTTTATCGGCATTTACCTGGAAAAAAGCTCCTTGTATGACGGGGTTGCCCGTGATTTGCGCAAGATCCCCGAAATTGTTCGCCTCAATTATACAACCGGTAGTTATAGCATGTGGGCCGAGATCATATGTAAAGATATTACACAGCTCCGCCGCGTATTACACGATGAATTGCAAAAAATCAAAGGAATCGAACGCACCGAAACTTTCATCTCCCTCGAAGAAAGCTTCACCCGTACTATTAACGTAGTAGAATAGTTTATTCCAGGTAAAGATATTAGGTTCCATGGCCCGGTTGTATTTGCCGGGCCTATGAACTGTGACCATTGGTAATTACAGGTTAATTACTTAATCTTGTTCCATGGTTACAACTGAAATCGCCGAAAAAATCAAGCGGCTGGAAGAAAAGTATGCCGCTATGGGCCAAGATCTGTCGTCGTACCTCGACGGCCTCCTGTACGCAGATTATCTTACCTATTGGGATTACATCCAGCTGGATGTATTGCTCAACCTGCAACATCCCCGCACGCCCATCCCCGATGAAAGCATCTTTATTATTTACCACCAGATCACGGAACTGTATTTCAAGCTTGTGTTGAAAGCCATCGACCAAATTTGCCTCGCAGACCAACCAACCGAAGAAATTTTTGCCACCCAAATCAAGCGGATCAACAATTATTTCCGCAACCTGATTAACTCTTTCGAGATCATGGTAGACGGGATGGACAAACACCAATTCTTGCAGTTCAGGATGGCATTGCTCCCGGCGAGTGGCTTCCAAAGCGGACAATTCCGTAAGATCGAGATCTGTTCTACCGACCTGCTCAACCTCGTTTATGAATCGGAAAGACCGGCGGTAAATACGAAAGATTTGAAGTCGGTGTTGGAACACATCTACTGGCGTAAAGGAGCTACGGAATTAGCTACGGGCAAGAAAACGCTGACATTGCGTCAATTTGAAGCGAAGTACATGAACGAGTTCCTGGAACTGGCCACGAAGTATGAAGGCCGTACCATGGCTGCTACTTTTGCCAAATTGCCCAAGGATGCGCAACAAAACTTGCTGCCGCTGCTGAAAGAGTATGATTTGAACATCAATGTTAAATGGCCATTGATGCATTACAAATCTGCCGTGCGCTATTTACATAAAAAGCCGGAAGATATCGCGGCAACAGGTGGTACTAACTGGCAACAGTATTTACCTCCTAAAAATAAGCGTATCGTGTTCTTTAAAGACATTTGGACAGATGCCGAATTGGATGATTGGGGTAAGAACATCGTGATTTGATGCCGAAGTATTTCGAGATCTTGCAAGGTAGTAATATCCTTGCAAGATCTTTTTTTATCTAGTTATAAACTTGGGCTGCGTCCACCATCTACCGGGAGGTTGATCCCCGTAATATAGCTCCCGGCCGGGCTGGCTAGGAAAGCAACGGCGGCGCCAAACTCCCTTGGATCACCGAATCTCCCCATCGGTATTTCCTTCAGCCATTCGGCCTCGATCTCCTTTTCTCCCACCTGCCTAGCGGCTGCTTGCGCTTTGAATAAGCTGAATAATCGATCCGTAGTCATCGAGCCGGGCAGCACATTGTTGACCGTGATCCCGTAGGGTGCTAATTCCCCGGCTAAAGTTTTTGCCCAGTTGGCCACGGCGGCGCGGATGGTATTAGAAACGCCGAGGTTTTTAATGGGGGCTTTAACCGAGGTGGAAATTATTTGTATAATCCTCCCATACTTTTTGGATTTCATTCCCGGAATGACTGCCTGCACCAATAATTGATTCACGATCACATGCTGTTGGAAGGCATTGAGAAAGGCTTCAGGTTGAGCCCCGGTGATTGGCCCGCCGGCAGGTCCACCGGAATTATTGACCAGGATGTGTACCGGTTTTTCCTGCACTAAAGATTGGATCCATTCTTTTACGGCCGAAAGGTTGGAAAAATCGATGGAAAAATAACGATGTTGTTGTCCTTTCGATGTATCAAGTGAAGCCAGGGCCGTTTTCAACGTTTCTTCATTTCTAGCCACGAGTGTACAATCAGCGCCCAATAAAGCGATTTCTTGTGCAGAAGCTAGACCTAAGCCCTGTGAACTGCCGCAGATCAGCGCATGATTTCCTGTCAATGATAAATTCATGGTATGAAAAGTTTTGAGTATAAAAATAAATTTACAATAAAGTGGTATGGTTATTGGCAAAATGAAAATATTCTGCTATTTTTCGTTAAGTTTGCAGTTCAATTAATAAACTGCACCCTTACCAGGGCTATTATATACCTTAGGGCAAATAAAGAATTCCTTCCCTGCTTACATTTGTCCCCTCTGCGTAAGAAATAGCATTTAGCAAAAAATTTAATATTTTTTATAGTTATAATAACTACAAATGGAATATAATACCACACGCAATCATTTAATTATGCGGGAGTATGGCAGGAATATCCAGAAAATGGTAGAATTTCTGCTGTCCATCAAAGATAAGGAGCAGCGCCAACGCAATGCTTTTGCGCTAATAGAGTTGATGGGAACTTTGAACCCGCACTTGAGAAATGTCGAAGACTTTCGCCATAAATTATGGGATCATTTATTCTTGATCTCCGATTTTAAACTGGATGTGGAATCCCCTTACCCCATCCCTACCCGCGAATCTTTAAAGGCCAAACCGGATCCTTTACCGTACCCAAAAAAATACCCGGAGTTCCGGCATATCGGGAAGAACCTGGAAATGGTTATCAAGAAAGCCATAGAAGAAGAAGATCCGGAAAAGAAAGAAGGCTTTACCCAATGCGTCGGCAATTACATGAAACTGGCTTATGCTAACTGGCATAAGGAAAATGTTCATGATGACGCTATTAGGACTGAATTGTCTGCCATCACGGACAGCCAGTTGCAATATCAAACCGGCCTGGGCAGCGCAAGTTTCAGTAGCGGCGATAATTACCGTTCTTCAGGTTCAGGCGGCAGCAACAAGCGCAAGAATTTCCAACAAGGAAGCAAATTCAAAGGCGGTAGTAACAACAACAAAGGAAATAAGCATAATAAATACAAAAATAGGAACAAGTGAGTAGCGCTTTCGAAGTAAGAGGCGGGCAACGCCTTTCCGGTGAAATTATACCACAGGGTGCTAAGAATGAAGCCTTGCAAATTATCAGCGCCGTTCTTTTGACACCCGAAAAAGTAGTCATCCATAACATTCCCGATATCTTGGACGTCAACCTAATGATCGAATTGTTAGGTGATATGGGCGTTAAGCTCAATAGGATTTCCCGTTCTGTTTGCGAATTCCAGGCTGATGAGGTAGATTTCGAGTACATGCATTCTCCCGAGTTTAAGAAAAAGACGGGGAAGCTGCGTGGCTCGGTGATGTTTGCAGGCCCCTTATTGGCCCGGTTTGGTAAAGCTTTTATTCCAAAACCGGGTGGCGATAAGATCGGCCGCCGCAGGTTGGATACGCATATCATCGGTTTTGAAAAATTAGGCGCCAAGTTTGTTTACGAAACGGGCGATAATTATTTCAGGTTAGAAAGCGAGCAACTGAAAGGCGCGTACATGCTTTTGGACGAACCTTCAGTTACCGGTACGGCCAATATCGTGATGGCGGCAGTGATGGCAAAAGGGACTACTACCATTTATAATGCCGCTTGCGAACCTTACCTGCAACAACTTTGTAAGATGCTCAACGGCATGGGCGCCAAGATCTCCGGCGTTGGTTCCAACCTGTTGACCATTGAAGGGGTTACTTACCTCGGTGGATGCGAGCATACAATGTTGCCGGATATGATCGAGATCGGCTCTTTCATCGGTTTAGCAGCCATGACTCAAAGTGAGATCACCATCAAAAATGCCGGGATTCAACACCTGGGTATTATCCCAGAAAAGTTCCAACAGTTAGGCATACAGATGGAGTTCCGGGGAGATGATATTTATATCCCCTCGCAGGAACAATACGAAATACAAACATTCATCGACGGTTCTATACTCACCATTTCCGATCACCCTTGGCCAGGCTTTACACCTGACCTCTTGAGTATCGTTTTAGTGGTAGCAACACAAGCGAAAGGCAGCGTGTTGGTGCACCAGAAGATGTTTGAAAGCAGGTTGTTCTTCGTCGATAAATTGATCGATATGGGTGCGCAGATTATCCTTTGTGATCCACATCGCGCGGCCGTAATTGGCTTGAATAGGACACACGAACTAAGAGGAATCACGATGACATCGCCAGATATCCGTGCCGGCGTCAGCTTATTAATCGCCGCATTGAGTGCAGAAGGGAAAAGCACGATTCATAACATTGATCAAATCGATCGCGGTTATCAATATATAGATGAACGCTTGAGGAATTTAGGTGCTGATATCAAAAGGGTGTAAGTCAAAAATTTGACTATCAATAAATATAGCATCTCGATAGAACGTTTGTTTTAATTGCAATATTAATTTGTATAATGTAAGGGAACGGAAGCTTGACTTCAGGGTAGTACTATAGCATCCTCGAACGACCGTGGAAGGTATTGCTGGTTTGAGCTTCCAAGCTCGGTTGAAGACATTCAGGATTTTATTGAGAACGAAAATGCAGGTATATACAATGGAGCTTACAATTTGCTTTTATTCGTAAATATATCTTTGTCATTAATACTATATCCAGAAAGGAAATTTTTTATTTATAATGGCTTCGAAGCATAAAATCATTATCGTAACAGCGCCATCAGGCGCCGGTAAAACCACCATTGTAAGGAAATTATTGAGCAGCATGCCCGTGCTGGAGTTTTCCGTTTCAGCGGCTACACGCGCCCCCAGGGGGAATGAACAAGATGGGAAAGACTATTACTTTATGAGTCCCGAAGCATTCCAACAGAAAATCGAGGAAAATGCTTTTGCCGAATACGAGATGGTATACGCCGGGAAGTATTACGGTACGCTTAAAAGTGAATTGCAAAGGATCTGGGACGATGGAAGGGTGCCAATGGTGGATATCGATGTAAAAGGAGCTTTGTCGATCAAGGAAAAGTATCATGGGGATGCTTTGACTGTATTTATCGAACCCCCTTCTATAGATGCATTGCGCGAAAGGTTGAGCGAAAGGGGAACGGAAAACCAGGCATCGATAGAAGAAAGGCTTGGGAAAGCGAAATATGAATTATCATTTGCCCGTGAATTTGATTATATTGTAATAAATGAAGTCTTGGAAACTGCTTATCAAGAAGTTAGGTCGATCATTGAGAATTTCTTGAACAGTTAACCGGGAATAGCGTTATCCTAGGGTAAGCAAATGATGGGATTGGATTTATTCACGTTATCTTTGTTTCGATGGATATTACTACGGTTATCTTTCTAGTGCTAACATTGTTACTGACCGGTTTATTTGCCGGTGTAGAAACCGCCTTTGCAAACATCAACAAGCTAAGTGTAGAGCTGCGTAAAAAGCAAGGTCGCACCACGGGTCGTATCTTGGCTGGATTTATAGAAAACCCCGCCCGGCTTTTGGCTACCAGTTTAATCGGTTTATGTATCATGACCGTGATTTACGGGATGTTGGTGGCCGGCTTGTTGGACCCGGTTTGGAATTATTTTTGGGATACGGAATACCAGGAGCGTATCCGTCCTGCCCTGATCTTCGCAGAAGTGATCATCGCCTCCATCGTGATGTTATTTTTCGGCTTTTTTATCCCGAGGAGTATTTTCCGTTCAAGGCCGGAAGGGATGCTGAGTTTCTTCGCATTGCCAATTTCCGTTTTGGCTAAACCTTTATATGTAATCGGCAATGTTTTGGTCTCCATCTCCGAATGGATACTGAAATACTTGTTTAACGTGCGGTTGATTGATTCGGATCAGCCATTTATCCGCGTTGATGTCGAACAGTTTACAAGGCAGTCGCAGCAACATATGAATGAAAATCAAGACTTGAATACGGAGTTGTTCGAAAATGCCCTATCATTAGTTCATGTAAAGATCCGGGGTTGCCTCATCCCGCGTAAAGAGATCGAGGCGGTGGATATCAATAATGATATCGGGACTGTAAAACGGAAATTAATCGAGACGAAATTGTCTAAAATTATCGTGTATGATAAGAATATAGATAACATCTTGGGATACGTTCACCAGCTGGATATATTTAAGAACCCTCCCGATATAAAGTCAGTGATCCATGAAATAATAGCTGTTCCTGAAACAATGAGCGCTATAGACTTGTTAAATAAGTTTAATAAAGAGCATCGCAGTATTGCCTGGGTGGTTGATGAGTTTGGAGGGACCGCGGGCATCGTTACGATAGAGGACGTGTTGGAAGAGATTTTCGGGGAGATCAAGGATGAACATGACGTGGAGGAATTCGTTGAAAGACAGATTGCTGAGAAGGAATATATATTTTCCGGACGGTTGGAGCTGGATTACCTGAACGAGAAATACGGGTTCAATTTCCCGGAAGACGAAAGCGAAACTTTATCTGGCTACATTATTGCTCACCACGAGAAAATCCCGAAGAACAAGGAACGGATTATTATAGATGATTACGAGTTTGACATTATCAGTGTGACAGATACGAGGATTGAGATGGTTAAAATGAAAAAATTTAATTAAAATAATTAGAAAGTATTATTTTTACACACACTAAAGCAAAAACGATATTGCTTTTTTATGATATAAGTAATGATATCCAATAACTTATAAAAAAGATGGCCTGAAAGTGGCCATTAGCAATAAAAAGAGGGCTAAATCGTTTTTGTAAAAAAGTAGTATAAATTAACACGAAAGGTGTAAATTTAAGTTAAGCAGCGTAACACAATAATTTGATTTTTGTTAAAAGGTTGTAAAAAACTTTGTTATAACATTGATAATACGATATTTCTTTCTAAATTTGTTGTAGAAATTCAAAAGCTCTTAAAAAATCTATTACTCGATTCTGAATAGCTTGCCATTAAAAGGAATTAGTAAAGTTATAATAGAGAGCGATAAGACATTCTCGAATTCAACTTTTTTGGGGTTAACAAACAATGGATGAAAGGCCGGCTCTTGATTCTTCTTGGGCTGGCTCTATTTTTTTTAGCAATCATGTTGATGATTGGAACCTCATAAAATTATTATATGTTAAAACCACCCCCCTGCGGGTGGTTTTTTTATGCGTTGAAAACATTGGCAATATTTGTCTATCCCCGGATAATTTATTGGGTTAAACAACCTAACATCCCTAGATTTCGTAGGTATATAGAAATTTTAACCTGGTTTTAATACAGCTTATGTAACTTGCAAAGGGCCTGTAGGCTTTCATTTTTATCATTAATATGGTTGGCAAAAGCCTGTTAGATCAAAGGTTTTTTGAGGACTTACATCATTTTGAAAAAATGTGCTGGCCTTCTGTTATATTTGTGATCCTTGACTATTAGATAACGTATGTTTAAAAAGATTTTCGCCAATAATCAGGATAAGGCAGAGATGTCATTTTTCGATCACCTGGAGGAGTTACGTTGGCATTTGGTTAGATCGGCTTTCGCTATCGTGATTTTAAGCGTTTTCGGCTTCATCTTTACGAAGGAATTCTTAGATTATATCGTATTTGGTCCCACGCAGGATTGGTTTCCAACTTACCATTGGTTATGTAAATTCAGTAATTCCGTCGGGTTAGGAGACAAATTATGTATTTCGCCGACGGACTTCAATTTCCAAAACCCGAAGATGGCCGGGCAGGTAATGTTGCAATTTAAACTGGCCTTCATATTGGGTCTTGTAGGCGCTTTTCCATACATATTCTGGGAATTTTGGCGCTTCGTAAAACCGGCGTTGAAAGAAAAGGAAAGAAATGGCGCGCAAGGCCTGATCTTCTGGATTTCTTTCCAGTTTTTCCTGGGGATATTATTCAGTTACTTTTTAATTGCCCCATTTACAATTAATTTCTTAGCAGGATATACAATAACCGATAATGTTCAGAATTTCTTTTTTATCGATGACTACTTCTCCTTGCTGACCCAGATAGTAATCGGTATGGGGGTGTTGTTTGAACTGCCCATCTTGGTGTTCTTTTTAACCAAGATCGGCTTTTTGACGCCTAGTTTCATGCGTAAATACCGCCGCCATGCTATCGTGATCATCCTCGTTTTAGCAGCGATAATTACCCCGCCGGATGTGATCGATCAATTGTTGGTATTCATACCTTTGTATACATTATACGAGATCAGTATCATTGTTTCTAAAAGGGCAATGAAAGGACGTGAAGAAAAAGAAGATGTTGAAGAATGGTCCTAATTGATCAATTGTTCACCAAGGAATGAAAATTACATACACCATGGAAAACAAAAGCTTTAACCTGTCGCTCCCAATCGCAATTGGGAGCGACCATGCAGGTTACGATTATAAAGAGGAGTTGATCTCCTTTCTTGAAGCGAAAGGTTTGCAAGTCAATGATTTCGGACCTTTTTCCAAGGATTCGGTGGATTATCCCGATTTTGCCCATCCCGTTGCCAATGCAGTTGAAAAAGGCGAAGCCGCCTTCGGTATACTGATCTGCGGTAGCGCAAACGGTGTAGCCATCACGGCAAACAAACACCAAGGTATCAGGGCCGGCTTAAGCTGGGGGGAAGAAATTGCACGCCTCGTTCGTCAACACAACGATGCCAACATCTTGTGTATCCCTGCCCGCTTCGTGGATGTTGCCCTGGCAACCCAAATGACGGATATTTTTATGAACACCGAATTTGAAGGCGGTAGGCATGCCAACCGCGTGCACAAGATAGCCTGTAGCTAAAAATTTAGAAAGCTGGTTGAAGTTATTTACCGGGGCTCCCGGTAACTGCCCTTGCAGGATAACTCTACCAGCTTTTTTATTGCCCAAGCTTACTAAAACCAATATACATTACAACCAAGATCTACCTGATTATGAAAAGAACAACGCAATTGACCGCGGGACTGTTAGTGCTGGCTCTTGCTGCCCAGGCGCAAATGAAGTCCCCCGATGCTGCCATCAAGCAGTTTGGGAACACAATTACGGCGGCCGATCTCAAAAAGCAATTATATATCGTGGCTGGACCAGGAATGGAAGGCCGGGAAACAGGTACTGCCGGGCAACGCAAAGCGGCGGATTATATCCGCGATCAATTCAAAGCATTCGGTTTGCAACCAGGGGCTAATGGCGAATGGTTCCAGTATTATTCCCTCTTCCAAGATGTTCTGGAAAGCAGTCAAATCAATATTGGCGGCACGAATTATGAGTTTGCCAAGGATTTTTACGCTTCCTTGAAGGACAGCAAAAGCGAATCTCTCACGGTAAATAATACCGTGCTTGCCGGTTATGCAGATAAACCCTTACAAGGAAATTATAAAGGGAAGGCCGTGGTGTTTTTACAAGATGCCCCGCAACCTGGAATGAGAAGGAGGATGAACCCTGTTGACCAGGTTAAGGATGTTGTGAAGGATGCCAAGGTCGTGATGTTCGTAATGAATAATAGCTCCATGGCTAACATTTCCCGCATCGCCGATCGTTTGAAAAGATCGGGTTTATACATGGGACAGGCTGATGAGCAGGAATCGCAAAACGTTTATTTCATTTCTGAAACAATGGCCGCGGCAATATTCGGACAAGCCGCTTTCGATACTTACAAAGCTAGCCCGAAAGAAAGCTTGAAATCATTAGAAAGCAAAACTCCCCTGGAAATCGAGCTAAAAAAGAAAACCGATGAAACAAAATCGTCCAATGTATTAGGTTACTTGGAAGGAACGGATAAAAAGGATGAAATCGTGTTTATTACGGCTCACTACGACCACCTGGGAACGCATGACGGGCAAATTTACTACGGCGCCGATGACGACGGTTCCGGTACCGTCTCCGTTATAGAAATGGCCCAGGCCTTCACCGAGGCTAAAAAAGCCGGTCACGGACCGAGAAGAAGCATGGTGTTTATGACGGTTTCCGGCGAAGAAAAGGGCTTGCTCGGCTCCCGCTATTATACGGAACACCCTATTTATCCACTGGAAAAAACCGTCGTAGATCTGAATATAGACATGGTGGGAAGGGTTGATCCGGCGAAAGTGGCCGATACAAATTACATATATATAATTGGTGATGATAAGTTGAGTTCTGAACTACGTCCGATAAGTGAAGCCGCTAACAAGATCACGAACCTTGAATTGGATTATAAATACAATGATCCCAATGATCCTAACCGTTTTTATTACCGTTCAGATCATTACATGTTTGCGCAACATAACATCCCGATTATCTTCTATTTCAACGGTGTACATGAAGATTATCACAAGCCGACAGATACGGTGGATAAAATTCATTATGAACTGATGGCTAAAAGGGCCCAGCTAGTATTTTATACCGCCTGGGAGATCGCTAACCGTGAAGATAAGCTGCCGGTAGACAGGCACGAGAAATAATGTTTCCCTCGATTCGTTTATAAAAGGATGGCCGCCAAGCCATCCTTTTCTTATGGAAATGAACGAAATGCTGCATCCAAGCATTATATTATTATATAAATAAAATGCTACGTATGAAAAGAATCTTGATTTTAACTATTGTTATTACCGCCGCCTTACTTTATTCCTGTAGCTCTACGAGGGTGTTACAACATGAAGGGGTCGATGGATTTTCGATCAATCAGTATAAGACTTACCAATTTTACGAGATCGATTCCACCGCCGCGGATTCCAGCAACATGGAAAATTACAAGAAAGGCATCGCGATGTTGGAAGATGCGATTTCCAAACAATTAGCCACCAGGGGTTTAACACGGACATCTAATAATCCCGATCTCCTCGTTAACATAGGCCTCGTCGTAAATGAAAAAATACAAACCCGGCAAACCGACTTTAGGACAGACGCCCCCCGTTACATGGGGCAACGCCGCTATTCCTGGAAAAGCGAAGAAGTGGAAGTGGGACGTTACAAAGAAGGTACGGTAAACATTCACCTGGTAGATCCCAAAAGCGAGAAACTGCTCTGGCAAGGAACGGTTTCTGATGTTATTACCAAGAAGTCATCCAGCTTGCCAGCACAAGCCGATAAAGCCATGGAAGCACTTTTCAGTAAATTACCATAAAAATCAACGCCTATGGTACCCCCCCCTATCCGGCCTATCTAAGACACTAGTCCATCCCATCTATGACTTTTGTCTGCTACACTCATAATACAAGTTAATCCTAACTGTAATACATGTAAATCCTATCTGCGATACATGTAAATCCTATCTGCGATACATGTAAATCCTATCTGCGATACATGTAAATCCTATCTGCGATACATGTAAATCCTATCTGTTATACATGTAAATCCTATCTGTGAAATCCTCTAATCCGTGATCCTGTTAGCGATAACCGTTACAAGGTGTTGCATGCTTACATCGGGGACTTTCAATTCTTGAAACTCCACTTCCGTTTGTTTTTCGTGGTTTGTATACTGTAGTTTGCGTACTTCTTCTGAAGGTGAAAAATACGTTTTATCGCCGTGAATAGTAATGGAAATATGGCTGATGCTTTTATCGCAATGCAACTGCAACTCATTAAATACAGTGCGAAGAAATTGCTGTAAATAGGTATTCCCTTGTAAATGCTTGAACTCGATTTCGGAAATTACCCCGGTTGTCTCTATAGCCATGTTAGAAGCTTTAGCGGTTAAACAAAAAATGAAGCCATGCCGGTTTTATAAGTTTTTGATTGCAGGACTTATCATAAGGCCGGATAATTGAAGATGATTCAAGGTTTCCAGTAGTTTGGTTTTCAGTTATTATCCAACATACATTACAAGCGATGCGGGGGAATTGTTGGCCCGGGGCCATGAAATCTACCCTATAACTTATCCACAGTTATTAACATCAATTCACATGAAATCCACTGCTTAATTCACATTAGTAATCGATTTATATGTGAAAATGTTTGTATGTTGATTTTCCATTGGATTTATTTCATTCACGCTTATCCCCGGCATGAAGAAAAAGAAATGACAGTTGCCCAACTTGGAAAATGCTTATCTTGGAAAAGGGCAATAGCACTTCCGGGAGGGAGATAATTATTCCCGGATCGGGAAGTAAGAAAATCAATGTAGCTGATCGTTGCCAACGCTTCGGGAACCTAATTTTTCAAAACCCTTTTCAAGTTGTAATTTTACTGCTTGCTCCTAGCATCAATTTAAATAGAACGATTACATGAATGCAAACTACCTCGATGAACTGAATGATCGGCAGCGTGAAGCCGTTTCCCATATCAACGGTCCGCTTATGATTGTTGCAGGTGCTGGATCTGGTAAAACTAAAGTACTCACAACACGTATCGCGCACCTAATGAACAATGGTGTGGATGCTTTTAATATCCTAGCGTTAACCTTTACCAACAAGGCCGCCAGGGAAATGAAAGAACGTATTGAAAGGATCTTGGGTGGACATGAAGCCCGTAACTTATATATCGGTACTTTCCACTCCGTATTTGCCCGTTTACTTAGGACGGATGCACCCAAAATGGGCTATCCGAACGATTTTACCATATACGATGCAGATGATGCCAAGAGTGTCGTTAAAACCATCATCAACGAGTTGAACCTCGATGATAAACATTATAAACCCAACTTGGTATACAACCGTATCTCGGCTGCTAAAAACAGCCTTATGAGCCCGCAAGAATACCAGCATGATTATTATATCCAGCAGGAAGATCAAAGATCCGGCAGACCGATGATCGGCAAGATTTACGATATGTATGCCAAGCGCTGCTTTAAAAATGGCGCGATGGATTTCGATGACCTGCTTTACAAGTTTTACGTGCTGCTCAAGAGTTTCCCGGAAGTGCTGAGCAAATACCAGCACAAGTTCCGGTATATCATGATCGATGAGTATCAGGATACGAACCCCGCGCAGTATGAAATCATCAAGCTGTTGGGCGCCGTACATGAAAATATTGCAGTCGTGGGAGATGATGCCCAAAGTATCTATTCTTTCCGCGGGGCTACCATCCAGAATATTTTACAGTTCGAGAAAGATTATGATGATGTGAAAGTGGTTAAGCTTGAACAAAACTACCGCTGTACCAAATCGATCCTCGACGTGGCCAACCAAGTTATTAAAAACAATAAGGGCCAGATCGAGAAAAGCCTGTGGACGGATAATGACCAGGGCGAAAAAATTCGATTGGTTCGTACTTCGACGGATAATGAAGAAGGTAAATTCGTAGCGGATACTATCGCGGAACAGAAGTTGAGAAACCATTATTCCAACCGGGAATTTGCCATATTATACCGCACCAACGCGCAAAGCCGTGCTTTCGAGGAAAGCTTGCGGAGGATGAATATCCCCTACCGCATTTACGGTGGATTGTCGTTTTACCAAAGAAAAGAAATCAAGGACTTCGTAGCTTATTTAAGGGTGATCATCAACCCGCGAGATGAAGAAGCGTTAAAAAGGATTATCAACTACCCAGCCAGGGGCATCGGTAAAACGACGATCGATAAGCTGACGTTGTTGAGCAATACCCATGACCTTACTTTTTGGGAAGTATTATCCAGCGCCGGTAATTTCGGATTCCGCTCCGGTACGCTCGAAGCGATTGATGGTTTCGTAACTATGATCAAAAGCTTCCAAAGCCAATTGGAGAAAAGCAACGCTTATGATGTAGCCGTGCAAGTAGGTAAATCCACCAACATTGTTAAAGAACTTTTCAACGATAAAACTACGGAAGGCTTGGCCCGTTATGAAAACGTGCAAGAGTTGTTGAACTCGATCAAAGAGTTCACCGAAACGCCTACCGAAGATGGTGAGTTGCTGGAAAAAACCTTGGGCGCTTATTTACAACAGATCACATTGTTGACAGATGCCGATCAAGGGAATGATGAAGATAGCGATGTTGTTAAACTAATGACCATCCACGCAGCCAAAGGATTGGAATTTCCGGTCGTGTTTTCGGTAGGATTAGAAGAAACTTTATTCCCCAATAGCATGGCTATCAACTCAAGGGAAGAGCTAGAAGAAGAAAGGAGATTATTTTACGTGGCTATCACCCGTGCCAAGTCTAAGTTATGGATCACTTATGCGAATAGCCGTTACCGCTTCGGTAACCTCGTTCAAAATGAATCCAGCCGTTTTATCGATGAAATTCCACCGCAACACCTGGATCGCAGCTACGCGGGTGGCGGTGTTCGTAATATGGGAAGCACACCCTCATGGGGAGGTGGTAATGGTTTGTTTGATCGCTCGAACCGTAAACCGGCCCCGGGGCATAAAACAACTACTTCGATCGGTACCAACCCCAATCCCGGCCCCAGGCCAGCTACTACTGTCACTAATCACGTTCCAACGGAAGGGTTTGCCCCTGATGACCCGGTAAACATGGAAGTAGGTATGAAAGTAGAGCACCAAAAATTTGGTTTCGGAACGATTACGAGCATGGATGGCGCGCCGAATAACCGGATTGCTACCGTGAATTTCCCGGCAGCAGGAGGGGATAAAAAGATCATGTTGAACTATGCCAAATTGATGATTATTAAATAATAAAATATCAAAAATGGCCACTTGATTCAACCGGGTGGCCATTTTTATGTCTATTCGAATGCAGGAAGTAATCTTACAGAAGTTGAAACATTATTGCGCCTACCAGGAAAGATGCCATAAAGATGTACGGGATAAATGTTACGAGTTAGGTGTAAGAGGTCATGAGCAAGACGAGTTACTCGCACAGTTGGTTGAAGAGAACTTCTTGAATGAAGAACGTTTTGCCCGCGCCTTTGCCGGTGGAAAATTCAGGCTAAAACGCTGGGGTAAAAACAAGATCAAGGCGGCATTGAAAATGCGCGACATCTCCGGCTATTGCATTAATAAAGCCATGGAAGAAATTGATATGGATGATTACATGAAGACCTTGAACAAGGAAGCCGCGAAGAAATTTGCATCCGTAAAAGAAACTAAGGAATATCAAAAGAAATATAAAACACTGCAATATTTAATGCAGCGCGGTTTTGAACAAGATTTAGCCCGCCAAGCCATTGAAGAAATCGCAAACCAAGCCGGGAAATGACGGTATTATTTCAAAATTTCTAATGGAGAAGGCTGTAATTTTGTTTATATTTTGTTGGTATCAATTAAGCATTTATGAAAGATTTAACCGTTACGTTGATTCAAACGCAGTTGCATTGGGAAAACAAGGCGGCAAATCTTGCCATGCTCGATGCCAAGATCGATGCTATTCCCGTTAGAACTGAAGTGATTATCCTACCGGAGATGTTTAGCACCGGGTTCAGCATGGAGCCCGAGAAATTGGCCGAAACGATGGAAGGAGAAACACTGCAATGGATGAAAAGAAAGAGCAGGGAGAAGCACGTAATCATCGCCGGTAGTGTCATTATAGAAGAAGGCGGTCAATATTATAATAGGCTGATCTGGATGCAGCCCAACGGTGTATTCGGAAAGTATGATAAAAGACATTTATTTGCATATGCCGGTGAACACGAACATTACACTGCCGGGGATCAACGTTTGATAGCACAAGTGAAGGGTTGGAAAGTGTGCCTGGCAGTTTGCTACGATTTAAGATTCCCTGTATGGGCACGCAACCAGGTAATAAACGACCAGGCGGCTTACGATCTTTACATCAACGTTGCCAATTGGCCGGAACGGCGCAATACCGCCTGGCGCACGTTATTGCAAGCCCGGGCGATCGAAAACCAATCTTACGTGATCGGTGTTAACCGTGTAGGGGAGGATGGCAATAAAATATATTATAGTGGCGATTCAAGTATTATCGATGCGCTGGGTGAAATTATTTACCATAAAGCGCATGATGAAGATATTTTTACATACACCTTGAAAAAGGAACCCCTTGAGCAGATCCGTAGTAAGATTCCTTTCTTGAAAGATGCGGATCGTTTTATGATTATATAAGGATTTATATCAAATTTTATTCACCCGAAAATTGAAAAGTATGGCCATAGCGTATTCCAATTTTATATTTTCTGAAGAAGGTAATTGGCAAACAGGGAAAGCCCTATTATGTGAGCAAGGAAAAATTGTAGGTTGGGTGAATGATAAAGATATTCCTACAAAATATGATACGGTTGATTTAAGGGGGGCTTACCTGCACCCGGCATTAATTGATTTGCAAATTTATGCCGGGAACGGGAAGGTTTTCTTGCAAAATCCTAACCCTGAAACTATTGCCGCCGTTTACCAGTATTGCCTTTCCGGAGGCGCGGCGCACTTTATGATTACCTTGCCCACCGTTTCGGAGGAAACGATGTTCAAGGGAATGGATGCCGTAAATGAATATTGGAAGAGCGGTGGGAAAGGTTTGTTGGGTTTGCATCTCGAGGGTCCATATATTGACCCGGCAAAGAAGGGCGCGCACCTCGAACAATATATACAAGTGCCCACTCCGCAAAAAGTAAAGGAGCTGCTGAAGCGTGCCAACGGCGCCGTGAAAATGATGACCATTGCACCGCAACATGCATCCAAGGAAATCATTGAATTGCTGAAAGAACACCAGGTGTTAATTTCTGCCGGGCATAGTAACACCAGTTATGAAATTGCAACGGAAGCATTCGAAAACGGCATCCCTGCCGCCACGCATTTATTTAATGCGATGAGTCCATTCGAAAGCCGCTCGCCGGGGATGGTCGGCGCCATATTCGACCATTCGAAAGTTTGCAGCAGCGTTGTTGCCGATGGAGTGCATGTAAGTTTTGACGCTATCCGTATCAGTAAAAAAATAATGGGTCAGCGATTATTCTTGATTACAGATGCCGTGGATGAAAACCCGGTGGGCGATTATGTTTACCTGCGCGGGAAAGATCGTTTTGTAAGCGCTACAGGCGTACTTTCCGGCTCCTGTTTAACGATGTTGCAAGCCGTGAAAAATTGTGTTACCCATGTCGGTATTTCAGCGCATGAAGCGCTCAAAATGGGCAGTGAGTATCCTGCCAAGCTAGTTCAAAGATTGGATCTTGCCCAACTCAAACCGGGAGCGCAGGCCAATTTCATGATATTCGATGAAAGCTTTCAATTGGTATCGATGATTTTGGATGGTTTGCCCAAGGAATAGCAAGCTCAAGACTAATTTATTACCTTCGCAACACTATGGATCGTATTTTACATTGGTTGAAGAAGGATCAGTACAAGCATACATTTTTCCTTGCTTGGGCAATTATAGGCCTAATTCAAGCCTGTTTTACGCAGCTAATGGATGACGAAGCCTATTATTGGGTGTATTCCCAGCATTTGGCCTGGGGATATTTCGATCATCCACCGATGATAGCCGTGTTGATAAAGGCCGGCTACAGCTTATTTCACAACGAGTTGGGTGTAAGGCTATTCATGGTGCTTTTAAATGTAGGTACGTTAGTATTATTGGACCGTTTAATCCCGGTAAAAAATAACAAGGTGCTTTACCTGGTATTAGGAGGCATGGGAGCCATGCAATTGGGCGGCATGCTCGCGGTTCCTGATTTACCTTTAATATTTTTCGGTACTTTATACTTTGTAGCATATAAAAAGTTCTTGGAAGCGCAGGATTGGAAACAAACGATCTTCTTGGCACTTTCTATGGCTTTGATGTTTTATAGCAAATATCACGGTATACTGCTTGTGTTCTTTACGTTAATCAGCAATTTGAGTCTGTTGAAAGTGCGCAGGTATTACATTGCCGTCGTTATTACTACCATATTATTCTTACCCCACCTTATTTGGCAATACCAACATGATTTTCCTTCCTTGCAGTACCATCTCGTGGAACGGAATGCCGCGCATTACCGCATCAGCTTTACATTGGACTATTTACTCGGTCAAATTTTGTTGTTCGGTCCATTAGTTGGATGGTTGTTGTTGTATTACGGTATCCGTTGCACTTTGCAAAGCGCCTTCGAAAGAGCTTTGAAGTTTTCATTGGTAGGGGTATTGGTGTTTTTTATGATTAGCACTTTCAAAGGTCGTGTAGAAGCTAACTGGACGGTAATGGTATTCACTCCCCTCGTGATTTTAGCGCACCAGGCAATCACCAGGATGAACTTTTCCATCAAACCGTTATTATACACCTTGCCAGTTTCACTGTTATTGGTTTTAATCGTCAGGGTATACATGGTATGGGATTTTGTGCCCGGTCTAAAAGTGCGCCCGGAGATCCATCACAATCATGAATGGACGGAGGCAATTGCCCGAAAAGCCGGTGATAAACCCGTAGTGTTTTACAATTCTTATCAGCTCCCATCTAAATATATGTTTTATACCGGTAAATTGGCTTATAGTTTAAACAATGTATTCAGCAGGAGAAGCCAATATAATTACTGGGAAACAGAACCGGCATTATGGGGAAAAGAAGTGCTCGTTGCAGATAAATCCAAAGTTTGGGTACAAGCCACGGATAGTATGACTTTCCGCATTAATAAACACCTGTATTTTATGACGGTGAAGCCCTATTACAGTTACAATCTCATTCAATTTAATAGCCCGGTCAAGAAGTTTGAAGCAACGGTAGGACAAACGGTTCAACTGAAATTGGGCGTGTCCAGCAATTATAATATTCCTGTTCAATTAAATGAAGAAGCCCCGGCTATTATCGCGTATGGATTTTGGGATAACGAGGGTTGGAATGAATTGCAGGAAACGGATATAACCTTGCCGATGG
This sequence comes from Chitinophaga caeni, assembly GCF_002557795.1. Classification (NCBI taxonomy): domain Bacteria; kingdom Pseudomonadati; phylum Bacteroidota; class Chitinophagia; order Chitinophagales; family Chitinophagaceae; genus Chitinophaga; species Chitinophaga caeni. Next base: position 845,490 of record NZ_CP023777.1, on the reverse strand, counting down.
TTGTGCAAAAAGATAGCGTGATAGTGCCCGTAAAAGTGCCGGATAATCCCGGGCTGTATAAAATGAAGATGTCAATTTTGGTGAAGGGATTACAACCGACGCATAACAGTCAAACGATGGTGTTTGAGGTGCGCCCTTAGAGACTAGGCAAGCCTCGTCCCGTGAATCGCTCAATAAAAAAATATTCATTCAAACATAAAAATCCCCCAAGAATATATATATCAATTCTTGGGGGATTTTTATGTTAAAATACAGGACGTGTCAATTAAAAGAGGTGACTATTGGGGAAATGCTCATGAGACAAGGCTTTCCTTGCCCTACTGTTTGAATGCATTCCAGCCCTGGGCTTGCAACTTATGCTTATTCCCACCCTTGGTAATGATATGCGTTCCTTCCGAAATATCCGTCATATATCCTACCACGCTGATTTCCTCGGAGAGAGTAATCTTATCGTAATCCGATTGAGACATCGTGAAAATTAATTCATAATCTTCCCCGCCACTCAACGCGCAGGCAGTGGGGTCTATCCCAAATTTTAAGGCCGCCTGCTTGGTCCTGTCGTCTATCGGGATTTTATCTTCATAAATCACGCAACCGAGGTTACTCTGTTTACAAATATGGATCGCTTCCGAGCTTAAACCATCGCTAATATCCATCATCGCGGTGGGCGTAATATTTTTTTCTTTTAGGAAAGTGATAATATCTTGCCTGGCTTCCGGCTTCAATTGCCTCCCGATGATGTAAGTTTCGCCTTCCAGGTCCGGTTGGATTTGTGGATTTTCTAAGAATATTTTCTTTTCTCTTTCCAATAAAGTCAAGCCTAGGAACGCAGCGCCAAGATCGCCTGAAACACAGAGTAAATCTCCCTTTTGAGCGGTAGAGCGCTTAATAAATTCCATCGGCGTCACTTCCCCGATCGCGGTTACGCTAATTACGAAGCCTTTTTGGGAAGAGCTGGTATCACCACCGATCAAATCAACATTATATTTATCGCAAGCCGCGTAAACACCTTCGTAAAATTCGTTCAATGCTTCTACCGATAGGCGGTTAGAGAATGCAAGGCTTATAGTGATTTGCGTGGGTGTAGCGCCCATGGCATAAATGTCTGAAAGGTTCACCACCACTGACTTGTACCCCAGGTGTTTCAATGGTGTGTACATGAAATCGAAGTGAATACCTTCTATTAGCATATCGGTGCTGATAACCGTTTGTTTGCCAAAGTGGTCAATAACAGCGGCATCATCTCCTACCCCCAGGATAGTACTGGCATGATGAATTTCAATATTACGCGTCAGGTAATCAATCAGCCCAAATTCACCCAGGCTATCTATTTCTGTTCTTTCCTCCATGATCTTTTAATTGAGGGTTAATATATATAAGATTAGCCGTTGTTGATCACTTGCAACATGTCGCCATGCAATAAGCCGTTCGTAGCTAATATCGGTTTTTGGTAAATGGAATACGGGTACCCATCGAAATCAGTAACAACGCCACCGGCTTCTTGCACGATTAAAGCGCCTGCTGCCGAGTCCCAAGGTTGTAAATGATGTTCCCAGAAAGCATCAAACCTACCGCAAGCCACCCAGCAAAGGTCTAATGCGGCAGATCCGAGCCGTCGAACCGGGTTCCCGTTTTCTACGAAGCGTTTAAAAACTTTGACAGGATCATTTCTCATTTCGCGCCAATTGTATGGAAATCCTGTTACCAGGCAAGCGCTGGCAAGATCTTCTTTCGTCGAAACATGAATTTCCTTGTCATTCAACGTGGCTCCCTGTTCTAATTCGGCCATGAAAAATTCGTTCATGAAAGGATTGTAGACGGCTCCCATGATTACCTCTTCATCTCTTTCAACAGCGATGGAGACGCAGCAGATAGGAATACCGTGCGCGAAATTCACCGTACCATCGAGCGGGTCTATCACCCATTTCATATTAGAATCCATCCTTAACTCCCCAACTTCTTCACTGAGTATGAAATGGTCGGGGAATGTTTCCCTGATCACATCGATGATGGCAGATTCCGCTTCTTTATCGGCCTGCGTTACGAGATTATTGATAGTGTCCTTGCTGGATACTTCAAATGTTCCATTAAAATACTGTTGTAAAACTTTGGCACCAGCTTGTGTAGCTTTAAGTAGGGTCTGTTTTAACATGGTCACAAAGTTAAATTGATTTTAGAATTTTAGCGCCCCTAAAATGGCAATTTTATATGTTCAAAACCCTGTTTTTCTATAAAATACTGTTAAAAATAAAATATAGAATAATAATATATTTATAGGTAAATGACCTAGCTATTACGGGGATAAGCTTTCATAATGCCGGTATTCATATTATAACCAACGAAGTATATCTATGTTTAATAAAATCACTTTATTTATAACCCTTATTCCCGGGAAAGCGGCATTATCACTTTATCATCAACGGTAGCCGCTTAAATGGATCGGAAGTAACAGGTCTAACTCGCCGGATGGCCCCGGTAGTAGCATTGCGCTGAATTACGGCATGGTGAAATACTCCTAAACTACTTGGTTTATCCCGGTAGCATAATCCAGGCGATTGACTTGCATGAAACAATATAATCATGAATTTCTAAAAAAATAGAAGAACTACTTGATAATTAAATAATGAATATTGAAATAATTATCTATTATCAAAACCGGCTGCGGCGCGACCTTTACAAACCATGGATATAGTGCCCTGGCAGTATTGATAATGTAGTTTGAAATGTAAAATTTATTTAGTTGATTTGTAATAAGTTATATTTAAATATGGCATTCAGTAGCGGTAGCGTGGTTTTAGGTATATAGTTTGGAAGTAAAAGATGTTGAGGGGATAACCGTTCTTGGAACTATTCAGAATTTATAGCGGTTAAATACCTATTTTTGCAAATTAAATAAGGAATGAATTAATGGCCATTTTTGGTAATCTAGTATCCAGATCCCTTAGAATACGGAAGAAATTTACGTTAAAAACAGGGACGCCACGTCAATACCAGGTACAAGTGTTGCACCGTTTGCTTGAAAAGGCTAAGCATACTCAATTCGGGGAACATTACGATTTTCAAGGTATCTTGTCAAACCCCCAATGGGTAAGCCAATACCGGAAATCGATACCGGTGCATAACTACAATAAAATGCACGATGAATGGTGGCATAAATGCTTAGAAGGTGAAGGCAATGTAAGTTGGCCGGAGAAAGTGAAATATTTCGCCCTAAGCTCGGGTACCTCAGAAAGCGCCAGCAAACATATTCCCGTTACCAAGGATATGCTCCGCTCAGTGAAAAAAGTGGGTGTGAAGCAACTTTATTCCATGGTGAACTTTAACATTCCCCCCAAGTCTTTCGAAAAAGGTATCCTCATGTTGGGCGGTACCACTTCACTATACGAAAAAGGTGATTATTACGAAGGTGATATGAGCGGTATCCAGGCGAAGAATATTCCCAGGTGGTTTCGCCGTTTCTATAAACCCGGTGGTAATATTTCCAATAAACCGAATTGGGAACAAAGGATTAAGTTGATCGTCCGCAAAGCTCCTTCTTGGGATGTGGGTACCGTTTGCGGCGTTCCCGCCTGGGTGCAGATCGTTTTCGAAGAGGTGATCAAGTACCACAAGGTGAATAATATCCACGAGATTTGGCCGAACCTGGCTATCTACATTCACGGTGGCGTATCCTTCGAACCTTACCGCGAAAGTTTTCAAAAATTACTGGGTAAACCTATTACCTTCATCGAAACATACATGGCTTCCGAAGGTTCTTTCGGTTTCCAAGCCCGCCCCGGTACCAAGGGGATAAAACTCGTACTAAATGCTGGCGTGTTTTACGAATTTGTACCTTTCAATGAAGAAAACTTTACGGCTGATGGTGAAGTAAAACCGAACCCTAAGTCTTACATGATTCACGAGGTCGTGGAAGATGTTGAATATGCCGTGATGCTATCTACCTGTGCAGGAGCATGGCGTTACCTGATCGGGGATGTAGTTAAGTTTACTTCTGTTAAAGAGCATGAGATCATCATTGTTGGCCGTACCAAGCAATTCCTAAGCCTTTGCGGCGAGCATATGAGTATCGATAATATGAATAAGGCGATCGATACCGTTCAAAAGAAAATGGGTATCACGATCAAGGAATTTACCGTGGCAGGATTTAGCTACGAGAACTTGTTCGCCCACCGTTGGTATATCGGTACCGATGCGGTAGATTCCGATGTAGAACAGATCCGTCAAATTATCGATGAAACTTTAAGCGAGATCAACGATGATTATGCTGTTGAGCGAACTTCCGCGCTGAAAGAAGTATTCGTTGAAATTATACCGAACCAGGTGTTTATCGAATATTTACGTTTCAAAGGAAAAGAAGGAGCTATGAATAAATTCCCACGCGTGTTGAAAGGTGCCAAATTGAAAGATTGGGAAGAATATTTAGCACATAAAGCTATTAATACGAATGTTTAAAACCTGTATAGATCTTTTTTTAATTCTATTTAGGTTAAAAAATGATAGCAGGGGAACGATAAGTAGATATATTAATTGATCATCCAGTATGAATCAATTAAATTTATCTTTTATTAGCTTACGGATTTTAGATACATGTGGACAGCCATTATCGCAGGTTTAGGTTTGGGGATATTTTTATCGGTTTCAGTGGGGCCGGTAATCTTTGCCATTATAAAATATAGTATCAACAACGGTTTTAAAGCGGGGATCGCTTTCGCGTTAGGCGTTTCCTTTAGTGATACTACTTTTATTTTAATGGGAAATCTAGCAACTTCCTTTGTTACTAACCTCGAGAAATATAACAAGTTAATTGGCATCGTAGGTGGGATCCTACTGATCTGTATGGGAGTATACGGCCTTTTCTTTAAAAAGGTTAAGATCGCTTCCGGCGATGAAAGACCTGAAATGTTCCGCACCCGGGATTATGCCAAGATCTGGTTAGCCGGTTTCCTCATGAATACATTGAATCCCGCCGTGATCGTGTTTTGGTTGGGCGTATGTATTGCTAATAGTCCCCTTCAAGTTAGCTACCGCGTTATTTTATACACTACCTGCCTGGTTTTTGTATTATCGATGGATATCCTGAAAGTATTTATTGCCGATAAGATTCGCCATAAACTCACTTTGACCAATGTTGAATGGTTAAACCGCATCGCGGGTATTTGTATGATCCTGTTCGGGGTAATACTGCTATATACCGTGTTCTTCGATCCTCAAAATCTAGGTGTTCATTAACCTAAATAAAAATGGAGGTAGCTAAAAGGCCACCCCCATTGAAAATGGTTATGTTGATATCATTCTTTTACCTGATCACCCAAGTTTCTTTCCCTGCTAATAATTTGTCGAGATCCCCGCTACCTTTTTTATTCATCGCATCTTCTAATTGCGCTGTCATCAAGTCGTCGTACGTAGGTCGGAAGGCTTGGTAGAACACGCCGAATGGCCTTGGCATATGCCCTTCGATCCTCGGATCATCGAACATGCGGGTTAAAATTTGAGCCTTGTAAAAATCTTGCTCATCGTGCACCCAAAGATCGCTCGTAGAAAAACCTTCGTTTAAATCAACCACGACAGGTTTAAATCCGTCCAGGCGGATACCTTTATCTTTCTGCGCACCGAATACCAAGGGTTGCCCCTGTTCCAAGAACAATGTTTCGTTTGCCTTGGACGATTTCTCTGTGAAAGCTTCGAAAGCGCCATCGTTGAAGATATTACAGTTTTGATAGATCTCCAGGAAGGAAGCGCCCTTGTGGGCATGGCTTCTTTTCAACATCTCCTGCAAATGCTTGGGATCCCTGTCCATACTTCTCGCGATGAAAGAAGCATCTGCGCCTATGGCCAAAGCCATCGGGTTAAAAGGATGATCGATGCTACCGAATGGCGTTGATTTAGTAACCTTGTTGGTTTCCGAAGTCGGGGAATATTGCCCTTTCGTTAAACCGTAAATCTGGTTGTTAAACAACATGATATTGACATCGAAATTCCTTCTCAACAGGTGGATCGTATGGTTTCCCCCGATTGACAAGCCGTCGCCGTCACCGGTAACGATCCAAACACTCAACTCGGGCCTCGCGGCTTTCAATCCGGATGCGATCGCGGTGGCACGGCCATGTATACTATGCATCCCGAAGGTGTTCATGTAATATGGAAAACGCGAAGAACAACCGATCCCGGAGATGATAACGATATCTTCCTTGGGAATACCCAAGCCCGGCATGATGGTTTGTACTTGCTTTAAGATAGAATAGTCGCCACAGCCCGGGCACCAGCGAACTTCCTGGTCGGTAGCAAAATCTTTTGCCGTTAATGGCTGTGGAGTTATAGTGGCTGTTGACATTATTAAGATTTATGAATACAAAGTTACGATATAACAGGCTAAACATCTTAGATTAAACCCTGTTATACCCGGTTGGTTATTATCCTGCAATTAATTCTTCCCAAAACTCGGCGGCGCGGCGCGTATGCGGAATTACGATAGTACCGCCCACGATGTTGGCCACGGCAAATATTTCGTACATCTCTTCGGTGGTAATGCCTTGCTCATGGCACTTTGCGACGTGATATTTGATACAATCATCGCAACGGAGCACCATTGAAGCTACCAAACCCAACATTTCCTTGGTTTTGGTACTCAGTGCACCTTCGGCGTAGGTATTGGTGTCAAGGTTGAATAAGCGGTTAATCACTTTATTCTGCTTACCCAGGATCACCCCGTTCATCTTCTCCCTATATGCGTTGAATTCGTCTAATTGTTGTCCCATTGTTTATGTAGATATTGAAATATTTATAAGAATCTGTAAATCAATGTGTTTATATTTTGATCTAACCTGCTCATTAAATTGATGTCAAATATCCTTCATTCTAAGGAAAAAAGGAAGGCAAATATATTAATAATCTACTAAAACAGTAGGGTAATGGTTTTAAGATGATAAATATATGACAGCCTTAACGGGCATTTTTCACGAAGTCCTTGATGCCTGCAATGATTTCATCGGCCATCTTTTCCCTGAATGCGGGGTCAAGCACTTTCATCTCATCTTCGGGATTGCTGATGAAAAGTGTTTCCACCAATGCGTTTGGATATTCCGTAGGAGCGTTAAGCGCGAAGTTGAAGCTGCCCACGTTGCCAAATTCTTTCAATCCCGTGCCTAACATCTTTTTATAAATGGAAGTACTCAGATCCCGGAAGCCGATATGCTTGTAATAGGTGCTAGTACCTTCAACACGGATGGGATCTGCCGAGGAGTTTGTATGGATGCTGATGAGTAAATCCGGATCTTTCTCTTGATAGTAAACAATCCTATAACGATTATCAACATAAGAATCGTTGACACGGGTCATCAGCACGTTTACTCCTTCATCTTCCAACTTCTTGGCAACAATTTTTGATATGGCCAATGTCATATCTTTTTCATAAACCCCCGTTGGGCCGCGCGAGCCGCGGTTTCTACCACCATGCCCTGCATCCACGGCAATGGTTAGTCCCTTGATATCTTTACTTTGCGGTGGACGTTTAACTTTAATCATCAAGGTATTACCATCATAATAAACTTGGTGCCCCCAATGTTGTTCATGTTTTAATTCTATGATCACGCGGAATACACCATCTTCTTTTTGATCGTAATAAACATTCTTAATTTCCTGCACGTTCTGCAATTGGGTAATCCAATTGGTATTGCTGGTAGCGCCGTACACATCTACGATAATCTTGGATGGATTTATTTCTTGAATAGAGCGGTAAGGTAATTTGCAGGAGAGCCCGATGCTTACATAATCAAATTTATCATCGCCATACACCTTCCAAGAACCGGTATTCGATCTTGGCGGAAATGTTCCTCCCGGCAATAATTCCACCATTTCAGAAGGGATGTAAGCGGATAGTGTGCTGGATAGTTTTACCCGGTACTCATCTCCCACTTTCCCTGTAATGGATAATAAGACGGCAGTATCTAAATAACCCATCTTGGCGCCTCCCAGGCGGTCATCGCCTAAGCCGTATTCGAGGTAAGGGAGTTCGCCTTTCGTTTTGCCGATAAGTGGTTGTTCATTAGTATTTAGCAAAGTATAAGATGATTCGGTACGCTTGGCAACACTTTGGTTGTTATTGCGTAAAACAATATTTAACCTTCCGCCATTTATCAAGGGATCGTTGCATTGCACGGTGTATGTTCCCTGGTAAATGCCCGGCATTTGTTGCGTTCCACCCAATGGAATCTCTTGTAACCTGAATTTATCTTCTACAGCCACTTCTCCCCCGGGTTGCGCTTTTACGCGGAATTGTATTTTATCGCCGGGTGCAACAATGAGATCTCCAGATGGAAAAGTTTGTACATACGCGATGCTGAATGAAGTGACCGGCTGCGGTGGCGCCGGTTCCGTATAATTATAATTAATGACCTTGGTAGTTGACTTGCCCGATTTATTTTTAGCAATCAGTTTAAATTGATTATTGCCCTGTTGCAAATCCAGTTGTATGGCGAATGCGCCGGTAGGATAAACTTTCTGTGCTACATTATTCATAGTGATAGTACATGATTTACAGGTGCTACCAGTAATGAATTGTTTCGAATAACTACTGGAATTGTCTGTTTTCAGTGGATTGGTAAGCCGTATAAACGGTTGTTGTCCCCATGATGTAATAGCCGTTGATAAAAGAATGATTAAGAATGCTAACGGTCTAATATTTTTATTCATGTCCTATGATTTTGAAATTAATTTTTTTGCATGTATCTCCGCGTTGTGTGCCGGTACAACTATGGTGGGAAAGCATTCACAAAGATTATAACAATTTTTACATTGAAAGGATGAATATCATAAAAAATGAATCAAAATGAAAATACAATCGTTTTTATCCAGAAAAAAACCGGTATCATCATAGATACCGGTTCAAGGGAATTATTATTTTAATCCACTATTGTCCGACTAAAAATGCTACGCACAGTTGATAGCGAACGGTAGCTTGGCCATACAGTAGTAGAAAGGCTAGATCGAGCGATGAAATTGGTGGCCGTAATGGCCAATTTGTGCTCGTTTCTTGTACTTTTTTGGGCAAGCAAAAAAGTACAAGAAACGAGCAGATGAACATTGAATCGAATTATTGAGAGATCAAAAGTTCTCCCCGCTTAAAATTTAGTCGGACAACAATGATTTTAATCTACAAAGAAATCAAAAAATATACTTTTGCGATTCAATCATCTTGTCAGCGATTCTTCTTCTCGCATCCTTGGTGTTAAAAGGCTCTACTTTAGTAAAGCGTTTCAACCCGAGTAACATCATCCTTTGCTCATCACCTTCTGCAAAGCCGTTAATAGCATCTTTACCTGATTTATTGATCTTGTCAGCTGCATCTGTAATATAAACCCGCACGATATCTGCCAACAGCCCGGAGCTTGGTTCGCCTTTGGTAGCGTTCAGTTTCATTAATCGCAGTAATGCACTCTCGGCTACGAATGTTTCAATTGCCATGTCCGCGATGTTCATCAATATTTCCTGCTCGGTTTCCAATTGCATCATTAGTTTTTGTGCGGCTGCACCGGCAGTCATCAATATGGCTTTCTTAAACTGTGCTATAGCCTTCTGTTCTTTAGCGAAAGGTCCTTCATCATCATTCCCGAAATCAGGGATGCTCATCAGTTCATTCATAACTTCCATGGCGGGTTTCATCAAGTCGATTTTACCTTTCATGGCACGTTTCAAGGTCATGTCTAAAGTTAATAAGCGGTTGATTTCATTCGTACCTTCAAAGATGCGGTTGATGCGGCTATCGCGGTAAGCTTTAGAAATAACATATTCATCGCTGAAACCGTTACCGCCGTGAATTTGCACGCCTTCATCCACAACGAAATCCAGCACTTCGGAACCGTTTACTTTCAGCATGGCGCATTCCACGGCATATTCTTCGGCTGCGCCGAGTAACGCTTCGTTAAATGCTTTTCCTGATTCCAACAGTTCTTTCTCTTTCTGGTCGATGAGCTGCGCCGTTCTATAGAGGGCAGATTCGCAAGACCAGGTTCGGATAGCCATCTCTGCTAGCTTATGTTTGATAGCGCCGAAATTTGCGATCGGTTGTTTGAATTGTTCGCGGGTAGCCGCGTATTGAACGGATATATCAATACAATCCTTGGCCCCACCTAAAGCGGCAGCACATAATTTCAGCCTACCGATATTTAGTATATTGAAAGCGATTAAATGTCCTTTCCCGATTTCTCCAAGTACATTTTCGGCCGGAACTTTTGCATCCTGGAAATAAATTTGGCGGGTAGATGATCCCTTGATGCCCATCTTGTGTTCTTCTGCACCCAAGGTAAATCCCGGGGTATCCTTATCAACTATAAAAGCGGTGAATTTTTCGCCGTCAATCTTAGCAAAAACGGTAAACACATCGGCAAAGCCGGAGTTGGTAATCCAGGCTTTTTGTCCATTGATTAAATAAAATTTGCCATCATCAGACAACTTCGCGGTTGTTTTGGCACTCAAAGCGTCGGATCCGCTGTTAGGTTCCGTAAGTGCATATGCCCCTTTCATCTCGCCGGAGGCCAGCTTGGGTATATATTTTTGTTTTTGTTCTTCGGTGCCGAAATACAAGATGGGCAAAGAGCCGATACCGGTATGCGCGGCCATTGCAACGGAGAATGAATGCCCGGCGCCGAGCGCTTCGTTGATCAATGTAGCCGTGATGAAGTCCTTACCTAGACCGCCGAGTTCTTCCGGGAATGCCGCACCCAGCAATCCTTGTTCACCAGCCTTATCCAGCAAGGAAGGCATCAAACCTTCTTCCAGTTTATCGATACGATCCAACACCGGTTTTACTTCTTTATCGATAAATTGCTCTGCCATATCTTTGATCATCACCTGTTCTTCAGAAAAATCTTCCGGGATAAACACGGCATCAGGTGAAGTATTTTTAACTAAAAATTCAGCTCCTTTTAAGGCTGAAGGGTTATTTACGGCTGTCTCCATCTTTGGTGTTTTTGGTCTAATGTAATTTAAGGATATTGCAGCAAATGGCAAAAGTTGATTATCATTGCGAATGTTAAAATTATGGAAACTTTATTCTTGGATCATATGGCAAGCAAAATACATGTGGCCCGGTTCGGACAAGGATCGCGGCTGTTGATTTGCTTTCATGGATTCGGGGAAAGTGCCAGGCATTTTAGCGAGTTTGCAAGCGCTTTGGGTGATGTATTTACACTCTTGGCCATCGATCTGCCTTTACATGGGAAAACGGTTTGGCGGGAAGAAAGGCCCCTTGAAAAAAGTGACCTGGCCCTATGGATCGGGCAATTGTTAACCAGGTTTCGATTTGAAAAATTTTCACTTTTCGGATATAGCATGGGCGGGAGAATATCTCTTTGCGTCGTAGAATTGATGGCAGATCAAATCGACCAACTCTTCCTTGCTGCTGCCGATGGCCTCAAGAATAACCCCTGGCATATGATCGCTACCCAAACCAAGCTGGGAAATAAAGTGTTTAAATACAATACTTATCACCCCGCTTTTTTCTTCCGGCTTCTTACACGGTTGCGGAAATGGAAACTGCTCAACGAAAGTGTCTATAAATTTGTTTTATTAAATATGAATGATCTGCAAAAGCGGGAACAAGTCTATAAAGTATGGACGATTCTTAGGCATATGATGCCGCGAAAAAAGAGATGTAAACGCTTGCTGGCTAGCCATCATATTCAAACATTCCTGTTTTTTGGTAAATACGACCGGGTAATACCTCCTATTCTTGGCAGAAAATTTGCTGATGGGAGTTTTCCTTGCCAGGTGATTGTCTTAGATAAAGGGCACCAGTTGGTGGATCATGAGCTGGGTATTATCTTAAAGCAATATTTATAAACATTCCTGCATGAACGTGTTGCTGATTATTACGTTGGGTTTGGCATTTTTGTATGTCGTATTAATTCTTACCTATCGATACGGTTGGGTGAAATTACCGGAATTTCATCCCCGGCAAAACAATTATAATACTACCGTTAGCATCATAATTCCCGCGAGGGATGAAGCGGCCAACATCCCGGCACTGCTGGATGCCTTACAGTCGCAAACATACCCGGCTAGCTTATTCGAAGTGGTGGTTGTAGATGATTTTTCGACGGATAATACTGCCGGTTTAGTGGATCTTCACCCGATGCCAAATAAGCGTTTGATCAAGCTTTCGGATCGACTGAATCCGGATGAAAGGCTGAATGCCTATAAAAAGAAGGCTATCGATCTTGCCGTGCAAACTTCGAAGAGTACCTTGATCGTTACAACGGATGCAGATTGCATTATGGGAGAACGTTGGCTGGAAACGATCGTTGCTTATTATGAAGAAGCCCAGCCCAAATTTATTGCCGCCCCCGTTTGCTTTTACGGGGAGGATAATTTCTTTAAATGCTTGCAATCGTTAGATTTTACAACGATGCAGGGCATTACGGGCGCCATGGCTTACTTACAAAGCGGTACGATGTGCAATGGCGCTAACTTGGCTTATGAGAGGGAAGCTTTCGAAGAGGTTGGCGGCTTCAAAGGGATTGATATGATCGCTTCGGGTGATGATATGTTGTTGATGTATAAAATTTATAATGCTTACCCGAAGGGGGTATTGTATTTAAAAAATAAGGACGCTATCGTACGTACCTTGCCGGTAGATACTGTGAAAGGCTTTATGAATCAAAGGATCAGGTGGTCTTCTAAGGCTGATAAATATGAGGATAAACGTATTACCAGGGTTTTGGCGCTGGTGTATTTTTGGAATTTGAGCCTGTTGATCTTGTTTATTGCCGCCATCTTTCAGCCATTGCTATGGTCATGGTTACTGGGTTTAATGATCCTGAAGATCATCGTTGAATTATTCTTTTTATACCCTATCGCGAGTTTCTTTTCACAAGAACATTTGTTGAAGTGGTTTATTGCAGGGCAACCGTTCCACATCTTGTATGTTATCTCCGCGGGATGGCTCGGTAAGTTCGGAAGTTATGAATGGAAGGGCCGCACCGTGCAATAATAGGAAAAATGAAGTTGCAGCGCTTCATTTATACAAAGCGCTGCAACCCCGGGATACATAAGAACAAATCCTTTACTTGCTACCTGGAAAATCCTTATTCCTCAACATGGGAAAGTGCCCATTTGCCATTGGCCGTTTCCTTGATGTTCATAGCATAGCGTGCAGTGTCGCTAAAACTCCAATCTAGGTTGGCCCGCATCCATGAACGTAGTATGTCGATATATCTTTCCAACTCTATATTTAAGGCTGGTCCGAAGTTGGGCAAATGCAAACTGGTGTTGATAAATTTTTGTACTTCTGCATCGTGCATCACCGCGGCTTTAGCAATTGCTTCATCCAAGCTGGATTGATGTTCATGTTGTAATGCTATGACCAGGTTGTGAACGTCATGATGTTTCAACTCTTTTGCCAAAGAGAATAAATCATTAGCCCAGCATACCACGTTATTGCAACTGAGCGCTAACTGTTGCACATCGGGATGTAAACGGACTTCATCGGGCAAGTAAATTTTTTCCAGCACTTCGATCAATTCGATGTCGGCATATAATGCGCCGGTGTAAGGTCTTTTTTCAACATAATCTTTTACGCTTGGAACCATATGCTGTACCCTGTTTTCTGCTTCCCAACTACAAGCCTCCAGGTAATCGATCATGCTTTGGTTAAAACGTACATCCCAATCCGGTGTACTGATTTTTTTCATGCGGGAAACGAGGTCGCTAAAGCTGGCAGCTAAGCCTTCCCCATCCGGCGGTACTACCATCGTTTTACCTTTCAAAATATTGGTGACAATCTGGATGATCATATCCAGGAAATCAACCTTGCCGAACTTCATTTCATCGTTTTGATCGTCCAGCATAAAAAGCCAGGTGTTAAAGTCGGCGGCGATGAACAGTTCATAGGGATCGGCAGTAGGGAAAGCCCTTGCTGAAAGAGCGGCGAACCGGGCACGGTGGAACTTCTTCCAAGCTTTTTCAGAATTAACAAGACCGAAATGCTTGACCCATTCTGCCGTGTGTAATTCTGCTTGTTGGGCAAATTGACTGATTTTGCTCGGGAATGGGCAATAGATTTCCGGCAATTGGATTGTTGACATTGACATAGTATGATAGTTTTTGGTTAACGATTCGGTCTAAAGTGGTTTAAGTTGACGTGTCTCTTAGTCTTCGTTGGATAGCGTGTGTCTTTACTAGAAATTACGACAAATTAAACAGATAAAAAATATGTGTTACTATGCATTCATTCACCTGAAACTCAATCACTGCAAGGGTTTGGCAGCATGCTGTCAGCTAGGCAATAGGTAATAGGGTATTATGTATTGTATTTAAATTTACATCAATATTTCAACCCCTTTATAATTATTTGCATTTTTATTTTTTACCGGGATTTAACGCCAGTTATTGAATAGGACGAAAATGCCATCCTATTTTTATAACTTGTTACTTTTAAGTATTTATAATTGATGTCCTCGACTTCTGAAAATATATCATCGACCCTGTTGGCTTGGAGAAGGCTAAGGAAGAACAAAGCTGCCCTCGTCGGCTTATTCGTTATCGGGCTAAGCTTCATCATCGGCATATTTGCTTATTTTATTGCGCCGGATGGTACACCGGCGGCCAACCGGATGGTATTGGAAGTTAGCGGTCAGAAGCCCGGTTTTTCCATCGATATGCTGGCCTTAAAAAAAGAAAGGGATATTGAAGAGGCCGGTTTTTTACAGCGGTTACTGTTTGGCCAGGAGTCGCCGGACATTTGGATACCGGTAAAATCATACCGTTTCCAAAATGATTCGATCATCGTCGAAAAATATGTAGATGAAAGTTTATCCGCAACGCAAGCATATCCATTGACACGGGTACTTTACGGAAGGCAATATACCAAGGTGACCGATAGCCTGGCCTTGCGTCAGCAGGTATTGAAAAAGATACATCATTTTACCTATTGGCTAGGTTCCGATAAGTTTGGCCGCGATATATTGAGCCGGCTTTTATTGGGAACAAGGGTTAGCTTGGGCGTCGGCTGCATTGCCGTATTGATATCGCTGTCGATCGGCGTTTTTTTAGGCGCTATCGCCGGTTATGTGCGTGGCTGGTTGGATGACCTGGTAATGTGGTTTATAAATGTTATTTGGGCCTTGCCGACGCTTTTGTTGGTATTCGCGATCACGCTTTCATTGGGTAAAGGTTTTTGGCAAGTATTTATTGCCGTCGGGTTAACGATGTGGGTAAGCGTAGCGAGGATTATCAGGGGACAAGTGCTTTCTATCCGCGAGTTACAATTTGTAGAAGCTACAAGGGCATTCGGGTATAGTCATTCAAGGATTATTCTGAAACATATATTACCGAATATACTGGGCCCTGTAATGGTTGTTGCAGCAAGTAATTTTGCAACGGCTATAGTAGTAGAGGCCGGGTTAAGTTTCCTGGGAGTCGGGGTACAACCTCCCCAACCTTCCTGGGGGCTAATGATCAAGGAGAATTACAATTTTATCATCACCCATAACCCTATGTTGGCCCTAGCGCCGGGTTTCGCAATCATGATATTAGTGCTTGCCTTTAACCTCCTGGGTAATGGCTTGAGGGATGCCCTGGATGTTAAAGGGAAATTATAAGCAAGGATGAAATTGTCATAGTATAAATATTAAAAATTAGTAATTTTAGTATATCAATTGCCAATTATGTCCATACAACCATATTTGAAAACCATTTTTGCCTGCCTATTTATTGGCTTGTCTTGCAGTTTTTGTAGCAAGAAAGATAAAGCTAAGCCCAAACCCGTAGAAAAAGATCTTGCCGTTACGATCGACGGGGTCATCGTGGATAGTGATATGAACGCCACGCAGGGAACGACCCATAATATTACGATTAACATTACCTCCGAAATGCCCCCCGGGGGTGTAACGATTGAAGTTACGGCTATGGAAACACCGCAGAACACCATGATTCCGCAGGATGGGCCGATAACAACTTCTGAAAAGAGCACTTCGTTTACCCTCAAAGATCTTACTAGTTTAAAGCTGGTACAGGTTACGGTAAAAGTGACCTCGGTTTCAAAGCCCGGTAACACGGTTACCTTACAATTCGGAACCTGGAATAAAGTACAATAAAGCTTCGAAAAATAGCTTGATTTAGCCATTTTAACGTAGGTTTGTGTCGTTTTTCCAAAATGGAATAAGAATTAGAGAAAGATGCGAATCGCCGTTATAGCTCCTCATATTGCTGAAGATCATATTGCCGATACCGGTTTAGCTAGTACATTATTATTGCAATCATTAGCCGGCCAAAATCCCGCAAATGATTGGAATATCCTTACGGATGCCAGCTTTCAATTTGCTGCCCCGATGCCTTCGAACCTGCGGCAAAGCTTGGTGAAAGGAAACACCGGCAGCGGATTAGGTAGGCTGCTACAGCAATCGCTACATTGGCCCAATGCAATGAAGCAATACCAGCCGGACATATTATTTTGTATCGATTTTATCTACCCTATCAAGGCGGGCCGCAAAGCTTACCTGGCATTGATGTACTTCCCAGGTATCCTACAATCTGAAAAGGCGAAGAAGCATTTGCCATTATATGAAGGGATCATTGTTTTCTCGGGATACATGAAACAGCAGGTGTTGCAAGCCTTTCCAGCAATGGAAGGTAAAGTTACGGTGGTTGCGCCGGGCGTACCTGCCGGGTTGGCGCCGCTGGATTGGGATGAGAGACAGGCGCTGAAACAGAAATATGCCAATGCCGCAGAATATTTTGTAGTAGTAAGTAGTATCCATCCTAAAAATAATATTATCCCCTTGTTGAAGGCGTTCTCAGCTTTCAAGAAGCGGATGCGCAGTAGTATGAAGCTAGTGATCGTGGGTAGTGTTAGTGCCGCCGGCGCCGAGATAATGGAATCACTTAAAACATACCGTTTCCGGGATGAAGTGAAGTGCCTCCAAGATGTGACGGCAGCAGAGCTTTCAAAAATTATTGCAGGCGCTTATGCCATGGTTCACGTCGCGGGAAATGACGGCATGGCCTTGCCGGTTTATATTGCCGCCGCTACGGAGGTTCCATTGGTCGTTACAAATGGATCGGCTGCCGCGGAAATCGGGAAGAATGGCGCATTGCGTGTTGTACCGGGCGACATCAACGATTTAGCGGAAAAAATAGGCGCCATATATAAAGATGAACACCTCAGGGCAAAAATATTACAACAGTTGCCTACCGGGAATAATTTCCCTTCCTGGCGAGATGCTGCCAATAACATCCTGGAAACCTTGCAAGAAGGCTAGGATTAGCAAAGCCTGTAACAAAATCTTATTTTTGCCTTTCAAAATTGAAATAATGGGAAAAACTTCAAACATCGAGATAAAGGTAACCTTGGATGATCAACGGGTGCCTGAGCAATTGGAATGGAGCGCTGAAGGTGCCGGGGAAAGAATGAACAAAGCCAAGGCTATGATGCTCGCTTTCTGGGACGGCGCCGATAAAACCGCCCTCAGGATTGACCTGTGGACGAAAGCTATGATGGTAGATGAAATGGCTGACTTTTTCTATCAAACCATGATGACGATGGCCGACACCTACAACAGGGCTACTCCTTACCATGATATGGCAGAAGATATGCGCAAGTTCGCCAAGGATTTTTATCAAAAATTCCAGGAGAAACTTAAGAACGAAACGCAAGGTCAACAATAATTAATGAATTATTTATTCTTTAATTATTACATTTTCAGTATTTTAAGATAGTAAATTTAATCCAATGTCATTAGAAACAACGATAAACGGCGCAATTAAAACAGCCATGCTGGGCAAGCAGGAAGCGGAATTGAGAGCTTTGAGAGCTATTAAAGCCGCCTTGCTACTGGCAAAAACTGCCGATGGTGCAAATGGCGAATTGAATGAAGCAGACGAGATCAAATTATTGCAGAAACTGGCAAAGCAAAGGAAAGATTCCCTGGAAATTTTCCAACAACAAAACAGGGAGGATCTCGCAAAGAAGGAACAGGAAGAGTTGGATGTGATCGAGAAATTCTTACCGAAACAGTTGGATGAACAAGAGTTACGCGGCATCATTACCGGTATAATTGGTAAAACTGGCGCCAGCTCCCCTGCCGATATGGGTAAAGTGATGGGCGTTGCCACCAAAGAGCTGGCCGGTAAAGCAGATGGTAAGATGATCTCTACGATCGTGAAAGAGCTTTTAGCTAAATAATTGGCCCCGGTTTACCGGGCGACCAAGCATTTCGAAAATGGGTATCGACATCATATTTGCGGTCATCATGGCATTTGCCATTTACAAGGGGTATTCCCGGGGATTGATCGTGGCCATATTTTCTTTTTTGGCAATTATACTAGGTATTGCTGCCGCGATGAAGCTGGGTGCAGCGGTTGCCACATACCTGCAAGCCCAATCCGGGATGCCTTCCCGCTGGTGGCCAATTGTAGCCTTCTTGGTCATTTTCATCGCTATTGCGATCATCATCAGGATAGGCGCTACTCTCCTGGAACGGGTCGTGGAACTTGGATTAATGGGTTGGGTTAATAAACTCGGTGGAATACTGCTTTACGGCGCCCTATATACGATCGTTTTCAGCGTACTTTTATGGTGGGCAAACCAGTTGTATTGGTTGTCCCCGGATACTAAATTGCAATCGGTGGTATATCCTTATATAGAACCCATTGGTCCATTTGTAATCAATAGTTTAGGAAAGGTGTTACCTATATTTAGGGATATGTTTGATGCCATTCAAGAATTTTTTGAGCAATTGGCCCACAAAATTCCATCCTGATACATTCTATTCAAAGATTATTTGAATACATAAAAAGAATTATTTTAGCGCAAAATTGACTTTTAAGCATAGGCAATGGATTACGAAATTAAAACACAGGGCAAGTTTAAATTTATCGAAGAAGGAGAGGGAGAACCGCTGGTATTATTGCATGGCTTGTTCGGAGCCTTGAGTAATTTCAAGGATCTGATTGACTATTTTAAGCAATATAATAGGGTTGTTGTTCCTATATTGCCTCTGTTTGATTTAAATATCCTGGAAACAACCGTGAGCGGATTGGCAAAATACGTTCACAAATTTTTAGAGAGCCGCGGTTATCACCATGTGCACTTGCTGGGTAACTCCCTGGGCGGCCACGTAGCATTACTGTATATCTTGAAACACCCCGAAAATGTGAAGTCATTGATTTTAACGGGTAGCTCCGGTTTATTTGAAAACGGGATGGGGGAAACATATCCTAAACGCGGCGATTATGAATACATCCGCAAGAAAACGGAACTTACTTTCTATGATCCTGCCATCGCTACGAAAGAATTGGTAGATGACGTGTTTGAAATCACCAGTAACCGCTTAAAGGTAATTAAGATTATTGCCTTGGCTAAATCTGCAATCCGTCATAACCTGGGTGAAGAATTGAGAGATATCCAAGCCCCTACCTGTCTTATCTGGGGGTTGAATGATACGATTACCCCGCCGATGGTTGGAGAAGAGTTTAAAAAATTGATTCCAAATTCTGAACTACATTTTATCGATAAATGCGGCCATGCTGCCATGATGGAAGTTCCCGTAGAGTTTAACAAGATTTTACACGGCTTCCTTGATAAGTTAGCTGAAAAACAATAGGTTTTCAAAATAAAAATATTTACCTGTAAAGCCGCCAGCATTTAATGTTTGGCGGCTTTACTGCATCCTGCCCGCAAGTATTTCTTTAATTTACCGGGGAAAGTTGCATGCAGATCGAACCAAATCCATTAATAATTGATTATTTTTACTATAGGATGGGCTAGTTGGAATATTCTTTGTTAATATTGTAAAAGAATCATGGCTTATGGTGGCAAAGGAACTTATATCAGCATTAATACCGGTTATACACCCTACGGATTCCGGAGCACAAGCACTGGGTTTGATGAATGAATTCCACCTCTCCCAATTGCCTTATGTTATGGATGGCAAATACGTTGCCCTGTTGGAAGAAGATGATATCCTCGATTGGGATAACCCGGAAATACTCTTCGAGAATATTCCTCTCAATGCTTTTAAACCGGCAGTAAATGAGCAAGCACATATCTTCGATGCGCTCAAGTTATTCTACGAATTTAAACTATGCTTATTACCGGTTATCAATAAAGAGCAAGAATATACCGGGGTAATTACCCGCGAAAACATGATCGCCACCATGGCGCAATTAAATGCAGTGAACGAGGCGGGGGGTATCTTGGTCCTTGAAATTGAACCGAGGGATTACAGCCTCAGCGAGATTGCCAGGATTGCAGAGTCTAACGATGTAACCTTGCTGAGCGTGAATACCTTCTCTAACCCGGCTACCGGCAAGTTGGATGTGACCCTTAAAACAAATAGGCTCGAACTACAATCATTAGTAGCAACTTTCGAACGTTTCAATTATATCATAAAGCATCTTTTCGTCGAAGAAACCGGGGAAGATGTGCTGCGTAAGAATTATGACCTGCTCATGAACTATATTTCCATGTAGTTGAAAAAGGATAAAGGGCTTTGTGAATGCTTATTTTTGCCTATTTTTAGCCGATTTTAGCACTATCTATTACTTTGAACCGTATCATCAGCCTTTTTTTACTGTTATTGTTTAGCTGTATTACTACGGAAGCTGCCGTTGCAACAGTTATTCCAGGTACTACCGGAAACAAAATCGTTGTTCCCAGTAGTTATTTTATTATCAAGAAAGTCAGGATCAATGGTAATAAGAAAACCCGTAGCTCGATTATAATGCGGGAACTCGACTTCCGCGCCAACGATACTATTTATTACAAGGATTTAGCGGCAACCCTCGAAATCAGCAAAAAACGCCTGCTCAATACTTCGCTGTTTTTAAATGTTAGCTTGAATGTAAAAAATTGGGATAACAATTATGCCGATATCGTGATCGATGTTTGGGAACGTTGGTATACCATCGCCTTCCCGATCTTCAAATTGGCAGACAGGAACTTTAACCAGTGGTGGGTAGAACAAAAAGCCAGCCTCAATAGGGTGAACCTGGGAATCAAGGGCTTTCAAGACAATTTAACAGGCCGCAATGATGAATTGGGCCTGGAGCTACAGGTAGGGTATACGCAAAAAGTTATATTGTCTTACGTTTTACCATACATAGATAAGAACCTTCAACATGGTCTCGGTTTCGTCGTGTCTTACAGCCGTAACCGCGAAGTAAATGATACTACCATACTTAACAAGCAACATTTCTTTAAACAAGATGATTTCCTCCGTAAACAATGGTTGGTTGGTTTGCAATACACATACCGCCCCGCGATCCGGTCCCAGCACCGTATTTCATTAAATTATAATTACGAATATGTTAGCGATTCCGTGGCCAAAGTTAGCCCTAGTTACTTGGGCGATGGCCGCACGGAAGTTAAATACCTGGAACTTGCTTACCGATTCAATTATATCGATGCTGATAGTTGGGTTTATCCTCTAAAGGGGACTGCTTTCAGGGCGGAATTAACGAAAGCCGGGTTATTGGGCGTTTCGGGATTAAATTATTTCAAGATCCGCTTGAAAGGAACGCGTTACTGGGAATTGGATAAGAAATTTTACGCGGCTGCCGGCGCCCGCTTCGAAGCAAAATATGGAGCAGATCAGCCTTATATCGCGCAGAAAGGCATGGGGTATTTGGAAGATTATCTACGGGGATTGGAATATTACGTGGTCGATGGAACAACGTTAGCCATCGCTAAATCAACTTTACGTTACGAATTATTCAACTTCAAGATCCGCCTGCCGCTGGTTCCCAAGAAATTCAGCGCGGTGCCATTCAGGATATTTGCCAAGACCTATGCGGATGCCGGTTATGTTTACAGTAAATTTCCCGGCGATAGTTTCCTGGATGAGCGCTTTTTATATACCGGCGGATTCGGCTTAGATATCGTTTCATTTTATGATGCTTGTTTAAGGATCGAGTATAGCTTTAACCAATTAGGTCAAAATGGTTTATTTTTGCACACTAAGATTGACATGTAAGGTGTTTGTGAGCCGGGAGATCGCTTTCCCAGGTTATATATTTAGCATCTTTATTTCAAAGCCCAGGAACTAAACTTAATTATGCAAATAGCCCTTTATAGTAGAGGATTTAACAAGGAAGATATAGATGATATCAAGTTACTGTTAGACGAATTGAGGAAGCAGGAGATCACCCCCGTTATCTATGAGCCTTTCTACCAGGATTTGAAACCCCACGTCACATTCCCGGCAGATGTAGATACATTTTCCGGTGCAGAAGACTTGGACGGCAAAATCGAGTTCCTGGTGAGTTTAGGAGGAGATGGCACCTTGTTAGACACCGTTTGCTATATCCGCGATAAAAATATTCCCGTATTGGGCGTTAATTTCGGTCGCCTCGGGTTCCTGGCAAGCATCGGTAGGGAAGAAATCCACGATGTGGTGGTTTCATTGGTCGATAGAAATTATACGCTTGACCAACGTTCACTGATCCACCTAGACGCAAGTATCCCGTTATTTGGAGATGTGCCTTACGCGCTGAACGAATTTACCATACATAAGAAAGATACCTCCGCGATGGTTAAGATCCATACTTACCTGAACGGGGAATTTCTGAATACCTACTGGGCAGATGGCCTGATCGTTTCCACGCCTACCGGTTCAACCGGGTATTCCTTGAGCTGCGGCGGCCCGATCGTGTTCCCGGAAGCCAGTAATTTCGTCATTACACCGGTAGCGCCCCATAATTTGAATGTCCGCCCGATCGTAGTTCCCGACGACCAGGTAATTTCCTTCGAAATCGAAGGACGGAGCGATCAATTTATCTGCACCTTGGATTCCAGGATGGAGATTATCGATAACCGGGTACAATTGGCGGTTAAGAAAGAACAGTTTTCCATAAGCCTGGTACGTTTGAATGAAGGAAATTTTTTACATACGTTAAGGCATAAATTATTGTGGGGAATAGACACCCGCAACAGGGGAAACAACCAATAAATCCGGGCAAGGGTATTGAACCGTAAAAATAACTCATACGAAAAACCCCTATTTTACGTTTTTAGAAAGATTTATGAACCAAATGAACCCTTGTTTCCGTAGAATAATTCAGATAACACTATTATCAACTTGCTTAGCAATTGTCGGTATTGGCCCATTGATGGCGCAATACGAAAAAAGATACATTGGGGAAGTCGGCATTACAGCCGGGGCTGCGCATTATTTTGGAGATTTAAATACGAGAACAGCATTAAACTCACCAAAGCCCTCGGTAGGTATTTATTATAAATATTTATTTAACAATTATCTCGGGGTCAAGGGAACGTTCCGTTTCCTGCAGCTAGGTTATTCGGATGTTTATAATACGAACGATTTTGAGCATAAACGAAACTTGAGTTTTAATTCAAATGTATTTGAGTTTGATGTACAGGGTGATTTTAACTTTTTTCGTTTTGAGCCGGGGAGTTTGGATTATGAATTTACGCCATATTTAACCGCGGGTTTGGGCATATTCGGCTTCGATCCTTATACCTATTATGAAGGAACGAAGTATTATTTGCAGCCCTTACGCACGGAAGGACAGGGCAGCCCGCTTTATCCCGATAGGAAACTTTACAACCGCTTATCCCACGCCTACTTGATAGGTTTCGGTTTTAAATATAATTATTCCAGTAAAATAAATTTGGGGCTTGAATTCCTGTATCGCTTCACCGGTACGGATTATCTTGATGATGTGAGCACGACTTACGTCGGCGAGAATTTCTTTCCCTTGAATGCGGATGGTTCCCAGTCAATTGCGTCTATCTTGCAAGATCGGTCGGGTGCAGTTACCAGCCCGAAGATCGGTGAAGCGGGCAGACAAAGGGGAAATAGCCGCGATAAGGATCATTTTGCCAGCATAGAATTTACGATCGGCTTCCTGTTTACCAGTTATAAATGTAAATTTTAACCGGTAATATTATAAAATTTGTCGATGAAAAATGCCCATACTTTCGTTGTATATTTGGCAATCTGCCCCCTGGTATTGGGTTTACGGACGCTTCCGTTAAAACTACGTTAAAAGACCCCTCCTCTCTTTGATGGAAACTACATTGCGGTATTTTTGTATCTTTGCACACTTTTAGTAAATCTGTTTTTAACACGCCTGGAATACTCATGAGTTTGAAGGATCAAATAGACCTGCAACGTCTTCCCCGTCACATTGCCATCATTATGGATGGGAATGGTCGATGGGCAAAAGAACGGGGACAGGATCGACTTTATGGGCATCACGAAGGGGTTGAGAGTGTGCGCACCGTGGTAGAGGCATGTGCCGAACTGGGTGTCGAATACCTCACGTTATATGCCTTTTCTACCGAAAACTGGGATCGCCCGGTTTACGAAGTAAATGGCATAATGGAGTTGTTGGTGACTACGATACGTAAGGAGATTCAAACACTCTCCAAGAACAACATCCGCCTCCACGTGATCGGCGATATGACCATGTTGCCACCGCAATGCATCAAGGAACTGGATGAAGCGATGGCTATTACAGCCCAGAATAAGGGCTTAAACCTCGTTATGGCCTTAAGCTATAGCTCAAGGTGGGAAATCCTGCGAGCCACCAAGAATATAGCGCTGGATGTCCAGGCCGGTAAATTGAAACCGGAAGACATTAACGGCGAAGTTTGGCAACAGTACCTTTGCACGGCAAAACTGCCCGATCCCGAACTAATGATTAGAACCAGTGGAGAATGTAGGATTAGCAATTTCTTACTATATCAACTGGCCTATGCGGAACTTTACTTTACCAACACCCGTTGGCCGGATTTCCGCAGGGAGAACCTTTACGAAGCCATCTTAAATTACCAAACCAGAGAACGTCGATTTGGCAAAACAAGCGAACAAATACAGCAGAATGAAGAAATTGTTTCCTAAAAGTCTTTTGGCCATAGTTTTATGTTGCAGCGCAGGACTCGTATCAGCTCAAAATAAAGATACAATACCCGTTTACGGAATACCTCCTTTCGGATTGGATAATCCACAGCAATATGAAATTGCGGATATTTCCGTTTCCGGTACGCAATACCTCGATAAATCATTATTGCTCTCGCTTACTGGCCTTAATGTTGGAGACAAGATCGTTTTACCGGGCGATCATTTCGCCAAAACGATTAACACCCTGTGGGGGCAACGCCTCTTTTCTAACATCGCTATCGATATTACCAAGATAGAAAATGGCAAGATATGGCTGGAAATTGTACTCACGGAAAAAGCTAGGTTATTTAATTATTCTTTCAAAGGCGTTAAAAAAACCGATGCCGACGAGTTAGCTAAAAAGGCCGGCCTGAAAAAAGGTTCGGTTATTACGGACGCCTTGTTGTTAAATACGCGATCGGTTATCAGGAAACACTATGCTGATAAGGGTTTCGGAAATACCGTGGTAGAAATCTCCGAAAAGCCGGAACCGAACCAAGTGAACTATAATTCGTTGGTTATCACTGTAAATAAGGGTGAAAAAGTTAAAATATACGATAATGTAATCTTCGGTAATGAAGCTATCTCCGATCAGGCGCTCAAGAGAAAAATGAAAGGCTCCAAGGAGAAAACCCGTATTACTTTATACCCGGATACAGAAAATGTTTATTCCGATAGTACACACGGAAATGTTGATTACTGGAACTCTTACAGTTTCTTATCCCCTTCCCGCACTTTATCTGCTTTAGATCCATACTTCCGTTTCAAGTTGTTCAGTTCTGCTAAGTTCAATGCTTCGAAATTCGAGGAAGACAAGGAAAAAGTAATTACTTATTATAACTCTAAAGGTTATCGTGATGCGGTAATCGTAAAAGATACCACCTTCACCACTTCCCAGGGTAATTTTAAAATTAACATGGAAGTAAGCGAAGGGAAGAAATATTATTTCGGTAACATCACCTGGAAAGGTAATACCGTTTACACGGATGAAATATTGGACCGTTTGCTCGGCATCAAGAAGGGCGATGTATATAACCTGGAGTTGTTGGAAAAACGCTTGGGTAAACAAATGTCTGCCGAAGGTGGCGATATCATGGGCGCCTATATGGATAACGGTTACCTGTTCTACCGCGTAGATCCCGTGGAGGTTGGCGTACGCGGTGATACCATCGATTTTGAAATCCGCATGGTGGAAGGCCCGCAAGCCGATAATCGTAACATTACGATCGTGGGTAACGAGAAAACGAACGAACACGTAATCCGCCGCGAGTTAAAAACCTTACCCGGTGAGAAATTTAGTCGCCAAGAGCTGATCCGCTCGCAACGTGAGATCTCCAACCTGGGCTTCTTTAACCCAGAAAAAGTTATCCCGACACCGAACCCGAATATGCAAGATGGAACCGTTGATATCGAGTATTCGGTAGAAGAAAGGGCTAATGACCAGTTGGAATTATCAGCCGGTTGGGGTGGTTATATCGGGTTAACGGGTACCTTGGGGGTAACATTTAATAACTTCTCCCTGAGGAATATCTTTAAGAAGGAAACATGGGATCCTTTACCAAGTGGTGATGGACAGAAATTATCCGTTCGTATTTCATCCAACGGTAGGGCATACCGCTCGTATAATCTTTCTTTCACGGAGCCTTGGCTCGGTGGAAAGAAAAGGAACCCGTTCTCGGTAAGTTTCTATTATACTTTCCAAGATCCGAATGCATATGCTAAAGCGATCGGTGGAACGGTGACTAACCCGAATGCTTATTTCAAGGTTTTGGGTGGATCAATTTCCCTGGGTAAACAATTACGTTGGCCTGATGACTACTTCTCCCTGATGTATGCCATCAACTACCAACAGTATAAACTCCGCGATTTCAACTACTTTAACATACCTGGTTTCGATAACGGAACATCGAATAACGTCAGTTTGAGGTTAACCTTGGCCCGTTCTTCCGTAAACCAGCAAATTTATCCAAGTAGCGGTTCTAACTTTATGTTGTACGGCCAGTTTACACCGCCTTATTCGGTTTTTAACCCCGATAAGGACTATAAATCGGAGCCGATCAGCGAGCAGTTTAAGTTTATCGAGTACCAAAAGTACCGTTTAAACGTGGATTGGTATGTGCCTTTGAGCCGCCCGACCGGAACAGAGGGTAAAACATTGGTATTGAAAGTGGCCGCTAAATTCGGTTATATTGGAAGTTATAACAACCGCACAACCTTGTCGCCTTTCGGCAGGTTCGAATTGGGTGGTGACGGGTTGAGTAATTTTGCTATTTATGATAGGGATATCATCTCGCAGCGCGGTTACCCGGTTTATTATACATCCAACCCGAGGTTGAACCCGGATGGGGCATCGCAACCAGCAGGTTACCAAGGGTTTTCCATCTTTAATAAATACGTGATGGAGCTCCGTTATCCCTTTAGCCTGAATCCAAGTTCTACGATCTTCGGTTTGATGTTCTTCGAAGCAGCAAACGGTTATACGGATTTCAACGATTACAACCCGTTCCGTTTACGTAGGTCTATCGGTTTGGGCGCCAGGTTCTATTTACCGATGTTTGGATTGCTAGGGTTTGATTACGGTATCGGTTTGGATAGGCTACGTCCTGGAGGCGGATTGAAGGATGCCGGTAAGTTTACATTCATGTTAGGTTTCGAACCGGAATAAGGACTTTTGTTAAAATGGCATGGCACTTGCAACAACTTATAATTTTTATTATATATTGCAAATCCAAGCGCCAAGTTTGATGAAGTTGAAATATGGAGCTGGAAGTAAAGACCCATTCGAAACTTAAAAATGTTAACACGCATGAAAAAACTATTCATTACAGCGGTAATATTGTTGAGCACGGTGGTTTCCACTATGGCACAACGCTATTGCGTGATAGATACAAAGTATATCTTGGAAAACATCCCGGAATACAAGGAAGCCCAGAAACAACTGGATGCAATTGCCGAGCAATGGCAAAAAGAGATCGATACCAAGTTCCAGGAAGTAGATAAGATGTATAAATCATACCAGGCGGAGCAAGTTATGCTCACCGATGAGCTGAAGAAAAAAAGGGAAGACGAGATAGTAGTTAAGGAGAAAGATGCCAAGGAATTACAAAAGAAGAGGTTCGGTTACGAAGGCGATTTGTTCAAGAAAAGGGAAGAATTGGTAAAACCCATACAGGATAAAATTTATAACGCGGTACAAAAATTAGCAGCCAGCAGGATGTATGATTTTGTACTCGATAAATCCAATGGTATTACCGTGATTTATTATGATCCAAAACTCGACAAAAGCGACGAAATTTTGAAATCCATAAATGCCAAGTAATTAGTTACCAGTTTTTTACCTATAAGTATTCAAATAAAAAAAATCCAGACAACATCATGAAGAAGTATGTAATTATCGCTTTTGTTGCCGTTGCAGGTCTGATCAGCGTGAACAAAGCTACTGCTCAATCTAAAGTGGCTCATATCAATGCGCAACAATTGATCGAAAGTTTACCAGATGCCAAAACTGCTATGACTAAACTTCAAGCCTATGCCGATACATTGGAAAATGATGGTAAATCTCTTGTTGAAGAGTACCAAAAGAAGATGAAAGACTACAACGACAATTT
Organism: Chitinophaga caeni; assembly: GCF_002557795.1. NCBI lineage: Bacteria > Pseudomonadati > Bacteroidota > Chitinophagia > Chitinophagales > Chitinophagaceae > Chitinophaga > Chitinophaga caeni. Next base: position 816,986 of record NZ_CP023777.1, on the reverse strand, counting down.
TGAAAAATGGACTGATAACATCAAGGAATTGAGGGGTAAAGAGCTACAAGATGCTAACAAAAGGTTGCAAGAGTACCAACAATCTGCCGAGCAAAAAATCGATATGCGCAGGGGCGAATTGTTGAAACCTATCTACGATAAAGCTAGGAAAGCAATTGAAGATGTAGCTAAAGAGAAAGGGTACCAATACGTGATTGATAACTCTTCAGGCGTATTATTGGTTTCCCCGGCTTCCGATGATATCATGGGCGCAGTGAAAACTAAATTGGGCGTAAAATAAGGCAGCTCTTAAACCGGTTTACCGCGTATTAAAGATTGTCTGAATATATTTTGAAAGGAACAAGAAAACACCGGTTTTCTTGTTCCTTTTTTAAAGGGGACGTCCGCCAGTGGCCGTTTCTATAAGATAACCCGGGCCGGGTGAAAAAAAATGTGGAATTACTTCTCATTTCAATATTTTTCCACTACCTTTGCCTTCCGTTTTAAAAACAGGGTTATCTGTCCTGGGGCCTCCGGCCAGCAGGCTTTTAGTACAGGAAAAAAATAAAAAAACAAGATGAAACGTACTTTTCAACCGCACAATAGACGCAGAAAGAGCGTTCATGGCTTTAGAAAGAGAATGGAAACTGCCAACGGCCGTAAAGTATTGGCTAGCCGTAGGGCTAAAGGTAGAAAGAAACTCACCGTTTCTGACGAGCGCAAGTTAAAATAAGAATCGCAGATAAATTTACTTTGCTATAAAGACTTATTCTTTTAAAAAGGAAGAAAGGTTAAAAAGTAGGAAACTGGTCGAAACGCTTTTTCAGGATGGAAAAGCGTTTTCTCTTTTCCCATACAGGGTCATCTTTATGATCGCTGAACTGCCTGCGAATGCCCCTGCCCAAGCAGGATTTACTGTTTCCTCCCGGAAATTTCCCCGGGCTGTCGACCGGAACCGCATCAAGCGTTTAGGACGTGAATGTTGGCGCTTACATAAATCTCCCCTCCTGCAATTATTGCAGGAAAAACAATTGCAATTGGCGGTATTTTTCATTTATACCGATAAAAAAATCCCCGAATTCACACCGCTTCGCCATAAATTTTCGCTAATTTTAAATCGGTTGGAAAAGGAAATACTCAAAATGAGTGTTGAACCCGGTTCCAGTGAGATTTGAATGCCGTAATTTATGAAACAAGTACTCCGCTGGCTTAGCTACCCGTTTATTTTTTTAATCAAGATATACCAATGGTGTATTTCCCCGTTATTAGGAAGTAAATGCCGGTATACGCCCACTTGCTCCCAATACGGGCTGCAAGCGCTGAAGAAATACGGCCTCTTTAAAGGTGGGTACCTTACCGTCAAGCGGATCCTCTCCTGCCACCCCTGGGGTGGCCACGGCTACGATCCGGTTCCTTGATCTGCCATATCCGCCGGTTATTTTTGATCGCTTTGATTCATTTAGACCACACTATATGAAAAATATTTTCAAAGTAGCGATGCCGCTGCTTTTATTAGCCGTTTTAGCGCTCGGTTTTAACGAGAACGATAAATACTTCCAAATAGCTAAAAACCTCGATATTTTCGCCGCTTTTTACCGCGAATTGAATACTTATTACGTGGATGAACTTCCCCCGGAAGAACTGATGAACCACGGCATACAAGCGATCCTCGAAGAAACCGACCCCTACACAGATTTTATCCCGGAAGAGAACCTCGAAGAACTCAAGTTCATGGCTACCGGAAAATACGGGGGCATTGGCGCGGCAACCATCACTGATAGCACCTGGACACGTATCACCGATATTTATGAAGGGGGTCCGATGGAAAAAGCCGGCGTCAGGGTTGGCGACATAATCATTAAACTCGATGGAAAAGATGCCAAGGGGCTTTCTAATGAAGAAGTAAGCAAATTTCTAAAAGGAAATGCCGGGACCGGTTTAGATATTTTATTGCGAAATCCTGTTACCGGGAAAGATACCCCCAGGCATATCGTGAGGGAGGAAATAAACGTGCACCCTGTTAGTTATTACGGTATGGTAGGTAAAATGGCTTATATCAAGATGATTCAATTCACGGAGATGAGCGCCCACCAAGTGCAGGAAGCATACGAAAAGCTGAGATCTGAAAACAAGAATATTAAAGGTATTATCCTTGATCTTAGGGGAAACCCCGGTGGTTTACTGGACGAAGCCGTGGCTTTAGCTAATATTTTTATCGATAAAGGACAACTGGTTGTTAGCACCAAGGGTAAAGTAAAGAACTGGGATCGTGAATATAGAACTATGCAACCTGCTGTTGATATCAATACTCCCCTGGTTGTACTAACTAACCGCAACTCTGCCTCCGCTGCCGAAATTGTAGCCGGGGCTGTCCAGGATTTGGATCGCGGGGTTATACTCGGACAGTTATCGTTCGGTAAAGGGCTGGTACAGACCACGCGGCCATTGCCATATAATGCTAAGTTAAAAGTAACTACTGCAAAATATTATACCCCGAGCGGCAGATGTATTCAAGCAATAGATTATTCGCACAGGGGGGAAGATGGTGAAGTAAGCCATGTTCCCGACTCCTTAAAGAAAACATTTTTCACTTCGAATGGCCGACCCGTGAAAGATGGCGGCGGTATTGAACCAGATGAGAAAATTCCAGTTTCTTATTATAGTCCTATCGCGGTTTCCTTAATTAGGAAACAATATATTTTTGATTATGTAACGAATTATTATTACCGCCATAAGACTATCCCCGAACCGGGTAATTTCGAATTTACCGATAAAGATTTCGAGCAGTTCCTAAAGTATATCGAAGACAAGGATTACAACTATCAAACCAATAGTGAGATTGCCCTGGAAAGCTTTAAGGAACAGGCGGAAAAGGAGAATTATTTCGATGCTGTAAAGAAAGAATATGAACTATTACAGCAAAAGATTCACCACGATAAGAAGCAAGATATTTTGAAACATAAAGAAGAAGTAAAAAGGTTGATCGAAGAAGATATCGTGAATAGGTATTACTTTCAAAGGGGGCGTATCCAAAAGAGTTTAACCTGGGATACCGATGTAGCCGCAGCTGTGCAGCTATTGGAAGATCCACTTAGATATAAGGCAATATTGAAAGGCACCAGCGAGTGATACCCGTTTTTGCAAGCCTTTACCATTTATTTACTACCTGGCCCATCGCTGAAATGTGCTGAAAGAAATTTATATACATTGTTAACTTGCTGATTATTAATAAGATGAACAGGTGTCTACTGTTCGTTCCGCGAAGGGATTATTAAATATCAGGATGGATTATTATCTTAATACCCGGAATCAATGCGGGGATAAGTGCTACTCTTAATCTATTTATAAATTCACAATTTAATTTATCATTTACTTGTTTACGGGAACGTATACACGTTATTATTGCTGTTGATAAAATAAATTGATATATCTGGAAAGGGTTTTCTGTACAGTTATCGCCTCCATTTACCAGTAGTGTAAAAAATTATGAATTGCTATCAATAATTTTTATTTTGATCTACTGAAAACCAAGCAGCACACATTTTTAATTAGCAATAAAACAATCAAGAATGCCAGTAAATTCCAATGAAAACAACAACCGCCGTGGGTTTATCTCCAAGGTAGCCAAGGGGGTTATTGGAGCATCGCTGTTGCCAAACATTATCACGGCCGCGGATCGCAAAAGAAATATTGAATCTTTGGCAAGGGAAAAATCCCATTATAGCGCTAATGATCAAATTCAGATCGCGTTAATCGGGGCCGGCGGTATGGGAACTGCCGATGCTAATACTGCCATCACCGTACCGGGTGTTAAGCTCATCGGTGCTTGTGATCTTTATGATGGACGCTTAGCGGATGCCAAGAAGAAATGGGGCAACGATATCTTTACGACCCGCGATTTCCGCGAAGTATTGGACCGCAAAGATGTGGATGCGGTTATCATTGCAACTCCGGATCATTGGCATAAAGATATTTCCGTTGCAGCAATGAATAAAGGTAAGTCCGTGTACTGCGAAAAACCCATGGTACATGATATTACCGAAGGACCAGCCGTAGTAGCTGCACAAAATAATAATAAAGTTGTATTCCAAGTTGGTAGCCAGGGGATGAGTTCTCTGGGTAACGAAAAAGCCAAACAATTGCTGAAAGATGGTGCGATCGGTGAATTGAACTACGCGGAAGGTTTCTGGGCGAGGATGTCTCCATTCGGCGCTTGGCAATACCCGATCCCCGCTGATGCTTCCCCGAAAACTGTTGATTGGGATCGATTCTTAGCGAATACCACCAAGAGGGACTTTGATCCGGTTCGTTTCTTCCGCTGGAGAAATTACCGTGATTACGGTACGGGCGTGTCCGGTGACTTATTCGTTCACCTGTTCTCCAGTTTACACTTCGTTACAGGTTCTATGGGGCCTAATAAAGTGATGGCAACCGGAGGTTTACGCTATTGGAAAGATGGCCGCGAGGTACCCGATATTATGCTCGGTATGTTTGACTACCCTGAAACACAGGTACACCCTGCCTTTAACTTGTCATTAAGGGTGAACTTCGTTGATGGCACCGGTGGTACTAACTACTTGCGCATGGTGGGTAGCGAAGGTTCTATGACAGTAGAATGGGATCGCGTAACATTATACCGCAACAAGGCATATTCAGCAGAAGATGATCCGTTATTACAAACCAAGAAAGCTCAAGAAAATGGTAGGCAATATGTTTACGATCGTAAGAGCATGTTACCGCCGGATAAGCTGATATACGAAGCAGAAGAAGGTTATAAAGGCGCTCACTTCGATCACTTCTATAACCTGTTCAACGCGATGCGTACTAATGGTAAAGTCAGTGAAGATGCACTGTTTGGTTACCGCGCGGCTGCACCTGCTTTGCTTTGCAACGATAGCTATTTCAGTAACAAGATCGTTTACTGGGATCCTAAAAACTTAAAACTCATCAATAAATAAAATCTAGTGATATGAGAAAATTATTCATCCCAGCATTGAGTGCCGCAACTTTGTTAGCGGTTTCCTGTGCAAATACTTCCAATAAAAGTGATGCTGATAGCACGGCAACGAAAGATAGCGTAACCGTTACAGGTGATGTGGTGGATCCTTCTGCCAATACATTAACAGATGCCGAAGCAACTGGTGGATGGCAATTATTATTTAATGGTAAAAACCTTGATGGTTGGCACATATATAAAGGGAAAGCATCCAACACTTGGAGCGCTGAAAACGGGTTGCTGCATTGCGCAGGTAGCTCGACAGATAAAAGTGATATGCGTGGTGACCTGGTTACCGATAAAGAATTTGATAACTTCGAATTTACTGCCGATTGGAAATTGTCGCCCCAAGGAAACAGCGGTATCTTGTACCTGGTTTCCGAGGATTTCGATGCTTCTTATCTCAGCGGGCCGGAATACCAATTAATCGATGACAATAACTTCCCGGAAAAACTGGAAGATTGGCAAAAAACCGGCGCCAACTACGCGATGAACCCACCTTTAAAGATGGCCGCAAAGCCAATTGGGGAATGGAACACCACGAAAATCATCGTAAACAAAGGCCATGTAGAACACTGGCTGAACGGTGAAAAAGTAGCCGATTACGAACTTTGGACAGACGAGTGGAAAAAGCACAAAGCCGAAGGAAAGTGGAAAGATGCCGAACATTACGGCTCCGTAAAAAAAGGACACATCGTATTCCAAGATCACGGCAGCGAGATCTGGTTTAAAAATGTAAAGGTCAAACAACTTTAGTCAAACACGATCAACCTTTTGGTTGATTAAAATTGATAAAAAGGAACGAATAAAAACAAAAAACGGGATGAAACATCATCCCGTTTTTTTATCCATCAGAAATAAGGAACACACAAAAAATCCGTGCCATCCCTAAATCCAAAAAATCCCTGAACCTTAGGCAGCATCAAACCTCTTAGCAACCTCATCCCACTTAACTAGGTTCCAGAATGCGTTCAGGTATTCGGCCCTGCGGTTTTGATATTTAAGATAATAGGCGTGTTCCCAAACATCTACACCCAATAAAGGGGTACCTTTAGTTTCGGCAACATCCATTAAAGGGTTGTCTTGGTTTGGAGTAGAAGTGATCTCTACTTTACCGTCTTTAACGATCAACCAAGCCCAACCGGAACCGAAACGGCCCATACCGGCTGCGTTGAATTTTTCTTTAAAAGCATCGAAGGAACCGAAAGCGCTGTTGATAGCATCAGCTAATTTACCGGAAGGCTGACCGCCGCCATCTGGAGATAAGCTTACCCAGAAGAAGCTATGGTTCCAGTGACCACCACCGTTATTTCTAACTGCAGCACCGTATTTACCAGCATTTGCAACCAATTCCTCTAAAGATTTGTTTTCATTTTCAGTACCGGCAACAGCTTTGTTTAAATTATCAACATAAGCTTGATGGTGTTTGCCGTGGTGAATTTCCATCGTCATTTTATCAAAATGCGGTTCTAATGCATCGCTTGCATATGGTAATGCAGGAAGTGTAAAAGCCATAATCCAATTTTTTATGGGTTCAAAAATGAGTTTTCTTTCGCGTCACCAAATTTACAGCCTTCCCTTGTATTGTCAAATTGAATTAATTGTCAATCTTTTAATCGAAGGATAAGAACCGCAAAAAAGTACACATTTTAAACGCAACAAAAAGAACGCCAAGCTGTTACTGAACCGTTATTGCAGTAAAATATTATATTTCCATATATGATAAATTCATTTATATTTACATATAAGTGTTATAACTATTACCCAAGGAATTTTTATATTCGTAAGGATTTTGTTTTTGTACCCTTTCACTATTGTTTGTTTAAATAAAACCATATGCAGGACATGGGCACAGCACATAGCGACTCTCTAGATGCTTTGATATCGGAGAATACGCATTTAAAAAGCCAATTGGAACGGTTGAGGAAGATCATGGATGAGATGCCGGCAATGGTTTATACATCTAATAATGAGCGGAAATCGATCAATTGGTGCAACAAGACGATGGAAGATACCATGGGGTATACCTTGGATGAGATCACGGAGAAGGGCATGGAATTTTTTAAAGAAATTATGCACCCGGAAGATTTTGATATTGCATTGGTAGCACGCAACCAGTTTAAAGATAATCAACCTTTATTCGGCGGTGTTTTAAGAGTAAAGGGCCGCAATGATGAAGATTGGAAATGGGTGGTTGGATTAGGAATACCATATAAGCATGACGAATTTGGAAACCTCCAGGACGTACTCTGCGTATTCCTGGATTTCTCATATGCCATTAATACTAGTAACCAGATCAGCGAGGCGTTGAGGGAAGTACTCCGGAAAAGCAATGAAAGCATTTTAAACAAGCTAACTCCCCGCGAGAAAGATATTTTCATGCTTGCCGCACAAGGGAAAAACAATAAGGAAATTGCTGGATTTTTGAGCCTCAGCAGGTATACCGTTGAAACCCACAGGAAGAACATAAGGCTCAAACTTAAAGTACGCAATACTTCGGAACTCGTTGCCCTAGCCAAACAAATAGGGGTGCAATAAAACATATATATTTTTATTATACCAACAAAAAGCTTACCGGGCTTACTATATACTACATTTTATATATATTATATAATAAATTAATTTATTTATATTTTTTATGTTTTTTAATTAACAAGTTGCTAATCATATCGATAAAACATTAAGAATTTACTATTAAAAGAAAGGGGCAATGATCTATCGAAAGGGGAAAAAAGACGGTATTTCATCATTTTTTTAACAAAAATACCCAAGCTTGGGTATTTGCCCGAGACTATAACTCCACTAATTTAGTAGCCTGAACGTTGATAATGAACTTTTGAGTGTTAGCCGGGTCGTTTTTTGAAATATGTATCACTATGATAACCGAAGAAAAAGCGTATAACATTTTGATGCTTGATCGTACTGCAACTCCCGATCAAATCATATCAAAATATGAATTATTGAAAAATCAGTATAGGAAAATAAAAGAAGAAACCCAGGATCTGAAAACCCAGTTGGCCTACCAACTTAAGCAGATAGAGCTAGATGACGTATTTATTTTCTTTAGGAAACATCAAATTTTATAATTGGAAGATATAGTCTTTCATGCATTGTTCGTTCCTATTCGTTCATTGTTTGTAGCCGCCAGTTTCGCTACAAGTCGGTCTTACATCCGTTTTCTTAACCCGGGGTAATAACCTTACCTTTCTCCGAAGTCTCACCGTAATGCTTGCTCAAATAAGCATTACGGGTGTGTCGGTAGAAAAGTTATCAAATCATGTTCCATCCATGTGAAGGGAAATCTCCTTGGATGGCATCGATTGTTTTTATTAACCCATTCTTCCCTGCCTGTTAATCCCATTTAGATATTAAAATTCATTGTTGTCCGACTAAATTTTAACCGGGGAACGCTTTTGATCCCTCAATAGTTCGGTTCAATGTTCACCTGCTCGTTTCTTGTACTTTTTTGTTTACCCAAAAAAGGTACCAAAAAAGGGCACAAATTGGCCATTACGGCCGCCAATTTGATCGCTCTATCTGGCCTTTCTACTACTGTATGGCCAAGCTACCCTTCGCTATCAACGGTGCGAAGTTCCACGGTTCTCTTGGCGGGGGGATCCCGGATTTTGAATGTATCATCCTTCGCTTATATCCTTGACCAGGTAAGGAATTCAAGTACCTTTAAAGCATTTTTCGTCGGACAACAATGATTAAAATTCATTTTCTTCTTTGTACAAAGAAAGACCGCATTAAGTTTAAACTCTCTTCACCGTAAGGGCCCAGTTCAACTTTCGTCTTAGGGTGAAACGGTGATTGTTGACCCGTAACGCTTCTATAACCGTTTTTATCATCTGCCGCGGCGTAAACGATCCGCCCAATTTTACTCCAATACAAAGCGCCGGCACACATTACGCAGGGCTCCAGGCTTACGTAAAGCGTGGCATCCACCAGGTATTTACTCCCCAGGTTGTTGAATGCCGCTGTCAACGCGATCATTTCCGCATGGGCGGTACAATCGTTTAGCCGTTCTACCTGGTTATGCCCCCGGCCGATAATTTGGTTTTGTACTACTACAACGGCGCCAATCGGCACTTCCCCTTCTTCTAATGCCAGTTTAGCTTCCCGGAGCGCTTGTTGCATGAAATATTCATCTGTCATATCAGGAAGGCATTAAGTCTAAAAATTCGTCTTCAGTTAATATTTTAACGCTGTTGATCTTCTTGGCTTTTTCTAGCTTGCTGCCGGCATCTTCGCCAACAACCAGGTAGTTTAACTTGCTACTTACGCCACTTAATATTTTGCCGCCTTGTGCTTCGACCATCTCTTCGGCATCGCTTCTTTTCAGCTTAGATAAGGTGCCGGTAAATAGAAATGTTTGTCCTGCTAAGGCGCCCTCGGTATGGTCAAAACTTCCTTTAACCCCTTTCATATTGATGCCCAATTCGGCTAATTTCGCCAGCATGGATAGGTTATCTTCATTATCGAAGAACGCTTTTACGGCACCTGCTACCTTCGGGCCGATATCTTCCAATGCGAGTAATTGTTCTTCGGTGAAATTGGCTAAGGCCATCAATTCATTTACAGCATTGGCCAGTGTTTTAGCGGTTGTTTCCCCGACGTACCTGATGCCCAAACCGAAGATTAGCCGGTGTAATGGTTGTTTTTTCGATGCTTCGATGGCGCTTTCCAGGTTGGTTATAGACTTTTTCCCGAAGCCTTCCAGTTGCGATATTTGCTCAAAGTCCAAGGTGTAAATACCGGGAATATCTTTTAGCAAACCGAGTGTATAAAATTTCCGCACATTGCTTTCTCCAAAACTTTTGATATCCATCGCGTCCTTGCTGACGAAATGTATCATCCTTTCCACCACTTGGGCTTCGCAATTAATATTGATGCATCGCCAAACACTCTCCCCTTCCGGTTTCATCAAGGGGTCATGGCATACTGGGCATTCCTTTGGAAAGATGATAGGTTTTTCGCTGCCTTTCCTCAGATCGGCCAACGATTTCACGATATATGGAATTACATCTCCGGCCCTTTCTACCAACACGGTATCCCCAATCATCAAATCCTTTTCGCGGATCACATCTTCGTTAAACAGTGAAATAGAGCCTACGGTAACGCCACCTATGGGAACTGGATCAATCTTTGCCACGGGTGTAATAGCGCCTGTTCGACCAACTTGGAATTCCACTTCTTTTAATATACTGGTGGCTTGGCGGGCTTTGAATTTATAGGCGATGGCCCAGCGCGGGTGATGCGTAGTCATGCCCAACAAATCCTGCAAAGCATAATCATTCACTTTAATAACCATCCCGTCAATCTCGTAAGGCAAAGCATCGCGGCCTTCCTCGAAGGCCAGGCAATAATCTACTACTGCTTGTATACCTTTCACTACTTTCTTTTCTTTGGCAGGACTGCGGAATCCTAAAGAAGTAAGCAGGTCCAAAGTATTACTGTGGGTGCTGATTTCCGGGCTTTCCGCTTTGCCGGGAAACATGTTATGGTAACTCATATGGTATAAAAATGCTTCCAATCCCCTTTTGGCAACTTCCTTGGGATCCACCATCCTCAATGAACCGGAAGCAGCATTCCTAGGGTTCGCCAATGGGGGAAGATTTTCAGCCGCCCTGTGCTCGTTGAATTTCTCGAATGTTTCCTTGTTGATTAATACCTCGCCACGCAACTCTATAGTTTGGATACCGTAGTCTGAAAATTTGGCTGATAAAGGAATAGACCGGATTTGCTTGATATTCGTCGTAATATCTTCACCCTCTACACCATCACCCCTTGTTGCTCCCCTTACCAGGAGATCATTTTCATAGATCAATGAAATACTGGCGCCATCAAACTTCGGCTCGATGCAATATTCTATCTCGTCGAGCTTCGTGATTTCCCTGGCTTTCCTGTCCCAATCGAATAAATCATCCGCATTGTAAGAGTTATCCAGGCTCAACATCGGTACGAGGTGCTGAACTGTAGGGAATTCCTTCGTTAAACCTTGTGCTACCCTTTGCGTGGGGGAGTCGGGTGTAACGAGCTCGGGATTTTCGGTTTCTAATTTTTTTAACCAGGTAAACAATTGGTCATATTCGTAATCGGAAACAACGGGGTCATTTTGAACATAATAACGCCAATCGTTGTACCGCAATACATCCTTTAATGTATCAACGGTTTTGTGGACGTTTTCTAAAAGTTTACCTTGGGCGAGCAAGGATAACAATTGTTTTGCCGCTTGCGACAGCGCAAGTTCAGTATCTTTATTGTAAGTCATATTTCATTTCTATGCTGTAAATTTAATCTTTACTTCCTTGTCAAACCAAAATCTCTAATTCAATTTATATGAAAAAACTCCTATGCGCTTTATCTGTTACCTGGATAATGGCCGGTTGCCAACAGGAACCCGATCAAGTTGACCTAGTGGTGCATCATGCAAGGATTTACACGGTAGACAGTATGTTCCGTACGGCAAGTGCCATGGCTATTAGGGCTGGAAAGATCATCGCGGTAGGAACGGATCAAGATATCCTGGGGCATTATAAAGGGCTTGAAGTCTTGGATGGAACAGGGCAATATATATACCCGGGTTTTAATGATGCCCATTCGCATTTTTTAGGGTATGCTTCCGGTCTCTCTGAAGCGAAATTAGTAGGAACCAAGAGTTGGGACGAAGTGTTGGAACGTGTGCAGCAACATGCCAAGCAGGATTCTTCGCCCTGGATCATCGGCCGTGGATGGGATCAGAACGATTGGAAGAATAAACAGTTTCCCAGTAAGGCAAGATTAGATGAATTGTTTCCCGCCAAGCCGGTATTTCTATACCGTGTAGACGGCCATGCCGCGATTGCGAACCAAGCGGCCTTGGATGCTGCTGGCATTAAACCCGGGCAAAGGATAAAAGGGGGCATTTTCGAAACCAAGGGAGGAAAACTTACCGGCATTTTGGTGGATAACGCGATCGCTCCCGTGGAGCGTTTCATACCTGCTAAGTCTAATTCAACAGCTAAATTGCTTGTGAAAGAAGCAATGGAAAATTGTTTCGCGGTAGGGTTAACCTCTGTAAGCGATTGCGGGGTGATGAAGCGCGATGTATTATTTTTAGATGCCTTGGAAAAGGAGCGGAAATTGCCCATAAGAATTTATATCATGCTAAGCGATGATAAGGTGAATTTTGATTGGATCTTAAGGAGAGGTGTATTTAAAACCAACCATATTAACGTGGGAGGCTTTAAATTTTATGCAGATGGCGCATTGGGTTCGAGGGGCGCTTGCCTGTTGCAAGATTATAGCGACCAACCCGGATGGAAAGGATTCCTTTTAAATGATAGCAGCTATTTCGTAGAAAGAGCCAAGATGATGATCGATAGCAAATTCCAGATGTGTACACATGCAATCGGGGATTCAGCGAACCGCGATATTTTGAGGATATATGCAGCCGTACTGGAAGGCAAGAATGATCGGCGCTGGAGAATAGAACATGCGCAGGTAGTCAATCAAGCTGACTTTCATTATTTCGGTGATTACAATATTATCCCCTCCGTGCAACCAACCCATGCAACATCGGATATGTATTGGGCAGAAGAGCGCCTGGGGAAAGCACGATTGGGAGACGCCTATGCTTTCCGGGAATTATTACATGAAAATGCATGGATGCCGCTTGGGACGGACTTTCCCGTAGAAGATATCGATCCTTTGAAAACCTTTTATGCGGCCGTTTTCCGCGTGGATAGCACAGGGTATCCCGCTGGAGGTTTCTTGGCAAAAGAGAAACTGGGCCGTGAAGAAGCATTGCGGGGTATGACAATTTGGGCCGCCAAAGCAAGTTTTGATGAGAAGTTAAAAGGTAGCCTAGAGCCTGGAAAATGGGCGGATTTCGTGGTTTTAGACCGGGATATCATGCAGGTACCGGACACGGCTATACTAAAAACAAAGGTAACCGCTACTTATATTGGAGGGGAACAGGTTTATAAAGCGCCCGGCAGGTAGATAAAAGTTTTAGATTAATGTTCATATCAAATAATATTCAAACAGTAAGGCTTGTCGGTATGAATGCATGCTTTTTAATTGAAAAATGATTAGATATTTTCAAAGTTTTAGATTCTGTGATGAATTATGAAGGATATGTATTAGCTTTAATGGTACATTTGAACGGACGAATTCTTAGCATAAAATTATCACCCTCTTCAAATGTTTACTTGTTGTAACATGTTAATAGAAAACTGATTTAGAAATTCCATGATGTAGTATCGCAACTTTAGTTGGATCCTATCCCAAGTTATCAACAGTACTTTTAGAAAGAAAACGTAGCGTATTGATTTTTTATTGATATAACAATAACCTAATTTGCGCAGTTAAAACCAAGACAAACTTGTACGGAATTTTTTTTGTAAAGAAAATTCACGTTAGGTATTATAGCAAGTTCCACGATTATGAATATGCAAACCAAGAACGTTAATACACATTTAACGGAGATCAAGGATTATTTCAAAGTAGCCATTTCGGTTGATTGCGTGATTTTTGGGTTCGACAACGATGAGCTTAAAGTACTTTTGATTGAGTCCGATTTGAAAGAGTACAGGGGCAAATGGAGCCTGCTGGGAGATATCGTTCGCCCAGACGAGGACCTGGAAAATGCCGCCTACCGCGTTTTGCTCGAAAGAACGGGACTTGAAAATGTATATATGCAGCAAGTACATGCTTTCGGCGCGCTCAACCGCCACCCGGCAGGGCGGGTCGTATCCGTAGCATATTATTCCCTCGTGAATGTTGAACATATCGAATTGAAGCTACTTAATAACGATTTGCATTGGCATCCTGTAAAAGATATACTGCAAAAGGATATGGCTTTTGACCATAAAGATATTCTCAACACCTGTTTGGAGCGGTTGCGGCAACAGATTATAGAACAACCGGTTGGGTTCAACCTGCTACCCAGGAAGTTTACGCTCAGGGATTTACAAAACCTATACGAAGCTATCCTGGATGTTAAATTAGATAGAAGGAATTTCAGAAAGAAATTCTTTGCTATGGATGTACTGATCGATCTCAATGAAGAGGAGGAAGAAGTACGTCACAGGCCGGCGAAGCTTTACGGTTTCAACGCGGAACGCTATTCACAACAGAAGAAAAAATCCTTGGGATTCTAAATTAAAATTTACAACCTTACTTATAATTTTCTGCCTCTTGCCGCCACTTGCCCCCGTGGCGGTGGTCATTTGCCTTATTTTATAATACCAGCCCGGCCTTTTCCTATTCTTATTAAAATAAATATTGAAGTTGATCTACCTTTTTAAATTATTTTTAGTGTTAACTCTACACTTATAATAATTTGAATAAAAATTGTAAAAAAAAGCGTTAAAAATTTGTTATGAAAAGAAAAAAATCCTAAGATTGTGTAAAATATACACAGTTATATTTTTAGAAAGATAGCGGCGCCTATTTTGATTATCGCAATTAGTTTAAAGGTTAGTAGGCCAGGTATTCGGAAGTTGTATAAACTTATTATTTCAAGAAGGTCATTTCATCTTATTTTATATAAACTGCATTTTTAAGTTCCACGTTGTGAATTTCATGGAGGATTTGTATCCATGAGTTACGGAAAAAAGTTTCGAGTTATTCTCCCCTGCATTTTGTATGCGGGGGTTCTTTTTTTATACTAGATATTCATCAACGTCTCACGCGTACTTTTAAATGATTTCGAAGATTCGCATTCTAACTTTTAACCTGGTCTAATTCTCATTCCTTTTGCACTTCTAGAACCCATCAGCCCTTATTTTCGTAATTTGCAACAGGCTAATAGGACACGTTGTCCGGCTTAGGAAACCAACCTGCTGCCAAGCATTAAAATATTTCCGAACATGTCTTACACTCCGACTCATAAGGTGAGAATCGTGACAGCAGCTTCCCTCTTCGATGGTCATGATGCTGCAATTAATATTATGCGCCGCATCATGCAAGGGAAAGGCGCCGAAGTGATTCACTTGGGCCACAATCGCTCCGCGGCAGAAATCGTTGATTGCGCTATTGAAGAAGATGCTCAAGGTATCGCGGTAACTTCATACCAAGGCGGGCACCTGGAATTTTTCAAGTACATGCATGACCTCCTGGCGCAAAAGGGATGTAGCCATATTAAGATTTTCGGAGGCGGTGGCGGTACCATCTTACCCTCGGAAATAGAAGAACTTCACCAATACGGTATATCGAGAATTTATTCCCCGGATGATGGTCGCCAGATGGGCTTGGAAGGGATGATCGAAGACCTGATCCGCAAATGCGATTTTGAAACCGTGAAAAAAGGTGATCTGAAAATTGAACCGCAAGTTTTGGAAGAGAAGTTTGCGCCCAAGATCGCGCAAGCCATTACCTACGCTGAAAGCTTCCAGCTCAACGGGCAGATGGAAGGTGTAAAACCAACCAAAACAATACCCGTACTTGGTATTACTGGTACTGGCGGCGCCGGTAAAAGTAGCGTGACTGATGAACTGGTCAGGCGCTACCTCAATCGCTTTCCGGATAAAACGATCGCGGTGATATCCGTGGATCCATCTAAGAAAAAAACGGGCGGCGCTTTATTGGGTGACCGTATCAGGATGAACAGCATTCACCACCCCCGCGCCTATATGCGCTCCCTGGCAACCAGGGAAAGCGATAAAGCCATCAGCAAAAATATACAGGAGGCCATCGATATATGTAAGATCGCGGGCTACGATTTTATCATCCTTGAAACTTCGGGTATCGGTCAGAGCGACACGGCTATCGTGGATTATTGCGATGTAGCCATGTATGTTATGACCCCTGAATACGGCGCTGCTTCGCAGTTGGAAAAGATCAATATGCTCGACTATGCAGATGTAATTGCCATCAACAAGTTTGATAAGGCCGGGGCTTTGGACGCTTTGCACGATGTACGTAAACAATATAAACGTAACCATAGCCTTTGGACTGCAAAAGACCAGGATTTACCGGTTGTAGGAACCATAGCTTCGCAATTCAACGATGCAGGTGTGAACCTCTTATTCGAAAAACTATTACTCGAAATACAAAAGAAAACCGGGCTGAGCTTTGGGAAAGTAGCGGTGCCGGAAGAGATGCATGATGCTTCGACCAAGTCGCAAATTATCCCGCCGGCGAGGGTACGTTACCTGGCGGAAATTTCAGAAAGTATCGAAGCGTATAGTAATTGGGTAGATGCACAATGTAAACTTGCTTCGCAATGGTACCAGGTGGAAGGTGTTCTGAAGATCACGGGGTCGCACGATGCACTGGAAGATATTTCCCGGCAGATCAAGGCATCCCTGGATCCAAGCTGTTTGAAGTTGATCGAAGATTGGCCGGAGCTGGTAGCAAAATATAAATCAGATGTATATGAATTCAAGGTTAGAGATAAGATTATAAAGTTGCCATTGGTTACCGAAAGTCTTTCCCATAGCCGAATCCCTAAGGTTAGTTTGCCCAAATACCAAGATTGGGGCGATATCCTTCGTTGGCAATTAACGGAAAATGTACCCGGCGAATTTCCTTACGCTGCCGGCGTGTTTCCATTAAAACGGGAAGGCGAAGATCCGACGCGGATGTTTGCCGGGGAAGGCGGTCCCGAAAGAACCAATAAACGTTTCCATTACGTTTCGATGGATCAACCTGCGAAGCGTTTGTCTACAGCCTTTGACAGTGTAACTTTATATGGGGAAGACCCGGCGTCGCGCCCCGATATTTACGGTAAAATCGGAAATTCCGGTGTTAGTATCGCCACTGTTGATGACGCTAAGAAGCTATACAGTGGTTTTGATCTATGCGACCCTAGAACTTCCGTTTCTATGACGATCAATGGTCCCGCTCCCATCTTATTGGCCTTTTTCATGAACGCTGCCATCGACCAGCAATGTGAAAAATATATTCAAGAGAACGGGTTGCAGGATATGGTAAGGGCTACTATCAAGGAAAAATTCCGCTCCTATCCATTGCCCTATTACAACGGCAACCTGCCAAATGGTAATGATGGTTTAGGGCTTGAGTTACTAGGCGTAGCAGGAGATCATGTTTTGGACGCGGCAACCTATCAAAAGATCAAGGCGCATGCTTTGAGTACCGTTCGGGGAACCGTTCAGGCAGATATTCTTAAAGAGGACCAGGCTCAAAATACCTGTATCTTCTCCACGGAATTTGCCTTGAAACTTATGGGTGATGTACAAGAATATTTTATTCATAATAAAGTCCGTAATTTCTACTCTGTGAGTATTTCAGGTTACCATATCGCGGAAGCCGGCGCGAACCCGATAACCCAGCTTGCCTTTACTTTGGCGAATGGTTTCACGTACGTAGAATATTATCTCGCGCGGGGAATGCATATCGATGATTTTGCACCTAACTTGTCTTTCTTCTTCAGTAACGGCATGGATCCGGAGTATTCAGTAATCGGTCGCGTAGCAAGAAGAATCTGGGCAAAAGCCATCAAGAATAAATATAAAGGCAACGAACGTTCGCAAAAGCTGAAATACCATATCCAAACTTCCGGCAGGAGCCTGCACGCACAAGAAATCGACTTCAACGATATCCGTACTACTTTGCAAGCATTGTACGCTATTTATGATAATTGTAATTCCTTGCATACGAATGCTTATGATGAAGCGATCACAACACCAACGGAAGAAAGCGTAAGAAGGGCGATGGCCATCCAGTTGATCATCAACCGCGAACTCGGTACAGCGAAAAACGAAAATCCGAATCAAGGTAGTTTCTTTATCGAGGAACTTACGGACCTGGTAGAAGAAGCGGTACTGACCGAGTTTAACCGCATTACCGAAAGAGGCGGCGTACTTGGAGCTATGGAAAGAATGTACCAAAGAAATAAGATCCAGGAAGAAAGTCTTTATTACGAGTCTTTGAAACATACCGGGGAGTACCCGATTATCGGTGTTAATACCTTCTTGAATAAAAATGGTTCTCCTACCATTATCCCGGATGAAGTGATTCGCTCAACATCGGGAGAAAAGGAATTCCAAATCACGGCTGTTAAAACTTTCCAGGAGCGGCATGAAGATCAGGCTAACCTAATGTTGGAGCGCTTGAAAGAAGTGGCTGTAAAGAATGGAAACATATTTGCCGAACTCATGGAAACGGTGAAATATTGCTCCCTCGGGCAAATTACCCATGCGCTTTACGAAGTGGGCGGACAATACCGTAGGAATATGTAAACAAGCGTTTTGAATAAGTCGAAGAGCCCGGTTGTAGCTATACAACCGGGCTTTTTTATAGCGGGGTAACATTTTGGTATTATCATTGATATATAGGTAGTCATCCCCTTTCTCTATTAACGGACAATTTGTCGAATACACTATATAAGCCCGTATATCCGCAAGGATATACGGGCATCTTTTATGCTTGGGAATCGCATTAAGAGGATGAAATTTTGTACATTTCCTGCTCTATACTAAAACTGATGGAATCATTACAACAATACCGGGAACGTATCCTGAAATATAAGAGTGAAATGCAGCTAAGTCAACAAAAGTTGAAACGGTTGAGCTTGATTAGAATCGCGTGCTTCTTAGCCTCGGGATACTTCGGGTATAAATATATTTTTAGCGAGTTTGAAGCTATTTGGTGGATACCGATTGCCATCGCCTTGATCTTATTCGGGCTCAGCCTGGTGCGCTATCAAAAGGTTAAAGAGCAATCCTTGGTCCAAGAGCAATTGCTTTGGCTGAACGAATCGGAATTAAAAGCCTTGCAAGGGGAAGATGTTAGGTTCGAGGATGGAATCGAATTTGTAAATGACCAGCATGATTTTACCGGTGATCTCGACGTGTTTGGGCAGCATTCATTATTTAACCATATCAATCGAACCGGGACATATTCCGGCAAGATGGCGTTGGCTGCAAATTTTATACAACCGGGTTTAAATGTTGAAGACATAGTAAGGCAACAGGAGGCTGTCAAGGAGTTGAGGGCAGCATTGGATTGGCGGCAAAATTTTACAGCGCAAGGGCGCTTATCAAACGAGCAAGCCGGCGATATGCCCTCTATCCAGCAGTGGTTGCAAATGCCCTTGGAGTTTCTGCATAAGAAAGGTTGGCGGATATTTTCCTTCGTGAACCCGGCTTTATTAATCGCTGCCATTATTTACGGATCGATGCCGATCATCCTGTTTTTCTTTGCCTTGAACTGGATCGCATTATTACTGAATATAGCTAATGTAAACAAGCAGCACCAATTGATCTCTAACAAGGAAAAATTGTTGAAACGTTACGGGTTGTTATTAGGGCTAATCAAAAATTTGCCGGAACAAACATCATCAGAAGTTTTGTTACAACTGAAACAATCTGCCGGGGATGCAGGCAATGCCGTAAATAAGTTGTCAAGGATCAACAGCTATATGGATCAGCGATTGAATATGCTGGTAGGAATATTTTTAAATTCTGTATTTCTATATGACCTGCATTGTATCTATGCTTTGGAAAAATGGAAACAGCAGTATGGCTCCGAATTGGAAGCATGGATGAATGTTATCAAGGATATGGAAGTATTGAATAGTTTATCAACATTCTCGTATAACAACCCGGCTTACCAGTTTCCCCTGTTTACAGCCGACGAGTTTGTAATTAAAGGTACAGCTATCGGCCACCCTTTGATAGCAGCCGAAAAATGTATAAAAAATGATTTTGAAATCGGTCAGCATAATTTATTTCATATTATAACCGGATCAAACATGTCGGGGAAAAGCACTTTCCTTAGAAGCGTCGGCGTTAACTACCTGTTGGCCATGATGGGTGCCCCGGTATGTGCCGCCCGTTTTGAGTGCAAACCATCCAGGATCATGACCAGTATGCGGATCAAGGATTCGATTGCCAACAATACTTCTTATTTCCAGGCAGAGTTGTTGCGTTTGCAGAAAATTATCCGCGTGCTGCAAGCCGGGGAGTCGATATTTATTATCCTGGACGAAATTTTAAAAGGAACCAATTCTGAAGATAAGCTGACCGGCTCACGTGAATTGGTACAACATTTCCTAGCATATAAATGCATTGGTATGATTGCCACGCATGACTTGGAACTGGGGCACCTGGAAGAGAAATTACCGGGAAAAGTCAGCAATTATTGCTTTGAAAGCAGCATTCTTGACGGGGAGCGACTTGTTTTCGATTATAAAATGAGAGCGGGCATTGCTACTAATAAGAATGCTACTTTCCTTATGAAGCAAATGGAAATCATATAAAGAATTAAAATTTGAAAGTACTAAAAATGTTAGTATTTTTACTAATAAAATTAGTATTTTATGACCTTACCTTTTCAAGAGCCGTCCGAATCCCTATACTACAAAGGTCGCGGTGCCCAGCTAAACCCGAAAAATAAATTCTTAGCCCAATGTTACGCCAAGGAACATACGGAGGGTATCGATGAATGGTGGCAATCGGATGTGCCGACGCAGGTATTGGAAGAGCACGGGAAAACATTGGTTAACCGCGTAGATAGCCCTGATTTGGGCATGGGTTATTCGATGAACCCCTACCAGGGTTGCGAGCACGGCTGCATTTATTGTTATGCAAGGAACACACACCAATTTTGGGGGTATAGTGCAGGGCTAGACTTTGAGCGTAAGATCATTTGTAAAATGAATGCACCGGAGCTTTTAAAGAAATTTTTAGAGCAGAAAAGCTGGGTTTGCAAGCCGATAGCCCTTTCGGGGAATACTGATTGTTATCAGCCCTTGGAACGAAAAATGTTCTTGACGCGGCAATTATTAGAAGTTGCCTGGCAATACAAGCAACCTATAGCGATAATCACGAAAAACTCGTTGGTATTAAGGGATAAGTATATCCTTCAACAAATGGCTAAGCATAACCTTGTATGCGTATTCGTTTCATTAACGACCCTGGATGAAGATCTGAGGCAAAAGATGGAACCCCGCACTACCACCGCCGCACAGCGCTTAAGAGTATTGAAAGAATTAAGTGATGTGGGTGTCCCGGTAGGCGTTAACGTGGCCCCGATGATTCCGGGTCTAAATGACCACGAGATGCCGAAAATGTTGGAAAAAGCTGCTGAAAATGGCGCTAGGTCGGCTGGCTATACCGTTGTAAGACTTAACGATGCCGTGAAAACAATTTTTAAAGATTGGCTATACAAAAACTTTCCAGGCAAGGCAGACAAGGTTTGGCATATGATCAGCAGCATGCATGGCGGGGAGGTTAACGATAGCCAATTTGGCCGGAGGATGCGTGGTGAAGGTAATATTGCGGATCTGATCCGCCAGCAATACAAATTGCATACGAAACGCCTGGGGATGAATATGGATAGGTTCGAGTTTAATACCACCTTGTTCGAGAGGCCCAAGATCCAGCTGAGCCTGTTTTAGTGATTGATACAGCAAGTAACAAGATGGATGAATGGCTTTTGTAAAAAATCATAATTGGCTATTTTTGTTGGCTTAGGGGCCGTTAATCGCCCATCATCCAAAAAACTGAACAGTAGTTATGATTTTAAGAAAAGTTAAGTATGTCGGCATACTGGCTGCGGTATTTTTATGTCTGCATACAAGCGTAAAAGCGCAAGTGAAACATGGATACCAACATTGGTACACCTATTTTGGAGGCTTGCAGCTCAACGAGAAATGGTCTATTCCTTTCGATGTGCAAGTTCGACTGAGGGACGCTATTAGCGACAAGGGCCAGGTTTTAACAAGAGCTGGGTTGCAGTATTCCATCAACAAGAAAGCATCCGTATTACTGGGCTATGCCTACATCACTACCTATTCTGATGCGTTAGATGCCTATTTCCCCGAGCATAGGATATTCCAGCAATTTATTTACAAGACACCTATCAAGAAATGGGATATGTTTCACCGCATCCGTTTAGAACAACGTTTCGCCGGGGTTAAGGTAATGCATACCGGGGGCGACCTAAAGGTGGATGATTGGAATTACGGGAACCGTTTCAGGTACTTCAACCGTACTACGGTGCCATTAAAGGGCGGCCCGTTCTATTTTGCCCTGCAAGACGAATTATTTATGAACCTTTGGGGGAATGATATTTCGAAAAAATTCTTCGATCAGAACCGTTTCTTAACCGCAATAGGTTATGCATTTAAGCCAAATTTGAAAGTCGATATTGGTTATATGAACCAATTTGTTCAATCACCGGCAGGAAATAAGTCGATGAACCATATATTGCAATTCTCAGTATATCAAACAATTGCTTTATAAGTTCAGGATAATGCAGTTGAAGGTGAAAGCAGCCTTTAACTGCATTTTTATTACGCAATATTTATGCGTAATAAAAATGCATTGACTATTAATCAGTTACTTGGAAGAAATATATGACTAAGATTAGGGCATCATCTTCTCCAACATTCGTAGGTTTGTGACCTAAACGCCCATCGAAGAAGATGGAATCCCCTGTTTCGAGAGTGTAGCTCTGATCCAGGACCTGGTATTCTACGGTACCCTTTATAATATATTTATATTCATAGGCGTCCGTTTTCACGAGCTGGCCCCGTTTGGCGCCTTTTTTAAGTTCCAGTACAACGATATCGATGGGGTTATTCTTCACATTGCGGGTAAGCACCCTCTTATAAAGGAATCCCTTGGCATTTTCCTTCTCAAACTCCTGGTAGCTATCCTGCTTTTTAACGATAACCTTGGCAGATTGGTTATGGTGATTAATATCGTTGAAAAACTCGTTCATATCCAGGTTTAGGGCTTGGATGATATTAACCAAGACTAGTAGGGACGGCACCGTGCGGTTATTTTCAATTTGTGAAATCAATCCCTTGCTAACATCCGCTTTATTAGCCAATTCCTGCACCGTAATCCCTTTTGCCTTTCGTTTTTCTTTGATTTTTTGACTAATTTGAATCAGGATATCCTCTTGCATAAACAAAAATTGAGGTGAAAACTATATGATATCAACCAATCCTTCACGGAATCGTTCCGCTAAAATATAATATGATTCATTATCAGCCTTAATAGTTACACGATGAAACATATACATTTGTAAAAATTTAACATAATATGTTGAGCATTGACCAAATTCTTGCTATCACTTTTACCTTGTTCGCGGTGATCGATATCTTGGGCTCCATCCCGGTTTTGATCTCTATGAAGGAGAAAATGGGCGTAATCGATGCCGGGAAAGCCACGCTGGCATCTGGTTTCCTGATGATCCTGTTCCTTTTGGTAGGGCAGCCCTTCCTGTCTTTAATGAGCGTGGATGTAAAATCCTTCGCAGTGGCTGGGTCGATCGTAATCTTCGTCATAGGTTTGGAGATGATTTTGGGGGTTGAATTTTTCAAAAGTGACAATGATGCTAAAAGCGGAAGCCTCGTCCCTATTGCATTTCCCCTGATAGCCGGATCGGGGACCCTGACCACTATTATGTCCTTGAAGGCGAACTTCAGCGATATGAACATCGCCGTGGGGATAGTTATTAACCTGGTGATCGTTTACCTGGTTTTGCGCAGCCTGACTTATATAGAGCGGATTTTAGGAAAGGCAGGTCTGATGGTGATCCGTAAGTTTTTCGGGGTGATCCTGATCGCTATCGCCGTTAAAATATTTAAGAGCAATTTCTGGAACATGTAATTTTTTATCAAATAAAGTGTAGTTTTGCCGTCCTAGAAAAAGGTTGGTCCCGTAGTACAATGGATAGTACGTAAGTCTCCGGAACTTAATATACAGGTTCGATTCCTGTCGGGACTACTAAACCGGAACTTGAAATTTAGCATTTCTGTTCCGGTTTTTTATTTAATGTTATTGGATCGTTATAGTTTAAACGGGATATGGATTTTATTTAATAGAGAAATGCTCCCTTCATTGTCTCCCGTTCATTTCTCAAGATACCATCTTACCTGCTATCTTTTCCCGTCCAATAACACTAGCCGATGCTTCTTTAATAATTTGATTTACCTGCTTTTCTCCAAGTCTAAACTATGCCCAACGCTTTTGGCTATTTACAAAATCCAGCATATTATTATTCATATCAATATTTAGAGCTAAACCATGTTTGTCAATAGAAGGATTTAAGTCGTACGCTGGGGCAATATTCATCCTTCATCATACTCAAAACTTGAAGATTTTTTCCTTCGAGAAGTACGCAGTTCTATAAGTTCAGGCGTACCTTTCCAGTGTGCATAAACATAAATGTCAAATTCGATTTTTGGTATTTTTATTTCAACCAAGCGGTGAATTTACATACAAGATATCATGATCGAAATAAGGGAGCTCCATAAACTTTCGGGGGTATTACTATTTCTTCCTTCAATCTAGCCACTCATATTCGCCCCTTTATAAACCGTTAAAAAATCCTTAAAAATTCCTTAAATGTACCCTTCGCTTCTTTACATTTTCATCCTACCACTTTATAATTGCATAGGTAAAACTTCAGTCATTTTAAAATTCGATTATTTACTATGCTAATTAAGTTTTATTATCCACGGCTAAAATTTATCGCTTTCCTCTGTTTATCATTATCTGTAACTTTTGCATTTACTGCCCATGCACAGCAGAAGGCAGCAAAAGAGCCTTCTTCCTTTACGGCGCGATTGATGAATATCGAATCGGCTACCAAGGATCCATTCAGGTATAACGCAAATTTGCATAATGGTAGTGATCAATCAAATGTTTATAACCTGTACGCTGGTATTCCACCGGGTTGGTATGCTACCTTCCGTACGCAGGGCGCTCAAGTTGCTGCGCTGAAGGTAGACGCCGGTAAATCTGCGGATATCTCGGTAGAAATCACGGCGGCGCCGCAAACAAAACCGGGTAAATACAATATCCCGGTTACTGCCATTAGCAATAAGGATACACTGAAACTCCAGTTAGAAGCTGTTGTGAAAGGTAGTTATGCTTTGGAATTAACAACACCTTCCGGGAGGTTAAGTGATGACATCACGGAAGGAAGCAGCAAGCAGATTCAATTGACTTTAAAGAATACCGGTACATTACCGCTTGAGAACTTGCAACTTTCTTCCCAAAACCCGGCAAAGTGGAGCGCCACATTCGAACCATCTAAAGTAGATCACCTGGAACCCGGGCAATCACAAGATGTCATGGCCAAATTAAATGTTCCCGATAAAACGATTGCCGGTGATTATGTAACCAACTTTACCGCGAGGAATGATTATACAAATTCCACTGCTACTTTCAGAATGACTGTCAAGACTTCCTTGTTATCAGGATGGATAGGGATCTTGGTAATCTTGGTTGCTTTGGGAATCGTTTATTACCTGGTTAGAAAATATGGGAGGAGGTAATTGATATGAATAATCCTATCATCGAACTGGAAGGACTGACAAAATACTACGGTTCTGTGAAGGCGGTAGATAATCTTTCATTGTCAGTCAACAAAGGCGAAATTTTCGGTTTGCTAGGCCCCAATGGCGCCGGTAAAACCACCACGATATTAATGATGCTGGGTTTGGCAGAGCCTTCGAAGGGCACTGCTACGGTATGCGGGATCAATGCTACCAAGAACCCGATCGCGGTGAAAAGAAAGGTCGGTTATATGCCGGATAGCGTTGGGTTTTATGACAACTTAACGGCCCTGGAAAACCTGGAATATATCGGTCGGCTGAATGGTATCGCGGAAAATGAGGTAGAAATTCGTGCCAAGGAAACTATGGAACTGGTAGGTTTAGGTTCAGAGCTTCATAAGAAAGCCGGGGCCTATTCCCGTGGAATGAAGCAGCGGTTGGGACTAGCCGATGTTTTAATCCGGCAACCGGATGTTGTTATCCTCGATGAGCCAACACTGGGTATAGACCCCAGCGGTATCAAGGAGTTTTTGTCGCTGATTCGCAAATTGAGCAGGCAGCAGGGTTTAACCGTGTTGTTGTCTTCACACCATTTACACCAGGTTCAGCAGATATGCGACAGGGTGGGAATTTTCGTCGAAGGAAAATTGTTGGTAGAAGGAAACTTGGAAACGCTGTCATTTAACCTCTTCGGCAAAGACTCTTATACAACTTTGGTAACATTCCAGGATGCTATTCCTGACGCAGGCTTGTTAGAGAAAGAGCTACGGATGATGAACGGTGTAAATAACATCTTGATCGAAGGTAATTCGATGGAATTATCTTGCGAGGTTGATATGACACCCGGCTTAGTTCGCTTCTTCGTACAGAAAGGATTGCCGATAACGGGCGTTCATAAAAAGGAATACGGTTTAGACGAGATCTATCAACGCTATTTTGAAAGCAATATTAAAAATTGAGTTTTCAATGGGAAATGCAATGGTTTATTTCAATAATATATTTTCAAGTTCAGGAAGCCTAGAAGTGAAGCCACCGGGTCCTTTCCGGGTAATGGTTCGCAAAGAGGTGGGAGATTATATACGTAGTTGGCGGTTCATTATCATGTTATTGTTGATATTATTAACCTTCCTCGGATCAATGTATGTTTCGATGGCCAACATTAAGCAGGCGGTTAGTAATGTCAATGACCCGGATCGCTTATTTGTATACCTGAAATTACTAACCACGTCTGACGGAACATTACCAACTTTCCATATTTTTATAAGTTTTCTCGGGCCCTTGCTGGGGATTGCAATGGGTTTCGATGCCATTAACTCGGAACATAATAACGGTACCTTGATCCGTTTGATGGCGCAGCCTATCTACCGTGATAATTTATTGCTAGCAAAATTTTGCGCCGCTATATTTGTGATTAGCGCTATGTTCTGTTGCTTGGTATTACTGATGCTTGGCGCCGGGATAATCATAACAGGGATCTTACCTGGAGGCGTGGAACTACTACGTATACTTGCGTTTATTATCATGAGTATCGTATACGTTGGCTTTTGGTTAAGTCTTTCGATTTGCTTGTCCGTTAAATTTAAGCATGCGGCTACATCGGCGCTTACAGCCATAGGCATATGGTTGTTCTTCACTGTTTTTTATCAAATTATAGTTAAGATGGTAGTATCAACGATGCTACCTGACCCCCGAACTTTATCCGAAGCCGGGGTTTTGCATTATAATAATTTGATACTTTCATTTTTCAGGTTAGCACCTAATCAGTTATATACAGATGCTGCTACAACTTTGTTGATGCCATCGGTGCGAAGTTTAGGCCCCTTGACAATGGAGCAGATGGCTGGGGCAATCCCTTCACCATTGCCATTTAAAGAAAGCTTAATGATAGTTTGGCCGCAGGTTACAGGCATGTTGGCCGCAACGACCGCATTTTTTGCGTTGACATATTTTCTTTTTATGAGGAAGGAAATCAGGTCTTGATATTATTTTGACGGTTTAAAATTTGGCAGGCTTTAATATATCATTCTTGAAGAATGAAGAATGGAGTTATTGAAAAAACGAAACCGGGAACGAAATTATTAGTTCCCGGTTTTTATTTATACACTGCATCGTTAATATCTACTTGGTTACAGGCAGCGCTCCGCCGGGCAAAGGATCCGCTGGAGCCGGGTTTTCCGGATCAAATACGGCAACCGCCACCCTCGAATCAGCGCAACCATAATACAGGAACCATTTCTTTTTAAAATAAACAAGTCCTTCGATGAATACAGTCCCGTCAACATATTGACCACTTTTCTCAAAAGATTCCATTGGCCTTAAAAACGGAACATCCAAGCGCTCCAGTACTTTGGTAGGATCGTTTTTGTCAAATAAAACTTGGCCAGCGCTGTAAGTGCCCTTGTTAAATCGTTTATCCCCATTTTTAGGATTGTTCTTGCCATTGTAAAGCAGGATAATGCCCTTGTCGGTCATGATTGCCGGGGGGCCGCATTCTGTTAGATCACTATCGAAGTAACCTTTCCTCGGTGAGATGAAGGCTTTCAACTTACCTGCTTCATCAACTACCGGTTCCCAATGCACCAGGTCATCGGAGGTGGCTCCGTACACGCCCCTTTCTCCCCAATATAACCAATAACGGCCGTTGATCTTGGTAATTACCTGGCGATCATTGACCAGTTTCGTGAGGATGGATGCTGATTTATGCGCCTCATTAAAAAGTTGGGGAAATGTTTTATTGTCCTTGAAAATGGGGCCATGTTTCTCCCAATTAACCAGGTCCTTAGAAGTAGCAACACCCAAGCGCGGCGTTTTACGGTTCCACTGCGTGTAGAACATAACATAGGTACCTTCTTCCGTCACGGCAACCCTAGGATCTTCCGTTCCTCCCGGCCATTCATATTCTTTTTGATCATCATCAGCCGGGTAAAAAACGGGGGTGTTTTTCCTGTCGAAATGTAGACCATCATTGCTGGAGGCATATCCCAACCTGGATGTTCTAAAACCGATACCAACACCCGACTTGTCTTCGGCACGGTATAAAACAACGATCTGGCTGTCTTTAACGGCGGCAGCGGGATTGAACGTATCATTGGACTCCCAGGCTACCAGTGAATCTTTCATTGGATCTAAAAATTGACTTTGCCCTAACGGGGAAATTACGGGGTTGATACCGGCGGGCCTTACAAATCCACCCATGGCCCAATCGGGTAACTGGTTAACCCCTGCTTTTTCTTGCTTAGCTTCTTTCTGAAAACAGCCGTTAGAGATAACGGCAATTGCCATCAATGAGAAAAATAGGATTCCTTTCGGTAATGACTTCGTGGAATAAAACATAGAAATAATTTGATGATTGAATACCAATAAAAAAAGCATTGCCTCTAAACAGGCAATAAATCTATCAAAAAACTCCCGGCTTTCATACTGTTGACTTGAAATTGCCAAATCAATGAATTTTTACAATTTCCCTGGCAAGGCCGCTGTTAGTTTTGCATAATAACAAACAAGATACTATGAAACACTTGATGATATTGCTGCTAATGCAGTTGCAGGTTATGGGCCTGGGGGCGCAAACGCAGGCTAATTATTCACCATCAGAAAAAACGACAAACAATATGGAAAACAAAGAAATTATCCGGGAACTGTATGAAGAAATTTTGAATAAAAGGGCATTTGATAAATTGGATCAAATCATCTCTCCTGGATATGCAGGCATTGATCAACAAAAAGGGGCCAAAGCATTTAAGAAGCCCATCCTACCCTTGATAGCCGCTTTCCCGGGTTTGAAATGGGAATTGGATCATATTGTTGCAGAAGGAGACCAGGTCGTAGCGTGCTGGCATGTAACTGGCACACAAGAAGGACCTTTACCAGGAATCGCTGCAACCGGTAAAACGGTTAACAGTTTCGGAATGGCAATCTACAAGCTGGAAGCCGGGCAAATCGTGGCTTCCGAGGTACATACCGATCGGTTGGATTTCTTGCAACAATTGGGTGTTTTACCAGCCGATGTAAACGCTATTCCGAAGCCAGCAACGACCGGAAGTGTGTATTTTATAGATCAGTTCAAAGTTCCCAACGAAGCATTGCCGGCTTTTGAGCAAAGGATGGCCCTTAACAGGGAAATGATTAAGAAGATGGAAGGGTTCGAAGGGGACACCATTTACAAATTCTCATCAGGCGATACAACGCAATTGATCACCGTGGCCCATTGGAGGGATGCAGCAGCCCTAGAACAGGCTAAAAACAAGGTAATTGCAAGCTACCAGGCAGAAGGCTTCGATATGCCAGCACAATTAAAAGCCTGGGGCATTCAAATGGAGCGCGGGATATACAAAGCAGTCTTGAAATAGTTTACAGCTAAGTTGGATGGCATTAAATTATACTATACCGTACCTTTCAAGGTGCGGTATTCCTTATTTGCCGCCACTTACGAAGACCCAATCCATCACTTTCGGGAATGCGATTTTAAACCAGGCTGTAAAATCTTCGGGGTTCTTTTCTAATAATCTTTGAATATCATCGACGGAGTAATAACCGAAATCTTGCACCTCTTCCTTATTCGGAACGATATCTCCTTCATAAGTGCCTACTAATACATGATCGAATTCATGCTCAACGAGGTTATTATCAAGTTCGGCTTTATAAACGAAGGAGAATATTTCTTCAAGGGGGCATTGGAAGCCCATCTCTTCTTGTAATCTTCTTTGGGCGCTTATAATAAGTTCTTCACCCGGGATGGGGTGACTACAGCAAGCATTTGTCCACAAGCCACCGCTATGATATTTTTCATCAGCCCTTTGGTGCAAGAGCATTTGACGTTTCCTATTGAATATGAATATGGAAAAAGCGCGGTGTAGCAAACCTTCGCGGTGCGCTTGCATCTTTTCCATGGTGCCGATGGGTTCGTCTGATTCGTTAACAAGTATCAGGGGAGCGGTTTGTTGCATTTGCAGGGTTTTAGAAATTTGCAGCTAGCGGCAAAAACATTGCCATAATGCTAAAGTTATAGCAAGAAGTTTGTAAATCCATCCCCTGGATAATAATTCCCCTCTTCGTGTGATTCAACACGAAAATATTAGCAATTGAAAATCATTATTGTCCGACTAAATTTTGAATGAAAAAAATTATAATCGCCATAAAAGTTCGATTCAATGTTCATCTGCTCGTTTCTTGTACTTTTTTGCTTGCCCAAAAAACGAGTATCCAAAAAGGGCACAAATTGGCCATTACGGCCGCCAATTTGATCGTGCGATCCAGCTTTTGTACTACTGTATCGCCCAACTACCGTTCGCTATCAACGGTGCGAAGTTCCACGGTTTTCTCGGTGGGGCTGAATAGCTCATCCTTCGCTTATGTCCTTGATCAGGTAAGGAATCCAAGTAAATTTAATGCAATTTTAGTCGGGCCACAATGATTGAAAATCAATAAGTACCAACAAGTTTAATATTGATACTTATTGATTTATAAAAGGAATATTTGGTTATGCCTTAAGCATAGCCGTGGATGTACACGGATGAGCATCCATTTAATAGAAGTCGAAAGGGTGTTTGCCGGGTTAATTACATGGTAAATCGGTTTAAACAAACAAATCACATGAACCCTATAAGGATGATACAGCTAGTAGGGACAGGACTATGGGATTTGTCTCGAACAAGCTAACAATAACAACAAACGACTACACATTCTAGAATTTAATTTAATGCCGGGCTACTTGTGCTTTCAGCATTTTCCGTGCAAAGTGGATACGGCTTTTAATAGTACCCAGGGGTTCATCCAGCAATTCCGCGATTTCGAAATATTTGAAACCGTCGAGATACAGGAGGAAAGGTTTTTTAAAGATTACCGGCAAACCATGTACAGCAACCTGTATGTCTTTGACCCTGAGTCCGGCCTCGGCATGATTCCCGATAATCACTTGGTTAGAGTTTAACAGGAAATCGTTGGAGGAATTGTCAAAGCAAAGGTGCTGTTTTGATTTACGCCTGTAATTGTTAATAAATATGTTCCTCATGATGGTGTACAGCCATGCCCGGATGTTGGTACCTGCCAGGTATTTTTCCTGGTTGGAAATGGCTCGGAACATTGTTTCTTGGAAGAGATCTTTAGCTGATTCGGCGTCTTTGGTAAGAGTAATAGCAAAGGGCTTGAGAAAATCAGCGTTGCTCAATAATAGGGTGTTGAATTCAGCGGATGACATATTGTTTAATTTTTGCTCTACTAATTTAAACAAATTAAATGTTCATTCCAATAATTTCACGCTTTTTTTTCAATGAAATAAAAACTTCCCGAACGCTTAACATTTTAATAATCAGTATTTAAATATACTAAAAATAAAAATCACTTGAAAATTTTTCTTTTTATATCGATCGTAATTCTGTTTAACTATTTACGTATTTATAATTAAACAAATGTTAATAAAAATGAATATCAAATGGGGCGATTGATAGAATTATTTACGAGTGATCCTAGAGTTTGGATTGAAATTTGTTCAAAAGCTGCTCATATTTATTTATATAGGAGTGTAGGTATTAAGATTTGTATCTTATTTTTAATAAATTTGCCTCTCAATTTTCAATAGCCCCTTGAAAATTGGGAATGGTGATTATTGGAATACCTTAAAAAAGTTTCGAGAAAGTTTTTATTACAAGCAATCTATGAAAAAATTATTGTTGGTTCAACTGTTGCTGCTATTCATGAGTATAACTGCTATGGCACAGGTACCTACCGTTGATCCGGAAGCACTGAAACAGGTGAATATCGACCAATTGTCTGATGCCCAAATCAAACAGATTGTGACCGAAATGCAGAAAAACGGGGTAACCTTGGATAACATCGATAGTTATGCCGAGGCTAAGGGGATACCCGCAGCACAGGTCAGCAAATTGAAACAACGCATCCGCACCCTGAACCTGGAAGGCGACCTTTCTGCCGCCAACAAGGGAAATGCTGATAATAACTTGTACGACGGTGAACGCAGTGTAGATTGGGAAGCCGGCGGTCAAACCAAGCCGTCAAAAAAGGGTGTTCAATCTAAAGTTTACGGGGCGCAGCTATTCAGCAATAAAAACTTAACCTTCGAACCGAATCTCAGGATGGCGACCCCGCCCAATTATCGCCTCGCAACCGGGGACGAACTGTTGATCGATGTTTACGGTTATAACGAAACACAGATGAGGCTGAAGGTGAACGCGGAAGGTTATATCCGTGTACCAAACCTGGGTCCTATCTACGTAAACGGCCTTACAATCGAGGATGCCACCCGCAGGATTACCAAGCAATTAGCCACAATTTATAGCGCCATCAATACCGGCAACACATCGGTACAGGTAAACCTGGGGAATATCCGCAGTATCCGCGTGCTACTGATAGGAGAAATTGAAACCCCCGGCTCCTATACCCTACCCTCGCTAGCTACTATAGCCAATGCTTTATATGTTTCCGGCGGACCTAACAACAATGGTTCTTTCAGGGATATCCAGCTCATCAGGAACGGGCAACCAGTTGTAACCTTCGATTTATACGACTTCTTAAACAAAGGGGATCTTTCCAATAACTTGGTATTACAGGATCAAGACATTATCAAGGTAAACCCTTACCAAACAAGGGTAGAGCTATCCGGCGGCGTGAAAACACCGGGTATTTTCGAAGTGAAGCCCGGCGAAACTTTGAAAGACGTCATCCGTTATGCCGGTGGGTATACCGACGCGGCATATAAAGAGTTGATCCGCGGTTTCAGGATCAATAACCGGGAACGCGAGGTGATCGATATCCCGCAGGCCGAGATAGCTACTTACGAATTACATTCGGGCGATAAATTTGAAGTTGATTCGGTGTTGAACCGCTTTTCAAACCGCGTTGTTATCAGCGGGGCGGTGTTTCATCCCGGTAATTACTCCCTTGAGAGCGGCATGACAATAAAGGATCTCATCTCAAAAGCTGATGGTGTAAGGGAAGAAGCATCCTTGACACGTGGTTTGATTCGCCGTTTTAAGGAAGACATGACCCCCCAGATGATCAATTTCAATGTGAAGGATGTATTATCCGGCGCATCGAATATTCAACTGCGAAGGGAAGACAGTGTTATCATCTATAATAAATTTGAATTACAAGAAGATTTTACAGTACATATCAGCGGGCTGGTAAATATTCCGGGCAGATTCAGCTATGCTGAAGGGATGCAGTTGGAGGACCTGATTTTATTAGCCGGGGGCTTACAGGATGCAGCTTCCTTGCAGCGCGTGGAAATCTCCCGCCGGATCCGCAGCCAGGAAAATACCGGCAACGATACTGCTTTGGCGATTATCCAGCATTTTGATATTACGCCGGGCATGGCCGTAAGCAACGAGATGACGCATTTTGAATTGCAACCGTTTGACGAGGTGATGGTACGGAAGTCGCCATCGTATACGGAACAAGCGGATGTAAATATCGGGGGGGAAGTTCTTTACCCGGGTAGTTACACGATCAATTCAAAGAAAGAGCGTATTTCGGATTTGATTAGACGCTCGGGTGGGTTAAGGCCCGATGCTTATGCGGAAGGTGCGGTGATGGTCAGGAGAACCTTTGTTAACGCGTCGGATTCGGTATTGCTGCATAACAAGCTGGAAGTATATTATAACAAGTTGGAAGACAGTGCGAGTGTCAATAGGTTTAAAAGTGATGTACAGCGTAACATGCAATTGGTGAATATCGATTTACCTGCAATATTGAAAAAACCGGGATCAAAAGATGATCTGTTTTTAGAAGAAGGTGATATTATCCGGGTACCTAAGAAATTGCAGACGGTTCAAGTATTCGGAGAGATTTATTTCCCCAAGAAGATTCGATTTACGAAAGAGAATAGCTTTAGAGATTATGTTAGAGGGGCCGGAGGGTTTACAGCGCAGGCTTTGAAGAGGAGGAGTTATATTGTATACGCGAATGGTACAGTGAAGGGAACGAAGAAAGTACTGTTTTTTAATAGTTACCCGAAGTTGAAGCCGGGAGCGGAGATTTATGTGCCGGCGAAGGCGAGCCAGCGGGGATTATCTGGGCAGGAGGTATTAGGGATCAGTACTGGGGTGGCTTCATTGGCATTAATTATTACAACTATAATCAATAATCTTTAGTATACATTAAATAATTATGGGTAGTAACGATTCTATTTCGGTAGGGGGTAAGCAGAATGGTTTGTCCTTAAAGGAAATTATCATTTCAATAAATGGATGGAGCAAATATATTCTCTCGAAATGGTTGGTGTATATTATAGTTGGCATAATAGGAGCTGGTATTGGGTTATTATTAGCTTCTATTCAGAAAGATAAATACGAAGCTAATCTTACCTTTGTGATAGAAAATAGTCAATCAGGTGATTTAAGTTCATACGCTGGTCTAGCAAGTCAATTCGGAATTGATTTGGGAGGAACAGTGAGAAGTGGAATATTTAGCGGGGACAATATTCTAGAATTTTTGAAGTCGAGAATGTTAATAGAAAAGACATTGTTATTACCTATTGAGAAGAACGGGAAAGGGTATTCAATGGCGGATTATTATCTAAATATTAGTGATCTAAAAAAGGAATCAAATAGTGCAATTAGTTTTCCATTAGAAATCCCAAGAGCGAAACTTGACAGAATGCAAGATAGCGTCCTGAATATTATTTACACGAAAATTACTGAATCCAATTTAAAAATTTCAAAATTAGACAAAAAGCTTGATTTTATACAGGTTCGATTTACATCTAAAGATGAGTTATTTAGTAAAATATTTACAGAAAACTTAGTTAAGGAAGCCATTGATTTTTACATTAACACCAAGATACAAAGGTATAATACTAATATAGATCGCTTGCAGATGAAAGCTGACTCGATTGAGAAACTATTGAATCAAAGTACAGTAGAGCTTGCGAGAATTCAAGATATAAATTTAAATGCAGTAAGAAGAGTTGCAGGAGTGTCAAATGAACTGGCGCAAAGAAATAAGACCATTTTACAAACAATGTATATAGAAGTAGTAAAAAATCTAGAACTAACTAAGATTTCCCTGGTGCAAGAAAGGCCAATTATACAAATAATTGATAAGCCTTTAATGCCTCTTAAAAATGTTAAGATAGGGAAAGTGAGGGCAACTTTTATCGGTGCATTTGTTTCTATGGTTTTAGCTTTCATGATGGTTGTCGTGATGAAGCTTTATAAAAATATAATGGCAGAATAAGTTAAACTTTAATTCCCAAAAATACAAAGTAATGAAGCTAGAAAATACCAAAATTGCTATCATCGGACTTGGATACGTTGGCCTACCGTTAGCTATTGAATTTGGTAAAAAGTATAATGTTATAGGGTTCGATATAAATAGGAAGAGGGTAGATGAATTGTCAAGAAAGGAAGATCATACTAAAGAAGCTGATTTAGAAGCTTTATCAGCTGTTGTTGATTTGTACCCTCAAACTGGTGGAAAGAAAGGGCTTAAATTTTCGTGTGAAATAAACGATATTAAAGATCAGAATGTTTTTATCGTAACTGTCCCAACTCCTATTAATGAATTCAAATCCCCCGATCTTACGCCTTTATTGAGAGCAACTGAAATGCTTGCAAAAATATTGAAAAAAGGTGATATCGTTATTTATGAATCTACTGTATATCCAGGTTGTACTGAAGAGGATTGTGTGCCACTTTTAGAAAAAATATCCGGCTTGCGGTTTAATTTGGATTTTTATTGCGGGTATTCTCCAGAAAGGATTAACCCCGGAGATAAAGTGAATACTTTGGTGAAGATAAAGAAAGTGACTTCCGGTTCTACACCGTTAATTGCCGATTTTGTTGACTCCTTATATGCAAGTATTATCTTGGCAGGCACACATAAAGCGCCAAGTTTGAAAGTGGCTGAAGCGTCTAAAGCAATTGAAAATGCACAAAGGGATGTGAATATAAGTTTTGTAAATGAGTTAGCATTGATCTTTGATAGGTTGGGAATTGATACTACGGATGTAATCGAAGCCGCAGGTACAAAATGGAATTTTTTAAAATATAAACCAGGTTTAGTTGGAGGCCATTGTATAGGGGTTGACCCGTATTATTTAGCTCACAAGGCAGAATCCTTAGGCTATCATCCCCAAGTTATACTTTCAGGGAGAAGAGTCAATGATAATATGGGTATGTTCGTTGCAAGTAAGGTTGTAAAACTATTAATCCAGAAATGCCATAAAATTAGTGGGTCAAAGTCATTGATTTTAGGAATAACATTTAAAGAAAACTGCCCAGATATAAGGAATTCCAGGGTTATTGATATCTATAATGAATTAATTCAATATGGAATTAACGTTGATGTATATGATCCACATGCAAATCCTCAACAGGTTGCAGAGGAATACGGTATAAAGTTAATTGATACAATTGAATCGCAATATGATTCAATAATCATAGCTGTAGCACACGATGATTTTTTAACTATTGACTTTAAGCTGCTTAAGAACAGCCACGAAGCGGTGATTTTTGATACAAAGTCCTGTGTTGAAAGAACTTTAGTAGATGCAAGATTATAATTGAATTTATATGCGAGAACTTCAAATGGTAGACCTAAAAAGTCAATACAATAAAATAAAGGAAGAGGTTGCTTTTTCCATTTTCGAATGCATAGAAGATGCCACTTTTATAAATGGGCCTCAAGTTAAATCGTTTGCACAGAATTTATCGGAATATCTAGGCGTAAAAAGCGTTGTTCCGTGTGGAAATGGTACAGATGCATTACAAATCGCCATGATGGCTCTTGATTTGCAACCAGGTGATGAAGTAATTGTACCTTCATTTACTTACATCGCTACTGCTGAAGTAATATGCCTTCTTGGTTTGATACCAGTGATGGTTGACGTTGATCCATTCACTTTTAATATAGACGTGAAAGAGTTGGAAAAGGCTATTACACCTAAAACTAGAGCTATAGTTCCGGTACACCTATTTGGCCAGTCAGTTCCCATGGAAGAAATTATGACTATTGCTAATAAATATGGTATCTATGTAATAGAAGATACAGCACAGGCGATTGGAGCAAAGTATACATTTTCTGATGGAAGAACAACTTCGGTTGGAAGTATTGGACATATAGGTTGTACATCATTTTTTCCTTCAAAAAACTTGGGGTGCTATGGGGATGGAGGAGCTATATTTACAAATGATCTTGAACTAGGGGCAAAGATCAGGATGATTGCCAATCATGGACAGGAAAGAAAGTATGTGCATAAGTGCATAGGTGTGAATTCCCGATTAGATTCTCTGCAAGCTGCTGTTTTGAATGTTAAATTAAAATATTTAAATGAGTATGCAGAAGCTAGGTATAGGGCAGCAGCATATTATTCAAAAAGTTTGAAAGGAATCGAAGGTATTGTTACTCCTATTGAAGTGCCTTTTTCTACCCATGTTTATCATCAATATACCTTAATTACAATGGATGGTCGAAGAGATGAATTGAAATTATTTTTGGAAAACAATAATGTACCATCTATGATATACTATCCCATTCCGCTATTTGAACAAGATGCTTTTCAAGGAAAGGGGATTAAAGTCGGGAATCTTCCTGTAACAACCGAATTATGTAAATCGGTGATTTCATTACCAATGCATACTGAACTATCGATAGATCAGCAAGACTATATTGTAGAAAGGATTAGAGATTTTTTTAAAAACACCTAAGATGAGCCCCCAGAATTTTATACATCCATCAGCAATAGTAGATGAAGGTGCGGCTATTGGAGCCGGCACAAAAATTTGGCATTTTTCCCATATTATGTCTAATTCTATAATTGGTGAAAACTGTAATATTGGGCAAAATGTGGTTGTCTCTCCGGAAGTCGTCTTAGGTAATAATGTTAAGGTTCAGAATAATGTTTCTATTTATACCGGTGTAATTTGCGAAGATGATGTTTTCCTCGGACCTTCGTGCGTATTTACAAACATTATAAATCCCAGGAGTCATATTAATAGGCGTGGAAGTTATGCACGAACAATAGTAAGAAAAGGGGCAAGCATAGGAGCGAATGCTACAATTGTCTGTGGGCATGATATTGGGGAGTTTGCATTTATAGGTGCAGGGGCTGTCGTCACTAAAACTGTAGCTCCATACGCATTGGTCGTAGGGAATCCTGCTAAACAGATTGGATGGATCAGCGAATATGGGCATAGATTAATTTTTGATGAACATAATAAAGCGATATGCCCTGAAAGTCAACAAGTGTATATATTAATTAATAATAGTGTTAAGAGAATAAAATAACATCTATGGATCGTAAAATTAAGTTTGCTGTAGTTGGTTGCGGACATATTGGAAAGCGACATGCAGAAATGATTAGCAGGAATGAAGAGGCTGAATTAGTAGCCTTGGTAGATGTAAAACCCAAAGAAAGTTTGAATTTGCAGCAGGACGCTCCTTTTTTCTCTACTTTAAGTGAGCTTTTGGAATCTGGGATTGATATTGATGTTATTAATATTGCTACACCTAATGGTTATCATGCGGAAATCGCACTAGAAGTATTAGGTTCAGGTAGGCATATTGTTGTAGAGAAACCTATTGCATTAACCAAATCGGACGCTGAGAAAATTATCTACAAAGCTTTGAATGTCCATAAGCATGTATTTGCAGTTATGCAGAATAGATATTCTCCTCCTTCGGTTTGGATTAAAGATCTCGTAGAAAGTGGGAAGTTGGGAAGAATTTATATGGTTCAATTAAATTGTTATTGGAATAGGGATGAGAGGTATTATAAATCTGGTTCCTGGCATGGTTCCAAAACACTTGACGGAGGAACATTGTTTACCCAATTTTCACATTTTATTGATATTATGTATTGGTTATTTGGCGATATTAAAAATATATCGGCAAAGTTGATGGATCATAACCATTCCGCCTTAACTGAATTTGAGGATAGCGGATTTGTAAATTTTGATTTTGTAAATGGTGGATCAGGATGTATTAATTTTTCAACGGCGGTATGGAATGCAAATTTAGAAAGCAGTATGACCATTATCGCTGAGAATGGTAGTGTAAAAATCGGGGGTCAGTATATGGACAAAGTAGAGGTTTGTCACGTTTACGATTATACAATGCCGGAGTTAGCGCCAACTAATCCTGGAAATGATTATGGGGCTTATAAAGGTTCCGCCCAGAATCATCATTATATCATTGAAAATGTTGTTAATGTGTTAAAGGGACGCTCTTCAATTACTACGAATGCATTAGAGGGACTTAAGGTTGTTGAGATCATAGAACGTATTTATCAGGCTGATAAAATATTTGAATGATCTCATTGAGGAATAAATCGGAATTTGGTAAAAATGTGCTGACATTATTTACGGGGCAAGTCCTGTCGCAAGGTATTCCTATAATTATTGCTCCCCTGTTAGCGCGTATATATTCGCCTGCCGATTTTGGTGTTGCTGATGTTGTTATGGCAATAGTTAGTATTATAGCTTCAGTTGCTTGTGGAAATTACGAACAGGCCATTTTATTACCTGAGGATAATAAAAAGGGCTTTCTTATAGCAGGAGCAGCAACAATACTTTGTTCTATCGTAAGTGGAACGGTTTTGTTAATTGTGGTGCTATTTAGACCCATTTTATCTTCATTTGTTGGTCTTGATAGCCAAAGCTCATATTATCTCTTCTTTGTACCCGTAATTGTTTGGCTCGTAAGTTTATTTATGGTGTTGCGTTATTATAACTTGAGATCGCAGCATTATAGATTGATTGCTAAGGCCATGACTATAAAATCCATCTTTTTGACCGGAGTTCAATTGTTGGTTGGCATCCTGAAAGCAAGCCCCCTGGGCCTACTGGTGGGACAGCTTTCATCCAATGTTTTTTCGAATAAAGCATTATTGAAGACAGTTAAGAATCATTGGAAAATGTATTCGAATGAAATATCACGGACTAGTATTCTTAGCCTAGCGATAGAGTATATAAATTTTCCCAAGTTTAGCGTTCCCGGAACATTAGCTAATACTCTTGTATTGTATTTACCTAGTGTATTTATATCCAAAGTATTTTCGTTGCAATTATTAGGCTTTATAGCGTTAACTAATAGAATTTTAAATGTACCATTAAATGTTATTGCATCTGCAGTGGGTGATGCATTTATGCAGAAACTCTCACGTTTGACAAATGACACGAAATCCGGGAGAGGCTTTTTTCTAAGGATATTTGGAATATTATCTTTAGTATCCGCTGTAGCTTATATATTTGGAGTATTTTTATTGAAGCCGCTTATAGTTTTCGTATTTGGTAATAATTGGGAGTATGCCGGGGAATTAGGAGGAATAATGCTTCCATTATTTGCCATTAGGTTTAT
Source organism: Chitinophaga caeni (assembly GCF_002557795.1). Classification (NCBI taxonomy): domain Bacteria; kingdom Pseudomonadati; phylum Bacteroidota; class Chitinophagia; order Chitinophagales; family Chitinophagaceae; genus Chitinophaga; species Chitinophaga caeni. The sequence goes on along the minus strand of NZ_CP023777.1, from coordinate 776,451 downwards.
TTGCATTCCTTTATCTAAGGTGTTGATCGTATTTCAAAAACAGAGGCTATTTTTATATTTAACTTCTGTTCAATTGTTAATACTTGTTTCAACGTTCTTGGTTACCTATCTTGCAAAGTTATCCTTTGAAGGTTATTTTAGAGTATATATATATGCGCAATTTATTTTTTACTGTTTTTATTTATTTATATGTTTTTGGGTTGTAAATCATAAGTCTCGAATGAAGAATAATGAAAATCTCAAAAATTATAAAATCGACTGATGATGGTAATTATAAGTAGAGCCGTTATTTTAATGTTTTATATCTTAGGGGTGATTCGGTTATCTGCTCAGCAATATATAAACATAAAATCCATGGGAGCAAGGGGTGATGGCATACATAACGATGCCCCAGCAATATTGAAGGCTTTAAATAAATCAAATTATATATATATCCCCAAAGGCAATTATCGGATTGACCAGCCAATCATAATAAGTGGTAAAAATAATATTCATATAAAGGGCGATGGAGAATCTTCAAGGTTATTCCCATCCAACCAATTAAAAAAAACGACTAAAACTGTATTTTTCTCTTCGTTAAGTTTAGATCAATGTCAAAATGCTGTAATTGAGAACTTATGTGTGGAGTCAAAAGGTGAAAATTGGGGAAATTCTGATGCAGGACATAAATTTAAGAACCCGGATGAGCGAGCAGAGTGGATTATGAAAAATGGCGGGCATGCCGTAACGGTAATTAGAAGTGAAAACGTTAGAATTTCTAATGTGATTGCACGATTCTGTGGCTCGGTAAGTGTGTTTTATGCAATTTCAGGAGATAACATATCATTTATCAATTGTTTTGCTAATGCAGCTTCATTGGGATATGCTGGTTTCTGTGTTGATAATTTTGTTACTATTATACATGATTCTAAGAGAAGGTATTACTTTAAGAATTGTCGCGTGAATAATGAAAATTTGAAATTCGGTTCGCGTTATTCGGCTAAAGCTGGAATATTATCTGAAGGAGATAGGGATATGATTATTAATCTCAATATTGAAGGTGGTGAATTTCGAAACTGTGCAAGCGGAGGAGACTCAAAATTTCTAGGAGCTGCTATTGTTGCTGTGAATACCAATTTGGTCTGTGATGGTGTGATTGGTGAGGATAATTATATAGGACTAAATATTACAAACCGTTCAGAAGTGAAGCAACAAGTTAATTGCAACATTGCTAATTCAAAATTCTTTAACAATTGGGTTGCTGGTATATTCTTGGCTTCGTTTAATAGTGGAGGAGATATTAATATAGACAGTTGTACATTCACCCAACAAAATTATTCTGCTTGGAGGTATACCAAGGATTTATTATTTAGACAGACTGCTGGAATTATTATACAGGGAAAGCAAAGTCAGAATCTAAATATTTCAAAATCTATTTTTTCAGGGGGGGAAGGATATATTTTAACCTCAGGCGAACCGAAGATTAAATTAAGTGCGTCCTCATTCGATAAAGCAAGTACATTTGCCTTTAAAACAAATTACAAGAAGATATTATTAAATAATTCTACGGTAAATTTGCCTGCATCATTGAGCAAAACAAGCAAGTACACTAAGATAAATAGCGCAAGCGCCCTTGGGAATATTGAGGGAAAGCAAGAATTATTATATACTCCATTTTCTGATTCTGTAGATAATGTACCTATCCAAGTAATTTTGACTGCTTTAGGTCTGAGTGGAAAGAATACATTCTTGGAGATACAATTAACTAAGCCCTCAAATGTCAATAATGAATATAAGATAGGTTCTGCTGATGGAAAATGGTTTAATATTGCTCATATCATTAAAATGGATAATGATAATAAGAAATTTAGGGTATTTATTTTAGAAGACCAGCGCATCCATTTTAAGAAAGGAGCGACCTTGGATATTCAAAAGAACTAATCATACCAACTATTAACATGATTGAAATAGATATAGATGAATAAAATTTTGATAATATTTGGCACCCGTCCGGAAGCAATAAAAATGGCGCCCATTGTACTAGGTTTCAAGAATGACCCCGCTTTTGATGTAAAGGTTTGTGTTACGGCTCAACATAGGGAAATGTTAGATCAAGTGTTGGAGTTTTTTAATATCGAACCGGAATTTGATCTTGATATCATGCAAACTTCGCAGAGTCTACATTCATTGACTGCCAGATTGTTGGAAGGGGTAAAAGTTGTTCTCGATGAGTATCAGCCAGATTACGTTTTTGTACACGGAGATACTACTACCTCTATGGCGGCAAGCTTAGCAGCGTTCTATTCAAGCATAAAAATCTGTCATATCGAAGCCGGACTCCGTACATATAATATCTACTCTCCTTTTCCAGAGGAGATCAATCGACGAGTTACTGGATTATTAGCAAATTACCATTTTGCGCCGACTTCGACCGCTGAAAAATACTTGGTTAGGGAAGGGGTTAACCCTTCTAACATAATCATAACTGGTAATACTGTCATTGATGCATTACTGAGTAGTGTTGAACGGATCAAAAATGGATATAGCAATGAAGAAATACTTAGTTTGGAAGAAATGATCGTGGTAGGGAAAAAAATCATTTTGGTTACAGGCCATAGAAGGGAGAACCATGGAGAGGGGTTCAGAAATATATGTGATGCGTTATCAAGCTTAGCCGAAAGGGATGATGTTCAGATTATTTATCCTGTTCATTTAAATCCCAAAGTAAAGGATGTAGTATACGAAAGGTTGTCCAATAGAGAGAATATTAAACTTATTGAACCGTTATCCTATGCAAGCTTTATATGGCTTATGAACGAGTCATATTTAATACTTACAGATAGCGGTGGAGTTCAAGAGGAGGCGCCAAGTTTAGGTAAACCTGTTTTAGTGATGCGAGATACAACCGAAAGACCTGAGGCAGTGGAAGCAGGAACTGTACTTTTGGTTGGGACAAATATGGATGAAATTCTTTCTAAATGTAATAAATTATTGTCAGATGAAAAGTTCTACGGAAGTATGAGCCAGTTAAATAATCCATATGGGGATGGGCATGCTACGGAGAGGGTTATTCATTTTATGAAAAATAATATGCATTTGGACAAAACGCCTAATAATTTAGTTGGTAAATCAAAATAACCTTCATATTAATCTTGGCATAAAAGAGATTTCAAATCTATATGAAAGAAATTGCATTCATAATATTTTCTGATTTGAATCCTGCAAATGGAGGAGTAGAAACTTGGCTCCGTTTGTTTTTAAGGGAAGTTCGAAACAATCCTAAATATAAATCCTCACATATTTCTATTTATTATTGCGATCGGGGAAACGAAACGCAATCGGAATTTATTCATGGATGCATTCCGGGGCAAATAAATTACATTCCTATAAGGAATGGCGGTAATAAGGGGCTTTTTGCAAATTTCATTACGTTATATCAATTCCATTCTGCTGTTTTAAAGAGAATAAGACAAGCTGGCATTCCGATCGTAGTTTCCCTCGGAAGTTATCCTACGGGGATTATTGTTTGGATGCTTTTGTTTCTTATGAATTATAGACGTAAATGCAATCATGTGGTTTGGTTAAGAACAACATTAAGTATGCATATAAGGAATTACAGGATAAGATCATTGTTTCCATTGATTTCAATATTTGAAGCAAAAGCATTATTGAATGCTAGCCTAGTAATTTCTAATGGCTGGGATACACAATCGAATTATAAAAAAGAGTACAGAATTGATTCTAAAGTTATACCTAATGCGATTGATTTATCGAGATATGAGTACATTCCAGAATTGCCAACTAAGAAGCCAGATAAAATTCAAATAGCCTTCATTGGCAGGTTTTTTAGTGCTAAAGGATGTGATAATTTCGTGAATGCGATCAAGATATTTAATAACAAGTATATTGATTTGGTTGATAAAGTGGATTTTCTATTTGTTGGTTGGGGAGAAGATAGAATTGAAAAATTTGCAAGTAAAACGGTCAATTGCACTTTATTAGGGCGCATTTCAAATGATTTAATGCCTAAAGTTTTAGAGAATGCCCATGTTGGCCTCGTTTTGACCAAAGCTAATAATTCTGATGCAGGAGGGAGTGGCGTTTCAAATAGTTTATTGGAGCTAATGGCATCAGGAAAAATAATTGTTGCATATGACAACATAATCTACAAGCAATTTCCAAGAAGTGATTGTATGTTGTATATAGAAGAAAATAATGATGTGGCATTAGCAAATACGTTTTATGAGATATTTTTTGATTGGGATAAAGCTAGATTGCTAGCTAAAAATGCTAGGGAATATGCACGGGAATTTTCAATTGAGAAGCATGTAAAGCTAGCTATGGAAACAATTACAATGCTTGAGGATAAAGGGATTAAATGATGCATGAAAAAGTGTTAAATAGAATATTCTTAATATCTTTCATATACCTTGTTCCATTATTCGACAGCATAACGGGATTGCTTGTTCGTGGCGATTCAATACAGGCAGGGGGAATAGGTTCTCCATCTCAATTGATACGTTTATATATTATCACTCTTTCAATTTTTATCATACGCTCGAATGTAAACTATATCTATATAACACTAGGCTCTTGCTATTTACTTTTTATTGAGATTGTTTCGTTTTGCTTTCACAAGGATGTTTCAGGGTTATTATATGGCCTCGTTTTTTCTTATAAGTTTTTTTATTCTATTTTTATTTACCTAGCACTAAAGAAAATATTTAACGAATCTAATTATTCCTTTAGCGATGTCCTTAAATTTATAAGGAATTTTTTATTTTTTTTATGTATAATAATTTTAGTTGGGAACATACTAGCCATTAAAGTAGGGATTTCTTCATCAATATTTCGATCGAAAGGACTGTTCCCATCAGGCAATGGTTTAGGTTTATTGCTCGGAGTTTTGTCTTTAATTATGAGATTAGGTGCCAATGAGAAGATATTGAATTCTTTTACTGATAAAATAGTCTACTTTTTGACTTTAGTATGTCTCGTATTGGTAGCAACGAAAGCGTCAGTTATCTTTTTGATATTAAATGCGGCTGTAATGTTTTTTGCTTTACATCCAATTGCAAGGTATATCGGCTTGTTTGTCGTAAGTATAATTATAGCTATATTCTGGACTAATATAATATATGGACTTAATTTGGCTTTTGATGTTATAATATTCAGGTTTGAAAATAAGGAATCTTGGTTGCAATTTATTTTGAGTGGAAGGGAGAATTACATCAATACTGCTGTTGATACATTTGAAAAGTCACCGTGGTATTTTCCTCGGTTCATTTTTGGTGCAGGTTCATTTCTATCTTATGAACTACCAAGCGATTTTACATTAAGTTATAAAATGTTAGAAATGGATGGGGTTGATGTTTTTTTCATGTATGGTTTAATAGGGTTAATAATATATGTATTGTTCTTTATTTACTTAACTATCAGGTCATTTGAGATATCTAGAATTTTGGGTTGGGGAGCTGTTGCTTTATTTTTACATTCACTGATGGCTGGGCATACAATATTTAATGGTTTATCAGCTACAGCAATTGTTTTTATATTATTATTAAAAAATTTTCATCCTAAGACAAACAAAAAGGAATATATAAATTATGAGAGTTCTATTTCAGTCTCGTAAAACATTATTCGATGCTCCTGGTGGGGATACCATACAATTGTTGAAAACAAAAAAGTACCTTGAAAAACTAGGTGTTGAGGTTCATGTTTCCACGGAATTGACGCCCGATGTTTCAACTTTCGACTTAGTGCATGTATTTAATTTGATGAGAGCGCAAGAATCGTTGCTTCAAGTAAAGAATGCGAAGGAATATGGGAAACCCGTGGCGCTTTCAACTATTTATGGTTTATATACCGATTTTGAAAAAAGGGGACGTGGAGGAATAGCTAGCAAATTGTTTAAGTATCTTGGCCCGTTCCAGATAGAATATGTGAAAACATTTGCCCGAACATTTATTGGCAAAGAATTACATATGGGGAGTATTAGTACTTTGCTAAGAGGAATTTATAGTACTATGAAGGAAATTGTCGATAATACAGATATATTTCTGCCAAATTCTGAATCTGAGATGTCAAGAGTTATTTCCGATTTTAATATAATTAACCCTCTTTATCAAGTTATTCCTAATGCGGTAGATGTGAACCTTTTTGATCCAAATAAAGTGGAAGTTGATTCACAGTTCCAGAAATATAAAGATTGTATATTATCTGTTGCTAGAATAGAGGGTAGAAAATGTCAATTGGATCTTGTCAAGGCTGTTGAAGGGACGAATTATAAATTAGTGTTATTAGGTAAACCAGGCGCTAATAATCTTGGTTATTATAATCGTGTTAGAGAGTTGGCTAGCGAAAACGTTCACTTTATTGATCATTTAGAACATGATAAATTACCTCAGTTTTATAAATTGGCGAAAGTTCATGCTTTAATAAGCTGGATGGAAACTCCCGGGCTATCCTCTATTGAAGCAGGTGTAATGGGGACAAATATTGTTGTTACTCCCAATGGTGATACATATGATTACTTTCAAGATTATGCATACTATTGCGATCCCGGAAATATTAGTTCAATTAGGCGGGCGCTTGATCAAGCATTTAATGCCCCCTTACCTTTAAAACTTAGAGAGAGAATTTTAGATAATTATACTTGGGAAAAGGCTGCTGAGGCGACATATAAGGCTTACCGTAAAATCGTTCTATAATGCCCGATCAATACTTTGAATGTGAATTATTTACTTCTTGGTTAGCTTAGTGTAAAACTAATTAATGATTGCCTAAATCGTTTTATATAATTATTTTTATAAAGTTATGCTTTAAGCACTTCCCAATATATAATTATATTTCTGATTTGGGTTAATTTACTATAATGAGAGAGAAAAAGAAAATCGCAATTATAGGCTCCGTAGGTATTCCTGCTAAATATGGAGGTTTCGAAACCTTAGCGCAGTATTTAGCAGAAGGGCTACAGAACGAGTTTGATATTACAGTTTATTGTAGTAGTAAGTCATATGCCATTAAAAATGAGAAGTTTGAGAATATTTCTCTTAAGTATATACCTTTTAACGCAAATGGCTGGCAAAGTATTTTATATGATGTAGCAAGTATTATACATGCATTTAGAAATAATGATAGGTTACTAATATTAGGTGTATCGGGAGCAATAATTTATCCACTTCTAAAGCAATTTTCAAAAAATAAGTTTATAGTACATATTGACGGATTGGAGTGGAAGCGTGAAAAATGGAGTAGAAAAGTAAAGAAATTTCTCAAGTACTCTGAAAAATTATCGGTAAAGTATGGAAATGCGATTATTGCTGATAATAGAGCCATTCAAGAATATGTTAAAGAAGAGTACGGTGAGGATAGTATTCTAATTGAATATGGTGGGGATCATGTAATGTTGGACGTGAAAAAACAATCAAAAGAGGTAAATTATGCTTTCTCTGTTTGCAGGATAGAACCTGAAAATAATGTCCACATTGTATTAGAGGCTTTTTCAAATATGCCGAACCGCAAACTTAAATTTGTAGGGAACTGGGAGCTAAGTTCTTATTCAAGAGCTCTAAAAAGTAAGTATAGTGAATTTGAAAATATCGACTTAATTGATCCAATCTACGAACCAGAGAAACTTGCAGTTTTAAGGAATAATTGTAATCTTTATTTACATGGCCATTCGGCCGGAGGGACTAATCCATCATTGGTCGAAGCGATGTACGCCGGTATGCCGATTTTAGCTTATGATGTTATTTATAACCGATATACTACAGAGAATAGGGCTGAATACTTTAAAGACCAAGCTGAGATTATTGCAAAAGTCAACCTATTGAGTAATGAGCGATTACAATGCATGGCAGTTGATATGAGAAATATTGCGATAGAAAGATATAAATGGAATACGATCGTTGAAAAGTATCGTAGTTTATTTCTATTAGAATAAGCCATGAGTTTTTGCGGTTCTATTAAAGGTAGTAATTATTCTCAATAGAATATATGGCCAATTCATGGGCATTATATTTGTAGGAGATAGCAAGGTCTCGTGAAAAATAATAGCCTAATTTTTTATTACATACTTTTGCACCCAGCAAGCAATTATTATCCATGAAGAAATCACTCTTAGGCCTATTCATAGCAAGTTTTCTGCTGTTATCGGCCTCTATACATGCCCAAAACCCCGGCCAACAATTTTCACTGGGTTTTTATCAAAACTCTGGAGATAGTAGCTCCTTTCACTCATCCCTTAAGGATTACAGTAAAAGGGGAACCTTCTACTGGCCGGTGAAGGATTCAACAAAGAGACGATCTTGGTTTCACCGCAAGGCTTTCCAAGAGCATTTATTGGAATACAACCATGAAGATTATTCTTTCTATGCTGATTTCTTACCGGATTTCCAAGTCGGGTATAGCAATCGTAATAGTACCACTTGGTTAAATACCCGTGGTGTCGAAGTGGGCGGCAGGCTTGGTAAAAACTTTTATTTCCGCAGCGAGTTCTACGAGAATCAAGGTAAATTTCCCGGGTATTTAGACGACTTCGGTAGAACGGAAAAGATTTTACCTGCTCAAGGTGAACTTAGGGATTACGCCGATGGCAAGGCCTTCGATTACGCATACGCCAGCGCTCTCCTCTCCTACAAAGCCGCGAAATTCCTCGATCTCGAACTCGGATATGATCGGAACTTCATCGGTGACGGCTACCGCTCGATGCTCTTAAGCGATAATCAATTTAATTATCCCTTCTTTAAAGTGATTGCAACCGTCGGTAAGATTCAATACACTACCATGTGGGCGCAATTTATCGATATGAAGTACCCCAAAGCTTCTTATGATAATGGTTACCGTAAAAAGTGGGGCATCTTCAACTACCTGGATTGGAACGTTTCAAAGAAAATCTCCCTGGGATTATTTGCATCGGTGATCTGGCAGGATTCAGACTCCACCGGCAAACGCGGATTCGATTGGAGCTACCTCAACCCTATCGTGTTCTTACGCCCGGTTGAGTTCTCCGTTGGGTCGCCGGATAACGCCCTGATGGGTTTAAATGCCAAATATGCCATCAGCAAAAACAGTACCTTGTACGGCCAATTCATGCTGGATGAGTTTAAACTAAAAGAAATCACCTCCGGAAACGGTTGGTGGGCCAATAAGTATGGCGGGCAACTTGGTTTCCGGTCCAACAATATTTTCAAAGTACCTAACTTAAATATCTTAACAGAGGTGAATGCCGCCCGGCCTTATTTATACAGCCAGCGGACTACCTTGAATAACTACGGACATTATAATCAATCCTTGGCACACCCGCTCGGAGCTAACTTCGTGGAATGGGTGAACATCGCGGATTATCAATACAAGCGCTGGTTCTTGCGGGGTGAAATTATGTATGCAAATTACGGTTTGGATACCGCCGGTATTAATTTCGGTAAGGATATCAATAAAAGCTATAACACGCGCGCCGAAGATTATGGTAACAAGATCGGGCAAGGCTTGAATACGAATTTGTTGTACGTCCAGGGAACGATCGCATTCTTGATGAACCCTAAGAATAATTTACGCCTTGAAGTGAGTGCCGCCACTAGAAGGGAGTCGAACGATACCTGGAAGAAGAATGAAACTTTCTTCTCGATCGGCTTGAGAAGCTCGTTCAGGATGTTTAATTACGATTTCTAATAGATCTCAATCACATCATTTAAATAATAAAGTCCCGGTGGTAATTCACCGGGACTTCTATTTTGATGGAAAGGGGATACAAACAAAGAAATCACAAATGGATTAAAGGCCGCTGTGGGGACTACTGTTCCAGGAATATGTAATACACCTCCACAACAACAACTTTTTGCACTGGATTACACGTTGCCTAACAACAATGATTTGATAAATAATAAGTTAATATATTGATAATTAAATATATGTAAGAGAAGGAACGCTTTACAGGTATTATTCTAAAAACTAAAGTTTTGTCTCACTTAGATCTGGGCTGTACGGGTTCTCAATAGTTGTGGCCAATTTCACTTCATACAAAAGCATTCTTCAATGAATATACGAAAAAATATTAACTAATGATACTGCTTTTGTTAAAATTTCATCAGGGGTGACCGATTATCGCGCCCCCTTGTCTTCGAATTGAAAATCATTATTAACTTCGCCCCATGCATTATGTAACGGTTGAAGGCTTAACGAAAGCCTATGGCGTAACGCCACTGTTTGAAAATATTTCTTTCCATATCGAGGAGGGCGACAAAATAGCCCTGGTGGCCCTGAATGGCTCTGGTAAATCTACTTTGTTGAAAATTTTATTGGGTAAGGAAATGCCTGATGATGGTAAGGTATGGATCCATAAAGACGTAACGGTGGTGATGCTGGAACAAAATCATGATTTTGTTCCCCACAAGTCTATACTTGAAAATATTTTTGACCAGGATAACCCGGTGTTTTCTGCCATAAAGAATTATGAACGCTTGACCGATGAAGATGCCGGCGAGCCGGATCCTGATCAATTGATGAAGGCCATCGCCCAAATGGATGAACTGAATGCCTGGCATTTTGACTCCAAGGTAAAGCAGATCCTCGGTAAATTGAATATCCATCACCTCGATCAAGAGGTAGGTACCTTATCGGGTGGCCAGCAAAAAAGGGTGGCCCTGGCCAAAGTGCTTATCGATATCGGTTTTGAACATAAGCATACCTTGTTGATCATGGATGAACCTACCAACCACCTGGATGTAAGCATGATCGAGTGGTTAGAGCATTTCCTCGATCAAGAAAAGGTGACCTTGCTGCTCGTTACCCACGATCGATATTTCCTGGATAGCGTTTGTAATGAAATTATGGAGCTGGATAAAGGACAATTGTTTATCTATAAAGGTGATTATGAAAATTACCTAGAAAGGAAGGCTACGCGCGAAGAGATGGATGTGGCCAGCATAGAAAAAGCAAGGAACACTTACCGGAAAGAACTGGAATGGATGCGTAAGCAACCAAAGGCCAGGACTACCAAATCTAAATCCCGCCAGGATAATTTCTACGAGGTAGAGAAAAAAGCGCAAACCCGTATCCAGGATCAGCAACTGGAACTGAATGTAAAAATGTCCCGTCTCGGTGGAAAGATTATCGAGATGAAGAAAGTATACAAGTCGTACGGCGACCTCCAAATCCTGAAAGGCTTTGATTATACGTTTAAGAAAGGCGAACGGATAGGTATCGTTGGGAAAAACGGTGTGGGTAAATCTACTTTCTTGAAAATGCTGCTAGGTAGCGAACAGCCGGACAGTGGCAAAATTAATGTTGGTGAAACGGTCATCTTCGGAAATTATTCGCAAGAAGGCTTGCAGGTAAAGGAAGATATGCGCGTCATTGAATTTGTAAAAGGAATCGCGGAAAATTTCCCTTTGGCTGATGGTACCAAGGTCAGCGCCGCGCAGTTCCTGGAATTATTCTTATTCCCCGCCGAAAAACAATATACTTATATCTCGAAACTTAGTGGCGGTGAAAGAAGGCGTTTGCACTTATTATCGATCCTCTTCCGGAACCCGAACTTCCTAGTGCTGGATGAACCTACGAATGACCTCGATTTGCCCACCTTGAGCATCTTGGAAGACTTTTTATTGAATTACCAAGGTTGTATCCTCATCGTGAGCCATGACCGCTATTTTATGGATAAGTTGGTAGATCACTTGTTCGTTTTTGAAGGAAAAGGTGAAGTGAGGGATTTCCCCGGCAACTATACCCAGTATAGGGAATGGGAAAAGGACCAGGAAAAGTTGAAAGATGAAGCTAGGAAGGAGAAAGAGAAGATCCAGGAAACGCCACCTAAAACGGCAAATGAGAATAAGCCGAAAAAGATGAGCTTCAAGGAAAAGATGGAAATGGAACGATTGGAAAAGGAATTGGAACAATTGGAAATTGAGAAAAAGGAATTAGATCAACAATTGGCTAATGGTAATTTGTCATACGAACAAATGGATGCCGCTTCCCGCCGTATCGGTGAAGTCATAAACCTGTTGGATGAAAAAGGACTCCGCTGGCTGGAGTTAAGCGAGTTAGCTTAAATATAGCTTAAAATACTCGGCCCGTATCTCTCAATATCAAGGAGATACGGGCTTTTTATTGCTTCTTTGTTGTAGAGTGCTTTTACTTGCTGGATTATTTTTCTATTTTACCTGTAAAGAATCCACGATATGCTCTTAAATCAACAAAAACGATTCCTCTCCCTGGACGTATTCAGAGGCTTGACTGTTGCATTGATGATATTGGTGAATAACCCCGGTAGCTGGAAATTCGTTTATCCCCCGTTCCACCATGCTGAATGGCATGGCCTGACACCTACCGACCTGGTGTTCCCTTTTTTCTTATTTGCTGTCGGGAATGCTATGAGTTTTGCATTGCCCAAATATGAAGCCCTTGGCAATTCTGCGGCGATTCAGAAAATATTGAAAAGAACTGCCCTCATTTTTATTATCGGTTTGTTATTGAACTGGTATCCTTTTATCAGTTATAATGACCAGGGTGAATTGGTTGCTAAATCCTTGGGGCATCTCCGTATTATGGGCGTTTTGCAGAGAATTGCCTTATGTTATGGAATCGCGGGATTGATTATCCATTTTGCTAAGGAAAAGGGTGCCCTGGTTGCGAGCGTAGTGCTTATGCTAGGGTATTGGTTAATACTGTCACTTTTCGGGCAAGGAGATCCTTATAGCATGCAAGGCAATGCCGGGATTTTTATTGATAAAGCAATTCTAGGTGAGAACCACATGTATCACGGCGAAGGTGTGGCCTTCGATCCGGAAGGTTTGCTAAGTACCTTACCGGCTGTTTGTAACGTGTTGATCGGGTATCTCGTAGGGGTATTTATCAAGAAAAATGGTGTTAACGGCAGTTCATTAACCAAATTGTTGCTAGCAGGTGTGGCGCTCGTCGTTGTAGGGTATTTCTGGGGAATGTTCTTCCCGGTAAATAAAAAGATATGGACCAGCTCCTATGTTCTAGTAACCGTTGGTTTGGCAATATTGTTACTCACCTTATTGATGTATGCAATAGAAATACAGCAATGGAAAAAGGGTTTTCAATTTTTCGAAGTATTTGGAAAGAACCCGTTATTCATATACGTAATGTCCGGCGTATTAGTGAAAACATATTTCCTAATAAGGCCGGAACCGGGCATGAATTTATATAGCTGGATTTATAAATACGGTTTTCAATCGTGGGCCGGAGATATGAATGGATCATTGTTTTTTGCTATTGCCCATGTATTATTGTTCTGGTTGCTGGGATATGTGTTAGATAAAAAGAAAATTTATATACGCGTATGATTATGAAAAATGGGCTCGCGAGCCCATTGCTACCAGCAAGCCCATTGCTACCAGCGAGCCCATTGCTGGCAGCGAGCCCATTGTACATTAATCTGCCGGGATCCCAACGATCCCCGTCTACGCGTCTGCCATCCGGACAATACGTGGTTTGAACGTCCCGACAATATCGACCAATTCAGACTGCGCCTGCATCACCTGGTTGATATTCTTGTAAGCAGTAGGGGCTTCATCCAACCCGGCGCCGATCAAGGTGACATTATGATCCTTCAACATGCTGCGCAGTTCATTCCAATTGTTCTTAATGAGCGCCTGTTTTCTTGACATAAGCCTACCGGCGCCGTGCGATGCAGAATCCAAGGCTGTTGCCAGCCCCCTTCCTTTCACGATAAAACCAGGAGCAGTCATAGAACCGGGAATAATTCCCAATACCCCTTTCCCGGCGGGTGTAGCACCCTTCCGATGAACAATTAAATCCTTACCGCCATGTTGTTCTTTCCATGCAAAGTTGTGATGGTTTTCAACCCGTGCCAATACTTCCGCGCCCGTGGCTTCTACCAGCCGTTGATGGATATCATGATGGCAGGCTGACGCATAATTTCCGGCTAATTCCATCGCCAACCAGTATTCCTGACCTTCTTGGCTATCCAATGACAAATAAGCCAATCTTTTGACCTCTTGTGGCAATGAACATAATTTCTCTGCCAACTTGGTATAATGCCCGGCTACCTGCGCACCCAAACCCCTGGAACCTGAATGCGATAAAATACCGACATATTTCCCGGTTGGTAAGTTCCATTCATTTTGTTCATCCTGGATTTTGACGATTCCCCATTCAACAAAATGGTTGCCACTGCCGGAGGTCCCTAACTGCATGGCCGCCTTTTCCTGGAGTTGTTTTAAAAACGGAACTTGGTCGAATGCGGGATCGTGAAGAACGGCATGATCTGCCCTGTTTTTTAACCTGGGCGCCCCGGCGCCGAAAACGGTATGTGCGATTAATTCACGCTTGAACTTAGAAGCATTTTCATCAAAATGATATAACGGGATATCCAAGATGCTTAAACACATTCTACAACCGATATCCACACCCACACCGTAGGGAATCACCGCATTATCGGTGGCCAATACGCCACCGATAGGTAAGCCGTAGCCTTGGTGTGCATCAGGCATTAGCGCGCCAGAATGCGTGATAGGCAAACGCATAGCTAGCTGCATTTGTTGCTTGGCGCCCGGCTCAATATATTCCTGGCCGAAAATATTATAAGTTCCGGATTTGCTTAGATCTTTCAGTTCAATAATTACTTTGGCGGGTTTGGATAGTAAAATTTTCGCTACATTTTTCCAAATATCGTCCTCAGTAAATGCTTGGGTATCTTCCAAGACTAATTTGAATTTTTCTAAAGCTTGCTCTTTAGGTAATGTTGATAAATGTGTTTCCAAGATGATTTTACATTCCTTCATCACCGCATTGGCGGGATATCCCAATGCTATTAAGTCATTACCATTAATCAATTCATCTTTCATAAGTTTAATTTATATAGGGTAATTGAAACCCCACTTTTCTTTGTACATGTTTTTTAGTAGCCGGTTCATTATTGAATATTTCGGCTAAGGTCATTGGGCCACTAGCAATTGTTGTTTTTTCTAAATGATTTAACAACTGCTGGGCTTTTGATTCAGGTAAAGGGCCAAAATAATATTGCGCAATTAAACGCCCTTCCCTAAGTACCGCCGGATCGATATTACAAAGATCGGTATTAAATGTGCAAACTATTTGCGTACGTAAACAATCGGCCAAAATACCGTCAGATAAGTTTAATAAATCTGAGATCGGTGAGTTTGGGTTCAATTTTCGATCCACTAGCAAGTTCTCTGCATCTTCGATCACTAAAACGGAATTAGGATAATGTATCAGTAGTTTCGCAAATTCGGGATCCGTCAATGCATGGGCAAAATTGGAAGAAAGATAAATCACCCTTTTCTTCAGCCTCGCAACCAAGTGCCTTAAGTACGTGGTTTTACCGGTGCCGGGTAAACCGTGCAATAATACGATTCCCTTATCATTTTGACGATTCAGTCGCTGGATAATGGTTTTATCAACTGCGACAAATTCATCTTCGTAATATAATTGTATTGACAAATTTGTCTTCGTGATTTCTAACTCGGTAAACTGGTATTTACCGTTGGAGATGGTAAGGATGTTGATAGCGCTTTTCTTGCTTTTGATTTTCTCCTTACAAGTCTTTAAGGCAGCAGTGATCATTTGCAAGTATTCCCCCGTGACCATTTCATCGTCAAATAAAATAGTACAATAATTATATTCAAAGTAAATCAAACATCCATTCTTCAACCAAAATCCTGCATATTCTAAAGAAAACTTTCCTTGATGATGAAGATCAGAATGATAATTAAAAGAATATTGAATATCATGATCATAAATTTTTTTAAACTTTTGAATGGCCTTGTCAATTTGTAACCTGTTAACCACGTAGATGGAAGGAATCCTTTTATTTATAGCCAAATACAGTTCCTTAGGCCTTATATAGTCAGAATCGAACAGTTGGCTGCTTTCTGTAACGAGCCGCGTTCGTTCAAATAAATTGTCCATTTTGCTGGATTTACGGCATAGGCTGCCCTGCCCGCCTTTTGCGGGCACAGGCTTATATCCTATGCGTCCTTTTTAGAAAATATTGGGATCAATAGGGGCAGCGCGATATAACGGTCTGCCTTTTTGATTGAGTTGGATAATATTTACATGTCAAATAAAATAAGCATATTTTAATTTTTAATGGGGAGAGGTGCGGCATTGCAATTTGCAATGCTGCATCATACAGTTAGGTTAAATGATACTGTGGTTGCACCTCTCCCAAGGTGATTGGGGTTAACAAAAAAATCCCGGCTTGTACGAGCCGGGATTATACATACTTGGTATATTACCAATTATATATAAATGGCTCTGACACTGTTTGGGTATGGGCTGAAGCATACCTTTCCCAGCCAGGTATCTTGATACCTGTTATGTATTTTATTACTAACCCTGTTCAATGTATCTATGTGCTGCTGAAGCTGCATAGGCTAAATAAAAAAGCCCGCTCTTGTGAGCGGGCTCTGTATTTTATTGAATTTACTTGATAGTATTTTAAATAGTATACATGAAATGGCCCGCTCGCCCATACACAAAATATCGATCCGGTGCCCCGGCGATATGTAATGTGTTTATGTTTAGTTGCGGTTTCATTTTAAATTGTTTTATTGTTTTTTGACTTAGCAAATATACGAATATTAATTCTAATATTATAATATTTTGTTAAAATATTTCTGAATCTTCCCAGATGATTGCTGTGGGCAATCTTCCCGGATGATTGGAATTTGCTGTGGGCAGGGCAATCTTCCCGGATGATTGGAATTTGCTGTGGGCAGGGCAATCTTCCCGGATGATTGAAATTTGCTGTGGGCAGGGCATCTTCCCAGATGAATGGAATTTGCTGTGGGCAGGGCAATCTTCCCGGATGATCGGAATTTGCTGTGGGCAGGGCATCTTCCCGGATGATTGGAATTTGCTGTGGGCAGGGCTCGCGAGCCCTGCCTGACAAAGCCCTGCCTGACAAAACTGGCCTGGCAAAACCGGTCTGGCAAAACCCGGTATGCTAGATCAATATTGCTTGTTGTTCGAACTGTTGTTCCAATTTTTGAATCTGGCGGATATGCCTTTCAATATGCTTGGTTAGGAAATAGATATATTGATAGATATCTAATTTACCTAAATGATGCACGCTCATCCGGATTTGTACGAGTTGTCCTTCCCCATTTTTTAACATGGAAAGGTTATACATGCATTGTGCGAACTGTTGTTTCAATTGGCGGCGGATTTCTTCGAAGGATTTCCCTCCCGTAGGTTCGAGAAAATCTGGATTGATCCAGCCGAAGGATTTGCTACCGATCACATCAATTTCTTTAAATTTCAGATGATAGCCTTCCGGTGGGTGCAGCATAATACCATCTTGCTTACGATCCAATGCCCGCCTGGTCGCTTTATTGATGATCAATAATAAAAAATAATTTGTTAGGCTGACATGTTCTAACACCTCGCGAACGTTCCAGTGTTCGCGGGATGGTTTGAAATGCAACATCACCCGATCTTTTTCAAAATATCGGTCCAGTTCCTGGAAATTGGCTACTAAGGCTTCTTTAACAATTTGTACTACATGTCTCATTGTATATTGATTATTGGGGATCATATTATATGTTGATTTATATTTTACCATTTTAAAATTGCTCTTAAAAAACAAAACCCGTTCCGGGTTGTACCGGAACGGGTTGTAAAAATGTTAAACTTCTCGCTTACATAAATACATACCGCTTCCGGTTGGGATTGTACATACAATACTTTCCCATCTTGCACTTAGAGATCTTTATCGATTGCCCTAATTGCAGCATTGGCTTATCTTTCGTTGTATATAATCTATTCATCATCAAATGAAAAAGGTCCCGAAACTTTTCGTTTGCGGGACCTTTTCGTTATATCTTTTGATAACTTATACTCGTTAACTGAGATGATAACATGCCCGCAATACACCCTTCTCCTGCTGCTTTTGCAGTTTCTTGGATGTTATCTTATATGACATACAATTGCGTAACATGAACATTCTTATATATTGCTTTGCAGCAAAGGTAAAGCATATTTTGATTTCAAGCACAAATTTCTATATAAATTTATTGTTATTAACTGCAACCTGCTTTCAGCTTTTCCTTAAAAGTAATTTTTGGTTCTGGAAATCGTTGGCTGCATCCAAAACCGATAGGTATTCGCCCCAGGTACTACTCCTGTCAAATACATTTTTGTAGATTTTTTGAACTTTTAAGTACAGCTTCCCGTTCTCAATTTTGGCGCTCGTGGTAAATGCCGCCGCGCCCTTGTCAACACTTCCATTGAGTTTATCGACTCCTTCTAACTGGTACCCCCCGGGGATGCTGATCGCGATATCATATTCAAATGTTCTTGCATATGGCTGGAAGATATCCTGGTTCCTAGATCTATCTTCATTTTTGATTTCTAATTGTCCCCCGATGATCTTACCTACCTCCAGGATATAATTATTACCTGCTTTTTTTAATAGGCCATCTACTTTGAATTGGCTTACATAGTTTAATTCACTTTCCTTACCTTTCCGATCACGCATTCCGGTAGATTTGATCTTGAAGCCGGTTACATCTTTCGGTTTGATCCCGATTTCTCCTTCCACCTCATCTGCCATCCATTCCTCCCTTTCTTTCCTCGCTTTCGAAAATGCATTTTTGTATTCTGTATAAAGTTTGATCGTTCGTTTCCCTTCCACTAATCCTGTCATGAAGCTTATTTCCTTCAAGAGTATTCGCTCGTCATCATAGATGTCTTCAAAAAGGAGAAGATCGCGTTGGGCAGATTCTTTGCCTGCACCATCAATACTGCTTACCCGGTTAAATACTAAGGATTCCATTCCGGGGTCAATACTGATATCATATTTTTCTGTCTTGATATTATCCTTATAAGTACTGAGCGGTAGTATTAGATCATCTTCTGTCGACTTTTTATAGTAAGAAAAAGTACTTGCTTTTTGTCCTTGCAAGTAGGATGGGATGCCCGGTTCGGTAAACATATTCGGGGATGAAAAGAAAACCGGGGATGGGCCGGTGCTCATCAATAAGATGCTGTAATCGCTAGCTGTATAAGTTTGATCTGCTTGTGGACCATACTTTGAAACGGCCATTACGAACTTGGTCATCACGCCGGCCTCTTCCAATAACCTGGAAAGAAAGGCCACGAAGAATACATCATCTGTAAACTGGAACTTATTTCTTTGAAAGTCTACTACGATCTTATCATTAGGATTAACGGAATATAGGAAATAAAACCTCGCCAGGTAATATGCATAGGTCGCTAATTCATCATTGTCGGCATCTCGATGTTCTTTGCGGTAAGATTTTATCTTGCGCAACATGGCCTTAAAGCTGGGAAGCGCTTTTACCATGGCGCTGCGACCTTCATGGTGCAAAACAGCATCTTTAACAATCTTCTGGAAGTTTGCGCCAGGGACAACTTTCACTATTTCACCAGCCCGTATTTCCTTGTCAACATTTACGAATGTTTTTGATGGCAGTCCAATGGAAAGCCTGATGCACGGCACTTGTTGTAGAATGGACATCCACAAGGTCAGTGGTAATTTGGGTACATCAGTAATCAAAATATCCATCTCGTGGCTGTCGCCTTTATCTTTTACTTTGAAATCCGGCGCCCCGTTCATTAAACGGTATGAGAGACCGAAGCTTTTTTGGATGTCGAAGTGTATCCTGTAATTAAGAACCGGTGTAGCAGTTCCAAAAATGATGGATTCCTGTTCCGTATTATACTGCTTGGTAAATGGTGCATTGCCGGGTGTGCCGATGCCTATAGTTTCATTCATATCCCAAATAAAATAATCTATTACATCTCCCACTTCCAACCCCGGGATGGCTAACTTTTTCTTGCTTTTACGGTTGTCTTCGTCCAATAACACGGCTTCATCAACATTCACATCTTCAATTTTTCCATCCGGTTTTATAATGCGAACTCCCAAGATGGTATTCCGCATTTTCCTACCCCTTGATTGATCTATAAACTGGGTGTAGCTAAGCTTGGAATATTCATCTAGGGCTGCCTTGTCTTGTATTTTAACCGCCTCCCTCAAGATATGATTGTAGTACGGCACAGATTTAATCCCCCCGGAACGGCGGTCCGCTTTAGCAACGATAGATCTGTACAGGATTACCGAAGACTCTTTTTCATATTTCTCAGGAACATGGTAGTTTTTGTAGATAGCATCATTCCAGGACCAAATTTCTTTCCTCGTCTTTTCAGCCAGTTCCTTGTATTTCAGCTCTTCTTTAGATTGAGAAAAGGCCAGGTGATAGGTGTTAAGGGCGCAGATTAATAGTAAAACTCCTTTAAATAATTTATTACGCATATAATAGGTTGTTATTTTTTAACTAGGGTAACTTGGTTGTTATATTGATCGGTCAATTGCTTGAGATCTGCATTCCATTGTTTCATCGCTGATATAGGAAGATGCGTATCTTTTATTTTTATGCACTTGGTGTAAATTAATTGGTTGCCGGAAGATTTATATACCGATACAAAGCTATATTGATCCCGGTCAATGTTAACTGGCGCCGGGGTATTTTGCACTTGGTAGCCCGGCGGTAGTTCTAAACTGGTTTCGTGGATTAAAATTCTTTTGAAGTTGAAAATGAAATCTGTTTCGCGCTTCGTAGTATCTATGATCAAGTTCTTAAATTCTTTCCTGAAATCAATTTCCAAGTACATCTCTTTGTCAAATTGGGTGACGGCATCTTGGTGTTTTACATCGTAGTTGATCGTTAAATCTTGATTCCAATCTTTCAAGTCGGAAGTTTTCAATTGCTTGATTTCACATTTCTTATCGCTTTCAGAAAGGAATTCTGTTAACGATTTCTCCGTGTCTTGTTTTTCAGTGCTGTGAATGCCTGTTAATAAACTCTCCATAGCTTCGCCGGTATACTCCAGGTTCACGGTTCCCACGATATCGTTGCCCTTTATTGCCAGTTGTCTTTTTTCAATGACCTGGTTTTGCTCTAAAGTCCTCAGGGGTATATGTTCTAATATATAATGATCGCCGTCTTCAATCATTACTTGCCTACCTTGGATGCGTTCGGCATACTGGTCAAAGCCGATATATGATTCCGTGCCATCGAGGAAGTGAAATTTGCCATCAATTTTTACGGCGCATATCATGTGATTATCAACCGCAAGGGAAGGGATGGAATAATCATATGCTATATGATTGGTGCCTATCCAGCAGAGGCGGGCATCTAGCCCGGAGGCCGATAATAATTCTTTCGTGAGGTTGGCCATGCCTTTACAATCGCCATATTTCTTACTCAAGACATCATGCGCGTTGTCGGGTTTGAATCCCGCGATGCCGTCTTCGAACGCGATGTAACGGATGTTATCTTGTACCCAATTCAAAACTTTTTTTGCCTTTTCCGTAGGGCTATTGGCCCCGGCCGTAATTTTTTTGGCAGCTTCTGCCACGCTGGGATCGCCTGATTTCATCATCTTGACGAGGGATCTGTACCAGGCATATTGATCGTCAGTAGAATTGAAATAATTGACTTTGCCATCTTTTGTTTCAGCAAATTGGGAGCATATGAGCAGGTGAGGGTAAATATATGAAGGACCAGGCGCATATGCTTCCGATGTCCTGGCTTTTACATTCTTCGCTGTATAAGTAATAATCTTGCTATCGTTTTTGCTATCCCTTTGTACGCTTTTGGTGATCTTGCCCTTATCAAAATTCATTTCCTTGATATCAACATGCATCCAACTAGGGATTACCAGCACAATTTGTTTTACCTTGGTGAAATAGCCTTCGCTAAAATAGATGGACGTTAAATACCGCGGATCATAAATCACCTTTGATAATTCAACGCTGCTTTCACTTCCTTTTTCATTCAACGGAAGCTCGAACAGGCAAACTTTAGCATCTGAATAAAAGAAACCATCGACAGAATAGGCTTGGTGAACCGGTTTTACACCGAACTTTTTCCCGTTAACCCTAGCTTTTATCGAAGTAATTGCACTCTGTGCATCATAAAATTCGGCATAACCAATAGAAGTTCTGAAATCATTACATTGATAGGTAACCATGTCTTCCTGGTTCACTACAACAGGTGCATTTTTGTCGCCAAAGGTAAACTGGTACTTTTCTACCTTGTTTTTAATAACAACGTTTTCATCTTTCCCCGGGGCATTTACCCTTGAAATGTTGTTCGCATAGATAGTTAGTCCAAAGACGAGCGTCTTTAAGAATACATTCATAGTATTTGGGTATAAATAATTGACTGTTGTAGTAAAGATAGGAAAATCCGGCTTGGGGTTGTAGCGGATTATATTATATTATTTAATGTGTTGATATTGATTATGTTGTCTTTTTAACAATCGGTATGTTGCCAGTAGTTATTCCCATAACTTAATTTGCAAATATGGCCATAGTTGATTTTGAAGGAGAATGAATCTTCCAGCGGGATGCTATTTATATATGCCTGTATAGCCCGGATCACCCCGCCATGGGTTATTACGAGAATGTTTTCTTGTTTGCCGAGTTGCTCTATGGATTGCCAGAAATCAATGGTTCTTTCAAATAAATTTAAATAAGATTCCCCTTTTGGTGTGGCCTGGGAAACGAAATCGTTCATCCAGGCCTGCAAATCTTGTGAAGGAACTTGGTCCCATGCCATTAACTCCCAGTCACCGAAATTCAATTCCAGTAAACGGTTATCTATAACATATTGTCCGCCTGTTAAAATACTTGCTAACTTGCGACATCTAAGCAGTGGGCTTGAATACGCAAGCACAATCTTTCCCGGTATTTTCCTTTGTATCGCTACCGCTTCTTGATCGAATGTCGCTGCCAACGGGATATCACTTTGCCCGTAGCATATTCCTTTTTCAATTTGCGGGGCCGTATGCCTTATAAAATAAATTGCCATCCTTTGTAACAAAAAAATAGGTAAATAATGGTTTCAGCCGCTTGTTGTAAAGCCCCGAGGCAATCGCCGGTATAGCCACCGATCCATTTACGCATTAACCTTACAAAATACCACCTGGCCAAGAATAAAGGCACCATGACTAGTAATAATGCAGGGCAATTAAAATAATAAATCATGGCCGCTAATGGCAAGAATGCGAAAAAAGAAGCAAAGGTAAATTCCAAGTGAGTCATTCCTTTCGCGATGGGCTTCGCTTTGCTGTCCTCATTTTCCCGGACATACTGCATGCTGTACACCACGGTTAATGCTAACCACCTGCTCAGCGGATGTGCCACAAACACAGCCATTATGACTAATTGCCAAGGCATCGATGTTAACGAAAAAAGCTTTAATAAGAGCACCAGCGATAGTCCTACCATCCCAAAGGTGCCAACCCTGCTGTCTTTCATGATATCGAGTATCTTGGACTTCGTCCAGCCCCCGCCGAAACCGTCGCAGGTGTCGGCAAAACCATCTTCATGGAAAGCGCCGGTAGCAAATATGCCGGCCGCTATTCCCAATATAATGGAGACGGTTTGTGGCAATACCAACTGGGCCAAGTAGAAAGTTGCGCCTACGATTGTAGCAATTATATAACCGATCAACGGGAAATAGCGGGTCGCTTTATTCAACATTTCTGTTCCATGCCCGATATTCAGGGGCACGGGGATGCGCGTATAGTACATCAGGGCCGTAAGGAAATAATGGAACTCTTTTTTCATGCGGGTATGTTCGAAATTTTTGCGCTTTCAAAGCTGCTCATTTGGTTTAAGAATGCCACTGCCGATTGGATTAATGGAATCGCCAAAGCAGCGCCGGTACCTTCACCTAAACGCATATTTAACTGTAATAAAGGCTCTGCCCCGAGATAATCCAATAGTACCCGGTGACCTTTTTCATCGGATGTATGCGCGTATATGCAATAATGTAATACGCCAGGGAATAATTTACTGGCTACTAATAAAGCCGTGCTGACGATAAATCCATCTATTACCAAGATCATTTTTTGTTCTGCGGCAGCTAGCATGGCGCCTACCATCATAGCAATTTCAAAGCCGCCGAAGGTAGCTAATATATCAAGCGTACCGTTTATCTCGGCATGTTTAGATTGCACTTCTTTTAACACGGTAATCTTTTGTTGTAATATCTCGCCTGTATGGCTCGTCCCTGCTCCGGTACAAGTTTCAATATCTTCATGGCAAAGCGCCGACATCAACAGGGAAGCCGCGGAAGTATTGCCGATCCCCATTTCTCCGAACCCTATGGTATTGCTGCCTTTAAGCGCCATCTCCCTGGCCAGCTCCGCTCCTTTTTGAATGGCAGATACGCATTCATCTTTGCTCATGGCAGGCTCATGCCGGTAATTCTTGGTGCCATACGCAAGCTTAGCATGCGTGATAGGTAAGCCCGGATCAAAATGATGCGCTACCCCGGCATCGATAACTTTCAGATCGATTTGATGCAAATGTGTAAATACATTGATTGCCGCACCACCCTCAATAAAATTATACACCATTTGAGCAGTTACCGACTGGGGATAAGGATTAACAACCCCTTCAGCCGCTATGCCGTGATCGGCAGCAAAGACCAAGATACAGGGTTTCCTTACCTGTGGATTTAAGCTTTGTTGAATGCACCCTACTTGCAAGGCAATATTTTCTAATTTGCCGAGAGCCCCGATAGGTTTTGTTTTCTGATTTATTTTATCCTGTAAGGCTGCTTGTATCTCTACTCCAGGTGTTGATATATTAAATAACATATTTTGTGTTTATGTTCTGCTAAAGTCATTGCCCCTTGATCTTCATAGGGATACCTGAAACCATCAATGTAACGGAAGTGGCTTTCGAAGCTACATATTGATTAGCAAACCCTTGCAGGTCCGTGAACTTTCGCCCCACTTCTGTTTCCGCGTGAACGCCCATGCCGATTTCGTTGCTTACGATGAATATATTTCCTTGATAATTTAATAATTGATCTATTTCTTTTTTAAATTCCTTCAAACAACATTCAATATCCTGTTCGTGATGTAAAAAGAAATTTGTCAACCATAAGGTAACGCAATCGATCACAACTGTTTTCCCATTTAAAGGTAACTTACTTAGATATAGTGTTTCCTCGTAGTTAGTCCATTCTTCGGTACGATCTGCTTGGTGTCTTTTGACCCTTTGTTCAAATTCTTTATCCCAAATTTTTGCTGTGGCAACGTATACGGGGTTTGTATCCAGTTCCAGGGCACAATTTTGCGCGTAACTACTTTTACCTGACCTGGCGCCACCGGTAATAAAATGTATCATATAAAAACTTCTATTTCTTGGGGAAGATGTTTAAATTTTGTTAACAGGCGATTGGGTATTTCGCATATCTCCGGGTGGAAGATATGTGATAATACGCTAATACCATCCACCAATGTGCTGGCGCTGGGTTGTGTAAACAAATCGTAATCTGCCAGGTAAACCTTATTATCCTGCACGGCTTTCAATTGCTTCCAACCATCGAGCCCGGTTAGCAGGTGAATTTCTTCCATACTCCTATCAATCATGAACCCGCAAGGAGCTATTACTAGTATCTCGGGGTTATACTTCTTTATTTTTTCCCAGGAAGTGACAATGGAATCCCCGCCGGGGTTAGACAGCATATCCACCCCGCCAGCGTAGGCAATTTGCATCGGGATCCAATGCCCGCAATTATAAACCGGGTGCATCCATTCCATCAGCATTACCCTTTTGAGCTTTGCCCGGTGCTGCCGTAATGTATCGATAATGCCATCAATTCTTGATTGCAACTTTGCAAGGTAATGAAAAGCAGCAGACTCTTCCCCAAGGGCTTGGGCGATATCAACCGCGCATTGAAAAACGTCATCGAGGTTGTCCGGTGAAAGCGTAACGATTTCTGGTTTTTGGGGTAAAGCATCTATGGCCTGTTGGGTACAGCGTGTATCGATTTGGCAAACCTCGCAGACATCTTGCGTGAAGATGATACTAGGTGCAATTTTGGCAAGAAGCGGCTCGTCTACGAAGTATAAACTTTTTCCCTGTGCTTTGGAGGCAGAAAAGATACGGTCTATCTCCGTACTTGAATATTGGAACCCTTCAAGCACGCATCTAACAATAGCAGGTTGCCCTTTTGCAACGGGTGGACATTCAAATGTAACCCCTTGCAGGTGATGGGATAATCCCATATCGTAGATCATTTGGGTAGCTGCCGGTAAAAATGAAGAGCAAATCATTTTCAAAGGATTTGTTGATATGAAAATCCCGCTATGGCAATATATGTTTGGCATAGCGGGATCAGGATTTATTAGCAATATTGGCGGGAACATAAAATACCCGGAAATATGGATGGAGACACGCTGCGCCTATGCATTCGCGTATGCCAGTGTTGGATATTTACGTTTGATGAGTTCGTAAGTTCCAAACATGATGGCCCCGTACATAATATTTCCAAGTAACATTCTTTGCAAATATGGAATCGCCAGGTCCAAGCATTGCAAATAACCGTTGAAATCCCTCGTAAATGGTTGACCGGTAAGGATGTTGGTGCCGCCTGACATCCATACACCGAAGTCAGATACGATCCAGTGAAATAATGCGGCGCCAACCGCACCCAGGATAAATTTCATGACGGTAATTTTATGTATCCATTGGCCGATAAGCACCATGCCGGCAAATGCAATATAGTTGTAATACCAGCCCCGGTATAACAATCCACTTAAATCAGATTTATAAACAAACTGCATCATTACAACATCGCTTAGCCATAAAGCCAATAAAGGAAACAGGTAAGCCTTCCATTTGTCCGAAAAATAAGCGCCGCCAAACAGGGCCATTGCACCGATCGGTGTGAAATTAGAAAAGGGGGTAAGCTCACCGCTATTAAGCACTCTCAGGGTTCCTACAATCAGGATGAAGAGTACTAATAAACCTGTTCTCGGGTTAATTTTCTTGTTTTCCATCATGTGATTATTATATGTGTATATTAAAAATTAAATTGTAATCCGCCGTTGACATTGAATTTCCTGTTATTATATCCCCAGATATCAAAATATTCTTGATCGGTGATATTGCGGGCGTCAACGAAAAGGTTGAGATGTTTATTGATTTGATAAGATGCGTATACATCTACCGTATAATAACTTTTCAATGGAACGGAAGGTGCATTATACTGCTTCTCCCAGCGCTTGCTATACCATTTACCTACCAGGGAAAGGAAAAGTTGATCATTGACCTGGTAACCTAAACCTGCATTTAATGCATGTTCCGGCCTGCGGAACAAATTGTTGTAGGTGCTGTCTTTATCAATAGTTTTACCTTTTACGTACGTGTAATTCAAGTTGAAACGCAGGTCATCCGTTATATTCCAGTTGCCTTCAATCTCGGCTCCGTATATTTCCTGTTTGTCTGCATTTACATAATAACTTGGCTCCGGATAAATCCCGGAATAGAAATCGATCCAGTTTTTAACTTCCCGGAAAAAGCCTGTAACCCTGAAATTGATCTTTTTTGAATAAAAGCCTTGGTAACCTGCTTCATAGTTTAACGAAGATTCAGGGTTTAGGTTACGGTTTCCAAACTCGGAAAATAATTGATATAAAGTGGGTGTTTTATAAGCGCTGGATATATTGGCAAAAATCTTATGCTTATCGTTGATAACATATGCAGGGTTGAACGAAATCGTTTGATTGTTTCCATAAACGGAATGGTAATTGAACCTGCCGCCGATTTCCATTGTAAAACCACCGAGATTATGCAAGAACAATGAAGCGTAATGGCTGAATTGATTCATATGCGCACTGTCAGGACCCAAGCCTGTAATGGGAAATGCCGACTTGTATTGCTCGTCCGTATTAGACGTACGGTAATCAGCGCCCACGATCAGCTGTACTTCCTTGGTCAGATCGAAGTTGACATAAGTTTCCAATTGATGTGTATTGGAGATATAATCTGCATAATAATAGTAGTCAAATTCCGTAACGGAATCTTTCATTTGGTGGCGATCATTCTTTTGATAATTGTATGTAAAGAACCAGCTACCTTTCTTGAAATTATAACGGTTGTTAATGCCTGCGAGCAAGGTATTATTATGTAGTTTATTCCGGGTTTGATCGAGGAATGCGCCGCCATCTAAGCCGGTTGTATATTTCGAATAATTGACGAATCCTTTTATTTCCCAGTTATCTCCAGGTTTAAAACCTATGCTTGCATAGCCCTGGTTGCGGGTAAAGCCATCCTTATCAAAATTTTGTTTGCCGGTGGAATCATAAGCGCTGGAAAATCCCTTGCTGGAGAGATAATTGTACCCGGCCTGGTAAGACCATTTCCCGGCTTGACCGCCGAGGTTCGCATTGGCGTTGTAAGTATCGTAACTACCGTAAGCCAACTGGCCGGATATGCCTAAAGGTTTATCGGCATTTTTCTTGGTGATAATATTAATTACCCCGGCAGTGGCATCAGAGCCGTATAAAGTTGATTGGCTGCCCTTTAGTATCTCGATTCTTTCGATCTGTGAGACAGGTAAAAAATTTATATCAAACGTATTATTAATGGTAGAGGCATCGTAAAGTGGAATACCATCGATCAGGATCAAAGTATTGCCACTGGAAGCGCCCCTGGTATAAACTTCCTGGTTGGAGCCCAGGTTGTTTTCGGCGCCGTTAACAACGATCCCAGCTTGGTTATTAAGGATGGAGCTTAAAGTTTTGCCACTGTTCCTTTTTAAATCTTCTGCTGTAATTACGGTTACAACCTTACCGGTTTCCGACAGTTGCTTGGGGAACTTGGCGGCGGTTACCACGACGGTATTAAGCTGGTTGGTTGCGGTTGAATCTTTCGGTTGGCCATGTTGCGCCAATGCTGTAGACAATCCGGCTCCCCAGAATAAGAGGGGGAGGATAATTTGCTTCTTTTGCATAATTTTTTAGCGATCCTTGAAAAATGCCACGGAACAGGAATATGAAAGATATAATGCCGGGAAGGCTTTACATCCTCGCTTTTTTCCCGAAAGCGTGGTGTGTAGTTGAAATTGGCAGGTCTTCTGGCTTACCTGATCCGGTGGCGCCTTCCCATTTTCAAAGAAAACAGTGGCTTTGAATACCAAGGATGTATTCCCCAAATGAATGGGGCAGGATTACAGCTACGGGAATAGCCCCGGTTTTGCACCGGTGTTCCCTTTTAATGTGGATGACAACTAGGGTGTTGTTCCACAACCAATAACAGGGCAAACCTACGCTATTTTGATGGATTTTAAATTTTCGATAAAAATTAATCTTTGAATATTATCTTACAATCTATGAGCATCAAGCCCAAATTAGGATTATTCGATCTCACCATGATCGTGGTGAGCCTTGTGATAGGCATGGGAATAT
The DNA here is from genome assembly GCF_002557795.1 of Chitinophaga caeni. Classification (NCBI taxonomy): domain Bacteria; kingdom Pseudomonadati; phylum Bacteroidota; class Chitinophagia; order Chitinophagales; family Chitinophagaceae; genus Chitinophaga; species Chitinophaga caeni. The sequence goes on along the minus strand of NZ_CP023777.1, from coordinate 747,219 downwards.
TCCGAACACCTATTAATGTTTCCAGGGAAGTAAATGAGCCTTGGCAATTTTTACTGATTTGGGTGATCGGTGGTTTCGTAACTCTTTGCGGGGCTTTGACTTATGCAGAGATCGGCTCCCGTTATCCCAAAGCCGGTGGGTTTTACAAGGTTATGTCTTACTGTTACCACCCGGCTTACGCTTTTATGATCAACTGGACGGTATTGATCTCTAATGCAGCTTCGGTGGCCGCGGTTTGCATGATCGGGGCAGAATACATTGGCCCGGTACTATTGCCGGCATCGCTGCAAAATAATGCCGGTCTAAAATTAATTGCTTTTGGAACAGTAGCTCTACTGTACACGGTAAATATGATCGGCATACGCATGAGTGCGAGTTGGCAAAATATCCTAACCGTTATAAAGATATTAATGGTGTTGGTATTGTGTATGACGATCTTCGTCGGGGATGTCCAGGCGCCGAAAGCTGTTGAATCTATAACAGGACACAACGGTCATAACTGGTTATACATGTTTGGCGCCGCCTTGGTGCCGGTATTCTTTACCTACGGGGGGTACCAGCAAACTATTAACTTCGGAAGCGACATCAAGGAGCCGGCCAGGAATATGCCCAAGGGCATTTTTATTGGCATGGCAATCATCATTACGGCATATTTCACGATCAACTATGCATATATTAAAGTGATTGGCTTCGAGCAACTGAAAACGACCGATGCTTTAGCTTCGAGGATGATGCAGGCATTTTTCGGAGAAAGCGGCTTCAAGATTACTTCGGTATTATTGTTTATCTCGGTGATGGGCTACGCTAATGTGAACTTGATTAGCAACCCACGCATGTATTATGCAATGGCCGAAGATGGGGTTTTGCCAGCTATTTTCATGCGTGTGAACCCGGCAACACAGGTGCAGCAAGTAGCCTTAACGGTGTTTACCGCGTTGATTATCATCGTGATATTTTTCCTGGGCACCTTCGATAAAATGTTGAAATACGTGATGCTCTTCGACACGATCGGGTTAGCATCCGCCGCGGCATCAATATTCGTATTGCGAAGGAAAACCAAGTCTATGGACGGGCTTGGGATTTATAAAATGAAATCATACCCGTATACAACACTTATATTTGTATTGGTGTATTTAATGGTAACTGTAAATATTTTCATCCAAGATTGGAAAGGAGCCTTAATAGGTTTGAGCATTTTCTTTGTAGGGCTTCCATTATATTTTGGGGCTAAAAAGGTAGTCAGGGAGGAAATTACCAACAATTAATTTGAAACGGTAATTAAGGTTGCTTGTCTAATTATTCGTGACATATTGCTGAGGCAATAAAATGAGCTTATGGATTTATCATACATTATTAATGAATTGGGTGAAGATCGGGAGATGTACTTTAATGCTGTAGCCCCCCCGATCGTGCAAAGTAGCAACTTTGCATTTAAAACAGTTGAAGAGATGCGCCAGCTTATGCTGGATGAGTATAGCGGATTTTTATATTCACGGGGTATGAACCCGACCCTGGAAATCTTGAGAAAGAAATTGGCTGCCCTGGATGGCGCCGAGGATGCTTTAGTATTTAGTAGCGGCGCAGGGGCGATCTTCGCAGCGATTTTGTCACAAGTGAAACATGGAGATCATATCGTTTCGGTAAGAGATCCATATAGTTGGGCAAAGCATATGTTTGAAATCATCCTGCCCCGTTTCGGTGTACAAACAACGTTTATCGATGGTACGGATATCGAGAATTTCGAACGGGCAAGGCAATCCAATACCACCTTGGTTTACTTGGAAACGCCCAATTCTTTTACGTACGAATTGCAGGATCTAACAGCGGTAGCTAATTGGGCAAAAGAACATCATATCGTATCTATCGTAGATAACAGTCATTGTTCACCTTTATTCCAATCCCCGGTCAGTATGGGTATAGACCTGGCTTTACAATCAGCCACAAAATATATAGGGGGGCATAGTGATGTGGTAGCGGGTGTTTTAACAGGAAGTAAGCAAAAGATGGAAAAGATATTCAAGTCAGAATACCTGAATGTTGGCAGTGCGATAGCTCCCATGAATGCTTGGTTGTTGATCCGCGGGCTTAGGACCTTGGAATTAAGGTTAAAGAAATGCGATACATCTGCCCAGCTCATCTTTCCCAGGTTAAAAGAACATGCGGCCATCGAGCGGATATATTTTCCTTTCGATCCCGATTTTCCGCAGTATGATTTGGCAAAAAAACAAATGAAAGGTGCAGGCGGCCTGGTTACGATTCAGCTCAAAACAAGGGATCTTGCAAAGATCGAGTTGTTCTGTAACTCCTTGAAACATTTCTTAATGGCGGTTTCTTGGGGCGGGCATGAATCCTTGGTATTCCCTTCTTGTGCAAACGTTTTACCTAGCGAGTTTGATGGGGAAAACCCGAAACATAGAATGGTACGGATTTATTTCGGTTTAGAAGATACCGAGTATTTATGGGATGATCTAAAACAGGCCCTGGATAAATTACTCACCAGGGAATAAGTTGTTTAATTCATCCGCTACTAAACTGCATCTTGGCGATATATTTAAGAAACAGCATTGAGAATAAAAAAGGATGTTAGCTCTAATACTAACATCCTTTTAATATTTTAAAAAATGAGGTCAAGTTTTGGATCAACCGGGCATCCTGGAAAGGGACTTATCCATTTTCTTGATTTCAGCAACGATTTGCGGGGTTGTAGGCCTGCAATCCTTGGCCCGGCGTAAATAGTCCTTTGCACTCTTGAAGTCGCGGCGGCTGGCAGCAATATTACACAGTGCAAATAATGCTGCTGCTTTATTTTCCTTATCAGGCATCCCGATTTTTAGCGCGCGTTTCAAGTTTTGATCGGCGCCTTTCAAATCACCTTTTTGAGAAGCAATCATTCCCAGTTGGAAATATTGCATCCCCTCCATCTCTTTCATCGGGCTGCCGGATTTTATACTTTGGCGGATATTAGCCTCGGCCTTGTCAAAATCTTGGCTTTGCATCGCCAGGTTACTTTGCATGAAATAGTAAACCGAACGGATGGGTTTATAAAGCAAGTTAGGGAACTTGATTTTATTCATAATGGCCATGGCCGCATCAACATCACCTGACTCAACGGCTTCCTGCACCAAGCGCATCGGGCCAAACATATAATGCGTCACGATACAAACTGCTGCCAAAAATAACACGATAGAAGCTTCCCACCACCCGAGTGAAAATCCCATCGCGATCCCGGCTACCAATAAAAATATACCGATTTGTAAACGGTATTTTATAAAAAGATTAAATGCTTTCATGTGTAATTCTAATATCAATAAAGGATGGCAAAGATACACAAAAGCTCTAATTATGGACGATTTATCTGCCGGAACTTCATTATTAAATTGGCCGGCATTGGATAGAACATATCGACTGGATAGGCTTGCAGGATTCCATGGCAAACTTACATAAGGATGTTGTTTTCGTTTTCAAGGGATATTCCCGGTTTGATGCCAATGCAAAAATTGCTGTAACGCCCACCGGAACCCGGCGGTAGATGCCATTAACAAGTTCAAACCGCTTATATTAAAATGATACAGCCAACCGTGGTAAAGCGGTTGGCTGCATTGAATAAGTTTGAATATATAATAAATTTATTGCCTAGATAAATTGTAGATAACGTAGGCAGTTTGACCACTTACATTCACCGGGGCCTTCCAAGTCATGCTGGTTTCGCTCATATTGGAAATCTCCATCCGGTAACCTTCAGTTACATTTTTGGCTTTTTCGCCTTCATATATTTCTTTGAACTGCAAGAATACCGCACCGTTTTGTACCTGGTTACTCCAAACGATTTTTTGAGTCATCGGGTTACAATCGGTGGCTGTAGAGCTGATAGCATAAGAGCCGTAATAATTTGGGGGGAAAGTCCAAACACTACCTTCCAAGCATTTGTAGGGGATGCCGCTAAAAACCGTGGTCACTTTCATGTTCTGGGGCATACCTTCGAAGCTAATGTTATTTACCACCCAGGTACCTTTTAAGCTCCTTTTCACACTACCAACAGAAGGACCCTGTGATGAAGCGCATGAGGCGAAGATGACCATTATTAAACCAAAAGCCATGGCGGCATTAAAGAATCTTTTCATACAAGTCATTGTTTACTTTTTCGATTTACTTGCAAATATCTAATAATCAGTTTAACAAAAAACTAGCCAAAGTAGTTGCGCGTAAAAAAAGATTGAGTTTTATATGCTCAATATGTGAGAAATAGTTTAATATTGCGAATTAAAAATGCACAAGTATTTGTTTTAATTATTAAAAATGTAAACTATGAACATCTTGCATCAACCCGGGCCATGGGTTCATGAGGGATTGTTGTTGCGCAAGTTGCTGAAAAAGAAAAATATGTCGGTAGTGGATTTTCGGAAACTGATGGGCTTTTCTTACCAGTCGGCGCAATATCACCTAAGGAAAGAGGCCATTAAAAGAAGTACCTTGGAAAAGTTCTTGGAGAAGCTGGAAACTGATCCGAATGAATTTTACGGCTTGCAACAGGGTGGAAAACCGGTACATTATCAATTTCATCATGGAAAGCGTTTATTGGAAATGTTGGATAAGATGGGTTTCAACAAAACCCGTTTTGCCAAAAGGCTCGGTGTTACCCGGCAAAAGATTTACGAACTGTTTCAAACTACTATTTTCGAGTCGGCCATGTTGCTGCAAATCTGCGATACACTTGGTATCAGTATGGATCACTTTGAGACACCGAATGAAATGGTTGCAGAACCCAATGTGGAAGCCCCTCCCAAGGAAGTTAATTACCGGGTCAAATACTACAGGGTCATGGAGAAGAAATATGAACTGGAAGAATTATGTGATTTGTTAACCGCAGAAAAAAATTCTTTACAGCAAGCTTTACAAACCCTGCAAGTTGCAAATAAATCATTGCAACAGGAACTCTCGCAACTCCGTAAGAAAAATTAAGAATGAAAATTGTTTGTTAGGCTAAGTAATTGTTCCCGGAAGGATCTTGGATAATCAACCTTCCAGTTTTCGGGGAATTAAAAGGATCGCGGGCATTTTATGGGAGCTGTTCCTGAAATTCGGGATTAGAATTTTGTGTTGATGTTTGAGGTTAAAAAGGTTTCGAACATCATTGTTCGAAACCTTTTTGAATGATCGTTAAGATCTCTGATGGATTATGAGTTTCGTAATCAACCCTTAACCTTATGCTTTTCTAAATTGGGAAGGAACATTGTAAGTAATCCCAGTAAGGGTAAATAAGAGCATACCTTGTAAACATACTCGATACTGGTTGCATCTGCCAGTTTACCAATTACCGCGGAACCGATTCCTCCCATTCCAAAGGCTAATCCGAAAAATAATCCTGCAATCATGCCGACTTTACCGGGGATCAACTCCTGTGCATATACCAGGATCGCTGAGAAGGCCGATGATAAAATGACGCCGATGCATACGCTAAGTACTACGGTCCAGCCTAAACTTGCGTAAGGTAAGAGTAATGTAAACGGGGCAACGCCGAGTATAGAAATCCAGATAACGTATTTACGGCCGATCTTGTCGCCTACCGGGCCGCCTATAAAGGTGCCGGCGGCAATCGCGAATAAGAATACGAATAGGTATACCTGTGCTGATTGTACCGATACGCCGAATTTATCGATCAGGTAAAAGGTGTAATAACTCGTCATACTGGCCATGTAGAAATATTTCGAAAATATCAGGAATAATAAGATTCCTATCGAAATAGCCACGGTCTTCCTGGGTAGATCGTTCCCGGTTTGCAAGCTTTTTACCTTCGGTTTCGGGCGCAAATGATGGATGTTTTGTTTGTACCATTTACTTATATAGAGCATTACCCCGATGGCTATCAAGGCTGCCGCGGAAAAGAATAAAACGGAAACCTGCCCTAGTGGAACGATGATCCAAGCTGCTAACAACGGTCCTAGGGAGCTTCCCGCGTTACCTCCCACTTGGAATAAAGATTGCGCCATCCCGTGACGTCCGCCGGATGACATATATGCCAAGCGAGAGGCTTCGGGGTGGAAAACGGAAGAGCCTACCCCTACCAGGGCAACGGATAATAGCACGAATGGGAAATTATGTGCAAAAGATAAACATACTATTCCCAGCAATGTAAAGCTCATCCCTATCGCTAATGAATAGGGTTGCGGGTGCTTGTCCGTATATAAACCCACGACCGGTTGTAGGATCGAAGCAGTAAGCTGGTAAGTTAGGGTGATTAACCCTACCTGGGTAAATGACAATTGCAGGGAATCTTTCAGTATCGGGTAAATCGAAGGGATCAACGATTGGATAGTATCGTTCAATAAGTGGGTGAAACTAAGCATGATAAGGATAGAAAAAACGGTTTGCTTGGCCGCTTCTTGGGCCGCTACCTTTTGATCCTCCTGTAATGTTGTTTGCATGGTTCAGTACGGTTTAAATCATTAGTGTTCTATGTTGTTACGAAATTTATATTCTTGCATATGGCCGGTAATTTCCCTGGCACAATGCCAAGCTCTTTCCTGGTCTTGGGCAATGATGGCATCTAGTAAGGCTTGGTGCAATTGCTGGGTTTCTAAGAAAGTCGATGTATCGTGGTACAGATCCGTGAAGTTTTGTTGGATATGTTGCGCGATTGTACGGTATAGTTCCAAGGTGATAGCATTTTTTGCGGCGACCGCGATCGCGCTATGGAATTGAATATCTGCCGAAATACAGGCTTGAACCTCGCCGGCCTGGGCAAACTCCCAACGGCGTTGCAAGGCTTCCTGCATCTGGAGAATATCCTTGGGGGATCTTTCCTTGGCCGCTTTTTCCGCGATCTTTACTTCCAGCCATTGGCGCACTTCCACTAAATCTTGCAGTGCAGCGAGTTGCAAGCGTTTCGATAGGTCGTTTGGCGCCGTATTCGTTTTTACATAAGTGCCGCTACCTTGTTTTACGATGATATAACCAGTATTTACCAAGATCCTGATCGCCTCGCGGATGGAAGAGCGACCGACGCCGAAAAGATCCATCAGTTCCGGTTCGGTAGGTAGTTTTTCTCCTACCAGGTATTTCCCCGAAATGATTCTTTCCTGCAATTTTTGGGCGATCGTCTCGGCCAACGAGGCCTTATTTAAGGGTGAATATTCCATTCGTCATATCATCTGATGAATTGCAAAGATAGTCTTTTTTATAAATCCCGGGGGCATTTCTAAAAGATTCCCCGGTAACTCGTCCTTGCTTTCCTTACATTTGTTTAATAATGATATGATATGGATACCGTAAAATACCCGGTTTACTTGGAAGAAGCTTTTTCGGGGAGCTTTACTTACACGGATGAAGAGGATGATTTGTATAATTTCTATTTGCATACGGTAGGTAATATCCACGTATTTGACGGCAAGATTATCGCTTGTGATGCTTTAACACTAGAGGCTGATGAAGCTTTTACGATTACTTTTCCCAAGGGGGAATTCCCTGTAGAATTGGCTATTGCCAAGGTTTCTGATGATGAAAGGGTAGGGTTTGCCCGTATTAAATTCAATGAACAATCGCCGGTACGCTGGGAATATGCCTTGGTTGAAGGGCAAGATCCTGAAAGCATCGAGAACGGTATTATTTTCGGCTATCCTGTTGACTCGGGTGTTGGCAGTTTCATGGACACCTCCGGTCATGAAGCATTTGCCAATTTTTACGAAAATGATCCTACAGCTTTGGATACAATCAGCGATTTATTGGATAAAAACTACGCCGATACCCGTTCATGGGCCGTATGGAACAACAAGAATAATAACGTGATTTATTTCACTACTGGTTGGGGCGATGGCACTTACCAATCCTATGTCGGTTTTGATAAGGATGATAAAATATGCCGTTTAGTGACCGACTTCGGGCTGTTGGATTGGCCGGAATAGTAATCCCGGTCCGTATTTCCCGTATCGCCTAAAGAATTAATACTTCTATAATTTTATTGCGTGCGTAAACTTTTGGCAGGATTTGCTTTAGCGCTTTTAACAGCCTGGAAACCGATTGTTACGAATGCAATTATACCTGCCAAGAATCCGGATAATACAAATAGCCACCAATGGATTTTTACATGGTAAGCAAAATTTAATAGCCATGAAAACCCGCCCCACCATGCCAATGGAATTGCGATTAAAGCAGCAATGAGTACAAGTTTCAAAAAGTCTATAGACATCATCCATACGATTTGATAAGTGGTAGCGCCCAAAACTTTTCTCACGCCGATTTCTTTTGTTCGCTGTTCAGCCATAAAGGCAGCTAACCCGAACAGCCCTAAGCATGCAATGAAAACGGCTAAAAAAGTGAAAGTAAGTAATACGGATCCCTGTTGCTGTTCTTTCTTATAATGTGCCGCAAAATTTTCATTTACAAAATGCACATCCAAAGGATAAGAATCAAATTTCTTATAAACTGATTTAATATAATCAATAGCTTCCGTGGCATGCCCGGCTTCAAATTTCACGAATATATTATCCTCCATTTCCCTCGACATGGGCAGCTTCAGCGCTAATGGAATAATGCTATGTTGTAAAGAGTAAACATGGAAATCCTTTATCACCCCGGTGATCTGCCGCTGGGTCAGTGTTCCCTTAGAATCAGTTTGGTAACGGATAATTTTACCGACCGGGTCTTTGATGCCTAATTTTTTGGCAAAGGTTTCATTGATGATAATGCCATGTTCAAGATCGCCGGATTGCAGGTCGAAGTTTCTGCCCTTCAACAACTGTATATCCAGCGTTTGAAGGAAATTTTCATCTACATATAAATCATTCGCTATGATATTTGGAGAATAACTACCATCATCCAGTTGCCCCGAATAACCCATGCTGCCAAGGAAGTTGGTACCGATAGCATTGCTGGATGCAGCCACGGATTTTATAAAAGAAGCCTTGGCTAATTCGGTCTTCAATGCATCGATATTTTTCCGTACCTGCATACTTTGAATGTGGAAAACCAAGCTGCTTTCCTTGTTAAATCCCAGGTTAGTTTTATTAACATAACGCATTTGTAGCGCTACTATAGCCGAAATTGTAATTAGGATTATTGCTGTTGAAAATTGAAATACTACCAAGCTCTTACGGGTATAAGAAGAATAACTTTTGAACTTAGATATTTCTTGCAAAGCGCGTATCGCCTTTGTTTTGGCAAGTAAGAGCGCCGGGAATATGCCCGCGGTAGCGCCGACTACAACAATGAAGCCAAGCACGGCTAGCGCCAGCTTGTTGGTGGCAATATCATCTAGCCTTATGTTTTTTCCAGTTAACTGGTTAAAAGACGGCAGTACAAAATAGAGCGAAGCAATAGCCAATAAAGCGGCAAATGTTGTTACCATAAAAGATTCCAACAAAAACATTTGTGTTAATTGTAAGCTTCCTGAGCCCAGCGATTTCCTTACTCCTATTTCCTTCATCCTTACGCCTGCTTTCGCGGTGCTGATATTGATATAATTGATACATGCAATGATCAATATTAAGAATGCTATAAAGGAAAAAATATAGATCGTTTTAAAATTCCCGTTAGCGCTTAATTCATAATCCAAATGTGAATTTAAATGTATGGACGTGATCGGTTGCAGCTCGAACCGGAATGAATTTACTTCCATCTTGCCAGCTAAATACTTAGGGTAAAAACTGCTCAACTGGTTTTCAAGATGTGAACCTTCATGTAGCAATAGGTAGGTATAAATATCAAAGTATAGCCAACTGTTTGGATCATTAGTAACCGGCCAGGACCTTAGGGCTTTGAACTTCAAGTGGCTTTGCTCCGGAATGTCTTTCATAACACCGGTCACCGTTAGTTCTTGTTCATCTATTTGCAAGGTTTGATCAATGGCATGGCCGGCATTCCCGAAAAGTTGTACAGCTAATGATTCTGTAAGAACAATAGTGTTGGGTCGTGACAAAGCTGTAGCTGGATTACCATATAACAAGGGGTAGTCGAAAACCTTGAACACGCTGGAGTCTGTAAAATAAATACCATCTATGGGCACCTGGTTTTCATCAACTTTCACTATGCCTCCTCCCTCGGTTGAAAAACGGGTTGTATTTTCAACTTCGGGATAGTCTTGCATGATTGCCCCTGCAAATGGTGCTGAAGTTGTAGCAAGGTGCAGGGCTCCTTTAGGCCAAGATTGATGACTTACCAATCGGAAGATCCTGTCGGCTTTGGGATAAAATTTATCATACTTTAATTCATCATAAATATACAGGCATATACACCAACAAGCTACTAATCCAATCGTTAACCCCGCGAGATTTACAATACTATACAAACGTTGTATACGAAGTTTACGCCAAGTGATAGAAAGGTATTGTTTCCACATACTGATATTATTGAATGAATATGACTACCCAGTTATGTTTTAAAAAAGTATACCAAAATATTTCTATATTGATTTTCAATTAATTATAATATGGTTGGCTCAAAATATGTCCGGAAATGAACCGGGTATTGTTCATTATAGTACGAAATGCATTGACAAAATAATAGATAATATTAAGAATTCCGTATATAAAAAATGGCCACCGTAAGGCGACCATATAAAGATATTTTATCATTATTGTCGGACTAAATTTTAACCGGGGAGCAATTTGATCCCTCAATAGTTCGATTCAATGTTCATCTGCTCGTTTCTTGTACTTTTTTGCTTGTCCAAAAAAAGTACAAATAAAGGGCACAAATTGGCCATCACGGCCACCAATTTGATCGCTCGATCTAGCTTTTGTACTACTGTATGGCCAAGCTGCTGTTCGCTATCAACGGTGGGGTTCCAGGGTTCTCTTGGCGGGGGTGAATATATCATCCTTCGCTTATATCCTTGACCAGGTAAGGAATTCAAGTAAATTTAAAGCATTTTTAGCCGGGCAACAATTAAAAAAAAGTTAGTTAAGGTACCCGCTTAGCGTGATCGTAGTTTGATTATTAATTAAATTAAAATCGATCCCTTCGCAAACAACATTTTCTTCCCAGGAGTCATTCGCTTTTAAGTCATAATGCAGCCATTGGCCGGGTGTACTTTGAGAAAGGTCATATTCTCCCTGTGCAATGGCATTTCCAAATGCGGCTTCCAATCCGTTATCGAAAAAATTTTCGGCAACCCATTTCGCTTTTGTAAGCAGGAAGGTGGTATCGACAAATTTGTCGGGAGATGTGATATAGCTTGCACGGTATTGATAATGATCGCAACCCCCTATATGTAATTGCAAGGTATCGGTAGCATTGATGGCCACGGTTGCGACCTTGTCATCTTGATCCCAATGAATTTTCCATCCTTCGTCGTAGGTTAGGAGTTTCACCGTAGTAGGTTGATAGCTGCTCGTATCAAAACTACAATCCTGGTAAACAGCCGATGTATTGAGGGTGTCGGCATCTTCAACATGGTCAACATGATCTTGATCGTTTTGCTTTGCGGGATTATTCCGGCAATTGGAAAAAGTAAAACCCAAGGTAATAAAGCCCGCGAAGGCAATTAGTTTAAGATGTTTCGTTAGCATAGGAAAACAAATAATGCGTGTGATTCTCTAAATTTCTCTGCTGCAAATGTACTGGCTTATGATTGAAATTAATTCAAAATATTATGATTGATTCCCTGTTGCCATAGATACAATTTATCATAATTCTTCATTGTTGTCCGACTAAATTTTCAATGTGGAAGAACCACGATCCCCGTTAAAGGTTCGACTCAATGCCCGACTGCCCCTTTTTTGTACTTTTTTGCTTGCCCAAAAAAGTACAAAAAAGGGCACAAATTGGCCATTACGGCCGCCAATTAGATCGCCCGAAGGAGCTTTTGTACTACTGTATCACCAGGCTTTCGTTCGCTATCAACAGAGCGGAGCATTCTTGTTTTCTTGGGGGGAGCTACCCTGTATGTAGAACATATCACCCTTAGCTGGTATTCCATAACTGGCAAGGAATACAGCAAAGCATGAATCAATTTTAACCGGACAACAATGATAATTCTTTAAATTTTATTAATATGAATTTTTATATTAAGGGCTACTTGTCAACAGGATTCTTTCCTCCAAATTAAAATAGCGCTTATGAACTTATTCGTACAGTTTTTTTTCACAATGGCCATATTTTTTGCTGGAAAACGGCAGCCCGGGGAGTTACCCGGCAATAAAGAAAATTGGACTAAAAATGCGGATGCCGCGTATCAATCGCTGATTCAAAATTTTTATAACACCGGGGGACACTATTTTAATGAAAACAATAGCGGTGGTAAAAAATTTCATTACTGGAGGAATGCACATGCCCTGGATGTGTTGACGGACGTTTATATCCGCACCAAAAAGAAGTCCGTGAAAAAATATATGGATGAACTGGTTTCCGGGATGTATATTCAAAATGGAAATTCTTATATCATAGATTATTATGATGATATGGAATGGATGGCATTGGCTTGCATCCGTGCATTTGAAGCTACCGGGGATAAAAAATACAAGGATATAGCCGATTTATTGTGGATTGATATCAAGACCGGTTGGGATGATACTTGGGGTGGAGGATTTTTTTGGAATAAGGAAAGGAAAAATAAAAATACCCCTGCAAATGCTCCCGCCTGTATAATCGCAGCCAGGTTATACCAGCTTGATCATAATCCTGCTGAACTGGCTTGGGCAAAAAAAATATACCGGTGGCAAAAGGATCAATTAGTAGATCCCGCAACCGGCTTGGTTTGGGATGGGTTGGATGCCGGGGGAACCAATAAGGATTGGAAGTTTACTTATAACCAGGGCGTATTTATCGGCTCCGGTGTTGAACTGTATAAAATTACCGGGGATGAGGGATATATAAAGGATGCGCTGAAAACGGCCCACCATTCTTTATCTGCCGATATCACAAAAAATGGCATACTAAAAGACGAAGGTGGCGGTGATGGTGGATTATTTAAAGGAATATTGGTGAGGAACCTGGTCTTATTAATCAAGGATGGAAATATCGCTGAAGCCGACATGAAATTATTTGGAGGTTTCTTGTTACATAATGCCCTTGTACTTTGGTTGCAAGGCACATCGCAGCCGGGAGTCATATTCGGCGCAAATTGGTCTAAAAAGGTAACGAATACAGACACTAGCACCCAGCTTAGCGGCGAAATGTTGTTAGAAGCAATCGTTAGTTTGGGGAACATGGAACGGCTTTAAAGATATAAACATTCCATCGCAGTCTGCGGTAAGTTCCAGGCTCGGAACCAGCTACAACCCCGGAAAACAAGCCGGGGTTGTGCATTCATAGCAAAATTATAATGAATTTATTGAGTTTTGTATCTTAAATACTACGCCCGGATTATTTAGGTAAAATCCAAGGTTGGGGATTTTGTAAATTGATATCCCTCCAAACCTGGAACTCTATTTCCCCGGTATTATCTTCGTTTGTCAAGGCCGTGCCGAGGATGGTTCCCGTGGTAACCTTATCGCCTTTCTTAACGCGGAGCGATTGTAAGTGAACGTAGTTAGTGAAATATTTCCCGTGATTGATCAATACCGCGAAACCTACACCGGCAGCGGAATACACGTTTACGACAACACCGTTGAACACAGCTCTTACCGGCTCGTTTTTAGGAGTTGCTATAATCAATCCATCATTATTCATCCAGATAGTTTCAATAACAGGGTGGCGGTGTCTACCGAAGAAGCCTGTAATCACTCCATTAGCAACAGGCCATGGAAGTTTCCCTTTATTCGCTTCAAAGTTTTCAGACAGCGCTAATGCTTCAGGTGTAGCTTCTAATACGTTAATGCTCCTCGTGGGTTTATCATCGTCTACAGGTTTTTCCGGTGCGGCTTCTTTGGCAGGGGGATTGGCAGCCACGGTGGTATTATTGGCCTCGTTCGATTTATTATCAGCAGCTTTCTGGGCTGCCAGTTTTTTAGCTGCTTCTTCTTTGCGTTTTCTTTCTGCTTCCGCAGCTTTCTTCCTGGCAAGTTCTTCCGCGGCGGCTTTTTTCCTGGCCTCTTCAATTTCCCGGCGGATCACGGCCCTTACGGCGGCCTGAACTTTGGCCGCATCTTTTTTCTTTTTATTAAGGTCTGCCGTTAATTCTTTTTCCCTGGCTTTAAGTTTATTGAAAACAACGTCTTTCTCTTCTTTATCTTTTTCTAATGTATTCCTTTGTTCCTGCTCCGTTTTAAGTGTAAGGGAACGCTTATCCTTCTGATTTTTGAGATTTTCGATTTTTGTTTGCAATTGCTCCTGGGTTTCAACGATAGTCCCGGCCTGCCTACGGCGATATTCACGGTATTGGCGCAGGTATTCATACCTTTTCACGGCATCGTTAAAGCTTTCAGCACTGAAAACAAAGTTGAGCATCGCGTAAGAGCTCCTGTTTTTATAAGCATACACGATGAGGTCGGCATATTGTTTTTTCAATGTATCGAGATCTCTTTCAAGGGTTTTGATATCTCTTTGTGCCTTGTTGATATCCCCGTTGATAAAGTTGATTTCAGAGTTGATATTGTTTATTAGCTTGGATCTCAGCTCGATTTTATTTTTTAATACGCGGAGTTGCGCCAGGCTTTCCCTGGAAGATTTTTTAGTGTTTTTTAGCGCTTTGCTAGCTTCTTCTATTTCCAGTTGCAATTCGCGTTTCCGTTTTTCCAATTCTTCCCTTGACTGCTGGGTATTTTGAGCATAAATAGCGCCTCCCGAGCTAATGATCAGGATGAAAAGAATGGTAATCCACTTATTGAATTGCGTCATGGTATATATAAAGCCTGTTTTAGTTCAATATTATTAAAGATACAATCTAAATTATAACATTAAACGCTGTGATGCTAAATAGATTGTTAATACAACTATCCTTGTTTGAATTTATTCCTCGGAAAGTTAAAGCTTGTAGTCACCTTTTCCTTGTTCAACTCCACGCGTACGAAATTCAACGCTACTTTCACAAGGTGCTTGTCTTCAACGAAGACGCGCCTCGTAAATGGCAATTGGTAACCATCTACTTCTTTATAGTTGCCGTATGTGAGCTCGCAGGAACGCTCCGTGCCCAGGCTGTCGGTGCTGGTAACACGGCTCTGTTGCAAACCGTAATCATCGGCATAAACGTTAAAAAGGCTATTGAAGCCATTTTGAACACTATTGAAAGAGATCAGGGAGCTGGTTGTCACTATCTTGGTAATAGAATCGGATAAGAATACAGGATTCCCTACAAGTAAATCCTGGATCGTGCCGAAATCGAAAGGAATACCTAGTACATCTTGCGCATTCTCCATATCCCTCAAATACATCACCTTATGATACCTGTCAACCGCTTGCAGGCTGTCGGGTGTAATTTTAAGGCGGGCTACTTCCCCGAATATGCTGACGTTTACCGACATCCAGATTAGGCTGTCCTTGATAATATTAATATCCACGGTAAGGTTATTCATAGATTCACCTTTATCCGTTTGATAGTCCGCTTTGAGTTTTGCTGAATAAGTTTTGAAGTCGATGGCACGGCTACGGATCTTGGAGAGAATTGCTTGCGCTAATTCGGGATCTACCCATGCGCTATCGCCCGGTTTCAAGCCGGTTGAGTCTTTTGTTGGGAATCCCGTATCAGACCTGGATATTTTTTTGGATGATCGGCATGAAACAATCATCAAGCTTGCCATTGCTACGAAAAATAGTAATACTACGTTCTGCTTCATTTTCAATTATAAAATTCTCTGTCGGTATAGTGCTGTTGTTTATTCTTTTCCCAGGAAAGTAGAGGGGTGAATGTATCTTTTCTCCGCTATTTTCCTGGCAAGACCTTGAGAGTTGGCTCCCTTGGATTTCGCTAACTGCCAATATTCCACGGCCTTCTCGACTTCTTTTAAATTATACAGTATATCCCCGTAATGTTCTAATACATCTGGATCTTGTTGTGCATCCGGATGTAGTAATGCTTTTTCAATCCATGTTCTCGCTTCGCTGAATTTTCCCTGCCTAAACAATATCCATGCATATGTATCTTGATATACCGGGCTGTCCGGTTGTAATTCTAAACTTTGCCTTGATAGTTTGGCCGCCTTTTCAAGGTTCTCCCCCCGCAAGGATAAATAATAACTATAATTATTCATGACGAGGTGATCCCTTGGCCGTATGTTCAGCACCAATTCATAACAAGAATCGGATTTGACATTTTGCCCGGTAGCATGGTAGATATCTCCTAGCAAGCTGTAAACATCTGCCTTCAAACGACTTTCCACGTTGGATAAGCCCACGGACCGGTTCAATACTTGGGCGGCTGTGCCATAGTCCTGCTTGAAATAATTAGCTAATCCATTGAAATAATAACCCATAAATTCCGAAGGGAATAATTTCATCACCTGGCTACTTGTTAATAGCAAGGAGTCTGGATTGTCTTTCTTGGAATAGAGGTACATCAACTGGTACCACACCGGGAACTTGGTACTATCTAATGCTACGGCATGGTTGTATGCTGCAATAGCGTTTTCATCCATCGCCGCTTGCGTATAAATATCTCCCAGCAAGGCATATGCCTTAGCTTCCCCGGGATGTGTCCTGGCCACTAATTCCGCCAATAAGATCCCTTCGTGTAACTTCACCGTATCCTGCGTACCCATTTGTAAATATGGGTATACATAGGCTACTTTTTCATCGATATTATAATCGGGACTTAGGAAGGCACATTGCAGGTAATCCCAAAACAGGTAATGTTTCCCTTCGCGTTCTGCCATCTTGGCGAGGGCAATTAATGCCCTGGGATTGTAAGCATCCCTATCCAATACCATGTTATAATATTCCCTGGCTTCAGTATGATAGTTATTAGCTTCATACACTTCAGCCAGGAGTATATAATATCTTAATTCGAGTGGATTGCTATCAATTAATTTTTTGATTTCCTTGGTAGCATTGCCAACATCATTGACCCGGAGATACAATTTTTGCTTTTGCATAATGATCTCTTCCACGACGCCTACTTTCTTTTCGAGTGTATCGTAAACGGCAATAGCTTCCCTGGGTTTGTTGGCCTGCGCCAAAAAGATCGCTTTATTGAATAAGTAGTCCTCGTTATTCTCGTAGTTCTTACTCAGGTAATCAAATACCACGGCTGCGCTATCGTACATCTCATTCAGTACATACGCATCCGCCAATGTATTTTGGAACCAGCGGTTTTCCGGTTCCATCTTTACGGCCACCCTCGCGAAGCTAAGTGCTACCACCGGGTTTTTTATTTCCACCAAGAGCCTGGCTAACTCGTAATAAACGGTAGGATTATAACGATCCAGCTTCAGGTAATCAGAATATTGGGTAATGGCAGTCCTGTAATCGCCCAGCATCTTGGAACGTTGGGCGGCAAAAAACAAGCTATCAGCCCTTTGCGTAAGCACCGAAGGATCTTTAACCTGGTATGGTTGCACGGTAGCGGTAGGCACCTGGTTGGTTTTACAAGCAATCAGGCCCATGGCTATGGTTAATATTAAGATGGTGGTGCTACGCATGAATAAATTATGATTTCCCGGTATGGCCGAAGCCCCCGGTTCCCCTGGCAGTTTCGGAAAGTACGGTCACCCTTTCAATATCTGCCTGGATAAAAGGTGCGATAATCATCTGTGCTATCCTGTCGCCGGGTTGTATCGTTTGCGGTTCTTTGGACAAGTTTATCATGATGATCTTTACTTCACCCCTATAATCAGCATCAATCGTGCCGGGAGTATTTAACAAGGTTAATCCTTGCTTGATGGCCAAACCGCTTCTCGGGCGGATCTGCGCTTCATATCCCGAAGGTATCTCCATGAATAAGCCGGTAGGTACCAGCGTTCTTTCCATGGATTGCAAGATGATAGGCTTATCTAAATGTGCTCTTAAATCCATGCCGGCAGCCTCCGCGGTGGCATATTCCGGCATAGGGTTATTTGATTCGTTGATGATTTTCAGCGTAATTCCAGACATGGAAACAAAGATACTTTTGAAAGTTGAGAATGAATAAATTATCCTGTCAATGTTTTGATAAAATGTGGGTTCAGACTTTTTCTAAAAGCACGTTTGCGTATGCAACTACGCCTTCTTCCCGGCCCACGAAGCCCAATTTTTCGGTAGTGGTTGCCTTAATTGAAACTTCCCCGGTAGTCAGCTTGGTAAATTGTGCAATAATTGCCTGCATTTCAGGAACATAAGGCTTGATCTTTGGCGCCTGCAAACAGAGGGTGGCATCGATATTTACAACTTGGTACCCCTTGGCTTCAATGAGCGCCATCGTTTTTTGCAACAAGATTTTACTGTCGATATCTTTGAATGCCATATCCGTATCCGGAAAATGGGTGCCGATATCGCCTAGGGCCGCTGCTCCCAGCATGGCATCACAAATGGCATGTAATAAAACATCAGCATCGCTGTGCCCTAAAGCGCCCCTATCGTGCGGGATCAAGATGCCGCCTAACCAAAACTCCCTACCTTCAACCAATTGGTGAAAATCTACGCCGAGGCCAATCCTTAATTTACTCATGGTGTCAATACTAATTTTTCTAAGACAATACCCAAACTTACAGTTTATAGGGCAACAAGTAAAATATAAATCCTCCCTACTTTCTCAAGCGGGAGGATTTTATACAAAGAATTTTATTATCTAAATTGCTATTATTGGTCGTTATTACCGAGATCAAAAGTGAGGGTAAAGCGCAAGGTATTGGATAAAGGATTCCTTTGCGTTCCTCCACCCGTGGGCACCAGGTAAGAAAAGTTCAAACCGAAGATATCATATTTAACCCCTAGGCCGGTGGTAAAATATTTACGGTTACCCTTCGTGGCATGTTCATTATAATAACCACCCCTTACTGCAAACATATCATTATACCAATATTCCGCTCCGAAGGAAAACATCAATTCATGTAATTCTTCCGAGAAGGAAGCATCACCGAAAGAAGAAAACATACCTTCTAATACTGATTTGTCTAAATAACTACGGCTGGAATCAGGTGTCGGTACCAATAATTTGTTGACATCGAAAGCTCCCGTGATTTTATTCAAATCATCAATCTGATAAGTATAAGCTACGCCTACGCCGAGATTTGTCGGGATAAAGTCTTTCTGAAGAGCCGATTGCGTGTAAGATATTTTAGTGCCGATATTCGTAATGGCAGCACCGAAGTTGAACCTGTTATAATATCCATCTTCCCTTTCAAAATCCTTCGTGTAGAAGGTAGAAATATCGACCGCGAAAGATTTACCCGGGCGGATTGTTTGCCCACTGGAATTTTGCCCGCTGGCAAGGTTGGAGTAAATATAACGGGCTGTTAAACCGATCGACCAATTATCTGATAATTTCCTGGCGTACCCGGCATCTAAAGCAAATTCACGCGGGCGGTATTCCCCGGTAGATTGCCCGGTAATATCCGTAAAGTTGATATTACCCAACGAAAAATATCGAAGCGATCCACCGATAGCTTGGTACTCGTCCAGTTGTGTATACCCGCTCAAGGTTGCCAGGAACACATCGTCCACTAATTCTTTCAACCAAGGGGTATATGTTACGGAAACCCCTGCTTTTTTGGTGGCAAAAGGAAGCTTGGATAGGTTCCAGTAAACAGAATTGGCATCAGGGGAAATAGCAACCCCGACATCCCCCATGGCGCCGCTACGGGCATCTGGGGATATACGGAGAAAAGGAACGGCCGTATTGATAGTATTTACCCTGCCATCCACATCACCTGAACCGATCTGGCCATAAGTGCTCTTTCCCAGCGAAATGACCAAAATACATATCACAGCCATTGAAATCCTACGAAACATGCAAAATTGGATTTAATTGATATTATGTAAATATAATGTGTAATTTATATATAATCAAGCCATTTACATCTTAATTATATTTTAATTTTTATTAAAGTATAGAAATATTATAACACTATTATCTTACCAGTCAAACTTTTCTGCCGGCCTTGTTGCTCTTTAACCCGTATTCTATAAAAATACATCCCTGGAGATACTTTTGCTCCCGAGTTGGCGCTACCGTCCCATGGAATCAACTGATAACGTCCATCTTGTGTATTTATTGTGCTTTTAATATTTCTTATCATCCGCCCACCAATATCAAATATTGTGAGATCTAAATCCAAGCTAGTTGACAATCCTTGATAGATAAACGCTATAGTTGTTTGCTCTTCGAAAGGATTGGGGTAAACCTTTGCTCCCGAGATCGGCACATCGTCTTGCGAAATAACCTTAAAAGATACGCTATACTGGCTGGAATTATTGTATGAATCCCAGGCTTTAATAGTAAGTGTGTGCCAGCCCTCCCGCAATTGAAACAATGGGTAATTTATTGATCCACGGGTAAAACTTCCTATATCTGCTTTGAAATAATCATTCAACTGTATACTGTCTTGAGGTTCATTCAACCAAATCGTAATATTATGCCCGTTTTGCCCGCTGATATTTATCCCGCTGGTATCAAAAAGTTGAACATGTAGCATTACATCCCTACCAACATCGTCTCCCGGCTCAAAATACGGCCCGTTTAGCCAAGCTTTTATTCCCGGCCCTTCCAGGTCCCGGGCAGGGCTTGTTGAAACCATGTTAGCCAGGTGGAAACCTGCCCCTACACCCGAAGCATCCTCTAAAGAATCTTGCGCAAAGAAAATCATTTTTCCTGAACCGGCGTGCAATGCCAGGTCTTTTGGCAACACGAATGTAAAATTAAATTCTCCATTTCTGATGAATTCCCGGCCATTAAAAATAGGAATCCTCCCATCTGCGAAGCCTACCGCTAGGCTACCAACATCATTTCCAAGGGTATATTTTAATTGCAAGGGTCCTGATATTCTTATATCAACTTTCCCATTAAATTGTTGGTTTACCTGTCCATAATCACCCTCGATATATGCTTTCACGCGGTATGTTCCCAAGGCTGCCAGGCTGTCTGCCGGTTGGCCATCGCTATCAAAAATACCGCTTACCCTTACCTTGAATTTAGGCTTCGCCAAGGCTAAGGCCGGATCAGCCAACAGGGCAAATTTCGAAGTATTAACCGGCTGCACTTGCTGCCGGTAAATTTGATTCTTGGCTTGCATCGCGGCTTTCCCGATTCCATTTCCATTGGGTATACCCGATACCAAGGCGTCGAGGAAATATTGATTCAGGTTGAAGTTCGCGTTTGCAAAAACAGGTCTCGTGCTGGCCATAACGCCAATTGCCCCGTTGGGGCTCATCCTGAGTAATTCTTCGCCCAGGTTGCGGGCAGCGGGATTGTCGTAAGGGGCAACTTCACAGGTTGCCATAATCATAAACGGCCAATGCCCGCGGGTAGCCCAGGTCGTAATAGTCTGTAAGTCTACCACCGATTCCTGCGATAACTGGCTGATCCCTCCGTGCCCCGTATAGTTCCAAATTAAGCTGCCAGAAGTCATGCCGTCGGCAATGTTTCGGACTACTTGCGGATATTTTGGGACACCCGCGATAGGTTCCTGTTGGAATGCATCCAGGTAGATTTTTTCCGGGAAAAGCGCGGAATCCAGCGCCTCAACCTGTTGGGATAAGGCTTCCGCGTACTCTAAATGCAAATTTTGATCTTCGTCATCCGCAACAAAGGTAATACGGTTCTTCCAGGGGCCTATTCCTGGATGTTGAACGTATTCAATTATTTTGTCGACGAGCTGTTCTGCTTCGTTTTTACTATTTACGGGTAATCGCCCTATGGCGATATCCAAATCTTTGACGTTGTAGCCCTCAAAATTTTCGCCGGGTTCGAGTACCGCGTAAAAATCATCGCTTGCAAAACTGGAAAGGGGATTTAACGATTCTAAGCTTTCCCAGGTAGGTATGGTATTACGGGTAGCGTTGTAGTCGTAATCGGCATCTCCAAGCAAGAGAACGTATTGAAGATTTCCCCCGCTCCGCCCGTAAACATCTTTAATATAATTCCTTGTGGCGACGGGGGAGTTCGAGTTAGCCCCGTATTGATAACGGATATCCTCCAGGTTGGCAACGGCCGTTGCTAGTCCCTGTTGCCTATGAAGCCCTGCTAATCTTTGGGCGGCAGAATTAAATTCTTCCGGGCATATGATGAGGTAATCCGCGGTTGCAGGTAGTGCTTTAGTTGAAATAGTTCCAATATATCCCGGCGTTTTAACGGCTCGCGGGTCGAATATTAAATAAGTATGCAGATGATCTGTATTGGCAACAAAGGCAAATTGACCGGATTCTTCGGTCAAAGCCATTTCCACGGGATGGTTAAGGTCACTGATATCCCAAATACTGGCGCCCGGGGCTGCGGATTGAACCCTGAATTGCGTATTGCCGGTTTTCCAGGATGAAAAATCTAGGAAAACTTTAGTTTCCCCGGCCTGTTGTGTAAGTGCTGACCTGGATTGTACCCCGATATAGTCCAGCCAGAGCTTGTCGCTGTTGGCGCCTTGAAATTGTAACTTGGCGTTTCCATCGGAATTAATGGCCCCCGTTTCCCATGTAACTGTGCTGGATTGTGCGTAATTATCCAAAGCGTTTCCCGTTATGGCTTGCAAATCAACATACTGGTTAAAGTTTCCCAATTGGAACATGCATTTGGTTGCTTGCGCTGCCCTTGCCACTAAACGTAGTGTTATCTTGGCTTTGGTGATATTATGAGCCAAGCCCTCTAACTTGAAAGCCCGGTTTACAAAGGGAGCGCTGAACCATTCCCTACCGCTGCCTAACAGGTTGACAGAGTCTATCTCGATAAAATTGTAAAAATCGAAATTCGACTGGATTGATTGCCAAGTTGTTAACGCGGGAAGTTTTGATACCTGTGTTCCCCCTGTTTGTAATGAAATAAAATAGGATAATTTTTTCTGAAAGGGATTCGACCGGTGTTGGATGCTTGCATTGAAGCTGTCGATCCTGGTAGGCTGAACGCCCGGGCTGTAAAACAGGAAATAATCGCCCGGATCTAACCAACCGTCCCCGCCGTCATTTAATAGATAAGATACCGTCGGTAGCGTATTTATTTTCCCGCCGGGCACTTCTACCTGGTCCATTCCCGGGGGATTGCCAAATAAGCCCAGCAAGGAAGAGCGGGTCCTGCTAGTATAAAAGCCCGCGGCTTGCAATTGGTTAATATTGACCCGGTACACGCCCGGTTCGGTAATATTAATTTCAAACCAAGAACCGAAGTTCAATATGGAAGTATCCCTAAAAACAGTATTTTTACCTTCAAGGTGATTCGATCCGTACCCTTCTTTACCGCAGAGGACAAGAAATGAGAAAGAGAATAAATAATAAAATGCGGTAAAAGACGTTTTCATAAGGTCAGAATCCCTATAGGACCGGAATCTGGTCAGATTGATCAATAATGCATAAAATTAATATAAAAAGTATTAATTTAATCCGAAGCTAACACTTTGATTTAAAGACTGGTAGCCTTTTAAAAGCATTTAATTACAAATTAATATTTTTTGATATAAAATAAAAAATATTAAATTTGCGTTTACCTATATAATACTGTAAAAAGCCGTATCGCATGCGTAAATTAACCGCCTTTTCCCTACTTCTTGGTACGAGTGCTTTGCTATTCTCAGCATGTCATAAAAATGGGAAATATGCGAAGTCATCTGCTACCGGATGGAACTATAACGACCCTAAGATGGGTGGCTTCATGGTAGCCCAGAATAAAGAACAGAAAACTGGTCCCGGATTGGTATTTGTGCAAGGTGGTACATTCGTGATGGGAGCAACCGAACAAGATGTGATGGGTGATTGGAATAACATCCCGCGCCGCATTACCGTATCTTCTTTTTATATAGACGAAACGGAAGTATCCAATGTTCATTACCGCGAATACCTCTACTGGTTGAGCCGCGTGTACGGGGAATCATTCCCTGAAGTATACCGTCAAGCTGTACCGGATACCTTGGTTTGGCGTAGTGAACTGGCTTATAACGAGCCGCTCTTGGAATATTATTTCCGCCACCCAGCATATAATGATTACCCGGTTGTCGGTGTTACTTGGGAACAAGCTACCAAGTATTGTAAATGGCGTTCCAACCGTGTAAATGAAAAGTTATTGATGGATGCCGGCTTGATTTCCAAGGTGGATATCATGGACCAGGCAGATGACAATACTTTCGATACGAAAGCGTATATCGCCGGTTTGTACGAAGGTACCCCCGGGAAAATTTCAAAATCCAATAAAAAAGTATTTACCAATCCTGATGGCTCTCCCCGCTCGGCACAATTTGAAGATGGTATCATGTTACCGGATTACCGCCTTCCTACCGAAGCTGAATGGGAATATGCTGCCTTGGGATATATAGGTCAGAACCCAAGCCCTTCCAAGAAAGAAGGTAAACGCGGTGAGGAGTTAATCATGAATCGCCAAATCTATTCTTGGAATGTAAATAATAGTGGCCTGCGCGAACAACGACGCGGTCATTGGCAAGGACAGTTCTTGGCCAACTTCAAACGCCGCTCCGGTGATAACATGGGTATCGCGGGTGGTTTGAACGACCGCGCTTCTATCCCCGGTCCGGTGAAATCATATTATCCCAATACTTTCGGTGTATATAATATGAGTGGTAACGTGAGTGAGTGGGTAAATGATGTTTATAGGCCAATGACGCCGGTTGATGGTGATGACTTCAACTACTTCCGCGGTAACAAGTTCCAAACCGTATTTAAAAACGGGGAAGGTGAAGCGGAAAAAGATAGCTTAGGTAATATCAAGATGCGTTATGTTACCGATGAAGAAAGCGCACACCGCCTGAACTATCAAAAAGGTGATGTGATTAACTACCTGGATGGTGATAGCTTATCGCAGGTTGAATACGGCTATGGCGTTACGTCGTTGGTAAATGATAAATCCCGCGTAATTAAAGGTGGTAGCTGGAATGACCGTCCTTATTGGTTATCTCCCGGAACACGCCGCTATATGCAACAGGATATGAGTACGAATACTGTAGGTTTCCGTTGCGCGATGGATCGCGTAGGTTCTCCTGAAGGTAATGGCTTTAAAACAGGTAACTTGTTCCGTAAGCAACGCCAGAAAAGATAAAATGCCAAGATTATAATTATACAAAAAACGCCGGGAAATTAATTTTCCGGCGTTTTAGTTTATGTATGTCTTTGCTAAATTAATTCAAGGACCCTGGATTATGCTGGTTCGAGCTTTCAAGCTATCAGTGTTCGAAACCTGGGTTCGTTTTTTGAATGCATTGCCCCGATGTCCAAAATCCTTGCTCCATTATTATTTATTGTCCTTCCCAAAACTCCAATATTTCTTCGGTATGGCTCTTGGTCTTTGGCTTCGTA
The DNA here is from genome assembly GCF_002557795.1 of Chitinophaga caeni. Lineage (NCBI taxonomy): Bacteria > Pseudomonadati > Bacteroidota > Chitinophagia > Chitinophagales > Chitinophagaceae > Chitinophaga > Chitinophaga caeni. The sequence goes on along the minus strand of NZ_CP023777.1, from coordinate 721,998 downwards.
ATTATTTTGGCAATCTTCCCTTTTTCATCAATGAGAAAAGTTGTTCTATGCGTGCCCTCGAATGTCCTGCCCATGAATTTTTTTTCACCGAACACACCGTACTGGTTCACGATTTTATGATCATCATCAGCCAGCAATGTAAAAGGTAAATCATACTTGTTGATAAACTTTTGATGTTTCTTTTCATCATCGATGCTGACGCCGATTACAACATATCCTTTTTTTGTTAATTGTGGATAATGATCCCTCAAATTACAGGCTTGCGCTGTGCATCCGGGGGTATCGTCCTTGGGGTAAAAATAAAGGATAACCTTTTTCCCTTTAAAATCCGACAAGCTAACTGTATTGCCGTCCTGGTCTTTTCCTTTGAAAACAGGCGCTTTATCACCTTCTTTTAAATGCATCATCTATTACTCACCTTTTAAATTTATACGTATAAGTGTGGCTGTTGCCCACGATATCAGTCACGGTCATTGTTAATGTATGATTCCCGGAACCTGCGGGACAATGCTCATCGAAAGTATAGGTTAATCTATTGCTCCTGCGGGAAAACATGACCCACTTCCCATCGATCTCACCCCTGTAAGCTTCTATGCCGTTATTGTCGGACATCGAAAAACTAATGCTTTTATACCTCGATAGGTTGGCCCCCTGTTTCAAGCCGCCAAGCAAGGTAATTTTGGGCGATTGGGTATCGAGTTCCAAGTGGAAATTACCCAGGTCTCTAAACCGCGCTGTAAACCAGCCGTCTGCATAGGAAGTTGCCGCGCTCCCGGTTCCATAGCTGGAACGTTTCATTACAACTTTGCTGTACAAACTGCTATCGATGATCTTGGTAGGTTTCAGGCTGACGTTAAAAAAGCGGTGAACCGGCACCCGCGCATCGTGCAAATGCTGCACGTCAGACAGTGCCTGTGATGACTTGCTGGGAACTTGGTAATACGAAAAACAGATATCATCGTATAAATCGCCTTCTGCAAGATCAAACTCCACCTGGTTGTTTTCGAAGATATTCCTGGAGTCGGGATACATCTGGTTCGCACAATCAGCTTCTTTTATGGCAGCGCCATTATATTGCAATGAGAAAGACAAGGAAGAAGTATTCCCGTATGCATCCATTACATCGATAGAAACAGGGTGGACTTTTCTATCCGATAAATCAATAACCCCCTTACCATTTAAATCGTGGTAAATGCCGAGGAAGTTACCCGGTAAAGCATACAACAGCTGTACATAGTTACCCCCTGATTTCCGCATTTTATAATCTACGTGGGCGTTCACGTACCGGGTTTCATCATAACCGATTTCATCCATCTGGAAACCGATTTGCGGGGCGCCGTCCAAGTTTAAAACCGCTTCAAAGATACCGTTCGGGTTGGGGCTGTTACTTTGACGGTCAATAGCGCCAACACCTAATACCACTTGATCCGTAGAAACATGCACAACCGGGGCCGACAAAGAGTACTTGCCGTTAGCGGTTCTTTTCGCCGCCAGTAATTTAGCCGTTTGTTCATAAATACTTTTATGATGATCGTAGATGGCGAGCCTGTAAATTTCCGGATCCCTCGTGTCGGGTATATCGAAGCCGAAAAGCATCGGGTTAAGCGGTTTTTCGCTTTCGGTATTCCTGATTTCAAAATGTAAGTGTGGGCCTTGGGAGCCGCCGGTATTACCACTCAACGCAACGAAATCCCCTTTCTTTACAGGGAATTTTCCGGGTGGTAGTTGCAGGTCAATGGCCCAGCTTTCCTGCGCGTATTGTTTTTGTTTGACGTATTCCGCCAATTCTGGATAGAACTCGTTCAGGTGGGCGTACACCGTAGTATAACCATTTGGATGCGTAATATATAGGCCGTGCCCGAAGCCGGTATGGGAGATGTTCACGCGGCTAACGTAACCATCGGCGGCGGCATGCACCCTTAAATTTTCACGTTGTTGAGTCTTGATATCGATACCTGAGTGGAAGTGATTCGGTCTTAACTCCCCGAAGTTACCTGCTAGCATGATTGGTATTTCCAAAGGATTCCTGAAATAATCCTTCGGATAATTCTCCCGGGGCATCGATTGTGCCCAAGAAAGTGCCGGCAAACAACATAAACAAATTCCAATAAATAATCGCTTCATGTTACAAATGTAAGAGTTGTACTAGGAAATATACATTCACGTATATTCGTTCACGTTATACGATAATAGGTTGCATTCTCCCAAGAGATCATCTCGGTAAGTGTTTTAAGGTAATGATTAAGTTGGTAATTTTTTTTGCATTTCTTGGCTAATTAACATTATTTTAAAGCAAAGGTTGTTCAATTTATGTATATTCAAACTATAATGTGTTTATTATGAGTTATGCAATTACTGACATTGAAGGTATCGGGGAAAATTATGCCAGCAAATTAAAAGGTGTTGGTATCGATACTGTCGAGAAATTATTAGAAGATGGGGCTACCAAGAGCGGGCGCTCCAAATTAGCAGCTACTACCGGACTCGCGGAAGGCTTCATCCTGAAGTGGGTCAACCATGCCGACCTGATGCGTATCAAGGGCGTTGGTGGCCAGTTTGCCGAATTATTGGAAGCTTCCGGCGTAGATACCGTTAAGGAGTTAAGAAATAGGGTTCCGGAAAACCTTCATAAGAAATTAGCCGAGGTGAATGCCCAGAAGAACCTGGTAGGCAGGATGCCTTCGGCCAATGAAGTAGCCGAAATGGTGGAACAGGCCAAGAGCCTACCGCCGATCGTGACTTATTAAGCCCTACAAGTAATTAAAGCCGGGTAAGCGCAGGCTGCGCTCCCGGTTTTTTATTTGCCGCCTCACTTTGTAAAGAAATTGATAAAATTCCACCTTGCCCCGGTATTAGGCTCCCATCACTGCAAATTTTGCCGTACTTTAGTGCACTCAAAAAAAGCCCATGTCTATAGAAGTAGTACAACTTACCAAGCTTTACGGGGAACAGAAAGCTATCGACAATATTTCCTTTAGCTTACAAAAAGGGGAAATTGCCGGTTTCCTTGGCCCCAACGGTGCAGGTAAATCTACTACGATGAAAATCTTATCCGGTTATCTCCCTCCATCCCATGGCAGCGCCAAGGTAGATGGTTTGGACGTAGCCGCGCAATCTATGGAAGTGAGGAAAAGGGTCGGTTACCTGCCAGAATCAAATCCCCTTTATTACGATATGTACGTGAAGGAATTCTTGGGATTTATCGCGGATATGCACCAGCTTGGTAGCCGCAAAAAGCAGCGGATCGATGAGATGATCGGGATGACGGGCTTAGGTGCGGAGCAACATAAAAAAATAGGCGCCTTGTCTAAAGGGTACAAGCAGCGGGTGGGTCTTGCCCAGGCCTTGATGCATGACCCTTCTGTACTGATCCTGGATGAACCTACATCCGGTCTTGACCCGAATCAATTGGCAGAAATCAGGAACCTGATCAAATCCCTCGGGCAGAATAAAACCGTGATGTTGTCCACCCATATCATGCAAGAGGTGGAGGCATTATGCGGGAAGGTCATTATCATAAATAAAGGTCATATTATAGCTGATGATAATATCAATAACCTGCGTAACCGGCAAAATAAAGGAGGCTACCTGGTGGTAAGTTTTGGGGACCCGGTGAAGCGGGAAGAGTTGATGGCTATAGATGGCGTCAGTGATGTGGCGGTATTTCAAGGCCAGGGTTGGCAGATTTTTGCCGGGGATATAGATAGTGTCAAGAAAAACCTGATGCAATTTGCTTTGATAAATAACAGGAACATCCTTTCTTTGCAGAGCAATTCGACATCACTGGAAGATATTTTCAGGGATATTACTAAATAGCAACCCAGCATTGCGGGGCGGATTTAGAAAAACCATAAAATTTAAACACCCAATTCATCATGAGTATTATCACACAAATTCATGCTAGGCAAATTTTGGATAGCCGTGGCAATCCTACAGTGGAAGTAGATGTAAGAACAGAAGATGGTCACTTTGGCCGTGCAGCCGTGCCTTCAGGTGCCTCTACAGGTAAACACGAAGCCGTGGAACTTCGCGACAATGACAAGAGCGTTTACATGGGCAAAGGTGTATTGGAAGCTGTAAGGAATGTTAATGAAATCATCGCCCCGGAATTGGAAGGGGAATACGATGTGACCGAGCAGGCCGGTATCGATAAAATGATGATCGAATTAGATGGTACTCCCAACAAAGCTAAATTGGGCGCTAATGCTATCCTGGCTGTAAGTATGGCCGTAGCTAAAGCTGCTGCTGATGAAAGCGGTTTGCCTTTATACCGCTACCTCGGCGGCGTAAATACTACAACCTTGCCTATTCCCTTGATGAACATCATGAACGGTGGCGTTCATGCCGATAATAAAATCGATTTCCAAGAATTTATGATCGTACCGCACGGTGCCGAAACTTTCGCGGATGGTTTACGTTGGGGCGTGGAAATTTTCCATCACCTGAAATCTGTTCTGAAGAAAAAAGGCTACAGCACGAACGTTGGCGATGAAGGTGGTTTTGCCCCGGAGATTCAAAGCAACGAAGAAGCTATCGAAACCGTATTACAAGCTATCGAAGCAGCGGGTTACAAACCGGGAGAACAAGTATCTATTGCCCTGGATGCCGCTAGTAGCGAAATGTACAACGAGGCCGACAAGACTTACAAGTTCTACAAGAGCTCTCAAAAAGTCATCAGCAGCGATGAAATGGTAGCTTACTGGGCCGATTGGTGCAATAAATACCCGATCGTATCTATAGAAGATGGAATGGCTGAAGATGATTGGGATGGTTGGAAGAAATTGACAGAAGCGATCGGTACAAAAGTGCAATTAGTAGGCGATGATTTATTCGTTACAAATGTTACCCGTTTGAAACAAGGCATCGACAATGATATCGCTAACAGTATCCTGATTAAAGTAAACCAAATCGGTACCATCACGGAAACTATCGATGCTGTAAATATGGCTCACAAAGCAGGTTACACTTCTATTATGAGCCACCGCTCCGGTGAAACGGAAGATACAACCATCGCTGACTTGGCAGTGGCTTTGAACTGTGGACAAATTAAAACAGGATCCGCTTCCCGTACCGATAGGATGGCTAAGTATAACCAATTGCTCCGTATTGAAGAAGAATTGGACAACACTGCTTTTTATCCAAAAAATACCACTAAATTTGGTAAGAAATAACCGTTTCTGACTTTATTACGTGGTCAACATATCCCGGTATTGCCACCACGCGATACCGGGAATTTTCTAAAACTTTTCCACATGGCAGCCAAGCAACCGTTCAAATTACCCCCGCTATTTAGCAATAAATATTTCATCGGAACGGTGGCATTCATCATTTGGCTCTGTTTCCTCGACAGGTATAATCTCATCGCGCAATTTGAATTAAGCGCGGAAAAAAGTAAAATGGAACATCAAAAAGAGTTTTATTTATCCGAAATCGAGAAAAATACCCGGGAACGCCAGGAGTTATTGTCCAGCCCTGAAAAATTAGAAAAGTTTGCCCGGGAAAAATACTTCATGAAAAAAGATAATGAAGATCTGTATATTATAGTACCCGAGAAATCAAGCCATTAGATCCATTATTATTATTTTTAATATACTACTTACAGACTTTCAGGGAGCACTGTATTTTTTTTGACTGAATGAAAAAAAAAATCTAATTTAACAATACTGACCGCCCATTCTCCGTTATAAAGCTGTTCAATTATTCTCCTAACTAAAACAGTTCTCGCATGAGCAATTCTACACTTCCTTTATTTAATGCTAATTCCTATGCAGCTTCTCATGGAGCAGGTAATAACGTGAGCGATATGAACGAAGAAATAAGCATACAGGCAGAGAACCAACAATTGGTATTAGTAACTCAGCAGGCTTTGGACAGTATCAAGTACAGCCCTCGCCCTGAATCACTGCAAGCCATCTTCGATTATGCCAATACGGGCGAGAAAAGATAGACTTCCCTAATTCATTTATACTAATATTCGATTCTTCGCATACCGGGCTTTGAACTTGGTGTAAACTATTTATATTTACGCCATGACAAAGAAGGAACGTTATGAATATGTCATCCGCTATTTCGAGGAACATGCCCCGGACGCGGAAACGGAATTGATATATGACAATCCCTACCAATTATTGGTAGCCGTCATCCTTTCAGCCCAGTGTACCGACAAGAGGGTGAATATGACTACGCCGGCTATATTCGAAAAATACCCTACCGTGCAAGATCTTAGTACGGCAACGGTAGAAGAATTATTTCCCTTGATTAAAAGCATTAGTTACCCCAATAATAAAACGAAGCACCTCATCGGCATGGCCAAAATGGTGACGGAAGAATATAACGGCGAAATTCCTAAAACGGTACCCGAGTTAATTAAGCTCCCCGGCGTCGGGCGTAAAACTGCCAACGTAATTACTTCCGTGATCGATCATCAACCCAATATGGCCGTGGATACCCATGTATTCAGGGTTTCGGCGCGCATCGGTTTAACAACGAACGCTAAAACGGTCTTGCAAGCTGAAAAACAATTGGTCCAAAATTTCCCGGCAGACAAAATTCACATAGCACACCATTGGTTGATATTACATGGCCGGTATGTTTGTATTGCCCGTAATCCGAAATGCGGCATTTGCGGCATCAGGCCCGCCTGTAAGTACTACCAGAAAATTACGAAACCTGCATAGTTTCCTTAAAGTTACTGCTGGTTATAATTGCGGATAGAAGGTAATGCCCGGCATTTGAATTCAGCCGATTTAAGCGTATATTAACAGGAGACTTTTCTCTTCTTAATTATTCCGATGTTTATGAAGTTCATTACCCGCTTCCAACTATCCTTCATGATGTTCCTCGAGTATTTTATCTGGGGAGCATGGTATGTTACGGTAAGTACATACCTCGCCAAGTACCTCGATGCTTCGCCGGTGCAAATCGGTGCGGCTTATACCGCCTTGGCCATTGCCACGATGATCTCCCCCGTTTTTGTCGGGACGATTGCCGATAAGTATTTCTCAGCGCAAAAGGTGATGGGCTTCTTACATATTACAGGCGCAGTATTACTTTACCTGATGACTTTCATCGGGGATGCCGATGCATTCTTCTGGGCAATACTGGTATATTCATTGTTATATATGCCTACTATTGCTTTATCAAATAATATTGCCTTTTACCAACTTAGCGATACCGGCAAACAGTTTCCCGCAATACGGGTATTCGGAACGGTGGGCTGGATTGTATCGGGCGTATTAAATAGCTGGTTGCATTTTGAAAACACGGTAGCCATTTTCTATTTAGCGGCAGGGGTTTCATTATTTCTCGGTATATTTTCATTGTCACTTCCTAATACGCCACCGAAGCCGGCCATCAAAAGTTCCGTGGCGCAATCGCTGGGTATGGATGCCCTGGTATTATTGAAAGACAGAGCATATCTCATATTTTTCATAGCAGCTGTACTCATTTGTATTCCATTATCATTTTATTATGAGCAAGCCAATTTATTTTTGAATGATGTCGGGATGCAAAACGTAAGCGCCAAGATGGTTTTAGGGCAAGCATCGGAAGCGATTTTCATCCTGGCAATACCTTTCCTGTTTTATAGGATCGGTGTGAAGAACATGCTCATCCTCGGTATGTTTGCCTGGGTATTACGCTATGTATGCTTTGCCTATGGCGATGTGGATGCAAATGTTTGGATGTTGTATGCCGGCATCGTGTTACACGGGGTATGTTATGATTTCTTTTTCGTAACCGGTTATATGTATACCGAAAATAAGGCTCATGCAAGTATTAAGAATGCGGCGCAGGGTTTATTTACATTTGCTACTTACGGCGCCGGAATGGTTATCGGCACATGGTTCTCCGGGCTGGTGGCACATTATTACATGGTGGATCAACAACATCAATGGATCAAAATTTGGATGGTGCCGGTGTATATAGCGCTCGTAGTCCTAGTGTTTTTTATTTTCTTTTTTAAAGACAAATCTGCTGCCGCAACGCAGCAACCAACGGAATAAATTTTTTGAATATGGCTAAAATTGCAATGCTCGGCTCGGGTTTTATCGGGCGTTTTTACGCGGATTCTTTACAAGGACAAAGAAGTAGGGATAAAATCGTTAGTATCTATTCCCGCCGCGAAGAGAGTGCGAAGAAGTTCGCTGAAGATTACAAAGTTCCACATTTCACGACGGCTATGCTGGAATCTATTCAACATCCTGATGTGGAAGTAGTATGTATTTCATTGCCTAACCATTTACACGAAGCGGCTGTTTTGGCTTGCTGCGATGCCAAGAAGGCGGTGATCTGTACCAAACCCCTTGGTAGAAATGCGGAAGAAGCCAAAAGAATGTTGGAAGCAGTTGAAAAAGCAGGCATCTTCCACGGGTATTTAGAGGACCTGGTGTATACTCCTAAGTTTATCAAGGCATGGGAAAGCGTGCGTGCAGGCGCCCTGGGAAAAATTCTTTGGGCCAAGTCAAGAGAAACACATCCCGGTCCACACAGTGATTGGTTCTGGGATATAGAACAAGCAGGCGGCGGCTGCATATTGGATTTGGGTTGCCACTGCGTGGAGATTGGGCGGACTTTTATCGGGAAGGATATCAAACCGGTAGAAGTCATGTGCTGGGCAGATACACAGGTAAAACCGATCGATGCCGAAGATCATGCCATCGGCTTGGTGAAATATGAAAACGGTGCCATCGGCCAGTTCGAAGTAAGCTGGACTTTCCGAGGTGGTTTGGATTTAAGGGATGAAGTAATGGGTTCGGAAGGTACGATATGGCTTAATAGTTTTTTAAGGACCGGTTTCGATATGTTCACTTCCGGTAAAGGAGCGGATTATGTAGCAGAAAAAGCAGAAAGTAATGCCGGCTGGCTCTTCCCCGTGGGCGATGAGTTGAATGAATTAGGCTACAACCATATGTTCACCGATATGTTTAATGCCATGGAAAATGATCAGCTCCCGAGGGAAACATTTTATGATGGATACGTAGTGAACGCTATCCTAGATGCCGCCTACAAATCTGCTAAGTCAAAATTATGGGAACCCGTTAAATTAGAGATATGGAGAGGGAAAGAAGGTGTTGAAAAATTGAGTTCAAGAACGGATTACGATGATCAATATTACCTCATCAAAGAAGAGATGACGCATTACGGAAGTAAAAAATTGATTTTAAAAGATAAGAAGACCGGGCAAGTAGTAGAGAAAGTGTTGTCGGAATAACTTCTTGAAGGTGGGATGAACATTTTTTTAGCGGTCCGGGTTTCTAAACCACTAGTGTTAGAAACCCGGGCTCGTTTTTTGAATAGTTTGTTGGATTCTTAATGTTGTCGAACACGGTATCCAACCAGTTGAACATTGTTATTTTACAATAGAATTCGAAGGTTAAAACAAGAAAAAACTGCTTTCAAACAGCGGTGGCTTCCAAGCTCGGACCATGTACAATAGCGCAACAGCAAGATCGCGCGATCAAATCGGGCTCTTTTCTTCGTAACTTCCTTTGGGGTCATGGAACGTTATAATGCCGGCTCCTGAAGAAAGGGGCATCCAGCAAATTAAGGAGATGGAATTAATCATAGCAGCAATCCGGCATCGTCAACCGTCAGCCAATTTAAAGACAGCTTTACCTAATAGGTGATTTACTTCTACTTCCTGCAATTTCCCTTTCGAATAGGCATAAATATTTCTTTTACCATCCGGCATAATTAGTTCATATTTACCATTTCCCAGGTGTTCTAATTCCAGGAATTGACATTGGGTTTCACTATACACTTTATGCACATTGATAGGTTCTGTAAAATATAAATCGCCTACACAATAATGAATCGCGGCGGTAGATAAAACGGACTCCTTCCCCTCGTGAATCACCTTGTAATGTTTGCCGCTTACCAACTCGGTCAAGGTAGATTTTTTATCTTTCGTTGTTTGATTGTCATTGCGCAACCTGATAGAACTGGCCTTAACAAGATTATTGTTTTTATATTCAACGGCGATTTCATTATTCACATTCCCAACTAATTTAAGTTGTAATAAACTTTTAATGTGAATAGAACGCGACACACCTGCCTGCTTTTGATGAGCTTCCACGATACCGATTTGTTTATTGCCGGAAAATACCTTGAACTTTACGGTTTGGGCTGCCGTATAAAGGATAGGGGCGCAAAGCGTCAGAAGTACAATGATGGCACATTTGATGATTCTCATACAAACTTTTTTTAGGAGCAGGGTTTCAAAGATGTAAATCAATTTACGAAAAAAACTAACATATTGATGACATAGGTAGCTTCTTTTATATAAAGACGAATAAGCCTAAGAAATGTTGCATGGATGACCATATTTATTAAAAAAGCATATCCAGTAGTAAAATGGATATGCTTTACGAGGGCTGCCCCGGTTGCCTGTCAATTATTTTCTTCGCGGTAGTACCCGTAATCAACGTAGCCGTGTTCTTGCCCGCCGTAATGTAAAGTCCTGTCCGGCGTTGTTAGCGGCCAATCATTTTCCAACCTTTTAACTAAATCGGGATTGGCAATAAAGGCTTCCCCGAAACCTACGAGGTCAATCCAACCATTATCAATATATTCTTGTCCTTTTGCCTTGGTCATACCTCCCGTTAGGATGATAATACCGGGGTAATGTTGCCTGAAAGCAGCCAAGAAGCCATCCGGCAATGCGAAGCTCCCGCGTGAATGTTGATCCATAATATCGATAAAAGCTATGTTTCTTTTATACAATTCACCGGCAATATAAAAATACGTTTCGTTGACTTCCGGATACGGTTTCATGTCGTATAAGCCACCGTGCGGAGTGAGCCTGATCGCTACTTTTGCGGCACCTATAGCGTCGATACAGGCATCGATGATTTCGAATAAAAACCTGGAGCGGTTCTCGATGTTACCGCCGTATTGATCCCGGCGAATGTTTACGTATGGGTTCAAGAATTGTTCTACCAAGTAACCGTTTGCACCGTGAATTTCGATACCATCGAAACCTGCGGCAATTGCATTTTGCGCAGCCCTGGCAAAATCTTTTACAATATCCCGTACTTCGGTAGTACTTAGCGGCCGCGGTATAGACACGGGAACGAAACCCGGTTGTCCATCCGCATCTAAACCCCAAGCCATGCTGTTTGCTGCGGGTATGTCGGAGGCGCTTACGGGCGCTATGCCGCCCGGCTGGTTGCTGGTATGAGAGACCCTGCCAACATGCCAAAGCTGGGCAAATATTTTGCTTCCCTCTGCATGCACAGCGGCCGTTACCTGCTTCCATCCTTCTACCTGGGGGTCGGTATATAAACCGGGTATATACATGACTCCCTTGGCCGTATCGGAAATAGCGATACCCTCTGTAATGATAAGACCGCTACCTGCCCGTTGTGCATAATAACGTGCATTCATCTGGTTAGGAATACCATCGGGGTTCCTGGCCCGCGTCATCGGTGCCATTACAATCCTGTTTTTTAAAGAGATTCCCTTGTCGTTATATGGATTAAATAAGTTCATGTTGCAATTCATTATAAGTTGGATAATCTGTGTAACCTTTGCCGGTACCCCCGAAAAATTTTGTGCGATCCGGTTCATTTAATGGTAGTTGGTGTTGCAAGCGGTAAGGTAGGTCCGGGTTTGCTATGAATGGCCTGCCGAACCCGATAAGGTCCGCCCACTTGCGGGATATAGCTTCTTCGGCTCTTTCAGCGGTATATTTACCAGAATAAATCAATGTATTGCTAAAAGTATCGCGGTATTGTTCTTTGAACGCAACCGGCATCACCGGGGCATCTTCCCAATCGGCTTCCGCTATATGGATATAGGCGATATCCAAATCGTTGAGAATCTTGGCGGCAGCGATATACGTTATTTCCGGGTGATCATCTTTAGCGCCCATTAACGTGGTTAATGGCGCTTGCCGGATGCCCACTTTTTCTTTACCGATGGCATCTGCAACGGCAGTTACCACTTCCCGCATGAACCGTAGTCTTTTTTCCAAGGTGCCGCCGTAAGCATCTTGCCGTAAATTGGTTTGGGAGTCGGTAAACTGCTCAATCAGGTACCCGTTGGCCCCGTGTAACTCGACGCCGTCAAAACCGGCAGTTACCGCATTTTTAGCCGCTTGAGCATAATCTTTTATAACCTGGTGAATTGCCGGGATAGTTAATTCGCGGGGCATGGAATGTTGGATCATTTCACCGGCGCCGGAAGTAGCTCCCAATCCTTCAAGGTCCGCAAAAACTTTTACCCCTTCCGCTAAGATTGCAGATGGTGCAACCGGGGGATCATTATTTAATTGAATGGATGTATGTGATATTCTTCCGACATGCCATAATTGGGCAAACATCTTACCTCCAGCGGCATGCACGGCCTCCGTAACTTTTGTCCAGCCCGCTACCTGGGCATCAGTATAAATGCCGGGCGTCCAGGCATAACCTTGCCCTTGGCGACTAATTTGCGTTCCTTCCGAAATAATTAATCCCGCGCTTGCCCTTTGCGCATAATAAGTGGCCATCAAATCGGTAGCCACATCACCTATAGCGGCCCGGGAGCGGGTCATCGGCGACATAACGATCCTGTTTTTCAATGGTATTCCTGCAAGTGTATAAGCATCAAATAACATGATTATGAATATTTATAATGATCTAAAATCGTAAAGGGACTGCTTTATTTCCCTTTTGATGACACAAAGTTCCAGCAAGTTTATCTATTATCATAATTAGAAAAATTGTAGTTTTGTATTATTAAAATGATAGTTTATGTTGATGAGTTTAGAGTGGTTACGCACTTTTAAGGCCATTTATGAAACGGGTTCCCTCACCGGGGCAGCACAGGCATTATATATTTCACAGCCGGGGGTTAGTTTGCATTTAAACTCATTGGAATCATATACCGGTTACAAGTTATTTGACCGTTCTCCCCGCAGGATGATACCAACGGAAAGGGGGAAAGTGCTGTATAATTTTATCCTGGAGCCGCTATCGAAGTTGGAATCGGCGGAGCAATTGTTTCATAAAAGTTCTAAAACAGACCGGGCAACCATTGCAATCGGCATGTGTTTCGAGACATTTCAATTTACATTGGAGCGATATATTTCAACATTACCGTTTAACGTGATCATCAAGTTCGGGGAGTACCCGGTAATGATCCAAGATCTCGATAAAGGGCTGCTCGATTTGATTATCACGCCTCAAAAGGATATGGAGAAACAGCTTGCTTTCGAACCATTTTCGAAGGAAAGGATCGTGCTGGTTGCAGGGGCAAAAACGGATTTAAAACCGCTCCAAGCTTATATTAAGAAGGGGTATTTGGAAGCTGCGCAACAATGGCTGAAAGAACAAATTTGGTACAGCACTGCTGCCGATATGGAACATTTGAAAAAATTCTGGATGGTTAATTTCAAGCATCATCCCGATTTTAAACCTAACTACATCGTACCGAATATCAGTTCTATCGTACGTTGTTTGAGTGATGATCAAGGATTTACAGTAATCCCTGATTTTCTGTGTAGGGAAGAGATCCAGGCCGGTAAATTGAAATTGGCCTGGGAAGGTAATCCATTGATTGAGAATATTCTTTATTTCGGTACAAGGAAAAAGACGATGTACGGGAAGGAGATCAAGCAGGTACAGGAAATATTTTTACAGCAACATCATTAGTTAAGATAAAATCATCTCGGGGGCTATAGGTTCGTGTTTAACCGGGCCCCGCCTTTGAATATCGTGGGTTAAATTGCGGATTAAACCGCGTTTATCGGACTTCATCTTTTTTAAGATTTTTTCTTCCCAACCATAACCGCTATGGCGTGCACCCCAAGCGCCGAGCTCAAGTATAATGGGTATCAATTCGATGCCTTTGTCGGTCAGCCAATACCCCACCTTGGCCTTGGTTTTTAATGTAAGCTTTTGAATGATACCACATGCTTCCAAGGATTTTAACCGTTCTGATAATATATTGGTAGCTATCCTTTCCTTGGAGGACAGGAACTCTTTGTAGGTAAATTTCCCTTCAAAAATCATATCCCGAATCACTAACATGGTCCATTTATCACCGAGCAGCTCAAGGCTGAAATTGATCGGGCATTCTGAACGATTCTTTGATTTCATATGATTGGGTTTATGGTTGCATATGGATAAGATCTGCTGTTGTTAACACTAACAATATACTAAATAAATCGGTTTTGTTGTAGTTAAAATGCCAATTGGAATTATGCTATAAAATTATTAAATTGTTCGTTGTGCCCCATGGGACTTGTTGTTTCGTGTGCTGATTCAATTAAGTTGATCCAATATGCTAACACCTTCTCAATTATCCTCTGCCCTGGAAGCAAGCTTTAATGAAATACCAGGGGCTACTAACCCTGAAAATTTATACGGGTATATCCGCCGGTCAAAACCTGCTCCTGCAACATTACCGGGTTCTATTATTTGCTTAATGGCACATCAATTGTTCAATTACCCAGATGCGAATGCATTTGCTGTTGCTAAAGCAGTATTCTGTATCATGCATGCCGGTAGTATACATGATGATGTGATCGCTTCCGGCCAATTGCAGGTGGAGGCCATGAACTACCAAACATCTACGGCGGTGTTGGCTGCGGATGTACTCTGGATAAAAATTTTTGAATATCTAAACGAGGTGGATGAATCTTTAAAATCAGAATTATTTACGATCTTATCTCAACTTGCTAAAGGTTATTGTGAAACCAGGCAATTACAGCTACAGTTAAGGACAGGCTTTGCATACGGGGATATAATTAATTTTTATAAAGAAAGCAGGAAGATAACATTTGCTTTCCCCGGTAAGTGCATGCAGGCGGGAGCTATCACAAGCGGAACGAGCGTTGCGCAGGGAATAAAATTATTAGAGTTGGGAACGGCGTTGGGAGCAGCGATCTATTATAAAGAATTATCCGGAGCTACCGTTGACGATGCTATTCCCGGGAACCAATTTTCAGCAAAAGAAATGGAACTATTGATGATTTCCCCCGGTATATATCAAGAACTCTGCGGTCTTAAAGCCGGGCCATTTAAACATAGGAAAAGCGGCATAGAGCATTTATATCGAAACCATTCCTTGGATGACTATTTAATGAACCAGGCCAAGCAAGCTTTTACGAATGCATTTAATATTCTTGAAAATGTTGCAACAACTACGCAAAGAAAAATTCCATTAGAAATGTTGTTGCGTTCTATTGCAGGTTAAAGAAAAAAAGGTGGCAAGTTTACACTCACCACCCTTAACATGGATAACCGTTAACACTGATTTTTATCTACCTATTCTTTTGCTAAAGCGATCTTCTCTATTTCCGATCCGTTCCTGATTTCTTCTGTTGCTGCTACTACGATCGTATCACTCGCTGAAATATCTCCAAACACTTCCGTTTTTCCATTCTCGGATCTACCTGTCGTAACCGGTATCCATACCGTCTTTTTATTAATTACCTTGATCAAGTATACGCCTAATGTTGAGTTTAACACCGCCGTGCTAGGTACAACGAAGGCACTATCATCTCCCAACAATGGTATTGATATTTCCGACACCATGCCCGGTAATAGTTCCCGGTTTTTATTGTAAACATCCATCTCGATGCGTTGCGCCCGCAACCTCGTATCGAGCGCTCCTGCCAGGCGGCTTAGGTTGGCTTTGAACTGCTCGTTCGGTAATGATCTTACGGTGAATGCTACTTCACTTCCTTGGCGTAAATTATGGATATAAGCTTCCGGTACGCTCACCACTAACCGTAAATGATCTTGTTGGTGCAAGGTAAATAAAGGTAGCTCGGATCCCTTTCCGGATGGACCGACATATGCGCCGGCGCTTACATTCCTTGCGGTAATTACCCCGCTAAATGGTGCTCTAACCTGTAAATAGTTCTTTGTGTCGGTTACTTCCCGGTAAGCCGCCTTGGCTGCTTCTAATTGTGCCAAGTCCGATTGTTGCTTGGCGAATGCCTGGTCCAAGTCGTTCGGGGAAATAGTTCCCGGGGTTTTGCTCGTTTCTAATAAGCGGTCGTAGTTCGATTTGCTAGCAAGGTAAATCGCTTCCTGGGCTTTCAATTTAGAAGCGGCGCCATTTAATTGCGCGTTCAATTCGGGCGCTTCCATCTCTGCTAATAATTGCCCTGCTTTTACTTCTGAACCTACATCCGCATACAGTTTACTTACAAAGCTGTTCACCTTTGCATACAAATCTACCTGTTGGTAAGCGACGAGCTCCCCGGGAATTTTTATCGTGGAGCTCAGGGCGCCCGCAAACGGATGTGTAGATTGTATGGCCGGGGCTTCCACTGCCGTGGAGTCTTGCTTGTTTTCATGCGCTTGATTTTCCCCGCAAGATGGAAGCAAGAACAGTCCGCCGAGACTGCATAAACTTAAAAATGATATATTGATAAAGCGACGCATAATGAAATATTATGTATATGAGTTCTGTAATTAAAATTTATGAATTCGATGGATGCAAAGCCGGTATATAATGGATGCTTTCTTCATCTTCAGGATCCAGAGATACGCTCTGGGTTGTTGTTTTACCCTGGCCCCATGCGAATGCCAATGGCAGGATAAACAAAGCTGCAAATGTGGATAATACCAAGCCGCCGATTACCGCCCTTCCCAGGGGGGAAGTTTGATCGCCCGCTTCTCCCAATCCTATGGCCATCGGTATCATACCTACTACCATCGCCAAGGCAGTCATCACGATGGGTCTTAAACGTATGGAACTGGCTTCCTTTGCAGCTAGCAATGCATTGCCGTTCTGCTTCCTGATTTGCTCGGCATTTGTAATCAACAATACCGCGTTGGAAATAGACACACCTACCGACATGATGATCCCCATGTAGGATTGTAAGTTCAATGTTGACCCCGCGAGCAGTAATAATACTAATGAGCCCAAGAGTACCGCCGGAACCGTAATTAAAACGATCGCGGAAACTTTAAATGATTGGAAATTGGCTGCCAGCATTAAAAAGATCACCACGATGGCAACCAGTAATCCTCCTTGCAAGCTGTTTAAGGTCGTGGTTAATGTGTCGCTCATCCCGATCATCTCAACGCTCAATCCCCGGGGCAATTCGCCTAAACCTTTTATCGCGGCGTTCACATCCTTTACCGCTTCAGCCAAGTCTTTATTGTTTACATTCGCGGTAACCGTCAACATGGGCATGGCGCCTAAGTTATCCAGCTCGCCGGGAACTTCTACATCGGTAAACGTAGCTACATCGCCTAAAACCGGGCGGCGGGCATCTTTCTTTAACGGGATTTCAGCCAGCTCCTGTTTCGTTGTCATCTTGTTTTCCGGTACTTGTACTTGTACACTATAGCTATAACCAACGCGCTCATCCGTCCAAGTATTTTTTTCGGTGAAGCGGGAGCTTGATGTGGAAGCGATTAATGAACGGGAAATATCGCTCATATCTACCCCTAGTTGCGCGGCCCTGATCCTGTCAATAGTAATGTTGATGGCAGGATAATTCATGGATTGACCGATTTGCACATCCCTGAGGTAAGGTATCTTTTTCAATGCCGCTACGGTTTTGTTTGCATACTCTTTGTTCAATACCTTGTTCCTGCCCGATACACGCACTTCTACAGGGGTAGGTGATCCTTGGCTTAATATTTTATCAGTCAACTCTATCGGTTCGAAAGAGAGCTTCATATCCGGTTCAATCTTGGCGGCCCTTTCGCGAATTTTCTCTTTCAATTCATCAAGATCCGTATGGAATCCTTCTTTAAGCCCTACTTGAACTACGGATTCATGGGGACCTGCCATCCACAAATAAATGGGGCTTATGGAAAAAAGTTGCGGGTGATTACCAACATATGCCGAAGTAATAGAAACATTTTCCTTACCCACGATATCTTTAATAGCATCCGTTAACTTGATAGTAGCCAATTCTGTTTGTTCAATCCTGGTGCCGTCGGGGAGCCTTGTCCTTAACTGGAACTGGTTCCCGTTTACCTTGGGTAATACATCCTTGCCGATATGGTTGATAAGAAATACAACCAAGCAAATACTTACCAATAAGTAAACGATTACTATTGGCCTGCGGTAAGGCATGATCCTTCCTATAAATCGCAGGTAACGCATTCGCAATTTTTCGAAGCGGCTTACCTTGCCGTCACGGTTGCTATCCAATGTTTCTGCGTATACAGATTTTTGCAAACCTTTATCAACCTTGCTGTGATCTTTGATCCCGCGTGATTCGAATATTTCCGCATCACTAAGGTGTTGACCTTTCTTTCCGTGTTTATGTTTCATTAACCAGTTCGACATGACCGGTACGAAAGTTTGCGCCAAGAAATACGAGGCCACCATGCTAAAACCTATCGCTAAGGCTAAAGGCAGGAATAATGATCCCGGGATGCCGCCCATGGTAAATGCAGGGGCAAATACCGCGAGAATACAGAACAGTATCAGTAATTTCGGGAAAGCAATTTCCTTACAAGCATCCCAAATAGCCAAGGCCTTCGGTTTGCCCATATCCAGGTGCTGGTGTATATTCTCTATCGTGACCGTACTTTCATCGACCAGGATACCGATCGCTAAAGCCAAACCGCTCAAGGTCATGATATTTAATGTTTGACCGAATAGGTTGAGGAAAAGTACGGAACTGATTAATGAAATCGGGATGGTTAGGATTACGATTAAAGCGCCGCGGGCATCACCCAAAAATAATAATACCATTAAACCTGTCAGGATAGCCCCGATAGTTCCTTCACTGATCAAGCTTTTAACCGAGTTAATCACGTATGTCGACTGGTCAAACTCGTAACTTAGTTTCACATCCTCCGGAAGCTGGGATTGGATTTTGGGAATCGCTTTCTTTAAATTCTGTACCACTTCCCAGGTAGAAGCATCGGCGCTTTTAGCAACGGAAATGTAAACGGATCTCCTACCATTTACCAATGCATAACCCGAAGTAACATCCGCACCATCTTCCACCGTTGCAACATCTCTCAAGTAGAGGTTCTGTACATCGCCCTTGTAGAGCGGTATATTCTCAAAATCCTTGACCGTTTTAATCGTGGTATTAGCAGGGGTAAGATAGTTTTTATTACCGATGCGCACATTTCCGGAGGGCGCCGTCTGGTTATTGATCCGCATGGCTTCAACCAGTTGGTCGGGAGTCATGTTGTGTTGCCTTAGCAATTCCGGATCAGCTTTAATTACCACGGTACGAACGTTTCCTCCGAATGGTGGCGAAGCTACGATACCGGGTATAGAAGTAAACGATGAACGTACGTATACGTTCGCAAGATCCAACAATTCATTGTTGGATCGCTTATCGCTTCGAAGCACCAACTGGCCTACCGGTAAAGTTGAAGCATCGAAACGGATAATGAAAGGCGGGTTCGAGCCCTGCGGGAAGGCAGCTTGAATACGGTTGGAGAAGGCGCTTAACTCTGCTGCGGCCTGCGCCATGTTAGTACCGGGATAAAAGCTGATCTTCATCAAGGTTAACCCTTGTATATTCTTGGTTTCAATACTCTTGATACCGTTTACGAAAAGGAAGATGTTGATATATTGCTTCGCGAAGAAGGATTCCATCTGGGCCGGTGTGTATCCACCGAATGGGTGTGATACATAGATCACCGGCAGATCAAGTTTCGGGAAGATATCGATCTTGATCGAAGTAGCGGCTTTAATACCGAAGAAGAATAACCCGGCCACCAGCACGAGGATAGTGATAGGTTTTCTTAATGCAAATCGAATCAGGTTCATATAAATTGATCTAATAAATTATAACTGGCTATCGAACAGGTCATAATTTCCTGCTGCAGCCGCTCTAAGTAGTAATGCCTGCCATACGTTGCTGTTGGCGATGTCTTGATCTGTTTCTGCCCGGATCAGCACGTACAAAGCTTGTGAAACATTGACAAGGTTTGTTAACCCGTTTTTATATAAAGCCGTTCTCTGGTTGAAAGCATCCGAGGCGGCTTTTACTTGCACGGGCGCCTGGTTATACACGTTTAGCGCGTTCCGGATTTTTGTAGAGGACAACTCTAATTGCGCCTTTATTTTTTGGCTGTACAATTCATATTCCGCTTCCAATCCTTTAGTTATATAATCTTGCGATTTTACCTGCTTGGATACGCGGAAAGGTTGCGTGATATTCCAGGTCATCCCCACACCGAATAGGTAGTTTGTTCTTGTGGGCTTTATCCCTTGCCAATAATCCCTTGTAAAATCGGTCTGATCTTGGCTATAACCGCTGTTGAATCCCGATCCCCTGGTTTGAATGATACCCACTAGGGAAAAGCTGGGATAGTACATGGATTCTAAGTAATGTTTTTGCGCTTTGCTTACAGCCAGTCTTTGTTGTTGGTATGCAAGTACCGGGTGGTTTGAAATATCTACGTCATCAGCGAAGGCCACCGGTACCCGGGTGATGAGGGTGGTATCCAGCCCGTAATTAAATTGTTCGCTGGTAATCCCTAGCAATTGCATCAAGTCGTTTTGTAATTGCTGTTCTTGGTCCCTGGAGCGGGTGTAAGAAATATAAGCATTGGCATAATCGGCATTGGCTTGTGACGAATCTACGCCGGCTACTAAGCCGTTTAGTGCGCGGGTCACCACGATCCTACGAACGGTATCGGCCCGATCAAGATTTTTTTGGTAAGAATAAGTTAATTGATGTGCCGCCAACAGGTTGAGGTAAGCAGATGCTACCTTGATTTTATGTTGGAAAATCTCCTGCTCCAAGTCTCCCTGGTCCATTTCCGCTACGGCATTTGCCACCTTAATTTTGCCCTTTGCTTTCCCGAAGGAGAAAAATTCCCAGTTCATATTGGCCAGGTACAGGGCGCCGAAAGCCGCGTTCCAATTTTGATGATCCAAGGGTAAGCCCGAAGAAGCGGCGCCTAAGCCACCGAAGCCGTACAATGGCCCGTTTTGGCCATTCACAGTGCCGTAATCCTGTTGGAATGAAAAGTTTAAATTGGGTAAATAATCCCGCTTGGCTTGTTGTTCTAATGCCTTGGAAGCGCCAGCATAGTTTTGTTTCGCTTGAATTGTTCCATAGTTCTGAACCGCTATTGCTACGGCATCTTTAAGGCTCAGTAGCTTTTGAGCATAAGAGCCGTAAAACGGCATTAAAGCCAGTAGCAACAAGGTTCGCATTTTTTTCTGCATACTCTGAATTGTTTTGAATATTCGTCGGGATAGTTTCCGGCAATACAAAACAATCGTAGTAATTTGAAGCAAATTTGAAGTTGAATAGCTGTTAGCTTTAATTTGTGATGACTGGTAAAATGTTGGGTTAAGAGAGCGCCAAGCCGGGGCTTTCCGGGAACTCATAATTTACGGGGATCATTTCCGATGCGATGACCTTGTTTTTATCGAAACAAACGATCACGCTATGCCAGCCATCATCATAATGATATGTAACATTGAATTGACTTACTTCGCAAATTTGTTTCACGATTGCCAAGCCCAACCCGATGCTGTTGATGCACTGATTGCTTTTTTTAAACCGTTTAAAAAGTTCTTCTGTCGCTATTTCCGGCGGTAGGCCGGTATTGGAAATAGAAAAGTATTCCGTTGTTAATAGAATCTTGATTTGGCCGCCTTCAATATTATGACGAATAGCATTTTGGAAGAGGTTAGACAATAATATTTCCGCTAAGGTGGGATGAATTTTGACGATAATGTTTTTATCTAACTTCGAACTGATCGCTATGTTTTTCATCGCAATACGATCGGTGAATGCCGCCAGCGTATCTTTTGTAACCCGGCAGAAACGCATATTGTTATCGTTATCGAATTCCTGGTTTTCCAACTTGGTTAATAGCACCAGGGAACGGTTGATCCGGGTAAGTTTATCGATGGCATTCTGCATATCTACGATCAGGCCCGCTTGTGATTCATCAATCGTAGTTTCGGAAAGTAACTCCAACTTGGACTGTATAATTGCAAGGGGAGTTTGTAGTTCGTGGGATGCATTTTCACTGAACTCTTTCATCGACGTATAATCATCGATGGCCTTGTTCGTCATTTTTTCCAAGAATTTATTCAATTCCCGGAACTCGTTCGTCGTGGTGGGTAAGAGCGCCAAGTTTTGATTTTTCTTTAAGCTGAAATGCCTGATATACAACATTGCTTGCTTGAATGGTTTCAATATCCGGTGGGATAAAAACCTTGCCGTTATAAAAATAAAGGCGATGATCAAGGTCATTTTCACGGTGAGGGCAGACATCATCCCTTTCAGGATCTGGTCCGTATTGGTGACGTAATCATAGGATGAAATTTTATAAACTTGATCCTTGATCACTATAAAATTATTTACCCTGATGAGGCATTCATTTTTCTTCAGGTTTAAGTTTTGTGAACTCGCTTCATTGCCGCAAGCATGAACCACCTGGCAGGTTTCGGCAGGTAATGGGCCGTTGATTTTACTGATTTCTATTGCCCTGCCTTGCGTGTATGTATCCGGTTCATTGCCCTGCTTCAATTGTTTCGCAACATGTGCATTTACATTTTTCAAACGTTGTACTTCCGCGTTATCCAAACGTTTCTTGATGTTTTTATGCGAAATATACATGCTGATTGGCGTGGTAATCAATATGATACCAATAAACCACAACGATATTTTGTTCAGTAAGTTCATTCGTGAAAACTGGTTAGCTGGTTTTGTGGATGTTGAATTTGTATCCCAAACCGTAAACGGTTTCTATATAATCGATTCCTTTTGCAGAGCTGATTTTCTTCCTCAAATTCTTCACATGCTGGTAAACGAAGTCAAAATTAGATAAATTATCCGTTTGGTCGCCCCAAAGATGATTAGCGATCGACTGCCGGGACAATACCCTGTTCTTGTTTACCAGGAAGTATAACAACAGGTCAAACTCTTTCTTGGTAACCTCTATCAATTGATCATGGATGGATACTTCCAACGTGTCGGTGTTGAGTTTGATTTCGTTGAAACTTACATGGTTGTAACCATCAAGATTTTTGCGGCGGAAAACGGCCCGCAGCCTCGCGTGTAATTCGGGTAAATGGAATGGTTTGGTTATATAATCGTCGGCCCCTTCTTCTAATCCTATCACTTTGTCATCCAACGCATTCCGCGCTGAAATGATCAGGATCCCGCTATTGATTTTCTCTTCCTTGATAAATTTCAACAATTCCAGCCCGCTCCCATCGGGAAGCATGATATCAAGCAAGATACAGTCGTAACTATTCAGGCTCAGCTTCTCCACGGCTTCCCCAATCTTGTAGGAGCATTCGCAGATATACCCTTCCCTGGACAGGAAATCGTGCATGCTGCTAGCCAGTTCCCGGTTATCTTCAACAATTAATATCTTCATGACGCACGAAACTACAGTAGAATTTTGATTCAATTTTGAACTTATAGCAAAGTTTGGGCTAAATGCCCCACCCGGATGAGCTTTTGCTCTAATTCCGGTGTCCATTTCATCCCGATGTTTAGTCTCAGGCAGTTGTTGAACTGGTCTTGCAGGCTAAACATTCGTCCCGGCGCAATGCTGATATTTTCCCGCATACAGGCATGGTATAAATCGGCCGTATTAATTTTGCCAGGCAAGGCTATCCACATGGCGTAACCACCTTGGGGTGGAACGAGTTGACTGCCTTGCGGGAAGGATGCTGAAACGGTCTTGCTGATTTGCAAATTGTTGTAATATAATTCTTTACGTAAATTGCGCAGATGTTTTTCATAGTTGTCGCTCCCTATGAAATTCCCCACTGCTTCATGTATAATCCCGGTGTTGGTCACCGTGTGATGCAATTTCAAACGGGTGATTTTCCTTAAATATTTACCTGGCGCCACCCAACCTACGCGGTAACCCGGCGCAAGTGTTTTAGACACGGAACCGCACCATAAAACGGTTCCTCCTTGGTCGAACGCCTTGCAGGGTTTGGGGCGGGCGTTACCAAAATAAATATCCCCGTATAAATCATTCTCTATCAAGGGGATGCCCTGCTCGCCCAGCATGTTTACAACAGCCATCTTATGGCTTTCCGGCATACAACTACCCAGGGGATTATTGAAATTGCTAACTAGTAAGCAGGCATTTATTTTCCCAATTACCTTTTTAAGCGCCCCCAGCTCGATGCCTGTTCCCGGGTGCGTGGGTAATTCTAACACCCGTATTCCGAGACTTTGGGCCAATTGTAGAATACCGAAATAAACAGGACTTTCGACGGCCAGAGTATCGCCTTTTTCCATCGTGGCCAGCAGGCAATAAGCAATCGCGTTCATAGCTCCGGATGTACTGACAAGGTCATCAGCGACCAACTGGCTTCCCCAGGTAAATGACCACCGCGCAATGTTATTGCGTAGCTTTTTATTTCCTTGAATGTCCTCGTAAGAAGTGCCACTGTCGGGCATTTTCCGGCTGGCTTCCAGTAAACATTTATTTAATTTGGCTACCGGCAAAAAACTCGGATCAGGCACGCCTAATGAAAATCTCGTGATACCCGGTTGGTTTAAACTGGCATATACTTCATCGATTAAATCTGCTGCATCTGCGAAACCGGGTTTTAGCGAGGGATTGCTTATCCCTGGTTCATCGAACTGCCGCCTAATCTGCACTTTAACATAAAAGCCCGATTGCGGGCGCGATTCAACCAGGTTACGTCGTTCAAGTTCCATGAAAGATTGGGTTGCCGTATTCATACTCACCCCGTACTCCTTGACTACGGTACGGATAGAAGGTAACTTATCGCCGGGAAGGAAAACCCCATCTTTTATTTTTTGCGAAATGGCATTCGCTATCTCTAAATACTTGAAAATCTTATGCATAACTGTACCCATCAATTTTTATAAAATTGTATCTGTACTCTTTGTGAATTTAATAAGATTTTTGTGAATACGGGAAGGGGAGGTAGCAGGTATCGATCCTTTTAACAATAATGTATATCAATAAAAATAATGAATTTTGTTATGTCAGATATGAGCCAATTTGCACATGAATGGATCCATGCCTGGAATGGGCATGACCTGGAAGAAATTATGAGTCATTATGCCGAAGAAATTGATTTTGTTTCCCCGGTAATACAACAAATGGGCATTGATCCGGAAGGACGCATACGATCTAAACCTGCCTTGAATGCTTATTTTGAAAAGGCCCTCGCTAAATACCCGGATCTGAAGTTCGAGTTTTACCACGAGTTAAGAGGGCCCGGATCAACTGTTCTATATTATAAAAGTATCAACAATACGCTTTCGGCTGAATATATGGAATTCAACGCTTCCGGTTTAGTGACTAAAGTAAGGGCACATTACAAACCATTGCAGGATATGCATACCTTTGTTTCCTCTTGGCTGGAAGCTTGGTCGGATACGGAAAAGCCGGGTGCAGCGGCAAGGGTGGCAAATTTTTACAGGGATGATTGCCGTTATAAAGATCCGGGAAATCCTGCTACTATCATGGGTAAAGTAGCATTGGAGAATTATTTAACTTCATTGCTGGCCCTAAACAAAGGTTGGAAATGGACGCTAAGGGAATTGATCCCGATCGATGGCGGTTGTGTTGTAAGATGGCAGGCAAAAATTCCAGTGCAGCAAGAAATAGTGTCCTTGGAAGGAATGGATTTATTGCAAATGGAAGAAGGGAAAATTAAGTATAACGAGGTGTATTTCGATAGAACGACTTGGTTGAAAGCCTTGAAAAAAATATGAGATATGGAAAGCTATTTAGAAAGTATCAAGAAACAATTTCTCTACTATAAAAAATTGGGTGAGGATGCCATGTTGCAAGTGCCCGATGAAGCCCTGTTTTGGCAATATAACCAAAACAGTAACAGCATCGCGATCATCGTCAATCATATAGCAGGAAACATGCTATCGCGCTTTACAAATTTCCTGGATAGTGATGGTGAAAAGTCTTGGAGAAACCGCGACGCGGAATTTGAAATGCCCTTGTTTGATAACCGCGAAGCATTGTTGCAGCGCTGGAACGAAGGCTGGAATTGTTTGCTCGGCACCCTGGAACTTTTAAAAGAAGAGGACTTAGGGCGTATCGTTTATATTAGGAATGATGGTCATACGGTCGTGGAAGCCTTAAACCGGCAACTGGCACATTATCCTTACCATGTAGGACAAATGGTATTTATTGCCAAGATGCTCAAAGACGATGATTGGAAATCGCTTTCTATACCCAAGAACAGGTCTTCTGAATATAACGACCTGAAGTTCTCGCGGGAGAAGGAAAAACGGCATTTTACCGATGATTTATAAGATGGCAATCATAATAAATGCATCGAAAAAACTTCATAATCTGTACATTGCAGCTAAGTAGCTAAATATGACAGCACGAATGAAGCAAGAATCAATATTGATTGTTATACCGGCAAGGTATTCCAGTACTAGGCTACCAGGTAAGCCCTTGATTAAGATTGCCGGAACCGAGATGATTAAGAGGGTCGCTAATATCGCCGCCTTTATCTCCGGTAAGTACGATAATTGTAAATATGTAGTTGCAACCGATGACGCTAGGATATTGGAATTTTGTCAACAACAACAAATACCGGCCTTGATGACTTCACCCGATTGCCAAAGTGGAACGGAACGTTGTTTTGATGCTGCTCAACAGGTGGAGGATAAACCTTCATTCGTATTGAACTTACAGGGCGATAATCCCTTATGCCCGCCCTGGTTTTTAGAAAGTATCATCGAGGCATGGAAAGTTGATAAAACTGGACAGGTATTTACTCCCTTTGTGCAATTAACCTGGGAAGAGTTGGATAGGTTCTACGAAGCAAAAAAAATAACGCCTTTTTCAGGTACTACCGTACAAGTAGATAAAAATGGTTACGCGGTTACCTTCTCAAAACTTCCCCTACCCGCCATCCGTAAAAAAGAAAAGTTGATGCAACAATTGCCATTGTCACCGGTAAGGAGGCACATCGGTTTGTATGCTTATACGTTCGATGCATTAGCCAATTATTTCCAACTGAGTCCCGGGCAATACGAAGAACCTGAAGGTTTGGAGCAGATGCGGTTTATTGAACACCGCGTACCTGTAAAAATGGTACAGGTAGATTACCGCGGCATGAAAGGAATGAGCGGCGTTGATAGCATAGAAGATGTAGGTAGGGCGGAAGCAATTATCGCGGAATTCGGAGAATTTAAATTTGATAGCTAGTGAACCGGGTTTTATTCAATATTGCCCTGGATGCCAGTTTGCCCGGAGACTTGAATAAGGCGGTAACGATCGCGGGATTTGAGAATATTATTAAGGAAAAATTATCGGGAATCAATGCGCAGGATAATCCTTTTTTATTAAATATATCGGGTATACCTGGCGCGGGTAAGTCGACTTACGCGGCAGAATTATTACAAACGGGTGAAATGCATGACCTGGTATACGTTTCTTTTGACGAGATCATGGAGTTGCATCCCGGTTATCAATCAGAAGTGAAACAAATACAGGATGGAGAGCATTCTTATGTTATCGCTTATGAAACGGTCTTTGCACGCTGGGAAATTCCGGCTAGGATTGCAGGCTATGAATTGATCCGGAGAGCGGTTTTAAATCGCCAGTCTATATTGTTCGAGCATAGTTCCGCCACGCCATACCATGTTGAATTATTCAAGGACCTAATGCTGCATCATCGGTACGCGGTACATATGCATTACCTGGAAACCAGTATCGGGATAGCTAAAAAAAGAATCAAGGAACGCGAACAATTTCAAATTGAGAACCTCGGCTATACTAGGATCATCCCCGCGATATACCTGGAACAGCGCTTGAAAACATTGGAAGAGTACCTGCCCAAATTCCAGGAAATTTGTACCAGCTTTAAAAGGATTCATACATGAACACCATGATTATAATTGCCAGGCACGGGAACACGTTTCGGAGCGATGAAATACCCCGCCGGGTTGGAAAATATACGGATTTGCCATTAGTAGAAACGGCAAAAGGCACGAAGATCGGCAGCTATCTTTCAGAACATGATATGATACCGGATGCCGTATTTGCTGCGCCCTTGAAACGCACCATGGAAACCGCTAGCCTAGCCATTGCTGCCATGGGGGGAAACATTCCGCTGATCCCTGTTGATGATTTTACCGAAGTTGATTACGGCCCGGATGAAAATCAAACGGAAGAAGCAGTGTACGAGCGTTTGGGCAATTATTTCATCAAGGAAACCGGTTCCCGGGGAAGAGCCTTTAGCCGTGATCAGATTTTAGAGCAAGGAAAAATGATCGTGCAACAATGGGATCGCGATGCCGTGGTGCCTCCGGGATGGAAGGTCGATACCGGTTCTATAATCAATAGTTGGATAAACTTCTCAGGAATGATCCTTAAGAACTATGCCGGTAAAAAAGTACTGGTGGTTTCGAGTAATGGCATTATCCGCTTTGCTCCTTACATTACAGGTGATTTTCATGGCTTTGCACAGGAACATGCGATAAAAGTTGCTACCGGCGCTCTTTGCATTTTTGAACAGGAGCTTGGTCATAATTGGGAATGTAAGGCCTGGAATGTGAAACCTTAAAATTTCAGATTAACATATTTCAATACAGCAAGCGTAAGAAAATATCTTTACAGGATCTCGTTTCTTGCAAAGGCAATGATTGGCCCGACCATAAATTGGTCATAGTATGATCATCCTTGGCTTGCGCCATTTTTCTCAAACTTGCCGTTAACGTGTTTTGGTACGGGTATGGCGGGATGTCTAAGCCCGACAGCTCTACTTCCTGCATAAATTCATTTATTATACCCCTTGCCCACCTGCCTGAAAATGCACATGTCAATTTTGTATCGGTTCCGGTAGCTTCCTCTAAACGTTTTTTATAGGAAGGAATGGCTTGGCTTTCCACCGAATTGATAAATGGCGTACCGATCTGCACACCGCTGGCGCCAAGTTCCATGGCAGCCCTGATACTTTGAGAATGATGTATCCCCCCGGCGGCAATAACGGGTATTTTACATTTTTGTAGGATATTGGAGAGTAAACTAAATAATCCTATCCGCGGTAATTCGCCATCCAGGAATGAACCGCGGTGTCCTCCCGCTTCAATGCCTTGCGCTATTATGAAGTCTATACCTGAAGATTCCAGTATTTGTGCTTCTTGCAGGCATGTCGCGGTACCCATTAAGCTCACTCCTGCGGCATGTAATTTTTTGATACTTTCGTTATCCAAATTGCCAAAAGTAAAGCTTACATGCTTTATATCTTCTTCAAGCAACATATCTACCTGGTGACGGTGATTGTAAAATTTAAATTCCGGTAAACTTGGCGAATCGAGTTGATAACCTTTGGATTTAGCAAATTCTACTAAGAATGACCACATTTTTTGCAATATATCCCGCGGTACGCTGGAAATCTCGTGGGCGAATAGGTTTACTGCAAAAGGCTTTCGCGTCAATTGCTTCGTTGCCTTAATCAATGTTCTTGCTGCGTCGGGAGATAGTCCGCCAATAGGAAGCGAGCCCAGCCCGCCTTCGTTGGAAACGGCAGCCACCATCCCCGGGCTTGTTACGCCCAACATGGGCGCCTGGATAATGGGGAATTGTATAGGTAATAGCTTCGTTAGATCTTGTTTCATAACTAAACGGCTTAATAAATAAACGGTATCAACATCTTTGTCTTTTTAGCATAATCATCATAAGCTTTCCCGTATTTAGATGCCAAGTAAGCATCCAGTTTCGGGGCATTGTAAAATGCAAAAAAACAGAATAGGAATATCGGGATTATCACTGCATAAATATTTCTAGTTAACACTGCATAGCCACAAACCCACAATATGTCACCAAAATAGTTGATGTGCCTTGAATATTTAAAGAAGCCTCCAGTGTAAATTTTTCCTTTGTGATCCGGGTTTTTCTTCCACCTATTTCTCAATACCTCCCCGCCTGTATTTAAGACGCAGCCTATGCTAAAAATGAGTATGCCAATGCCATCAATCCAATCGATGGGCTTCGCCGTTGGCAAAACGAATAATGAAAAACCGATGTAATACAAGGCAAATGCAAATGGGACGCTGAAGCTTTCTTCCCAAGGTATTTTTCTTTTCAATAAAAAGAGCATCATGTAGCCTAAGCGCAGGAATATGACAATGTTAAATGTGAATAGGATGATTCTCCTATCGAGTCCCTCCATTGCATTAGAAATCGATAACAGCCCGGATATCCAGTCACCTCCCTTGAGGAACAAAATCCAGTAGGAAAGTAACAATAGAAGTATTTCTAAAACGTGTATAATGATTTTTTGCGCGATGCTACGATCCTGTTTTCCATATAAATCCATTGTATCAATATTTTTATACTAGCGGTGCAAGTAAAGTACGGGTGAAGAAATTATCAGGTTAATCAGGTGTCAAATATAAATGATTAATCATGGACTCGGCGCAACCTTTTTAATATAGTCATTGAATAAGCTACCCAGCAATCTCAAATTTCCTTCTATAGATTCGTTCCAAGGCAAGGCCAGGTTCAGTCTTAAACAATTATGAAATTGGGATTGGAGTGTGAATATGTTACCGGGAGCAAAGTTGATACCCAGCGGCAAAGACCTTTTTAAGATGATGCGCGTATCTATGTTAGGGGGGAGTTCCAGCCAAATCACGAATCCCCCTTTCGGGTTGCTAATACGGGTGCCAGTTGGGAAGTACTCCATAATGGCAGCTGTATATTTTAACAAGTTGGTATGAAGCGTTTGCCTTAATTTCTTAAGATGATTTTCGTATCTGCCCGTTTCTAGAAAATGTGCTATCACTTCTTGCGTGATCGAAGTAGTGGAAATAGTATGATACAACTTGTTGCGTTGTACGGCTTCTTTAAATCTTCCTGCCGCAACCCATCCCACGCGGTATCCCGGAGCCAATGTTTTTGAAACGGAGCCACACCATAGAACTAAACCACTGTCATCAAAGGTTTTGCAAGATTTGGGTCTTGACGTTCCAAAATATACATCGCCATTGATGTCATTTTCTATCAATGGAATGTTGTAGCGTTGTATCAACTTTACAATATCCTTTTTATGTTCATCCGGCATGTAGCTTCCCAGGGGATTACTAAAGTTGGAGATCAATAAACATGCATTTACCGCGCCTTTCTTCAATGCTTTTTCAAGGGCGTTTATGTCTACGCCAAAGTCCGGATCGGTTGGTAATTCTAAAATCTTTAATCCTAGGGCACTGGCTATTTGCAACATCCCGAATGAGACGGGGCTTTCCATCGCCACGGTATCTCCCTTTTTCGTTACCGACATCAAGCAGTAGGAAACGGCGTTTAAGCAACCGGAAGTGGTAATAATATCTTCATGACTTAAACTGCATTCCATCGCGTACGACCAGCGTGCGATCTGCCTGCGCAGCCGCTCGTTTCCTTCCATTTTATCATATGCTACACCGCTTCCGTGCAAACTCCGCGTAGCTAATACTAAGGCTTTGTTCAGTTTTGCCACCGGCAATAATGCTAAGCTAGGCTCCGCTAATGCAAAAGGATGCTTCGATTCTTCTCCCAGGTGTTCATATACCGTTGCAACGATTTCTTCCTGCCCGGTGAAACTAGCTACATCCAATGGTTGACTAACACTCGGCTTTCCCGGTAAATGCTTATTAGAATACCTCACGTAATAACCCGATTGGGGTCTCGTCTCAATCAACATTTTACTTTCGAGCAGGTAATATGCTTTCAGGGCAGTATTTTGACTCACGCCATATTCCCTGCAAATGGTTCGTAATGATGGTAGCTTGTCGCCGGCTTGTAAAGTATTACCCAAAATCTGGTGCTCAAGAATTTCGGCTATTCTTTTGTAAATAAATCCTTTTTTCATAGTAAAAAGAGAAAACTGCTATGCTTAAAATTACAAAAACTGCAACTGCTATCATGTAAGTATTTTGTTGAATTTAGCGGCTTTCAATCATCAATCGAAAGCTATGCAGGAGCAACCGATATATATTATAGGGGCCGGTGCCGTAGGAAAAACACTTGCAGTATTCCTTACTTTAGCTGGAAGGCAAGTGTACTTGTTGAGAGGATCGGTTTTTAATGCACCGGTAACTTATGAAGAAATGACAATCTTAGCGGCCGATAACAACAAGTATGTCGCTAAGCTTGAGATTGGCTGCCTGGCAGATTTTACAAGGCTTGGTGGGTTAGTTGTACTAGCTAATAAGGCGTTTGGCAATCAAGCGCTCAGCGTCAGTTTGCGGGGAAAATTAAATGGCAACCCATTGCTCGTGTTACAAAATGGATTGAATATCGAGAAAGCTTTCTTGAAACAAAATTTCGAACATATTTACAGGTGTGTATTAATGCTAACCTGCCAGTTCGAGGACCCGCATACAATTAGGTATAAGCCTGTACGTGAATGCCCGGTTGGGATAATCCGTGGTGATGAAGAAACATTAACCCGGTTGCTACATAAGATACAAACCTTGCAATTCCGGTTCAGTAAATGTGATGAGATACAATCTTTGATATGGAAAAAAGTAATCGCCAATTGCGTATTCAACTCCATTTGTCCCTTGTTGCATATAGATAACGGCATTTTTTACAGGAATGAAGTTGCGCGTGATATGGCAAAAGAGTTGATCGTCTCCTGTATGACATTGGCACATGCCAAAGGAATTGCAATAACCCCGGAAGATGTTTTTAACAATGTGATGCAGATCAGCCAAATGTCGGATGGGCAATATATTTCTACGCTTCAAGATATTTTACATCATCGACCTACGGAAATGGATGCATTGAATATAGAACTGGCGAGGTTGGCTGATGAAATTGGTATCGGCGCTACAATGAAAGAAATAGCCCTGCTGGGTAGGTTAACTAAATTGAAAGCCGCTATCAACCTTAAAAATATGTAACGAAACGTAGGTTAATTTATTTTTTATTGATAAAGACGTTTACATGAAAACGATGTTAATTACAGGCGGCAGCCGTGGAATTGGCGCTGCCGTTGCCAAATTGGCTGCCGCTGAATCTTATGAAGTGGTTGTTAATTACTTGAATCGTAAGGATGCAGCGGAGGCCGTAGTAAAGGAAATTCAAGATGGTGGCGGTACCGCGATCGCGATTCAAGGTGATATGTCAAATGAGAAGGATATACAGCGTGTTTTCCAAGCAACAGTAGAAACATTCGGGGGTTTGGATTCCCTGGTCAATAATGCCGGGATCTTGATGCAGCAATCCAAGCTGGAAGATATCAGCATAGAACGCATGCAAAAAATTTTCTCGGTAAATATAACCGGGCCGATGATCTGTGCAAGGGAAGCCGTAAAATTAATGGCATATAAAAATGGCGGGCATGGTGGTACGATTATCAACATTTCTTCTTTGGCTGCCAAAACGGGGGCTCCCTTTGAATATATAGATTATGCCGCTTCAAAGGCCGCTATTGATGCTTTGACCTTGGGTTTGGCAAAGGAAGTGGCTAGCGAAGGTATCCGTGTAAACGGCGTAAGGCCGGCCTTTATAGAAACAGGCATCCATGCTTCCGGTGGAGATCCGGGTAGGATTGACCGGTTGAAAGAAACGATACCCTTAAAGCGTGGGGGAACGGCCACGGAAGTTGCCCAGGCGGTACTTTGGCTCGCCTCGGATAAATCCGCTTATTCCACGGGAATTTTTATCGATGTTGCCGGGGGAAAATAATGCTTCGGTAGATTGATTAAGCATTTCTATAAACATCTTTTTCAAATGAGTTTATGGAAATGCTTTTTTTATTGCATCCATCTATCGTATGAAAAAGATATTTCAAATTGCAACGCTGTTAATCGCTTTCAGCTCTTGTTCAACGCAAGCGCAAGATCCGCAGAAGGCTTGGGAAAAAATAGTCCGGCTATTACAACAGGAGGCCAATTATTTTCAAGGAAAACAAGGTTATATCAAGCTGGGAGAAAGCGCTTATAACACATTCACCTTACAGGAACTCAATATTGAACCTTTCAGGATATCCTCTGCATACCAACTGGAAGATCGCTTTAACAATGAACCTACAACTTTATTGATAGAAGAAATCTTGGTATTCGATGAGTCGCTAGGAATGCCAAAAGTTAAGCGGGCCGGACTTTGGTACGATTATGATTATTACTTCGAAGCCTTTCCAGAAGAAACATTTTTGTTAATAGAATTTTCGGATGAAAGCCCTTTTATCCAGCAAGATAAAATGTCATATACCACGATTGCAACAGGAACAATAGATACTAACGTGCAGGAATCCACCACGACCAGTATTATATTACCCATCAGGTCCAAGAAAGCGAAAAACATTTTCCAGGCTATCCAAGCCTATAATTTAATTAATCTGAAACCTTTTCTGGATAAGGATCGTATGCATTAGCAGTTATACCTGGTACTAGGGATATTTAATGTTTTTTTTCATTGTTGTCCGACTGAAAATGCTTTAAAGGTATTTGAATTCTTTACCTGGTCAAGGATATAAGCGAAGGATGATATATTCACCCCCCTTCAAGAGAACCGTGGAGCTTCGCACCGTTGATAGCGAAGGGTAGCTTTGTCATACAGTAGTAGAAAGGCCAGATCGAGCGATCAAATTGGTGGCCGTAATGGCCAATTTGTGCCTTTTTTTTGTATTTTTTTGGGTAAACAAAAAAGTACAAGAAACGAGCAGGTGGACATTGAATCGAACTATTGAGGGATCAAATTGCTCCCCGGTTAAAATTTAGTCGGACAACAATGATTTTTTTTATTTTAGTATAGCAATCAAAATCGCTAGTCATGGAGAAACTCATCCTCAACGAGGCGCAAAAAATATGGACGGAAATAGGACAGCATAAAACGCCCGGTGAATTGAAGTTAGAAGTGGAGCTGTATAAAAAGCTGATCAATTTTTTCCAAGTGGGGGATTATTACTACATGGTATTCAATCCACCGGAAATGGTGATTGAATATGCCAGTGATTCCATGACGCAACATCTTGGTTATAGCAAGGAAGAATTTAACCTTGAAAAATTAATGGAGATCATCCATCCGGATGATTTACCCAACTTTATCAATTTCGAAGCCACTGTAACCAAGTTTTGGCAACAACTACCTCCCGGAAAGGTCATGAAGTATAAAAGTCGTTACGACTACAGGATTAGGAAAAAAAACGGGGCATACATACGTATTTTACAACAAATTATTACGATTCAAAGTGATGAAGAAGGAGCAGTTTTAAGAACTTTCGTAGTGCATACCGATATTACGCACCTGAAGACAACCAATAAAATGATGCTTTCCTTTATCGGGATGGAGGGAGAACCATCTTACATCGACGTAAAGCCGGAAAAGCGTTTCTCAACAACGAAAGAATTATTAACAAAAAGAGAAAGGGAAATATTGCTATTAATATCCCGGTATCATACATCGGCAGAGATTGCAGATCTCCTGTCTATCAGCATCCTAACCGTCAGTACCCACCGTAAAAATATTTTTAAAAAGACCGGGACTAAAACGCCGTTACAGTTGATTACCCTCGCCTTAGAGAAGGGCTGGATTTAATTTCCCGGAATTTCCCGGCAGGTGAAGGGCGGAAAATTATCCCGTAGATACTTAGGCCTGCAACCTGATCTTCAAGTTGTGTAAAAGGTTGAAATAATCACCGATCAACCTCGTTTTGAATTACCATAACGGTGATTTTTTATTTACTTTAGTCCCATTAATTAAAAAGGGGGGATATTGTCATCGCAGGGTTCATACCATCAAGAAGAAGCACTATATCTACTGATTGCTGAAGGAAGCGAGCATGCCTTTAAACAGCTATATGCCATCCTGTTGCCCTCTCTGACTGCCTTTTCCTTCAAAATCCTGAAATCGGAAGAAGCCGTAAAAGAGGTGCTACAAGAAGCCTTAGTTCGTTTCTGGTTGCATCGCGACAAGCTTCCCGGCATCAGTCAACCCAAGTCTTGGTTATTTCGGATCGTAGCCAACGAGTGCTACCGCTATCTTCGCAAAAACGGCCTGCAACTACGACTCCAGCAGTGGTTGTCATCGCGGGAAGCGGCGCCTGTTTCGGAAACGGAAGCAACCATGTCATTCCGGGAAACGCAACAGCTCATTCAACAGGCAGTAGCCGGGCTTTCTTCCCGCCAACGCGAGATATACCGGCTAAGCAGGGAACAGGGGCTCAAGATACCAGAAATAGCCGCCGAACTGAATCTTTCATCTAACTATGTAAAGAAAACCCTGGTATTGTCCTTGCAAAAAATCCGTCGAAAGCTGGAGCGGGCCGGGAAGTTGCTCGTTTTTCTTCTCCTGGTGGCAGGACGTTAAAAATTTTTTTTCCAGGCAATGGGTCCTTTTTTAAAGTTCAAGGGTTTTTATAGTATATCCCGGAGTATATGAATCAGGATAGATTAACATATTTATTGGAACAATATGGCAATGACAAGGCTTCTGAAGCAGAAATACAGGAGCTATGGGCTTTCATTGAGCGGGGAGAAGACAAAGAGTTATTTGCGGAGGTAATGGCCGGTATTATGGAACAGCATCCGGCTGGCGTCACCGAAACAGCTCCTTATGCAATGTTGGCAGAAAAAGCGTTGCAGGCAGACAAGGTCGACTTTTCAGCAACGCCGCCCCGTCGTCATTTCCTGCATATTCCCGCATGGGGGCGAGCAGCCGCGGCTATATTGCTAATAGCAGGCGCCACCTTTTTCTATCGGCATTACAGTGGCGTTTCACCGGCATTGAAGCAGCAAGCTATGCTGGAAGCAATTGCACCGGGTACCAATAAAGCTGTACTGACCTTGTCAGACGGTTCACAGGTGCCATTGGATAGTACCGGGAATATGATTATTCACCAGGGCGATGTAGCGATCAGGCAGCAAGGCGGATCCTTACAGTATGACGACCAGTTACCTACAGCAACGGTAAACTATAATACCCTGACCACGCCACGCGGGGGACAGTTTCGTGTTGTACTCCCAGACGGTAGCGGTGTACTGCTCAATGCTGCCAGCTCTATCCGTTATCCCACTGCCTTCACAGGCAAAGAGCGCAAAGTGACGATTACCGGGGAAGTATATTTCGAGGTAGCCCCCCGCGCAGGGATGCCTTTCAGGGTAAATATAAATGATGAAGCAGAAATTGAGGTGCTAGGAACGAGCTTTAACATCAATGCTTATGATGATGAAGCTGCAATCAAAGCTACCCTGCTGAAAGGCAGCATCCGGGTGCGTAAAGGCAAGGAGAGCACGGTGCTCTCACCGGGACAGCAGGCGCAGCTCCAGGGGAATCATATCAATGTAATAAGGGATATAGACGCTTCCAGCGCCGTGGCCTGGAAAGACGGCATCTTTAATTTTAACGGTGCCGGAACCCGCGAAGTAATGCGGCAGATATCAAGGTGGTATGATATTGAAGTGGTTTATGAGCCCGGTACACCGGATATAGAATTTGCCGGCGAAATGAGCCGGGATGAGAAAATTTCCAGCCTTCTGAAAGGCTTTGAAAAGTTAGGAATGCACTTTCATGTGGAAAAAGGGAAGCGTATTGTCGTAACACCATAAAAATCAAATATAGAGATGATAAAATTTTTATCGGCGGAAACGCCGTAAGGACTTTTATTGGGCTTACCTAGAATAAGAACCGCCACAGATTAGGGCCTGTAGCGGATTACTTAAAGGTCGATTCCCATTAAAGCTTGACGAACTTCAATTAATTAATCAACCAAAAGCAATGTAATTTATGCAAAAACTGCGTATTCTAAAGCGGCATTTGCCTATGCCGGTCATTAAAATCCCGCTGGCCATGAAATTGACATTCTTACTCATGACAGTTGTCTTCTTGCAAGTTCATGCTGTTACAGATGCACAAACAATTACACTGAAAGGAAAAGATATCCCGTTCAGCCAGGTTATTACCACCATTAAAAAACAGACCGGCTTCCTGGTGCTTAGTACCAGGAAACTCCTGTCTGATATCAGCCCGGTCAGCGTTAGTGTGCAGAATATGCCGCTAACCGACTTTATGGATTTGGTGCTGAAAAACCAGCCTTTCAGCTACCAGGTTATGCAAAAAACGATCTTGATCTCTTCAATGCAGGCTACAGAAAACGTTACTAAAACTCCTTCCGTAGTAACCGGCAGGATAATAGACTCTGTAGGGAACCCTATCGTGGGCGCCTCTATACGGTTATCCCCGGGCAAGAAAGGCACCGCTAGCCAGGAAGACGGGTCTTTTAAGATCGAAAACGTTGCCCCGGGAAACTATATCCTGGAGATTACCCTGCTAGGCTTTAACACGGTGCAGCAAAGGATCACAGTATCTTCCGAAGGGAGCATCCTGTCATTAGGTAATATTACCCTGAAAACAATGCTATACTCCCTGGATGGTGTTTCTGTAACCTATTCCACGGGATACCAGAAGCTGCCTAAAGAGCGCGCAACCGGCGCTTTCGGTACCGTTACTGAAAAGATGCTCGGCGCCAGGATGGAAACCAACCTGGTAGATCGCCTTGAAGGTACAGTGGCAGGGATGTATGTAAACAAGGGGAATGTTACGATACGCGGGCTTTCCACTTTATATGGCAACCAGAGTCCGCTCTTCGTGGTAGATGGGTTTCCATATGAGGGCGACCTGGGCTTCATCAACCCGGCAGATGTGGTGAATGTAACAGTCATGAAAGATGCTGCCGCAGCATCAATATATGGTACCCGCGCTGCCAACGGCGTTATCTCTATCACTACGCGGCATGGAAATGCGCATAAAACAACCGTTAACGTCGGAAGCACTGTATTCATGACGCCTATTCCGGATGCAAGTTATTTCAACTATATGAGCTCCGCCCAGATGGTGGATTTCCAACAGGAGCTATTTAACATCTACCATCCGGGGTATAATGCAAACACGATGAGGTATGCTCAACCAAAAGTGCTTGAAGCCCTATACAAGCATGAGCAGAACTTGATAGACCAACAAGAGCTGGACAATACACTGAACACGCTGCGCAACTCAAACGGTATTGGACAAGTGCAGGATCTGCTGATGCAGGATGCGGTAAAACAACGTTATAATTTTTCGGTCAACGGCGGTAATGACCTGCATATTTTTAACCTGAGCATGAACTATACGGCTAACCAAGGTGATAATTTACGCAGTCGCACCGGTGAAATGAACATCAACATAAAAGACCGTATGAAGGTGTTTAAGTGGCTGACAGCAGAAGCCGGCATCG
The DNA here is from genome assembly GCF_002557795.1 of Chitinophaga caeni. Lineage (NCBI taxonomy): Bacteria > Pseudomonadati > Bacteroidota > Chitinophagia > Chitinophagales > Chitinophagaceae > Chitinophaga > Chitinophaga caeni. The sequence goes on along the minus strand of NZ_CP023777.1, from coordinate 682,923 downwards.
CTACCAACCTAAGCAACTATAGGTCACCATCGCGTGGAGGTACGGGTCTTTATAACTCAATGCCCTACGAAGTGATCAAAGATGCCGATGGTAACTTGGTACCCTGGAATTGGCTTAAATCCCAAACGGAGATAGATAGGTTGAAAAATGAAGGCCTCCTGGATGAGTCGTTCAACCCGCTGAATGAGCTTTATAAGACTGATAACCTCGGGCATTCCAATTATTTCCGACTTCAAGGTGGATTTACCGCTAAAATTATAGAAGGACTATCGCTGGATCTCAAGTACCAAACGGAACGCGGTAGCAACTATTTTAAAAACTTCTATTCTGCCGACTCTTATGAATCCAAGCATATGATTAATGAAGCTACGCAGATAGTAAATGGGGAAATTATAAAAAATGTACCTGACGGGGGACAGATCAGTGAACGTAGAGGCGATTCCAAATCTTATACGGCACGCCTACAGCTTAACTATGATAAAAATATTGCTGACAAACATTTTATTACTGCACTTGCCGGCGCCGAAAGAAGAGCTATAGTAACTTCTGCTACCAGGGTGTTCAAGATGGGATATAATGATAACAACCTGCAATTTATGCCGGTAGACGAAGTAGCGCTGGGAAGCCTTAAGGGTACCGAGTCCATCAACAGCACTTTTAACTTTGATTATAATAGCTATAACAACTTCACTTACTTTGAAGACCGTTACGTATCTGCCTACGGCAATGTTGGATATAATTACGATCATAAATATAATGCTACGGCCAGCGTACGTGTAGACAACTCTAACCTATTCGGTACGGATCCACGTTACAGGTATCTTCCACTGTGGTCTTTCGGCCTCGGCTGGAGGATGACTGAAGAAACATTTCTCAAGGATGCCAACTGGCTGAACAACCTAAATATTAGGGCCACCTATGGTCTTGGAGGAAACGTAGCGAAACAGGTAGGGCCTTATCTCCAAGCCTCTTCCAGCTTCTTCTCGGAAACAGGCGCCAATGCTACAAATATCGTGTACCCGCCGAATAAGTCATTGAGATGGGAGAAAACCGCCACTACTAACTTCGGTATTGACTTCGCCGTATTAAGCAACAGGATATCGGGCTCGGTAGACTATTACATCCGTAAAAGCACCGACCTCCTCGGTCAGAAAGCTACCGATCCCACCAATGCCTTCAGTACCGCGCTCATCAACTTTGGAAGCATGAATAACAAGGGCTTTGAGCTGTCATTAAAAACGGTGAACGTACAAGGAAAGAACTTCTCATGGTACTCTGCCCTCAATATGAGTATCAACAAGAATAAGATGACGGAAATCAATACCAACGATGAGTCGGTAATAGGACTCACCAGCGGTTTTGGTGTAAACCGGGTAGGCTACCCGATGGATGCCGTATTTAACTTCCGCTTTGCAGGTCTTGACCCCGGGAATGGATCAGTATTGGTGTATGATGCTGATGGCAAAGTGGTAAAAAATTATGACGATAACGGTACCATCGTGGCAAACATGACGGATATAAACGGCCTGGTCTATAGCGGTACTATGCGCCCGACCTATACCGTCGGCTTTACAAATACTTTCTCCTATAAACAGTTCGACCTGCATATTATGATGATCGGAAACGGGGGAAACGTTATGCGCGATGTAACCAAAGCCATCAACACGTTGAATTTTTCCAATAACCAGGATAAACGTACGCTCAATTTCTGGAAGCAACCGGGAGACGAAAAGATCCCGGGCATGTTGCCGGCGCCTGACCTGAAAGGTAACGGCGGGCTTTACTACAGCATAATCTGGTTTGCGGAAGATGTGAATACGATGAAAGCGGACTATATCAAGGTACGGGATATTGCACTTTCCTATCATTTCCCGGAGCGCTTGTTCAAAACTAAGAAGATCACCGCCGCGAAATTTACCCTGCAAGTGCAGAACCCGTTTCACTGGTATAGGAACGATGCAGGCATAGACCCTGAAGCCTATGCAAGCTATAGCATCTATGCTGACAGAACAATGCCGGTAATGAGAACGTATATGGCCGGATTAGATTTGACCTTTTAAAAAATCAACATGAGAAGAACATACTTAATTATACTGATCATCATCATGCTGACAGCCGGGGCTTGCTCCAAGTTCCTGGATATCGTGCCGAAGGATAAATTTATCCCCGTGTCAGTTACCGACTATGAGAATATGCTGAATTCAGCCACCATGGTTAATTATGGCGACTATTTCCAAGACCTTACGAGCGATGATGCCTTCCTGCCCCAGGATGATCCGGGCAACCTTTACGTGCCCTTGAGCCTGAGTGCAAGGAGGATATATACATTTAATCCAGATGTGCACGAACGCGGCGATTTGGATCCACTGTGGAGCGAAAGCTACAAGCGTATCTTTTATGATAACACCATCATTAATAATATCATGGATGCTACGGAAGGCTCGTTGGAGACTAAGAAAAGCGTTAGGGCCGAAGCTTATCTCGGTCGTGCCATGGAGTTTTTATCCCTCGTAAATGTGTATGCACAACATTACGACAGCGCCACGGCAGCAACGCAGCCAGGCATACCGTTGGCACTCATTGCAGACATCAGCGCCAAGTTTGAAAGAAATACGGTGCAGGAAGTGTATGACCAGGTATTAACGGATGCCAAAGCGGCTACACTGGATCTGCCCCTTGCCCATAAACTAACCAAATTCAGGGCTTCGAAAGCCGGGGGATACGCACTACAGAGCCGCGTGTACCTTTTTACCGGTGATTATACCAATGCCAAGCTTTATGCTGATTCCTCCATACAGCTACAAGGAGATCTGGCCGACATGAACGATTATAAAATCACCATTCCGGGGCCTTTTCCTAACGTACCGGGCGCTCCTTTAGGCTGGACAGACATTCCGGACGGACAATATAATGTGGAGACGATCGTGGCCCGCCATTTCCTGCGCCCCTTTGGACTGGGGATGAGTGTATGCGCTTCTCCTGAGCTGTCGGCCCTCTTCACTGATAATGATCGCCGCTGGACCCTGTATTATGCAAATGGTTGGCCTCCTGCACCTCCTTATAATTATATGAGCAGGTATAACGTGAGAATATTCCTCCGTGGCGATTATTATAGTAATTACCTGAATGTGCCCGAGCAATACCTCATCCGCGCAGAATGTAACGCGAGGAATAACCACTTGCAGGATGCACTGGATGATATCAATACATTGCGGATGAACCGGATCGTGCCAGCAGCCTACGTTGCTTACACGCCTGCCGACTTCGATAATGATGCAGAAAAAGTGTTGCGCTTTGTGTTGGAAGAAAGACGGCGCGAGCTGGCATTTACAGGTATGCGCCATATTGATCTGAAACGGTTAAATAAAGATCCGCGTTTTCAGAAAACTATCACACATACAGCGGAGAATATTGATTACCAACTGGCGCCAAATAGCAACCAGTACGTACGTCAACTATGGCCGGGAGCAACGGTATTTAACCCCGACTGGCCGCTCAACCCATAATGATCCTGTAAATATTTTTTAATGATGTCCGCCCAAAGCCGGGTTTACCTTCCGGGCTTTGGGCGGTCACTAATATTCTTTTGTTTAAACAAATAGTTCATGCAAGAACCTGTTGTTAAAATTGAAGCATTGTCGCACCGTTACAGCCGGGACTGGGCTATAAAAGACATTGCGTTTGAGATCAGTAAGCACGGTATTGTAGGGCTGCTTGGCTCTAATGGAGCCGGTAAGTCTACCACCATGAATATACTGTGCGGGGTACTGAGTCCTACCGAAGGTAAAGTGCTGGTAGACGGCATTGACATCCGTCGGAACCCTGAAGAGGCAAAGAAGCGTATCGGCTTTCTGCCCCAGAATGCGCCGCTGTACCTGGAACAAACCGTGGATGAATATCTCCGGTTTTGCGCTTACCTCAGATTTATTCCACCGGCAGATATTAAGGAAGCAGTGGATATCGTCAAGGAAAAGTGTGGTGTAGCGCATTTCAGCAAAAGATTGATCGGTAACCTTTCCGGCGGGTACCGTCAGCGAGTTGGCATTGCCCAGGCGCTTATCCATGAGCCGCTATTAGTGGTGCTGGATGAACCGACCAACGGACTTGATCCTAACCAGATCCTGGAAGTGCGCCAGTTGATCCGGGAAATAGCAGAAGACCGCTCCGTGATCTTTTCATCGCATATCCTTTCGGAAGTGGAAGCCACCTGCCAAGATATCATCATGATAGAGCAGGGGCGCATCGTCTTCAAAGATACCATGCACTCATTTAATAATTATATCGCTCCGGATAGCCTGGTAGCGACGATGGAAAACATGCCTGCCGCCAGCGACCTAACAGATATACCGGGTGTTAAGGAAGTACAGTTCCTCAGCGGTAAGTCAGTAAGGGTACGGTTTGAGCCGGGCATTAACATTGCCGAGAACATTGTTGAATCCAGTGTATTGAACAGGTGGCGCCTCAGTGAGATCACGCTAGAGCGGAGCTCCCTAGACGCCATTTTCGCCCAATTATCCAACAAGCAAAGTAAAAATAGTATCCAAGTATGAAAATCATCACCAGAATAGCGCGCCAGGAGCTGGGCATCTTATTTCACTCCCCCGTAGCTTGGCTGATCCTGATAGTATTTCCGATACAGATAGGTATAGATCATCTTACCTATATAGAAATGGTAGGGAAAGCACAGCGCATGGGGAGCCATTTTTCCCATATTACGGCCATGGTATTTGCGGGAAAAGAAACCTTTTTCGTGGGGGTAAAAAATACGCTGTACCTATATATTCCTTTACTTACGATGGGACTCATCAGCCGGGAAACACATAGCGGCTCTATCAAGCTGCTGTTGTCTTCTCCTGTTAAAGTGCGGGACATTGTACTGGGTAAATATTTAGCAATGATGCTCTATGGCCTTCTACTGTTGGCTATCATATGGCTGTATTGCATTTCCGGCGCCTTTTTTATCAAGAACATGGATTGGGGACTATTAGCATCCGGCACATTGGGCATTTACCTGCTCATTTGTGCGTATGCTGCCATAGGACTGTACATGTCATTACTAACCTCTTACCAGGTAGTGGCGGCCATCAGTACGCTGGCGGTGCTGGCGCTGCTCAACTTCGTGGGAGGGCTCTTCCAGGGCAACGATGTAATCAGGCACATCACCTATTTTATCTCGATCTCAGGTAGGACAGAACAGTTTATCTCCGGCCTGATCAGCTCGGAAGACGTTCTATATTTTATCATCATCATTACCTTCTTCCTGGCCATCACCTGCATGAAAATGGAAGACCAGCGTAATATAAAAAGCAGCCTTTTAAAAGCGTTACGCTATATAGGTGTTATTGCGGTCTGCTTCCTGGCAGGATACCTGAGCTCAAAACCTTCATTGACGGGATACATCGATATGACGGCTACCAGGCAGCACACCCTTGGACCACAGAGCCGGGCCCTTGTCAAGCAAATGGATCAACCATTGAAGATTACAACCTATGTCAATGTACTGGACAACAATTTCTACTTGGGGGCGCCCGAGAAGAAAAGCGATGATGAAAGACGGATGACACCTTACCGGCGCTTCCTACCGGATATGAAGATGGACTATGTATATTATTACGATTTTGCAAAAAACGATCATCTTTATAAACGGTATCCCGGTGAAAGTGATGTAAGCATTGCAAAGAAAGTAGCGGATATTCAGAATATGGACTTCGGCAAATTAGTGCCGCCGGAACGTATCAGGAAAATGGTCAACCTAGCGCCCGAAGAAAATAGGTTGGTAAGGCAGTTACAATATGGCGACCGCAAAACTTTCCTCCGGTTCTTCGACGATATGATGATCTATCCGAGCGAACGGGAAGTAACCGCCGCGCTGGAAAGGCTCGTAAATCCCGGTAATATTCCGCTGGTCACTTTTGTAACCGGCAATAGGGAACGTAGTATTGTGAAGTCTGATGACGGAGCCTGGAAAATGTTTGCCAAGGAGCTGAGCTTCCGTGCAGCACTTATCAACCAAGGCTTTGATGTGGACACGGTTAATGTTGCATCCCAGGATATTCCTTTGAACACTTCTGTCCTGGTCATAGCCAATCCCGGCAGCGCTATTCCCACAGCAGGAATAGAGCGTATTTCCCGCTACCTGGAAGAAGGCGGTAACCTCTTACTCGCATTGGAACCAGGTCAGTATAATGGGTTAGATACACTTTTGCAAACACTGGGAGTAAAGGTGGGAGATACACCCGTGCGGGAAGAAAGCGCAGACTATGCCCCCGATTTTATCCTGGCGCATGTGACGGACAGTGCAAGTGCCGCCATACCCGGCTTAGCGGGCTGGGAAGCCGCCGGTGCAATCATTTCTATGCCGGGAGCAGCGTCATTGGCATACGAAGGCAGCTCTTTCAATGCTACTCCATTGTTAGAAGCGGCCAATGGAAGCGCGCTCGCCATGGCACTGCAAAGGAAGGTTAATAACCATACACAGAAAATACTGCTTAGCGGCGATGCAGACTTCATGAGCACCGGGGAACTGTCGAGAAACAAGCCATCAGTAAGTAATGGCAGGCTAACCAGCACATTATTCCAATGGCTTACCGATGGGAAATTCCCGGTAAATACAGGAGCCATACCTCCCCGCGACAGCATAGACAGCAAAGACAGTGGTATTATGCTGATGCGCATCCTGTTTTTTGGGGTGCTACCCGGCTTGTTACTAGTCTACGGCGCCATCCTGCTGATCTATCGTAAACGTAGGTAGAGCGCTGTATTATAACTAACATGGACTATCCTAAAATAAGCAACAGGAAAAGTGATTTAAACGATCACTTTTCCTGTTTTGCAATCGAAACAGAAAATGATATAATAGAAGGATGCCATAGTCGCTCTCTATTTGGTTTCCCAAAATCTGTTCCCGGTAGAAGCTATCAATTACAATTTATGGCTTAACGAAATAGGATTTACACAACATTACATGTTTGAAGACAGCCAATAAAATGATGTTGTACTTGCACAAGAAAAGGGTTGGATACGAGTACAAAATTAAACAACCAATTATCGATTAATTCCTTGTCCGTATTGATTTTGAGGGTAATTAATCGTATATTTGTATGATTGTTTTTCATGCTTCATTAGCCCGGAAGATTAAGCCAATATAATAGACGGGAACTATTCAATAAATCGCAATTATGGCTGATACTGTTTTGTACGTGTTAATCATTTCTTTTATCGCAACTTTAGTAAGATCAACATTTGGTTTTGGTGAATCATTAGTCGCGGTACCGCTTTTATTAATCTTTTTACCCATTGAAATTGCGGTACCTTTATCTGTACTGATTTCTGTAGTTGTAGCGTTAACGGTAGTTGTGCAGGATAGGAAACACATACATTTTAACAGCGCAAAATGGCTGATAATTTTTGCGATCCCTGGCATCCCGATCGGTTTATTGATCTTGTTATATACAAACGAATTATTTGTTAAACTGGGATTGGGAGTTTTATTAATCCTCTATTCTTTATATTCCCTGTTCGGAAAAAACAGTTTACACTTGAGGAGCGATCAAAAATTCTGGTTGTTTACCTGTGGATTTTTGTCCGGTGTACTCGGTGGTGCATACGGGATCAATGGGCCGCCATTGGTTGTTTACGGGAACATGCGCCGTTGGGGCGCGAAGCATTTCCGTGCTACTTTACAAGCCTATTTTTTACCGGCAAGTTTTATCGGGATCATTGGTTATGCCACGAAAGGATTAATCAATTCGGAAGTGTTGAAATACTTCCTGGTATCGTTACCGGCTGTATTTCCTGCTATATTCCTAGGCCGGTATCTAAATCATCGTTTGAAAAATGCTTCATTTTTTAAATACGTTTTTGTAGGCTTGATATTGATCGGCATTTTTCTAATAGTGGAAGTAATTAATTCCTAGTAAGAAAACATTCAATTTCATTGTTGTCTGACTAAAAATGCTTTAAATGTACTTGAATTCCTTACCTGGTCAAGGATATAAGCGAAGGATGATACACCCCCGCCAAGAGAACCGTGGCACTTCGCACCGTTGATAGCGAAGGGGTAGCTTGGCCATACAGTAGTAGAAAGGCCAGGTCGAGCAATCAAATTGGTGGCCGTAATGGCCAATTTGTGCCCTTTTTTTTTTCGTGCTTTTTTGGGTAAACAAAAAAGTACAAGAAACGAGCAGATGAACATTGAATCGAACTATTGAGGGGTCAAATTGCTCCCCGGTTAAAATTTAGTCGGACAATAATGATTCAATTTAATGTTTGATATTTCCATCATTGTACCCGTTTGAATTTTATTGTTCTCCCAAATAAGGAAAGGCCGATATAGCCGCGGAACTCCAATTCATCCAGATTTTTAAGTTTGCCAGTTAAGCTGTAAGTTCTCCCATCGGCGGGATTGTATAATTTCCCATCAACATATTCACCATCATCAAAACGGAGATGAGTAATATTGACTATATTTTTTCTAAACCTGTTTCTCAAGCTTTTATCCGGGTTGTTGAAATCTTTTTTAATGCTTCCATCATCATTAAACATATCCGATGCCCATAAAAGTTTTCCGAAAAATTCATCTCCGGATTTATAGATTTCAAACTTGAGAACAACATCGGAATTGGTGCTTTCCCAAATGCCGGCTATCTTGTCGCCTGGCAGCGCTTGTGCAAATGAGAGGGTTGATAGCAATAGTATTGTGAATAGACTGAATATCTTTTTCATCCTTGATAATTTGTATGTTATAAAATTTTTCTTTTCGTTAACCGGGATCGCTTAAAGTTTATATACTGTCACTTGCCGGCTAATAGCAACAAAGTTCGATCGATCAAGGGATATCCATGTATCCAAAAGGCGGGGTGTTGTAGTCTAAAGGGACAAATTGTGATGGATGTAGTTAAGTATTGGGAATGAGTTTGGCACCTACCGGTAATTCAATTACATCAAATTATTTTATAAAAAAAGCCTGGAAGTTGATCTATAGAACGACTTCCAGGCTTCTGTTTTTTATCCTTAACGGGACTCTTTAAAGTTCGATAAATCTAAACGCTATTTGAAAGATACGTGGACATAGGGCCATCACAATTTTTCAAGGATGAAACGGTTAAGCATCGGCGCTTGGCTCTGCTGAAAAGCGGTTTATTTGATCTAATAGTTCCATTGATTTCATCAATGGCGTCCATTCTTTTCCTTTAAAGATAAGTTTAAACCATTTTTTATCCCTGTTTTCATATTTAATATTGAAAAATAACCATAGTGACAGGAAGGTAAAGGAACCCGTGATCGTTAGCGTGACAAGCCATTGCCCAATATTCCAATTTGTAAACATTGATTCATGCCACCAGAAAGTTGTCCACAGGGGAAGCTGCAAGAACAATATCCTGGCCGACCAAAGTGTAGAAATTTTAAGCTGAGCCAGTTCTCTTTGGGTTTTCAAAATTGGGTTACCGGTATCAACCCGGTATATTTTTACCAGTTGGAAGAGATAGATAAACAGTGCAGAAGCTGTCAGCAAAATTTGAAGAGCCGCGGAGAGGAGAAAGAACTTGTTCGCGTTCCACAAAGATTCCCAATTCGCACTCAAAACGATGGATCCGATAGTTACCCACAGCATTCCAATTAGGATAGTAAAAAATTTAAGCGGCTTCATCGAGCCTAAGATATTATGAACCTTTAGGCGCGTAATATTATCCGCATTTTCTTTACTTAATACAAAGTTCGCCTCCAATTTATCATTGGTCGTTTGCCAAAGTTGTTTTAATTCTAACTCGTTCATATTCTTTAATATTTTAACTGTGAGAACCGTGCTTTTAGTTTGTCTTTAATACGACCTATTTTCGTCCCGACATTACTGACTGAAATCCCTATTATCTCGGCAATCTCTGCATGGCTCTTATCTTCCAAATATAGAATAACCAATATTTTGTCCATATCCTTCAGTTCACTAATGAATTGCTCCAGTAGATTTAGTTGCCATTCATTTCCAGGTGCATCATCAGGCGGTAAATCCGCCAACTGTCCATTAAGAGATGTGTATAGCTTTGCCCGTGATGAATTTTTTCTATAAAAGGAGATCGCAACATTCAGAGAAATGCGATACAACCAAGTGGAGATTTTATATTGATCATTATATTTATGAACAGCTCGCCAGATTTGTATCATCATTTCTTGCATAAGATCTTGCCTATCCTGTTCATTTGAACAATATGCGCGGGCAACCTTGAACATGATGCCTTTATGCTGTTTAATGATTTCCCGGAAAAATTGCTGTTGATCTTGTTTGTTCATTGTAATTATAAAGACTGATTATTCATCAAGTTTAATATACTCGTCTTCTTACATCAAGAGAAATTTATTATAATAGTAATATGTGTTCCAACGAAGCGGTTCAAGTAATTTAAATCAATTCATTGTTCTAATCATCATGATTTATGCAGCGCTTTTATAACAATTATTCGCAAGCGGGGTTAAAAAATCACACTTTGGGGGGAGGGTTACTGAAAATTAATGCAATTTATTCTCTATTTACACTTGATCAAGTTGGAATATGATGTTTATAGACTGATACGGTTAACTTTGTGCTGTCGCTTTAAAATTAACAGTAACGGTCTACCCTTAGAATGCTCAATACCGTAAATTTTTGTCCCACACCCGGAACCTTTTGTGCTTGTAACCTTTCCTTTTCGTGGCCTGTACAGTTTAGGTCAATGAATTTTTAAGATAACGAGGAGGACATTAGTATGACTGCTTCATTTTCTACCTGGGATGCGAATTGAAATGTTCGTGGAAAAATGGATACTCCTGGTAAGTATTATAATGCAACACAAGCTGCACAATTGGAAATCTCCCAGTTGCCGGTTTTATGGGTATAACAAGAAGAACAGGGTACTGCAAACAAAAAGCCTGCAAACGTTTAAATTGCAGGCTTTTTGTTTGTAGCTTTAAAATTTGTAGCCCCGCCAAGAATCGAACTTGGATCTAAAGTTTAGGAAACTTCTATTCTATCCATTGAACTACAGGGCCATCTTTCTATACTCGTTTGAATATGAAAGGAGTGCAAAAATATAAAAAAAATGGAAAATTCCTACGAAGTATAAATTTGTTCAATTTCCTTGGCATATTTTTCTACGATAATCTTCCGTTTCAGCTTCAATGTAGGCGTCAACTCGCCCGTATCAACCGTCCATTCATCGGGTAATAGCGAGAATTTCTTGATCTGTTCCACATGGTTGAAAAACTGGTTATATTTTTCAACGATCTGGTCGTAATGTGCTATTATATCAGGATTTTTTAACATTTCTTCCCGGCTTCCCAAGTTTAAACCTTGCTTCTTAGCCCAATCGCGCAGGTTATGGAAGTTGGGAACGATTAATGCCGAAGTGAATTTCTGATCTTCCCCTATAACGATTAACTGCTCAATAAAAGGTGATTCCTTGAACTTATTCTCAATCGGTTGTGGCGCTACGAATTTACCCCCGGAGGTTTTGAACAACTCCTTCTTCCGATCGGTGATCTTCAGGAACTTATTATCCACCAGCATACCGATATCGCCCGTATGAAACCAGCCATCAGTAATGGCATCTCCCGTAAGATCCGGGCGTTTGTAATAACCTATGGTTACATTAGGGCCTTTGCATAGAATTTCTCCATCTTCTGCTATTTTTACTTCCACATTGCTAATGATCGGCCCCACGGTTCCAAACATCCTGTCCTTTACATCCATGCGGTTTACAGCAATTACGGGGGATGTCTCCGATAAGCCGTAGCCTTCCAAGATCGGTATCCCGGCGGCCGTGAAAATTTTTAATAACCGCATCTGGCAGGCGGCGGCCCCCACTACTACGGCTTGAATATTGCCGCCCAGGGCTTCCCGCCATTTATTGAAAATCAGTTTATTGGCGATAGATAATTGCACATTATACCACCAACCCAATTTTTTATTGATCTCGTATTTTTTACCCAGGTCAATAGCCCAGAAAAATAAGGCGCGTTTAATCCCGGTAAGGCTTAAGCCGGTGGCCATGATTTTCTCGTAAACCTTTTCCAGTAAGCGGGGTACGGTTGTAAAGATGCTTGGTTTTACTTCCTTGAGGTTATCGGCTATCGTATCCATGCTTTCGGCATAATAAATAGATACCCCGGCACCCAGGTATACGTAGCTTACCATCCGTTCAAATATGTGATTGAGGGGTAAGAAACTCAATGCACGGGCTTGCTTGTTTACCGGTAGATACGGCGAACAGGCACGCACATTGCTCATGATATTGTCGTGGCTCAACATGACCCCTTTCGGGAAACCCGTTGTTCCGGAGGTATAAATAATCGTTGCTAATTGTTTGGGAGCAATACTTTCCTTTATGGATTCAATCTTGGGATAATCCGCTTCGCTACCCATAGATAGGATTTCCGACCAATGTTTTTGTCCCGGTATATCCTTGAACGTGTAAATTTCCCGGATACTCGGAAGCCTGTCTTTTAAGGCAAGAACTTTTTCCAATATTACCTCATCGCCAATAAATAATATGCTGGCAGCGGCATCATTCAGTACGTATTCTGTTTCTTGGGGACTGATAGTCGGGTAAATTGGAACCAGGACCGTGCCTATCTGTTGGCAAGCCAAATCGGTAATGAGCCATTCCGGCTTACTACTGGAAATGATGGCTACCTTATCCAAGCGCTCCAAATCCTGGGAATTATTGCCCAATCCCAATTGTAAAAGCCCTGCACTCATCTGCATGGTCAGTTTCGCTACATCGGCAGTGCTGTACTTGATCCATTTCCCATCAACTTTCCCGCAAAGCATATCCTGTTTAGGGTAATGTTGCAATTGATGCTCAATAACGTCGAATAACCTGGTGGGTTGGTGCATGATAATATTTCATTGGTGAAAGCCTTGCAGCACTGGGCTGCATTATCCGATTTCATTTTGATCTTTAGTTTCCAGGGATGCCCTGGGGTATGCATTGCAATATCCAAATACAAGGATGACCGTCCAACCGGCACCAACCGCAGTAGGCCAAGGTAATCCCAAGATAGTATGTTCCGAGAAATACCAGGCGATCCATAAGATGGAGTTGATCAGTACGTATGCGAGGAAATGAGTTTTGAAACTTGCCCGCGCTTTTGCCAGTCTTTCAGTTGTTAAATCCTTGTTTTCGAATGTACTCATATATATAATAATAGGATCATCCCTACAAATTAAATATAAACTATTTTCTTGGTAAAATAAACAAGGAAAGCCGCGGTACTACCTACTTAAGAGGTTGTAAACCGCGGCTTTACGTTATTTTAACATACAGCTAACGTTTGGCAACGATGCTGAGGCTAATATTTACCTGGGAATTGATCAATTTGTCTTGCAAGGATTTGTCTGCCCGGTATTTCATTCCCCACTTGGTCCTATCCATATTAAAGTTTGCCTGCGCCAGCACCTGGTCCGGTGTGATGCTGATCTTGGCAGGGAACGCTATACTCCGGGTAGAATCCTTAAGGGTCAGGTTTCCTTTTACCATATGCGTGGCATCTTTCAGCAAAATCGTATTCTCATTAGCCATCGCGGGTGTGAAAGGAGTGACTTCCGTTATCACAAATGTTGATAGCGGGAACTTAGAGATATCGAAGAAGTTGGGCCCCTTTAACTCGGTTTCCAACTGGCCGCGCATATCATCTTTATCAGAAAGATCCACGTTTTGCAGGGAGCTGATGGAAATTTTTATATTTCCCCCAATAATTGTGCTGTCCTGCAATATTAGCTGTCCATCCAAGATATTAAAAGTACCCTTATGCTCGCCCGTCGGTTTCGTGCCGATCCAGACCAAGCTGCTCGTTGAAGTATCGATCTTGTAGATGGTGCCGCTTTCTTCAACGGTGGTTGTATCGGGGCTGGCTTCCGTAACTACGGCATTATCAGCCTTGGGCACTTGCTGGCAAGCGGCGCCGAAAATACCAAGGGCTAAAATGATAATAAGTATTGTACTGCTATTGCTCCTCATATATCAAATATAAATCAATTGCACGATGAAATACTTGGCAGCTTTTATGCATCGGCTAAGCTGCGGTTTCCAACCCATACGAAGCGTTTAATGATAAATTCTTCGTTGGTAAAGGATGCGTTCCCGGCTGGATTACCTCCCGTAACATGGAAATCTGAAAATGCGGCGTGCTGGTTTACCCAGATAAACCCTGTTAAGTTAAATGAAACCGGTGCAAATACTCGGTTCATCGCCGTTTCTATCTTTTCGTGCATAACGGGATCCGTTGTGTATGCCGCACAGGTAATGGCTCCATGTTGATGTGCCATTTGTTGCGCTAATTGGATTGAATGATCGGTATCATTCGTTTTTATAATCAAGGCAATAGGCCCGAATAATTCTTGCTCAAAAATATCTTGATCCGCGGCATTAACTTCTAAAATCAATGGGGATACCGTCCTTGCTTTAGGATATTCAGGGTTCTCTACCTTGCTGCTGGCCAACACTACTTTAGCTCCTTGCTTTTGGGTCTGTTCTACCCTGTTGCAAGTCACTTCGTTTTGAATTGCCCCCAAGGTGCCTGCGGCCATCTTCGGATTCGTTACGATCCCTTCCACGGCGCTTTTAAGTTTGTTCACCGCCTCATCAAAGCTCACCGTTCCAGCGGCTGTTTTGATGCCGGTAGCCGGGATGAAGAAATTTTGCGGGGCGGTACACATTTGCCCGCTATACAAGCAAACGGAGAAGGCCAGGTTTTGCATCACGGCATCCAGGTCCTTGGCGCTATCGATGATTACTGAATTTACACCTGCTTTTTCCGTGAATACAGTTTTGCCGGGCAAGGATTCTACATAATTGCCGAAACTGCTTCCCCCTGTATAATCGATGATTTTAACGGCGGGCTGCTCTGATAATGTCTTCGTAATCAAATCGCTGCTGCTATCTACCGCTAATTGGCAGAGGTATGGACTTAAACCGTTGGCTTCCAATACTTCCTGTATCAAACTAACCACGATGGCTATCGGTAATACTGCCTTCGGGTGGGGCTTCACGATTACCGGGTTCCCGGTAATGAGGTCTGCATATATCCCGGGAACGCTATTCCATATCGGGAAGGTAGAACAACCGATTACCAGTCCAATTCCCTTCGGAATCGCTTTAAAATTTTTATTGAGCTTAATGGTAAACTTGCCCATCGGTTTTTCCCAAGTTTGCGCTGAAGGGTAACGTTGCAATTCGCTATATCCCATAGCGATTGCCTCTAGCGCCCTGTCATTAGCATGTGGCCCCGAAGCCTGGAAACTCATCATGAACGATTGACCCGTTGTATGCATCGTAGCATGGGCTATCGAGAAAAAATGTTCCTTGATCCGCTCCAGGCTTTCCGTTAAAATACTGGCCCTTTCGGCCACGGGTCTTTGTTCCCAAGCTGGCGCGGCCTGTTCGGCCATCTTGATCAGCTCTTGGACATCCATGGTAGGGTAAGTAATGCCGAGCGGTTCCTGTGTGTAGGGAGAAACTTCTTCCCCTGTCCAACCGGTTATAACTTTCTGCTTTAATTTTTCGAAAGGCTGATTCAGTAAACTTTTAAACTCTTGTTCCCCTTTTGCCGGGGCATCTTCGCCATAGGCTTTAGGATGTTCGGGGTATTGCGCGAAAAAAGTTCTTTCGTGGTTGGCTTTAACCGCGTTATCGATAATGTTTTGGTGTTTTTCAACTAGCATAAGCTAACGTAGATTTATTATTGTAACGTAAATGAACCAGCTCTTACTGGCTTATCTTGGTATTGTTGTCGTCATAAAACTCATCTTTCCTAGGTTTAAAAGGATGATCCCTTTGATATTTGCTGAACCGGTTATATTCATCCTGGTGTAAGCTGGTCCAGGCTTTATATGCCGATTGGTTAGATACGGGACCGAATAACCATTGGTTGTAAGCCTCGAACATGCCATCTTTCAACAATTGTTGATGAAAGTCGAACAAGGCCAAGGGATATTTTTCATCGCTGAAATTAAACCAATCCAAGATAAACCTCGTTCTTAACATGATCAGGTTTTCAACTTCTATCCCGGTAGTGACAACACTTAATTGTTTGGCTATAGTACCTTTGTATGCTTCTAAGAAATTATTGACCGCGTTTTTCTTCGATTTCTTGTTGCTTTCTATATCAGGAATACTGCTGAATAAAGCCGGGTCATCGAACATTTTTTTATAGGCTTCGATAATTACGTTCCGCATCTCGGCAGTACGCGTGGTATAGCTTTCCAAGTTCACGAATGTTTCGCCGTAAATAATCGACCAGATGGGCGCCTTCGTATAAAAATATGAAGTGGCCGCATTATAGTAGTTTCCAGGGAATACCGGATCTACTTCAATTCCTTTCACCCAGGTATGTAATGCCCCATCGAAATTCTTCATCGTTTGAAGCAATTGTCCATAATCATTATAAAGTTCTCCCCTGTTTGGAAACTTCTTAATCCCCCTGTTGTACAGCTTTTCCGCATTTTTCCATTCCTCGCGTGCAATGTAAATATTGCCCGCTATTTGGTATAATTGGACATCGGCGCCCCTTTTGTCTAATAAAGGCTCAATCACGTTCTTAGCCCGGGCCATGTCTCCTTTCAGGTAATAAGCAAACCCTAATTCCCGCTTCAATTGCAAGTCATTCGGTTCTTGCTGTATTGCTTGGTTCAATACCAGGATCGCGTTGGCATAATCTCCGCTACGCATGAAGCTCTTAGCTGTATTATGCAATTCGCTGGCATCCTGCGCTCGAATTCCCGCCGTACTAATGATGATGATTGCTAATGTGAATAAGAATCGAAAACTAACTTTGCGCCATTCCATGAAATCAATGGGTTTTATGTAAAAATAAAGAAAAAAGACAAGCGCCGTTTAAACAGGCTTACCATGAATATCATAAAAAAACACCGTCTTCCCCAGTCCCGTGAAGCCGGGACATTCAGTATAAGGAAAGACAGTGTTTCTGTTGATATTAAGCTAATAGATTATACGACGTGTGTCAGCAACCCATCGCGTAATTTAGGCTCAAACCAGGTAGATTTGGGAGGCATAACATTTCCGCTGTCGGAAATATCGAATAGCTGTTGGATCGTAACCGGGTAAAGCGCGAATGCTACTTGCATCTCACCGCTGTCAACCCTTTTGATCAATGCTTCCAAACCCCTGATACCGCCCACGAAGTCGATACGTTTATCGGTTCGCGGATCCTTTATACCCAATAATTTATCCAGTACGTTGTTTTGTAATATCGTAACATCGAGCACGCCGATCGGATCCGTGGTATAGGTTCCCTCCCGGGCTACTAAATGATACCAGGTTTTATCAAGGTACATGCCAAATTCGTGCAGCATTGCCGGTTTTTTAGGGGAATGGCCAACTGCCTCGATCGTGAAATCGTATTCTAAAGCCGACAAAAATTCTTCTTTAGAATGACCATTTAAGTCTTTCACCACCCTGTTATAGTCTAAAATAGCTAATTGGCTGGCCGGGAAAATAGTGGTCAGGAACCACGCGGAGGCTTCAGATTGCAAAGAATTATGCACCAATGCCGCCGACGCCGCCCTGTGGTGACCATCTGCAATATAGGTGCAAGGTACCTCGGAGGCGAAGAGCTTCGTAATTTCCTGCACGGTGCCGGGTTCGTTCATCACCCAGATCGTGTGGGTAATTCCATCTTCGGCAACGAAATCGTAAACGGGGCTATGATGCTCTTGCCACGAATCGATGATGCTATTGATAGAAGGCACGTCGTTATAAGCTAGGAAAACATTCCCTGTTTGTGCCCTGGTGGCCGTTATGTGGTTGATGCGATCCTGTTCTTTTTCCGGGCGGGTAAATTCGTGTTTCTTGATGATATCATTATTATAGTCATCAACAGATGATACGCAAACTAAGCCCACCTGTGAACGGCCATGCATAATCAATTTGTAAATATAATAGCATGGCTGATTTTCTTGGATCAAGGTACCGTTTTCGCGGAGCGCTTTCAAGTTTTCCGCCGCTTTCGCATATACTTCAGGGCTATGTATATCAGTACCCGCCGGTAAATCGATCTCCGATTTGGATACATGGTAAAAGGAGTGCGGGTTGCCGGAAGCTTCCGCTTTAGCTTCATCGGAAGATAATACATCGTAAGGGCGGGCAGCTACTTTGGAAGCTACATCGACCTTGGGTCTTAATGCCGCGAAGGGTTGAATTTTAGCCATATAATTATATTTCAATTGATTTAAGCGCTGTAAAAATAAGAAATGATGCAGCCAATCAAAATAATTGTGGATTAAAATAAAAACGCCTTACCCCGGAAGGTAAGGCGCAATATGTTTACGGTAAGGGATCGTATGTAGGTTATACTTTTTTCAAGCTGAAATACTTCATCGCTTCTACCATCACTTCCACGCTTTCATATGGTAATGCATTGTAGATAGATGCCCTGAATCCACCAACGGTGCGGTGCCCACGGATGCCTACAATATCTTCTTTTTTACAGAATTTCAAGAACTCCTCTTCCAGTTCCGGCTTATCCATCACGAAGCAAACGTTCATCAAGCTACGGTCTTCCTTAACGGCAGTGCCTCGGAATAAAGGATTGTGGTCGATCTCATCATATAACAATGCGGCCTTCTTGGCATTTATTTTTTCGATACCGGCTAATCCACCTTGGCTCTTCAACCAACGGAGCGTTAGCATGGATATATACACGGCAAATACGGGAGGGGTATTCAACATGGAGCCATTCTCGATATGTTGTTGATAATCGAGCATGGTAGGTATTTTACGACCAACTTTCCCAAGCAAGCTCTTGCGAATGGCTACCATCGTAGCGCCCGCTGCACCCATGTTTTTCTGCACACCCGCAAAGATGAGCGAAAACTGGTTATAGTCCATCTGCCTGCTCAATATATCGCTGCTCATATCCACTACGATCGGTAGATCCGTCTTGGGCATTTCGTGCCACTGGGTACCGTAAATCGTATTGTTAGACGTGATATGCAAATATTTTGCTTGGCCGGGAATGTTAAATTGTTTCGGTATATAATTGTAACCACCTTCCTTGGAGCTGGCAATTACATCTACATAACCGAACAGCTTCGCTTCCTTGATGGCCTTGTTAGACCATACACCGGTATCGATGTAAGCAGCTGTTTCCCCACTATCCAGCAAGTTCATCGGGACTTGCATGAATTGTGTGCTGGCGCCGCCATGGAGGAATAATACCTCGAAGTCGTCGTCCAATTGCATTAATTCCCTTGCAAGTGAACGCGCTTCATCCATAACTGCCATAAAATATTCCGTGCGGTGACCAATTTCAAGTATCGACATCCCAGTACCATCATAATCAATCAATGCCTTGCTCGCTTTGTACAGTACTTCGTTTGGCAATACAGAAGGGCCCGCGTTAAAATTGTGCACCTTCATTGTACGATCTAGATTGAATTCGTTGTTAGCTTTTTCCACAGTTTTTATGGTTTTTCTAGGATGTTAGGCAAAAATTGACGGCTGTCAGTGAAGGATTGGTTAAAAAGATAGAGTAACAAAGATAATCGATCTTTTTTAATTATTACTCAATTACTCATGGTTCCGGCCAAATATTTTCCCTTTTCTCCAATGTTGATTTAATTTCTGTATTTCGGTTTCTTCGGCGCTTGTTGCAGTTGGACTGAAATGCTTGTCCAATACAGGTTGACCGGCATTGATCCAAGCCGTGTACCAACAACTTGCTACTGCAAAGATAGCATTCCGCATTCTTCGTTGTACCATGTCGCCTAATAATTCCTGGTAGGCACGGGTATACATTTCGGAATACTGGTAAACTAATTGGTTGCTCCGCAAGGTAAAGCTGTATTTCTGTTGCAAGGGTAAACTGTCGCTCAACTGTTTTTCTAAGCGTAAAACGGTATCCGCAGCAGCGGCGCTTTCCAATATGACTTTCCAGATAAAGCTCCCGGGATCATCGATGTAGCGGGCTTTACCGACCCAATAATTAAAGTCGGCATCGGCTACCAATTCGGGAATCTTGCTCTCCCATAAACCGTGAATCCCTTCCTGTTGCGAGAATTGCCCGTTATGATTGCTGCAAGCATGTAAAGGCACATGTGCATCCGCAACATAATGCCCCAGCTCCGTTGCAATTTTAAGTATGTAGCGAGTATCTGTAGTGTCAAAAGCTTTCGTAAGCCGGGCAAGCATCCATTCAAAATGCCAGGGCAGGATACCGCGGGACTGCAAGCTATCCCGGCCAAATTTGGCCAAGGCATCCCGGTAGTTTCTCGGGAGCTCCGGGTAAGGATAAGTGCCGTAAAGGTCAATATCTATATAATGCCTCGGGCCTTCCGCGGGGATCATATAGCGGCGTTTATCAGGGTCACAGGCATGTTCTGTAACATATTCCAATCCCGGTTTAAAAAGCACCAACATACCAGGCGGCAAACTGTAGACAGCCAGCCGGTTGATGCGTTTATGTGCAAAGAACCCCCAGGCTCCGCTTTTGAACGGGATAATAGCGATG
The DNA here is from genome assembly GCF_002557795.1 of Chitinophaga caeni. Classification (NCBI taxonomy): domain Bacteria; kingdom Pseudomonadati; phylum Bacteroidota; class Chitinophagia; order Chitinophagales; family Chitinophagaceae; genus Chitinophaga; species Chitinophaga caeni. Next base: position 662,424 of record NZ_CP023777.1, on the reverse strand, counting down.
GCAATTAGCAATATGCTAAGGCAAACAATGGATTTCATATCGATGATCTCTAGGGTTAAAAAAATCAGCCCGTCATATGGGCTGATTTAAACTAATGATTTTTATCAGCGTGGCCAACTATTTTTCGGAGCCCGCATCACCATGTATTTGTGTAACGCCCCCCGAAACGGCAAACTTCATCGCTTCCCCTGCCGATACGTTCGACAACTCTTTCACCTTGGCGCGGCGCACCATGAATACTTTGCCGGTGATGGCGTAAGCGTGCGGTACATATACGGCAATGTAGTCATTGTCCAATCCCAGGCTGGTCACATCCTGTTGCGTGATGAACCCCAGCTCCCAAACATCTTCGCCGTAAATATTAGCCAACACGGGATGATCAAATTTCTTCTTTTCCCCTACGAAGGCATCGAACACATCTTTCACGGAGGAATAGATATACTTGATAAATGGTGTTTTCTCCAACAGGTGATCAAACATATCGAAAATGCGGCTCACGATAAAAGAGGAACTCAAGTATCCAACGCCTATTATCAGGATCAGCACGAATGCAAAGCCGACACCTTTGTATTTCAGGATATTATAAGGCGCATCCACCGGGACGAGGTCCCTAGGTACCAGGTTATCAATGCTGACGAATACCCAGTAAATAGTAAAAACGGTAATCCCGATCGGAGCCAATATCAATAGTCCCTGGAAGAAATATCTGAGGATCCGGGAAAGAAAAATCTTGAAGCGAAGCTTTGGCGACATGGTATTGCTTTAACTGTTGATCAATATTTGCTATGAATAAAAGGTATCAAAGAATCCGGGCACACAGCCCTTAAAAATAGTTTAAATGTTATAACTCTTAATGAGGATGCCCCAAATTAACACTTTGGTAATCAATTCCTGTTCGTAAATCAAGATACGAACCTGGTAAAATTACTGTATAAATACCGGCTTATCTAGCAATAAAAATTTGGAAAAATTTTGATGGAAACTTTTGTAGTTTAAAAAGTTTCCATAGTTTTGTTGCGGATTTGATCATCTATGATAAAGCATCTTTAATAAAATTATGGAAGTCCAAGAGCGAATATTAGATACGGCATTCATGCTGTTCCGGCAATTTGGTACAAGGTCTATCACCATGGACGATATTGCCGTGAAGATGGGAATCTCCAAGAAAACTTTGTACGCGCATTTTGAAGATAAGGATGATCTCGTTTTTCATGCCATATCTAGGTATTTGAACGTCATGCAGGCGCAGTGTGAAGAGGGGAAAGAACAATCTAAGGATGCCCTGGAAGAAATGTTTTTAGTGATGAAGATGTTGGAAGATAAGTTGCGGAATATGAACCCTGTTGCATTGCTCGATCTTCAAAAATTTCATGCTAAATCCTACCAGAGATTTGAAGAATACAAGGATGTATATATCGTGGAAACCATCAAGGAAAACTTAAAGCGTGGAATTGCCGAAGGTTTGTACCGTGAAGATATTGATATAGAAATTATGTCACAATTCCGGGCCGCATCTTGCCTGATCTGCTTCAGACCCGACCTCTTCAATATGAGCGGGCTGGATGTTGGACGCGTGCAAAGGGTGCTGCTGGAACATTTCTTATTCGGTATCTCCAGTACAAAAGGCTATAAACTTATTGAAAAATACAAGCAAAAATTACCCTAATATAAATCTGGACTTATGCAACTAAATTGGAAGCTCCTGTGCTCATGGGTGGCCAGGATGCTGATTCTTATGAATGCCAACGCTCAAACTCAAAGTCCCAATTCGACGAGTAACTCGGCGCCAACCCCGCTGAGCATACAGGAAGCTATTGATTATGCTTTGCAAAATCAAGCTGCTGTTAAAACAGCCAAGATCGATGAATTAATCCAGCTAGCAAAAAACCGCGAAGTAAGCGGGATGGCTTTGCCGAATGTTAGCGCTACAGGCCAATTCCAGGATAACCCGGTTATCCAGAAACAATTGATCGATGCGTCTAACTTCAGTGATACCATTCCGAAAGGAACGCTGGTGCCTTTTGCTTTCGGATTAAAATATAACCTGGTAGGACAAGTGGTTTTAAACCAGGTGCTGTTCGATCCCAGTGTAATGGTGGCATTACAGGCCCGGAAAACCCTGGAAGAAATGGCACGTAAAAATGTAGCCCGCACGAAGATCGATGTAAAGGAATCGGTTTACAAATCCTATTACGGTGTGTTGGTTAACAAGAAAGCGCATGAAATCATCCTGGAAAACATTCAAAGGGTAGAAAGAACTTTATTCGAAACGAAGGAAATCTATAAAAATGGCTTTGCCGAAAAACTGGATGTTGACCGCCTAACCGTGCAGCTCACCAACCTGAAAACGGAAGAAATCCGCTTGAAAAATGCATTGGAAGTAAATACGGCCTTACTTAAGTTTCAAATCGGTATGCCGATTCAAACGCCGGTTATTTTAACCGACACCCTTAGTATTGAACAGGTGAAAGCGCAAATGCAGGATGTACAAGATTTTGACTATAAACAACGCCCGGATTACGATTACCTCGACGTTTCCAAGCAAGCCCTGGAATATGATTTAAAACGTTATAAGTTGAATGCCCTGCCTTCTTTATCATTATCCGCCGCAGGCGGCGCCTCAAGGGCCAGTAATGAATTCGATTATTTCAAATCGAGGGTTTGGTACGGCTACGCTTATTATAGCCTTAACTTGAACGTTCCGATCTTTACAGGTTTACAAAGAAGGCGGCAGGTCGACCAGGCCGCGTTGAACGTGGAAAAAGCAAATGTTAATTTAGAGAATATGCGTCTTTCAATTGACTTGGAACAGGTGCAGGCCACGGCTAATTTCAGGGATAATATCCAATCCTTAACAGCCCAGGAAGATAATATGCAGTTGGCAACGGATGTATACGAAACGACGATCGTTAAATACCGCGAAGGTGTGGGTTCCAGCACGGAAATGATTACCGCTGAAACCGGTTTATTAACGGCGCAAAATAACTATTTCACCGCTTTGTACAACGCTATCTTAGCCAAGATCAGCTACCTCAAAGCTTATGGTAAATTATAATTCAACACAACTATTCTAATCTCCTTTTATATGAACAAAAGTTATTATTTACTTCCCGTTTTAGCCTTGTCTATCGCTGCTTGTGGCGGTGGAGGCAATAATCAAAGGGCCAAGGATTCCCTCAAGCTTGTTGAACTTAAGAAGGAAGTGGCCGACCTGGAAGCTAAATTGAAAGAAGGTGATACCAGCAAGACTGTTAAAATGAAGAATGTGCAGGTCGCTAGCGTTAGCGATACCACTTTTTATCATTATATCGATGTGCAAGGTAGCGTAGATGCCAGGGAAAATGTACAGGTATCTACCCGCTCCCAAGGTGGTGTTATCACCGCGATATACGTTAAAGAAGGACAATATGTGAAGAAAGGACAAGTGTTAGCACAAATCGACGACCAGGTGCAACGTGCCGGGATAGAAGAATTGAAAACACAGTTACAATTAGCCGAAGACCTGTACCGCAAACAAGCGAACCTTTGGTCCCAGAAAATTGGTAGCGAAGTACAATACCTCAACGCGAAGAATCAAAAGGAAGCGCTGGAAAAAAAGTTAACAACCATGAAGGAACAATTGGCGTTGAACCAAATCGTTTCCCCGATTAATGGTACGGTAGATGCGGTTATTGCCAAGCTCGGTGATATCGCTTCCCCTGCTGTCCCGGCTTTCCGCGTAGTAAATACCAACGATCTCAAGGTAGTAGCCAATATTGCTGAAACTTTTGCAGCTAAAGTGAAAACAGGGGATCAAGTAGTGGTATCATTCCCCGATATCAACAAGGAAATTCATACCAAGATAGGTTTTGCTTCCAAGACAATTGATCCCATTAGCAGGACCATCAAGGTTGAAATACCGTTGGCTAATACGGCTGAACTTCGCCCGAATATGATCGCGCATATCAAGATTATCGATTATAAAGCTGCGGATGCCATCGTGATACCGGTAAATGTTATCCAATACTCCCTCGGTAAACCTTACGTGATGATCATCTACAAAGAAGGAGACAAGCTGGTTGCCGGTAGGAAAACAGTTGAGCTAGGCAGGACTTACGATGATAAAGCAGAAATTATTTCCGGCTTGAAAGTGGGTGAACAAATCGTCACAACCGGTTACCAAGGCCTGAACGAAGGCGACCAGGTACAGCTCTAACCGGCGGATCATCAAAATATTATTCCGAATTGCAAATGCAATTGTATGAAAGATACTAACAAAGAATTTAAACCCACCAGTTGGAGTATTGATAACAAGGTAAGCATTTACATCGCTACCATTATCATCTCCCTGGCCGGTATATTATCCTATATGAAACTTCCGAAGGAGCAATTCCCGGAAGTAGTCTTCCCGCAATTTATCATCAGCACCTATTATGAAGGTACTGCGCCGGAAGATATCGAAACATTGATCACTAAACCGATCGAGAAAAAGTTGAACGCCATCTCCGGTGTGAAAACCATCAAGAGTAACTCCGTGCAGGATTACTCGATGATCACGATCGAGTTTAATGCCAATGAAGATATAGAAGCGGCCCGCCAACAAGTAAGGGAAAAAGTAGATGAGGCCAAACCCGATCTGCCGAATGATATGAAAGTGGCGCCGGAAGTGATCAAGATCGACGTGTCGCAGATGCCGATCATGAACGTGAACCTTTCCGGTGATTTCGACTTGCAAACGTTGAAACGCTATGCAGATGAGATGCAGGATCGTATCGAAGCCTTGAATGAAATTACCCGTGTAGACATCGTCGGCGCCCTGGATAGGGAAATCCAGGTAAACCTCGATAAATACAAGATGGATGCCGCCAGGATTAGTTTCGATGATGTGGCGATGGCCATCAGCGCTGAAAACAAAACAATTTCCGGCGGTTTAGTTTCCGTGGACGGGCAGAAACGAACCCTGAGTATTAAAGGGGAATATAAAGATCCCAAGAAAATTGAAGATATCGTTATCCGCGGCAGCTCCGGCGCAACCGTGTACCTGAAAGATATTGCCGAAGTAAAAGACGGCTTTAAGGAGCAGGAAAGTTACGCGCGCCTGGGTGGAAAAAATGTAATCACCCTGAACGTTATCAAGCAGAGCGGTAAGAACCTGATCGATGCCTCTGATAAAATCAGGGAGATCATCAAGGAGATGAAAGAAAATTACCTGCCAACTAACCTTGAAGTTACGATCACGGCAGATCAATCTACCTCAACCCGTGTTACCTTACATGATTTGATTAATACGATCATTATCGGTTTCATACTCGTAACCGTGATCCTGATGTTCTTCATGGGCGCCGTGAACGCTTTGTTCGTAGCAGCATCCGTTCCGATCTCGATGTTCATCGCGTTTATCATGATGCCGATGTACGGGTTTACGCTCAACATGATGGTATTGTTTTCCTTCCTCTTGGCACTGGGTATCGTGGTGGATGATGCGATCGTGGTAATTGAAAACGTACACCGTATCTTTTATGAACGTAAGGATTTGGGTGTCGTGAAGGCAGCTAAATTGGCCGCTGGTGAAGTGTTTTTGCCTGTATTATCCGGCACCTTGACCGTATTGGCGCCGTTCGTACCCTTGTTATTTTGGCCGGGTATCATCGGTAAATTCATGTTCTATTTACCGGTAACCTTGATCACGACCCTGGTAGCATCGTTATTCGTTGCATATATTATCAACCCGGTATTTGCCGTTGATTTCATGGACAGGCACGAAGGTGAAAACCATCCCAAGCCGACTTGGAACAAGCGTATGTGGATCGTGACAATCGTATTCGCGGTATTAGCATTGATCGGTTATGGGAATGGATTCGGAACCGGTAACCTCGTTGTATTCATATATTTATTATTAATCTTAGAACGCTTTTGGTTGGGCAACGTGGCACGGAAATTCCAAACTAATTTCTGGCCTAAGGTACAGGAGCGTTATAAAGCTATATTGCTTTGGTGTTTGAAAGGTTGGAGACCTGTTATGATATTATTGGGAACCTTCGGTTTGCTGGTGTTTAGCTTGGTCTTAACAATGGTACGTTCACCTAAAGTAGTGTTCTTCCCACAGGCGGATCCGAACTTTGTTTATACTTACCTGGAACTGCCTATAGGAACCGATCAAAAGTATACAGACTCCATTACCCAGATCGTGGAAAAGAGAATTACCAAGGTGGTAGGAGCACATAACCCTATCGTGGAATCTATTATTTCCAACGTAGCTGTTGGCGCTGGTGATCCCAATGAAATGGATATGAGCGTGAACTCCAATAAAGGTAAAGTAACCGTTGCCTTCGTGGAATTTGGCAAAAGAAACGGTCAATCGACTGTGCAATATCTCGATAAAATACGTGAAGCGGTGAAGGGCATCCCGGGCGTAGATATTACAGTGGAGCAAGAACAAGGCGGCCCGCCAACGGGGAAACCGATCAACATTGAAATCGCCGGCGATGAATTCGAAGAATTGGCCAACACTTCCACGAAGTTGAAGAACTACCTGGACTCCTTGCAGATCGGCGGTGTGGAGGAATTGAAAAGTGATTTCAAGAGTAATAAACCGGAAATAGTAGTTAGCATCGATCGTGAAAGGGCCAACCGGGAAGGTATCTCTACCCGGGCAATAGGGGATGCCTTGAGGACAGCCTTGCTGGGTCTCGAAGTATCTAAGTTCCGCGATCCCGAAGATGATTACCCGATCATGGTAAGACTCAAGGAAGATCAACGGAATAACATCAACACCCTAATGAACCTCAATATCACTTACCGGGATATGAACATGGGTGGCGTGATCAGGCAGGTACCGTTGGCAGCCGTAGCCGATATCAGGTATTCTAATACCTATGCCGGTATCAGGCGGATCGATCAGAAAAGGGTGGTTACTTTATATTCCAATATTTTGACGGGTTATAACGCCAATGAAGTTGTGAGTCAAATCAAGACGGCAGTAGACAACTTCCCGAAACCACCTTCTGTAAGTGTTAAGATGACCGGTGAGCAGGAAGACCAGGAAGAAACGATGAACTTCTTGGGAATGGCCGCATTGGGAGCTTTCGGGTTGATTTTGATGATCATGGTAATACAGTTTAACTCCATCGGCAAGCCGTTAATTATCATGATGGAGATCTTATTCAGTATTATCGGTGTATTCTTAGGCTTCGCAATATTCGGTATGGATATTTCGGTGGTGATGACCGGTGTAGGTATTATGGCCTTGGCGGGGATCGTCGTCCGGAACGGTATCGTGCTCGTAGAATTTACGGACTTGTTGATCATGCAAAACACCCCGGTATACCCGGCGGTAGTTGAGGCCGGTAAAACCAGGATGACACCGGTACTATTGACCGCAATTGCAGCTATCCTTGGCTTGATACCATTAGCCGTGGGTTTGAATATCGACTTTGCAACCCTTTTCTCGGAATTTAACCCGCATATCTACTTCGGTGGCGATAACGTGGCATTCTGGGGGCCCTTGGCATGGACCATGGTATTCGGCTTAATCTTCGCGACCTTCTTAACCCTGATCTTGGTTCCGGTTATGTACGCGATGAACAAGAGATCTATAGACATATTAGACTTATATCATTTGCCTAGATGGTTAAAATACATTCCGTTCTTGGTATTGATCCTGAAAATATTCACGAGGAGGGAAACGGTAAGGAAGTTGCACGACTGGGATTATGTAAGTGAAAAGCCTTACGATTTTTTCCCGGTGAAAGATGATGAGGTGGTAGACAGCGATCATGAATTAAAACATATATCAGCAAATTAATAATCGAAAGGTGGAGATGGCCTGCTGATCAGCTAGGAATTATGTACTGTTTGTAAAGTTAGTAATGATCGAATCAGCAGGATGTAGTATAAAGCAGGCCCATCATCATCTTTATAGATAAAAGAAATGTAAGAGACAACAGTGTAACAGTTGTAGGTTAAAAGATCGCCGTCACGATTTCCATCGAGACGGCTTTTTTATTAAAGGTAGCCGCAAGCCAAGTTTGCAAGCTGCATTTTGAGAGAAGATAATTACCCCGTTTTGAATATTTTAAGCTACAAATTGCTATTTTCGTTGCGGGCATTTAACCCGGAAAAATCGCCATTCAGAAGATTCTTCTTGCGAAAATGAAAATAAGTTCAGAATTTGCCATGCGAAGAACCTGTTATGAAATTATAGAAACGCTGAGCACTAATTTTATATTTTTAAATATCCATATATTTTAAGTTGTTTTAAAGAAGGATATAAGCAGATATAGGTAAGAGAATAACACATTTATAGAGTAGACTTATGCCACAGAACCATGAAATAGATTACCGCATTTTCGGTGAAGAAATGCAGATCGTAGAAATAGAGTTAGACCCACAAGAAACCGTGATAGCTGAAAGCGGTAGTTTTATGATGATGAACCAAGAAATCCAAATGCAAACGATGTTTGGAGATGGTTCCCAACAAAATCAAGGTTTTTTTGGAAAATTAATGTCTGCCGGGAAGCGTTTACTTACCGGGGAGAGTCTTTTTATCACCGCTTTTACAAATTCCGGCTACGGGAAGAAAAACGTGAGCTTCGCTGCGCCATATCCGGGTAAAATCATCCCTTTAAATTTACAATTGCTCGGGGGAAAGGTTATTTGCCAGAAAGATGCTTTCCTATGTGCGGCAAAGGGAGTTAGCATCGGGATCGAGTTCCAACGTAGGTTGGGGACCGGTATATTTGGTGGTGAAGGGTTTATCATGCAGAAGTTGGAAGGAGATGGGCTGGCATTTGTTCATGCCGGGGGAATGGTAATAGAGAAGGAATTGATGCCAGGAGAAGTATTGAAAATTGATACGGGATGTATCGTGGCTTACACGCAAAACATTGATTTTGATATAGAATTCATCCGAGGTATTAAGAATATGGTATTTGGCGGAGAAGGCTTGTTCTTTGCCGTTTTAAGGGGGCCGGGTAAAGTTTGGATCCAATCTTTGCCGATCAGCCGCCTCGCCAGCCGCATAGTTTCAATGAGCGGACCGGGCGGTAGGAAAGAAGAAGGAAGTATCCTTGGAGGGCTCGGGAACCTTTTAGATGGAGATTGATAAAAATAACTTGCAAAAAATAAGAATATACTTATCTTTAAGTAATTGGAAAACCAAAGATGCAAGATTAATGTGGTTAAGGCCCCATCGAAATTAATAAGATTACCAGGTATACATACATTATAGAAGAGCGATACAATATATACGAGTTACTTTACAGTTGAAAATAGAAAACGCAGATAAGAACCAACCTATACAGGCTATATACTATGGACTTATCGTGGCCTTGAAATCATTATGAACCTTTTTGAAGCATCGTTGTCCTTCGCACGGGAACTGGATGGGCAAGACGAATTAAGAAATTTTAGAGACGAATTTTATTTTCCCGAAAGAGATGGGAAAGATGCAATATACTTTTGTGGAAATTCATTAGGCTTGCAACCGAAAGGGGTGGAAGCAGCTATAGCACAAGAATTAGCCGATTGGAGGCAACACGCGGTAGAAGGGTATTGGAATGCCAAGAATCCTTGGTTGTTTTACCAAACAGCTTTGCGTGAACCATTAGCTAAAATCATGGGTTCGAGAGAGACCGAGATTTCGGTGATGAACACCCTTACCGTGAATCTGCACTTCATGATGTTGAGTTTTTATAAGCCAACAAAATCAAGGTTTAAAGTGTTAATGGAAGAAGGAGCATTCCCCAGTGATCAATACGCCGTTGAAACCCAGGTGAAAATGCACGGATTTGACCCGGAAGAAGCTATTGTTGAAATAAAACCCAGGCCGGGAGAGCATTTGCTTCGTTCTGAGGATATTTTGCAAATAATTAACGAACATAATGATACAATTGCTGTAATATTGCTAGGAGGTATAAATTATTATACCGGTCAGCTTTATAACTTAGCAGAAATTACGAAGGCAGCCCACCAAGTGGGAGCCATTGCAGGGTTCGACCTTGCGCACGTAGCCGGAAATGTACCTATGCAGTTACACGAATGGCAAGTGGATTTTGCAGTGTGGTGTTCTTATAAATACTTGAATAGTGGCCCAGGCGCCGTAGGTGGCGCTTTTGTACATGAAAAACATGCAGCCAACAGGGGGTACCCCAGGTTAGGTGGTTGGTGGGGAAATGAAGAAAGTACCCGATTTAAAATGGAAAAAGGATTTATTCCAAAAGCAACAGCGGAAGGCTGGCAAATGAGTACCGCCCAAGTGATGAATATGGTCTCCTTAAAAGCTTCATTGGAATTGTTTGACACAGCCGGAATTCACAACCTGAGAGCTAAAAGTATCCAATTAACGAACTATTTAGAATTCCTCCTGGCACAAGTGAAAGGATTAAATTTTGAAATAATTACACCAAAAGATTGTAATGAACGTGGTGCGCAATTATCTTTGCGATTCAATGAGAAAGGCAAGGAAATTCACCAACAACTGACGAACGCTGGCATAATTGTCGATTGGAGGGAGCCCGGTGTTATTAGGGTAGCTCCAACGCCTATGTATAATTCGTATGAAGATGTTTTTCATTTTTATGAAATCATCGAAAATATTGCTTCAAAACGCTTAATTAAGTAAGATGAACTTTGAGAGAAATGAACGCCCCCGAAAGTATTCTTCTCCTGATTTTAACAGAGAAAATGTAGAACCCAACAAAGACCGGGAAGGCGGCTTTAACAGAAAATCCGAGTACGACAAGGATTATGACCGCGGTTTTAACCGTGATCGTGATGGTGACAACAGGGGTTATGGTCGAGACAGGGACCGTGATGGTGGCGGTGGCTACGGCCGCGACCGCGATGGTGGATTCAGACCTTCTGGAGGTGGCTATGGCCGCGACCGCGATGGCGGTGGTGGTTACGGCGACCGTGACCGCGGTTACAACCGTGGAGGTGGAGGTTATGGCCGTGATCGCGATGGTGGCGGTGGTTATGGTGACCGTGACCGCGGCTACAACCGTGGTGGCGGCGGTGGTTATGGTCGCGACCGCGATGGCGGTGGTGGCTATGGTGACCGTGGTGGTTACAATCGCGGCGGTGGTGGCGATCGTGGAGGTTACAACCGCGGTGGCGGTGGTGATCGCGGTGGCTACAATCGTGGTGGTGGTGACCGTGGTGGTTACAATCGCGGCGGCGGTGGTCGTCAACAACGCCCAGGTGGTGGTGGACAACGCTTCAAACGTACTCCTAAGCCGGACAACAAGATTTACTTTATTGCCTTATTGCCTACGGCAGAGGTGGGTAAAGAGATCATTAAGATCAAGCAAGAATTTGCTGAGAACTACGGCCCGGTTTACGCATTGAAAGTATTGCCGCACATCACGTTACAAGTACCATTCACAGCAGATCCTAGCCTTGAAAGAGCCTTCTGCGAAGAGTTGACTGAATTTGCGAAAGACCAAGCTCCATTTGAAGTTACTTTAAATGGTTTCGGTACATTCCCGAACAAACAGAACCGCGTGCTTTTTATCAACGTGGAAAAAAGCGAGGAAATGAGCGCATTGCATCGTCAATTGATCAATTATCTCCGCAAAGAGTTCGGTTTCAGTACCATGTTGGCCCGTACAGGTTTTACTCCTCACGTAACTGTTGCCTTTAAAGACCTTACAGACGAACAGTTTGAAAAGGCTTGGCCGGAATACGAAAACAAGGAGTACACTGCCTCCTTCAAAGTAAATAACCTCTATTTCTTGCGCCACAACGGCAAGTCTTGGGAAGTGTTACAAAAATGTAAGTTAGGCGGCGCTTAATTGTGCTCTTATTAAATATATTATTCACCCCGGTATTAATAATACCGGGGTTGAGTTGTTTTGTTAATTGTTTGAATGAGTCAAAGCTTAAGGTTCCATGCAAAATTTAGTATCAGTATCAGGATTAAAAACAGAGATTCCTGTAGAGTAATTGGGTGTTAGATGGCCTTTGATAAATGCTAATTTAGAGGTACCTACACCAACTGGAATGTACACACCGGCAACGCATTTATAAGTTGGTAGAATAGCATCATCTATAAATTCATATTTACATTGAGACAGGTCCCATATCATAGTTGGTGCTGGAGCTATATAATTCATATGCGGTAATTCTGAATACCGTAAAAAGTTGCAACTATTGTCAGCAATAATCGTATCCAATTTAGCATTTAAACTCACAAAATTTTCAGCTTTTTTGGCATCACTATAATCTACTATTGAAAGCATTTTTTCAATATACTTTTCCATTTCAGATTCAGGAAGGTTAAGTTTTTTATAAGCCTCTTCTATCCTTTGGGCATTTTCTTTCCTATCGAATGTTAATGCCACAGCCACCGAGGTAGTTTTGTCAGCAGAGTATTTCACATTTGAATTTTTCTGGCAACTGAACATCATTGATAATGTTACGAGTGCTAAAAGGTATTTTTTCATAGGATGTACTAAGATTTTAAATAAAAAAAATTTCAATTAGACGATTCCTTATTGGCCAAATGGGTATTTCTAATGGGACTAATGTATATAATAAAATAGTGAAAGAGGTAACAGAAAATTAGCCAAAGTGTCAATATTTTGAACAATTAACTGTGAATTTATAATGTCAATCTTTCAATTTGCAACTACTGTATTTCTCATATTAAATCCTTATTATTGCCATTAGTTTTTGTTACTATTTGATAGTTGATTTTTCATCATTAACCTAATGAAATTGCAGTATGAACTATGGAAGAACCTTGCAGAGATTAAGGAAACTTAAAGGTGTATCCCAATTAGAAGTTGCAGAACACATAAATGTAAGTAGAACAACTTATGTTAATCTAGAGAAGGGTATGGGGGAACTCACCTTATCAAAAATTATTACTCTAGCTGAGTACTATAAGGTTAATATTAATTATTTTATTAATATAATATTAAATACGGACAATTATACTGATTGTTTACCTACTAAAAACCAAGAGTTTTGTGATATAAAAAATATGTTAGAAGAAATCCTCTTAAAAATTCACGATTTAAATGAAGTAAATAAATAAGATAATATATTATACTGCAATAAAATTTACCTTATATAATAGATATTATCAATAATATGATACTCCGAATTTGTAGCTCCAGTTAAAATGTCTAAAATTTCTGAAACAGCATAACTGGTAGAAATAGTACCATTAAAGTTCATTTCTACGAGGGTTGAATCTTCAACAATAACCCTTATACCGAAATTCTTCTCAATATCATTGATGACATCACCCAATGACTGGTCTTGATATTTAAATGTTTTATCTCTCCATTGGGTAAATGCAACAGATTCATTAGTTGATTTACGGATCGTTATTTCCTGCATACTTGCCCGGTTGCCTCGAGTTAAAATTACAGGCTGATCCGGTGCATCCTTGAGTGAGAAGGCAACTTTACCGGTTGTGACCACAATCTCGATACTGTCTTGCTGGTAAGCTTTAATGTTGAAGCTGGTACCGAGCACTACGGTTTTGCTATTACCTGCAAATACAGTAAACGGCTGCGTGCTTTGCGGTGCCACATCGAAAAATGCTTCACCAAGTAGTTGAATCTCTCTCGCGGTTGTCCCAAAATCGGTGCTATAGGTTAACCTGCTATTTTCATTGAGTTCTATCTGTGATCCATCGGGTAATTGAACGTTCTTGATTTCATTATCGATCGTTGCAACGGTAATATTATTATTGGCAAGGTCATGTTGCGGTTGTTTCCATATAAACAAGGCTAGCCCAACAACCGGGATAAGAACAGCAGCCACTTTGAACCATGACTGTTTGTACCAAGGGATATTAATAATTGGAGTACTTCCACCTCCGGAGCCTAGATCCACCATTCCTTGAAACCGTTGCCATTGCGATTCGATATCAACACCGGGGACATTGGTTTCCCCCGCGGCTAGCTCCCAGGTTCGCAATAGTTCCTTGTAAGCCAAGTCATTTTGCGGATCGGCTTGTCTCCAGGCACGGAGTTCCCCTTGCTCCTTTTCCGTGAGCGAGCCATCCAGTTGCCTGGCGATTAAAGTTTCTATATGTTCAAGATTGTCGAGCATCATGCGTAAAATTAATTGTAGGTTAGTGGTGCGATGGGCACCTGGTAATCGATTTGCTAATTACTTATCAGTTCTTTTAGTGAAACTCTCAATTTTTTTAAGGCTGTCATAACCTGGTTCTCCACGGTTTTGACAGATATATTTAGCGTGGAAGCGATCTCTTTATAAGAAAGTTCTTCGTACCGGCTCAATATGAATACCTCCCTACATTTTTCCGGTAATTCATTGACGGCAGCATCAATCTTGGCAGCAGTCTCCCGGAGATTACCTTGCATCGGCAACACCGGAATCTGCATATTTTCTTCTTCCAGCTCCGTGTGTACACCCCTTCGTTTTTTCTTATCCAGGTAATCTAACGCGGCATTGATAGCTGATCTCTGGATATAGGCTTTAAAATATACTTCGCCCAAACCAGCCCTCTTATTCCAAATCTTGATAAATACATCCTGTGCTAAATCTTCTGCTACAGACATATCTTGGACGAACCTGTAAATAGTTTTACAAGCCGGCGTAAAATAGGATTTGAATAGGGCGGCCATAAACCGGCGCTCATCTTCCTTTAACAATACCTGCAACTGGTCATTTCCTGGCATATTGCAAATATACAGGTTGCCCGGTTGCGAGCTGCTTTTAACATTTCGTGGGTTTAGACTTTCACTAACCTTCATGGATATAGCTATAACTTAACAATCGTACCTGAACCTAAGACCTCGGTGTCTACTTTTTGAGGATTTCCTTTATAACGAACGATACCGCTACCTAAAATCTTGATATCGATATAATCACGCACCTTTACTACTTGCTCCCCTGAACCGTTTAAACGTATTTTGGCATTCCGGCAGGATAGATCCAGCGCTTTGATAGATCCACTACCGTTGATCTCGGAGCGGTAATCGCTAGCATTCCCCACCAGGTCTATATGCCCGCTCCCCTGTACATTGCTAGTTAATTCTTCTGCTGAGGCAGCAAGCTTGATGTGACCGCTACCCCATAGCTCACAATGGAGCGCATTTACTTGCAAAGTGTCTTCGCTGTAAAGGTTACCTGAACCGGCAAGATTTAGTTGGCTGTAAATATCATTACTGATATATACTTTGGGGGTAATCCAACTTTTTACGTGAATATCCGGTCTTACCCTTATTTTAAGCGTATTTCCGGAGGTATATGTCTCGATGAATTTCAATACGTTGTCCTCTGCCTCAACTTTTACGCTCCTGTTATTATCTTGGGTGATCCATACATCTAAATCACCTTCAACCGTTATGGATTCGAAGTTTGACACGCTTCTCCGCTCGGTCTTGATATTCCCGGAGCCGAAAATGTTCTCACGGGTGCATGAATAATTTAATATGTAAAGAAAACATATTAAATACACTGAAATTTTTTTGTAAGCTTTTTGCATCATGATGCAGTTTTCAATTGGGATGTAAATAAAATGGCTGACATATTAAAGACGGCGGAAAGTGCTGCTACCCCTATGTTAGCCATAAAGAAATTCTTCATCTTGTGGAAAATTGTCCACGGCTTTTTGGGGATTTGTGTCCGGGGTGTAGAATTTCGTTCGCGTATTGAACGGGTTGCAGGATTATACGGATTCGATTTCTTTAGGTTTATTTTATCGTGTAATTGGTCGTTTCCCAGTTTATGCTTTATACAATATGCATATTGTTATTTGGAAAGGGGGGATTAACTATTTTGGTACGGGGTGCTTGGTACAGGGGTATAATTTTATTTATATCAAAAATTGATATAAATAAAAAGAGAGCCAGCCATGCATATGCATGAACTGGCTCTCGGCTTTAATTAACCCCTATGAAAACTAACTTTATTCGGATAATTTAATTTCTCCAAGATCTGTTGCTTTCCCATCTTCCACTTTTACATCGTTGATGGTCGCATCTTTATAAGGTTCTTTGGCATCAATTACAACGGTGTAAGTTCCTGCCGCGGCATTTTGGAAGGAAAAAGCGCCGTTAGTAACTGCGGTTTTAAGTGTATCCGTGGCGGATACAGCCCAAGCTTCTGTTGCTGCATCACCAGGGGTAACAGTACCTCCAATGGATCCACCTTCAATAGCTTTAAATGCGAATGTACCGATGGCTATAGCAGCCAGAGCTAACATGCTAGTTTTAATCCTTTTCATAGCATACAAAATTTAAAATGGTTTTAAAATAAAGAATGGTTCGTGTAAAATTTAGCGCATCAATTAATGATAAGTGTTTAATTATTTTAAGGGTGAATGGTTTCCGTCTAAT
Organism: Chitinophaga caeni; assembly: GCF_002557795.1. Lineage (NCBI taxonomy): Bacteria > Pseudomonadati > Bacteroidota > Chitinophagia > Chitinophagales > Chitinophagaceae > Chitinophaga > Chitinophaga caeni. The sequence goes on along the minus strand of NZ_CP023777.1, from coordinate 646,123 downwards.
TCTGTTCGCATTCTCGTATTTCAATTTTTCAAACACTATGCCAAAAGTTCGAAATGAACCACAGCGGTTGCTTTTAACATTTTTTTATCATTTTTATATGAATATTCGTATATGCGATAACGTTATATTTTTTCTGGGTAGATAGTACCCTGGTATTATGATAAACGGTATTTCCATTTTTGGGAATGATATATTTAGGAGTACTTACGATATTTTATAAACCGGTATTCCATGAATTTTTTCGGGGGAAATTGGGTAGGAAGCATTAAGAAGCACCTAATGATCTTCCCTCTCTAAATTGCTTGCAGCTGTAAAAGTCTACTAATTTTGTGTACTTTTGCGTCATGAAACTATCAAGAAGCTAAAGGAAATGCCGATTTTTAGCGACTGAATCCCTAATTTTACAGTTCATATAATTAAAATATATACTTAAATGCCCAATACTACGATTGAACAGCTGGAAGATGTGGTCATCAAATTTGCCGGGGATAGTGGCGATGGGATGCAACTTACCGGAAGCCAGTTCACTAATAATACGGCCCTAGTGGGAAACGATTTGAGTACTTTCCCGGATTTTCCCGCTGAAATCCGTGCCCCGCAAGGAACCCTGGCCGGTGTGAGCGGTTTCCAACTTCACTTTTCTTCCAATAGAATTTTTACCCCGGGCGATGCCTGCGACGTATTGGTAGCCATGAATGCTGCCGCGCTAAAAGCCAACCTGAAAGGACTTAAAAAGGGTGGAATCATCATAGCAAATTCTGATGGTTTCGACTCTAAGAATCTTAGATTAGCGAATTACCCCGATGGAATTAATCCCCTGGAAGATGGATCATTGGTTGATTATCAATTACATACAATAGATGTTACCAAGATGACCCGCGAGGCTTTAAAAGAGACTACGTTGGGGATGAAGGAAAAAGATAGGGCTAAAAATATGTTTGTCCTGGGCTTCATTTATTGGTTATACAACCGTGATATGTCCAGCACGGAAGATTTCTTGAAGGAGAAATTCGGTAAAAAGCCTGAAATATTAGAAAGTAACCTAAAGGTTTTACATGCCGGCTACCATTTCGGGGAAACCGTTGAAGCTTTTGCTACCCGTTACAAGGTGGAAAAAGCCAGGATGGAACCCGGAACATATAGAAGCATCACCGGGAATGTGGCCCTGGCTTATGGATTGATCGCAGCCGCGCAAAAGGCGCAGTTACCTATATTTCTAGGCACTTATCCCATTACCCCTGCTTCTGATATTCTTCATGAGTTAAGCCGACATAAAAACTTTGGCGTTCGTACTTTCCAGGCGGAAGACGAGATTGCGGGTATCACATCTGCTATTGGCGCCGCTTACGGTGGTCACTTGGGTGTTACTACTACTTCTGGACCCGGCATGGCGCTGAAAGGCGAAGCTATGGGGCTGGCGGTGATGCTTGAAATCCCGCTGGTAATCGTAAATATCCAGAGAGGGGGTCCATCAACCGGTTTGCCTACCAAAACCGAACAATCGGATTTATTACAAGCTTATTACGGTCGTAATGGAGAATGCCCGATGCCTATTATCGCGGCTTCTACCCCGTCTGATTGTTTTAGCGCGATATATGAAGCATCCCGTATCGCGGTACAGCATATGACGCCCGTTATTTTCTTAAGTGATGGTTATATTGCTAATGGTGCCGAACCTTGGCGTTTCCCTCAAAGTAGCGACCTGGCTCCTATCGAGGTGAAATTCAAAAAAGGATTGGATGAGGGTGAAGAAGTGTTTTTCCCATACCAAAGGGATGAGAACCTGGTTCGCCCTTGGGCTATACCGGGAACTGCCGGCCTGGAACACCGCATCGGCGGCTTGGAGAAACAAAACATTACCGGTAATGTCAGCTACGATCCAGAGAACCATGAAGTAATGGTGAAGATCAGGCAGGAAAAAGTGGACAAGATCGCTGATTTCCTCCCCTTGCAGAAGATCGAGCTGGGGCCCGAAAAAGGAAAGGTACTGGTATTGGGATGGGGATCCACTTTCGGAGCTATCAAATCTGCCGTGTTGGAATTATTGAGTGAAGGACATGAAGTGGCACATGCACATTTACGCCATTTGCGGCCTTTCCCTAAGAATTTAGCAGAAATATTAAGTAACTATGAGCATATCCTGGTTCCTGAAATCAATAATGGGCAGTTGATAAAAATTATCCGTGACCAATTTTTGGTAGATGCCAAAGGATATAATAAGATTATGGGCGTACCCATTACCAAGTCAGAATTGGCAGTTAAAATCAGGGAGATTTTAGCACAATAATATATTTATATAAAACAATGGTCAAAAACGCCCCGGCATATTTACTGCCGGGGCGTTTTGATATTAATTCATTATTGTCCGACTAAATTTTAACCGGGGCCCTCAATAGTTCGATTCAATGTTCATCTGCTCGTTTCTTGTACTTTTTTGTTTACCCAAAAAAGCACCAAAAAAAGGCACAAATTGGCCATTACGGCCACCAATTTGATCGCTCGATCTGGCCTTTCTACTACTGTATGGCCAAGCTTCCCTTCGCTATCAACGGTGCGAAGTTCCACGGTTTTCTTGGCTGGGGGTGAATGTATCATCCTTCGCTTATATCCTTGACCAGGTAAGGAATTCAAGTACCTTTAAAGCATTTTTAGTCGGACAACAATGATATTAATTAATGAATATGTTTTAATATTTCCTGCGCCACGGCACGCGCTAACAGCGGCGGAACCGCATTGCCGACCAGGGTAAATTGCGGCACTTCCATTTTTCGTTTTATTCCACCGGTAGCTCTTTTCCCTTGGAAAACAAAAGAGTCGTCGAACGATTGCAAGCGGGCCATTTCCCGCACTGTTAATGCCCTCGGGCTGGCGTAATGGATATAATCATCGGGGATGGTGACAACGGTAGGGCTTTGTTGGTTTGGCTTTAGCACGTTATAGCTTCTTTTATCGGAAGCGAGTCCTTCGGTCCTTAATCGTTTCTTTGCCAAATCATAATCGCCTTCTTGCAAGATCACCTCCAATCTTTTTACAACGGAACTATTTTGTTTGCTGGTTTTATGATTTAGTAAAGGTGCTACAAAATGTGATTGGATATTACTCAGTTCTGTTGCATGCTTTACGAAAAAGGGATGCTTTGCATGTGGAAACCTGCCTGACAACCGTCCTTTTTTAGACCAATCGGAATAAGACAAACCGGACTTAGCATTCATACTGCCATCGAGATCACGTTTCTTAAGTAATGCGGCCATTACCTTGGAGCTTCCATTATATTTCGCTTTTAAATCCACTTCCTCGTATTGGAATTTTTCCTCGCCCATATTGATGAAATCAAGATCATGCAACGCTTCGAACACGGTGACACGTTCCTTGGCCGATACTGTTGGCGGCACTTCTTTCACCGGGGATTGATCTTTCCTACAGCCGATGAACAGCACCCTTTCCCTGTTTTGCGGCACACCGTAATCAGCGGCATGCGCTACAAACGGCTCTTCGATATTGTAAAGCCTAATTTGGTTAAGAATCTGTTCAAACTCCCGCGATGCTTTTGCTTCCTTTACATACGGCTTTAAACCTTGCATGCAATCATCAAACGTGGTAGTATATATTTTGAGACTGGCGAGCAATTCATCTACATCAGCCTTATATTCCTTGGAAGGGGATAAGAATTGGAATGCTTTCTGGATTCTTTCGATGATATACCCGGGGTCTATCGCCGTAAGAAAAGCGTTGAAATCACCGACGAACAAATCGTTATCAAGGTCACTGGACGACTTCTCATGGATCACCCTTTTCTTTAGGGCAGTAAGTTCGCGGCTCCTTTCGAGCAATTTAAATCCGTGGCGGATCGTATTGATATGGATACTTGTTTTACTTTCTTTATAGCTTACGATTTTAGGCGTAAGCTGTTTGAATTTCTTTTCAACGAGCAGGATGTATTTGCTTTTTAACTCATCCAGTTCTTTGTCGATCGCGGTTTCAAATTGCAGGCGGTCCAGGTAACAGTTGAGCAGGAATGTCGATTTTTTCGTTTGCTTCCCCAGTCGTTTAATAAAATCCAACAGGATATGAAAGTCATTCAGGTCAATGATCGAACGTATTTCCTGCAAGATCATTTCCTTGATTTTCCCCCTTTCCTTGGTCAGGATGCCTTTTACATTCTCCATTACGAAGTACTTAGGTCGTAATTGACGAATCACTTTCAGGTAATGGGCAAAAAGTTCATCTTTCTTATCAAATTTGCTGCGTTTACCTGCAAGGCTGAAGCTTTGGCAGGGCGGGCCGCCGCATACTACGTCCACCGTTTTTCCATCTAATGATTTAACCAGGTTATCCAAGAACCCCGGTTCGCTGATATCTTGCCGTAAAAAGGCTACATCCAAGCCTAGCTGGTAATTATACCGGGCAAGGTGTGTCAACTCGCAATTTTCGTTAATATCGCTAGCCAATAAGAAATCGAATATTTTGTCCTTGAATTGTGCTTGTAAAAATCCTTCGCTAAAGCCGCCGGCGCCGGCAAATAAATCCAGGAAAGTAAACTTCTGTTTACCTTTTTCGAAATCAGAAGTAGCCGGGAGGATCGTCTTATCATTATTAGCCTTTCGTCCTTTTACAAAAGACAAAATTTTCACCTTCAACTTTTTCTCCGTTAGTTGTGCCGGAGCGGCCGTGTCCATAAAATGTATTACCTGCTCTTTCAAGAAAAACAGGTACCTGTTTATTTCCTTATGATGGGGATGTTTTTCATCTACCAACTGCGACTGGGGATCCCATTCCGATTTATGGACTTTCTCCCCGGTAGCCACTTTTATTTGCACAGATTTATGGCGCAATACTAGGTGGATGGGCGCACAATCCCTTTTGTCAGCCTTATCTAAGTAAAATTTTACACTCATGGAAGCACATTCAATTACGGACAAATTTACGGACAATAGTATTAGCTTGTTAATTTTTGATTACGAATATTTATCCACCGGAATAATCATGGATACGGAGAACTTTAAAAAATTGAATTATCGTATATTCGTCATCTAATTAATATTTTACATATTTAAATACAAATAGTAGTCATCATTTAACCTTTAAAAAAGTTGAAATGCCGGATACAAACAACGGAGGCGCGTTTATAGATTCCTTGCGCCGCAATAATGCCAAAATTCGTGAAGACCGTGCTATCGCGATCGCGGAAGATGCCCAGTTAATCTACAAGCGCGAAACGGAAGACCTGTCACTGATGATTAAAAAATTGAAAAGGGAGCAGGAAAATATGCTGGATATGAGTCCCACGGATGCCAACAGCCTGGTACTCGCCTCTGATTTCGATGCCAAGTCGTTCGTGAGTAAGGATTTAGAACTAGCAGTGAAGATCAGGAACCTTGAAATTAAGTTGGAGCTGGCAGTAAGGAGATACCAGCATTTATTCGGTGGAAATTTAAATTTATAATTATGGGATCAGGAAGGTTTAGTTACGAATCGTACACACGTCTAAGAACGGTTAAGTCATATGACAATAAATCCAGGGAAGAAATTTTTACGGCAAGAGCTATTGATCCCGAAATGGATCCGAAAACGGTAATCAAGAGAGAGTCCCGCGATTCGGAAGAACACCCGGAATCCTTGTCGATCATCGTGGGATTGGATGTTACCGGTAGTATGGGTTTTATACCGGAAGATATCGTTAAGAATACATTGCCCGACCTTGTCGGCTCCCTGATGGAAGCGGGTATTCAACATCCGCAAGTATTGTTCTTAGGCATCGGGGACTTTATTTATGACCGGGCACCTTTGCAGGTAGGACAGTTTGAATCATCCGCGGAACTGTTGGATCGCTGGTTAACCAAAGTATATCTCGAAGGTGGCGGCGGTGGAAATAATGCCGAAGGTTACAACCTGGCGCATTTGATCGCTGCAAGGCATACCAGCATCGATTGTTGGGAGAAACGCCAACAGAAAGGATTCCTATTCACGATCGGGGATGAACCTTGCCTGGCAAACATACCTGCCGACGTAATCAAACGCATCACTTCTGAAACGGAAGCACGCACCATTAGCACTGCAGACATCATCCGGGAAGCTTCGAAAATGTACGAAGTATTTCACTTGCATGTAGAGCATGATGCTTATTCCGCTACAGATATGAGAAAAGGCGTTTGGAAAGAACTTTTAGGCGAACGGTTTATCGTTGTAAAAGATTATAAACAGATCGCTAAGCAAATTGCGCAACTTGTTATCAGTCAATTTAACAAGAAGAATAATAATACGGATAATATTACCGTGGAAGATATGCTATAATAAGATATGCAATTTTCAATCGTTTTAGATACTGGCTTCGGTGATGCAGGGAAAGGACTTACTATTGACTTCCTTGCATCCCGAAGTAATGAAAAAGTGCTAGTATGCCGGTTTTCAGGCGGTCATCAAGTGGGGCATACCGTTGCGCTGGATAAGCGTAGACATACATTCAGCAACTTTGGTGCAGGCACTTTTAGAGGTATTCCTACCTATTATTCAGAATATACGACCATCTTTCCTCCCGCTACAATGGTGGAATACGAACATTTACGCACATTTCAACCACAATTGTTTGTACATCCGCTTTGCATGGTGACGACTATGTACGATGTGGCTTATAACCGGGCCTCCGAACGGTTACAAAAACATGGTAGCTGCGGCGTTGGTTTTGGAGCAACCGTTGAAAGGAACGCCTGTGGCGTTACGCTTTATGCGAAGGATCTACTTTTTCCATGGATGTTTGAGCAACGGTTACAAGGTGTAAAGCATTATTATGAACAGAAAACCGGGAATACGTCGCAACCGGGTTTAGTTGATTTGTATAAAAATGAACTTGAAGATTATGATGAAGAAAAATATATAGAGTTTTGTCAACAATCCCTTCGTTTTACAAGGGTTATTCCCTTCGGGCAGTTATACAATTCTTACCAGCATATTATATTTGAAGGTAGCCAAGGGATATTATTGGATCAAGCACATGGCATCCATCCCCATACTACCTGGAGCGGTACTACTTCCCAAAATGCACTCTCCATCATACAATCCGTTAATGTTGATATAAAGGATATCGAAATCTATTATGTAAGTAGATGCTATCAGACGCGCCATGGCAATGGGCCAATGTCGAATAATGAGAAGCTAAGTCTAATAAATACGGAAGGGGAAACAAATATAGAAAATGATTTCCAAGGAGCCTTTAGGGTTTCAAAATTAGATCCCGGTTTAATAAGGTATAGTATCATGACGGACCAAGTGTATCACGGGGAACAATCGATCCGGAAAAACCTTGTTATCACTTGCTTGGATCAATTACCGGGCTTCGATATTGATGAACTGTTAAATCAATTGCCGTTTGATTTCTGCGCTGTATGGACCAGTTACGGTCCCAGTGCAACCGATGTATCGAAGTTTCGTTAACCCGTTATATGAATATTTTCCAGCAAAAAAAAATCCCCGGTCCGGGAACAGACCAGGGAGCTTTATAAGTTCCACGTACACTTTATAGTACTAAGCTTACAATAGAATGCGGCATACTTTCAGTAGCGGCAGCCCTTCCATTGATCCATAAGTTGTAAGGAATTCTTTGCGAAGTAGTATTTAATACTACTACTACAATACTTCCATCAATATTTTGAAATGCAGTTGTCTGTAATTGTGACCTGCTAGACGATGCGGCGATTCTTTTTGCACCGGGGCGAACGAATTTGCTGAAATGACCAATGTAATAATATGCATTGGTGTAGATCAACTCCCCGCTACGGGTATCTGCATGAACAGGCGCGAAGCAGAGGTTGCCCACGTGGTTAGGTCCACCGGTTTCGTCAAGAAGGATATTCCAGTCGATCCATGCCACGGTGCCATTGTTGAAATCATTGATCATAGAATTACCGTAACGTTCTCCCAGGGACCAATTATACACGCTATCCAGGTTGAACTTCTCTTTGCAACCTTCCGTAAAAACTAAATGTTTGCCCGGGAAAGCTTGATGAACCAATCTTAGGTTATCGAATTGCATATCGCCGCCGGTCCAGGTTTCGTACCAATGGAAGCCGATGCCCCAAACGTATTTGGCCGCTTCGGGATCGTTCAGGATGGTACTGGCCCTTTGGAAGATCAGGTCACGGTTATGATCCCACGCTATCAGCTTTTTATCTTGCATGCCGTTCTTTTGCAAAGTAGGTCCCAGGTAAGCCTTGATAAAGTCACGTTCGTCTTCGGCAGAATAGATGCAGGATTCCCAGCGTTGCTTGGCCATCGGTTCATTCTGCACGGTTAAACCCCAAACCGGGATACCTTCCGCTTCGTAAGCCCGGATGAACTTTACGTAATAATCAGCCCAATGTTGACGGTACCCCGGTTTTAATTTGCCACCTTCCAACATGTTGTTGTTGTCCTTCATGAATGCAGGCGGGCTCCAAGGACTTACGAGCATCCCGAGCTTCCCCCCGGCCGCGGCAATACATTGCTTGATAAATGGAATACGGTATTGTTTATCATGGGAGATATCGAAGCTGGTTAAGGCTGTATCGCCATCTTTCACATATGTATAAGAACCACTTGAAAAATCGCAACTGTTGATATGCGTGCGGGCCATGGTATAACCATTTCCCGCGGTTGTATCAAAATATGCTTTTAAAAATTCCTGTTGCTTTCCTGTTGGAAGCTTTGCGAAAGTTTCTGCTGCCGCATCGGTTAAAGCAGCGCCTATACCTGTAATAGTTTGGAATTGATTCCTTGGATCGATAAAAATGCAAGGCTGTGTTTCCAAGGGTTGCGGCATATCTACGAACGGTAAGCTTGCCGTTTTGGCAATGCGTAAACCGGCGGAATCTGCCGTGGTATAAACAGTCACGGATCCAGGATTACTTATCGGGAGCGCTTTGTTTTCCGAACCCTCCTGCTTCGCCTGTTGTTGGCAAGCAGTAAAAGCTAAAACAGCAAAAGGTAAAAGAAGCTTTTTCATCATGTAAAATTCTGGTTTACCAGTTAAAGGTAAGAATAGTTTCAGCAGGGAAAGTGTATATGATTGATTTACCTTTAAATTGTATATCAACTTTTACGGCTTCTTTGCTTTCATTCATTGCTAATAATACTTTTCCCCCGCCGGGTGTTATAAATGCCACGGTATGAATGGGGCCGTCCGAATTGGAAGCTACACGCACCGAACCAACGGGTATAAATTTGGAGGCATGTGCAATCGTATAATAAGCTACATTTCTTGTAACCTCATCACCTGTTATCGTTAAGGCACCTTTGCATTGGGAACAACCACCGGGAGTATGCGGCAGATAAGCAGAGTCGCTGGCAAGGTTCCATGCAAGGGCAATGCGGCTCCAATTGCGCAAGGTACCAATCATTACGTGCTTAGTATGCCATAATAAATCTTTACTGAACGGGGTAAGTGAACCAGTCCATTGCTCGGTGAAGTATAAATTTTTGTTTGGATAGGCCTCGTGTACTTTCGACATGGCCGATTCCTCGCCTGCATACAGATGGAAAGCAGAACCGTCTACATACTTAGCTGCCGCGGTATCGGCTAGTATAGTCACCGGGTAATCGGGCTTATCAAGATTGTGATCGTAAACAATGATTTTTGTTTTGATACCTGCCTTCTCGAAAGCCGGTCCGAGGTTATTTTTGACAAAATCTCTTTGATCTTCCGCTACCATCTTCAGGCTTGGATTATTCCCGTCATGCAAAGGTTCATTTTGGATGGTAATTGCATCGAGATGAATGCCTTCGGCCTCCATTGCCTGTAAATATTTTACGAAATAATCCGCATAAACCGGGTAGTACTCTTTTTTCAATGAACCGCCGATCGAATTACCATTATCTTTCATCCAAACCGGGGGGCTCCATGGCGAACCTAATATCTTGATACCTGGACGGATAGCAATAATTTCTTTTAACAATGGAATTAGTCCGGTACCATTGGCCATATCGGGTGCCAGGGAGAAATGTGATAACGACAAATCCGTTTGCCCGGAAGGTACATCATCGTAACTAAAGGCATGGTCATTCAGGTCGGACGCGCCGATGCTGATGCGGATATAACTTACTTGTATACCATCTTTATCACCGAAGAGCTCTTGTAAAAGTTTTTGTTTTGCAGTGGCAGACATCTGGTTAATCATCCTGGCACTACCACCTGTGACGGTATAACCGAAGCCATCAATTTCCTGGAATTTTTGAGTGGTATCAACTTTAATCACGATGCCGGAATCTTGGGTAGCAGGTTGAAAGCGGATATCTTGGTTTTGTAATTCCAGCAGGGCAGATTGATCAGCTTTGGTTATCCATACTTTTACCGGATCCCCTTGTTGCGCCGGGTTATTACAGCAAGTAAATATTAATGAGAACACGCAAGCCAATAAAGGTAAATGCTTCATGTTGTAAATGGTTTAAGTAAAAAGCCTGGTAACAAGCCCAGGCTTTTTAGAGATATAATTTAGAAGAAATTAGTTATTAATATTAGGGTTGTTGTCTATTTCAGTTTGAGACATAGGGAAGTACAATTCATCTTCTGTTACATTGTAATTCAAAGGATTGCCATCGCCGTCTTTAACCGAGTTCATGACAGTTACCGCTCTTTTAGTGCGGATCAGGTCAAACATACGGTGCCCTTCGAAAGCGAGTTCCAATTGTCTTTCTTTCTCAACAGCTAATTTCAGATCTTCTTTTGTTGTTGCGGTTGTTTTGCCCAGGTGCGCCCTTTGACGAACCATGTTAATATAGTATGCAGCGCCACCCGGGGCATCAGCAAGCTGGTTCAGTTCTACCAATGCTTCCGCTTTTAATAAGAGAATATCGGCTAAACGTAGACGGTAAGTAGTATTACGTCCTTCGGAGTCGGTATACTTACCGATAACCGGGGTTGGTATACCCCAATAATCATCTGTCCAACTTGGCGTTACATACACGATGCTTGCTTTGTAACGTACGGTATCTTTTTCATCAAGGTAAGCATTGACGATCGTATGTGAAGGAATGTTGAATTTCTTCCAATCGCCCCACATGAACGGTGTATTCATCCCGGCAATCCAGTTTTGGTGTACTACGCCATCATATTGCGTTTCCCAAATAGATTCAGGATTATTGACGGTTCCCATTGCAAACAGTTTTGCAAATTCGGGTTCCAGGATATAACCGGCATCCTCGACCTTAGTGCAGTATTCTACAACTTTATTCCAGTCAGGGTTTGGCATCGTAGCATAAACTTTGGCATACAATGCATTAACAGCCCCGGTAGAGATGGAGTCGCGACCATTGGCCAATTCAGAAGTTGAACGCACCCTGGTTGCCGCAAAATCAAGATCAGCTAGGATTCTTTTAAATACCGAGTCGGATGATTGTTTCGGCAAATACATTTCGCCTAAATTGGAAGGAACTTCAGTAGGAATTGGCATTTCTTTCCAGGACCTAACAAGGTTGAAATAATGCCAAGCCCTTAGAAAACTTGCTTCGCCCAAAATTTGTTCCCTGCGTTCCTCCGTAATATTGGGGTCTTGCATGGTTGGCACGAAGTTAAGAATCAGGTTACAATTCTTGATATCTGTATATAAATACCTCCAATCGCGCACCACGTTACCATTGGTAGAGTTTACGGTGTATTTATCTATCGAGAAGTTGGCCACATTATCGCCGCCCGCATATGCATTATCAGACATTACATCGCCGTTCACAAGGTAGTCGTTCGTGTAATATTCATCATACATGTTATTATAAGCAGCATCGAGCAAAGGTTGTGCTGTAACGTCTTCTGGTAATGCTTCCGAAATCGGTTTTTTATCCAAAAAGTCCTTGGTACATGCCGACATGCCCAGTGCCAAAATTAGGCCGGGAGCTATGATATATTTTGAGAAATGTTTCTTCATAATGGAATCTTTTAACGATTATTAAAATGCAGCGTTCACACCGAAAATAAAGGAGCGGGATTGTGGATAAGTACCATAATCGATACCCAATGCCGGTCCGTTCGGATTATTCTGACTAACTTCCGGATCAAAACCGCTATAGTTTGTAATCGTAAATAAGTTTTGAACTGTTACGTAAAATTGCAACCTGTTGAAACCTGCTTTAGTAACTAATGGATGTGTTAAGTTGTAACTTACTGTTAAGGCTTTCAAGCGTAAGTATGACCCATCTTCAATAAATCTTGTAGATACCAAGCTATTGTCGTTGGAACCTTTAGTAGCCTTAGGAATATCGGTAACCTGCCCGGGCGTTGTCCATCTTCTTAACACCGCGGTACTTTGATTTTTAGAATCATACATACCTTCCAACTCTATCCTTGAAGCGTTGAACATATCATTACCCTGCACTCCTTGGAAAAACACGTTCAATTCTAAATTTTTCCAACGAACATTATTTGTCAAACCGTAAATGAACTTAGGTTGAGCTAAACCGATATAAGTACGGTCGCCATCTGAAAGGCCCCCGCTTTTATCCAGGTCACGGTACATGATGTTTCCTGTGTTCGGATCTACCCCGTCGGAAATATAACCGTAGAAGCTACCTAAAGGCCTTCCCGGTTCAACGCGGATGGCGCTAGTTCTTTCGTAAATGCCGCCATAGTTCAGTATCTTGGTATATCTACCCAAGCTGTTTACACGGTTGCGGTTAAAGGAAATGTTACCGTTGATATCCCATCTTACTGCTTTATCGACAGCTACCGCGTTGACCCCGAATTCTAAACCTTTGTTTTGAATTTCCCCCACGTTAAATACCTGGTTGTTAAATCCTGAAGATGGTGCAGTTTGTACTGCTACTAACAGGTCCGAGGTTTTTTTCAAATAGGCGTCAGCCGTGAATGTTAACCTGCCATTTAAGATGCTGAGGTCAACACCGATATTGGTTTGTGCTGTTTTTTCCCATTTCAAGGAGTCTTTGGCGATATTGTTATAAGCTAAACCACCGGTACCATCTGGTGTAAAGCGGCCGTAGTAATCGTAATCTCCTATACCGTCATTACCTGTCTTACCCCAACCTACACGCAGTTTCAAATCGTCAACCCAAGTGGCATGGAAAAAGTCTTCCTTGTTAATTCTCCAAGCAGCGGATACTGATGGGAACCAACCGAAGCGACCGTAAGAAGGAAAACGGGAAGATCCGTCATAGCGGACGTTTGCTTGTAAAAGATACTTATCTGCATAAGCATAGTTCAACCTTGCTAGGTAAGATCTTTTAGACCATTGTGATTTGGTTGTAATGGTACCCGGTTCCTTAATAGCTGCCGCGTTAATATTACCTACTGATCCGTTAGGGTATTCGCGGGCTACGATATGACTGTAATTGTAATCGGATTCTTGCATGGTATGACCTACCAATGCTTCGATATGATGTTTTTCAATATCAGTCTTATAGTTCAAGGTGTTTTCCCACAACCAAACGAATCGCTCGATGGAAGTTGAGATGCCGTAACCATTTTTATCACGACCCAAATCAGTGGAATAAGGATCCAAGAAATAATCGTAACGGTTTCCTTGTGATTCGATACCGAAGTTAGAGCGGAAAGATAATCCTTTGGCGATCTTGAAATCAGCCGCCATATTACCGATCACGCGGTTGTCCCTGGTTTTTTGATCAGGGGCGAACGCGAATGCGATCGGGTTCATCATACTAGCTTGGTTCACGTTAGCAGAATATACACCGGGCGATTTCCAGATGCCTAAAGTTGGAGGGGTGCTTAAAGCAGACAAGATAGTACCGCCTCTTGCAACGCCGCTATTATCCGGTACATCTATGGAAACGGCACGGGAATATGCTAAATTGGTAGAAAGTGTCATCCATTCTTTCACCTTGTTTTCGAGGTTTACACGAACGGAATAGCGATCGTAATCGGCCGGGGCTACCACGCCTTGTTGCTTCTGATAACCCGCTGAAATATAGTAACGGTTTTTTTCATCGCCGCCGGAAACGCCTAATTGTAGGTTTTGCTCATGACCGGTTTTGAAAGTAACATCTTGCCAATCGGTATTTTCAGTTCCATCATCCACATAACCCATCTCATGGATCAGGTCCAGGTATTGATCACGGTTTAATACATCGATTTTTTTAGCGAAGTTGGAGAAACCGGTATAAGCATTTACCGTTACGGTAGCTTTACCTGATTTACCCTTTTTCGTAGTAATTAATACGACACCGTTAGCACCGCTAGCGCCGTAAATAGCGGCAGAGGCCGCGTCTTTCAATACGGAAAAACTGGCGATGTCGTTAGGGTTTAAGAAATCAATATTTTCAACGATCACACCATCTACTACATAAAGGGGATCATTCTTTGCATTCAAAGAAGTGGTACCGCGGATGCTTACTGTTAAACCATAACCGGGCTTACCGGAAGCTGCAAATACGTTTACCCCGGCCGCTTGTCCTTGTAAACCTGCGGCGGCGCTTACGATGGGCCTATTTTCAATTGCTTCGGAACCTACCACGGCAACTGCCCCGGTTAAGTCTTTCTTCTTTTGCGTACCGTAACCCACTACAACTACTTCGTTCAATTTGCTATCTTCTAATTTTAAGATGATATTCAAGGTAGTTTGTTCACCTACGGTAATTTCTTGCGATTGGTAACCGATATAAGATACTTCCAATACACTTTGTTTACCGGGCACAGCAAGGGTAAAATTACCGTTTGCATCGGTAGTAGTACCATTGCTGGTTCCCTTGATACGGATAGAAACCCCGGGTAATGATTCGCCCGATTCGGATTTTATGGTACCGGAAATTTTTATATCAGCTACAGCCGTTTTATTGATGACAGCGGCTTGGTATAATAATATTTGTTCATCATCGATAACTTTAAAATCGATACCGATCGGTTGGAGCACAGTTTCAAAGAATGCTTTCAACCGGGTACCGGCAAGGTTACAGGAGATTTTCCTGCCCAGGTCAACCACATCACTGCTGTAAGTAAACTTAACACCAGTTTGTTGTTTGATTTCTTTCAATACATCCCGCATAGCCATTTTATCGGCAGATAATGATATCTGTTTTTCCAGTACGGATTGAGAATGTGCCTCGTTAGCGTACAAGGAAAAAGTAAAGATAGTAGCGAGAATAAGTTGTATGCAGGTTATCCTCATAATGTGGTGAATTACGACAGACCATCGTATTTTTTTCATAACTTGTAGTGGATTTTGTTCGTTAAAGATCAGTTTCGGGCATCATCAGCCATAACCTTCCCCTAAAAGGTTATAGCATCTTTTCAAAGGTTGGTAATGCCCTACATTACCAGCCTTTTTTTGAATACTACATTACATAGGCAATCAGTTTTAACTAGTGTTCGTGGAAATATTAATATTTATAATTAATTGCTTATTTGTTTACTATTTACACCCGTTGCCATTGATATAAATCATCGTTCCTTTTATTTCGTAAGCAGCCTGTACCGACTTACAGATCACGTCCAATTTTTCGTAAAGATCCTGCTTGGAAATATCCCCGGTGAAATGACAATTTGCAAAGCCGGGATTATTTACCTCGATTTGAATTCCGTATACATCTTCCAAGGTCTCCAGTACGGTCGATAACTTCGCCTCTTCAAAAGAGAATGTTTCCTGATCAGCATGTATCTTAACCGGTTGCGGCTTTTCTACCAAGGTGGTAACGAACCGGTTATGTTCCGGTTTATAAGTCACTTTTTGATTTGGACTAAGGATTACGCTACTAGCTGTATCCCGCTCCCGGTGTCTCGAACGACCATGATGTTCATAAACGGAAACCTTTCCACTGATTACTTCAACTTCCACTTTTTTTCGTTCAGTATCCTGCAATACATAAAAGCTTGTACCCAAAACTTCGGCTATCATCCCTTCGCTAGTATATACCATAAAATGTTGATCGGGGTTAGCTGCTACCTCGAAAAAAGCATTCCCGGCCAGGAACACATCCCGGGAATTTCCATTAAATGACTGGCGGGGATAGTAGATTTTACTCCCCGGCTGTAATGAAACGGAGGAGCCATCTATCAACTGGATTGTTTTAGTTTCCTTTGAGTCGTTGGAAGTGGATGTATAGTTGGCCGGGATCGCAACATCATCGAAAGCGATTGTTGGACTGGCGTTGTGAATTTCCCTGTTTATTAAATAAGCGCCTAAGCCACTGATCAGAAGCAGGCTTGCGGCAACGCCTATCTTTTTCCAAATAGAATTAATTGCGAAGATTTTACGATCCAACCGGATATTGGAGCGGATATTTGACCAAACTTTTCTTTCTAAGCCTTCCTTTTCGGATGCAGACATGGAAATATCGCTGTCTTGGATAAAGGTTTGGTACCATTCCAAAACAGCGGCTTCCTCGGCCTGGGAACATTTTCCGGCGAGGTATTTTTCTAACAAGGAATCAAATTCGGGTTGGCTCATATACTTTAAGGACGTATAACCTTAAAGAATCCCTAAAGAAAAATTAAAAAAAATATAATGACAGTAGGTAAATAGCCCTTGAGACGCTGTTTTAGTAATTTAATTGCCTTGGTGATATGGTATTCAACCGCTTTTTCCGAAAGATCGAGGTTGCCGGCAATTTCCTTGACACTACGATTTTCATAGCGGCTTTGTTGGAATACATCCCGTGTTTTTTCGGGTAATTCTGCTAATACGGTTTCAATAGATTCAAGTAATAAGTTGCGGTTTACATCATCCTCCGTAACATTCGAAACGGGCTCACCGGGTAAGGTCGCTTTAAATTTAAGGGCAGATTGGCGCTTGCGGAATACATCCATCAAACTATTTCTAAGTGCCACGGCAAGGTAAGCCCCGATGTTTGTAACATTGACTTTCTGGCGGTTGACCCAAAGTTTTTCAAACAGCGATTGAATCAGTTCTTCTGCTTCCTGATCGTTGTCCAACTGGTTTTTGGCATAGCCGAAAAGCCTGAACCAATGCCTTTTATATATTTCTTCGAAGGCATAGATATCCGAGTGAAGCTGCATTGCGCTCACTAACATTTGGTCATCCCATGAAGTGTATTTCTTTACGTCACTTCTCATGCCTCACTAGCGGTAAATAAGTTCAGCTATTGAAATTCATAATAATAGAAATCAGTCACTTACAGATCAATAACATCTGTATGTGACTATTTGCTACCCTAACTACGTATGGCTACCTTTTATATTAAAGAATAATGTTGGCAGGTCGTTCCAAAACGATCTGGAAAATTACGATATTTTTTAAAAAGCTCCCTTTTGTAGATACAATTCTTTTCCCATGGCAATGATGCCGGTTAAGGGTTAAGATAATTATTATTTATAATATTATATGCAAAAAACGTTAATTAGGAGTATTAGGAATGCTCTTATAAATAATTTTAGTCCCATCCAAAATAGAAATGACGTCGGCCAACTATGGGAACATTATATACTCGCTGAAAGAATAAAATCCAACGGTTATAAAGGGTGTAATCCTTGATATTATTTTTGGAGAACGTACGATCAACAGGAGTTGGATCTTGTTGAAGTAAATAATAGGCAGGAAATTGCGGCTTTTAAATGTAATTGGGAAGCATCTAAAGTATACACTCCTAAAGCATTTGAAAAAGCTTATCCAAATGCGACATTTAATGTGATAGTGAAAGATAACTACGTTGATTTCATTACTTAAGTGAATAACCCGGTGGAAAAAACAAACTTTGGCAATTTGTCCTTTCCACTGGATTATAAAAACTATTCCTCTTCGAAGTCGTCGTCCTCCTCGTCATCATCTTCATCTAACCATTCCATATAAGAATAGTACCAATCTTCCAGCTCCTCGATCAAGGCAGCTTTCTTTTCCGGATCATTCTTAAAATATGCTTCCACATCATCGAGCTCATGCACGATATCGATATAGGCTGTTTCCTCGTCTTCTTCAACACGCTTGGCAAAAAAACGCGGCGCTTGAGTATGGAAAATATATTCATTTTCCGGATCGGTAACCGGATCATCAGCAATCATAAACTTTGGTAATTGCGACATGGGAGTACTTTTTATTGGTTAAATATGTATGGATTTATTTACAAAAATAAGCTTTAAAACATCATGCCAAAATAGCAAGAACCGGGTTTTTATCATGTTAATTTCCAGTTAGTTTTGTTTCATGATGCCAATTAAACACAGACTCGCGCAATATTCTTGGGAAACCTTGAGGCTGCAATTACATGAACAAGGTTTTGCCATATTACCCAGGTTATTTTATAACAACGAAACCAAGGCTCTAGTTGAACAATTTGATGCAGAAAATCTTTATAGGAAAACTGTCATCATGGAGCGTTACCGTTTTGGAAGGGGGACTTACAAATATTATAAAGATCCTTTACCTAATATTATCCACCATACCCGTGAAGCGCTTTATAGCTTCTTGGCGCCTGTAGCCAATTTGTGGATGGAGCAGCTTAAGATAGATATTAGGTACCCGCAGGAATATCAATCTTTCTATGAACTATGTCGCAAAGCCGGCCAAGAGTTGCCGGCCAGCTTGATCCTTTCTTATGAAACAGGGGGATTTAACACCCTGCATCAAGATTTATACGGGGATATTTATTTCCCGATGCAGGCTGTCGTTGGCTTGAATCAACCCGGGAAAGACTATGAAGGTGGGGAGTTTGTATTGGTTCAACAAAATCCCAGGGCGCAATCTTCCGCCAAGGTGATCCGTTTACATGAAGGGGATATGTTGATCTTTACCACGCAATTTCGTCCATATAAAGGGAAATACGGTTATGCCAAGTTGATGTTGAAGCATGGTGTTTCTGAAGTCACCTACGGCAGAAGAAGCGCATTAGGTATTATCTTTCACTTGGCAAACCAGTAAATAATTATGTTGCTTCATTCTGAACTTGGCGGCACGCGCTACGAAAGGGCTAAATGTTTATGGAAACTTACCGTGGACGGTAAAATAAAATATGCAGGTAACAAGGCTCTGAAAATTTACGGAAGTTTGCAATGTAAAAGCGGGCGCAGGATGAAAATGACTAACCGCGTATTTTTTGCCGACCAGGAGGAGGCAAGAAATGCAGGTTACCGGCCATGCGGTCATTGTATGAAGAAAGATTATCAACAATGGAAGCTCTTACAACGTTAATAAAAATGATGCAAACAAACCAGGAGAACTTGTTACCATTCCACGGGAATGTATATTTCTTTCCAAACTTTTTTGGCGATGAAGAAAGCCGTGAATTATTCGAGTCTCTCTATCATGAACTACATTGGAAACATAAACCCATAAAAATCTTCGGAAAAGAAATAATGCAACCGAGGTTGACCGCTTTTTACGGTGATCCCGGAACCAGTTATACATATTCGGGGCTACAACAAGCGGCAATACCATGGCATCCAGCATTATCAGGAATTAAACGGAAGATCGAGACGGCCTGCCCGGAACCTTTTAATTGCGTATTGGCAAATTTATACCGCGATGGACAAGATAGCATGGGCTGGCACCGCGATAATGAAGAAAGCCTCGGCGCTTGCCCTACGATTGCTTCTGTGAGCTTGGGCGCTAGCCGCAGCTTCCAAATGCGCGATTATGCGACAAAATCAACCCGTTTAAGCTTTGAACTGGGTAATGGCAGCCTACTCATCATGTCCGGGGAAACGCAGCAATATTGGGAACACCAGGTTCCTAAAAGTAAGCCAATAAGTTCGCCGCGGATCAATCTCACCTTCAGGCATATCATGGCAAATTTTTAGCATGCTCGATCTATTATCTTTGTTTAAATTAATTGTTGCTATCATCCATGCCAGTAAAAAAATCTTTTTCAATTCCCGTCCCGGCATTATTCAGCTTTGATGAATGTGCTTGGTTCTTACATCGCAATTTCGATGATTGTATGCACAAGGTTGTGGATGGGAAAGTTTACAAAGCATTAGAATATGATGGAAATGTCTTGTTATTTTCAATCGAAGGAAGAAAGGAGCATATTTATATAAAAAGCTTACTGGATGGTTGGAGCACGGATACTATTCAATTCATCCGCAGGTACATCGTGGAATGGTTTGATCTGGATCGCGACATACAGGTTTTCTATTCTTTACTGGCTAGCCAGCCTCCATTTCAGCAGATGACCGAAGATTACTTGGGTTTAAGATTAATCGGCATAAATGATCTTTTCGAAGCGCTAGCTTGGAGTATTATTGGGCAACAGATTAATTTAAAATTTGCTTACACGTTAAAAAGGCGGTTGGTAGAAAAGCTGGGGAAGTCCGTGCAGTGGCAACAACATATGTTTTATATATTCCCGCAACCATCCGCAATCTTGACTGCGGATGATCAATGGCTTCGGGAAATTCAATTATCAAGTAAGAAAATAGAATACCTGAAAATAGTAGCAGCAGCATTTATAGATGGTACGTTGTCGAAGGAAGAACTAAAATCTTTACCAACTTCCGAAGCCCGGCACCGCCATTTAATCCGTTTAAAAGGTATTGGAAAATGGACGGCCAATTACGCATTGATGAAATCAATCAAAGATCTCAATGTAATTCCGCACGGGGATATCGGTATTTATCAAGCCTTGGAAAATTTCGGGATGCTAGCTAACCGTAAGGACCAGGCTCAAATAGAAAATATCTTTGCAAATTTCGATGGTTGGGAAGCGTACTTCGTTCTTTACTTATGGCGCAGCCTGGTAAATAAATAAGGGGAGGCGATTTGAGCAATCTATAGATTCTCCTCGCTGGTTCGAGCTTCCAAGCTCGGACTCCCGTTCGAAACAATGTGCAACAGGCAGAACATCGTGTTCGGCAGCACGAGGAATCCAACAAATGGCCGTTTATGGTGCGGGCAGTACGTGTTTTTGCGTTTTCGATACAATTGTAAATACCTTCAATTGTACGTTGGTCCGAGCTTGGAAGCTCGAACCAGCAAGATTTTAAATAAGTGGATGCGATTTGAGCAATATATAGATTCTCCTTTCCGGCACTGGGCTGCAATTGCAAGTTCGAGCAGCCAAGCCACAGGGCGGGCGAAACCGTGTTTTCATGATTTTGCCTTTGGATTTTATCTAGGGATAACCTGGAATCCTCGCTAGTTCGAGCTTCCAAGCTCGGACTCCCGTTCGAAACAACGTGCAACAGGCAGAACATCGTGTTCGGCAGCAGGAGGAATCCAACAAATGGTCGTTTATGACGCGGGCAGTACGTGTTTTTGCGTTTTCGATACAATTGTAAATACCTTCAATTGTACGTTGGTCCGAGCTTGGAAGCTCGAACCAGCAAGATTTTAAATAAGTGCGATTTGAGCAATATATAGATTCTCCTTCCCGGTACCGGGCAGCCATTGCAAGTTCGAGCAGCCAAGCCAAAGGGTGGGCGAAACCAGGTTTTCATGATTTTGCCTTTGGATTTTATCTAGGGATAACCAGGAATCCTCGCTGGTTCGAGCTTCCAAGCTCGGACTCCCGTTCGAAACAACGTGCAACAGGCAGAACATCGTGTTCGGCAGCACGAGGAATCCAACAAATGGCCGTTTATGGTGCGGGCAGTACGTGTTTTTGCGTTTTCGATACAATTGTAAATACCTTCAATTGTACGTTGGTCCGAGCTTGGAAGCTCGAACCAGCAAGATTTTAAATAAGTGCGATTTGAGCAATATATAGATTCTCCTTCCCGGTACCGGGCAGCCATTGCAAGTTCGAGCAGCCAAGCCACAGGGCGGGCGAAACCAGGTTTTCATGATTTTGCCATTGGGTTTTATCTAGGGATAACCTGGAATCCTCGCTAGTTCGAGCTTCCAAGCTCGGACTCCCGTTCGAAACAACGTGCAACATGCAGAACATCGTGTTCGGCAGCACGAGGAATCCAACAAATGGCCGTGTATGGCGCGGGCAGTACGTGCATTTACGTTTTCGATACAATTGTAAATACCTTCAATTGTACGTTGGTCCGAGCTTGGAAGCTCGAACCAGCAAGATTTTTGAGGATTTAGGCAAAGCGGTCAAAAGATGCACCAAGGTTTCGAACACCAGTGGTCTCCAAGCTACAACTTGCAATTGAGTTACCTTAAATAAATTAGAATCAAGCAACGATAGGCACCCTGGGTTTGATCACCTTCTGGTATAATTTCTCGTATTCCGGGATAATATTATTGATGTGGAATCTTTGCGCCTGCTTTAAAGCGCCGGCCCTCAGTTTCGCTAAAAGTTCCGGGTTCTCTAATACTTGTATAGCGTGTTTCGCCATCGACTCAACATCGCCCACAGGGCTAGTATACCCTGTTTCACCATCGATATTAATTTCAGGTAATCCCCCGGCATTTGAAGATAAAACGGGCACTTCTGATGCCATGGCTTCCAAGGCTGCCAAACCGAAGCTTTCATACTCCGAAGGCAAAATAAACAGGTCGGAAATAGACATGACATCTTCCAATTGTTCCTGTTTGCCAACGAACCTGACATCGGGACAAATACCGTACTCCCGGCACATCGCTTCAATCACGGGTCTATCAGGACCATCCCCGACTAACAGTAATTTAGCAGGTATTTTTTCCCTAACAATTTTGAATGTATTGACAACATCCGGCACACGTTTCACCTTCCTAAAGTTGGAAACGTGTAGCAATATTTTTTCTCCATTCGGCGCGATGGCATTTCTAAAATGAGATAAATCACGCCTTTTGAAACGGGCCGTATCTACGAAATTATAAATCACTTCAATCTCCTTCTCGATGGGAAACGATTTATACGTTTCTTCCCGTAAATTTTTGGAAACGGCGGTGATGGCATCCGATTCGTTGATAGAAAAAGTTACGACGGGTTCATACGTTTTATCTTTCCCTACCAATGTTATATCAGTGCCGTGCAAAGTTGTAATAAATGGAATCCTGATGCCATGCTTCGCCGCGATCTGCTTCGCAAGGTAAGCCGTGGAAGCATGCGGTATAGCATAATGGACATGTAATAAATCCAGTTTTTGATTGAGAATAACATCCACCATGGTGCTGCTCAATGCCGATTCATAAGGAGGAAAATCAAACAGGGGATAGGTGGGAACCTGTACTTCGTGATAAAAAATATTGGCATGAAAAGCATTTAAGCGAACCGGTTGCTGGTATGTAATAAAATGTACCATATGGCCTTTGTCTGCCAAGGCTTTTCCTAATTCCGTGGCCAAAACTCCACTACCGCCATACGTGGGGTAGCATACGATCCCAATATTCATCGATCAAGTAATTTAGTGCTTTTGAATAAGTTGTTAATCAAGTGTACTTTTTATATTCAATGCTGATACTACCAAAAACCAATCGAAGGTAACGCAGTATTTTGAATTATACATCCATTCTAATATCACGAATTTGTAATAGCAAGCCTAATTAATTAGTTTTAACGGAAAAATAAAACTATGAAGAAATATCTGCTCCTCCTTTTGGGGTGCGGTTTTGTACCTGCTGCCAATGCTCAACATAACGAGGATTCCATCACGATCCGCAAGATGGCCAACGAAATCCTTTCGAATGGTAATGCTTATGAAGACCTTAGAATATTAACGAAAACCATCGGCGGAAGGTTGGCCGGATCCCCGCAAATGGTGAAAGCCGAACATTGGGGCTTTAAAACCCTAGAAAATGCCGGGGCTGACACGGTATATTACCAAGAATGCATGGTGCCGCATTGGGTGCGCGGGGAAAAGGAAGTTGTAAAGATTGTAGGCGCTAAATCATTGAATTTAAATGCGATAGCGCTCGGTAAATCCGTGGCTACTCCAGCGAAAGGCATCACTGCCCAGGTAATAGAAGTAAAAGACTTCGATGATTTAGAAGCCAAGAAAGATCAGCTGAAAGGTAAAATCGTATTTTATAATTACCATTTTAATCCAACTTTTGTCAAAACTTTTTACTCCTACGGGGATGCCGTTCGTTACCGCGGTCAAGGTCCCAGCAAAGCCGCCCAATATGGAGCCCTGGCCGTAATTATTAGGTCAATGTCGCATGCTACTGATAATCAACCACATACAGGATCTACAAATTATGATTCAAAATACCCGAAGATCGCCGCCGTGGCAGTTGGATTAGAAGATGCTGATCTTCTGAGCAAACAAATTGCCGCCAACCCGGGGACGAAAGTTTTTATAAAAACAAATTGTCAAACCTTACCTGATACGATTGGCCATAACGTAATCGGCGAGCTTAGGGGTAGCGTTTATCCGGATGAATATATCACGGTTGGCGGTCACCTCGACTCCTGGGATGTTGCCGAAGGGGCGCATGATGATGGAACGGGTTGCGTGCAATCTATCGAGATTCTCAGGACGTATAAAAAACTGGGCATCCAGCCGAAGAGGACTTTAAGAGTAGTACTTTTTGCCAACGAGGAAAACGGCGCACGCGGGGCGGAAAAATATGCGGAAGTAGCCAAAGAAAATAATGAAAAACATGTTTTCGCGTTGGAAAGTGATGCGGGCGGATTTACGCCGCGGGGATTTACTTTGAGTATGAGCACTGCGCAGAGAAATAAAATCAAATCTTGGAGCTCGCTGTTAATGCCATATGGCGCTTACGACTTCGATGAAGAAGGCGGTGGCGTGGATGTTGGATTTATACACCGTGCGCTAGGTGTTCCGATGGGTGAACTTTCCCCCGACTCCCAACGTTATTTTGATATTCATCATGCTCCATCGGATGTATTTGAAAATGTGAATAAGCGGGAATTGAATCTCGGTACCATCACGATGGGCGCATTATTATACTTGATTGATAAATATGGATTATAATTGTAAATAAATACATATTCACCTATACAAGATTGTATGCGCAAATTCTTATTTATCGTTATCAGCATCGTAGTACTGGGACTGGCTTTCTTCGTGTATTACAAGTATTACCGGGTGTTTGGAGATGGAACAAAGGCTGGAGAGCTCAATTATTTTGCCAAGAAAGGGTATGTTTTTAAGACCTACGAAGGCAGGGTGATCCAAACCGGTTTCAAAGGGCGGCAAATGAGCCAGATCCAATCAAATGAATTTACATTCTCGGTAACGAGTGAAAAGGTAGCGCAGCAATTACTGAGAAGCAGCGGCAAGCAGGTAGAGTTGCATTACAAGGAATACCTTGGCGCTTTACCCTGGAGGGGATACAGCAAGTTTATCGTTGATTCTATACTTTCCGTGACGGACCCGATTACCTTGGAAAAGAAAGTATTTGAATAAAAATAGCTGATCGCATTCAAATGAAAACGGGTGATCCCATTACCGGGAATCACCCGTTTTTATGTATAGCTTTATTATTTAAGAAGATTGTATTAAAAATATTGCAGGGCGTTTATGCAAAGCCAGTTTGTCCAGCTCTTGTCTCCATGCTTTTACCGTTTGCGTTCGGATAAACTCCGTACCAGAGGTAAGATCCGCAGCAATACAAAGCCTGGTATTATCCTTACAGTTTTGTACGATATCTTGTATCAATTGATGGTTTCTATAAGGCGTTTCTATAAAGATGATGGTTTGTTGTTTCTTGGCCGAAAGGGCTTCCAAGTCCTTTAGCGCTTGTCCCCGTGCGGGTGGCTTTATGGGTAGGTAGCCGACGAACTGAAAATTTTGTCCATTCATCCCGGAAGCCATTAAGGCTAATAAAATCGAATTAGGTCCCACCATCGGGATAACGCTGGCCTTGAGCTCGTGTGCCGCCTGCACGATGAGGTTGCCGGGATCAGCGATTGCAGGACACCCCGCCTCACTAATCACACCGATTTCCTTGCCCTCCTGTAAATATTTTTTAGCTAAAGCTAAGTCCGGCGGGTGATTTTCGTGCATCAAGTGTAAAGACAATTCATCGATGTTGATATCACGATCCAAGGATTTTAAAAACCTGCGGGCAGTGCGCTCATTTTCTACGAAGAAAATCTTCAATCTTCTCGCGACATCAGTAATATAAGCAGGTAAGGAAAATAAAGCATCTGCACTGAGGACGGTTGGTATCAAGTAAACTTTTCCTATTTGCTTCATGGAATCTTCTTTTCTTGTAAATGTATAGTAGCCGCGATGACGGCATAACAAGGTGCAATGATAGGAATAAATATAAATAGGTAATACACCAAGCCGTTTCCGATGGCCATGCCTTTATGTTGATTTATATACTTTATACTTTCCGGAATGCTTAATTGACGCCGTTCAAAGGTATAGTCCATCATGGAGAATCCCCAGTAATAGCATTCAACCAACCAGGTAAGCAATGGAGTAATTAAACCGAACAATGGTACGAAGGCCAAGATGATTAAACCGATTGTTAACAAAGTTTGATATACCATGTTCCGCAAGGAAATCTTTACACCTCTCCAAATATCCTTTAAAAACTGTGACCAGCTAAAAGGAAAATCCCGGTGCTGCATAATGGCTTCCGTTTTTTCGCTTAAGAATGCAAACAATGGAGCGCCTAAAATCAAGAAAAAATATTTAAAGAAGGAAATATACAATAATATCGTAATGACGCGGATGCAAAATCCAACCAATATAAAGAGGAAGTTTATCAAACTATTCTGTAATGAATTGACCCATTGTTTAAGATGTAATAAATTCATGAGGGAGTCCACGAGATCCCCGATATATGACCATACAAACACGATCCCTAAAAGGAATAAAATGCAATAAATGATACCGGGTATGATGATCCATTTCCACAACTTATGTTGCTTGATGAATTGGTGTGCCTTTCCGTAAGCCTGGATGGCGCCCAGAACTTCCCTGATTGAAAACAATACGATACTTTTTAATACGTGATCAATACCATTCCATACAATGGTAACTAAAAATAGTGATATTTTTGATCATGGCTAAATTGAATCGTTCCTTTTATACTAGGCCCGATGTCTTACAAGTGGCAAAAGATTTACTCGGATGTAAAATTGTTACCAAGCTACAAGGAAAGATTACCACGGGCTTGATCGTAGATACAGAGGCTTACGCAGGTATCAACGATAGGGCTTCACATGCTTATAATAACAAAAGAACACCGCGCACAGAGATCATGTATGGACAAGGCGGGGTGGCCTACGTCTATCAAATCTATGGACTCCATTTTCTACTCAATATTATTACTAATAAACCTGGTATCCCGCAAGGGGTTATGCTTCGCGCTATTCAACCATTAGAAGGTATAGATGTTATGTTGGAACGAAGGGGAAAACTTAGGCTCGATTATAGTTTGACAAATGGCCCCGGTACACTTACAAAAGCGCTGGGCATTACCAAAAACGAATTGGGGCAAGATGTATTGGGCAATAGAATCTGGGTGGAACCTAGGGAAATTGTATTGGACGATTCTGATATTGTTGAAACTACCAGGGTCGGAATAGATTATGCCGGGGATGATGCTTACCTGCCGTACAGGTTTTATATTAAGGACAACCCTTGGCGTAGTAAAGGGAAAGGTCTTAGCGTATAATAAAAAACCGCTTCCCTATGCAGAAGCGGTTCGAATATGTTTCCAGTAAATTTATTATTAGAATCTTGGGCAGAGCGTGCGGTATTGGCGATTCTGATCCGTTCTGTGAATATAAATCACGGACAACTCCATACCACCGCGATAATTAGATGCAGCCCTCAAAGTTGAAACGTTCAAATCATAACTGAGACCCACTTGAAAGTTCTTCACTTCCAGCCCAACATAAGGATTAAAAGCATCTTTATAACGGTACCAAGCTCCCAGGTAGAACATGGTCGGTTGCTCCGGAATGCCATTCACCAAAAATCCGAAGGCGCCGCCGATCGACGTTTCCGTTGCCGTATTTTGGCGCATATGGTAAGCGCTTAAATACACGCGGTTGTTTTCCATAACCGGGAATGAACCCCCTGCATGGACAGTATAGCGACTGCTTAACCGGTTGCTGCTAGATTTATCGAGAAAGGATTCAACAGGCTCTGTAAAGTGATAATACGATGCACCGATATACAAATTCGATGACTCGCCCACTAAACCGTTATATAATAAACCAACGTTATAATCCATGTACCCGATACTAGGGTTAGCTATCGTTTCACCACTTGGTAAAGACGGGTCGAAGCCGGTATTACCAATTTGATTTTCAAAGATCAATTTTGTTTGGTCGATGCGCTTGTTTACCAATGCCATTTGTACACCTAAACCCAAGGTATGGTTGCCATCTACATCCAAGCCTTTGTGGTAAGCTGTACTGATAGCTGCGTAAGTGGTAGTTAAAGCACCGGAGCCGGTTTTATCATATAAAGCTAAAATACCTACACCCCAAGTATCGGTGTACGGTATAGAATTTTTCAAGATGCCGAAATCTGCTGAAACAGTCCCGGTAACATACGGTGAAGTAACGCTACTCCATTGAGAACGATAATTCCCTGCAATCCTGAAATCACCTGAAAAGTATCCTGTAAATGCCGGATTCAAGGTAAGCGGGGAAGCAAAGAATTGTGTAAAATGAGGGTCTTGCGCTTTTGCGCAGATCGTAATAAGGATAATGGCTAAAGATAATAGAACTCGTTTCATACAACAGGTTATAGCAATATAGGATAGACACTATACAATGTGAAGGTAGCAAACATAATTCATATTTCAAATTAAATTTATATAATTATTATATATCATCGATTCAATTTGAATGATATGTCTACACATTTGTTGTAAGTGTCACTTATTGAATTGTTTATAATTCCCTTCAAGAAAATCATTGATTCCGGTTTACAAATTTGTAAGCTGCAACACTTTTATTGATCGAAAGTATAAAAAGGGAATTTAAATAACGAATCTTGTATAGCCTATCACTAATCTTCCCGGGAATCGCCTTATTGTTGCACCTTGGTGCCAAACGCGAGATCCCCGGCATCGCCTAATCCCGGAACGATATATCCTTTGGCTGTTAATTCATCATCGATATCGCCGGCCCAAATGCTGATGGTGGTTGCGTCTATATTTCTTTGTACATACTCGATCCCTACCGTGCAAGCAATAGCTGTTACAATATGGATATGAGCGGGTTTCCCAAATTCGATTAACTGTTCAATGGTGGTTACCAACGATGCCCCGGTGGCCAACATCGGATCCGAGAGAATCAACACCTTGTCATCTAGCGGTGGGCATGACACGTATTCGAGGCTGATTTCGAAAGTGCCGTCCCTCTTATGTTTCCGGTAAGCGGAAATGTATGCATGATCTGCCTTATCAAAATAATTCACCAAACCCTCATGTAACGCCAAGCCTGCCCTTAAAATTGTTCCCAAGACCGGCTGTTCTTTAAATACCTTGCAATTGGCCGAACCCAGCGGGGTTTCTACTTCTTTCTCGGTATACTTTAAAGACTTGCTGATTTCGTAAGCAGCTACCTCGCCTACCCTGGCCAAATTCCTTCGGAATCGCATCCGGTCTTGTTGGACTTTTTCATCGCGTATCTCGCTGAGCCATTCACTGACGATAGAGTTGTTCTCACTCAAGTTAATAATCATAGCATTACCGGTTTTGCACTGGCAAAATAGCACATTTTGACCGATTAACCGATGCTTATTTTCTACTTGGTGCCTACTTCATTCTTAGCGGTAGTGTTCGCCAGCAGGGCTGCTTTTTTAATCATCTGGATAAATTCCGCGCGGTAGCCTTCTTCATCATTCCCCTTGGCATTTTTCGCCAAAGTGAGCGCCATGTCGAAGCTGGCAGAGGATTTATACTTGGAATCACTCAATATCAACCCAAATGTGGCCACGGCTGCGCTGAAACGGAAATCTTCGCTGGCTTTCGCTTCGGTATTTTTGTATGCGTTCATCATGAGGACTTTACTCAGTAGCAAGCTTTGCTTTTGGCCGGGCTTTTTGTAGCGCATTTTCACGGTAAGCACTTCTTGGCTGTATTTTGATAAGCTCACAACTTCCTGGTATTTAAGATCATCTATTTTCCCTTGACGGAACACGGCATTAACGGGAACGAGTTCATACAGGGCTGTTACCGTATGGCCGGAACCCATTTCCCCCGCATCTTTTTTATCATCGTTAAAGTCTTCATCATTCAATAACCTGTTTTCATAACCTACTAACCTGTAAGCCTTTATCCACTTAGGATTGAACTCGATCTGAAGTTTCACATCATCTGCTACCGTAAACATGGTTCCACCAAACTCCGTAACGAAAGTACGGCGGGCTTCTTCGAAATTATCGATATAAGCATAGTTCCCATTTCCCTTGTCTGCCAAGGTTTCCAAGTTGTCGTCTTTCAGGTTTCCCATACCGAAACCCAGCACAGATAAGTAAATACCTTTCTCCTTCTCCTTGCTGATCAGGTCTTGCAAGGAACCGGGGTTTGATATACCGACATTAAAGTCCCCGTCCGTGGCTAATATCACGCGATTATTACCGGGCGCAATTAAATTTAGCTGCGCTATTTTATATGCCAGTTGAATCCCGGCTCCGCCCGCGGTAGATCCCCCGGCTTGCAGTTCATCGATGGCATTCAATATCTTGGATTTCTGGCTACCGGGCGTTGATTCTAATACTAACCCTGCATTGCCGGCATAAGTTACGATCGCAACGCGGTCTTGGGGCCGGAGTTGATCCACCAAAACCCTGAAAGCTTTCTTCACGAGCGGTAATTTATTCTCCGACCACATGGAACCTGAAACATCGATCAGGAATACCAGGTTGGATGATGGTAATGAAGTGGTTGGGATTTTTTCCGCCTGTACTGCTATCCTCGCCAGGAAATGTTCCTTGTTCCAAGGGCAATTCCCAAGCTCGGCGCTGATCCCGGCCGGGTTGCCGGCTTCCGGTTGCGGGTAATTATAGTCGAAATAATTGATCAATTCCTCGATTTTGACGGCATTTTTCGGCGGGAGTTGTCCGTCGTTTAAATAGCGGCGCACATTGCTATATGATGCCCGGTCAACGTCGATGGAGAAAGTGCTGAGCGCGGCATTTTTCACCCTATGAAAATCATTCTCGGTGCGGGAAGCATATTCTTCATTTTCCTGCATAGGCATCCGGCGGCTCATGTAGCTGCCGCTTCCGTCGCCGCTGATACTTATACTTTGGCTAGCAGTATAGTTTTTCTTGACAAGCGGTGCGTGCCCCACAACGGACACTTCAGCTAATAATCCCGGTGTAATGGAATCTCCTTTCCCTCCATTCAGAACAATCTTCACATTGGAGCTGTTAGCATTAAATTTTTGTACATGGTTTGTATAGCGTGGTAGCTGAAAGATGATCCTGTGGGTGGAATCTTTTACCAGGATCTCGAAGGCGCCCGTGGTAGTTGTAAGCGCGATCAACCCAACATTTTCTTCATTGATGCTGACTTGGGCCAATGGATGACCATTTTTATCAACTACGGTGCCACTCACCTTGATCGATTGTGCATTTAGTAACTGGTTGCAAAGCAAACTTAATGTTAGTAGGAATATATTTTTCATAATTGACCGATTTTGAGATTTATTGTCATGATGCAGTGGCGCTATCAAATTCCACAAGACACATTAAACTTTTTATGCCTGGCCCCAGGTTGGGCTTTTGAATTTAGGATGTTACCTTTGCCAAAATTTTTAGAGATGGTTTACCATGTAATCGGTTTAATGAGTGGCAGCTCACTGGATGGTTTGGACATTGTAAAGGTGGAGTTGACTGAAATCGGCGGCCAGTGGACTTATGAAATCCAGACAGCGGATTGTATTCCTTATAGTGAAGAATGGATTGGGAAGTTGAAAGCCGCTACCAGTTATAACGCGTTGGATTACATGAAACTACATACTGCGTATGGGCATTATATTGGTCAACAGGTTAATGCGTTCATTGCAAAACATCAATTGGAGCATAAAGTCCATTTCATAGCTTCTCACGGGCATACCGTTTTTCATGCACCGGAAGCAAAAATGACGGCGCAGTTGGGCGATGGCGCAAGTATTGCCGCTGAAACCAATCTCCCGGTTATTACAGATTTACGTTCTATGGATATCGCCTTAGGCGGACAAGGGGCACCCATTGTACCGATCGGGGAAAAATGGCTGATGCCGGGATATGATTTCTGGTTGAACCTGGGTGGAATTGCAAACATCTCTTCTATTATAGGAAAGGATTATGTTGCTTTTGATATATGCGCGGCAAACAGGCTTTTAAATACCTTGGCTAATGCCCTGGGCAAAGATTATGATGATGGAGGACAATTGGCTTCCGGTGGCATTGTTGACGCGGGGCTTTTGGGGCGATTAAATTCGGATCCTTATTTTTCTAAACCATATCCAAAGTCGCTCGATAATAGTTTCGGTATAGAAGTGATGCTGCCGCTATTGCAAGGATCTTCCTTGAGTGTACAAACGAAATTACGTACCGTGGTGCAACATATCGCGGAGCAAATTACCGCGGCGGTTCAAATGTTAATTAGTAATAACGCTAATCAATCAACCAATAAGATGCTTGTTACCGGTGGAGGTGCGCACAACCGCTTCTTACTCGAAGTGATGGATGAGATGCTCTCTCCATTAGGGATTGATATTATTGTGCCGGATGAAATGACCATCAATTATAAAGAAGCGTTGGTTATGGCCTTGATGGGCACCTTGCGTTGGCGTGAAGAAGTCAACGTATTACATTCTGTCACGGGCGCATCTAGGGATAGTATCAATGGGGCTTTGTGGCTGGCCTAATTTTCCTAAAAAAGATGAAGCGCTGGATTTAATGCTTCCGAGCCAATGGTGTTTTAGAAATCCATCCAGGTCCGGGCTTTCTAACCATAGGTGTTCGAACACTGGGTTCGGGTTTTGAATGGTTTGCCCTTATGCCCAAAATCCTAGCTGGTTCGAGCTTCCAAGCTCTGACCCATACAATAGGACGTTTGCAATTGTACCGGAAACGAAATGGTAATTACTCCTTGCACCACGAACTACCACTTATTGGATTACTATTGCTATCGAACACGATGTTCTATCAGTTGAACGTTGTTGCCCCCGCTAGTTCAAGCTTCCGAGCTTGTACTAGCGGGGGGCAGGTTATTTCAAAATAAAATTGAAGGTCAAAACAAGAAAACAGCTTTCGAATACCTACGGCTTGAAAGTTAGTGCCAGCAAGGTTTTTGGCGTATAGGTCGGGGCAAGAGAGCGGATACAACTCCCTAGCTCATACCTATTCGCGCTACACAAACTGGAAAGTATCGCCATTAAATAAGCCCAGGTCACTTAGTTTCAAATGTGGAATTACCAGCAATGCCATAAATGATAATGTCATGAATGGAGCTTCCAGTGTTGAACCCAAATCTTTTTTTACAGAACTGTCCACCTGGGTATATTGAGAAGCTATATCAAACGCATCCAAATGACTCATTAATCCTGCTACCGGGAGCGGTAGGTATTGCAGTCTGCCGGTAGTAGAAACGCTGATGCCGCCTTGACCATCAATGATAAGATTAACCGCTTCAACGATGCTTTTATCATCTACTCCAACTACGATGATATTATGACTATCATGTGCTATGCTGGAAGCGATGGCGCCTTTTTTTAATCCGAAGTTTTTTACGAACCCTACGGCAACGGGGGCATCTTGATAGCGGTTTACCACGGCTATTTTTAATACATTCTGCTGAAGATCAGCGTGAATGAGCCCATCCAGCACAGGGAGAACCGCCTTTTCCGCTAATGTTATTAACTGCCCATCCAGCGCTACAATTACCGGCACTTCCTGGTTCTTTGAAGCAGGGTCGTTTGCCCGTACTTCGAAGTCCATCAAAGATTTCATAGAAGTGTTGAATTGATTGATGGGTTGGGTATAAACGGAGCGAATGAAAGTCTTCCCGTTTTCAGCGATCAACTCACCTTTCACAAAAGTCTTTAACACGTTGAAATCCTTGGTGTTATCTACTATGATGAAATCAGCCGGGTGGCCTACTTTCAGTGTGCCGGATGCTAAGTCATAATGTTGAACCGGGTTGATACAAGCCATCTTCAGAACGTCATACAGGTCATAGCCCAGGTCCAAGGATCTTTTGACCAGCACATTAATATGTCCTTCCAGTAAACTGTCCGGGTGTTTGTCATCGCTGCAAAACATCATATTGTCGGCATGCTTTGGAATTAGCGGGGCTAGGGCATCAAAGTTCTTGGCTGCGCTTCCTTCCCGTATCAGGATTTTCATACCTAGGTCCAGCTTTTCTAGGGCTTCCCCCGCGGTAAAACATTCATGATCCGTGTTGATCCCGGCAGCTACATATTCCCTGGCGGCTTCCCCCGTTAAGCCGGGTGCATGACCATCAACCGGTTTCCCGTATTTACGGGCGGCGGCGATTTTTTGCATCACGTCGGGGTCTTTATGGAGCACACCCGGGAAATTCATCATTTCCGATAAATATTTAATATCATCCCTTTGTAGAAGGGCGTCCACATCACCGGCGGTTACTGCGGCTCCGGCGGTTTCAAAAGATGTGGCGGGCACGCAAGACGGCGCCCCGAAATTGAAGTAAAAAGGAACTTTCTTAGCGTTATCCAACATGAATTCTACCCCTTTTATCCCCAAAACATTTGCAATCTCGTGGGGATCAGAGACAGTTGCCACGGTGCCGTGGATGGAAGCCAAACGGGCAAATTCAGAAGGGATCAGCATGGAGCTTTCAATATGCACATGGGCATCGATAAAACCGGGTAAAATGAAATTTTCCACCGGTTGGTCGGTAGGAGAAATGGCGGTTATCATGCCGTTATCCACGCTAATTATGGCAGGGAATATCCTTTTGGCCTCAATATCTATGAGGTTTGCAGCAATCTCGAAACTATTCATAGTACTAAATTAAGTGAATTTTCTGCGACCCGAACGCAGTCAAATTTAATCCGTAAATTCCGCAGTTCGTAATGGGCAAAACGCTGTTGATGTAACAAATTTTTAACTTACCATATATAGCGTACCTTTAATGTAAATTTACAAACACTAACAAATTTGATTATGAAAAGAGTAAAAATGTTGGCCCTATCATTAGCTCTCATATTCACTGGAGCAGTTGCAAGCCAAGCTCAATCTGTCGATGAGATCGTGAATAGGCACCTTGCCGCAATGGGAGGCGCCGATAAACTGAATTCCATCAAAAGCTTGTATATCGAAGGGAACATGGAAATCCAGGGAATGGAAATTCCTATTAAACAATGGATCATTCAAAACAAAGCCCTGCGCCTTGAAATGGATGTTATGGGAACCAGCAATATCCAGGTGGTAAAACCAACTACAGGCTGGATGCAAATGCCCGTTAGTAATGTCCCCGATCCAACGGATATGGAGCCCGAACAAGTGAAGACCGCCGCTAAACAACTGGATATTTCCGGCGATTTGACAAATTACGCAGCTAAAGGATCTAAAGTTGAAC
Organism: Chitinophaga caeni; assembly: GCF_002557795.1. Lineage (NCBI taxonomy): Bacteria > Pseudomonadati > Bacteroidota > Chitinophagia > Chitinophagales > Chitinophagaceae > Chitinophaga > Chitinophaga caeni. The sequence continues at coordinate 610,874 of NZ_CP023777.1, read as the reverse complement.
TGAAAGGAAAGGAAACATTGGATGGCGTTGATACCTACCATCTTGTAATGACTGATAAAGACGGTAAAAAACAGGACCTGTTCCTGGATGCCAAAACTTACTATATCGTTAAGAAAGTTATGACTGCTGAGCAACAAGGCCAGGAAATGACGATCGAAACTTTAATCAGTGATTACCGTAAAGGTGATGATGGGTTTATCTCTGCTCATGCTATCGAGCAACCATTAACCGGTATGAAAATGACTTTCTCAAAAGTGAACTATAATGTGGATGTTGATAACAAATTGTTTGATAAGCCAACAAACTAATTTCATCTAGTCATATAATACTTGGGGTGATTCTTTTATAAGGATCACCCTTTTTATCGATAGAAAGGGCTGCCATCAATCTCAATCTAGTCATTATCCTTGTACAAATGAAGAACGGCCCCGGCTTCTTCCGCGAGTCTTTGGGCTAAGCTGCGCGGTTCGAGCACTTTCGCATTTTTCCCATAACTCAAAAGTAACATGATTAGCTCCGTGTTAATTACTACCTCGATTGACACGCGGCATTCTTCCACGTTATCGATTAGTACTTTCTGCGTATTGTGTATGGGTTGTGATTTAACGTACTTCCCTTGTAATGGGCTAAGGGAGATGATAATCTTTTTCGGCGCCTGGTCGTCGGATACGGTTATCCCGATAGCATGCCTGAAGTAGCTGGCATCATCGAAATTCTTTTCATCAAACTGGAGGTTGGTAGGCCATATTTTAATGATCCGGTCTAAACCGAAAGTCAACACCGAAGCATTCTTACTTTTTTGGCTTTTCCCTACCAGGTAAAACCTGTCTTGGTATTCCCTTAGATGGTAAGGCTCCACCCAATGTTCCTTCGGCTCTGTCCGGCCAAAACTTTGGTAGGCTAGGCGTATCACTTCGCGGTTCTTAATGGCATCGATAATTTCGGGGATAAACTCGGTTCCCTTGAACTGCGTAGCTTTTGAAAAGCGGATGAGCCCTTGATTTTCGAGGCTATCACGGTTTATTTTTAAACTGGTTGCTATTTTCAATATAGCATCTTCAAATTGCTGTACTACCGGCAAACTCCTGAATTGTTCCAATATGCCGATAGCAATTTCCAGGCCTTCCAGGTCGGCTTCATCGATCGGGATTTGATTAATGGAATAACTATCGTCGGAGTAGGAATAAGTCCTACTGGAACGATCGTACACGATGGGTGCGAAATAATTTAAGTTGGTATCGCTCCGCATATGTTGAATATCTTGTTGGATGGTTCGTTCCCCAACCGGTTTTTCTATTTTATCAGAAACATATTCAATGATATTCGCCAGGGTGGGTTTGGGTAACCTTTTGTTCCTTAAACGTTCATCTATCCAACGAAAGCGCGACAAGGCATCTTTATTGAAGGGCATATTTTGCTGTTTATAGGTAGGTAAAAATAAGGAAAAATAGCAGTTAGGTCACCGGAAAAATAGGTTTTACAGCGGTATGAATAGAAAAAAATTACTGCGCATATCCAATGCGTGAACAGCTAGTAATTTAGTAGTATCAAACTTTAAATGCTATGAAAAAGTTACAGGATGATTCAACTAAACTTATTACTTCAGCTATCTCCATAGGCCAAATTATATTGGACGATTCACATTATTTAACCTTTTGGGGATATATCCAATCCCCTTCCGGCGAATGGAAGCGGTGTGATTTCGTGACCAATTACGAAGTATTGAATAATATGCTTCGTTACGTGGAACAGTACCATGAATCCGTTCAGATGACGATCGTGCAAAAGCTGGAGAATATGGAACGTATCCCGGAAATGATCGATTTTGAAGCACAGACGGGTACGGCTATCCGCTTTGAAGATATTCGGTTTTACTTGGCAAAGCCGATTTATAAAAGAAAAGACGCCTGGGCTACATATTCGGTGAATAATTGTTGGTATATAGAAAAGGTAGAAGCATTACCCCGCAAACAATATTTGCAGGATCACCCGGTTATCCCGTTAGACGATTGCCTAGCTATTTTGCGGGATCACTATGAATTGTACCTCGGTTATTTGGAACTAGACTTCCTAGAAGAAGATGCGAGGAAGAAAGCTTGCTTGGATAACGATCATAAATTTACCCTGGCCTATTATGCCTGGAAAGAGCAAGTGGAAAAGAGGCGTGGCTGAATTCCATAAAATAATCTTGTTCTCCCCCGGTCGAATACCATTTTACCGCTAAAACAACCACTTATCCAAAATTATCTTAATGGTTGGTTAATCTTTAAAAAAATTGTTTTAAAGTCTATTATATTTATAGGAAATTAGTATTTTTGGCGGGTTAAAACCTTTTATTATGAGCTTAAGACTTGGAGATACAGCGCCAAATTTCAAGGCAACCACTTCACAAGGGGAAATTGACTTCTACGAATATTTAGGTGACAATTGGGGTGTTTTATTTTCTCACCCTGCCGATTATACGCCGGTTTGTACCACGGAATTAGGTAAAACAGCCTTATTGAAAGACGAATTTGCAAAGCGTGGTGTAAAGGTTTTGGCTGTAAGTGTTGATCCGGTTGACAAGCACCTGGGTTGGATCAAGGATATTAACGAGACACAACATTGCGAAGTTACCTTCCCGATTATCGCGGATGAAGATAGGACTGTCGCCAATTTATATGGAATGATTCACCCGAATGCATCAGAAACATTCACGGTGCGTTCCCTGTTTGTAATAGGGCCTGATAAAAAGGTGAAATTGACAATCACTTACCCTGCTTCTACCGGGAGAAACTTTTTCGAGGTATTGCGTGTTATAGATTCATTGCAGTTGACTGCTAATTATAGCGTGGCAACACCGGCAGACTGGAAAGATGGTGAAGATGTGATCGTGGTTCCTTCTATCAAAACGGAAGATATTCCTGCCCGTTTCCCTAAGGGTTACAAGGAAATCAAGCCATATTTAAGGACGACACCGCAGCCTAATAAATAGTTGAGTTTCAATTCAAAAAACAAATAAATGGATTTTATTTGTGATAGGCAGAAAATTGTGCTAGTTGGATAAAGAATTCGTACTATCTTTACCAGGTATATTCTATTGAATTGATTAAGATATTTATATATTTTTAGCTGGGATATAGCATGCTAAATCGTTTTTGGCATCTTGGCTAGATTTAAAGATTTTTTTTAATGGTTGGTTTTTGATTTTACGAAACGGGGATTTTTCCCCGTTTTTCTTTTAATAAACCTCCGTAAAATAAAAAAGGACGAAACTAGTGTTCCATCCTGGTAATCCCGGGTTCCCGTATCGTGATTATTACCCTACCTAACTTGTTTCCGTAATTGTTGCAGTACAGCGTTCATATCTTTCGGTAGCGGGGCTTCCAAACTGTAAATTTGCCCGTCGTAACCATTGAACTCCAACCGGTAGGAATGCAGGGCTAGCCTCCCGAGGAGTGGCCGCTCTTCTTCCACGTACTTGCCCAGTTTGAATTTTTTCTTGATATTACTAAGAAATATGGGTTTTCCGTTACCATACAGTGCATCCACGGCAACCGGGTGCCCCAACCATTTCATGTGTACCCTGATTTGGTGCATACGACCTGTATGTATTTGCATTTCAACAAGGCTATATAAATCAAACGTTTCCTTGACCTGGTAATCGGTATGCGAAGTTTTTCCCTTACTGTTCACCACCATTTTTCCCGCTTGAACAGGATGTTCCATCAAGGATTCTTTTATGGAACCCTTCTCATTAGGCAAAATACCATTTACGATACCCAGGTAGAATTTGGATACTTCCCGGCTTTCGAAGAGCTTAGAAAGATATTTATGGCTTGCGGCATGCTTTGCAAAGATGATCAAACCACTGGTGTCTTTATCTAGCCTATGCACGATGAATATCTCGTTGTATTTCTTTTTGAGCAGGCCTGATAATGAAGATAATTCAGCATTATGACGATCCGGCAAAGTCAATAATCCACTTGGTTTATTGATAGCCACCATATCGTCGTTTTCGAATATAATATAATCTTCTATGCGCATATCTATACAAAAACTGCCGCCGCCAGCTTATTTGACAGCATACAGTTCAATTAATTCTAAATTAGTTATTTGAAATGTTTTAACAGGATAACTTCCTTCTCGGAGAGCAGGCGCCATTTTCCCCGAGGTAAATTCTTCTTGGTTAAACCGGCATACATCACGCGATCCAACTTCTCAACATTGTAACCCATGTGTTCGAAAATCCTGCGTACGATCCTGTTTTTACCGCTATGGATCTCGATGCCCAGTTGTCTTTTATCTTTCGGATCGGTATATCCCAATGCATCTACATATGTGATGCCATCCTCAAGGGTGATACCATCCATGATTTTTTCACTATCAGATTTTGTCAGGGGCTTATCCAGTTCGACCTGGTAAATTTTCTTGATATTGAAACTTGGATGGGCCAATTTTTGTGCTAAATCACCATCATTGGTTAATAACAATAAGCCCGATGTATTACGATCTAACCTGCCAACGGGATACACCCTTTCGTTAGGCGCATCAACGATAAGATCCATGACGGTTTTCCTTCCTTCGGGATCATCTGTTGTTGTAATATAACCCTTTGGCTTGTTTAGCAGGATATATACCAGGTTCTTGGTAATATTGATTTTCTTGTTAGAAAGTTTTACGCTATCAGTCGGGAGTACCTTGGTAGCAGGTTCTAAAACCACGTTTCCGTTCACGGTAACTTTTCCTTCCTTGATTAATTCCACCGCTTTTCTCCTCGAACAGATTCCACTATGGGCGATGTATTTATTCAATGGCATCTCGTTCGGATCCAAAGATGCTACATCCCTAGATTTTTTCTTGTCTTCCTTTTTCAGTTGCTTGGTAGCGAACCTTTCGTTGGCAGTATCCATGAATTTTTGACGGTTAAAGCCACTCGGGGTTTCGCGGTTAGGGTTTTTATAGCCTTTCTCAAAAACAGGTTTACCGTATGCCGATTTCTTAACATGTTTCTTATCAGCTGAACGGGAACTGTTAGATACATCATCGGGAGATGATTCATTAGTATCTTTAAAATAGCGTTTCGCTTGTTTTGTTTTTTCGGGTAAGGACCTGTCGGGATATTTAGCAGATGCGTATTTTCGTTTGCCTTCGAGGGGAGATTCTTTAAATGGACTGAAGCCTTTGCTCCCGGCGGTTTTTTTGTGTTTCATTATTGAAATGTATTTGCTGCATTGCTGCAGTAATGCTTATACAGTAGTTTGTGTTGTTTTTTGTTTATTGGCCAATTGTCCGCAGGCGGCATCGATATCTTTACCGCGGCTTCTTCTTACCCTAGCATTTACTTTATGTTTGGCCAGGTAATCCATGAATATATCGGTGGCATCCATATCTGGTTTGCGGAAAAGGGCATTGTCGATCGGGTTATACTCAATCACGTTGACGAGATCCACCGGTACTTGGCGGTAAATCTTGATCAGTTCGTCTGCATCTTTCTGGGAGTCATTGAAATCTTTGAAGAGGATATACTCAAATGAAATTTCGTTCCCGGTCTTTTTATAAAAGTAATTGAGGGCATCGATCAGTTCTTTCAAACTGTTGCTGTCATTGATCGGCATGATTTCGCTTCGTTTCTTATCATTGGCAGCATGCAAGGACAAGGCCAGGTTAAAACGAACTTGATCATCTCCCAATTTCCGGATCATTTTTGCGACGCCGGCAGTAGAAACGGTGATCCTTTTAGGACTCATCGCTAGGCCATCCGGGGAAGTGATTTTCTCAATAGATTTAAGAACATTGTTATAATTCAGCAATGGTTCGCCCATCCCCATATAAACGATGTTGGTCAACTTTTTACCGGATTGAGCCAAGGCTTGTTGGTTTAAGAGCGCCACTTCATCGTAAATCTCATCGAAATCTAAATTTCTTTTGCGATCCATGTATCCTGTTGCGCAGAATTTGCAACTTAGGCTACAGCCTACTTGGCTGGATACGCAAGCTGTTTGCCGGTTATCCGTGGGAATGAGAACGCCTTCCACGATATTCCCGTCAAATAAACGGAAACTATTCTTAATAGTGCCATCAGAACTTTGCTGGGTAGTCCCGATTTGGATGGCCGGGAGTGTGAAATGATTTTCAAGGTATGCACGCAATGATTTGGACAGGTTGGTCATCTGTTCAAAACTAGTTGCATGGCGTAACCACAGCCATTCGTACACTTGTTTTGCACGGAAAGCTTTCTCGCCATTCTGGGTGAAAAAATCTTGTAACTCATTCAGGCTCAAGTGCCTAATATTTTTCTTGCTGCTCATTTCACTGCAAAGGTAACGAAAAGTAACTGCATGCTTTCTTTTCTTGTAAATTGTTGATTTTACTTATTTTCGATGTCCTTATGCAAACAGCTTATATCGTAGACGCAGCCAGGACGCCTATCGGGCGTTATGGCGGGGCACTGAGTTCCGTTCGCCCCGATGACCTGCTAACAATAGTACTCAAGGAATTAGTTGCACGCCATCCTGGCATGGATGTCAATGCCATCGAAGATGTAATTATAGGCGCGACCAACCAAGCGGGTGAAGATAACCGCGATGTGGCCCGCATGGCCGTTTTATTGGCCGGGTGGCCGGTATCTATCGGCGGTAATACGGTCAACCGGTTATGCGCCAGTGGTTTACAAGCTATAATGGACGCTTCCAGGGCTATTATGTGCGGCGAGGGCGATATTTATATTGCCGGTGGTGTAGAAAGTATGACAAGGGCGCCATTCGTGATGGGGAAAAGCGAAGGAGCATTTAGCCGTAAAACGGAGATGTACGATTCTACCATCGGGTGGAGGTTTACCAATAAAAGGCTAGCAGGGATGTATTATCCTTACTCGATGGGTGAAACAGCCGAGAACGTGGCCCGGCAGTGGAATATCAGCCGCGGGGACCAGGATCAATTTGCTTTCGACAGCCAGCGGAAATATAAACTAGCCTTGCAGGCCGGCAAATGGGCGGACGAGATCATCCCCGTACCAATTACTCCAAATAAGGAAGAAAGGGTCATTTTTTCGCAAGATGAGCATCCGCGGGATACCAGCTTGGAGAAGTTGGCCAGCCTAAGACCTGCTTTTGCTAAGGACGGATCGGTAACAGCCGGTAATTCTTCGGGGATCAATGATGGCGCTGCGGCGGTCATCATCGCTTCGGAAGCTGCCATAAAGCGTTACCAACTGGTGCCAATGGCGAGGATCGTAAGCATGGCTGTGGCAGGCGTGGACCCTTCCATTATGGGAATCGGGCCGGTTCCTGCTACCAGGAAAGCATTACAAAGGGCATCCTTGCAGGTGCAGGACCTGGATGTGATTGAATTGAACGAGGCTTTTGCCGCACAATCACTGGCTTGCTTACGGGACTTGGAACTTGATCCTTCGAAGATTAATCTCAACGGTGGTTCCATAGCTATCGGTCACCCGTTGGGATGCAGCGGGGCTAGGATCACGGCCACGTTATTGCACGAGATGAAGCGTCAACAAAACGCGAAGTACGGTTTGGCAACGATGTGCGTCGGTGTGGGACAAGGCGCCGCGATGGTGTTTGAACGGGTTTGAGATTTTGCTAGTTATTACAATAGCGCAATTATCCTTTAAAAGTTTTAATCATTGTATCTAATTGTTCATTGTCTAACGTGTGAATATGTTTATGTAAGTCACTTATACCGATAAACAATGATTCATCGAATTTAGACATATTTACAATTTCACATATTGGAATAACCATTTCATTTGGCGATTGAGTATTGATAAATTGAAGCTCCGTTATTTCATTTAAATTCGCGAAAGGTGAAGGGGGCATATTCAGGATAATCCATCTTTTAGTATTGCTATCTTGATAACCTTTCAGGCATGGAATAATGGCAATATATTTATAACCAATCGGCTCAATTAAACGTTGTATATATCCAACTATTATAAAGTTCTGCTTTGTAATGATGAAGATTAATTTATCTTTTGAATAATGATCACTTAATGAATTCCAAATTATTCTGTCGAATGAAGTGCCCCATCTTTGTACGGCAAAATTGAATGAGAAATATTTCTTAAACATCATATTCAATATAATTGCCATCGGGTAAGATATCATCAAAGTTAGGCAAGCATACTTAATACTAAGAGTTGGTTCTTTATCGAATATTAATTTTAATAAAATAGAGTAATAGTCATTTATTTTGTAGATAGGGCATACACGAAATATTACTTCATCTTTATAAGTACTTGAGAGGTGTACTAATATTTTCAAGGTTAAACAAAATACAAGTAATGCGACACCCATGATGATCGAGTTGTAGATCAGTTTTTGACGATCAACAGTTTGGTGATAATATTTAGTTAATTTGCAGGTAATTATAAATATATATCCGCCTATAACAGGAGAAATAAGTACATCTATACTGGACATACCGGGTTAACAATTTAAATTATTATTGTGAATTATTTTTAATGCGAGGATTTATACTTGAGCGTTTGATAAATTCTAGTAACTTCCTTAGCCATTGCCTTCCTCTCTTCTTCGCGGTACTTTTCATCTACATAGGCATGATCGTTAAATGTTATTTTGATGCGTTTAGGGTTAATATTTCCATTTTTAACTTCTTTTCTCCACTGGAGATAAGCCTTAAGTAGTTCTATAATAAATTGCATAATAAATATTGTTATATAGAACAAAAGTCAAATACTGAATTGGATTCAATATATGACAATGGCCAACATGTCCTGAAGTGAATATTGAGAATATTTGAATTGATTTTCAAACTTCAACAAATCTACCTACTTTTCAATTATTGAAAAAATTTCAAGCGTGTCTCTTACGTCAAATTTTACGTCACTAGCGTTAATTTGTGCAAAAAATAAACGAGCGGTCGCACATTACGTACGGCCGCCCGTCGATGGCAAGCAAAAAAGGGTTTACAAACAAATATGTTTCTCGGTCATCATCTTGCGCAGGTTTATTAAACCGTAGCGCATCCGACCTAATGCCGTGTTGATACTTACCTGCGTAAGATCTGCAATTTCTTTGAAACTTAAGTCGGCGTAATGCCTGAGAATGATTACTTCGCGCTGCTCTTCCGGCAATAAATCGAGCATTTGCCTTACCCGGTCATGGCTTTGACGGGTGATCATTTGCTCTTCGGCGCTTTTCTCGCTAAAACTCAATACGTTGAAAATATCTTTGTCATCATTCGTCTTGATGATCGGGGTTCTCTTGATTTTACGGAAATGATCCACGCACAAGTTATGTGCTATCCGCATCGCCCAAGGTAAAAACCTTCCTTTCTCGGTGTAACGATCCGCGCGGATCGTATCTATCACCTTGATAAAGGTATCCTGGAAAATATCCTCTGCTAAGAAAGGATCTTTGACCAATAATATAATCGATGTGAATAATTTGTCCTTGTGACGGTAAACAAGTTCTTCCAAAGCGGAGTTATGCCCCGATTTGAAAAGCGTGATCAATTCTTCGTCGTTGAGTTTGTTAATTACTTGCATAGACATTCTACCAAAACAGGTTAGTAAATTAAATCAACAGTATGTAGGCTGATTATTAAGCGTGTAGAAGTTTATGCAATAAGGTGTAGTGTTTGGTAATAGAATAAATTTGAAAGTCAGTTATTGCAAATATAATAGAATACTTCAATAAAACAACGAACTGTTAAATATTTTCAGGCTATTTTTTGCTAATTTTCTGTTATTCAATGCCCCCTCAAAAATGAATTTTCAGCTTTCGGGAGAACGCAACTTTTGTTTACATTTGTTGTCTTATGGCTACAAAAGCAACGAAAGTGAAAAAGAAGGCTCCTGCAAATGTTGTTGATACCCAGGACCATATCCTCATAAAAGGCGCCCGCGTACATAATTTGAAAGATGTTACCGTCGCCATCCCAAGGGAAAAGTTAGTCGTAGTTACCGGTGTTTCCGGTTCGGGAAAATCTTCCCTCACCATGGACACTCTTTATGCCGAAGGGCAACGCCGCTACGCCGAAAGTCTCAGCGCTTATGCCCGGCAATTCTTGATGCGTATGAACAAACCCGATGTGGATTACATCAAGGGTATTTGTCCTGCCATCGCCATCGAGCAGAAAGTAATTACCCGTACCCCGCGTTCCACCGTGGGCTCCATGACTGAAATATATGATTATTTACGCTTGCTTTTTGCAAGGGCAGGTAGAACGTATTCCCCTGTTTCCGGCAAGCTTGTTAAGAAAAACGAAGTGGCCGATGTGGTAGATTTTATCACCAAGCTGAAGCATGGAACGAAAGTCTTGATCCTGGTGCCTTTTAAACAACATGCCAAGAGGGATGCCAAGGAGGAATTAAACATCCTGATGCAGAAGGGGTTCTCCAGGATGTATTTTATGGATGCGGGCGACGGGAAACCTACCCGTATCGAGGAATTGTTGGAAGAGAAAAAGCCCAAAATACCGAAAGATGCTTACGTGCTCGTAGATCGTATCGTGGCGAAAGAGTTTGAAGAGGATGATTTGCACCGGATCGCGGATAGTGTGCAAACTGCGTTTTATGAAAGTGAAGGGGATTGTATCCTGGAGTTGGATGGCTCGAAATTACAAGCGTTCTCCAACAGGTTTGAACTCGATGGCATGCAGTTCGAGGAACCGGTTCCGAACTTGTTTTCTTTTAATAATCCTTACGGCGCTTGCCCCACTTGCGAGGGCTTCGGCCAAGTACTCGGAATTGATGAGGACCTGGTAATCCCGGATAAAAGGTTAAGCCTTTATGAAAATGCGGTGGCTCCTTGGCGCGGTGAAAAAATGAGTGCCTGGAAGGATCAGTTTATCAGGGTGGCCAAGAAATTTAATTTCCCTGTGCACAAGCCGATCGCGGATCTTTCTGATGAGCAGTACCGTAGCTTGTGGAAGGGAAATGAATACGTGGAAGGGATCGATGATTTTTTCCGCATGGTGGAACAGAATCTTTACAAGGTGCATTACCGTGTCATGCTCTCCCGCTACCGTGGGCGCACCGTTTGCCCAACGTGCAACGGCGGCAGGTTAAGGCAGGAAGCTTTGTATGTAAAAGTTGGGGGTAAAAATATCGCTGAATTGGTTGACATGCCGATCGATAAATTGAAGGATTGGTTCGATCATCTCGAACTGGATGAATATCAACAACAGGTTTCTAAAAGGATCATGATCGAAGTGAATCATCGCCTGAAAACTTTATTGGATGTAGGTTTAGGTTATCTTACTTTGAACCGGGTCGCCAATACGCTCAGTGGTGGTGAAAGCCAACGGATTCAACTGACCCGCACCCTGGGTAGCAATCTTACCAACTCTTTATACATTTTAGATGAACCGAGCATTGGCCTGCATGCGAGGGATACTGATCGGCTGATCGGTGTATTGAAAGAATTGAGGGACCTGGGGAATACCGTGGTAGTCGTGGAACATGATGAATTGATGATGAAGGAGGCCGATTACATTATCGATATGGGGCCGCTTGCCAGCCATTTAGGCGGTGAAGTGATCTTTGCCGGAACCTACGATGAAATACTGGAAGATCCGAAAAGTTTGACCGGTAATTACTTGAATGGTACTTTACGCATCGATCCGCCTAAACAAATCCGCAAATGGAAAAAGTCGATCAAGGTGGAAGGCGCCAGGCAGCATAACTTAAAGAATATTGATGTCGAATTTCCCCTGGGCGTACTTACCGTTATAAGCGGGGTCAGCGGTTCCGGTAAAACAACCCTCGTCAAGCAAATCCTTTATCCTGCGCTGATGAAATTGAAAGGTGAGTTTTCTGATAAAGTTGGGCGGCATAGAACTATATCAGGAAACGTTGATGACATTACGCAAATCGAGTTGATAGATCAAAATCCTATCGGTAAGTCCTCGCGTTCCAACCCGGTAACTTATATCAAGGCATACGATGAAATAAGGGATTTATTCTCGAAGCAAGCCCTTAGTAAAATGCGCGGTTTTACCCCGAAACATTTTTCTTTTAACGTGGATGGCGGGAGATGCGATTCCTGTAAAGGAGAAGGAGAAGTGGTGGTGGAAATGCAGTTTTTGGCCGATGTTCACCTCGTATGTGAAACTTGCGGTGGAAAACGCTTCAAGGAAGAGGTGCTGGAAGTGATGTACAAGGGGAAAAATATATTCGATGTACTGGAGATGGGGGTTGATGAAGCCATCGAATTTTTCAAGGACGAGAAAGATGTCGTGAATAAAATCCGTCCCTTAAGTGATGTAGGTTTAGGTTATGTCAAGTTAGGACAGTCTTCCGATACATTAAGCGGCGGTGAGGCGCAACGGGTGAAATTAGCTTCATTCCTTGGTAAAGGTCGCGCTCAAGGCCAGATTCTTTTCATATTTGATGAACCCACTACCGGTTTGCATTTCCATGATATCAAGAAATTATTAGCCTCTTTTAATGCGCTAATTGAGCAAGGTCATACCGTGTTGGTGATTGAACATAATACCGATGTTATCAAAAGCGCCGATTGGCTGATCGATCTTGGTCCTGAAGGTGGTGAAGGTGGCGGAAATTTATTGTATACCGGTATTCCTAGCGGGATATCGAAGGAAAAACAGTCTTATACAGGGAAATTTTTGGTACAACAATAACCGGAAATGATCTCTCTAAGGAAATACTCCCCCTAGGAATCCCTGCGGGTCGGGCTCGCGAGCCCGACCCGCAGGGATTGTCACCGCAATCTATCCAGTGATTTAATCAATTTTTCATCTTTATAAATCCCTCTCGCGGCTAAAATCAGCAAAATAATTAACATGATAGGCAAAAATGCTGCCGGCAAATAAGTTGATTTTTGCAAGATCATACCTTTCTCCTGCATGCTGTTCTCGTAGTTTTGCACGACAAAATATTGCAACACTAGCGCCCCGATCGATAATAATATATTAATTACTGTTAATTTGAACTGGAGTTTCCTATTTTTATATAAGAAGATGCAAACCGCAGCCAATGCCACGATTAGCATGTACAATACAAACAATGCAAAATTCGATTGGGCATTAACCCGCGTGGTATCTGCATTCGGGGCGGTACCAAAGGTGCCTTTCCAAATGTCAAAAAACCAGGTGGCTACACCGCAGGCGGCTGCCATCAGAAGATAAAGACTTTGAATACGTTGTATCATAATAATTCGGCATGTTTAATGCCGTAAAAGTAAATAAATATTGCGAATACGGGATGCAGATTTAAGGCTGTTCATGTGATAGTTTGTATATTGCACGCCCAATAACAATCTTGTATGGCTAGAAAACTGAATAAGCAAGACGCACTAGACTATCATTCCCAGGGCAGACCTGGTAAGATCGAAGTGATTCCCACCAAAGACTCAAAGACGCAATGGGATCTCTCCCTTGCTTACTCTCCCGGTGTGGCTGAGCCTTGTAAAGAAATCAAGAAAGACGTAGAAAATGTTTATAAATATACTGCCAAAGGTAACCTGGTGGCAGTCATCAGTAACGGTACCGCCGTACTAGGCCTGGGAGATATCGGTCCCGAAGCCAGCAAACCCGTGATGGAAGGAAAAGGTGTATTGTTCAAGATATTTGCCGATATAGATGTATTCGACATCGAACTAAATACCAAGGATGTAGACGAGTTCGTAAAAGTGGTGAAAGCCATGGAACCTTCTTTCGGCGGCATCAATCTCGAAGATATCAAGAGCCCGGAATGCTTCGCCATTGAAGAAAGGCTTAAAAATGAACTCCGCATCCCCGTGATGCATGATGATCAGCACGGTACGGCCATTATCTCCGGCGCTGCATTGCTCAATGCACTGGAATTGGTGAAGAAAAGGATCGATAAAGTTCGTTTCGTGGTAAATGGCGCCGGCGCTGCTGCCATGGCTTGCGTTAAATTATACGTGGCCCTAGGTGCCAAGTACGAAAACTTTACGCTGTTTGATAAAGATGGCGTGCTGAATAAATCCCGTACGGATTTAGATGATATGAAGAAATTGTTCGCCACTTCTTCCAAGGTAAGTACGCTTGCCGAGGCCATGAAAGGTGCGGATGTTTTTATAGGGTTATCGGTTGGTAACGTGGTTGCGCCGGAGATGGTCAAAAGTATGGCGAAAAACCCGGTTGTATTCGCCATGGCAAATCCTGACCCCGAAATTACTTACGAGGCCGCTACCGGCGCCCGCCCGGATGTCATCATGGCTACCGGTAGAACTGATTATCCTAACCAGGTAAACAATGTATTGGGTTTCCCTTATATCTTCCGCGGTGCGTTGGATGTTCGTGCTACGCAAATTAACGAGGAGATGAAACTTGCAGCTGTAAGGGCTTTAGCCGAATTGGCGAAGACCCCCGTTCCGGATATCGTTAACCTCGCTTACGGGGAACGCAACCTGGTTTTCGGTCCGCATTACATCATCCCTAAACCCTTGGATCCACGTTTGCTGAGCACGGTTGCCCCCGCGGTGGCCAAAGCGGCAATGGACAGCGGTGTAGCTACTTCCCCGATCGTGGAATGGGATGCTTACCGCGAAGAATTAAACAAGCGCTTGGGGCTTGATAACCAACTCTTCCGCGTCATCGGTTCCAAGGCACGTAAAGATCCGCGCAGGGTTGTGTTCAGCGAAGCTGATAACGTGAAAATATTGAAAGCGGCCCAGGTGGTGAAAGATGAAGGTATCGCCATCCCGATTTTGCTGGGAACGGAGGCCAGGATTCAAAAACTTGCACAAGAAAATAGCATTGAAATCGACGGCATCGAGATCATTGATCCGAAAAGCGACGAGATGCACGATAAAAGGCATTATTTCGGTCAATTATTTTTTGAGAAACGTAAGCGGAAAGGTTTTAACTTGTATGAAGCTAAGAAGATCATGCGCGAAAGAAACTATTTCGGTTGCATGATGGTGGAAACCGGTGAGGCAGATGCGTTAATTTCGGGCTTAACAAGGAAATATCCCGATACGATCCGCCCGGCTTTGCAGGTCATAGGGATGGAAGAAGGCGCTAAGCGCGTGGCGGGAATGTATATCATCCAAACAAAACGCGGTCCTTTATTCTTAGCTGATACAACAGTGAACTTTAATCCAACCGCCGAAGAGATTGCCGAGATCACCCTCATGGTGGCAAAAGAAGTTCGCCAATTTAATATTACGCCGAGAATTGCCATGTTGTCGTATTCTAACTTCGGCTCAAGCCAGAGCCCGGAAGCGCAAACGATGGCCAAGGCAAGGGAGCTCGTGAAGCAAATGGATCCGAGCTTACAGGTTGATGGAGAAATGCAGGCCGCGCTCGCTTTCGATAAAGAATTGATGAAAGATAATTATCCTTTCTGCGAATTAATAGAAGGCGGTGATGTGAATACCTTGATTTTCCCGAACCTTGCCGCGGGAAATATTGCTTATAACCTGTTGCAACAAGTTGCCGGGTTCGATGCCATCGGGCCGGTACTTTTGGGGATGAAAAAACCGGTGCATATATTGCAACTCGGTTCTACCGTTCGCCAAATCGTGAACATGGTATTAATCTCGGTAGTAGATGCTCAAACTAAATGTATCGCCAAACACGATGCATTGAAAAAGAAAGGTAAGAAGTAGATCAATTATTGATACCGTATAATTGAACGCTGCTCTTACGGGTAGCGTTCTTTTTATATCCTATTTACGAACTAAAAAACCTCCTGATCATGCAGTACGACTACATCATTGTTGGACAAGGTTTATCGGGTACACATACGGCCTGGCAGTTAATACAGAAAGGTTGCCATGTATTAGTGATCGATAAAGGTTTGCCCTATGCCGCTTCCATGGCTGCTGCCGGAATTATTAACCCGGTGTCGGGAAGAAGGTTTGCCCTAGCTTGGAAATTTGACGAAGTATTCCAAACCGCGAAAGATGTTTACGCCCAAATGGAAGAATTTTTACCGCATCCCGTTTTTAAAGAAACGGATATCTACTCGGTTTGGCCTTCGGAACAGATGAAAGAGGCTTTTCTTTCCCAGTTAAACAGCGGGAACCCCTATTTGAAGCCGCATGAAGGTACATTGTATCAAGACATTGGTCAACCGCTCGGTGCCGGTTGGATCAAGGGGGCGCACGTAAACATTTTTGCTTTACTCAGCGTTTTTAGGAACCTGTTGATCAAGAAAAAAGCGCTGGTTCAGGATACCCTCGGGGAGGCAGATTTGAAAGTTGACGGAAAGAATGTTCAGTTCGGTGATTTTAGTGCCAAGGCGATCGTGTTTTGCGATGGCGCCCATCAATGCGAAAAATTTGTTTTACCCGGTGTCGTACCTGCGAAAGGAGAAGCGATTATTGTTGAAATCCCGGGATGGGAAGGGAATAATATCGTTAAGAAAACCAATAGCCTGGTACCGCTTGGTAAAGGCCGCTATTGGTACGGGGCCACATTGCAACGTGAATTTGAGCATGATAAACCTACAACTGCCGCTAAGGATGAATTGGAAGATCAACTTAAATCATTGATCAGCTTGCCTTTTAAAACAGTGGATGTCATTGCCGGGGTAAGGGCCACCACCGTAGATCGAAGGCCCGTGGTCGGGAAAGATCCCCGCTTCGGGAACGTGTACCATTGTAATGGTCTCGGTACCAAGGGCAGCTCGCTCGCGCCGTTCGCTGCTTTGAACCTGG
The DNA here is from genome assembly GCF_002557795.1 of Chitinophaga caeni. Classification (NCBI taxonomy): domain Bacteria; kingdom Pseudomonadati; phylum Bacteroidota; class Chitinophagia; order Chitinophagales; family Chitinophagaceae; genus Chitinophaga; species Chitinophaga caeni. Next base: position 594,261 of record NZ_CP023777.1, on the reverse strand, counting down.
TTAAGTTCATGGAAGGAGAAGTGCCTTCAATCGACCCGGAAATGGATCTTAACAGATATTTTAATTAAAACATAAAACATCAAAACGTATCTTTGAGCCCCGCCTCGAACAAGCTAGATTGACTTGTGATAGCAGGATAGGATATTTAATTTTTTAGAATTATGTATAGAACGCACACCTGCGGTGAATTACGCATGGAACATGTTGGCCAGCCCGTAACTTTGAGTGGTTGGGTGCAAACTGTGAGAAAATTCGGTAGTATTACTTTTATCGATCTTAGGGATCGATACGGTATTACGCAATTATTACTGGGTGAAAACCTGAATGCCCAACTGGATGAAACCCCGCTGGGTCGCGAGTTCGTTATTCAAGCTAAAGGAACAGTAACGGAACGTTCCAGCAAGAATAAAAACATCCCAACCGGGGATGTGGAAATCACGGTTTCCGAATTTGCTATACTCAATGCCTCGAAAACACCTCCTTTTACCATACAAGATGATACGGATGGGGGAGATGAGCTGAGGATGAAATACCGTTACCTCGATTTACGCCGTAACGCCGTAAAACAGAACTTGGAACTTCGTTATAAAGTAAACCGCGCTGCCCGTAATTTCTTGGACAGCCAAGGTTTCATGGATATAGAAACGCCTTTCCTGATCAAATCGACACCGGAAGGCGCCCGCGATTTCGTGGTGCCCAGCCGCATGAACCCGAACGAGTTCTACGCGCTGCCGCAATCGCCGCAAACATTTAAGCAATTATTGATGATGAGTGGTTACGACCGTTACTACCAAATCGTAAAATGCTTTAGGGATGAGGATCTTAGGGCGGATCGCCAGCCGGAGTTTACCCAGATCGATTGCGAGATGAGCTTCGTTGAACAGGAGGATATTTTACAAACTTTCGAGGCCATGACCAAGTATATCTTTAAAGATATCAAGGGAAAAGAACTTGATGGCGCTTTCCCGCGTATGACTTGGGATGATGCCATGAAGTATTATGGTAATGATAAACCGGATATCCGCTTTGAAATGAAACTTGTAGACCTTACGGGAGCTGCGCAAGGTAATGGTTTCAAAGTTTTTGACGATGCCGGTTTAGTGGTGGCTATCAATGCAAAAGGTTGCGCTGAATATACCCGTAAGCAACTGGACGAGTTAACCGATTGGGTGAAACGTCCGCAAATCGGCATGACGGGCCTGATCTATATTAAATATAATACCGATGGCTCGCTGAAAAGCTCCGTGGATAAATTCTTCGATGAAAGTAAATTGAAAGGTTTCGCGGACCAATGCCAGGCAGAACCGGGCGACTTGATCCTCGTGTTGGCCGGGAAAGAGGAAAAAACGCGCAAAGCGATGAGCGAACTACGCTTAGAAATGGGCGAACGCTTGGGCCTGAGGAATAAAGAAGAATTTAAATTCTTATGGGTGATGGATTTCCCGCTGTTCGAATTCTCCGAAGAAGAAAACCGTTGGTTTGCCAGGCACCATCCTTTTACTTCTCCAAAACCGGAACATATCGGGTTATTAGCTGATACAAGCCAATATGGCAATATCAAGGCTAATGCTTACGATATCGTGTTGAACGGTACCGAAATCGGCGGCGGTTCTATCCGTATTTTCCAACGTGAATTACAGGAACAAATGTTTAAAGCCTTGGGAATGAGCGAAGAAGAATCGCAACATAAGTTCGGTTTCTTATTGGGCGCCTTCGAATTTGGCGCACCGCCGCACGGTGGTATTGCCTTTGGCTTTGACAGGCTCTGTGCCCTGTTGGGTGGCAGTGAAAGCATCCGCGATTTTATCGCCTTCCCTAAAAATAATTCCGGTAGGGACGTGATGCTGGATGCACCGAGCGAAATCGATCAGAATCAATTAGATGAGTTGAAAATCGCACTCGTAAAAGAGTAAATGATAATTGAATGCGTGGAAGCGGGTCTTGGTAGTAAAGGCCCGCTTTCGTATTTTTGCCCCGTAATTGGCATAATAATTGACAATACCCCAGGACATTTACATAGGACATATAGGACAAATAATATATAAGACAGCCGGAGAATTTTTATAACAGGACTGTCAAGGATGGAAGAAGATGTGAGATCGGATCATTATAGGAGCTAGAGTACTCCTATTTTAAATCAATTACTAATGCGCAAGTTTTTTAGAAGGAAGTTATTAGTAGGCGGATTATTTGTAGTTACCTCGGTAGCTAGTTTTGCACCTACTCAAGCAGCAACCCCTAAAAAGTTAGGCCCCAAATCGTACATAGCCAAGTACAAAGAATTATCAATTGACTTAATGAACGAAACAGGGGTGCCTGCCAGTGTTATCCTGGGAGTTGCCATGTTGGAATCCGGTTTGGGATCCAGCAAAAATGCCCAGTTGTTAAAAAATCACTTCGGTATTGTTGGACGGAATAATCTCGCGAAAAGAGGGATGACTTACCGCTCCATGTACCGCGAATACGCCAGCGTAGAAGATTCCTACAAACATTTCGTGAAGATCGTTCAACGCAAATCTTGGTTCAGCAAGGTCAGGGGAACACCCGATCACATGGTATGGTTAAAATACATGATCAAAACAGGCTATTCCAGCGCCGGGCAAACCTGGATCAACCGGGTATCCAATATTATCAAGAAATATAACTTGGAAGCGCTCGATCATCAAAATAGTGTTGCCATACATTAGTTAATTATACTAATTTCGTGTACCATTGCCCAAGCCGAGGTGCCAACCGGCCTGGGAATGTTATATTAGATAATTAACTTAACCTGGATTACACTACATGGGTACTGGAAATAAACATCGTTCCCCGTTCATCATCGTATTGGGAACCTTGATTATACTGATCTCTCTTTCTTTCGTAGATACGGTATTTTCATGGAACGGTTTTACCTTCAAACCAATGGATGTGATTGCCGAAATTAGGGAAGCTGCGCCTGCCAAAGCTAAAGCTCCCGGGAAGCGGAAACACCCCCGTAAGTTTAAAAAGGATACTGTCAATATTGCAGATAGTGCGCGCCTGAACCAAACCGACAGTACCGCTCAAGATGAAGATATCGCCCCGGTCAATCCTTTCCCATCGCGCGATTTTACAACTTATAAGGGAATCATCAATTATTTTCAACCCGATTACGAACAAAACGGCTTGCAGCATTTCCTCGATGCATTGCTGCAATTACAGCATAAAAAACGCGGTAAAGTAAGGATCGCTTATTTCGGGGATTCTATGATCGAGGGAGACCTGATCACCATGGATCTCAGGGATAGCTTGCAAACTTATTTCGGTGGAAACGGCGTTGGCTTCGTGCCTATCACCTCAGTCGTTTCTTCTTTCAGAACTTCCATCATACATACTTATTCCAGCGATTGGAAAGATTTCCATTTTAAGAATGATTGGCCCGACACCCTATTGTTAGGGATATCCGGTCATAGTTTCGAAGGCGAAGCGGGTAGCTGGGTCAAATATCGCGCGGTAAACCGTCCACACCTCAACCATTTCGAAAAAGCACAATTATTATATTCCAAGATTAATGGAAATGCCTCGGTTACGGTTAATAACGGTACCCCGTTGAAACTCTCCGGTAACTATGCTGTGAATATGCTCAATATACCGATGGCGCCTAAACAAACTTCGCTCAATATGGTTTTTGATATGGAGCCGGGAAATGAACTGTATGGCATGTGTTTCGAAGGCGATTCCGGCATCGTACTGGATAACTTCTCTTTCCGCGGTATCAGTGGCATAGAGCTGGGTAAATTACAGCCTGCCATGCTTAAATCATTACAAGCAAAACGACCTTATGATCTGATCGTGTTGCATTACGGGGCGAACGTGCTTTTCAAACCGGAGTTGACCGATTACGATTGGTTTGCCCGGCCCATGAAACGGGTTATTGCTTCCTTGCATGAAACATTCCCCGATGCCTCGTTTTTGATTGTCGGCACGGCTGATAAATCGTATAAAAAAGATGGTTTTTATGTAACGGCACCGGGTGTACAACCATTAATTACCGTGCAGAACGAAATAGCACAGGAACACGGCTTCGCATTTTGGAGCTTGTTCAACGCGATGGGCGGAAACGGCTCTATGACTAAATGGGTGGAAGCTGATACTTCCCTCGCTAATAAAGATTATACTCACTTTAACGCAAGAGGCGCCAGGAAAGTAGCGGGACTTTTGTATAAAGCAATCATGGATGAATATAAACAGGCAGAAAAATACTAAAATAGGAATTACTTTTTGTTGGATATGCTGTATGTTGCTCATCGGTAGGAATGCATGGGGAAACACTGCTGTGTCTACCGGGTACGCCGGTAAATATGTCAAAGGCACGGCAGCAATAAATAATCTTTGGAGTTGGATGAACAGGATCAAGGATCCCGTGGTTCCAGCGGCAGCGCCCAACGTGATTCAGCAAGCGGGCTCTTTGGATTCTTTTTTCGAAGCCTTAATGCTTTCTGATAGTTCTGTTATCAATATTTTACATACCGGCGATTCCCACTTACAAGCCGGGTTTTTTCCGGGCGCCGTGGCCGATAATTTGCAACAAAAATTCGGAAACGCGGGAAGAGGCTATGTATTTCCATACAACTTGGCGAAAACAAATGGGCCTTCGGATTATTTTTGGACGAGTAATATCGCTTTCAGCTCAGACAGGATTGTTGACAGGAATCTTTCCCAGGATGTTGGTCCCGGGGGAATCATGTTGAAAACCAACCACCAGCAATTCACTCTTTCTTACATTCCTAAAGGTGAACTGGCCAATGGGAGCATCGCCGGGCTGGAGTTATTCTTGGATGTAGGAGAACAAGATAACGAGCCGTCCATTACCTCTAATGGTCTTGATGCGGTGGTAAGTCCGCTGCTATTTGAAGGCGCAGGAAGTGGATTAAGAAGAGCGGGCTTAGTCTATAATGAAAACGTCAACAGGGTTGATTTACATTTTAAGTTCGGTAGCGCCGGCAGTGTTAGGTTTTTCGGCGCCAATATCATCAATGGACATAATGGTATCTTGTATAGTACCGTCGGTATAAACGGAGCACAATTTTTACATTACAACAATAATAAAAATACCTGGATCGAGCAGCTATTGCTGTTGGAGCCGCAGTTAATCATACTATCGCTCGGTACCAATGAAGCCTATGGTTTTACAAATGAAGAAGCCGTAAGAGTTGAACTTGAAAAAGCGGTTCAAACAATCAAAACCTATGCGCCTAGGGCTAGTATACTTTTTACTACCCCGCCATCGGAAGTGAGGATGAAACGCTACGTCAGCGTAAAACGAAAGTATAAAGGAAAAGTTAGGTATGTAAGGCAGGTGCGGTATATTACAAATCCTTACACGGTAAAAGTTCAATCAACAATCGTGAACTTTTGCAAAGAAAACGATTATGCTTTTTGGGACTTTTACAACATTATGAAAGGGAATCCAAAGATCAAGGCAGGTTGGAGCAAAGATCATATCCATTTCGTGGCGAGTGGTTACCAGGAAGAAGGCCGCCTTTTGGCAGAAGCCTTAGAGCAAGCCTATGAAAATTTTAAATTACAAAACGCTAATAATAACCTGTAACTAACTATTAGACCGTTTGCTTTCTTCCCGGTTAAAAAGAAGTAAATGCTAATCTATGCTGGACTTTGATAAAATATTATCGCATTTATTATACGATCCTAAAGATCCTATCCTTTTTAACAGCGCCTTTTTCCTATATTTTTTCGCGGTTTTCTTATTGTGTTACCAGCTCGTGAGTCACAACCAAAGGGGGCGCGTTTGGGTGTTTACGCTGTTTTCATTATACTTTTTCTACAAGGCTTGCAACGAATATGTATTACTCGTAATTCTTTCCGCGATCGTAGACTTTAACCTCTCCCGCTGGATTGATCGGCTGGAATCGAAAACCAAACGGAAATGGTTGCTGGTATTCAGTATCGTGATAAACGTAGGCGTATTGTTTTATTTTAAATACACGAACTTCTTCATCGGCATCATCAATGATATCGGCATGGGAAAAATTTCCTTCATGCATATCGCATTACCGATTGGAATATCATTCTATACTTTTGAAAACTTAAGTTACACGATCGATGTATACCGGAGGGAAATCAAGCCGGTAAACAAGTTCATGGATTACCTGTTTTTCCTTTCTTTCTTCCCGAAGTTGATGATGGGACCAATTGTCAGGGCGGCAGATTTTATTCCGCAGATTTACAAACCGTATCAATTGAATAATGAAGATGTGGGAAAAGGGATGTTCTTGATCCTGGGAGGTTTGTTTAAAAAAGTGGTGATATCAGATTTTATCTATCAAAATTTTGTTCAATATATTTTTGATGACCCTACCCGTCATACGGGAATAGAATGCCTGCTGGGTGTATATGGATATGCACTGGTGATTTATTGCGATTTTTCCGGCTATTCTGATATGGCCATCGGTATTGCCCGATGGATGGGGTTCACGATTCCTGCGAATTTCAAAAAGCCGTACCAAAGCAGCAGTATTACCGAATTTTGGAGAAGGTGGCATATTTCGTTGTCCTCCTGGTTGCGGGATTACATTTATATACCCTTGGGTGGAAACCGTAAAGGTAAGTTCCGCCAGCAGGTAAACTTGATGCTTACGATGCTGATCGGTGGTTTTTGGCATGGCGCCAGTTGGAATTTTATCTTTTGGGGCGGTATGCACGGGGGAGCATTGGCAATCGATAAAGTGTGGATCAAATGGCAAAAGGGGAAAACTTGGTTGAAGTCGAATGTCATTATTGCGCCCATTTGGAAACTTGCAGGTGTATTATTCACATTTCACCTGGTATGTTTTTGTTGGATATTTTTCAAGTCGGAAACATTTTCAGGTTCCTGGGCATTAATCCACCAAGTTACGCATGATTTCCAAGGCAACCTGTTCATGGACATCATCCATGCTTATCCCTGGGTATTTACCTTGATGGGAATAGGATATTTTATACATTTCTTACCCGGTAAGCTGGAGAATAAGGTAGAAGTGGGTTTAACACGTCTTCCCATTTGGGGAAGCATCGCGGTGATGGTCCTCTTCATCTGGACAATATTACAAGTGAAAACATCGGAACCGATGATCCCTATTTATTTCCAATTCTAAAATAAAATACTGTCTAAAATAGCCGTGGTTGCTATTTTGCTTTAAATTTATCTAGGAAAAAACCTGGTATGATGTATATTTAATATATATATGCATTTTCCTAACAATAAGTGAGTAAATTTGCGTCCTAACTTTTGTTTTTAAAGTCAATCTTATGCGTACTGTTACACTGAGAAGAGTAGTGATCACCGGCTTGGGAGCATTAACACCGCTCGGTAATGATGTGAACACCTTCTGGAATAATATGAAAGCTGGTATGAGTGGAGCCGCACCGATTACCAAATTTGATACTTCGGAATTTAAGACCAAATTTGCCTGTGAACTGAAGAATTTTAATATAGATAATTTCATCGACAGGAAAGAAGCAAAGAAAATGGACATGTTTACACAATATGCCATGGTGGCCGCCGATGAAGCCATGAGAAGCGCCAACTTCGATATGGAAAAAATAGACCGTTCCAAGTTCGGTGTAATTTGGGCTTCCGGTAACGGTGGAATGCAGACCTTCGAAGATCAAATCATAGAGTTTCAAAATAACAACTTCGTACCAAAGTTCAGTCCTTTCTTTATCGTGAGGCTGATTGCAGATATCGCCGCAGGACAGATTGCGATGAAATATGGCTTGATGGGTATTAACTATTGTACCGTTTCGGCCTGCGCTTCTTCTAACAGCGCCCTGGTAGATGCCTTCAATTATGTTAGGATGGGTAAAGCGAAGATGATATTAGCCGGTGGTTCGGAGTACCCGATTACCCGTGCTAGTATCGCCGGTTTCAGTGCATTAAAAGCGCTTTCTACCCGCAATGATGATCCTGCTACAGCTTCCCGCCCCTGGGATGTGGGCAGGGATGGTTTCGTTATGGGCGAAGGTGCCGGGGCAATTATCCTGGAAGATTATGAACATGCGATAGCCCGCGGTGCAACGATCTACGGTGAAATGGTAGGTGGCGCAATGACTGCCGATGCATATCACCTAACGGCTACGCATCCGGAAGGCTTAGGAGCACAGCTCGGTATGAAGGAAGCCCTCGAAGATGCAGAACTTACAGTGGCTGACGTGGATTATATCAATGCCCACGCTACTTCTACACCTTTAGGTGACGTGAGTGAGATTAAAGCTATCGCGGCCGTTTTTGGAGATCATTTATCAAGGATTAACATCAGTGGAACCAAGTCCATGACAGGTCACCTGTTAGGTGCTGCCGGTGCCGTGGAAGCGATTGCTTGTATCAAGGCTATTCAAGATGACGTGGTACCGCCTACGATTAACACCACGGAAGTTTCTCCCGAAGTGGATCCCCGTGCAAATCTGACCCTCGGCAAAGCACAGTCCCGTACGATCAATATCGCGATGAGCAATACCTTCGGTTTCGGGGGGCATAATGCTATCGCGGTATTTAAGAAGTTTAAAGGATAATTTTAGATATTTTAATATATGCAAAATCCCGGCAGCAGGACTTGTTGCCGGGATTGGCGTTTCAAATAGTTAGATATCTTAATCCGTATAGCTAGTCGAAAAAATATAGAAGATACAAAGAATAATCCCGGTATAAGAATAGCTATAATTTCAACAGTTTAATCTCCTTATTTCATCATATCGGCTGATTTATTTTATGATGCAGACTCCTACAATTTCCGTAGCTTAGTATTTCGAATCATGAGTTCGGGATAGTTATGGCAAAAATAAAAAAATTAGATCAGGTTGAACCCGCTCCTTCCAGAAGTACAGAGGATCTGATAGAAGTTTACGGCGCTAGGGAACATAATTTGAAAAACCTGGATATCCGTCTTCCAAAGAATAAATTGGTAGTCATTACCGGTATCAGCGGCAGCGGTAAATCTTCATTGGCTTTTGATACTATTTATGCCGAGGGGCAGCGTAGGTATATGGAAAGCTTTTCTGCTTATGCCCGCCAGTTTATAGGCGATATGGAAAGGCCGGATGTGGATAAGATCACCGGGCTCTCCCCCGTTATTTCTATCGAGCAAAAAACTACGAATAAAAATCCCCGTTCTACTGTAGGAACCATCACCGAAGTGTACGATTTTCTCCGCTTGTTGTATGCCAGGATCGGCCTGGCTTATTCCTACGAAACGGGAAAGAAAATGACCCGCTTTTCGGAAGATGAAATCCTTGAGCATATATACAAAAATAAGGAAAAGAAAAAGTTGATCATCTTGGCTCCCTTGGTGCGTGGCCGTAAAGGTCATTACCGCGAATTGTTTGAACAAGTGCGCAAACAGGGATATCTCAAGGTGCGTATCGATGGAGAAATTGTGGATTTGAAAGAAAGGTTGCAAGTGGATCGCTACAAGATACATGATATCGAATTAGTCGTAGACCGCGTACAGGTAACTCCTGACGCTAAGAGCAGGATCAGCCAGAGTGTTCAAAAAGCCTTGCAAATAGGTAAAGGTTTAATGTTCGTACTGGATCATGATACCAACAAATCCACGCAATACAGCAAGCAGTTAATGTGCGAAGATACGGGCTTGTCTTACGAGGAGCCTTCCCCGAATACGTTCTCTTTCAATTCGCCCTACGGCGCTTGCCCGAGATGTAAAGGCTTGGGAACCATTTACCAGGTTGATATGAACGAGGTAATTCCGGATTATTCCAAATCGATCCAGGACGGAGGTTTAGTGCCATTAGGAGAAGCCAGGGATACGTTTACTTACAAACAAGTACAACAGTTAGCGAAGAAATATAAATTCTCGTTGACAAAACCCATCTCGGAAATACCCAGGGAAGCCTTAAACCTATTGTTGTTCGGTGATGTGAACGGTAGCCTGAATACGGAAGTAGCGCTCGATGAAGAATCTACGATCAATGTATCTGCCGAGTATGAAGGCGTAGTGAACATGGTGCGCAGGTATTTTAATGATACCAGCAGTGATCATGTCCGAAACTGGGCCGAGGGTTTTATGAAACTGAGTACTTGTCCCACTTGTGATGGTGCAAGGTTGAAAAAGGAAAGTTTGTTCTTCAGGGTCGATAACAAAAATATTTCGGAACTGGGTAACATGGATCTCAGTCACCTGGCTACCTGGTTTGAAAATATTGAAGAGCGCTTAGACAATAAGCAAAATGTCATCGCCAAGGATATCCTGAAAGAAATCCGCGAAAGGGTCGGTTTTTTATTGAATGTTGGATTAACATATTTAACGCTCAATAGGCCCACCAGGACCTTGAGCGGTGGAGAATCTCAAAGGATTCGTCTGGCTACGCAAATTGGTTCCCAATTAATGGGCATCACTTATATCCTCGATGAACCGAGCATCGGTTTGCATCAGCGGGATAATATGCAGTTGATCGAAGCATTGAAAAACCTCAAAGAAATGGGGAATACGGTTATCGTCGTGGAACATGATAAAGATATCATGCTGCATGCCGATCACCTGGTGGACATCGGTCCCGGCGCAGGCAAACACGGCGGAGAAGTGGTGGCACAGGGGAAGCCTACCGATATGCTGAAAATGAAAACCGCCACGGCGGGCTATCTCAGCGGTAAAACAGGGGCGCCCATCCCGGAAGAAAGGCGGAAGGGAAACGGCAAGTTCCTGGAGCTGAAAGGCGTAACCGGGAATAATTTGAAAAATGTATCCGTCAAGTTTCCATTGGGTACTTTCATGTGTGTGACGGGTGTTTCCGGTAGCGGTAAATCCACGTTGATCAATGAAACCCTGTACCCGATTCTATCCAAGCACGCTTATAATTCCAAGAAGGAACCGATGCCGTACAAAAGCATCAAGGGCTTGGAAAATATTGATAAGGTTATTGAAATAGATCAATCACCGATCGGTAGGACGCCAAGGAGTAATCCTGCTACATATTGCGGCTTTTTTACCGATATCCGTACTTTATTTGCACAGGTGCCGGAAGCTAAGATCCGCGGGTACAATGCAGGCCGGTTTTCGTTTAATGTGAAAGGCGGTCGCTGTGATGTATGTGAAGGTGCAGGTGTCAGGGTAATTGAAATGAATTTCCTGCCGGATGTAATGGTGCATTGTGAAAAATGTAACGGAAGGAGGTATAACCGGGAAACTTTGGAGATCCGTTATAAAGGTAAATCCATTTCCGATGTGTTGGACATGACGGTAGATGAAGCCGTGGAATTTTTCCAACCGGTGCCTTACATCCACCGTAAAGTGAAAACATTGCAGGATGTCGGGCTGGGGTATATTTCATTAGGTCAATCCGCGGTGACTTTATCCGGAGGTGAGGCCCAGCGGGTAAAATTATCCACCGAATTATCGAAAAAAGATACCGGGAAAACGATCTATATTCTCGATGAACCTACTACGGGTCTGCATTTTCAAGATATCCAGATGTTGTTGAAAGTGCTGAATAAGTTGGTAGATCGCGGAAATACGGTTTTGGTGATCGAACACAACTTGGATGTCATCAAGATGGCGGATTATATCATCGACTTGGGCCCTGAAGGTGGCGAAGGTGGCGGGCAGATCCTGTGTACGGGTACGCCGGAAGTGGTGAGTAAATGCAAAGAAAGTCATACCGCTAAATTTTTAGCCCAAGAATTACGCATCAAATAGCGATTTCCCGATTTATTAGAGTGCCAGCTTTTTACTAATATTGCAGCGATGAAACGAATTTTTCGACTTGGAATCTTACTGGTGGTTATGGCTGTAGGTTTTGTTGCCTGCGATGATCAAACGGAGGTTTGCGACCAGGTATTTAATGCCGACCTCAGGGCCTTGTTTAAATATCCGCGGCCTACAGATGGGGTGATCGTAGATACAACATTACCATATGTAACAGTGGTAGCTAAGGGAACAGATACCCTGTTTAAAGGAGCTACAGGCTTGAAAAATCTCAGTTTTTCGTTAAATGGAACGGTTGATAGCACGACTTATTATATCAAGGGAGATTCTACCGTGACGGGAGATACGATTACTTTCAAATATAGCAGGAAACCGCATTTCGTATCACCGGGTTGTGGCTTTGCTACCTATTACACCTTGGATACGGTTATCTTTACCCGGTATGCCATTGATTCTATCCGTATTTTAAATAGAGAAGTTACTACGAATGATGACACGCATCTTTACCTGTTTTATTAGTTTTTTACTTTGTACGGGATTGGCTTTCGGGCAGGATTCAACCGAAGTGAAGCTGAAGCATGACACGCTCACCGTTACGCAGCAGGTTAGTGCGGGATTGAGAATCGGCCTGGACATTAGTCGTTTTGCATACCTCTACTTTCAGCCTTACCGAACCGATGTAACCTTGATGGCCGATGCGAGGTTGAATAAGAATTTATACGTAGCAGGAGAATTTGGCTATAATAGAACTTCCCATTCCGATAGTAATTATACTTATAAGGGAAATGGCGCTTTCGTGGCTTTAGGGATCGATTATAATGTACTGAAGAAGCAGACTTCGAAGCAGCGGAACATATTATACGTTGGCGCAAGGTATGGCGTCGCTTTATTTAATTATGAAATTCCTGAATACCATATTTACGATGAATATTGGGGGAATTCTTCCGGTAGCGTACCTAAACAAAGTGATAATGCGCAATGGATTGAACTGGTCGTTGGTTTGAAAGCTGAAGTGTTCAGAAATTTCTTTCTCGGGTGGAGTTTGAGACAACGTTTTTTAACTACTAGGCGTATCCCGGAGGGCGATTTCCCGCCCTTGGTAATTCCGGGGTTTGGGCCGGGGAATAAGAAATCGGTATTCGATTTTAATTATAGCATAAGTTATCAAATTCCGTTGTATAATGTGAAAATCCCGGTATTTAGTGCGAAGGCGAAACCCAAAAAGGGTCACTGATTTCACGGATTTCACTGGTTCCGGTTTTTGTTTTTTTTGGGGGGGTGTTTTTTTGGATTTTAGAGGGCGACTTTTATTGGTCGGCTTCCCGTAACATTTTAATGTGGGGGATATCATCTTCCAAGTACATGTCGCTTACTTGTTTGAAGCCAAAAGATTCATAAAATCTTTGCAGGTATAGTTGGGCGCCTATCTTGATCGCTTGCTTCCCAAAAATATTGTTGATGGCTTCTATAGATTCCCGCATCAATTCTTTCCCGATTCCTAATTTTCGAACATCGTGCGCCGTGGCTACCCTGCCAATGGCTGCTTCGTCATAGGAAATGCCTTTGTCAAAGATCCTGGTTACGGCTACCAGGTTACCTTTTTCATCGTAACCCATTACGTGGAAAGCTTCTTTATCATATCCGTCCAAGTCGAGGTAATTACAATTTTGTTCCACCACGAAAACCTTTGCCCTTAATTGCAAGATCGCGTACAACTCATCTGTACTCAACGACTGGTACGATTTTATAATCCATTTAATTTCCATAAGCCCTAAAATTACAGCACCGGGAAGCTGTAGCCAGTTCCCGGTGCAAGTATAATTAATTCTTCAGAAATGATTACCAGATTACCACGCGTTCTGATGCAGGCAATACCATTTTATCACCGGCTTTACAACCCCAGGCTTCCTGGAACTCGACCAGGTGAGGTAATGGCCCGTTGATCCTGGACCTGGCAGGGCTGTGGGGATCCGTTTGGATTTGGTTGCGTAAAGCGGCATCCGTAATATTTGCATGCCATACTTGCGCCCATCCTAAGAAGAAGCGTTGTTGCCATGTAAAACCGTCTATTAATTTCGGGGCCGGTTTACCTTCGAGGGATTTTTCCAAGGCATGGTATGCCAATGTTAATCCACCCAAATCAGCGATGTTTTCACCGATTGTTAAGGCGCCATTAATTTTGAAGCCGGGCAATACCTCAATGGAGCTGAAGTAATCGATATATTTCTTTGCCAATGCTTCGAAGTTTTTACGATCGCTTTCTGTCCACCAGTTTCTCAAATTACCTTCCGCATCAAATTGGGAACCTTGGTCGTCAAAACCGTGTGTAAATTCATGACCAATAACGGCAATGATGCCGCCGTAGTTGATAGCATCGTCCGCGTTAGCATTGAAGAATGGCGGCTGCAAGATACCTGCCGGGAATACTACCTCGTTGTTGAGCGGGTTATAGTAGGCATTTACCGTTTGCGGCGTCATCATCCATTCAGATTTGTCAACCGGTTGACCTAATTTTTTGATAGCTTCTCCATGGCGGTACATCGCAGTATTAACGATGTTTTCCAATAATTTATCGGGAGAAATCTTGATGGAGGAGTAATCTTTCCACTTGTCAGGATAACCGATTTTGTACGTGAAAGCAGCTAATTTTTTATGTGCTTCTTTCTTCGTCTCCTCGCTCATCCATGTTAATTTATCGATACGTTCGCCATAAACGGTACGAACATTTTCGATCATTTCCGAAACCTTTTGTTTAGAAGATTCGGGGAAGTATTGTTTAACGAATAACTTGCCTAGAGGCATGCCCAATGACCCGTCCGTTGCGCGGATAGCCCTTTCTACGCGGTTCTTCTGTTGCTTCGTGCCACGCATTACCGTTGAGAAGAAATGGAAATCTTCCTTATCAAATTTTCCAGGTAATACCCCGGCAAAGCGGGTCAGAACTTGCCAGCGTAAATAGTTTTTAAGCAAATCTAAATCGGTTCCGGCAACTAATTTGGCTACTTCTGTCAAGTAGGGTTTATTTTGCAGGATAATGGAATCCGTTTTAAAACCGCTGATATCCAGGTAGCTATTCCAATCAAGTTGCGGCGCCAAGGCATCCATTTCAGCAATGCTCACCTTGTTATAGGTTGCCACCGGATCGCGTAATTGTACATTGGTTAATTGTAGCTTGGCCAGTTTGGTTTCAAAATCCAAGATGGATTGGCCAATGTTGGCGGCTTTCCAGTCGGCCATGGCAAACATCTTATTGACATGTTGAACAAATTCAGCCCTTACTTTTTGCGTGCTTTCATCAGTCCTCTCGTAATAGCTTTTTTCACCTAAGCTGAGACCGTCTTGTCCGCCGTAAAGTGCATTGATCACACTATTACGGGAATCGGCTTCAACCCCGACCCCGAATACGGAAGATATACCGATTCGCGACAAGTTGGCGCAAGCTTTCCACCAATCATCCAAAGATTGGATAGACTTGATCTGTGCTAAGAAAGGATTTAACGGGCTAAGGCCTCTTTGCTCGATGGTATTTACATCGAGGTAAGATTTGTAAAAGTCAGCAATTTGCTGTTCTTCGGTGCCTTGAACCAGGTTCGTTTTTTGGGAAATATCATTGATGATCCCCTTGAGGCGAACCTCTTTATTTTCTTTATCTAACACGTTAAAGGCGCCCCAGCGACTTTCGGTACCGGGAATAGGATTGTTTTTCTTCCAGCCACCATTGGCATAATTGTCAAAATCTTGACATGGTGTGTATTGCTTATCTAAGGAAGACATTTCAAACGCAGGTATTTTCTTTTGGGCGTACAGCGAAGAAGAAGCCAGCAAGGCTGCTACGGCTCCGGTGTACAACCATTTGCCTGCCCTGGATTGTGTATGACTCATTATAAACAGGATTTAGGTTTTAAAGGTAGGGAAAAAGAACTTTATAGCCACCGTTCAAGAAGGATTCCTAAAGGAGTAAATTATTTAGTAGGTTTGTACCCGAATTATTAATAATCGCATGTCATCCTTTTTTAATTTATTCCGAATTCTGACAGCAATCGTATTGACAATTGCTATATTTTTATCATGTTTCGCGGTATTTAGCCTTTTTAAAATGCCCAGTGCAACGTCGTTATTGGTGATCATGATATTCGCTGCGCCTGTAGTGCATTCTATTTTAAGCCAGGCTTTACAAAGGCATATGATGGATCCTAATTTGCCGATGAAGCACAGCACACCTGGCGGCATCCGAGTGATGGGATACATTTGTATGGCAATCGCGATTCTTTTTCTATTATCAGGTACCGTTGTTTTAGCCAATCTGAACATGATAGAGGATATGGCGTTACGGCAAAATCCCGATTATTTTAAGGATTCAGGTGTTACCAAAGAACAATTAATCCTGTTATTCAAAGCGATGTGCATTTTTTATATCGTGTACAGCACTTTAATTATTGCCAATGTAATCTTATCTCTTCGTTTCGTCAGCAAATGGAAAGATTCGCAGGGCGATGACATGGAGATATTGGATGACGATTCCTATCAATAAATTACGCAAAGGGCTATGAGTAATAGCTTTGCTAAACTAACCCGAACCTTTTCACAGGAAAAAGCAAAGCAGTATGAACACAAATTCATCCGTACCATTAGCAGAAAGATTGCGTCCACAGGTTTTGACAGACCTGGTGGGGCAGGAGCATTTAACCGGGGAAGGTAGCATCCTCCGTAAAGCCTTGGAGCAAGGTAAAATTCCTTCCATGATTTTATGGGGACCGCCTGGCGTTGGAAAAACTACCATTGCAAACATCATCGCGCATACTTTGCAGGTGCCGTTTTACACTTTGAGCGCCATTGCGGCGGGAGTAAAGGAAGTCCGCGAAGTAATAGAAATAGCTAAGCGGCAGCAACATGCTGTATTGTTTATAGATGAAATCCACCGTTTCAATAAGTCGCAGCAAGATGCTTTGCTGGGCGCCGTAGAGAAAGGTATTATTACCTTGATAGGAGCCACGACGGAAAATCCATCCTTCGAAGTAAATGCGGCCTTACTATCGCGTAGCCAGGTGTACGTGTTAAAACCACTGGGTCCCGATGAGTTTTTGAAACTATTGCAACAGGCGATGGTGAAAGATCCTTGGCTGGCTTCGCATAACATTGAATTAGAAGAAACCTCTGCCCTCTTTAATATTGCCGGCGGCGATGCCCGTAAATTGTTGAACTTATTTGAATTGGTGGTTGATACTTTGCAAGAAGACCCTATCGTGATTACGGATAAAAAAGTGATGGAAATCGCACAACAACGGGTTGCAATCTATGACAAATCGGGCGAACAGCATTATGATATTATTTCCGCTTTTATTAAGTCAATCCGCGGCAGCGATCCTAATGCGGCAGTGTACTATCTCGCGCGGATGATAGAAGGTGGGGAAGATGTTAAATTCATTGCCCGTAGGTTGGTGATCTTGGCTTCTGAAGATATTGGAAATGCCAATCCGAACGCATTATTACTTGCCACGAACTGTTTCCAGGCTGTGAACATGATCGGTTACCCGGAAAGCCGGATTATTTTGTCCCAATGCGTAACTTACCTCGCCGCTTCACCAAAGAGCAATGCTGCCTATATGGCGATTAACACCGCGCAAAGCATCGTTTCCAAGACGGGCGATTTGCCGGTTCCAATGCAAATCCGTAATGCTCCTACCAAGTTGATGAAAGATCAAGGTTATGGGAAGGATTATAAATATGCCCATGATTACCAAGGCAATTTTGTTACGCAAGAATTTTTGCCGGACGCAATTAAAGGGACGAAGTTTTATGATCCGGGAAAGAACCCGAGGGAAGAAGATTTGAGGAAATATTTACGTTCGTTATGGAAGGATAAATATGGGTATTGACCGGTGCGAGTAGAGACAAGGCATGCTTTGTCTCTACGATATGTATCCACGTTATACACTTGGCATCAACCATTATTTCCCACGTTTTTTATCCAAAATTTCAAACCGCACCATCTCTTGCTCCCCGGACTCGTCAATAATTGATAATACATGATTTCCCGGGCTTGGATTCAACGAAATTTGATGAAAGGTTGTCGTACTGCCGATATATTCATCATCCAAATGCCAGAATATAACTGCATCCGGATCCCGGTGCGTGGCTTTAAATACCGTGGCGCCTTGCTTCCCATCGATTTCAACAGGTACGTAAATCTTAGCTTGATCCCTGGGGTAGATGATCTCCATGCTTTGTCCAGCTTGCCCCCCGGTTTCACACCCAGGTTTAAAAGGAGGTAAAGGCTTATAAAGATGCTTGGCCCTGTAATAAAACTCCATCGTGGGCGGTAAAACGAACCAAGATACATGTTGCATATTATAAGGCGCTTCGCAATTAGATGTGACGCGGTATTTCCCGGTAGCATCTAAATGGATCAACTGGTGATAGGGACAAGCCTTCACCTTGCTGCCGGATTTGGGATATAAAACACTGTCAACATCGGGGCAATTAGGCCCGGCTTGATAGCCCGATTGCTTACATACTGCGATCTTCTCCATATCCTGCGAAGGTTTACTAAACCATTGCCTGCTATCCATCATCCTTGCCACTTCAAATAAAATCGGCGCCGCCGTTTGTACGCCGATCAATCCCGGTCTTCCTTCCCCGTCAGCATTACCGGTCCAAACGCCGATGGCAAACCGGGGCGTCATCCCGATGGCCCAACCATCCCGGAAGCCGAAGCTGGTGCCGGTTTTCCATGCTACCCGCTGTGAAGAAGAAAATTGTTGCCAAAGCATTTCTTCACCGGGACGCATCACATCTTCCATGGCTTGCAATGTAAACCATATGGAACTGGCATTTAATAAGCCATGCGTTGAGGGCGAAGAATTTGAAATAACTTTTTCTTCACGGTTGTATATGGGTGGATGAATATCATCCGCATCATATTGATAATTCAAATCCTTGTAATGCAATAATTGTCTGCCTAAGCTCGCATATGCGCCCGTCAGCTCCCATAGGGTCGTTTCACCGCCTCCCAGTATTAAACTTAACCCGTAGTGGCTGGCAGGCTTTTGCATGGTGGTGATCTTCATCTTTTTTAACAAGGCTTGAAAGCGTTCCGTACGGTATTGTTTTAACATACCCACGGCAGGCACATTTAAGGAGCGGGATAATGCCTCCGATGCAGGAACGGCGCCATCGAAGCCCAGGTCAAAGTTTTGAGGTGTGTACCCTGCAATGGCTAATGGAACATCGGCCAATAATGAATTAGGTAATATAAATCCATCATTCAACATCGCGGCAAATAGTAACGGTTTCAAGGTGCTGCCGGGACTTCTCGGCGCCTGGATGATGTCTACATGACTTTGTAACTCAGGATCTTCCGGGTGATAAACATTCCCTACATAAGCAAGCGTATTACCCGTTTCAAGATCCAGTACCAGGACCGCGGCATTATTAATACCGTTTGCTTTTAAATTTTGATGATGCCTTTCAACTGCTTGTATAATGTTCTGTTGTAAATTAGCATCGAGGGTACTATGTAACCGGGTATCTCCAAGTTTCCCATGACGGTACCAGTCTTTTCTGAATTTATCCAGCAGGTGCGGCGCTAGTTGAGGTAACGGGATCGGTTCTCCCGGTAGCGGTTCCAGCTTCGCCAATCTACAGGTGGTAGGATCAATATTTCTGTTGTCTGCAAGTTTCTCCAGCAGGCTGTTTCTCTTTTGTAATAATATTTTTTGATTTTTCCCCGGATGCACCAGAGAGGGACTATTAGGTAAAACGGCAAGGGTTGCCATCTCTCCCCAAGAGAGTTGGTAGGGACTCCGTCCGTAATAGCGCCAAGCAGCTGCATCCAAGCCTACCACGTTCCCACCGAAGGGAGCATTGCTCGCATATAAATTCAATATTTCTTTCTTCGAATAAGAGAACTCCAAGCGGGTGGCCAAAACGGTTTCTATGAACTTCTGCCAAATAGTCCTGGGTTGATCCCTGGATAAGCGGATCACTTGCATCGTTAAGGTACTGGCGCCGCTCACGACCTTTCCTCCGGAAATGTTTTGTTTGATGGCACGGCCCAGGGCTAAGGGATCAACACCCCAATGGTAATAAAACCGTTTGTCTTCGTAAGTAGTGATACAATCTATAAATTTCTGCGGGATTGAATCCGGCGCGGGGAATCTCCATTGTCCATCGCTGGCAATACTGGCAGAAAGGAGTCTTCCATCAGCATCTTCCACAACGAATGAAGTAGGTTTATCAAATAATGTTTTAGGCAGGATGAAGTAATAAGCAACCAATAACACCGCCAAAACGATGCCCCATTTCCTTTTTTTATATAACCACAGTTTTATTTTTTGCCACTTTGTCGAAGGCATGAGTTTGATGCTGTTTTATCTGATTTCAATGTGTTGAAGTTAGGAAAGTTATTATGAATCGTGAAGATATGCTGAAAGGATTTGTAGTACTTTCTTGTTATATAATTAGTTAAGTTTAGAAGTATCCACCTCCGCTGTAAAATGGGATAGGAAATATAAAAATTGCTTAAACTTGTCAAGTTTAATTTGTATTTTCGGTCGATCAAATGTGTGAACCCGCAGAACCAAAGTTTGGCCCATGTTTCTTTAACCTTTAAATATATTTTAATGAAACCCAAATTCCTACCTGTTTTTCTTTTGGTAGTTCTTTTATCTTGTAAGCGGGAGGCGATACAAGTAAACGAACAAGATTATCAAAGAATTCCTGTTAGAAACTAAAGAGCTTAGTGAATTTACCCAAGAAATACTATTACAAAATCCTGTTAGCAGAATTAAACGTGCTTCCTCCTTTTTAAGTGCGGATAAAAAAGAAATACTTTGGAAAAGTAAATTGTATGCTATTCTAAAAAATGATGCTGAACGGCTTACTGTTGAACAATTAAAAATTGTCCAATCAATTGTAACATTATTAGAAGTCAATGGGATGAAGAAATTAATGGAAAATCCCGCAATAGGAGAAAAATTCTTAAATGAAAATTTGGATTATTTTAAGAAGCATTTCACATCAGGCCAGTTATTATTATTAATAGAGCATCCCTATTATGAGAATGATTTCAGCATAAAGAATTCGTTACGGTATTTGACTAACGTAGATAGCAGATCTAATTCAAATGAAAAAAATGCAGGTTCGATAGATCCATTGTTCGTAGAAATGCCAGGAGGTGGTGGTGCCAAAGATTGTAATTGTCTTTACGATTTGGGATGTTCTGCGGGTAATCTTTGTTTGAAAAGTAATGTAAATTGTTCCCAGGTAACAGACTGTGGTCTTTTCGGGACTTCTAATTGTAAAGGAGTTTGTAATCAAGGTAACGGAACTCCAACTCCAGATCCAGTATAGTAAATATGAGTAGGTTACCGTGCAGATCAATATTACACTGTAACCTACATTTTTTTACTGTTAAATTATAAACTGAAACATAATTAGAATGAATTTTAGAATAATAATAACTTTTATTACAGTTTTTACGATAGTTGCATGTAGAGGCGATTTACCAGGTGATAAACTTCGTTTTGATATCTCAAATCTTTCACTTGATAGCATTCCTGCTGGGAAAAAGACACTAATCAAGGGATTGATTAGCAGTAATTGTAAGGAAGATGTTAGAATAGAAGATATACATTTTGATTGTTCTTGTACTCATTCTAACCTGGAAAGCGGCACCATTATTAAGGGTAATAAGGGAAAAGAGGTTGTCTTCGAAATTGAGGCGGATTCTGTAGAGCTAAATACCGTAAAAAGTATAGGGATAATGTTCAGGACAAATACCAAACCGGCCCTTCATGATATAGTATTTGATGTAAAAATATATTAGAGACTGTAAAATAAACTGTGTCAAAGACTAAAAAAACAAGATCTTTAACACAGTTTTTTTTATGGAACAAAAAGGAAAATTTGACTACGAAGAACTCAAACGGAAGACCTTAGAGCAACTCCGCTCTGGTAAGTCCCTGTTTGGCAAAGATGGGGCTTTCGCACCTCTTCTGAAAGATATTCTCGAAGCTGCACTGGAGGGCGAGATGGAGGTTCATTTAGATGATGAGCAACGGGCAAATGGGAACCGGAAGAATGGCAAAAACCGAAAACGGCTTAAAACAGCAGATGGTACTATCGATCTGGAGACACCCCGTGACCGGGCAAGCAGCTTTGAACCACAGATCATCAAAAAGCGGGAGACCATTCTGGCAGAGAGCCTGGAGAGTAAAATCATCGGTATGTATGGGCATGGCATGAGCTTACGGGACATCTCAGCTCATATCAAAGATATGTACGATACAGAGATTTCAGCTGCGACATTATCTTCCATAACCGATAAAGTTATCCCTCTGGTCAAAGAATGGCAGGCCCGTCCTTTGGAGCCACTGTATTGCATTGTCTGGCTGGACGCCATGTTTTATAAAGTCAAAGAAGAAGGCAAAGTAGTTAACCGTTGTGTTTATAATATCCTTGGTATAAATACCGATGGACGCAAAGAGCTATTAGGCATGTATGTCTCGGAGAGCGAGGGAGCTAACTTCTGGCTGAGTGTCCTGGCCAATCTTCAGCAACGGGGGGTATCTGATATACTTATTGCCTGTATCGATAATTTGAAGGGATTTTCCGAGGCTATTGCCACGATATTCCCCTCTACAGCGGTACAAACCTGTGTCGTACATCAAATCCGCAATTCTATCAGGTACATAGCCAGTAAGGACCAGAAGCCATTTATGGCCGATTTAAAACCGGTTTATCAGGCGGTGAGCAAGGAAGAAGCAGAGTCGCAGCTGGATCAACTGGACGAAAAATGGGGAAAGAAATATCCAGTTGTTATAGACTCCTGGCGCCGGAACTGGGATAAGCTCACTACGTATTTCCAATATTCTGAGGCCATCCGCAGGTTGATCTACACCACTAATACTATCGAGGGGTTCCATCGCCAGGTGCGTAAAGTGACCAAAACCAAAGGAGCCTTTACCTCCGATATGGCCTTGCTGAAATTAATTTACCTGGCTGCCCAGAACATCCAGAAGAAATGGACACAGCCCCTTCAAAACTGGAGTCTGACTGTGTCTCAGCTGTCAATTATATTTGGGGATCGACTGAAATTGCGATTATAAATTAAATGTTGACACAGTTTATTTTACACTC
Source organism: Chitinophaga caeni (assembly GCF_002557795.1). Classification (NCBI taxonomy): domain Bacteria; kingdom Pseudomonadati; phylum Bacteroidota; class Chitinophagia; order Chitinophagales; family Chitinophagaceae; genus Chitinophaga; species Chitinophaga caeni. The sequence goes on along the minus strand of NZ_CP023777.1, from coordinate 571,444 downwards.
CCATATATTAGTAATATGAAAAGGTCTGTTCTCGTTATCTTGATCTCTGTGCTAGCTACCTTGCTTTTTACTATTTTTTGTTATAATCTCGATAAGATATTGGCGAGGGATATACCTAGGATTATTACGATGCTATCGATGTTTTGTCTTTTCGCTGTATTATATCTTATATTATGGAGTAAAACAGCGATGAAGCGCGAAAAAATCTTAACAATTGTAATTATTCCTGTTATACTATTGGATGCTACTACCTTAATAACAGGTTCGGAATTGATTCCGCTTCGCTTTCCCTTCGCAACTATTTTCCCCGTTTTGGGCGCTCTTTTGGGCTATATACTCTCATGCCGAAAGCTGTTACTTTCTATAGTATACATTGTTTTTATAACACTCTTTACCGTCTTATCGGCTTACGTATTCATTCCAAAGTTGATTTTGCAAAAGAGTTTCAGGAATGATGTATCGTTTAATGGAAATTCAATTAAGAATGCCGTATTATTAAATCCTGATAAGCATCCATGCTATATATCTTCTCTTTTGGAGAAAAAAGTAACTTTATTAGAGTTCTATTTCGTAGGGTGCCCACCATGCGAAATGAAGAAAAATGCCCTGGATAGTTTGAGGAAGAAAGTAGATTCTAATAAATTCCAAATAATCTATATCTGTGATGGAGCTGTTACTTCTTGGGATGAATTCGTTAAACATGGGAAGAAATGGGAAGATCAACAACAAAAATATTTTTATGCAGATTCGGCAACAATAACGCGCTTGTATCAGATGGAAAGGCGTTCCTATCCCCTGGAAGTAATCCTGAATGAACAACTGGAAGCTGTTTCTGTTCATTATGGGTATAACGACATATTTAGAGACCTATATTTGGAGAGAACCATTAATATAATTAATAGGGAAATCCAATAAAGATAGTTCTGTAGAATAATACATACACTGAAGGATACTCCCGGTTTTCTTGAGATTGAACATTTTGATCGATAATATCTTCTTCTTCTTTCAGATAAAAATCCCATTGCCTTAGCACGCAAGCTAAATAGCAATGGGATTTCTTATATAACTGGGCAAACTATTTAACAACTTCCACCCATTTTCCTGGTACGAAAGCATGTATGGTATTATCATACATCGCTTCGCAAGTGGTAGCAGGTAAATAATACTTGCCGAGGTAAGAAGCATTTAATAAAACCTGGTAAGTAACCGTTTTCCCTTCTTCTAAATTGAAGTAAGTATACACCCTGTCATCCCGGATATCTTGATAGGTGAACTGCGATGTATGAACTGAACTATCGGAACCCATTAAACGGGTGTTTAGAATTTCCCAACCCGAAGGGAAAACTTGCGATAAAGCCATTTGCTCATAATAACCGCGCTTACCCGGGTTCCTGATCGTTACCGTTGCCACGAAGTCCCTGCCTTGGTGTAAACTTGCGGGATCAAGTGCTTTCCCATCGCGGGTATGGTAACGAACGCTCATATCCAGTACCTCCGGATCATTGCTGGCATATGGATCGGTTCCGGATTCCGGTTGTCCCCGGAGGATTAACCTTGCATACAGCACATTTTGACCTTTATTGTGAATGGCTACATTGCCAACATTTCCACCTTTAACGGGTATCTCTATTTGGGTGACATAATTGTCTGCATTCACAGAGGCCTTTTTACCATTGATCGTATAATCAAACTGCTGTTTCGCCCCGGTTTTATTTTGCCCGCAATAGGTTGCGATCGCGATTAATGAATAAGCTGTCGTTTGGGTACTATACCACCTGTCCTGCGATAAATTACTTGCTATTTCTTTCAACAATCCCAGTGCTTCCGTTCTTTTGCCGAGGATGGTCAAGGTTTGTAAAATGATCGCTTTATCCCGGAGATCACTTCCATAAGTATAACCCATCTGGTTATACGGTTTCACGTCGGTTGATAAGCCTTTTACCAAGTTATTTGCCACGTCGGGTTGACCGGCTAATTTATAAGCCGCAGCCAAATACCATTTCGCAGTGTTGGAAATATATTGAAATTCTTTTAACCTGTTCATCGCACCAATTTCAGGGGTTTTGCCTAAGGCTAGCAGGTAAAGTCGGTACGATTGCGCGAGGTCGCCCCCGTAGAAGTTACGGGTATTAGGCGCCCAGGTAACGGCTTTATTCCGTTGGTATTTCCGCCATTGTTCTAAAAGACTGGCCGGCAATGTATAGCCTGAAGCTTTTGCCTCTAACATGAAATGCCCGGCATAGTTGGTACCCCATTCATCGGCTTGGGCATTACCCGGCCAATAAGCAAATCCACCATCGGTAACTTGGAAGCTCTTAAGTCTTTCCAAACCGGCTTTCACGTTATAATCGATATCTGCTTTTTGTTTATCACTTAGATCCATGATTTGTGATAAATAAAGTTGTGGAAACACTCCCGATGTTGTTTGCTCGATACAACCATGCGGGTAGCGGATTAAATATTCCAGGCGTTTACCCAGGTTGAGAGAAGGGATGGTACTCACTTCTAACACGGCAGTATTGGTGCCTTCCGTACCTACCGGGTGGTATTCCGTATTCCAGCTTTCGCCGCCATTTAAATCTTTTTCTATGATATTAGTAACAAAAGGATTCGGGTTTCTAACATCCAGTTCAATGCTCTCGCTGGCTTGTTCTTTACCACTTTTGGCAACGATATTGAATTTACCGATGCCGGTGGCGGCTTTTACTTTTACATCGAAATATACCAACTGTTCACCCGGCTGGGAAAACTGTACCGTTTGAGTTGCGGAGCCGATTACTTCGAATAAGCCATTAGGTTGTAAAGTAACCTGTGCCGACTTAATTTGACTTTCCAATCCGAACACGGTAACCGGTAGGCGGATCGTTTCGCCGGGTCCTAATACTCTTGGTACGGTTGATAAAACCATCAGCGGCTTCTTAACGCTGGCAGTCTTTTCAGCCGAACCGTATGCACCATCTTGTCCCGCTACCACCATCGCTTTTACAGAGCCTATATATTGGGGCAGTTTGAATGCATGGGTTTGTTTCTGGCCCTTACCTAAATAATAAGGTCCCATGTAAGTAACTACCGGTTTGAAACGGTTAGCTTTAGCTTCGCCGCTGTTCCTGTTGAGGTTCTGGTCACCACCGATGCTCAATATCCTCTCCAGGTCGCCACCCCAAGCGCCGATGACATAATCGAATAAGTCCCATGTTTTGACGCCTAAAGCCTCCCGGGCATAAAATGCGGCATGCGGATCAGGAGTTTTGAAGCGGGTTAAATCGAGTAAACCTTCATCAACAATCGCGATAGTATAGGTCATTGCTTTCCCGTTAGCTTCCGACACCGTTATCTTGGCATCAGATTCCGGGCGCATCGTGTTGGGTAAAGCTACTACCGGTTTCAATATTGTTTCAGGATCTTCCACGATGATCGGGATGGTGCCGTACATCCTGATGGGCAGGTCATTCGCCGTTTGTGCATGCGCTTGGAGTAAACTCACGTTTACATACACGTTGGGCGACATTTCCTTGGTAGCTTTGAATTTATAAATAGTTTGTCCTTTCGATGTTTTGATCCAGTTAACATTTTGAATGGCGCTACCGGATTCGATGCTGATCAATGCCCTGCCGTTATCGCTACTCGGTATGGTAAGGGTGATTTCATCGCCTACTTTATAATGTGTTTTATCGGAAGTAAACACGAGCATCGCTGCTTCCGTAGGATTTTCTTTTTGCAAGCGCTCGCTGTATCCCGGCCAATCTACGTAAACGGTATTTCCCGTTACGTGCCCGCTCTCCATATCCTTTACCCTGATGAGGAAACGCCCCCATTGCGGATAAGGGACATTGAAATTCCAGGAGCCTTTGCCGTTATTCAACGTAACTTTTGAAGATGCAATTAATTGGTTGTAATTATCCTGCGTGAAGTTGGTCAGGTCATCTTCCCCTTCATCCCACCACCAGCGCCAGTTTACTTTATACATTTCCACGGAAACAGTACGTTGGCCACTGATGAAATTACCTGCATCGTCTACATTTACAATATTTACTTTATGATTTTTATCCGTCAGCAACATACCCGTTAGCCTGGCGCCTTCCGGTGTTTGGATGCCCACGTAAGATTTGAATACATGGTAAGGTACATGGCTGTAATCTACGCTGAAATCACCGCCCGGTTCGAATACTTTCGTTTCGAAATTAGCTCTTAATACGCCGGGTGCGCGTTCGCCAACATTCATATCGGCTTTGATGGTAGTTTGTCCGCTTTCACCGAGGCTACCTTCAAAGATGGTTTTGTTTTCTGCTGAAAAGTGCGTGGTAGGATCATCGAATACAAAATCTGAAAGCGCTTTTTGTGGGAAGCTCGTTTTAGCAGCTACCAATGATACATCTACTTTTGCTTTTAAGTCTTTCCCCGGCGCCCCGAACAGCCACATGGCAGATAATGTGCCCGTGTTGTTGCCAAACCTGGAAAGGATCCCATTTTTATTAAAGTCTAAATTGATCTTCAAGCGGTTGGGTTTCACCGTTTCTATGCGCACATTCTTTGTAAATGTTGCATTCCCAACTTTTACCTTGGCGACCCAGTTACCGGTTAGTGCATCTGGATCGGTAGCCGTGGCAAACTTGTAGAACCCGTTTAATGATTCGTGGTGGATGATCCGCTTATATAGTTGTCCCTTGGGATTATACAATTCAAAGCTTACCGGGTGATTAGCCGGAAGTTTCTTGTTTTTATCTTCCAATACAAATGTCAGGAACAGGGAGTCACCCGGGCGCCAAACGCCTCTTTCCCCGTAAATGAAGCCTTTCATGCCGGATTGGATCTTCTCGCCTTTTACATCGAAACGACTTAACAATAAAGAATTGCCATCATCCAATTTTAGATACCCGCGTTCATTTCCTTTCTTGGCAATTAACAGGTAAGGTTTCTTCGGTAAATCGAACTTAGCAAACCCTTCACCATCACTTTTAGCTGTAAAGATTACCTGTTGTTGATAATCCAATAATTCGAGGTCAACGCCGTTCATGGGCTTGGCATCACGGATATCAGTTACTGCAACAACCATTGAATTATCATTCCCTCTTTTGGCAATCAAGCCGATATTGGAAGAAATGATATTCCTGGAAACCCATTTATTGGCATTATAATAAGCCGGATGGCAGGGATTATCTCTCTGGTCCCAATTATAACCGTAAGGATAATAACTATCATATGCCGACCAGAAATCATCTTCATCATCAATCTTATCACCGTAGCTATCATAATAATATACTTCGTTATCATCGCTATCCGCCTGTTTTTCATTACATTTTACGAGCGCATATTCCTTCCTGAAGCCGATAGTGACGCGGTAGATGGCGCCCGGCTCGCTATTAAGATATTTTTCCAGGTCGATGTTAAACCTGTTTTTAACATGCAGGTTCAAGGATTTATCCTGGTCGAGCCGGATGGTAGTCCTAACAATAGGTTTCGCTACGCGGCGGAGTTCGTTATTCCCATCCAGGTTATTATTTTGAAGGTATTGCGGGATATTGTTCTCATAGATCTTCAAGATGGTAACATCAACCGCGTTCAAGTTGATGGCGTCGAATGGTAAAACCAGCTTTTGCGATTGAGGCAAAATTACGCCCTTGCTCGGAACGCTTACGCTTGGCTTGCGATTTTCGAAAGTGATGCTGCTGGCAAAAGTTTTACCGAGCCTATCGCCTCCCGTGTCGAGGATACCTTCGGAAATAGAAACATCGTGATTTCCTTCAAGGTTCTTGTTGCTGTAAACTTTTACCTGGCTTCCATCCACTGTAAATCGCAAATCGCTTACGCCAGACATGTAAATCAAGCCCCTTAAATCTTGGGCGGGATCAATTGGGGCGCTAAATAATACGAGCATATGAACATCCGGTTCATACATCGCCCTTGTTTCCATTACCTTGAAAACTCCCGAAGCCGGTACCGGCAATGTTTTAGTGCCGGAAGTTTTAGAGCCGATGGATTCACCGTTATAATCAATGATCAAATTTTGATCGGTTTTCCCTCTCGTGATGTTCTTTATCGTGAATTTATGTTCCTTAGGATCCGAAGTATGTGTCCAGGTAATTGGTAAGGATTGAGAGTTAGCGCTGGCCTTAAGCAATCGCTCTACCTCTGCCGGTTTTTCTACATCGGCGGTATAGACGACGCCTTCCAGTTTCATCTTGCTGGAAGCGGTATTGCCGTCAACCACTAAACCGAACTCTTCAAAAGAGTAAGAAGGTTTCATTACTTGAAAATCGAAACTAAAGCGATTCAAGTCTTTCGGCACTTCCATTAGTTTACCGAGGTTAAATGTTGCGGAATACTTCTTGCCGGGTTGCAAGTTTTCTTCCGGCCTGAACTCGATCGTGGTGGCATCGATCCAAACAGCTTTCCCTTTGATACTAGGACTGAAATCGAAAACTTTCTCTTCCAGCGGTTCGTTAACGGTATGGGTAATGTTGGTTTGGCCATTCAGTTGTATCCTGATGGCGCTTTGCTTGGATATCACCCCGGTGGTATATGCTTCGATATACTTTGCAAACTCGGGGTTCATGGCTTCCTGGGATTGCTTGCAAGAATGGAATCCCAACAGGATAATTAAAGCCCACAACGATACTAGCAGGTAACGCATGTTAGGTCGCATGTAGTGTAATTTGTATGCTAAATATTAATAATAAATAATCGCACTAAAGTTATTCTTTTATCGACGAATGAACAAAAATAGATTAAGCGAGCTTTTTGAGTTCCAATAATTTGTCAACTGCCGTTGGTATCTCGTCACTGTAATGGGTAACGAAGATCAACGTCATGGGGATATACTTGCATAACATGTCAATGACCTGCTTGAAATGTTCTTTCTGTTCTTGATCTAGGCCTTGACAAGGCTCGTCGAAGATTAACAAGGGTGGTTGTTTTACCAATGCGCGGGCTAATAATGTGAGTCTTTGAATACTTCCGGGGCAAAATTTAAATGATTTTTCAGCAAAATATTGGATTCCTAACAATTGCATCCACTTAAGCGCATTCCCTAATTGTTCCGCATTAACTTTATGATGTACGCCGATCGTATCGAAATAACCTGAAGCAACAACCTGCAAGCAGGAGCTGTTGTTAGGAAAATATTGGTGTAACTCGGGCGATACGAAACCTATCTTTTTCTTGATATCCCAGATACTCTCCCCGCTTCCCCTCTTGCGATCAAATAGAATGATGTTATTAGCGTAGGCTTGGGGGTTGTCGCCGTTTATAAGGCTGAGTAACGTTGATTTTCCCGCGCCGTTTGGGCCCAGTAATGCCCATTTCTCTTCGGGGAGAATCGTCCAATCCAGGTTCTCCAAGATCGTGCTCTCACCATATTTTACCTTGACTTTTTCCATGTGAACGATCTGCTGGAAATTATAACTAGGTGCAGCGGCCGCTAATTGCCGTAGTAACGCGATTTCCGCAGGTTGCAGCTCGAAGCTTTGACCAGGGGCCTTAACCCTTTGTTGAGATACAAATTCCTGCCTCGTAAACTTATTCACTACGCGGTTTTGATCCAATTGTAAAACGTGCGTAATCCCGCTTGGTATTTCACCGGGCATCGTAGCTAAGATCACCGCTGTGCCCGATTCTATTACGTGGTTGATAATACCGTGTAAATGTTGGCGGGCTTTCACATCCAAACCAACGAAGGGATTGTCCAGCAGTAATAACTTGGGCTGCTTTAGCAAGGCTTTTGCTAGTAAAGTTCTCCTCGTTTCCCCGTTTGAAAGCTTAATTAAAGCTTTAGGAAGCAGCGGTTCTAAATTTAAGGGTTCGATTAAAGCTAGTATGGACGGTAATACATCACCAGGTTCCCCGAAAAGGTATTCGCGAACGGAGATTGCTTCATCGGCATCGGCGCTATTGAACCTTTGTTGATAATAAAACTCGGTTGTATTGGAACGGTTCTTAAAATCATGTTGTTGGCCAACCGTAGCTTGCAAATGGCGGTAATTGAAATAAGGATCTTTGATATCATGGGAATCGCGGTAAGCATTATAATAATGATGCTCGATGGCGCCATTGATCACGTTATACTTCCCCGTGATGGTGTTAAGCAGGGTCGTTTTTCCCGATCCGCTTTTCCCCACGATGGCCCATTGTTCCCCGTTTTCAATTTGCCAGGACAAGTCTTCAAACAAGGTGGTATCTAAATATCTTACCCGGATATTTCTTAATGTAAGTAAGGGCACGGTTCTGATAGTTTCGTTAACATAGAATTGCCTGCTAATGTACAGAACATTCTGATGTTATACCACGGAATTTATACCGTTGCCATTGCGGGTGATGTAACTGGTATCCGCCTGGTACGGAACTTAAGAAGTTCTATTACCTCGTCCTCGGAAGCATATCGATCGCCGATGTTGACAAAATGTTTGGCAAGAAGATCGTAGCGCTTGCTTACCAGGTATGCAAATACATGTAGGAAATGGATACCGTCGAAAACAATCGCTTCATTATCAATATATTCATGGAGGGTCTCCTTGAAGTAAACGGGATGATCCGTCCAATGCATACTAGGTTTGAGGTGATGGGAGATATGGTAACCATCGTTCCAGCACTTATGGTTGTACTTGGTATTGATACAGGTTATGCTGTTTTTATAAGGATTCCCCGGATCATGTTTACAAACGAACGCATGTTGTGCCCAATTACCCACCATCATGATGATCCTGGATATGACGAAAGGCAATATAAATACGACGAACGTGGCCCAGAAATTCACGAAGCTTAATCCAACGCACATCAGGATATATAAAAGTTCCCCGCGAACGGATCTTATTAAGAGCTTCTTGCGGTTCTTTCTCGCAAAATATAAACAGAGATGGTATACACCCATAAAGAAAAACCTGGCTAAGTATAATCCAAACCCGCGCAAAGAATCACGTTGGTAGCTCATCGTGGAACTTTCGTCCTCTTCCAAGTTGTTTTCGGGGTGATGCATGCCGATATGGTGACTGTAATAAGTTTCCGGTGTTTGACCGAAGAAGGGGCCTATGAACCAAGGTAAATAATGGTTCATTAGCCTGTATTTTTTCTTAAAAAAAGCCCGGTGGCTGGTGCAATGGAGCATTAGACCGAACGGACCTTTGAAAACGATGTTATTGAAATACTGGTACAGGACCGCCACCGCGAACCATAACCAACCATTTAAAAAAGGCATATATAATAAGATAGCCAAAACCGGTAAGGTGAGAGATATCTTGATCGTCAAGTATAGAAAAGGCAAATCACGTTTGTCCTTGATAAATTGTAATAAGAATCGATCTAAGGCGGTGAGTTCAGCTTTTGGATTATATACCGGGTCTGTTGTGTTGGCTAATAGTTTCATACGCTTTTTTCATGAATTGTGAGGTGAAACAGCAGTGCTGATCTTGTAGTATCGTAATAAGAAAGCTCTCCACTTTAACGGGCTGTTGTGATATTTAATTGCCCCAAGCCTTCTCAATCTTATTAAATAATTTGAAACTACCAAGTTTTTGATGGAAAATCTTCGAAAATGATGCTTTTTTGTTAAAAAATATTTAAAAAGCCGCAGATTAAACTAATAGTCATTACACACAATTTTTCTATATTGAGTTATAATATGATAGTTTTGGATGCGTTTATGGGAGTATTGTAAAAACATCAAACTACGACAATACGTAGCAGCATAGAAAGTTTTAATGTACAAGCTGCCGGGAAATTATACATTTGCAAATCGTGTTGCCCCGGCAGGGCCGCCGGAGCGGCTGTTCTTTATAGTTGAATTTAATAAATGTGAACAATCCAGGTAATTATCAACCAAGTTGACAAACCCAGTAGAAATGGTTAAATATGAAGCGACTCTCCCTTAAAGATGTAGCCAAGTTAGCAGGCGTGGCGCCGTCGACCGTATCGTTCGTATTGAATGGTAAAGCTAAGCAAATGCGTATCAGCGATGAGCTGGCCGACAAGATCCGCGCTATTGTAAGGAAAAGCGGTTACCAGCCCCACCAGGTGGCGGTAAACCTGAGGACGGGGCAATCGAAGATATTAGGTTTGATCGTGGAGAGCATTTCCGGTAGTTTCTTCGCTTCTTTGGCGGGAACGATCGAATCGGAAGCTGAAAAATACGGGTACCGTATCGTTTATTGTAGTACTGAAAACGATGCAAAGAAAGGAGCGGAGTTGATTAACATGTTGAGTAGGCAGCAGGTCGATGGGTACTTGATTACGCCGGTTGCAGGGATGGAGCAAGATATCCAGCAGTTAATGGAGTATAATAAGCCGATAGTTTTAATGGATAGTTATTTCCCCGGTTTACCCGCCCCGCATGTACTGATTGATAGCTACGGTTCCGTAGCAAAAGGAATGGAGCACCTTATAAAGAAGGGACATAAACATATCGGTTTAGTTACGGTAGATATGGATATGGTGCAAATCAAGGAGAGAACTAAAGCGTATGTTGATACCTTGAAGGAGCATGGCATTCCCCAGAGGAAAAAATACCAGTTAAAATTGCCGTATAACCTTGATAAAGAAGCTGCCATTACCGCCATCACCCAATACCTGGAAGTGAACCCTAAGCTGGACGCCATTTTCTTTACTACGAACTACCTCGGGATAAGAGGTTTGGAGACTTTTGTAAAACTTGGTCTGAATCTTCCGAAGGACTTGGCGATGGTTTGTTTTGATGATCATGACCTTTTCCGTTTATACCCACCCGGCATCACCGTGATAGAACAACCGGTAGAGGAGATTGCCAAGACTGCTATACGCATGCTGATGCAGCAATTGAACCAGGTGAAGGGGGGCGCAAAAAAGTGGCAAGTAGCGCTGCCCGGTAAGTTCATCGTACGCGGTTCATCATAAAAACAGAGAAAAATTGTTGAAAAACTAAAAATAATTTTATTTTTACCATGAACATACATGGTGAAAGGTCATGTATACTGAACAGGAAGAGATGAAAGCATCTTTTTTTTATATGTACATGCTAAAACGATTTTGCGAAGGGTTTAATACCCGAAGTTAAAAAATTAATTTAAAAAGTTTAGCGTGATTTGATCGTTGATCGGCATATAAAAAATCGAAATGATTGATTTTCTTTTTTTTATGAACGTTTGCTAAAACGTTTTATGTAAGTAGGAATAAGTTAGCGAAATATGGAAACCTGTTTTGGAAACGGTAGGGAGATAAATACTTTGTAAATAATTTTGCCGTGCTGGCTCCATGTTAGAAAACTGATAGATCTTAGGCCGGTTAATGAATAAAAGAAAGGTAATTCGTATTCAATTTAGTCGCGCAGCTACTTTTTATGAAAAGAAATACAGCCGGGCAAAGCTTATTTTAAAAAATATTAAAATTTTGTGAAGGTAGAGCGTCACACTACCCCGCCCTAGGTAGCTAAATGATAGCTGCAATGTATTAGTTTTGGTGTATATTGCAAAATCGATTTAGCATTGGTTATACTAAAATGTAACCCGTGGGAGGGGTAGTAATTTTGAGGGGCGGTAGAGATTATTATGTTTTATAGATTATTAATTTAGTATCTATATTTGTTAATTTTCTATCATGGTGATGCCTTTGAATTTAAAATACCATTGAATTGACAATAAAGATTTTACATAAAGAGTAGCATAATTCGGCTGGCCTTTTCCAGGGCCGGCTTCTCTCTTATATTTATTATTGTCATTTCGTAGATTGCTTAAACTTATTAAGACTATCAACACATGAATATGAAACGATTTGGATTATTAGCCGTTGCATTTTGCTGTGCAACATTGAGCAAAGCCCAGGAGGTGAGCCAGGTCACGGACCCGGTAGAATGGGTGAATCCATTGATGGGAACAGATTCAAAAATCTCTCTCTCCAATGGGAATACTTATCCTGCCATCGCGCTGCCTTGGGGCATGAACTTCTGGATGCCGCAAACCGGTAAAATCGGTAATGGATGGGCTTACCAATACAGTGCAGATAAGTTGCGCGGTTTTAAACAAACGCACCAACCCTCTCCCTGGATCAATGATTACGGCCAATTTGCCATCATGCCTGTAACGGGAACAGCCAAGTTTACCCAGGATGATCGCGCCAGTTGGTTCTCCCATAAATCTGAAGTTGCCAAACCTTATTATTATAGCGTGTACGTGGCTGATGCCGACGTAACCACGGAAATTACACCGACCGAAAGGGCGGCGCAGTTCCGGTTTACTTTCCCTACAACCGATAGCGCCTTCGTTGTGTTAGATGCTTTCGATAGGGGTTCTTATGTAAAAATTATCCCGTCCGAAAGAAAAATTATCGGTTACACTACCCGCAACAGTGGCGGTGTTCCTAAAAACTTTAAGAACTATTTCGTTTTAGTATTCGATAAGCCTTTTAAAACTGCCAACACCTGGCACGGGGAAACTTTGGCCAAGGATACTTTGGAATATAAAGCCGATCATGTTGGTGCCATCGTAGGATTTGCTACTACCCGCGGCGAGCAGGTTAACGTAAAAGTCGCTTCTTCTTTCATCAGCCAGGAGCAAGCGGAGCTGAACATGCAGCGCGAATTGGCCAACGATGATTTCAACACGACAAAAACCAAAGCGAAAGAAGCTTGGAACAAGGAATTGTCCAGGATCTTAGTTTCTGGCGGTACAATAGATCAAGTGCGTACTTTCTATTCTTGTTTATATAGAACCATGTTGTTCCCACGCAAATTCTACGAGCTGGATGCGCAGAACAAAATCATGCACTACAGTCCTTACAACGGCCAAGTATTGCCCGGTTATATGTTTACCGACAACGGTTTCTGGGATACTTTCCGCGCCGTGTTCCCGTTCTTCAGCCTGATGTATCCTACTTTGGATGCACACATCATGGATGGATTGGCCAATACTTACAAGGAAAGTGGTTGGTTGCCGGAATGGGCTAGTCCCGGTCACCGCAATTGCATGATCGGTTCTAACTCCGCTTCGCTGATTTCCGATGCTTATATCAAGGGTATCCGCGGTTTCGACATCAACACTTTGTATGAAGCGATCCTGAAAAATACCGAAAACGAAGGGCCGATGACTTCCGTGGGACGTAAAGGCGTAGATTATTATAACAAGTTAGGTTATGTGCCTTACGATGTGAAGATTAACGAAAACGCTGCACGTACCTTGGAATATGCTTACGATGATTTCACGATCTACAAGTTGGCGCAAGCCTTGAATCGCCCGAAGGCGGAGATCGCGCGTTTTGCAAAACGCAACCAGAACTACCGTAACCTGTACGATCCTAGCCATAAATTAATGCGTGGTAAAAACAAGGATGGTCAATTCCAGTCCCCTTTCAATCCTTTTAAATGGGGTGATGCCTTTACCGAGGGTAACAGTTGGCACTACACTTGGAGCGTGTTCCATGATATCGAGGGTTTGGCTAACCTGATGGGTGGCAAAGCCGAGATGGTGAATATGTTGGATTCCGTATTCATCATGCCGCCTGTATTCGATGATTCATATTACGGTGGTGTGATCCACGAAATCCGCGAGATGCAGATTGCAGGTATGGGTCAATATGCGCACGGTAACCAACCGATCCAGCACATGATTTATTTATATAACTATGTAGGCGCTCCTTGGAAAGCACAATACTGGATCCGCCAGGTATTGGACCGCTTATACCATGCAACTCCCGATGGTTATTGCGGTGATGAGGATAATGGTCAAACTTCTGCTTGGTATGTATTCTCTTCATTAGGGTTCTACCCTGTTTGTCCCGGTACGCCTGAATATGTATTCGGTGCTCCGTTGTTCAAACATGCCGAGATCACCTTCGAAAATGGTAAGAAGTTTACGATCGATGCCGATGGAAACAGTAAAGAGAATTTTTACATCGAAAGCATGAACCTGAACGGCAAAACTTACGATAAGAACTTTATTACGCACCAGGATTTACAAAACGGTGGTCAACTTCAAATCAAGATGGCTGATCAACCGAACAAATCCCGCGGTATAAATAATGCAGCTTTACCTTACTCTTTCTCAAGGGTGGAAAAGCGTTAAGAGTATGAATAGTTGACATGCTATTTATTGTTCACTGTATGAACCACATCCCGATTCTTCGGGATGTATTTTTTTCTTTTAACAAAGTCAAAGCCTAACTCTTAAAAATGAAACGTATAATTTTTTCCCTTTTCTGTTATGCCGCTATCCCCGCCATGGCTCAAACCGGTGGTGGATTGACCAAGTATGTAAATCCTTTGATCGGTACAGAACGTATGGGACACGTATATCCAGGCGCAACGGTACCATTCGGAATGGTGCAGTTGAGCCCTGATACGGATACCATTCCCTACGAGATGAACGGCCGTTATAACGGGGATGTTTATAAATATTGCGCGGGCTATCAATATACCGATAAAACGATCGTCGGTTTCAGTCATACGCATTTCAGCGGAACGGGTCACAGCGACCTGGGAGATTTCCTGGTGATGCCCACCATGGGAAAATTACAATTGAATCCCGGTACGGCAGACCATCCAGAAACGGGTTACCGCAGCCGTTTTTCACATGATAATGAAGTTGCGAGGGCTGGTTATTACAAGGTGAAGCTGGATGATGATAACATCATCGCAGAATTAACTGCCACGAACCGCGTTGGTCTACATCAATATACTTTCCCGGCGAAAGGGGATGCCCACATCATTTTAGATATGATGAGCGGCATTTACAATTACAAGGAAAAGAATGTATGGACATTTATCCGCGTAGAAAATGATACCTTGATTACCGGCTGGCGTCAAACCAACGGTTGGGCAAGAACGAGGATAGAATATTTCGCGATGGCATTTTCCAAGCCATTTAAGCAATATGGTCATGAGAAATACGATCGTCAAGTGTACCGTGGGTTCTGGGGTAAATTTGATAATTCTAAGAACTTCCCGGAGATGGCAGGTCACCAGATCAGGGCTTATTTTGACTTCGATGTAAATGCAGGTGAAAAAGTATTGGTGAAGATGGCGCTGTCGCCGGTAAGTACCGAGGGCGCATTGAAAAATATGAAGGCAGAATTGCCGGGTTGGGATTTTGCAGCGGTGCGTCAACAGGCAGATCAGCTTTGGGAGAAGGAACTAGCAAAGATCAAGGTCAACACGATCTCCGCTGATGATAAAGTGAATTTCTACACCGCGATGTACCATGCCTTTATCAATCCCACAACTTATATGGATGTAGATGGGCAATACCGCGGGCTGGATATGAACATTCATAAGGCTAACGGCTTTACGAACTATACTACTTTTTCTTTATGGGATACGTACAGGGCTTTGCATCCATTTTTCAACTTGATCCAACCGAAGCGCAATGCCGATATGGTTCAATCCATGATGGCGCATTTTGATCAAAGTGCGCAACATATGTTGCCGGTTTGGTCGCATTATGCTAATGAAAACTGGTGTATGATCGGCTACCACGCCGTTTCCGTGATTGCCGATGCAATCGTGAAAGGGAATACCCCTTTCGATGCTAACAAAGCGCTCGATGCATGCGTTACAACCGCCCGCCACAGGACTTATGACGGCTTAGGTTATTATATGGATAAAGGGTATGTACCTGAAGATAAAAGCGGTTCATCCGTATCTAAGACGTTAGAATATGCCTATGATGACTGGGCCATTGCACAGGCAGCCAAGAAATTGGGTAGGGATGATATTTACAACGAGTTTATCAAGCGTTCTTTGAATTACAAAAACGTATACGACCCCGTTAGCGGTTTCATGCGCCCGAAGTTGGATAACGGTGAGTTCCGCAAGGAATTTGACGCATTGAAAACACATGGACAAGGTTTCATCGAGGGAAATGCTTGGAATTACAGCTTGTATGTACCGCAATACCCGGAAGATATGATCGAGATGATGGGAGGCAAAAAACGCTTCGCGATCCATTTAGACTCACTGTTCACGATGCACTTACCGGATGAATTTTTCGCTGAAACGGAAGACATTACCCGGGATGGAATTATCGGGAATTATGTGCATGGTAATGAGCCATCGCATCACACCGTGTACCTGTACAACTATACCACTACGCCCTGGCAAACACAATCCCGCGTGAGGATGATCTTGAAGAAGATGTACCGTCCTACGAGCGATGGTTTGGGAGGGAATGACGATTGCGGGCAGATGAGCGCCTGGTATATTTTCAGTAGTTTGGGTTTTTACCCGATAGCGCCCGGATCGGGGCAATATTCGCTGGGAAGTCCTGCCATCGTGGATGCTACCTTGCATTTAGAAAACGGTAATACTTTCACCGTGGAGACGAAAAATCAATCCGACAAGAACGTTTACGTAAGTAAAGTTGAATTGAACGGCGTGAAATTAGACAGGAAATATATTACGCATGAAGAGATCATGAAAGGTGGAAAAATTGTATTCTATATGAGTGCAAAACCTAACAAGAGAGCGTAAAGAATTCATAGAATTTTAAGACCGCCTTGGCATGTAGCCGGGGCGGTTTTTTGTAGTTATCAATCATAAGTTTCAGCAAGCACCATCAATTCATTTAACGCCGTTTTCCAATGTTTGCGCATTTCATCGCGGATCAATTCCGTGGCGAGATTTTCCTGGTGGAAACTGATCGTGCTGCGGTGCGGGTCATCGGTAGGAATCACCCTTACCTGTATCGTGGATTCTTTCATCCATCCCGGCAATTGGAAACGCATCCTGAGGTGAGAGTTGGGGCTGATTACTTTAAGATCTTCATGCGCCTCTATAAACTTATTATCGTTGCCTTGTAACCATGTGTTCATGCCGCGTTCCGAAGTAACGAGTATCCAGGCTTGTTCCACGGTAAGCGGGAATATTTTACGTGCGCCAACGTTAAAACCCTCGTCGGCTTGTTGCCCTACTTTCCTGCGCCCGGTAGCCGTGAGAAAGCCGAGGGTGATTTTTTGTCGCCACCAATTGCTTTCAACCCCTTCTTTTTTGAGGAGTTCTACGATTTCCTTGTGGGATAGCTTTAGTGCATGGTTTAATTCCAGCAATTTGAACCAATCATTCCAGTTTTTGCCGGTGGCTTTGAGGATGCCTTCGTCAGTTACATTTACGTAAGTGTTGGGAGTAGTAGGTGATATCTTCGTCATAACGGGTCGCAATTTTCAAATTCAACTTAAGATTCTGAGTATTGTTCTTTCGCGCCATTTTGGAGTAATGCAACGTAATTCGTATTACATGGTATTCAATTTTAAACGTGATCTATTGTCGCTTTGTTACAAATTATGAAATAAATTAATATAGATACATGAAAAAGTCAAAACTTTAACAATAATAAAAAATTTGCAACGAAGGTCGATAGCAGTAAAATTAAAAATTTATAAACATTTTAAAAAGTGTTTGCTGCAAATTATGCTTGTGAATTGAAAGTGTAAAGCGTCGTTTAATAGTATTGCAAGGAGGATAAATTTCCGGGTAAGGCACTGCGGTTTGTTGTCTGTAATCCTTTGCTATATTAGCTTTAAGAAGGATTTAAAATTTTGGAAGCAACCAGGGAGCCAATAAATTTGAAAAAAAGTCTAAAAATATTTGTTTTTCTTATTTAGAATCTGCTATCTTTGCAAACCGAATTACGGAAACGATCACGGAAAAAGCTGTGAATCAAGTAGTTCGAAACAATAAAATGACCATCGTTCGGGATGTAGCGTAGTCCGGTCATCGCGCCTGGTTTGGGACCAGGAGGTCGCAAGTTCGAATCTTGCCATCCCGACAACATTAAAGCTCGTAAATCATAGATTTGCGAGCTTTTTTGGTTTTAAGGGTCTTACTTATCCTCGGCCAGGAGGTTTCAAAGAATTACCACATTCGAACGTCCAATGCTTTGTTCTGAAAATACTTTTATATATTTGTTTTAAATGTACTATTGTACACTTATTTTATTTAACCTAATTAATCAACCAAAGAACAATAATAAAGCAGAAAACTTTTATTTATTTATAGTCCTTACCCAGAAGTAGCTTGGCTCCCCTAAGAACCCGAATTGTTTGCGACTAGCCTTTTGCATTTATTGATGTGTTAGCAATGCCATTTAAAAATATTGCTAAGGATTGGTTTAATATGCCATGAATTGTTTTGTAACTTTTAGACTTATTCCTATAATTTTACTCCTTGGCGCAATAAAGGTAAATGCCCAAAATAGCACTACAGGTAAGTTAAGTTCTATTAAAGGAATTGTTATAGATTCATTACATAACAGCTCTATCCCCTCCTTAACCGTCGCCGTATATTTTAAAGCCTCCGGTAAAATAATAAATTTTGGACTGACGAATAGGTTTGGCGCTTTTACCATCGATAAAATCCCGAGAAATGTTCCATTAAAAATCTTATTGTCACATGTCTCGTTCGGGCAAGTTGTTAAAGAGCTTACCATTGACAGTAGACTTTCGGCGGTTGATTTAAAGAAGATTTACATCGTGCCAAAAATAAACGAGCTAGAAGAATTTGCTATCAGTATGCCTCCCCCTGTTAAAATGAATGGCGATACGCTTGAGTTTAATGCGGATGCATTTGAGTTGGATTCTAATGCCGTTATTGATGATCTGCTACGCCGCTTGCCAGGGATGACAATTTGGTCGGATGGCAAAATAACCGTTAACGGGAAAGAGATTAAGGGACTTACCGTTAATGGAAAACCTTTCTTTGGTGATGATATGTCGATAGCATTGCAAAATCTCCCGAAACTTTCCGTGAAAAAGATACAGGTTTATGAAGATAAAGCAAACGGGTTGTCGGAACCGGAAACCCGTATGAATGTTGTATTGAAAGAAGATAAAAACAAGGGCTTTTTCGGGAAAATGGGTGCTGGTGGCGGAACTGGAAAGCATTATATGCTGGAGGGGACTTTGAATGCATTTGATGGTCGCTCCCAACTGTCTATTGCTGCTGCGCATAATAATGTGAACATGCGGCAAGACAATATGGAAGCGATGCTACGGAATATGTCATACAAGGGAAACGGCGCGAGGGTGGAATTTGAACCGAATTTTGGAGTACTTGGGAACCTGCTTCCGCTCAATTTGGCTGCAAGGTATCTACATAGTTTCAACGAGAATGAAAATTTGGGTTTTTATAATAGGATGCAATTGGATGTTTCATCCAATAAGAATAAACTTCTCCTAGATAAAAATACGTTTAGAATAACCTCTATTTCTGATGAAGAAAGTTTATTAAAGAAGGAGAATTTGAAGAGTGCGACCGTGAATGAAGATCATAGTATTAACGGTAAGTATGAGAAGAAAAAAAAGGGGAAGAGCTTATTGATAAAACCTTTCATTCACAAAAAATATGATTCGCGATCTGACATAAATTATATTGAATTGTCTAGCAGTATGAAAGGAATGCTTTCGTCTTCTTCTAATAAATACAAATCGCAAAATGAATATGTACAAGGTGGCTTTAATATCGAATATGCATATGACAGGGATGCATTTGACTTAAGTAACTATTCAAAAATTCAGAAATGGTCATATTCATACAAATTGAACTATACTTTCTTGGCTGCTGAATCAAAGCGGCTTATTAAGAGGGTTGCTTCCCTAAATATGCAGGGTGGGGCGAGTATGACTGATTATGATAGGAATTATAATGAACATGGGAATTCCTTATTCAATGAAGTAGGGATTACTGTTAATGGAATTAAAGCCAGAAATTATAATTGGCTGAATTCTCATAATATAAAGTTTGATATCTATGCAAATGTTAAATGGAATAATGAGAAGGACGATAATTATGTTTACGATATCCTCAATGAGGATGTCAAAGTAAATAATTTTGGTTTAACTAACAATCGGGTAATAAATTCTTATACAGCTTCTTCTGGTTTATCCATGAATAAATCTTGGGGCCAAAGCGATATTACTGGAAGATCAAGTAACTGGAATCTGCGTCTATCATTGAATAGTCAATGGTTTTATTGGAAGTCTTTGGCCACTCAGCCAAAACAGAATCTGAGTATGAAATATTTGAAGTTTACACCTAAAGCGGAATTAAGTCACTCAAAATCCAAAACATCTAAATTTAATAAGTGGTTTTCTATAACTTTCGATCAATATTTTACTTACCCAGTATTGGAGCAGTTACTACCCTTGGTGGATAGCTCTGTTATATATTATCAAATCCTTGGTAACCCAAACTTGAGAGAAACATTACATAATGATCTTAAGATTAATTATACCTTGATAAGTTCGAGGAGATCCAATAACTATGATATCAGGATGTTTGTAGGTGCTGGTATTTCAAGAGATGCACTTACGGATAGCGTCTATATCGATTCCGTAGGTAGAAGTCTTATTTATTACTCGAATGTTAATAGTAAATATGGGAATGCTTCCATAGAAGCTTCTAAATCATTTAAACTGAATGAGAATAATAGATTAGAGTTCACATTTAATACACAGGCTTCATTAAGAAAACTGCCTTCATACTTTAATGGAATTAGACTGGAAACTCTCAACTTTGGCACTGATACGAAGATTTCAACACTTTTTAATTATAGGGATATGTTTAGTGTTATAATGGCGAATGGTATTGTCAATAACTTTGCCAAGGTGAAAGGGCAGGATCGATTTACTACTAGTACAATCGTCAATTCATTGGGTGCCGCATACAAATTTTTAGAGGGTTGGAGCATTGGATCTACATTATCCTTGAATTATACAAGGTCCAGTAGGGGTTCAAATAACCAGTTTAATATTTTTAATATGAATGTTTCCAAAAGATTTTTGAAGAAAAGAAACCTTGAGATGAAGCTTTCGGGTTACGATTTATTAAATCAAAATAAGGGGGTGTTAAATTATGCAAAGGGAAATTATTTTGTAAATGGAGATGTAAATGTCTTGACACGATATTATATGTTATCTATATCATATTTCCCAAGATTTTTTTAATCCATTTATTCATTATTGTCCGACTAAATTTTCAATGAAAAATTATCATCGCCTCAAATGTTCGATTCAATGTCCACCTGCACATTTATTTGTACTTTTTTGCTTGCCCAAAAAAGTACCAAGAAAGGGCACAAATTGGCCATCACGGCCGCCAATTTGATCGCGGGATCCAGCTTTTGTACTACTGTATCGCTTCGCTATTAAAAGTGCGAAGTTCCACGGTTCTCTTGGTAGGGCCGAATAGATCATCCTTCGCTTATGTCCTTGACCAGGTAAGGAATCTAAGTTAATTTAATTCAATTTTAGCCGGACAACAATGAAAGAAATTAATAAAGTTATAGTTGATTATGGAAATGTCATACAAGAGTTCGATTTATCTGGAGAGTATTTGAAAGGATACGATGTTACTCTGTCGAATATAGAGTATTTAATACCAGCTGAGGTGGAATATAAATATAGACATTTTGTCGATGTTGAAGATGATGCAATTTACTGGAGTAAAGATGGCTGCTGAAAATTATGGACTTAAGGTTTATACACTTTCAGATGAATTATTGAGACTATTCTTGGAAGGGAAAAATCTGCCATTTTTGTTTTACTTAGATGAAGACTTAATAACTCATAAAGTGTTTTTGTCATTTAAGGAATACCCCGAGAATACTAGAGAATACATACAATATATTTTAAGTGAAAAATAGTTCTATGAGATTTTTATTGATGTTGTTTCTGATAATTTCTTGCTCAATATGCACGAACGCGCAAATGAGACAGGAAATTAGGCTTAACCCAGCTGAGTGGGTTGGCGCCTCGGCTGAAGATGTTTTGGATAGTGTCGAGTATATGATTATTAAGCTAGATAAGAAAGATTTTAGAATCAATAGACTTGAGAAAATGGAAATTGTCGATGATCATATCTTTATTTTTGATAATTGGCAAGGAGCTATTTTTGTATTTAGGATTAATGGTGATTTTGTATCACGAATAGAAAATTTATCAGGTAAATGGGGGGCGGGGGGCTAAATTTAAAATTGGTAGTTTTACAATTGATAGTAAGAGGAATCTAGTAATAGTTGAATCAACGGATGATAATGATAATTTCTTTTACCAGTTTACTTATGATGGTAAATTTATCTCGATTTTACCTAAGCCACGAATTTATTATTCTAGTTTTAAAGTTTTAAATAATGGTAATTACCTGTTTTATCAAAACCCACCTTATAAAATTAAGGATTCGGTAGTGAATAATATGTACCATGTGATAGAATATGATTCTCTTATGCAATTGAGTAATCATTATATTCCTTCTGATACTTCTGAACGTATGGATGTTTTTTATGACTATGTAGATAATATATTTATGTCGGGAGACAATAATTCTGTTTATGTAACTAATTACTATAGTTACGAATTATATGATATATCAAATAAAGGCAATATTAATTCATATATGTTTGTCTTGCCCTTAGCTAACTCTATTTCTAAAAAATATATGGATAGAAAGGGCAGTATAGAATTCGTTCAATATTTAAAGCAAAATGAAAAAATTATTTTTGGCTTTAATGATATCTATCGAGTTGATAATAATTTATTTATAAGAACATTAAGTGCGATGAAAACTCATTTAATTGGTGAAGTAGATAATATTTTTGCATACAATTTACATTCTAAAATATTGCTTTCTTTAAACAAAATTCAACCTTCTAAAATTAGCCATAATATTCCATTATTCTATGATAGTAGAGGGATTATCTCTGTAGATAGAGGATTTGTTTATACATACTTCTTATCGAGTGAATTGACCAATTTAGGTGTTAAATTAGACGATTTAGCATCTGGATTTATAAAATCAATGCTCGAAAGTGATACTAGTTGGGATGATGGATTTATCTTAATTGGCAAGTATCATTTTAAAGGTGATCTATAAATTATGTGTAAGAATGTCAATAAGATTTTTTTCGATTCCAAATATTACTCTTGAATTGATGACTCCAGATATTATTAATAGCAATAGAAATTGAATATGATCTTTTTGTAAATGTCTTGACATTATAAAAGCTGCAGCTACTGCATGTATCTTACTCTCATTTGTTGGGCAAATTATTGCCAAAGAAAAACTTGAAATTAGGTTTGACCCTTCCCAATATTTGGGTGCTTCTGCGGATGAGGTAATGGATAGTGTTTCTTACAGTTTGATTAAACTAAATAGCAGTGATACAAAAATTGCCCGTGTAGAGAAAATGAGGATTGAAGATGGCCATATTTTTATTTGGGATAATGTACAAGAGGTCATTTTTATATTTAGCAGTAGCGGAGATTTTGTGTCGAAAATTGAGAAGTTGCCGGGAATTAAACCACGGGTTCCGATGGAAAATATTCGTAGTTTATAATTGATGAAGATAGGCATTTTGTAATAGTTGAACCGGGTCTTTTTAATAATGATACGGTATATTATAGATTTATATATGACGGTAAGTTTAACTCGATATTGTCAAAACCTCCAATTGATTACGCTAATTTTATTGTTAAAGAAAATGGTAACTATTTATATTATCAAAATCCAGTAAAGTGGGCAAGACGTAGCTCCGAGATTTTGTACCATTTATTAGAGTACGATTCACTCATACATTTAGTGAATCACTATGCCCCTATGGATACATTGAAATGTTTTGATCGTATTTATAGCTATAATGATAATATTTTTACATCTAGTGATAAAAAATCGGTATTCTATACAGATTACTACAGTTATGAAGTATCGGATATATTGAACTGCAATAATATTTTGACGTATAAGTTTATTTTACCGCTAACATATTCTATCCCTACAAAATTTGAAAATAATAAGTGTGATAAAGAATTTATAGCATATTTTTGGAGCATGGCGATGTCGTCAATGGATTTTCTGATGTATACCGTGTAGGGAATAACCTGTTTTTCAAAGCTTTTACTAATAGTAGTGAAAGAGCTCCTGCTACGAATAATTTTTTATTTAGTTTAAATGGCAATAATACCCTTCTTTCTTTATATGATATCCGCCCCTCGGATATTAGTAATTAAATGCCTTTATTTGGTGATTATACTGGTATTGTTTCCACAGATAATGGTTTTATTTACCTATTTTTTGCCTAGTGAGATTGATAAAATTATTCACCAACCTAATAATAAAGCTTCAGCGTATTTGAAGTCATTATTGCGTGATAATCTAATTTCACACGGACAGTGTATATTAGTAGGCAAATATCATTTTAGGGATGATTTGTAGTAAACTTAATCTTTAATATCATTACTTAAAACTTTTCTAATGGGTTTAGGGCTGGTCGTTAAATTGCCAAATCTATATCCGATGGTTAATCCAACTAATCTTGCCGGGATATAGCTAATGTTGTTTTGGTAGAGATTCGATGTGGAAATTAACTGCTTATTTTTCCATTCGGAATTAATAAAATCAAAACAAGTTAAATTTATGAAGCCCCGTTCATTAGCGAAATTCTTATTCAAGCTGATTGAATAATTTCTGGTGGATGCTTCATATCCTTGAAACGTGGGACTATTTGTATTCAGCATAGCTGTTGCTTGTATTCTCCATGACTTTTTAAACGATACTGTCATATTGAAATAAGTTGAATTGAATAGGGTTTTATTGTCGGAACTCTCCGAATAAGAATAATACCCTAAGCTATTAGTTAGATATATATTTACAATTTTGAGAAGTTTCAACGAGCCGCCTAACATGAAATACCAGGAATTGGTGCTGCCAAGTTCTTGCTTATCTGTTATAAATGAGTTAAGTGTAGTATCAAAGCTTGTAAAATTCGAAATTACATTTGGATTGAAATCATAATTAATTTCGGTAAATATGCTGAATTTATTTGAGTTCGTATATTTCTCTATTCCGAGCGAGAATGCATGGTAATTTTGTTGTGATAAACGGGCATTTCCTCGATATAAATTTTGGGGATCAGTTGAGTTTATTGATAAACTTATCGCGGTTTCATTTGGCCTTTTGACAGATCTTTGGTATTTAAAATATGCTGTCGATAATTTCGTGACTGCATATTTGAAATCTATGAGGGGCTTAATTGTAAATATAGATGTGTCTGTATCTTGTTGAGCAGCATTTATATATGAAGCTAATTCAATATTGAGACCGTAGAGAAGTACATATTTCTTATGACTTTTTTTTACATAACTGTAAATGGAAGAAATTACAATTTTATTTAATTGATTATCGGTAAATGCTATTTCATTAACGGTCTTTTCGTCAAAAACTGTCACATCACTTTTATAGGAGCGTTTATAATAAGAGATTCCCGATTGAATTTTCAGTTTGTTCTTGAATAACATTGAGTACGAAAGTCGACCGGCTAATTCATTGTTATTCCTATTGTTTTCCGTGTTGTTTAACAAATGGGAAGAAGATGTAAATATTTTTTTACCCTCTATCATTTGTTGAAACCGGGATTGATTATATTTAAATGCTACCGACAGCTCTTTCCCGCCCTTTTTAAATTGTTTTAAAAGTTCCCCTCCAAGTTCATAAGAATGTCTTAGTTGATCCGTTCGCCCCCGGTATAGGTAATCCTTATCTGCTGTAGATGAATCCAGAAAGCTATAAGACGCGTTATTATCTGTTCTCTCCTTATTCTTGTAGGCTGTTCCATATATATTCAGCGCCCATTTATGGGTAAATTGCTGATTGAATGATAATTCCCCGCTGTAGTTATAATTTCTATTCTCTAGATGAATTTTGCTATCTTGATTTTGTGGCTGTGGCGATTTAATGATAGATGAATTTTTCGATGTTGAGGGCGATTGCTTGGTGTCAAACCGGAAATTGGCTTGCAATGTTGTATTGTTATGTTGGCTTAGAATATAAAAATTATCGCCTGATCCTAGCCGGGTATCTATATTGCCTTCTATATTTCCAACGGTGCCTCTGAAATATCCGTTTACTGTTTCGATATTCAAAATGGCATCCACTCCTTCATTTTGATACCTAGTGGGCACTGTTGAAATTAGTTGTACTGATTTAATAACATTTGCAGGAAAGCTTTTTAAGGTTGCATCCGGATTGTTGGAGATGATTCCGAATTTTTTTCCGTTTACCAATACAAGTAATTTTTTATTCGTCTTGTAATTTATTTTACCATTTGGTGAAGTTTGTATAAAAGGGAGATTCCTTATAACATCTATCGCGTTTTTTTTAAAAAAATTGGAATCGCCCTCCACATTGAATTCAATTCGATCAATATCAATTTTAAGCTTTGATCGGGTTGATGTTATTGTAAATTCTTGTAGGTTCTTATAGCTTGGATTTAATGAGACAATAATCTCGTCATCTTGATTAGCTACTATGTTACGGATATTTATATTCTTAATTTTATAATCAATTCTTCTAAGAACTATTTTTTCAAAATGGGAGTTAGATATACTTATGCTCGCGGTGCCGTTTTCGCTGGTATATACAGGGGGCGTTAATATCGAATCCTTAGCGTCGGTAACTACTATACTTACTAGTGGTATTGGTGCTTTGCTAATAGAGTCGATAGTTTTTATAATAAATGATCGGTCTTGAGCAAGCGATATAAACTGATAAAAACATAGGAACAAACAGATGGTAAACTTTAAGTTCATTTTAGAGACTTTAGTAAATTCTCAAATCCATTTTGATTGGGTGATTGATATTGAATTTTATCGATTGCCCCGTTTTTGATATAAACTATCATCGGGTAAATCTCATTTTCTATTTCTGGGAAAGTTAATTTGTTTTTCGAATCAATTATAACATTTTTCATATTTAAAATGTTATTTCCGAGCTTTCCAATTAGTATTTTCTTAGATTGTAATCTTGTGAAAATAAGCTCTACAAGCAATTGTGAAGGGTTATAAAGATCATATATCTTTAATATTAATTTTGTATGTTAAAATTTTATGAGAATCTCCGCAGTTTTATACGCGGATCTCATCTGGGTTATTATTTTAACAGTCATATTAGATTAGGTTATAAATATTTTAATACCGTTGGTTAACTTTTTAGGATCCTAAATTTTAATGATAAATAAAATTGAAAATTTACGAGTATAAATAAAATAGCACAAAGGTTGTGTTTTATAATGTGTATCAATTGATCCCCTATACTTTGCCGGATTTAAAGCATTTTATCGGTTGAACGAAATTTAAATATAATAAGTAGAAGCCAATATTCGAGTATTTGTATTAATTAGTATGTTTCTGATGTAACCTGGTATGACAACTTAGATGTAAAATCGAATTATTAATAGACGATTATATTGAATTGATACGCTTTATATCCTTCACATACCACCTTCCCATTTCTCTGCCCAGTTCACTAATATCAAAAGCGCCCTTATCTACCCAAACCACAACACCATCTGGCCTGACTAACGCTGCACTGATCCCCAGTTGTACTTTCACTTTTCCATGTAGGTAATTCAACTGGTTTTTATACCCGGCAGCCAGGTTTTCGAGCGATGAATCTTGTAAGAAGTCCAGCAGTAGCCCCTTGCCGTCATGCATATAATGACCAATTGTTGTGCCATCCTCAAACTCAAAATTCGGTACACTTTGGCCAACCAAGGGATGTTCCACACCTAGGTCGTAGCCGGTAGAAACTCCCCATACCCTGCCTGCAAAATATGTAGCGCCGTCGCGGGTATTTAACAGGTCACGGAATATGCTGTTCAAGGCTTTCGAAGAAGGTTCAGGTTTCATAATCGCAACTTGTGCCCTCGACCAATCGAGTACTTTTTCGCCAATGGGATGCCGTTCCGATTCGTAGCTGTCAAGCAGGTGTTCGGTGGTTGTATGATGAATGGTAGCTGCTAGTTTCCAACCTAAGTTCATTGCGTCTCCCAAGCCTAGGTTCAGCCCTTGGCCGCCTAATGGTGAATGGATGTGCGCTGCATCGCCTGCTAAGATTACCCTGCCGTTCCGGTAACGGGAAGCTTGCCTGGCCCTATCTGTCCATGTTGTTGCAACCATGAGCTTAGTAAGGGTAACGTCTGTCCCGGATATGCGGCGAAGTACTTCTTGCAGATGTTCTAACGTGACTGCTTGACCTGCTCCATGAAATTTTCCGCCGTCAAAATCTTGTATGATGATATAATCTTTTTGTGATAGTAAGTACATCCCGGTTGATGTTACATTCCGGCCGGGTGCAAGTTTTTCCGGATCTCTTATCTCAACGGTAGCGGAATAGCCGGTGAACTCGGGTTCTGTTCCAACAAATTCAAATCCCCCCAGTTTACGAACGATGCTCTTACTTCCATCACAACCTACCAACCACCGGGCTTTGAATGCTTGGCTGTCGGAATATACGATCACATCATCCCTTGTTTGATGGAAATTCATTACAGGTGTTCCGTATTTAATCACCGCGCCTAATTCCGTTGCCCGGCGACTTAATACCGATTCTAATTCTGCCATTTCAGACAATAGTTGAGGTGCTGTGGCCGTAGGTAACCGGTTTGTCCAATGCGCATGATCAATATCTTCGGAATAAAATGGTATACCTGCAAAATGTCCTACCTGGTGTTTAGGCTGTATGTCTTGCGTATTTTTATGATTTTGATGAGGCTGCTTCATCCGCTTGGGAACCTCTAGTTCATCCAGTAAATTCCGGCGGTAGAGGGCTTCGATTGAGGGCGCATTCAGCCCCCTGGTGCCAAATGGGAATTTCTTTAACACGGATCCCGGCGTACTCTCTTTTTCCAGTACCAGTACTGTGCATTTAGCTAATGCCAGTTCGCAGGCGAGGAATAAACCTACCGGGCCTGCCCCGGAAATTATTACATCGAAGTCGGTTGAACCGTATCCTGGTTGTTGATGTTTAAGTGTCTCTTTCATCAAGTATGATTGAAACACAAAATTCAGACTTGTCCTGGAGTCAGGATTGTACAAATGCGACAAAATCCCTGTCCGTAACTTCCTGTCTTTTCAATGCTTCCCTGGCAAATACTGCCGGGGTAGTGCCGCTGAATCGTTTAAATTCCCTGCTAAGGTGCGCTTGGTCTGTATAACCGGCATCGATGGCCAAGCCGGCAATATTGGCATCGGGATGTGACCATAGCTCGTTGCGTACTTTTTCGAAGCGCATCAAACTGGATACGTCTTTTACGGTGTAACCGGATGATTTTTTAAATTTCCGCTCCAGCGTCCGTACCGTTGCGTGGGCTTTTGAAGCTACTTGGTTAACGGGCATATTGCCATTGGCCGCTCTCATGGCTATCCCGGCCTTTGATAAAAGGCTATCGATGGCTACATTTTCCCTTGCCTTTGCAAAATACCGGGTGAGTAGATGTACAGCTGCCGTTATATTTCCTGCTTCAACAAACATCGACAATTCATCTTGAAGCTTTGCAAGCGGATGCTCGAATATGTGTATTGACTTTTTCGTTGATGGTATATCAAGCAGGTCGAAGACCGTCCAAGGAAAACACCGGATGCCTAGAACTTCCAGTTGATTTTCCGAATGTAAATGAACCGGTTTGTTAAATAAGCCCATCATGCTTGGAGAAGGTAATGGCTGCAAGGTTCCATCGATTGATACGTAGCAAGGTTCACCAAAATGAAAGGTTATTTCGGTATAGCCATCCGGGATAATCTCATAACTTGTTAATTGCTTTGTGAA
Organism: Chitinophaga caeni; assembly: GCF_002557795.1. Lineage (NCBI taxonomy): Bacteria > Pseudomonadati > Bacteroidota > Chitinophagia > Chitinophagales > Chitinophagaceae > Chitinophaga > Chitinophaga caeni. Next base: position 541,908 of record NZ_CP023777.1, on the reverse strand, counting down.
AAGTATTTTACTATACCAAATACAATTGATGGCATCCCGGGTATTTTCCGGAACTTCGTATTCTCGATGGTATATTTTTGGGTACTTCATGGAGCCTGTTATGATCTGATGCCGCCCATTAGCAATTAACCAAGGGTGTAACACGAAATTAATGAAAATGTATTAGTAAGCCGGACGAATATGGCTTGATCTGCTAGGAAACAAATACTGGGCTTTCAGCGGAATAATTAGTAAATTAACTTACATTCTAATCGTTCTTTACTAACATATACCATGTCAAAAAATAAATCTGAAAAGAGGTTTTGGGAGAAGTTTTACGGTATCTCTTTAGAACAAGCTAAACAATTGGGCCCGCATACCAACAGCATTAATTTCAGGGAAACGAACCTGGACGATGAAGGGTTAGGGTATTTATTAAACCGGTTTAAAAGGATCGATTTTCTCGATTTGGATTATACGGATGTTTCTGATGTTGGTGCTGAACATTTTCTCAACCTGGAATATGTTAAAGAGTTAAGATTGAAAGGCTGTAGGGAGATTACTGCCAGGAGTACACCGGTACTGTCCAAGCTACCGGGTTTGGAATTGTTACACCTTGCAGGCACGGGAATATCCTTAGATGACATCGATGGTTTATCGGGCAGTAGCAGTTTGAAGGAATTGTATCTTTCTTCTGACGCTTCCGAAGCGGAAATTATAAACAAGGTTAGCCGGTTGAAGCAATTATTACCTGGCGTTAAGTTTATTGTGAATTATAAGATAGTGGGTTGAGAAACGGGCAGGGATAAAATGAAACCGGCCAACTAAATGTCAACCGGTTCATAATAGTGCGTCGTTAAAATGCAGCTAGCTAGGGTATAGGTTTTGAAGTACTATCTGAAAATGTCCACTAAATTGATTTGTGGTTCAATGGATATGTTTGAATTTTGATCGGTATAACCCAGGTACCAACTGGCAACTAGTCCTTGTGTTGTATATTCACCGGGCATTTGAACGCCAATATAACTGAAGTTCCTGCTGTTATTACAATAATATTCATCGCTACCCGACTTCTTCATGAATACATAGGCTTGAATTTGTGATTCGGGATCGGTTTTTTCGATACCGGATAATTTTATTTCGATATATTCCGTCCATTCCCTTGGATTGATATTTTGAACCAATGGAATCGTATATGAATTAATGGTAAACATGTATGGCGGTGTGGAATAATCGTAAATAATTTCCTCTGCTTCGATTACAATATCCATGGGGGCCGCATCTGCCGGAAGGTCCGCATAGAAGTTTACCAGGAATTTTGTTCCTTCTACAGCCGGGTAATCGTAGGTACCAGAGAATTGTTTTCCATCATAATAGAAATTCGGTACGATCGCGCTATCGTTTTTAATATTGAATTGTTGCGTATGAACAACCTTGCCGCTTCTTTTACTCCTGAATTCCATTTCCATCACATCTTTATCAAATAAAAAATTGGAATAGGTGATGTTCCTGCCGTATAATTCTCTCACTTTTTGATTGTCAAAATACTGCTCCAAGGTATCGCCAATAACGAATCCACTCATCTGGAAGGGCTTTAATGCTAATATATTCGGAACAACTTTATCTCCTTCTTTGTCGCAGCTAGCCAGACCTAAGATGATCAGCAAGGCTAATGTATTTATAATGTAAGTTCTTTTTTTCATCGTTGGGATTTTTAACTGTTAGAAATTATAGCTTAATGAAAAACTAAAGGACGTACCTGTATAGCGGGTGAAAGTATTACGATCACCAATATTTTGCATGATATCACTATCGCCGTTGGTTCCTATGTATCCTTTTTCATATTTTTCTGAAAAGCCCCATTTGTAGCGATACACATCTTGCCATTCAGCATTCTTAGGCCAATTCTTAGCATCTTCCATACCCGGCTTATATTCGTAAGTGGTATGGTCATTGATGAAGAACCGGAAAGGTGCATCGAGGATATTGCTGATGTTGAACTTGGCTTGTAATTTTCCTTTCAGCAGGTTATAGCTCAACTGGGCATCCAGTTGATCGCGTGGCCTTTCGTATTCTACCAGGTTCGGGTCGCTCCCGGTGATGAATGTTTTATACCCGGTGTGGTTGAAAACTACGTTGACACCAAGTTTTTCACCCATGTAACGAATGCCCAAGTTGTATAATACCGGCACTTGACCAAATAAAGCCCTGGGGTATTTTAAGTATGTATAGGTGATCGAATCTTTCCCTTCGGCATCGGTAAAAATGTGCCGGTTCCGCGCCCTTACTACGGAGTGTTGTAAAGTCAGGTTACCGTTGATATAAATGTCGCGTAGTATTTTGGATGATTGGGCAATAAAGCCCAGGCTTTTCCTCAGTTCGAATTCCCAGCCGTGAACTTTTGCCCAATCTGAATTGGTCACCACGATCAGCCCGCTTCCATTATTGTAGGGATCATCCCTATAAAACTCGGCCGGTTTGTCGAAATACTTGTAGAAATACCCGGCAGAGACAATTTCGCCGGCGCCGGGAAACCATTCCAATTTTGCATCGTAGTTGGTTATTAATGTGCTGACAACACCATTTGTTTTTAATACACTGCCCCAGGAAGGATTATACCTTGAGAAACGCGCATTTTCCATCAGGCCCGGCCTCACCACGCTCTTGCTATATGATGCGCGGATATTAAAATCCTTGACGGGGGTAAACGTAATATTGGCCGAAGGAAGGATATACCATTCCAGGGAATCGTCGAACATAACAACACGGGTAAGATCCTCCTTGCTACTGGCAGCATTTTTTAAAGTGTCCAGTTTGAAGTGATCGGCCCTTACTCCCCAAACTACACGCAGGTTCGGCAACAGTTTTTGGTCGAACATAGCATAGAAGGCTTTGTTAATTGATTTTCCTTCAAATTCGTTGAGGGAGAAATTGGCGGGATAGTAGAAGATATCTTTTGTCGGGTTATCCATTGTCATATAATCACCCCATTCCTGGATAGGAATAATGTTGTATTTATGCGTGTAATCCGCGGTAACAATGGGTAATATATTCCATTTGTAGTTGGCATGTTTTGATAAGAAGTTCCCGCCAACTTTAAAGCTATGTTGCGTGCTACCGAGTTTAAAGGGCACGGCGGCGCTGAATGTACCGGATAAATTCTCTTCTTCGTAATTATAGCGATCCCTATGTAATATCCCGAAACCGGGCTCACTGGCTGCGCCGGGACTATATTCGTAGAAGGGCGCTTTATTACCGTATTCCCTGCCTTTTAACAACGCTGATACGGCATCCGTTTCCAATGAGCTTAACATGGCCCTGGCAAAGGACCACTTGATCGTGACGGGTTTTACTTGGTGCTTGCCGCTGATTTTGTTCTGTAATAGCGTTACGAATTTGGGTCGGTCATCTTCCTGTATATCTGGATAAAGGTTGCTGGAGTTCTTCGGGTTTTCATGTGACCAACCTTTATACCTGTTGAACTTATCATCAAACATCCTGGTATAGATATTATGGATAGTGATTTGATGGTTTTTGCTTCTGTATCCCGTGTTTAATAACAATCCCACCGTGGTATTGAATCCATAAGTATTGCCGGTATTGATATCTTTAGGATCATCGTAGTTCGTGGGTCTTTGGCTCCATTGTCCCCGCCTGATTTCCGAGATGTAATCATTACTTTGCGTATTCCGATAGCTTAATGATCCTACGAAACCGAACCTGTTTTCTTTTTTCTTTCCAACAAGGTAAGATCGGCCCATACTGAGCTGGTAATTCTGCGAAGGCATACCGTTATACATCCTTGCTCCCAATCTTTCCAGTCCGCCGATACTTTTATTTTGAGCGCCTACTTCGGCTGCGGAAATGGGATTTTGTTCATCCGGGAGCCTCGGGTTATAGTCGGACAATGGCTGGAGGTTACCGGGTATTACGTTCCTGCTCTTATCATTCAACCCGAGAAAATCATATTTACCCCTTGCATAGCCGTATATATCTTTATTAAAAACCCGGTTATTTACGGATATCCCGGCGGAAAATGTTGTGAAGCTTCGGGATGGGATTGCTTTCGTGTTAATCTGCACTGCACCTCCACCAAAACCGAATGGCATATCGGGCGTTACGGATTTTGCAACGATAACATTATCGATGAGATTGGAAGGGATCAGGTTATATTCGAAATCCCTGTCTTGAACATCCGTACTTGGTAACACGCTGCCATCCAGTAAAGTCACGTTGTAACGTTCGGCAATTCCCCTTACGACAACCCGTTTATTGTCATTGGTGCTAACGCCGGTAATTCTTTTAAGGGTTTCCCCGATATGCTTATCAGGTGTGGCGCTGATCTGTTCCGCGGAGATACCGTCGGATAACATCGCGGCATTTTTTTGTTGCGTAAATAGCGAAGCGATGCTTTCTTTTCTAACAGAGCTTGTAATGACAACGGTTGATAACTGCCCCTTGGAACGTTTCATCGTAATATTTAGATTCAAAGGTTTATTTTCGATGACTTTTACATCTTCGATAACTTTTTTGGTATAGCCGATGGAACTAATTTCTGCTTGGTAATTCCCTTCCGCGACACGTAACGTAAACCTGCCTTCTTCATCGGTGATGGCGCCGCTTTGAGCGATTTTTACCGTGGCGCCGAAAACCGGTTGACCGTTTTCTTCATCGATTACGCGGCCGCTAACGCTCCCTAATCCTTTATTAGAAATGATTAAATAATTATTGACAGCCTTGTAGCCGAGGTCGGTACCTTGTAATAATTCGGTTAAAATTTTATCTAGCCGCTGCCGGTTAAAGTTTAGTTCTGCCGTGTTAAAGCCGCGGGTAGAGCTAGCATCAAAGCCGATGGTGATACCGCTTTGAGCTTCCAGTTTTTTGAGCGCCGCATCCAACTTTTCCTTGTGAAATGCGATGCTGATTTCTTTCTGTAGCAAGTTTTGAGCCTGGGTACCGAGGGAAATGCCGCAGGCGGCCAGGGCAAGGCATAGCGATCGCGTAAAGACTATCACCTTTTTTGCATTAAGTTTCATACTTTTGTTTTAGTTTTTATTACCTGATTTTGAGAGGTGCCTGTTACCAGCAGGCATCTTTCTTTTTTTAATGATATTTTGATATGAGGACAACGCTGTCTTCTTGGATGATAAAATCATTATTGTGAATGGCAGCTAATACGGCAACCATATCTTTCATCGGGGTATGATAATTTAAAATGATGTTATAAGTCTGTCCCGAAACACTTTCGTTATTCGTAATGAGCGGAATGCCGTAGATTACTTCAAATGCGTCTGATAATTCGCGGAATGAAGCTGATTCCAGTCTCCATTGACCTTTTTGCCACCTGCCCACTTGTTCTGGAGGGATATCAGAAATACGGAACGGTTGTTGATCATTGGTTGCGTACAGTTGTTTCCCTGCTTCCAGGACGACCTTTTGATTTGCCCTGCTGACCCTTACTTTGCCCGAGTTTACAGCGATATTGATCCGGTCGTTTTTATGAAGGCGAATCTCGAAGGAAGTGCCTAACACCACCGTGCTGAGCCATTTACTTTTTACTTGGAAGGGGATGTCGGGCTGACTTTTGATGTCAAAATATGCCTGCCCGGCAACCAGTTCAACCTCCCTGATCTTGGCGCTGAAAGTTACTGGGTAGCGGATGGTGGCGCCGGAATTTAATGTTATGCGACTTTGATCGGGCAGCCTAAGTACGCGGGTGGCGCCAATCGGACAAGTATATACCAACATTTGCCGGGCTTCGGTTGTTGCCTGCGTAGCGTTATTCCGCGCGTGCGGCAGTTCTTTAGGTTGCGGCCAAAAAGTGAAACAGGCCATACCCAATATTATGGCCGCGGCACTGTACCAGGTATACCGGAACCTATTATCCCGCGATCGGGTTTTAACATCAATTTGTTGCCACAATAATTCCAGTTGATTTTTTTTATCCTCTTCATCTACATACCAATTTCCTTTTCGAACTTGTAAATGTTCAAACCAATCATCCAGTAATGCTGCTTCATCAAGAGACAGGTTCCCTTTGCGATGTTTAATCAACAGTTCTTTGAAAATATGTTCGTTGAAAGGCTTCATATATATACAAAGCAATTCAAACGAGAGAAAGTACTATGCAGGAGGTATGAACAAATTGTTAAGCCTTAAAATAAGCTGGACGCCAAGTAATGGGATAACTTCAATTTTAATCTTTGCTTGGCATGCTGTAGTTGATTTTTGACCGTTTGTTCGGAGAGATCGAGCTTACCGGCAATCTGTTTGTTGCTATAGCCATTGTCGCGGCTGAGCTCAAATATTTCGCGCATCTTGGCAGGCATTGCATTGATTTCTAGCTGTATGATCGCTTGTAATTCCTTGGCATTTACGCTATGATCGCTAGGGATTTCCGAGAGGAATTGCTGCATAGCTGCGTCAGAATAATTTTGTTGGCGGAGCTTTTTATCGATGAGGTTGAGGATTTTATTTTTAACAGCGGTTTTTAAATAAGCCTCAATTGATAATTGGTTATGATTGAATTGTAATTGATTCTTATGTTGCCATAACCAAATAAACACTTCCTGTACCGCATCCTTAGCATCTTCTGTATCCCCGGTTTTGGAATATGCAAATTGGATCAATGCACCGGCATAGCGATCATATAATACTTTAAATGCATCATGGTGACCATCCTTGACCAGGGAGAGGAGTGCTATATCTTCAGTTACTGTCATGCTAGGTAGATGCTGTAAAATTAACAGCATAATATTACCTTATTATTAATTGTTAATAAAGAGACTCGCTAAAAATTCAAATATCAGTCTATTGTTAACCTTTATAATAGAAGGGTTAAGCCATAAAAGCCAAATATTTTTTATTTAGCTTGGCCAAATAAATTTTTTAACGGGTTATTTCCCCTTATTGCCTGAGTTTGACATCTTCATATTTCTTACTTAAATAATGAAATATCAAATGTGCCGGGATATGAAATTCTTTTTTTGCTTTTAATATAAGTGCGCCTCCGCCTAAAATAATACGTGTACTCATATCCGGAATACTGGCCTCAACGATTATATATTTCTTTTTTACGAATATATCTGCCCCGTAATAATTGGTTTGATGGGCAATGATACATGGTGTGAAGAGTCTTTTCCCAATTCTAAATTTCATTTCAGGAAATTCTGTAGCCAGTTCTTCCAGTAAAGTTTCTAAGTTCATATATAGAGATATTCTAATGGCAGCTAAAATATAAAAAAGGGAATCGAATATATTCAAATCTTTTACTATTCCTTAATCGTTAACTTTTTATTATTTTGTTGGCTGATTGCCATGAGTTTTGATGAGAAACAGTTATTAGCATTATTAGCGCAAGGAAGTGAATATGCTTTCACGGAACTATTTAGCCGCTACCGGGGTAAGGTATACAACCTTGCTTCCAAGTTCCTGCGTTCCAATGCCATGGCAGAAGAAGTTGTGCAGGATGTTTTTCTGAAATGCTGGCTGAAGCGTTCCGAAATGACAAATATTGATAACCTGGATGCCTACCTGAAAACGATCACTAAAAATATCGTTTTGAATTTGTTCCGGAAAAAAGCCCTCGAATCTGACTATCAGCAATCGATCATTCCCGGTGGACAACAGGTAGATAATACCGACCACCGTTTGAGAGAACATCAATACCAGGATATATTACAGGCGGCATTGGCCAAACTGCCCCCGCAGCAAAAGGAAGTATACCGCTTGGCCCGTGCAGAAGGCCTGAGCCATGAAGAAATAGCCGAAAGGATGCACATCTCGCGTGCTACCGTGAAATCTCATATGGCCAGGGCCTTACAATATATTAGGAAATATATAAATGAAAGCATGTTGATCGTAAGCCTGATCCTGGCCCATAAAAACTTTTTTTAGCCGAAACTCCACCCTCCTCCCATTTCAATTGTCTTATTAATATATACTGGCTGGATAATACCCCGGTGCTACAATGAATACGTTATGGATAGCAAGGAAAGGTTGCAAATATTATTGGATAAATATATCGATGGTTCTATTACTCCGTTCGAATGGCAAGAGTTGTCTAAAATGGTGAAAGGCGGCCGGTATGATATGATGTTGAAAGCCAGGATGGATGCTATCTGGGAAGAGGATACTGCGGATGATGCCGTGCCTTTCGACAGGTATCACGAGATGGTTAATAAAATACTTTCTGCCGAAGAACATTTATCTGAAATTTTACCCCGGAAGCGATCCGTTTCCGTATGGAAAGCGCTGGGTTGGAGCGCTGCTGCGGCAGCCGTCGTGGCATTCGTTGCTTTATTATGGATGAATATGCTCGACAGGGTTCGTGAACCGATCATCAGCGAACCATTGGCTAACAACGAAGTGAGATCGGATTCCATCGTTAGTAAGCATGTACAATTCGTTCACTTACCGGATGGAAGTACCGTGCTGCTGGGTGAAAATAGCCAGTTGGAATACGATATGGATTTCAACCGGACGCACCGGGTGGTAACTTTAAAAGGGGAAGGATATTTTGATATCAAGAAGAATGAATCCAAACCTTTTATCGTGAAATCGGGCGAAATTCAAACGGTCGTTTTGGGTACTTCTTTTAATATGAAAGCATATCCCGATCAACCGAAGGTGACCGTTACGGTAACCAGGGGGAAGGTGCGGGTAGAAGGGTATAATGAGAATTTTGGAATCGTATTACCGGATCAACAGTTGGCGATTAATAAGGATGCTAAAACGATCACGCTGTCGCAGGTAGATGTAAAGAAAGAAATTGCTTGGAAGGATCGTTACCTGGTATTAGATGATATCAGCATGGAGGATGCAGCGGTGATCTTGGGCGATAAATATCATTGTAAAATTTTATTTGCCAACGAAAACTTGAAGCATTGCAGGATCAGTGCTACGTTTTCAAATGAGCAATCTTTGGAAGTTGTAATGATGGTGATTTGCGGCGTAGTAGATGCCAACTATAACATCCAGGCCGGGGACACCGTGTTGCTGAGTGGCGAGGGTTGTAAATAGTTATTTATATCAACCAAATATATAGTTCAACAGTAACGAGGAATCGAAACTTCATCCAGGTGCAATAATCATCGCGTACGTTATTGCATTCCCCTTTGTAAAAACATATTAAACCAAAATCAGAAACCAACCTCTGGATTATGACATCAAATGCCATAAGGGATTGCTATGCCCTTCACGCAACTAAAAAGGCATGTTTGTACAATCAGCCAAAATTGCGATTCATTATGAAGATGAGTATTATTTTTTGTGGGTTGCTCTTATTCGGTTTGCAACTACTGTCGGCAAAATCAGCTAACAGCCAGGATTTGCACCGCACCAAGATCACGCTGCAATTGAATGATGAGAGTTTGCCTGCTGCATTCAAAAAGATTCAAAAGGCTACCGGTTTACTCTTTGCTTACCCTTCCAAGGAAGCATCAGAGTATCAACACATTTCTTTACCGAATGGTACCCGCTCTATTGCCATTACCCTGGATTCCATTTTAAGTGGAACGCCTTTCCTTTACAAGCAGGTGGATAATAATATCATGATATTCCACCGTAAAGAGGATCAGCAACGGGGAGAAATAGTCGCGAATGCCGAAGCGGAACAAAGTAAAGAATCCTGGATCGAAGGAAAGGTAGTAGATGCCAAGACGGGAGAAATCATCGTTGGCGCTACCATCCTTGAAAAAGGCGCTGCCAAGTTGAATGGTACCACTTCTAACGAACTGGGCGCTTTCAAACTCCTGGTTAACCTTGTAAACGGGCAGGCAGTGTTGCTCGTCCGTTTCGTAGGTTATGAAACGAAGGAAGTGCCGGTAACCGGCGCCGGCAAAGTGCTGGTTAAACTGGAAACTAGCTCAAGATCGCTGAATGCCGTAGTGGTAACGGGGCTGTATAGCCGCCCTGCCGAAAATTTTACGGGTGCGGCTAGCTCCTTTACCAAGGAAGAATTGACCAAGGCTTCCGGTAATAACGTACTGAATGCGCTACGCTCCCTCGATCCTTCCTTCCAAATGCCTGATAATTTGCTGAATGGATCTAACCCCAACGTACAACAGGAAATCGTTTTGCGCGGAGGTAACAGCTTGGCTGACCTCGGCACTTCAAATTCTAGCGATGTATTTAATTATACCAAAAATCCGAATGTACCCTTATTCATCCTCGATGGTTTCGAAGTACCGTTGCAAAGGATCAATGATCTGGATATGAACCGCATCTCCAAGGTTACCATCTTGAAAGATGCTTCGGCTACGGCAATTTACGGTTCCCGCGCAGCGAATGGCGTAATCGTGGTAGAAACCATCCGCCCGCGCGAAGGAAAGCTTCGCTTGTCATATACTGGGTCCGTAACCAATGAATTTGCGGATCTGAAAGGTTATGATCTGTTAAATTCCAGTGAAAAACTGGAGTTGGAAAAAGATGGCGGCATCTTCAACGGCTACTCGGTTCCGAGGTGGCAAGAGGAAAAGGATGTTATGTACAGTTACCGCAAAGCCCTGGTAGAGAAAGGAAATAATACGGATTGGAAAACCAAGCCCGTAAGAAATGGTATCGGTCATACGCATAACCTTTACCTGGAAGGCGGCAGCGAATCGGTATTGTACGGCCTGACAGGCAATTACAACAAGGTAGAAGGTGTGATGAAAGGCTCCGGTCGTGAAAATATCACCGGGAATACATATTTGTCCTACCGTCATAAAAATTTCATCTTCCGAAATGATTTTACAATCAACTTTACGAAGGCAGTCAACTCGCCGTACGGCGCTTATCAGACTTATACGAGGCTGAATCCGTACTGGTCTCCTTATACTGAAGATGGTAAGCTGGCTTATTACTTAGAAGATATCGAGAGCGTAGAAGGCAGGGTATTATCGCAAGTAACTAACCCGATGTATAACCTGAACTTCAACACGGTAGATGAATCTACGATCCAGAATTTTACGAATAATTTCTTCGCGCAATGGCAGGCCAAGGAATGGTTACGGTTTTCCGGCAGGTTGGCTTATTCTAAAACAAATAACGAATCGGATAACTTCAAACCGGCGCAACATACTTCTTTCGATAATATTCCGGCAGAACGGTATTATGAACGCGGTTCTTACACCAAGGGTTACGGGAAAAATAATATGATCGACGGATCATTAACGATTGATATCAATAAGGCAGTAGATAAACACTTGGTATTCGCTTCCCTGGGTTCCAGTTTCAGGCAAGAGAAATTCAATACGGAGTTGTACACGCTGATAGGCTTCCCTAATGATAAGCTGGATAATATCATGATTGGAAATTATCCCCAGGACCAGTCCCCTACAGGGTTCGAAGGTATCACGAGGTTGCTAGGTTATTTTGCTAACATCAGTTACGCTTATGACAGCCGTTATTTACTCGATTTTTCTTATAGATTAGACGGTTCTTCCCAATTTGGTTCTAACCGCCGTTTCGCTCCTTTTTATAGCGTGGGCGCCGGGTGGAATCTTCATAAAGAACCGGTTTTATCGAACTGGAATTTCTTGGATCAATTTAAACTGCGCTATTCCTACGGCGTTACCGGTTCGTCTAACTTCTCCAGTTATCTTGGTTTAACAACTTCCCAGTATTATACCAACCAGGATTATTTATACTCAATCGGTACGAAATTGTTAGGCTTTGGTAATTCCAGCTTACAATGGCAAAAGACTTTCAAAAGTAATTTCGGGGCAGATATATCCTTATTCGAGAAATTGCAAATCACGGCCAACTACTTCGTGGAAAAAACAAAAGGCTCCGTTATTTCCATTACAACGGCTCCATCAACAGGTTTCGCTATGTATATGGACAATATGGGGGATGTGGTATCAAAAGGTTACGAGGTGAATGCCCGTTATACATTATACAGCAAACCGGGCACGAGGGATAATTTTTCGTTGTTCGTGAATGCCTTCCATGTGTCGAATAAAGTAGAAAGAATTTCCAATACGCTGGAAGCGTTGAATGAAAAGAATGCGACATCCTTAACCACTCAGCCGTTGCCAAGGTATGCGGAAGGTCGCAGTACCACGGCCATTTGGGCGGTTCCATCCCTAGGGATCGATCCTTCCAACGGTAAAGAATTGTACCTGGACAGGGATGGTAAAACTACTTATACTTACGATCCCTTAGATCAAATCATCGTGGGCGATACCCGTGCAGATCTGCAAGGATCTTTCGGTACCAACCTGGAAATCAAAGGTGTTGGCTTGAACCTGTTCTTCGAATTTAGAATCGGTGGCGACCGTTATAATCAAACCTTGATCGATATGGTGGAAAATGCAGATATCTCGATGAATGTTGACAGGAGAGTATATGAAGATCGCTGGCGCAAACCGGGCGATAAAACCTTTTTCAAAGGGATCGTTACTCCTGAAGGGAATACGATTACAGGTACTACCTACAATACTTCCCGCTTCGTCCAAAAAGATAATTGGCTGAGTTTAAGGAATGCCAGCTTGTACTACCGCTTCCCGAATTATCTGAATAAACTTTTAGGGTTAAATGATACCAAGATCACGATGTTTAGTAATCAACTGTTCTGGTTGTCCTCCATTAAGCAAGAGAGGGGATTGGATTATCCATTCAGCCGCAGTTTTACTTTCCAGGTCATGACAACCTTTTAACCGTATAAAATTATCGTATGAATATTATATCTAAATATATATCAGGTTTTACCTTGGCCGGCTTGCTTATGTGTACGGCGTGTTCCAAGTGGTTAGACGTGAAGCCGTCTACCCAGGTTTCTGAAACAGAACAATTTTCAAGCGAACAGGGATTCAAAGATGCACTGATCGGCGTTTATCAACAGATGGCTCAATCCAGCTTATATGGCAAGGAATTGACTTATAGTTTCGTTGATATACTCGGGCAAAATTATACCAGCACCGTACAATCCGATCATAACGAATTCCGCTTGGCAACTTATGATTATACGGATGCTAATGTCGTAGACCGTATCAATGCTATCTGGTCCTCCGGGTACAGCGCTATCGCGCAGGTCAATTACATCTTGAGAAATATTGACAAGCAAAAAGATGTGTTCAGCGGGGATAATTACAATATCATCAAAGGAGAAGCGCTGGGTTTGAGGGCCTACCTGCATTTCGACTTATTGCGTTTATTCGCCCCCGCCGCTGCTGAACCGGGAGCTTCAGCAATACCTTATATGAAGGATTTTACCGTTGTGCCGCAAGATCGTTTGACTGTTGAAGAAGTTATTCAAGCCTGCTTGACCGATTTGCAAGATGCAGAGGAGTTATTATCTGCCTATCCCGAACAAGACCAGATCACGGCGCCTAGCTATCCTAACGGGGATAACTTTCTTGCTTACCGCCAGAATCATCTCAACTATTGGGCTGTGAAAGCAACGATGGCAAGGGTTTACCTATACAACGGGCAAGGCGACCTGGCTTACAATAAAGCCAAGGAAGTGCTGGCAACCGATTATTTCCGGTTCTTACTCCCTTCGGAATTAAATGCAGCCGAAGAGTCCGTTGATCGTACCGGGACGCATGAACATGTTTTTTCTATCTACGTATCGAACCTGAAAACATTTACGGACATATATTTCAGGACCCCGGCAGTTTCTGATTTAAAATCGCAATATATCGTTTCCACGCAAAGGAGGATCGACCTTTTCGAAACAAGTACGGGCGGCACCAGCTCCGAAGTGCGTATCAATCCCGTATTATGGGAAAGCAGCGTGGGGATCGTTTACCCTTCCAAATTATGGCAGGAAGAAAATAATGCTGAGAATTACAAGAAAAGAATTCCATTGATCAAGCTTTCAGAAATGATCCTGATCGCGGCAGAAACGGCCCCGACATTGGAAGAAAGATTGGACTACCTGAATGAATTCAAAGGAGCCCGGAAAACAAAATTAATTACGGACGCTGTAGACGATGACTATTTACAAAGTGAAGTAGCAAAGGAATACCGTAAGGATTTTATTTGTGAAGGACAGTTGTTTTATTTCTATAAAAGGAAACAGTATACAAACATTCCGGGGGCTATCAGCGGCACATTGACAAATGCCCAGTATGTATTACCGCTGCCGCAACAAGAAATCGAATTTGGAAAATAATATTCAAAGCCAAGGATCATGAAATCTATATATAAATTTCTCTTTACTATTTCCTGCATCGCTGCATGTTACGCATGCTCCAAGGAAGAGCGCTTGATGTTTGATGAGCCTGCCGGAATATATTTTTATGATGGTACCAATGTAGTGGACAAGGATAGCGTTGATTATTCTTTTATCATCAAGCCGGATACTTTGGTACAAGACACCGTGTACTTGTATTTACGCATCAGCGGTGAAGCCAGTGATGTCGATAGGGCGGTCAATATCGGTTTTACCGGTAAAACAACGGCTATAGAAGGCAAGCATTTCACCTTGACGCCCCCGGTGATTAAAGCCGGCGAATATGATGCCGAGGTGCCGGTTTATTTACATCGCACGGAAGATATGCAAGACAGCACCTTCGTGATTCAATTTGAAATTAAGGATAACGAAGTTTTCAGGCAGGGACCAACAGATCGGTTATTGTATAAAATAACCGTAACGGATCAATTGATAAAACCAAGCGATTGGCAAACCTTGTTCTACGGAAGTTACTCAAAAGTGAAACACCAGTTCATGGTATCCCGATTGGGAACCACGGCCATCACCATTTCAACAGGCGCACAATTCTCTCAAATCATGTCCATCCTGCAAAAAATGCGCGTGGAATTGTTGAATTACGAAAAAGAAAACGGGCCCTTATTTGATGAGAATGGTGACCGGGTAACGTTCCCGACGCTATAGTTAGTTGTATTTGCATTTGTTGATATCAATTTTTAAAGCATGAAATCATCATATATTTTTATTTTATTCTTCAGCTTCATCTTCATGGCATCCTGTGTAAAGGATGACAGTACGCATGACCTGGAAACGCTCAACCAGATTGAGATTAATGACACTACGGCTACCGGTGTGATTTTACAATTCGATACGCTTACGATAGTTCCCGAAATAGAACAAAGTATTCCCGTACCGGAAGATGAATTGCTATATGCCTGGACGCTCCGCGCCGAAGATGGCTACGGGGATCTCGTTTTCCTAGATAGCAGCCGGAATTTGCACAAACCCATCGGCGTATTACCCGGCGATTATACGGTTACCTACCGTGTAACGGTAAAGTCAACCGGTGTCATGTTCATGAAACTCTTTCCTTTGAAAGTGATCAACCGTTTCAGCTTAGGTTGGTTACTGCTGGAAGATAATAGCGGGACAGGCGATATTTCGATTGTATTACCGAATGATACGGTTGTAAACCATATTTATTCTGAATTGAATCCCGGCGAACCATTAAATATGCCATTAAAAGAAATTGGTATCACCGACACGTATGCAGGGAAATATATCAATATATTTTCAGAGAACCAGGGGATCCGTTTGGATTATGACGTGTTGTTGAAAGACTCCGAAATGAAAGATTGGTTTTGGGAAGCCCCTACAAATTTACATCCCGAGAAGTTTACACGTTTGTCATCATCATTGGCTAACATTATCAACAACGGTTTATTGCATATTTATGTAGCCGGTGGGTTTCCTGGTGATGTTAAATATATGAACGCGCTACCATTTCCCGGTGGAAAAGGTGCGGATTATGCATTAGCGCCCTTTATCGGCATTGGTCCGGGGCCTTATGATGGAAAAACGAGTTATACGGGATTGTATTATGATACCAAGACGAAGGGTTTCCTATATTTAACCGGTGCAAGCTTAATTCCGCAATTCCAATTCTTTAACGCCCCAACTGCCAGCGGCGCATTTAATATGAATGAAATCGGCAAAGAATTGTTGAGTATGGACTTAGCTTATAAAGCTAATATGTACAATAATGTCTTTAAAGATGAGAATGGGGAACTGTTTTTATACCAAGTGGAATTGGCGAACTCCGAACCGGCTACCTTGATGCAAAATATCACTGCCGTTAATCCTAGTTTGAAAGGCGCTACAATGTTTGCAAGCTCCGTTTTGCTGCCCCAGGTTTATTGTGTAAAAGGACAAAATATTTACTTGTACGAGATTCCGTCTAATACTTCGACACCAATTCTGTCGATAGCTGCGGGAGAAACGGTTACGAAGTTGAAGATCAATAGTACTTCGATGCAAGTAGCTACATGGGATGGCGCGCATGGACATTTTTATATATATGATATCGATGCCTACGGAAAATTGTCACTAAGTAAAGAATTTTCCGGCTTTGGTAAGATCGTAGATTTTGTTTACAAAGGTTAACAACAAATAAAGCTTAGTCAGATGAAAAAATTATTATTAACAGCTTTGTCGGCTGTTGCAATGTTGCAAGTAGGCGCTCAAAGTAAATACAAGATATCCGGGCAGATAAAGAACTTTGAAGGCAAGTATATTTACTTGCATAAGTTTACCGGAACTTCGGATCAGCTGGATTCCGTTTTGTTGAAAAATGGTAAATTTTCCTTTTCTGTACCGGTCTCCAATGCCGAGATGATCGCGATTTCAGGTACATCAAAGTTTAGTCCTGCCTGGAAAGCATTCTTCATGGATACCCATGACCTTACATTTACCGCTTCCGGTAAAAGCTGGGCGGATGCCGTTATCAAAGGTTCAGCAGCAAACAACATCTATAATGAATGGGATGCTGAATGGGAAGCTATCAGGCAAGATGCCGGTAAATTATACAAAATGCTGGATAGTGCAGGTAAACTGGAAGATAAATCCGCTGGAGAAGCGCTGAGAAAGAAGGGAGAAGATGGGTTTGCTGCATTAGATCAACGGATGGCTGATGCAGTTACAAAGATAGTAGACAAATATCCTAACTCCCCGGTGAGCGCATACGTAATTGTAGATCGCTATGTAAATTATCCAAATACGGAGAGGGCGGTAAAGGAATATGCGAAATTAGGTGCCCAGGCAAAAGCTTCCTTTTATGGTAAGAAAATCGAAGAATATTTAGCAATTGAACAGAAAACAGCTATCGGTAAAACAATCGAGTTGTCATTACCTGATGTCAATGGAAAGATGGTTAGTTTATCTGATTATAAAGGTAAAATCGTGATGGTGGATTTTTGGGCTAGCTGGTGCGGTCCCTGCCGAAAGGAAAACCCGAACGTGGTAAAAGCATATAAAGCTTTTCATGATAAGGGTTTCGAAATTGTCGGTGTTTCTTTGGATGATAAAAAAGCTAACTGGTTGAAAGCTATTGATGCAGATGGTTTGAGTTGGAAGCATGTTTCGGACTTGAAAGGCTGGAAAGGGGAATATGTTGGTAAATTAGGTATCAGGGCCGTTCCAACAAACTTTATCCTCGATGAAAATGGTAAAATTATCGCTAAGAACCTGAGGGGAGAAGAATTATATCAAAAATTAGAAGAGATATTTAATTAATAGATGATTTTGATAGTCAATCATTAAAATCAAGCTATGTAAAAGGCTTCTAGGTACATTGCCTAGAAGCTTTTTTTATGGCGGCACTTGTATCAAGGATTTTTATTCTATAATTTGGGATCCTATTAAAACGAATTACAAATGCTACTCAAGAAATGTCTTTGCTGCATAGGATTGTTGCTCTCTTTTTCGTTTGCTTTTGCTCAAAAAAAATATACTACGGTTTTCGCAGGAGGAAATGATGGCTATAAGAATTTTAGGATTCCGGCTTTAGTGAGCTTGCCTAATGGCGATTTATTAGCTTTTTGCGAAGGGCGGGTGAATAACGCGGGAGATTTCGGCAATATCGATATTGTAATGAAGAAAAGTAATGATCATGGTAAGACTTGGTCTGCATTGCAAGTGGTGGTAGATGTAGATCACTTGCAGGCCGGGAACCCGGCCCCTGTCGTGGACCTGGCAGATCCGAATTACCCGGGGGGAAGAATATTTTTATTTTACAATACGGGAAATAATCACGAAGGTGAAGTTAGGAAGGGTCACGGTCTCAGGGAAGTTTGGTATGTATGTTCTACCGATGGCGGAAATTCTTGGGATAAACCGGTAAACATTACCCAGCAGGTTCATCATCCCAATAATTCCAGGTATCAAGATTCCTTAGATTGGAGGAGTTATGCTAACAGCCCCGGTCATGCACTGCAATTTAAGTCCGGAACATATGCAGGACGGATTTACGTTTCTGCCAATCATTCACGGGGAAACCCGCAGCCGCATTTTAAAGATTACCAGGCACACGGCTATTATACTGACGATCATGGCAAGACGTTTCATCTTTCTGAAAATGTGCCTTATGCCGGTGGTAATGAATCCATGTCCGCTGTATTGAGTGATGGGAAGCTCATGATGAACGCCCGCAATCAACAGGGCAATGAAAGGGCGCGGATTATTGCCATCAGCAAGGATGGTGGGGCACACTGGGATACGACTTATATCGATCATCAATTACCGGACCCGGTATGCCAGGGAAGTATATTATCTTCCGGTACAAAATTGTTGTTCTGTAATAATGCCAGCACTACCCGGCGCGATAATCTAACTTTGTATGTCAGCCGTGATGACGGTAAATCATATGGTAAGAAATATGTGATAGCCAAAAGTCCGGATGCGGAAAGCAAGGGAAGCTATTCCGCTTATTCTGATATCGCGTTCATTAACAAGAAAACGGTTGGTATTTTATTTGAGATCGATGATTATAAAAGGATCGTATTTGCAGTGCAGAAATTTTGATAAGGAGCTGCGGGAAATGATCAATTTTCTTTATAATTCGTACTGATTTCCGTGGAAGCATATCTCTTGCTACGAGATTCGAATGCAAGCGTCGAAACTTCGATTCATTTTTTGAATGGTTTGCCCAGATGCTCAAAGCGCTTGCCGATCCGGGTTTTCAAGATCGGATCCAAGCACAATTTGAACTAACAAGGACCTCCTGCTTACCCGGGATAGAATAACAAATCTCAATCACGAAAAAAGCTTTCCGACAGCAATAGAATCGTACCGGAAATATCCTCCTACGGAAATATGTACGGGTTTAACCTTGCAATCAAATGCCGGTTAACTTTTCTTTTTGCTACTACTTTTTTTAGGCACTTTGTCACCCTCTTCCCTTGCTTCGGAAAGTCCGATAGCGATGGCTTGTTTCCTGCTGGTTACTTTTTTACCGCTGCCGCTTTTCAACTCACCTTCTTTCATTTCGTGTAAAGCCTTGCCTACTTTTTCTTGGCTTTTCTTTGAATATTTAGCCATGATTGGATCAATTTATTTTATATTAATAAATAAGATAAATAGGACTTCTATATATAAAATCGCGCAAATTGTAGACCAATTCCAGATGGACCTTTTACCGGCATTAAGTATACTAAACATGTGGATAAAACTACCCGAACCGTGGAGATCAGCCCACCGCCAATAGCGGTAAATGCTTGAGATTCCATTTGGCATAGACTTTTCACTATTAACATTGAACATCAAACTTATTTGCCATGAAAAATGATGCTAAAAGTGGAAAAAATAGGAAAAATTACCCGCTGGATCCTACCAACAAGGATGAAAAGGACTTGAAGAAATATAGTCGCCGCTCTAAATATTACGATGAATTTATTGATAACTCACCTAATAAATTCCCGCCTGGAAAAGTAAAGCGTACTGCTAAGGAAGCATATGAGGATGAAGAAGCGAAAGTTCCGAATGAAATGAATGAAGGGGGCTTTGATCCGGATATGGAATCTCATTTGGATGATGAAAATCATGAAGCGGATCCTAGTAGGAAGAATTTATACGGAAAAGAAAATACGGAAAGGAAAATTCACCTGGGCAATAAACTCCGCTACTAAGTCAATACACGGTATAATGCTGTAGCATACGGCTTACCGGGTATTTTGATGCGAATACCGGGTAAGCCGTTTTCCAGTTATACCGATGATGATCTTAATGATATTATTTCAGCCCCTTCACGGATTTTACTGCTTCGAATCGGGCCAGGGGCGCCATGCGGGCTTTATTAAGCATCAATCTATTATCCACCAGGTTGTAATTATCTGCCATTTCGAAAACCTTCATCAACTTGTTTTCCGTTTCAAGTACATCGCAGGCCATCATCGTGCTGATCATTTGTGAAAAACGGATACGGTCGCCTTCTTTTAATTCATAAGTGCCCCCGAAACCATTACAGCCTGCGAATCCCTGCACCTTGTTGCCGTCTTTCCTGAGTATAAAATATATGTCTTTCCCGGTAGCCGGTTTAGCGGTTACCGCCTGGCCGTTTAACTCGACCAATTTCCAATACGTTTCTTCTAATGTGGGGTTCATAACGCTTCCGGATGGGGCTTTGGTTTTACAACTAAATGCTAAAATGCAAACTGCTGACAGTAGGATTGCTAATCTCATAAATAAATAATTAATATGATTATGAATGTGTTATAAACTATGATATAAAGGTTTCGAGGTCATAAATGTTACACATTCAATAAACAATTAGTCTTTAAAATAGTTGCATTTTACCGGCCCTGGTCGGTTTTATATATTAAAATCTCCCGGGTGCTGTCCGGCAAACTTGTGAAAAAATGATAATGGGTTGCTGCTTCGATCTCCGCTACAGAGGTGATATATTTCCGCCAATTATGATCAGCCGTATTGCTATTGGGCGTATTTACAGCGATGACCCTCGTGTTTTTATTGATACGCGCCAAATCGTTATTCCCATATGGAATCACTACTATTATTTTCCAGATATGGCTCGGCACCGTAATTCTTTTTTTATCGATCTTTTCTATTTTCCCACGGTTGCCGATACCTCCAATGCCGTAACTTCCCATTATTATGTAAACCTCGTTGCCTCGTTTTACCAGTCCTCTCGTATACTCTTCCAAGTTGGCCCATAGGTGCTGGTTATGGTTGGGCGCTTGGGGTAGCATATTGGTCATATAAAATGTTGCATTATTGGCTTCCCGGCTGGAAGTCCGGTCTGCTGAAGGACAGTTATGCCCGCGGTCGAAACCGCTGCCGGAATAACTGGAGTGGCTAACTTGGTACCAACCTGGAGGCAAGGATCCGTCCTGGTTAAAATCTTTTTGCCTGGATGCCTTTCCCATGTCATTTTTGTCTAAATGCCAACTGACCCAGTTGGGTGTTCCTTTAGCCTTGTTGTAGGATAGTTTGAAAAACTTTTTGTCGAGTAAGTAATTATCAGGGAAGCTGATATCGGTACTGGCATGGCTAGGGTTACCGAGCAACAGGTGATCATCATCCAGTTCAGATTTTTTATGATCTGCGCGTGAGGGTTTGTTTACAACCCTGCGATCCCGGTATGAAATGGCAATGGCATCTATATTGACGCGGTTATTGTCGCTACCTGATTTCCTGATTTCGAGACGGAGCGCGGAAGCTTTCGGAATATTGAAATGCGCTCTTTGTAATTGTATTGCATTACTGCGAATCGTATTGCCGGCTTGTTTGTAAGTAGCCCCCCTGTCGGTAGAATACCATAACTGCCAGGTGCTGGCGGCATCATTACCGAAGCGTGCATGCAGGATGCTAACGTGTATAGCAGCTTCCGGCTGCAAGTCGTATTCCATGCGGATAAAGCCATTGTTGCGTAAGCGGGCAGCCTGTTTCCCGTCTTTATGATCCATCTTGAGATCCCCGATCATGGCATCTTTGAACAACCATGGCCCGGTCGGTAATTCGAGAAGTTCCCGGTTGTAAGCCGGTTTGGCGCTGTATTCGAAGCTTTCCAACAGCAAATGCCTTTCATCGGAAGTTTCCGGTGCAACTTGTTCATCCGGCCGCGGATCATTCCCGGTAATCGTTGTAGGTAAATATTCCTTGATATTTGTAAGTTGCCGGGAACAGGTGCTGACAATAAATGCTGCTGCAATTAATATCAACCATACTGTAAACTTATTCTTCTGTTTACTTTTATTTCCTTTCTTCTTTTTCTTTCGTGTTGTCGGCATAATACTTTACAAAGGGCACAAAAATAATGGCAGGCGTAAATACTTATTTTGTTTTGGCTTCAATAATTTTCGCGATAGGATAAAATGTTATTACTCCTAAAGTATAACATAAGATATCGATCCATTCAAAGTGATTTCCGATCACGATGTTGGCCATACGGCTATGTTGTAAGCCGAGTAGCTTGACGAGATTAAAATATTGGGCCAATTCAACGAGGTAAGCAAATACTAAAACACAGGCGCTACCCAACCAAACCGGTATTTTAACAAATGTAGCCAAGAAGCAGTAGATTAACATGACCACAAGAAAATCTCCAAAATACGGCCTGATAAAATCATCGTGAATATAAACCGCGATAATTACTTCAATTATAAATAACAGGATGGTTAATACAGCAAATACCCGGTGAAATCTTAGCATAGGATGTGAATGGTTCATTCGGTTATAAATGCAAATTAAACATAAAATTAGCTTATCTAGGAAGATATCTTAAACGGTAAACCGTAAAATTGTTTTCAACGCTTCCGGAAAACATATTTCCGCATCCTTTCAAACCAAAATTTCATCGTAAATTTAATAACACCAAAACCATGCAATATGAAAAAGATAAGTTGGTTACTCTTTTTGTTCATGAGCTTCGTAAGCTTTGTTCATGCACAATCTGCTGACGCTGTATTGGGAACTTGGTGGAACCAGGAGAAGGATGCAAAAATAACCATGTATAAAAATGGTAACACGTATGAAGGAAAGATCACCTGGTTAAAAAATATGTATGAAGATGATGGTACTACACCACGGAAGGACAGCAAAAATTCTGATTCAAAACTGAGAACGCGAACATTGATGAACTTAGTCATCTTGCACGGCTTCAAATATGATGACGGCGAATGGACCGGCGGGAAAATTTATGATCCTAAAAGCGGTAAAACGTATAGCAGCAAAATGGAACTGGATGGCTCCAATGAATTGGATATCCGCGGATACATCGGCGCCCCGCTTTTTGGCAGAACAACAACTTGGAAGAGAGCCGATCGTTAGCTTGAGATACGAGTTATCGGAATTGGAAACGTGGTTTGATGGCTGGATGATTTGTCTTCATCAATCCCTGTTGGTTCGAGCATCCAAGATCGGATCAACGCCCGGTGAAACAAGATATCGGAATTTGAAACGGTGTTCGATGTCTGAATGATTTGTCTTCCTCATTCCCAGCTGGTTCGAGCTTCAAGATCGGATCAACGCCCGGTGAAACAAGATATCGGAATTGGAAACGTGGTTTGATGGCTGGATGATTTGTCTTCATCAATCCCTGTTGGTTCGAGCATCCAAGATCGGATCAACGCCCGGTGAAACAAGATATCGGAATTTGAAACGGTGTTCGATGTCTGGATGATTTGTCTTCCTCACTCCCAGCTGGTTCGAGCTTCCAAGATCGGACCCACGCCCGGTTAAGTATTCTAACAATAGTATCGAAAACGAAAGGCACTTACTCCCTGCACTTTAAAGGTCCAGTTGTTGGATTTCTAATGCTGCCGAACACGATGCTCTATCAGCAGAACGTTCCACTATATGGGAGTCCGAGCTTGGAAGCTCGAACTAGCGAGCAGTTCAGGTAATTGAGGATAGCAGGTTATTTTAACGTAAAATTCAAATATCGGCGCCCCGTATTTTGGCAAATAACAACTTGGACGCGAGCCGATCGTTAGCATGAGAAACAATATATCGGAATTGGAAATGGTGTTCGATGTCTGGATGAATTGTCTTCCTCACTCCCAGCTGGTTCGGGCTTCCAAGATCGGATCAACGCCCGGTGAAACAAGATATCGGAATTGGAAACGGTGTTCGATGTCTGGATGATTTGTCTTCCTCAGTCCCAGCTGGTTCGAGCTTCCAAGATCGGATCAACGCCCGGTTAAGTATTCTAACAATAGTATCGAAAACGAAAGGCACTTACTCCCTGCACTTTAAAGGTCCAGTTGTTGGATTTCTAATGCTGCCGAACACGATGTTCTATCAGCAGAACGTTCCACTATATGGGAGTCCGAGCTTGGAAGCTCGAACTAGCGAGCAGTTCAGGTAATTGAGGATAGCAGGTTATTTTAACGTAAAATTCAAATGCTGCATAAGAAAAGCCGGGGCAAGGTTCGAATGCCGGGCTAGTCTTCTGAGAAGGATAGCCAACAGTTCGATCGTTCAAGTTCGAACCGTTGGCCATCATTATCAATAAAAGGAAACATTATTGGGACCAACCGGTGGGTGTTCGATCCCAGCGGTGACCTTTCAATTCTTTTAATAATTCTTTATCCAAGCCTTTACCATCACTACAGCCCATATTGGAGATTACGTTTTTAACTTTCCGCATACCGGGAATCGTAGTGGCAACGGCAGGGTTACTAATAATAAAACGTAATGCCATCTCGGCCATCGTCATGCCCTGCGGAATTACTGGGCGGAGTGCATCCGCATGTTCGACGCTGGAGTTTAAGTTTTCCGGCACGAAATAAGTAGAACGCCAGTCATCTTTCGGAAAGCTGGTTTCCTTGGTGAATGTACCGGTTAAAGTTCCCTCATCGAATGGTACGCGCGCGATGATACCGAGATTCAATTCTTGGCAAAGCGGGAATAGTTGATCCTCCGGCGCTTGATCGAAAATGTTATAAATGACTTGCACGCCATCAATTAATCCGGTTTTTAATGTTTCGAGGCAGTTATTAGGTTCCCAACGGTTTACGCTGAGACCCCAAGCTTTTACTTTACCTTCTTTCGACAATTTTGTAATGGCTTCTTTCCATTCATCCATTTGCGCCCAGTTGTCTTCCCAAACATGGAACTGCTGCAAATCGATGCTTTCTATACCGAGGTTCTTGAGACTTTTCTCGGTGTATTCAATAATATAATCTGCCGGGAATACCTCTTCCAACTTGGCACTGGGTTTGGAAGGCCATTGCCTGTTTTTAGGCGGTATTTTAGTGGCCACGTATAAACGTTTCTGTGAATGCCGCTTCAGGGTATCCCGTAATATTTGTTCACTCAAACCATCACCGTAAGCCCAGGCGGTATCGAAGAAATTACAACCTAATTCGATCGCTTTATCCAGCGCCGTATTAACTTCGGTTGTTTCGGAACCCGTCCAACCGGCCATGCCCCACATGCCATATCCCACTTCGCTAACTTCCCAGCCTGTCCTACCAAATTTTCTATATTCCATTTACAAGTAGTTGAATAGTGAATAAAATCGAAGCATTAAACTACTATAAATTGTTTATAATTGAAAATTATCTGCTTTTTATACAAAGCGGCGAATTCAGTATCATTCATTACGGGCAATGGCGGATTATGCGGTTTTAATTACCCCGGCAGGCGTTCCTTTAAACATGGCGCAAAGGGCCAGGATATTAATGATAAATACTACGATTGATAAAGCCGTGCGCCAGGTATGGGCCAGGTTCCACTTGCCCGAGAACTGATGCCTTACAATAGATAATTGTTCACCGTGTATAGTAAGGGTAGCTAGCTGGTTATTCAGCGGAACATTGACAGCGATGGTCAGCCCAAATACGCCAATAATATAAAGCAGGGCGGCGATTGTAAACAGCCAAGCGGCGGCAATAGCACCCTGTTTAAAATTTAACCAAGCAGAAACCGGCAACAGGAAGCAGGGCAAAAGAAAGCATGCCAAGAATAACAGGTTTTGAATGCTTTCATTGATATGTTGCATCGCCTTGATATAAGCCAGGTCGTCCAATTTGCTGAATGCCGGGTTGATCGCGATACTGAATGCGAAAAAAATGCCCGCAATTAATCCGCAGGTTATGATGCTGATAATAGAACTGGTTAATCCCATGACAAAAATATATTAATATGAAATACCCGGGGTTTTATGTAAATATTGTGTTTGCGTCAATTCTTTTAACATCAGATGTGCGACATCCGCGCGGCTTACTTTCACCTTGATTTTTTTCAAATGCAACTGCTCGCCGTGCTGGTATATCCCGGTCAATGGCCCATCCGTAAGGTTTCCCGGCCTGATGATTGTCCAATCTAAACCGCTTTTCTTGATATAATCTTCCTGTACGGCATGATCATCGAATGCATTTTGTAAGAAAAATGGTACGATAATATGTTTAAAAATAAATGATGTTTGATTTAACACTTCTTTACCGTCACCGAAGCCGAGGGAGGTTTGACAAATGAGCCGCTTGATACCCAGGGCTTGCATACCTTGTATAATATTGAGACTGCCTTGTGAACGGACGACCCCGGTTTTATTGGCTGGGGCTCCCAAGGTACACATCACGGCATCCTGGTTTTTGAGGGCGGCATGCACGGCTATCGCGTTTAATACATCCCCTTGTACAACGGTCAGGTTGGGTGCTTTCAGCAAAATTTTTGCCGGGTCGCGAACGAAAGCCGTTACCTCGTAACCTGGTTCTAGTGCTTGTTTCAAAACTTGTTGACCGGTAGCGCCGCTAGCGCCAAAAATGATAATTCGTTTCATAGCATATTAATTTGAAACAAAATTATTGTATGGCACTACGCAGGAATTGTACAAAATCGACAAAATTGTAGGCAAAAGCGAAGGGGGCAACTGGGGACTTACAGGGTTCCGGTAACGCTACTATCCATTACGGTTTCTTGTAATTGTTGTAATTGTAACGGTGAGCATCCGGCAAATTCCTTGAAATTGCGGATAAAATGGGATTGATCTGTATAATCGTGTAAGTACGCGATATCAGATAATTTGTCAAAATTGGCTGTTCGTAGATAATGTAAGCTGGACTGGAATTTTGCGATCCGGGCAAACATTTTGGGTGGGAGCCCGATGTATTGTTTAAACTTCCGTTCAAAGCTTCTTTCTGTTAAGAACAGTTCTGCCCTTAATTCATGTAAGTCGATGTTCCCTTTTAACATCCAGATCTTTTCAGCGGCGTACATGATGGCTGCATCCTGTTTTTTCCGTTGGCGAACAATTTGTTCTTCTATGTACGAAATCAATCGATGAATCCTTACTTCCCTGGAAGTGGCCGCTTGCAAAATACCTGCTAACGAATCATTCATAGCTGCCTGGTAAGGATTAAATTCCTGGCAATCATCTGTCAGCTCGCCTGCATCGATCCCGAAAATGGCTTTCAGGCCGTATGGCTGGAAAAAGATGCCGACCGTATCAAAATCGCCTTCAATTTGAATACTTGCCGCCCGGGTAGCTTGCCCGTATAGGAAGGTGCCGGGTAACTTTTTATCAAATTGATATAAAGTGCCCCTGTCGCGGTTTTGAAAGATAAAACCCGGTGTCCCATCGGCCAATGTACGGAACGAAGATGGGGTTTGAGGCGCAGCAACATTCCCTTCCAACACCCAGAAGTGTTTAATATATTTCTGCAAAGCAGCAGGCGCCGGAATCATTGAATAATGCATATGGATAAAGATATCGAAATTTTCGGAACAAGTAAGTTGCATGTTCGGGAACAAGGAAAGCTTACCGGAAATATATCATGTTGAATTTCATGGAGATCATCTGGTCCTAACGGAAATTTTCCTAATTTCGGCTCATGCAATCGATATCCCGAAAGAAAGTATTTTTTCCATTAAACCCTGCTTTTAGAAATTATTTGAAGATGTATGATAGGGAGATAAAACTACCTATCTCGTATGAAGATTTAAGATATTTTGATACCGGGATTCCCGTATATGATAAAGAAGGCAAGGACACCTTGTGGGAAAGCGTAATTTATCCGCCAAGCATGATCCAACGCTTGCATGGCGGCCTGAAAAGGATATATTCCTTGTTGAAAGCAGGTGGCGACCAGGCCGCGGAAGAACATTTGCATATTGAAAGGATCGATTATTGCACTTTCGGAAATTCTAATCCATTCCGGATTAAAATTGTCAATAATTACAACGAAGTATACGATTATTTTTATATCAAGATAGCGGACTCCTCCAGGATTTACGGCTTGGAATTAGAACACATCCTTTCACCATACTGGATGAATTTCTTGATCGATGGCGATACACTCGTGGAAGAACATATTGCCGGGGTGCCGGGAGATGTATTTGCCATGCATTATATCAATCGACCGGAATTTAACCCCAAGCGTATCGCGAAGGAATTTGTCAAGTTCAATGAACGTTGCTTCGTCCGCTTATTGGGTGACATGCGGTCTTACAATTTCGTCTTCGATATCACGCAGGATTTCGATGATGTGCAGTTCCGTATCCGGGCTATCGACTTTGATCAACAATTTTACGAAGGCAAGAAAACTTTGTACATGCCCCAATTCTTTAAGGAGAACCGGGTATTCGTAGAATTGGCGATGAAGCATTTGAATGCCGAGGTTGTGAAGCAATACCAGCAGGAAGAACGCGCGTTGATGGCACGTAGGATCAAAGCGCAAAGGCACCGCATCAAGGATTTAAGGGATGTGATTATGACAGATCGTGTTTCATTGCCCGATAAAATCCAGCAGCTGGGAGAAGAATTAGCAGAACATTATGAAGATGCTGTTTTCTCAAGATGTAAAACGATGGGGGAGATCATAGAACGTAGTTTGAAACGTTTGTTAGTCAGGCGATTTAAATGATTTTAGTCCGGGTATTACTACAAGCATGTATGTTTTTAAATTGTTTTGCTCTTGCAAAATGTTGTTAACCTCTGAACCCTCGCTAGTTCCGGCTTCCAAGCTCGAACCAGCCGGGATTTTCGACATTAGGGCAAAGTAGTCAAATAAACAAACCGGGGTTTCGAACACCTGTAGCTGGAAACGCCAAAGGAAAATGGAAGACGGGACACATACCCTGGATAAGAGCCGGAAGATTTAAATAATTGCTAATATTTAACGAAGTGCCGGGTGAGAACTGCCAACTCTTTCCTATCTTTGACCATTATGCAGTTTAATTTTTTCTACATTTTCGGTAGGTACCTGATGATGCTCAAGGGCATGTTTAGCCGCCCGGAAAACGGAAAGATGTATTGGAAGGAATTCATGCATCAATGCTCGGAAATAGGAATCGGATCGCTAGGCATTGTATTAATAATCTCGCTCTTCCTCGGGGCGGTAACTACCGTGCAAACGGCCTACCAACTTGTTAGCCCGATTATCCCTCGGTCTACTATTGCCCAGATCGTTAGGGATACCATGATCCTGGAGATGGCGCCCACCATGGTTTGTATCGTATTGGGAGGCGTAATCGGCTCTAAAATCGCATCAGAACTTGGAAATATGAGGGTATCGGAACAAATCGATGCCTTGGAAATCATGGGTATCAATACGAAAGCATACCTGATCGGGCCCAAGATATTAGGAGCCCTAGTAACAATTCCTTGTTTAGTGGTCATTGCCGCTTTCCTCGGTATATGGGGTGGAAAGATGGCAGGTTACTTATCAGGTATTTTGTCTAAAGAGCAATATATGCAGGGCCTGCGCCAGTCGTTTAACGGCTACAACGTGTTTTTCGCCTTGGCTAAAGCGTATACTTACTCCTTCATTATTTCGAGTATCCCGGCTTATTACGGTTATTACGTGCAAGGCGGGGCGCTGGAGATTGGCCGGGCAAGCACGAGGGCCGTGGTAATCAGTTGTATCTTGATACTATTTGCAGATTATATATTAGCAGCAATCTTATTATAAGGCTTGGAAAAATATAAAGGATGATCAAACTGGAAAATATTCGTAAAAGCTTCGGGGAAAAGGTGGTTTTGCAAGATGTGACGGCAGAAATGGAAGCCGGGAAAACGAATTTGATCATTGGTGCCAGCGGTAGCGGTAAAACCGTGCTGATGAAATGTATGGTTGGCTTAGTAAAGCCCGATAGCGGTAGGGTTCTCTACAACGGGCAGGATTTTACAGCCATGAATGATAAGGAAAAGAAAGGAATCCGCCAGGAAATAGGGATGCTGTTTCAAGGTTCCGCTTTGTTTGACAGTATGACCGTAGAACAAAACGTGATGTTCCCGCTCGATATGTTTTCGATGGGAAATTATAAAGAAAAACAGAAAAGGGTTGCTGAATGCCTGGATCGTGTAAACCTTTCGGATGCCGCTAAGAAATTCCCGGCAGAAATCAGCGGCGGTATGAAAAAGCGCGTGGGCATCGCTAGGGCCATCGTATTGAATCCCAAGTACTTATTTTGTGATGAACCCAATTCCGGCCTAGATCCGCAAACCTCCCTAGTTATTGATAAGCTCATCAGTGAATTAACTAAAGAATTTAACATTACCACGGTGATCAATACCCATGATATGAATACCGTGATGGAGAGCGGCGATCATATAATTTATATGTATCAAGGGTTAAAACAGTGGGAAGGAACCAACAAGGAAATTGTTTTCGCGAAGGATGAGAAGCTGAATGACTTTATCTTTGCCTCCGAATTTTTACGGGATGCCAAGGAAATGCGCCAGATGGAGATGTTCCAAGATCAAAATTGGCGCTCCAAGCTGCCGGCTAATAAGAAAGAAGACCCCGGAACGGGAGCTTAACATTTTGGGTAATTGCTATTTCCCCATTATATTTTATTTTTGCCGCACCATTAGAAGAGCAAATAATCATATTTAAACCAATAAATCAAAGCGCGATGAGTGTTTTAGTAAATAAGCATAGCAAGGTGATTGTACAAGGATTTACCGGCACTGAAGGTACTTTCCACGCAACACAAATGATTGAATACGGAACCAACCTGGTGGGTGGTGTAACTCCCGGTAAAGGTGGTAACACGCATCTGGGTAAACCAGTATTCAATACCGTGGCTGATGCCGTAGCCGCTACCGGGGCCGATGTATCTATCATCTTCGTTCCTCCAGCATTTGCTGCCGATGCCATCATGGAAGCTGCTGATGCCGGTGTGGGCTTGGTGGTATGTATTACTGAAGGTATTCCCGTTCAGGATATGATCAAAGCTAAAAACGCCCTCGTTGGTAAAAATACACGCCTTGTTGGCCCTAACTGCCCGGGTGTTATCACCGCCGAAGAAGCAAAAGTGGGTATCATGCCCGGCTTTATCTTTAAAAAAGGACGTATCGGTATCGTTTCTAAATCCGGTACCTTGACATATGAAGCTGCTGACCAGGTGGTTAAAGCAGGTATGGGCATTTCCACTGCCATCGGTATCGGTGGGGACCCAATTATCGGTACCCCTACTAAAGATGCAGTAGAATTATTGATGAATGACCCCGAAACTGATGCTATTATCATGATTGGAGAGATCGGTGGTGGTATGGAAGCTGAAGCGGCTAAGTGGATCAAGGAAAATGGCACTAAGCCCGTTGTTGGTTTTATCGCCGGGCAAACTGCGCCTCCGGGTCGCCGTATGGGACATGCCGGGGCTATCGTTGGCGGCGCCGACGATACTGCTGCTGCCAAGATGAAAATCATGGCTGAATGCGGCGTGCACGTTGTAGAAAGTCCTGCCGATATCGGTAAGAAAATGGCCGAAGTTTTAGGTGTTACCGCTTAATATTCGTCGAAATAATATTATAGAAACCCGTGTCCTTCAGGATACGGGTTTCGTATTTAAAGTATATAACATAAAAATTTTTCTAATTTTTACTGCCTTTACCCACTTAGCAAGTACCCCTACCCACCTCCGAAGTACCCCTACCCACTTCAGAACTCCAACGGAGGGTCTTTTAACTCGATATTTGGATAAAATAGGTGGGTATTCAAGGTTACAAAGGCTTAATTGGATGGAAAAAAGGTAAAAAATCTCCCTGAAAGGACATTTTTTAGCATATACGACAAAAGATACCCACCTCGGGAGTACCCCCCACCACTTGCCGGGTGGGTATCGACCTTAAAATAATCCCGGGATTGGAGTTCAGAAGTACCTGCCCCCACTTCCTAGGTACCTATACCCACTTCTGAAGTACCCCATAGGGCTTCGAAAGTGGGTAACCAGGGATTCATTAACCTCAATTTTTTCGGAAATTGCCCTTTTAGGGTTAAAAACGCATTTTTACATTCGACTTGATTTTTCGCTTTTATATTCAACGTGGTTTTCGTTCGCGTAAACTTGTAGAGGAACCAAGCCGATTGAGGCCCTCCTGGCATCAACGCCAGGTTTATTCTCGATAGGATAGAATTTTTTCACACCGTTTTTCTCGATAATGGCCTGTCCAAACTTTTGTTTATGGTTGGTGTTTCTACAGATACGGTCGTATAATTCTGCGTATAATACAGGTTCGGGTTCATTTGTTGCCAGGGTTTTCTCTAATAATTTCAAACATTTTCGTTGGAAGTGGATGTCCTGGGAGTGTTGGGCTATTGCCCATGCCATCCAAGAACCATCCGGATACACTTTATTCCTGTTCTTGTTAAAAAGCCCCAGCTCCTAAATAGGAGCCGGGAAATTACTAGCCAAGATCTAAACTATTCGGAGAAAATCAAAGAAGGCCAATTTCCTTGATCAATCTCCATTTGGGGTTAATTTACATTGCGATGATAGGAGCTTGATATCTTGATTGCACATCGAGGGAAAGTGTATTCCACAATGCACGGTTCAGCTCCTGTACCTTTTTGGGGCTACAATCAATGTATGAATGCGCGAAGAATTCGTACCAAGTTATATCTGCATTTTTATGGGCCAAGGTGCTGCCATCTTCGAACTTTAATAGGATGTGATTATGGACTGGTTTCATTTCGAACCGGCCCTTGTGTTTTCTTAGGAAAGTAGCCAAATCGCTATCGAATAAAAATATGATTGCTTCATCGGGTTTGATGCTGTATAAGCGCTCAAACATTAAGAAGCAGACGAAGGTGCTGGGTACCTGTTGCTGTAATGCTACATGCTTACAGATTCCATGCAAATCGGTTCCAGGAAGTTCATGGTTAAGCATCATCATGGATTCAAGTTTAAATTGCCAATGATCAATGTAATTCAGGGTGTCGGGAATTTAAATGCCAACGTATTCGATCCAGTTTATCGTCCTATGCTCGGGTAACAAATCCGTACTAAAAAAACTCCTTTCGGTTGAGCCTATGAATTGTTCACTTTTTTATTCTAGTAGAAATGCACTTTACCATCCTGCATATAGTATTTCACGTTAGCAGTGAGTGACAAGTTTTCCAAGAAAATTTTCAAGGGTTGAACGCGATCCATGGAACCGCTAAAAGGGATATCTTGTATCTGCTGTTGATCCATGATAACAGTTACACCATACCAACGTGGTAATATCTTGCAAATATCTTCCAGGCTCGCATTTTCAAAATAATATTTACCATCCCTCCATGCCGTGGTCTTATCAATATCAAAATCCACGATCTTGTTTGATTTTCCCCGGGTCATTTGAAGTTGTTTGCCGGGTTGTAAACGAATGGAAGTAGACTTATTGACATACTTGATGGCGCCTTTCACCAGCGATATCTTCACGGACGGCTCTTCATATGCATTCACGTTAAACTCGGTACCGAGAACCTGTATATCTCCATCATCCATGTG
Source organism: Chitinophaga caeni (assembly GCF_002557795.1). Taxonomy (NCBI): domain Bacteria; kingdom Pseudomonadati; phylum Bacteroidota; class Chitinophagia; order Chitinophagales; family Chitinophagaceae; genus Chitinophaga; species Chitinophaga caeni. The sequence continues at coordinate 508,556 of NZ_CP023777.1, read as the reverse complement.
AACGATAAACGGTTTATCAGCATCTTGCGCCACTTTTACGTAAGCCTCGCCGGAAATAGATATTTCCCGGCTCGCACCATCGAACCTGAATGGGAAGTCGAGCAAGGACTGGGAATTTAGCCACACCTCTGAGCCATCGCCCAATATTACTTTATAGCTTTTCCCAACCGGAACGATCACCGAGTTTATGCCACTGGGAAGCGGCAAGTCTTCCCGGAAGCTAAGGGTACTGTTTTGACCATTCAGGGAAACGCTATCAACTATGAAATTACCGCTGACCTTACCCAGGTTAACGACCCTGCCGTTCGAAAGCTGTAGTTGCGTAAACTGTGCCGTATCTTCCCATCCTTGCCGGTGGTAAGTATAGGTAACGGACTGGTCCACTTGCCGGTTACCGGGTCTAATCACCAGGATAGAAATTATGATGGCCGCAGCAGCAGCGCATGCAGCAAGCAGGTACCTCGTAATACTGCTTTGGGGTTTTTCCAAAACATTGGGGGGTATTGAGGCAAAATCAATGGGATGCAGCTCCCCGTTAAAGCGGCTGCAAAGTTGTTCCCTGTCCTCCTTCGTAAAATTCTTTTGCAGTTCGAGCCAGGTATCTCGAACCACCGGGTCACTTTTTATCAAATCATCCAGCCACTGCTCTTCGGAAGCAGGAAGCATTCCCGCGAGCTTTTCAGTCATTTTACGATGGATGAAATTTTGTGAATATTTCATTTTCATAGACACCAATTTTATGGTGTTCCATATATAAATGTCTTTTTTTGCGAATAAGGGTTATAAAAATGTCGATTATTTTTTCAGATCGACGATTTTTTTTCGGATGATTTTCGGAAATAAGAGCTTAGGTAAACTCTTTAAATAGTTTGTAATGAATGTTTTACGGCTATGTAAATACCTTGATTAACAGCCCCAAAGAAGGATAAATATTTTTTATTTTAATTTGACTCAAGCGAGTATAAATTGACTCTAGTGAATAGTTTGTTGCAAAAATTGAAAGATAGCTTGTTAGGTCACCTGGGAATTTAAGGCAGTAATATGGAAATAATTAGTGTGCATCATATAATAAGGTACAGAGCTATATTAAATACTTTTAATAAATCCTTGCGGTAATAAAAGGGGTATATATAGTTGTAATACCCGGAAGCATATGCCGGTAAAAAAATATCTTATATCGGCGGCATAAAATTGCTTGATACAAAATATTTGATAAGGGGTTGAGATTGAAATAATTAAGATCGGTTTAGATCGAAGATGGAATGCCCAGGTTAAATTTTTTTTAAAAAAAGTTTAATTTTTTATCACCCTTTTGAGTAGTTAATAACATTTATAAGTGTAAAGGGGAATAAAAACATTATACACCAATAAACATCATCTCCGGTTGGAGGTGGGTTACGAGTGAGTTACCATTTTTTTTTATTTGATTGACAAGTCTTCTAATGTGACTTTTCGAAAAGTCTAAAATAATTAGGGCCATTTATAAATTGATTTATCATGCCTTAAGAATCTTGCGTTACACATATACTAATAACGAGTGAATGTTAAAGACACAACATGCTTATTAAGAAGGATTTTTAATTCAAATTATTGCAGATGTGAGATGCATGTGATGAACAAGAGAATTGCAATGTCTCAATATGACAACATTCCATTAAGGTGGTTTCCTGTGTAGTCTTGCACGGGAATTTACTTATCACGTTAAAGTTTGCTTGTTATTAATTCAAGTTGTGTTTTCACAACGATTATTTATCAACCAGAATGCAAGATTACCGATGAAAAAAATCCTGTGTGTAACATTTCGGCATCTCTTCATTAGCTTGATAGGCATATGTCTACTAGGCGCCACTGCAAAGGCTCATAGCACCGAGCAGGGCGACAAGCTGGTGAATATCCCAACGGGGAGTATGCCGCTCAAATCGATCTTCCAGATGATCGAGGATCAAACGGGTCTCAGCTTTTTTTATTCAACCAAGTATGTAAAAGACCAGGAAGAAGCGAGCGCGCCCGGCAACAACCAAAAATTGGATGCTTTACTGAAGCGCCTTTTCGAAGGTAAGAGCATCACTTGGCAGTACAAAGAAGAGCGGATCGTATTGATGCCCCTGAAACCGGAAAAATACGATATGACATTACAGGACATCCGGGACATGTTGGTTGATACATTAATTGATGTAAAAGGCAGGGTAAAAGGCCCTGACGATTTGCCCATTGAGGGTGCTACCATTTCTATTGTGGGTACCCTCCGTGGAGCAAAAAGTGACGCTAAAGGAGATTTTACTTTAAACAATGTCCCCTCCACCGCGAGGATAAGGGTAACTTACCTGGGGTTCGACACGGTAATGGTAAGAGCGAACTCGGCGAGTATTTCGAATGTAGTATTGAGACCGAGCATGGTGATGTTGAAGGCAGTAGAAACCGTTTCGACAGGTTACCAGGATTTGAATAAGGATCGGGCGCCGGGATCGTTTTTTAAGATGGATAATAAATTAGTGAACAGGGCCGTGTCTACAAGCGTGATGGATCGTTTAGTAGGCGTGGTGAGCGGTATGAATTATACGACGAGCTCGCAATTGAGGCAAGGGCAAAGTAGTTTTAGTATTAGGGGGTTTAGTACAATCAGGGCGAATGCTAACCCTTTAATTGTAGTAGATGGGTTTCCGCTGGGAAACGATGTAGATCCCAACGGGTTTATTGCCAGTTTAAATCCAAATGATGTTGAAAGTATCACGGTATTAAAGGATGCCGCCGCCGCGTCAATCTGGGGAGCTAGAAGCGGAAACGGCGTAATAGTAATCAATACAAAAAGTGGTAAGAGTGCAAAAAAAACAAATGTTTCATTTAATGGAAATATTACGGTCGTTTCTAAACCGGATTTATATTATCTACCCCAGATGGATGCAGCAAGCAGTGTAGAGTTCGAATCAATTTTATATGATCGCGGCTATTTTGATTTGTACGATGATTTATATCCCTTGCTCAATCGCTATCCTGCGATACCCTCGCTTTCCGAACAATATTTAAAGTATAGAAAAGGTGAAATTACTGATGCGCAATTAAATAGTATTATAGATGATTATAAGGATAATGATTTAAGAAAGGATATAAGTAAATACTTATATCAAGATGGCATTAACCAGCAATATGCTGTGAATGTAAGCGGTGCAAGTCTTAAGCATAATTACTATTTATCTTTTGGTTATGATAAGAATAGGGGGAATTCGGTGGGAGATGAGAACGAGCGATATACAATTGCTGCTAGGAATACGATGAAAGTAGGGAGTAGGGTTGAAATCAGTTTAAATACAAATATTGCAAGGATTGAAACTAAATCAAATTCTGAAAGTTTTGGATCACTACCTAATTACTATAAATTGAAAGATAAAGATGGGAATAATTTGGCTGTTCCGGTTTTAGGTAGTGGTTTACGTGATGCTTACATTGACACTGTAGGTTATCCGGAATTGCTAGACTGGCATTATGTGCCGTTGAATGAACTTGAGTATAACGATATTAGTTCGAAGTTGAACGATATAAGAGTTGGAGCAAGTATCAGGTATAATATTATATCTGGACTGAATGTTGAGCTCAGATCGCAATATCAATATAGGAATACCAAGAATGTAAATAACAATTCCATTGAAAGTTATTATGTAAGAAATTTAATAAATAAATTTCAGTATGTAGATAATAACGGAAACGTGCAAAATCCAATTCCCATTGGAAATATTTTAGGCAATAGAAACAGTGATTATAATTCTTGGAATGTTAGAGGGTCGATTAATTATATTAATAATAGCTTAGGTGATTTTAAGATTAATTCTACGACTGGAGCAGAGATGAGAGAAGGTAGTACGGATGTTAATGGCTCAATTTTTTATGGATTCAATCCAAGGACTGGACAGTTTAAAGATATTGATTATTTGAATCGATATGCTGTAAGACCCAGAGGTTCATCTACTTTAGGAAACTCATTAAGTACCGCCTATTTAATAGACCGAGCAATAAGTTATTTTACATCTAATGCAGTTACCTTTAATAATAAATATACACTTTCCTTAAGTGCCCGTATGGATGGTTCTAATTATTTTGGTGTTAAAGCAAATCAAAGGATTATACCACTATGGTCAGTGGGGCTTTTATGGAATCTTTATGAGGAGGATTTTATTAAGAATAAGACTTGGATAAATGAATTGAAATTTCGAGCTACATATGGTATAAATGGTAATACCTACAGTGGAGTTGCTAATTATGCAACTATCAGCTATTCTTCAACAGTAGATTATGTTAGTCAATTTAGTTATGCTTATTTAACTACTCCGCCAAATAGAAATTTGAAATGGGAACGAGTACAAATGCTAAATTTTGGAATTGATTTTTCATTCTTTAAGCGTAGAGTGTCAGGAAGTTTGGAATATTATAATAAGAGGGCTACTGATTTAATTGGAAATCAAAGGCAAAATGAAACTACTGGGATAAGTTCATTATTGACAAACTATGCATCAATAAAGGGGTATGGTATTGATTTGGTATTAAATAGTTTAAATGTTGATCGCGAAATGAAATGGAGGACAAGTTTACTGTTGAGTTATAATAATGATCGTATAATTGATTATGATGAAGAAGCTACGAGTGCAGCTGGATATGTTGCAACACAAGGGATATTGCAGAAGGGGAAGCCTTTATACTCTTTATATGCATATAGGTGGGCTGGTTTGAACCCTGAGAATGGTGATCCAATGATTTATGTAGGTGATAAAAAAACAAATTTTGACGAAGTATTATCTAAGATAACAATTCAGGATGTCAAATATATTGGACCTATTACCCCTCGGGTATACGGATCAATTAGAAATTCGTTTTCTTATCGAAATTTGGAATTATCTTTTAATATGCTATATAAATTCGATTATTTCTTTTTAAGACCATCATTGATTTATAGTACTCTATTGTCGAAGTATGTTGGACATAAGGATTTCAGTCAAAGATGGAAGAAAAAGGGGGATGAGGTGCATACTAATGTTCCATCTTTTCCTGAATCGATCTCAGGTCCACGGGATTCTTATTATAACTATGCAGATATAAACTCTGAACGTGGTGATAATATTAGATTCAAGGATATTCGACTTACATATTCAATACCAAGAAAGTTGAATAAGTTAAAGAAGATGCCTTATTCTATTAGTGTATATAGTTATGTAAATGATATAGGGTTGATTTGGAAAAAGAATACGGTTGGGATTGATCCTGATTATGTTAATAGTCTTGTTAGTCCAATAAGCTACTCATTAGGAATTAAAGTAGATTTTCTTTAAAATATAAAGTATGAAATACATTTATATATTAGTTACGGCTTGTTCGGTTATGGTTTGTTCATCTTGTAATGATTGGTTAGATATTAAGCCAGATAGATCTTTAGTTATTCCAGAAACTATAGATGATTATTACTCTTTATTGAATAACGGAGCAAAATTAAATAGCTCATATCCGTGTTTGGGTTTATTTGCAACAACATCTTTCTATGTTACTGAACAAGTATTTGGGAATGGTTTTATTGATTGGCAAAAAAATGCTTATTCATGGACAGAATCGACACCATACAACAATTTGCCGGATTGGAATACGGCATATTCCAGAATATTGTTATGCAATCTCGTAATTGAGGGAATGAATGCCATTAACCCTCCAATATCAAATACGGAATATGAGCGTTTCAGGTCCGTAATTGGGCAAGCACATTTTTTTAGGGCTATCAATTATTTTGCACTAGCACAAATATTTTCTAATCCCTATAATCCTTCTTCAGATAATCAAGAATTGACAATTCCTATAAAAATTAGTACGAACATAAACGAAGTATTAAAAAACTCAAGAGTTGTCGATCTATATAATTTTATAATTAATGATCTTAGAATAGCTGTAGATTATCTACCAATGGGTTCGGAATATTTTACAAGACCTAATAAATTAGCCGTTTGGGCATTATTTTCGAGGATATATCTAAGTATGTCAAATTATGAATCCAGCAAAAAGTATTCAGATTCTCTATTGTCAAATTATTCTCATTTAATGAATTACAATAATATTGATAATGTTGGAACTTATCCTTTCAGTAGAATTGAAGAAAATAGTGAAATTATATTCTATAATACTCTTTATCCTTTTTCTAGCAGTAGACTAATTATTGATTCTAATCTAATAAAGAAATTTGATGATAATGACCTGCGAAAGGAGCTGTTTTTTAAATACAATGCAAGTGGACAGGCTTCGTATATCGGTTCGTATGCTGGTAGTGGGTTACAATTCGGCGGCTTAGCTGTTGACGAGATTTATCTAAATAGAGCGGAATCTAATGCTAGGATTGGTAATTTAAAAGAATCTATTGAAGATATAAATACCTTATTAATACAAAGATTCAAGACAGGGACATACATACCTGTATCTCATTCAATTGGTAAAGACAGTATTATTAAACTAGTTATTGAAGAGAGACGGAAGGAGCTGATTTTTAGGGGTGTTCGCTGGTACGATGTTAGAAGACTTACTACCGTAGGAGAATACAATAATACAGAAAAAAGAGTTATTAACGGAGAAGAGTATTTATTAGAACCAAGATCTTTTAAATATACATTTCCAATACCTCATAGTGTAATTGAAGGTACCAAATTGGCTCAAAATGAAGGTTGGGATAAATAATGTTATTAAGTAGAGGATTTTGGTAAAAGTTAAATGTGTAATTATGAGATTAATATTAGTATTAGCTTTTGTTGTATTAGCTCAATTTAACAATTTTTCTTTGGGTCAAGATAGACAGGTTGAATCCAATGAAATCAAAGACTCAAAAATTGTTCTAGAGGGGATTGTTCCAAGAGAGTGGTTAACTGTAAGAATTCAAGGTAAAGATTTTATAAAAGATTTTGGAGCTGTCACAAGTTATGATCCTAATAATATTGATACGGTTATTAAGGTTAGTAATGGGCGTTTTTATTTTACAACAAACCTTAATTCCCCAAAATTTTTTATGATAAATGCTGTTCCATCGATTGATTTCGTTGCTTTTGGTGTTCTCGATAGTAGATATGCTGGTTTTCATCTATTAGTTGAGCCAGGAGATAGTTTGAATTTATTGTTTGCGGTTGGAAATAAACAGTCGGGAAACTACACTTTCGGATTAGATGTGTTTGGTAAAGGGGCTGAGAAATTTTGGTGTACGCAGCAAATTGTAAATAATATTGGATTGTTTAAATATCCTATATATAGCCCTAGATTTGATGCCGATTACAAAGGAGATAAAAATCTATTAGTTGATTCAATAATGAAAGTGTCTAGTCAGGTTCTGAATGTTATCAATAAAACGATGGACATTTATAAAGATCATGTTACAAAAAGAGCTATGAATATTATCCGAGCGCAATATATACCAATGTTTTGTTATGATATTGATGAATTCTTCTATTATAATAAAAAGATAGGATTAAATTATAGAGACAAGAAATCACTCTTGTTATATAATAAATATAAAAACTTAATTAGTAGTTCCATCGTGTTAGACTCTTCAATTCTTTATCCTCCACGTGGATTTAAAGAGTTGATTTATAAGAAAATATTTGTTAGGTATAATATGGAGCATCCTGAAAATTTAATTGAAAATAGTGATAAATTTTCTAATAGGTTATACGAATATATGTTGAATAATATTGACTATGAGCCTGTAAAAAATTGGATTGTTTGCAATTATTTATGGAAATGTATGTACCGTTTTGATGAATCAAGTAGAGAATTATATACTGCAATAGATAGTTTCGTTGGTAGATTGCCAGATGAGAATAATAATAGACTTAAAGAATCCCTGGAATTAGAATATAAAAAATTTATCAAAAGTTCATCTGGCGCAATTGCTTATAATTTCAATTTGCCTGATACAAATATGTTTTATCATGAACTGAAGGATTATAAAGGAAAGTTAGTATTAATCGATTTTATGTTTACAGGTTGTAGGGGATGTATTCAAATGGTGCCTTCGTTAAAGAAGGTAGAGGAGGAATATAAAGGTAGGAACATTAAATTTGTTTCCATTTCTATATCCGGATCAAATAATCTTAGAGCTAATTCTAGCCATCCCGCCTTTGTGCCCGGCAGTCTGTATCTATTTACAGAAGATAAGCATCAATATCATCCAGTAATTGAACATTATAACATAGTCGCATATCCGACTATAGTATTAATCGGTAGAAATGGTCGTATTATTGAAAGGTTCAAGAATATTCATGCTGATGACGGAGCTCATTTGCGGAGAGTATTGAATGAAAATTTGTAACTCTCCAATTTATTAGGGTAGATTAGCATTTATGATCAGTAATTTATTATCACATAATAGAATAAGTTTGTTGTGGTATACTTTGAAATCATGTAAACTTTTGGTTCCGTTTTTTGGGATTGTAATGCTTGATATATAGTTTCCATTTAATGCACTATATATATCAAAAATATAACTATTTTGAAGTAGATTCAAAGGATCATTGTCCGCAATCAAACTGGAATTAATAATAAGTTTATCTTCATAAGAGTCTGCATATTTATTAATAATTTTGAGTGGAACTTCGGGCATGAATTGACCGCTTTTTTTTGTGTGAAATTTGCCATTTTCAATAGGGTTATGATATATTGTGTCTATCGTATGGCTTTCATAAACTAATTCTAAGTTTTTATTTAAGCAGTAGAATTTATTAGTATAATATTGTATATATAGTATTAAAGAGTCATTATGGTTAGATACGAGCATTCCATCAGTTGAGAAACCACTCTTTATATCACTATCTAAAATATTCCCCTTTGCTACTTCCTTCCCATTTTGATTGTTTATTTTTATAAATGATTGGGAATTATCTTTATTGAATATTCTTAATGTTGAGTACGTATTATCTAATGTTACAGATTTTGTAATCAGTTTTGATTCTGTACTAAATGTATTATAGGTGTCTGATCCAATATTATGTCTTATAATAAATCCCCCATTTTTTGCATAAATTAAGAGTACTGAATCAACAACGGAGGCATCGAATCCAGATTTTACATATTGAGTTAGCTTTGTGTCAAAGCCTATTTTTAAAGTATCCAATAAGTTCAAATTGTCATCAAATATGAAATAAAATCTTGGATCAAATGTTGAAATATATAAATATTTATTTTTATCATCGATATTGCATATATCCTTAATTTTTACGGGTAAGGATTTTAGATTGAATTCCTTACTCAGAACAATATCATTTGAAATGTAAATCCTTTTGAACCCATTTCTACTATTAAATGTGTTTAATAATAGAATTGATATTGTTATTAAACTTAGTAGCAATATTCCAATTATTATTATATTTTTTCTCATTAATTTTAACTATTTCAGATATGTTTATTAAGCCTAATTGTTAAGAGATTGTAGGGTACATACCCTACAATCTCTTGAAGTATATTAAAGATTTTGTTTATAATATACTCTTTTGATTTCAAAGACATTTGGTGATGTTTCTTTAAGTTCATAGCAACAAACTGTTTGTTGCGGTTCCAAACATTCTGACACTGGATTATCAATTTCCAAAGGTGCTTGAAAATCATCTAAGACAACGGATGTTGTAATATCCACATATTGATTACCACTTGTATTAGTTGGAGCTGTCCATCCTATAGGATCAGTAACGATGGATGAAGATTCAAAGCATCCTTCTTGAGTAGGAGGTACTGCACTAACTTTTGCCTGTGATGCGATAGTTGCACCTACAGCAAATAAAGCGATGATTGCTGCTAAGCTGTTTCTTAAAATTTTCATGATTAACTTTTTTAGAATTAGAAAATTGGTTTTCTCAATTTAGGCTTGAGAGTTACAGTTCGTCAACCGTGCCTTTCACTAATAGCTATTGGAAACTCTTAAAATTATTTAATAGGAATTGGAGGATTTGTCAATGTTTTTATGCGAGATAATTAGAGAGTTACTTGTTTGTTTTACTTATAATTAATATTCCAATTATAGTCAGAATGGTATATCCAATATTGAAATATAAATGGTCCTGCCATGTCATCTTATTTAATACTCCTCCACATGAGCAAGGCAGATAGTAGCTGTAATTCAACATGGCATATATATATATAGTAAATGATGTCAATAAAAATAATGAGATATAATACCCAATTAGTCTAAATTTATTGATAGATAGTAATACTACCAGAGATAATTCTGTAATGGGTACTAACCATGATAAGAAAAGTGCATATTTATCAATAAACGGAGATCGTGCCATGTTAAACAATGTTTCATCATGATCCATTAATTTAGAAATACCAGTGTATGCCCATAAAATGATTAAGAGCCCTGTAATAATCTCTTGTATAGCTCTTGAAATAATTGATTTCTTATTTATTTTTCTTTTCAGCGTGATTGATTTAGTATCCATTGGTTTTTATAGTTTAAATTCAATTATTTAGCTTTTGAAGTACACCCTATATATTTTGTAAGTTCCTGTACTAGTTTCATATTCTACATCATAGCAGCAAACTACATCCAATGGATCTAAACAAGTGAAATGGGGACCTTCGATCAAATGATCGAGTTGAGTATCCAGCACATCTGTATTGTATGGTTCTTCAAACACATAAATAAATTGATCTCCAAGTGGATTGCTAGGCCCATTATTCTCCGCATAAATTCCATGTATAGTATTAACTTGACTAAAACATCCTTCCATTAGGGACATTGATCTTTCAGCAGCTTTAATAGATCCGCCTACTACTACAATCAAAAAGAGTATTTTAAGAATTGTAAAAAATCGTAAGTTCTTCATGATAGTGAATTTTTAAGTGATAGAATCATGAGTCCTTCCTTGGTTAACGACAATGATTTATTGTTTTATTTCCTGGCATTGGTTTTAGTTATTTACTCCGGGTTTTGAAATCAAAATTACCAGGACTCAATGCTTTTAGGTTACAGTTGTTATTTATAATTTATAATATCAGTCTTGTTTGTAGTATACCCGTACTATTTGAAATACACCAGGGGTGGTTTCCTCAATCTCATAGCAACAAACGGTTTGCTGCGGATTAGGACATTGGAAATCAGGTTCAGAAATCACTATTGGGACTTGTATGTCAATTATAGTAACCGCTGGAACGATTTCTTGGAACTGCTGTTCATATGGATTTGTTGGTGGTACCCATCCAGGATCCAGTGGAGTTTGTAATCCATGAGCGACAAAACAGCCTTCTATCGGTGTAATAGCCCTGTTCTCTGCCCCAATCGCAATACTACCGCCAACCGCAAAAAGTGCAAGGACAACCCCTATGCTATTTTTGATCGTTTTCATAATTAACTAATTAGATTTGGGAAATTCATTTTGCCGACCTGGTGCCAACTATGATTAGTATCCATCAATGATGGATGATTATTTTTACTCCCCGAATCTTACAAGATAAAATCATACATCCTTTCTTTGGTTAACGTCAATAAAACAATATCAACTCCGGGCATTGGTTCATATAACCCCTTGCGGTTACAATCACTAAATTAAGATGCTTGGGTGCTTTTAAATTGCAGTTTCAAAGAAGCATATATATATTTTTTTTGAAAAGGAGTTTTAAATTGATTGTTAACCTGTTAAAATGAGAGAGGCTGAAAAAAAAATTATCCTGTTGAATTGATAGTGTGATTTTCATATCAAAAATTATACTCTCAAGTAATGATTTGGTGTAAAAGCAATGTGGTCGAGGGTTTATAGGGATAGTGAGAGCTGATTTTAATAAGAAATTTAAATCTGAAAAGTTAATTGCAAATTATTGCGAATCAATCGATAAGGTTGATTTTTTTTATCATGCACGGTTATTCTTCCGTACCTTTAATTCATGCAGAAAAAGTATTATTCCATAGACAAAACCCTCGCATTAATCGAGCAAAGGGTACAAGGCAGCTCCGTAAAGCAGGTATGCAAAGACGCCGGCATTACTACTTATACCTATCATGCTTGGCTGAAGGAATACCAAGTAGAGATCAGCTTTATGTTGGAGATAATTAAATCGAGATACAAGGAAGATCCGGAACTTTACGAGCACTTCCTTGTGTTTAACGCGTTGTTGCTAAAGATTATTGAAGCCAATAACCCTAGTATTAAGAAAACCCGGTCAAGAGGTAAAAAATAATCTTCAAGGCATAGATGCTAAAAATATTATCTCCTTTCGTGAAAGTCTGATTGTTATTTTGAGAATTTGAATAACAAGTTTTGCAGCATGATTCATCTACCTGTGTGTTCAGCCCTCCTGCTTAGCATTCACTAAAAATCTCACCGAGCTCTTGCCTGGTAAAGCGCTCATCCAGGCCATTAGGATATTCCAACATCTTCACGATATGTTCACCGGCTTGCAGGCAAATAGAGATACCCGTATTGGGAATATATCCTTCGAACATATCATTTCTTAATTCCAATTCCCCGGGTATACGGCGGTGCCTTACACGGAGTACTCCCTTGTATATAACTACCTGTGCATGGAAGGGCATGATGTTCCAAAATTTTAGCTCCGTAGTAGTACTAATCCTGAAACGGAAAGTCCACACCCGGTATTTTCCATGCCGGTGACCCAAGATCATCCATTCATGCGACTCGATTTTTACGTAGTTGGTATGGAAAGGATTGCCGGTTACCCAATCGAGTCGTTCTTCCGGGATTTTATTGGTGTTAATAAACTTGTAAGAAGGCATGGAAGGTTTTGTGATTAAGAAGATCATTTTTAATGATTGAAATTTAAAAATAAACGATCTTAAACTAGGTTATCAGTAACGTAATTACCAGGGAGTTTTAGGGTTAAAAACTCTGCTTGCAAATGTAGGTAAATTGATTATAATAGCGTCACTTTTTTGAAAACTAAATTGTTAATGACTTTTTCAAAAAAATTAATTAATTGATAAACATAGTATTGTGCCGGGTTCTTAATCTTTTTTCGATAAAACTATTTTCCTCTTTTAAAGAATCGGTTTTATTGGATGAATTATTTGAACACGACAGTTTTTATAAAGCTATGTAAGCCTTATAGATATTGAATTGTAGCAAAAAAATTTTATATCGACTTACAATTTTGTAAGACGTGGATCAATCCGGTAAAGTTTACTGGAAGGTCATTTGAAAAATTGAAATCGATCGCATTTGTAATATTTTTTTTATATCCTCCGGAAGAAACTATCCAGGTAATATTGTGGATATGCAGGGCAATCAAGAGGTCGCTCTATCCATTTGATGGCATAAAATCCCTGGCGCATATTTAACCTGATTCCCTTGTAAGGAAGGTAGGTGTCTATAGTAGTTCCTTCTTTTAAATACAGGCCTTTATAATCTAATTTATAATGCTCTGCAAGGATAGGGCCACGGTGAATATAACATTGGGCAAGGTATGATTGATCGTTGATCGCTGTTAAAACCATCGGGTTGGAGATATAGCAATAAAACGATTTCACCCAACCGTCTTTATGCCTGATCTTTTGTATCAGCCATTGATTCAGGTGTTCATAATAAAAGTCTATCGATGCTGCGGTAGGTATCACCCAGTCTTTCCAGTCGTAAGGGAGCTTCTTAGAATGAGTTGGATGCCGTCCAAATACGCGGTTGTCGATTTCAAAATACATGGGTCTTAATTTTGGTTGATTGTAATTGCATTGTTGATATGGTATAACCGGTTTCCAAGGCGACTGTAAATAAATGAAATTATCGACATTATTTTGTTAATCGTTTGTTATTGAAGCTGAAATTTTCGAAATGAGAATGAGAGTTTCATAATTGGGTATTCAGTGGTGGATTGTTTACCGTGTGCATCCAAGTAAGGCAGTCGTGTTACGCCAGGGAAGCAGTAATTGTTGGTAACAAAAAATCCCGGGCATTTGCCCGGGAATGACTTTTGCACTTTCGAGTGCATTGTATCAAGTCTGAGAATCAGGGGATAATCGGATGAATAATGACTTGATTGATGTATGTAGATAATTAGACGAATGTTCTATTTGCTATATTAGCGAAATAATTTGACATATCCATAATTTATTTTAAAAATAATTCTGTTGAGCACGATAAAATTTTGTCATGATTCTTTGAAATGCAATATTCCTTTGCTATCAAAATAAGATTGAACGCCGGCTGTTAAACTAAGATTTTCCAAGAATATATCGATCTTTTGATTTCGGTCCACTGTACCGCTAAAGAGCGTACCGGCGATCGTATTGTTATCCATCACCACCGTTATGCCGTACCACCTGGGCAGTACCTTGCAAATTTCTTCCAGCCTGGCATTATCAAAATAATATATGCCATCGCGCCATCCCAATACTTTCTTTGCATCGAAAGGTTCTTGTTTTAAAGCGGACTTTTCCCCGGGCGTAACGGTTACTTGTTTGCCCGGCTGCAACACTATGGATGCATCGGCGGTATGCATTTTTACGGAACCGTTTACCAATGAGACGGCAACTTTATCCTTGTTATAATCATTGACGTTAAACTCTGTACCTAATACTTCCACGCGCTTATCATCGAGATGTACTATGAATGGGTGTTTCGCATCCCGCGTTACTTTTAGGTAGGCTTCGCCGTGAATGGCTACCTCCCGTTGTTTGCTGTTAAATTTAAAGGGAAACTGCATGCGTGTCTGCGAATTGAGCCAAACTTCGGTTCCATCGCTGAGGGTGATCTTGTAGTTTAAGCCTATAGGTACCATCAGGGTACTGATACCCGCGGGTAGATCTTCATTTACATGGTAGCTTAAAGTACGGTTTAAATTATTCATCTTGCTACTTCCCACGGCTACGAGGCCGGTATCCATACCGAGGTTAATGATATCGCCGTTGGATAATTTTAATTGCGTGTAAGCCGCTGTATCATTCCAAGTTTCGGAATTGCTGAAAATCATTGAATTGTTCCGGTTAGGGTTCAACAAAAAGAAGACGATAGCGATACAGGCCGCAATACTGGCGGTAGTAATGATAACCGGTTTGATGATATTGCGCTTTCCCTTTTTTTCGCCGGGGATGATACTGGCAAAATCGATCGGGTGGTTTTTTGCACTAAACCTTTCGAAACGGTTGTTGATATCTTCCGTTTTGAAGGGTTTGGATATTTCTTCCCACTTTTCCCTGGCAACGGCATCATTCTCGATCAGCTCATCGAGGTATTGTTCCTGCGGTGCGCTGATGGTGCCTGCCAATTTCTCGGTCATGAGTTGGTGAATATGTTCTGGCTCCCAATTCATATTGATATTGTTGTGAACGGCCTAGTTATGATATTAGCAGTTCAATTTGTAAGATTTAATACTTCCCGCATTTTCTTGAGGGCAATTCTTAATTGTGTCTTTACCGTATTCTCACTCACCTGCATTTGCGAGGCGATCTCGCGCCTGGTTTTTTGGTGGATGTAGGCGAGTACGAAGGAAGTTTGTTCCCTGGGTGTAAGGCTGTCCAGGGCGCTAGAAATCCGGTTGGTTAATTCTTCCGGCTCCAATAGATCATTTTGTAGTACATGATCTTCCGGTATCATTATTTCGGCAATTCTTTTTTTGCGGGTGCTTTCCTTCCTGTAAACGTTGAGGCTTACATTCTTGATATACCTATGAAGATAGGCTTTAAGAGCTTCGAGCCTCGTAAAAGTTGTCCCGGTAAAAGTTTGTTCCTTCCAGCAATTAATGAAGAAGTCCTGTACGATTTCTTCGGCGATAGCTTCCTCTTTCACGATCGTAATTGCAACGACCACGAGCCATGCACGGGTGTCCCGGTACAATTGCTCGAAAGCCTGTAGATCCCCGTCCTGCAATTTCTGTAGGAATATTAGTTGATCTTGTACCTCCATGTTAAAGAAAGGCTTTACGAATACCTGTTTTGTTATTCTTTGGCAAATGGGTAGGCGTTAGACGATGATTCAATCCCCTACAATTAGGTTACGTGATTATACATAGCAAAACTCGACCCCGGCTCCATGATTATGTTGACTTTGATTGATGTATTCACCCCCCTCGCAAAGTTGAAAACAGGCGATTCCTTGTTTTAGACTTAATATTATTAACGTAAAGTTAGAAATAACGGTTTTAATTTTTACGTTATTATTCATTACCGTTATTTGGATTTTTTTCAGAACAATATTGTATTGAGTGTTTAATATATTATTAATATCTTAACTATTGACGTTAGTGAAGAATTTGGAAGCCTAACTGGTACTTAGTTTGTAATTTAACAATATATTTAAATAGTTTTTTTATATGATATAATAGTTTGTAATTATTTTTATTATGTGGAATTGAACTTTTATTTTGCAACTTCTATTTCTCATAATGAGAATTATTTTTTCATTATGAGAATAATTGCTGTTGAAAAAGGTCAGGGAAAAAATAGCTGAATTAATTATGCTAACCATACAATGTTAAGTCTCACTTGAGAAATTTGTCTTAATGTCAGTTCCACTTATATACCCCGGATTTTCTATAACTTCATTCCTAAATCCATACTTTATGTATTTGAAACTACGCTATCCTGTGCTACTCTTAGGTCTTGTATTTCAAGCCTGTCAACCCAAGTCTACCCCGGCGGAATCGACCGGCGCTTCTGCCGAGCTGCAAAAATTACTCGATCAGTATTACGAGGAAAAGGTTAAGCTATTTCCTGTCGATGCTACTTTCAACAGCGATGACCGTTATAATGATCAACTTACACTTGATATCAGCGCGGGCTTCCGTGAAAAATTAGATTCTATTTACGCGGTTTACCAGCAGAAACTTGAAACTATCGACACAACCGGTTGTACTGATAATGATAAGCTCAGCTACGAAGTATTACAGCGCGAATTATCTACCGGGCGAGAAGGTCTTACATTTCATGACAACCTGATGCCCGTGCAACAATTTACAGGGCTGATCTTAAGTTTTCCGCAACTCGGTTCCGGCTCCAGTGCACAGCCGTTTAAAACGGTGCAGGACTATGATAATTTTATCTCCAGGATGCGGCTGTTCCAAGTATGGGTAGATACGGCGATTGCCAATATGCAAACCGGTATGAAAACGGGGTATGTTCAACCTAGGGCATTGGTCGTAAAAACGATCCCGCAGCTAAAAAGCTTGGCCACAAAAGATTCGGCTAGTAATATTTTTTATGCACCCTTGGCTAGTTTGCCTTCCAAGCTAGATGATGATGAAAAAATGGCCTTGGCTAAACGTTACAAGGAGGCGATCGAAACTTATGTTGTCCCGGCATATGGAAAGCTCGCGGATTTCTTACAACATGATTATTTACCGGCGGCGAGGAAATCTTCCGGTATTGAGGATGTACCCGGTGGCAAGGCTTATTATAAATTCTTGATAAAATACTGGACTACGACCGATCAAAGCCCCGATGAAATTTTTGCTACGGGACAGCAAGAGGTTGCCAGGATCCGCTCGGAGATGGAGAAGGTCAAGAATCAAGTAGGGTACCGCGATGATTTATCGTCTTTCTTCCAGTTCATAAAAACGGACCCGCAGTTTAAAATATTTGAAACACCGGGTGCTATTATCGATTCTTTTAAGTCGATAGAACATAAGATTATGCCCAAGGTGAAAGAAATGTACGGCAGGATTCCCAAAACACCTTTCGAGGTGAGGCAAACCGAAGCCTTCCGCGCGGCTTCTGCAAGCGCAGAGTATATCCAGGGGAGCGCTGACGGTTCCCGCCCCGGCATATTTTATGTGCCGATTTTAAACGCCAAGGAATTTAGTTATACCGGGATGGAATGCCTCTTTTTACATGAAGCAATACCGGGGCATCATTTCCAGATTTCTTTACAACAAGAGAATACGAACCTTCCAAAGATTCGCAGGTTTAGCTGGATAGGCGCCTACGGTGAAGGGTATGCTTTGTATTGTGAAGGACTAGGTAAAGACCTGGGCTTATATACGAATCCTTACATGTATTTCGGCCGCCTTACGGATGAAATGCACAGGGCCATACGCTTAGTTGTTGATGTTGGAATGCATCATAAAGGTTGGACTAGGGAACAAGCCATTTTTTACATGATGCAAAATGAGCCAATCTCCGAACAGGAAGCCACTGCCGAAATTGAACGTTACATGGCTATCCCTGCGCAAGCATTATCTTATAAAATCGGTGAATTGAAGATACTGGAGCTAAAGCACAAGTACCAGCAAATGCTCGGTGACAAATTTTCTATTGCTGCTTTCCACGATGCCCTATTACTGGATGGTTGCCTACCGCTGTCGGTCTTGGAAAGGAAGATGGATAAATGGGCTGATGGTCAAAACAGATAAATGTTATAGTTAAAAAAAGAGATCGCAAGTAAGGTAAACTTCTTGCGATCTCTATATATTAATACGCTACAACCTGTAGCGGTTATATGGGATCATTATAATTGATATGTTATACTTTAGGCGCCCATCCGTTCTCGTATTCCCTTCCCCAGTATAACTTGGCAGCTTCATCGTTATTTAGGATGTGCCCGTTACTGGGATCGCATTCTAAAATGCTACCGCTTCTTTGGGCAATATTACCTAGGTGACAAAGCATGGTGCTTTTATGTCCCTCGGTAACAGGTGAATTTAAGCTCGCTTTACCACGGATAGTTTCCAAGAAATTCTGGATATGGATGGCATCGCTTTGCTCACCGGCAGGACTCACGGTATTAACCACGTTTTGATTTTCACTAGCGCCGGCTTGCTTGATTTCACGAACTAATTTACCCTTAGCATCGTAAATTTTAATGCCGTCGCCACCGTTATTATAAAGGCTACCATTTTCACCGAATAATGCGAAGCCACGGCCACTGCCTTCTAATTTGAAAGCATTGCAGCTTCGTCCTTCCCAGGAAATAGATTTCCCGCCGTCAAATTCGAAGTTCAGCGTTTGGGTATCCGGGGTTTCCCAATCATCACCGCTATATGCATAACGACCACCTGCGGAAGTGACCTTGGTGGGGAATTGCACATCGAGGAACCACCGCATGCAATCTAATTCATGCGTGGCATTATTGCAGGTTTCTGAGGTGCCCCAATGCCATCTCCAATGCCAATTATAATGAACGATGTTATCCAGGAAATCCTTTCTCGGTGCAGGACCTTGCCAAAGGTTCCAATCCAAGGTAGTTGGAACTGCAACTTTCTTACCAACCCCGATAGGTCCGCGGTTATTAGCGTACCATCCGCGGGCGTAGTAAACTTTACCAAGTATATTTTGATCGCGAACTTCCTTTACGGCCTGGTTAATGTTTACCCAGGAGCGCCTTTGGTTGCCCATTTGTACGAAACGGTTATATTTCTTTGCAGCTGCAACGAGCATTTCGCCTTCAGCGGCATTATGGCTGCATGGCTTTTCCACGTAAACGTGTTTTCCCGCGGCGCAAGCCATGATGGCTGCCGGTGCATGCCAATGATCCGGAGATGCGATCATGATGGCGTCTACATCTTTTACCGTTACCAACTTCCGGATATCTTTTATTACGGTAGGCTTTTTCGATTGCGATTTAGCTACGGCATCAAGTCCTTTCTTGATGGCACCATCTTCCACATCGCAGATATAGCCTATCTCAGCGCCCGGTAGCTTGCTGGCTACCTGTGCCAGCCAGTTTCCGCGGGAGTTTACACCCATTACGCCAAGTACGATTTTATTGCTGGGTGCGTTCTTGCCGAAAACTGGGAAGTTCAGGATCGTCATCCCGGCAGCACCAGCCCCGGCGATTGCACTGTTTTTTATGAAGTCTCTTCGTTGCATGTTGTTGAATTAAAGGCTCGTTAAACCAGTTTAAAATAACGTGAACAACCCCAATTTACTATTTAAATCTATTTATTGCAACCGATTGCAAGCATTTTTGTATGAGTGGGAAATATTAAAGGATGAAACGTTGATTTATAAAAAATGGGAGTGTTGATGGATAGGCGGGTTATACCTTAAGGCATGCAGGTATATTCGGGGAATGGTGTTCACCGTATGGAAAAGAAGAAATATTTATATCCTTTCAAATTTACAGAATAAAAATTCCTGGCGTGTATTGAACGGGGTGATATGCTCTTCGGTAAAACAGCTTGCTTTGGGAAAATAAGCCTGCCATGCCTGGCTTAAGCTCGCTGCATCATACTGTTGTACCTTTAGGCCGCTACACTTAGCGGGACCATTTTTTGAGAAGGTGGCAATGACGGCGGCTTTGTCTACGCATGAATTGGCAATTTGGATATATTTTTCTTGCAGCGAAGGTTCGGTCAAGAAATGAAAGGTGGCCCTGTCATGCCATAAAGCGTACCTCCGTTTGGGTTGAAAATTCAAGATATCCGTAACGATCCAGTTTATTTTACCGGCGGCTTCACCGAGCCTTGCTTTTGATTTTTCTATAGCAGCACCTGAAATATCCAGGACCGTAATATCTTTATAACCTAGCTGTAATAATTGCTCCGCTAATCTTGAATTACCCGCGCCGATATCAATGACCGGGTCTAGGGGTGATAAATTCAATTCTTGAATCAACCTTATGGAAGTTACCGGTGAGGCTTGCGTCCAACTTACTTCCTCGTCTGATTTGGATTGGTATATTTGTTCCCAATGTGTTTTGTTTTCCATTGTCAGTACTTTAATTGATATAACAAATAAGTAGCATTCGTTAGGAATTCAAATGGTTCCAGATGAGTGAATAAATATCCACTGCTTCCAACTCCTTGTTGGCCGCTTCAAAATTACTAATAAAAACCGGGTGATAGTCCTTATCCGTTGTAACTCTCCCGTGTGACCCTTTTACTAGTGTAGCATCCAGGGGAATTACATCCATCAGGTAACGGAATCCTAATTTTTTCTTCAATAATTTCCAGGCAACTTTCAGCATGACGAGCTTATCCTCGGGGTCGGTAAACATTTCAACCGGATCATAGCCCGGCTTGCGGTGGATATCTACAATCCTGGCAAAATCGGGCGCCTTCGCATCATCCATCCAGTAATAGTAAGTAAACCAACTATCTTTATCTGCCATCAATACAAAATCGCCGCTCCTTTCATGTTGCATGAAATAATCCCTTTTACCCTCGCGGTTAAGTATCAATTCTAAGCCGGGTACCGACTCTAATACTTCCCTGGCTTGGTTGATGATCGACGCATCGTTGACGTATACATGTGCCACCTGGTGATCTGCCACGGCGAAAACTTTAGAAGCACCTGCATCTAATAGTTCCAAACCACGCTCTTCACGGATCGCGATCCAACCTTGTTGCCTGAAAATTCGGTTCAGGTGGATGGGTTTGGAGACATTCGTAATACCGTACTCGCTCAAGATAATAACACGGCTGCCTTCGGATTCGAAATAACGCACCAGCTCTTCCACCAGTGAATCGATCTCATTCAATTCCTTCGAAATTTTGGACAAGTCCTGCCCGAACTTTTGCAGGCAGTAATCCAGGTGCGGCAGGTATATTAATTGCAAGGTAGGGTGATGCCAACGATCTACCATTATAGAAGCATCGGCAATCCATTTACTTGATTTTATATTGGCATTGGGTCCCCAAAAATTGAATAGCGGGAACTGCCCTAATTCTTTTTGCAATGAATCTCTCAAACTCGCGGGATGGGAATAACAATCCGGTAGTTTTCGCCCGTCCGACAAGTAATTAGGTCGTGGCGTTACACTGAAATCAACATCGGCATACATATTATACCACCAAAACATCTTCGCACATGTAAATAGCGGATCTGCCTGCTTGGCTTTTTCATATAATTTTTCACTTTCCACGAGGCGGTTAGACTGTTTCCAGAATTTCACCTCGCAATCGGTTCGGTCATACCAGCCATTTCCCACGATGCCATGTTCATTCGGCAATTTGCCGGTTAGGTAAGTACTTTGTACGCTGGTGGTAACAGCGGGAAACATAGGTTTGATGGTAGACAGGCCATGTTGGGCTACATATTGTTTCAAGAAGGGCGTATGTTCACCGATTAGTGAAGAAGATAAGCCTACGACATCGATTACTGTTGTCTTTTTCATCATGGATCATTAAAATTCCTATAAAAGCTAATGTTTCTTAATGCTCTAAATGTTGTTGTACCCAGCTTAGCTCCCGGGCTATAGCCTGGTCAATATTAACTTGTAACTTTTCCGGTAACACATCCCAAGTATATGTTTCAACTTCGAGGTGCTTGGAAAATGGTTTCTGTTTTTGTCTTTGTAACACTTTTATTATCTCGTCTTGCGTGGAAGCCAACGCCCCGTATTCCTGTAAAAATACAGGGACATGGAAGTGCGCTCTCCATTCTGAAACTTCCGGGTTCATCCCGTCTTCCAATGCTTGTGGCATATCCGGGTAATGAAGTAATTGACCATTTGATTTCCTGGCGATCACCTGGTGGAGATACGTTGGTTCATCAAACTTTTTAAATGATTCAATTTGCGCTTTGCGTTGATCCTCTTCTTTTGACATGATCGACTTTAATGCGGCGCTGACCTGTATCTTCCCGGTTTTTAACCCGTAAGAACTCATCCTGTTCAACACCAGGATAGGATCTTCGTAAGAGATGGCGAAGTGGCAAACATCGTAACATAACTGGATATGTGTTTTGATCGTATCTATGGCGGCGGCTTCATCTATGCCCATCTTGTCTTGCAGGAATGGGATCCCGGCTGCAAGTAAATATTGAAAATACCAATCGGTGTATTCCTTGGAATTTTCGATCAGTCCACCCGGTTCAGGTTCGATATCCAGGTGCAGCAAGGGCCCACCGGATCGCCTGAGTTTGGCAAGGTGTTCTACTACCAATAATATGTTCAAGGTGCAAGATTCCATAGTCATGGCGATGGATTCATGGCAGCGTGTATGCCACAACTTGTAAGAAAGGGGTGAAGTGGAGATGCCTCCCTCCATGCCTGCCGGTAATAAGGCCGCGAGTATTCTGAAAAGCCGGATCGTATAGGCAACCCTTTCGCTGGTGCTCCAGTCGGGTTCATGCACTTTATCTTTAACAACGGTATCGTGGAATCCCCCATAGGGGAAACCGTTCATCGTAAACACGTAAGCATTCTCGGCATTAAGCCAATCTTGGAATACTTGTAAGTTTTTTTCTTTACTTAATTCCAGGCTAGCCAGGTTAGACAGCCTTAACCCGATCCCGAAAGGGCCTTCTTGTTTCAGGTTTCTTTTTACCTTCGGGATATGCTCTTTCAGTTGGGAAAAATGATCTTGCCAGTTTTCGCCTGCGTGGATATTCGTACAGTATGTAAGATGGCCGTATGATGTTTGCATATTTGTTTACAATTTGGCTAATAAAAACAATGAAACAATTACTTGTTTACTTAATCTTGGGGCCAAATTTTTACCAAATAGATGAAAGGTATTTTAAAATTGATCTCTTAATATATTTACTGCTTCCTGGAGTAATTTTGCATCGATTTCGTGAATCTCTACTCCTTTACCGATTCCCTGCAATAAGGTTATGGTTAATTCTCCTCCCAAGTGCTCCCGGAATTCCTCCAAACCCGCTATGATATTCATATCGGCACTGCTTTCATCTTCATCGCCGGTAGTTTCCAGCAATGGATGATACAGCGGCAAACGTAATACCCTTAATAAGTCGATGATCCGCACCATCGAAGATTTATCTAACCAGCCTAATAAATAAGAATACACGCTGTCCAACGCGATGCCGATCGCTACCGCTTCACCATGCCTGATTTCGAAATCGGTAAGCTGCTCTAGTTTGTGTGCGCTCCAATGACCAAAATCCAACGGCCTATTGGATCCACTTTCGAAGGGATCTCCCGCTTTACCAATATGGGCCATATGCAGGGCTGCACATCGGTAAATCATGTATTGCATCGCGCCTGGTTCCGCTTTCGATAATCCGCCGGCATTAGTTTCCAGCCATTGAAAAAATTCTCCATCACGGATTAAGGCTACTTTAATGGCTTCTGCCATCCCGCCACGCCAGTCCCTTTCGTCTAGAGTCCCGATGAACTTATAATCGTTAAAAACTGCAATTGGCGGTGCAAAAGCTCCTATAAAGTTCTTTTTACCATGGTAATTGATCCCGTTTTTTACCCCGACGCCAGAATCATTTTGCGATAAAACCGTCGTTGGAATACGGATATGCTTTACTCCCCGGTGCGCAACAGCTGCAACAAATCCTACCAGGTCCAGGACCGCTCCACCACCGATCGCAACGATGATAGAATGCCGGTCGATTTTAAAAGTATCGATAGCGTTGAGCAACCAATAAAATAATTGCAGGTCGTTCTTGGCCGGCTCCCCACCCGGTACGATCAGTATTTCTTCGACCAATTCAAAGCCTTGGATCTGCTCACAATAAGCCGCGATCTCCTTATCCAATTCAATATGGGTGTTTTTCACGCCCTCGTCCATCACGAAAATTAGTTTCTTGCGGACGTTTGGATGGGCTTGTGAAGCTAGGAAGTCTGAAAAACTTGCATTATCGATCCCGAAAAGGTTCTCTGTAAAAAATACCGGGTATCTGAATGCAACACTAAATGATTGTTCTATTTGCTCCATCACTGGTTCCGTATAAAATCGAAAGGATAAATTAGTTTATAAAGGAAGCTAATGTACAAAAAAAACAGGAAGCGACCCCAGGTTGATCCGCAAATGGTCTTGACTGGATCCCGGTATGAATTTATAGCCTGTTGATGCCAGTTGAACAACGGAAAATTGCCGTGTCATAATGTTAATTAATGCACTATGAGAATTAAAGTAGCCATTTTTAGCGAGCAGTGGATTGTCATTCATGGGCTTTCCAGGATGCTTTCTTTTGACCCTTCTTTTGAATTAGTGGCTTCCGGCCTTGATGGGCAAGCGCTTTTAAGGGATCGTCAAATTTTGGAGCAGGTAGATGTTTTTATCTGGGATGGCGAAGCCGCTGTGAGTGCACTTGTAGGCTGGGAAAACCCGGTTAAGCATATTAAGATAGTATTGCTCTCAAGAAATTACAATAAGGGCCTACAGCATCATTACGGCAATGTAAAGGTAGATGGATTTATTCATAGAAATTGTGATGACACAACCTTGCACCGTACCATCCGGGAAGTACATAGGGGAGAATTCCCCGATAATGTAGAAGCGGCCGAAAATTTACCGGCTGAAAATAAGCGTAAACCTTCTCCAGTCAATGCGGTATCCCTTACCAAGCGGGAGCGGCAAGTATTAAAGTTGATAACAGAAGAATTTACCAACCAGGAAATTGCGGATCAATTATGTATTAGCTTAAGAACCGTAGAAACACACCGGCTCAATATGACTCAAAAATTGGCCGTAAAAAACACGGCAGGTTTAGTAAAGGAGGCAATCCGGATGGGACTGTCGGTTTATTAATTTAGTGCTCAATTATTTTAAAATTATCAAGTAAAGTGCTATCTTATGATCTATATAATTAATATTTATTAGATTATTTGAACCCTTAACCTATGCGTATCTTTTATTCATTATTAGCATTAACCTGCTTACTTCTTTTTATTACCCCGGTTTCCTTCGGTCAGAGATTTGAAAGGGGTACAATCATTCAACTAAACGGCGATAGTTTGCATGGATGGATCAATCGAAAGTCTGGCGCCGTAACCGCCAAGTATATCCTGTACAAAAAAGCTAGAAAGGATCGTTCGGAAAGGTTTAACCCTGATCAAATTGCCGGTTTTAGATATGAAAAAGATCAGAAGCTTTACCTTTCAAAGAAACTTACCCTGGATATCACGGATCGAAATATCTCCTATGCAACGGGCGCCAGGAAGACATCGAGAGATATCGAGACCGAACATGTATTTATAGAACTGGTTTATAACCATAAACTAAAACTTTACAGGTATTCGTTGGATGGACCTTATTCTTATTATATCCTGGAGGATGATGGTGGCGCATTCGTCCCGTTAACGAATTACAGTGTTTATGATGATATTACTAAAACCGTCGTCGATCATCCCGAATATAAGAATGAATTGGTAAAGTCAATAGGAAGTTGTCCTGAAGTGAATATCGGGGGGCTTACTTATACTTTTGAGAGCCTTACTAATGCTATTGATATTTATGTTAAATGTAAATACGGGGATGCTGCCGGTAAACCGGTGGCTGTACTAGGTAATGATGATGAATACCACATTCGCTGGGGGATCGTTGTAGCGCCAACTTTTGCAAATTACTATAATGCAAGAAAATTAATCGGTTCCGGTGAGTTCTCGAAATTCCTGGTCGAACCGGGGATATTTCTACAGTTGCCACTTACCCGTTACCGGAATAATTTCAGTGTGATTGGAGAGCTTCTATACCGTAGTTTCGACATTCATAAAGAAGAGAGCAAGGAAGTGAATGCCGCTGTTACGGAAACACGGAAGTTTCATGTGGCATTGTCATACCTGGGTTTAAATGTTTTATTACGTTATCAATTCACAAGTAAGAAGGTGCAGCCATTTGTAAATTTGGGTATAGCGAACAATTTTAAAATAAGTGAATCCAACAATGAGTTCAGTGTTGAGAAAGAAGATTTTCCGGGTAACGGGAAGGAAATCGACGAAATATATGGTGTGGAGCAAGCTTTGTTATTCGGGGGAGGGATTCATATTAATAAGTTTGAAGTAGAAGCGAGATATAACTTTAGTAATGGCATCGGTTGGACTAGCGGTGATAAAACGCGTTTTCATAGTACGCAAGTTTTGTTAAAATATAGTTTCAGGTAATCGCTATTTGCCGGTAATATTTTGCCACACTTGTTCTGCTGGGTATAAATCAATACGATGAGTACGGGTGTAGTAAACGGAACGGCTGCTAGAATTTATTTTTCCAGCAGCCGTTCCTTATTTATTTATACTTGGTAACAGGATTGAATGTATGTCAATTAAGTCACCGATATCCATTTAGAAATTATTAGGGAAACCGGTAATAATAACAGGACGGAAACCGCATAAGGTAAAGTTGCAAACGAGGCAGCCCATGCAGCATCCATTGCAATTAGCGCGATGATTCCGCCTTTTACCGCCGCCCCTATATTGGGGCCTACCGGGTTTTTGATAGCTTTTAATAAAGGCCGGTTTGTTAAGAAAATGAATATGGCTATAAATGGTAGCACTTGCCATATCTTACCATTCATATAAGCGATGAACAATATCGTTGCATACACCAGGAAATAACAGGTAGCCGCAATCCTCAAGGGGCCTTTTTGTCCCCCATGTACCTCGTCCCGCGAAATCAATGTGATCGCGCTGATATATACAATTGGCAAAATAGCGACCCAGCCCATGCTATCAATAGATTCATTGATAATACTCATGCCGAGTAACAAGTTTAATCCCCTGCAAATTCCCATGTTGACTGGCCCGAGGAATCCCCGGTGTTTACCCCATTTATTGTATATCAAGGCACAGGCTGCTATTGCAATAGCGATATAACCGGTCAATATACTAATGGTGAAGGCTGCAAAAATTCCGATCAACAGCAAATAAATGCCCAGTATAATAGCTTGTGTTTTTGATACCGCGCCGCTGGGTATCGGTCTTTCCGGTCGTTCTACACGATCTAGTTCCGCATCAAATATATCGTTGAAGACGACGCCGCCGCCATACAACCCGGCAGTTGCTATACATAAACAGGTGATTTGTAATATTGAATCGATATCTACAATCAAGGGGACTTTTGCCCAACCGGCAATGGCAACGCCAGCCATTACATCTGCAACTGCTGTCAGGATGTTGGCAAAGCGCATTAAGCGGAGGTATGCTAATAATTTATACTTTATGTATTGCACAAAAATTCTATTAGGTTTTCATCTATGGTATAAGGGATAATAGTTGATACTAGCGTATGATAATATCTTCTTTATCTATTCTCGGTTGCTGCCCGCCTCTTAATATTTTATTGCCTTGATAATCCAGGCTTTGGTTGACCGGCTGCGCCTGTTCAAAATCAGCCACGTTAATTTGGCCGCTTTGCGCGAAAGCGGTAATCGCATTTTGATATGTAACGAGGCGGATATCGGCATCGGCAATATTATTAACCTTCATAAGAGCGGCAGTTTTTGGTACGGCAAGGGGATCACTGATGCCCCAGTCTGCTGCGGAATTAATCATGATCCGCTCGCTTCCGTATTGTTGTACTACGGCTACCATCCTTTCATTTCCCATCTTGGTAAAGGGGTAGATCGTAAAAGCTGCCCAGAAGCCCCGGTCTAGCACTTCTTTCACCGTTTCTTCATTATTATGATCCACGATTACCATGGAAGGATCAATCCCATGCTCAATTGCAATATCCATACTGCGTTGTGTGCCCCTTTTTTTATCACGGTGAGGGGTATGAATTTGAACTGGCAATTGCGCTTCCTTGGCCAGTTCCAACTGTGCGCGGTAATATTTTTCTTCGGCGGCAGTTTGATCGTCGAACCCGATTTCACCTATGCCCACTACGCCTTCTTTATAAATAAAAAGGGGTAATATTTCCATTACCTGCTCTGCCAGCCTTTCGTTGTTAGCTTCCTTGGAATTAAGCCCTATCGTACAATAATGCTTGATGCCAAACTGCGAAGAACGGAACCTTTCCCATCCTACCAGGCTGGAATAATAATCGCGGAAACTGTCAAGCCCTGTCCGCGGTTGACCAAGCCAGAAGGCCGGTTCAATGATGGCTGCCACACCGGCATCCGCCATTGCTTGGTAATCATCGGTCGTCCTGGAAGTCATATGCACATGCGGATCAAAAAATCGCATGCCTTTAATATTTTCTTGCCAACCTGCGTGAACAGTTATTGGTTGTAAGTCTTTTTCTGATAATTCGTGACTGCAACACATATCAAATGTTATTAAATTTTGAAGGTGGATGTGCTGTCCAACCTGGTTCTAATTTTATCTTACCGGATTTTATATCTTCCCCGAACCCGGTAGCATCCAGCCATTCCTTGATAGGCCCGGATGGACTTAACGATAGTCCTAATGCCATTTCTTTCTTTTCTTCCCCCGGTGACCCGTCATAAAAAGCCGTTAATTTTTGCCAATCAATGGTATCGGCAAATGGACCTACCAAGTTCCAGAGCCCGTTAGGTACCCTGCGCCCGGCGGATCTCCGCTCGTTTGCATAATCCCATAAGATTCTCGCTAAGGTAGGGTTCGCCCTTTCCATAAGACCATTTATAGCGCTTACTTTCATCTCTGTAAAAAAGGCTTTTAGTACGAGTTGGTTCCAGGCAGCTTCATCCAGGTATTTGGCAGGGTAAGGATTATGTTCCATGATGGCGGCCAATACGTAGCCGATATTGGAACGGATTCCTTCCTTCGTTTGATGAACCCAGTATTCCGGGTAAGCGTAATAAGGTAAGAACTTGTACAGCGCCACCAGCTCGCGCATCTCGGCAGAAAGGAACAGTTGTTCAATGGCTTTACAATAGGCTTCTTTCGAGTTCACCTGTATTTGCATTAGCCACCATAACCGCGCCAGTTGATCCGTTGTAAAGAGAGTATATGAATAATAGCATCCCGGTATGATGCGTTCGAAATGATCATTATCTAAATAATTGCTGATATTAGCTTTCCCTATAAACCTTGGAATAGCCGTAAAAGTAGTATTGAATATCTGCAATTGAGGGTTTTCCTTATAACGGGTCAATTTCTCATGTAGCCATACCAAGGACTTTTCATCCGAGTTTAACTTGATGATTTCTAATAACAACGATTTTGCCGTATCTACATCATATAAATACTCCATACATTAAACCTTAAATTAAACCAGGAGATAAAGCTACTGGAAACAAATATTTACATCCCGGAAAAATGTTAAACAGTTAAATTCAAGCTACAACCGTTAATTATACCTTACAATCGGTTGATAATGTGTGAATTTAAACACAGGTATACCAGTTTTCATGGAATGCGAGGTAATATACTAACATCTACCAAAATGTTCCTAGCGTGTTTTCACCCCGGAATTATTGAAAAATCAATTGTTATGAATCTTATTTTTTTCTCTGCTCTTCAAAATAACAGAAAAACTTGCAATTTTAAACCCCTCTTTTCGTGTGATTAATATCAAGTTATGAAAATTTATAATTTATAAAAGGGCTGTAATTGCCGGGTTTCCCGTGATGTAAGGATATCGGGAAATCCAACTTAGGTGGTAGTACTTTGTTTATGTTGCCTGTTTGGGATTCAGTTGATAATATTTCATTTTCTAAAAGCTCGTTAGGACTTTTAACCGGCCAATATTGTAGGAACAATTGCAATATGGCCTGTTGAAATTATTTTAGTAATAGTTGCCTAATATTTAAATAATTACCACTAAGCCCAAATATTTAAGAACTTTGCGGCTTCTTTAAATGCCCGGCCGACAGGTTATATTGCTGGCCCCGTTAAATAAGATAATCATGGTAGATAAAAGAGTGCTCCCTTTAGCAGTAGGAGGTTTAGCCATCGGAACAACGGAATTTACGATCATGGGTTTGTTGCCATCTATCGCGGATTCATTGCAGGTAGATATCCCAACCGCGGGACACCTGATCTCTGCATATGCCCTGGGGGTGGTGGTCGGTGCGCCTTTATTCATCCTGTATTCCGTGAAGTTCCCCCCGAAGAAAGTGTTGATGGTACTGATGGGGATTTTTATATTATTTAACGGTTTGTCTATCGTGGCGCCTAATTATACCCTGATGCTCTTGGTAAGATTTTTATCAGGTTTACCACATGGCGCTTTTTTCGGCATCGGTGCAGTAGTCGCTTCCAAGTTGGCCGCGAAGGGTAAAGAAGCGCAATACATTTCGATTATGTTTTCAGGACTTACGGTGGCCAACTTGGCAATGGTGCCATTGGTGACGTACGTCGGTACACATTTCCATTGGCGCTGGTATTTTGCGATTGTGACTTTCATCGGTTTATTAACCTTACTATTCCTGTATACCTGGTTGCCATCGATGGAAGGGAAAGAAGAATCAAATCCACTGCAAGAGTTGCGTTTCCTGAAGAATAATCAAACCTGGATGGTATTAATTATTACCGCGATCGGTTTCGGCGGGCTATTTACCTGGTTCAGTTATATCAGCCCTTTAATGACGGGTATTTCCGGTTTTAAGCCGGAGAATATGACTTACATTATGGCATTAGCCGGGGGCGGTATGGTAGTTGGTAACTTGCTGGGGGGCTATTTATCCGATAAGATTGGCGCCTCTAAAGCAACGACGATCTTATTGGCATTGATGATGGTTTCCCTGTTAGCGGTTTTCTTCTTTTCGGAAGATAAAACGGTATCCTTGTTATTGACGTTTATTTGCGGCGGCTTATCAATGTCTACCGGTTCCCCTTTAAATATCATGTTAATGAAAGCGGCTCCCGGTTCGGAGATGATGGCGGCGGCGTTTTTGCAAGCGGCCTTCAACGTAGCTAATTCGGCAGGCGCTTACCTGGGCGGTATCCCGTTGACCTATGGTTTAGGGTATAATTATCCTTCCCTGGTGGGTGTGTTCATGGCGTTGATCGGGGTTATGGTAGGATTGAGATATATGTATAAATATGATAGGGAAAAACCGGCGAGGGTTAAGACAATAATGGTTAATTAAAGTAGCATAAGTATATATAAATTTTCATTGTTGTCCGACTAAATTTTAACCGGGGAGCAATTTGATCCCTCAATAGTTCGATTCAATGTTCATCTGCTCGTTTCTTGTACTTTTTTGTTTACCCAAAAAAGCACGAAAAATGGGCACAAATTGGCATTACGGCCGCCAATTTGATCGCTCGATCTGGCCTTTCTACTACTGTATGGCCAAGCTACCCTTCGCTATCAACGGTGCGAAGTTCCACGGTTCTCTTGGCGGGGGGTGAATGTATCATCCTTCGCTTATATCCTTGACCAGGTAAGGAATTCAAGTGCCTTTAAAGCATTTTTAGTCGGACAACAATGATAAATTTTCAATGCTGTTGCTTTATTCAATGAAAAGAAAATTTGAAAGAGTCCTGTAGATGTTTAGCGTTACTGCAAGGGAAATATAGCAAGTATCAGCAATTGTATTTTTTAAGTACCGTTTTTTAATTTTATAACCGTTAAAAAACTGCCGGATATGAAGCCACTAGTGGGTCGTAAAGAAGAAAGAAGAATGCTCGTATAATATGCACGAAAACTAAAAAACCGCTCTAGCAGCGGCTTTTTAGTTTTTAAAAACTTCGCGGTGAGAGAGGGATTCGAACCCTCGGTACAGTTTAACCCGTACGACGGTTTAGCAAACCGTTCCTTTCGGCCACTCAGGCATCTCACCGTTCCCTTGTGTGGGGATGCAAAAGTAAACAAAGTTTTGAAATCTCCAAAAGACTCGTTCACTTTTTTTAAAATTTCCAATTTCCGATATATGAAAAACGCCGGGTTACGTAACCCGGCGTTTTTCAATGAGTTATGCTCTCTCGAATTACATGGCGGCGAGCTGTACTTTCTGTTGCAGTTCGATCACGCTATCGCGGAAATTATTATCCGTATCCATTAAATCTTTCACGGTTTGGCAGGAATGTATCACGGTAGTGTGATCCCGGCCTCCAAAATGTTCCCCGATGGTTTTCAGGGAATTCTTGGTAAATGATTTCGCTAGGTACATGGTAATTTGCCTGGCTTGAACGATCTCCCGCTTGCGGGTTTTCTGTAAAAGCTTTTCATAAGGCACATCAAAATATTCGCATACCATTTTCTGTATGCTGTCGATCGTGATTTCTTTAGATGATGTTTTCACGAACGATTTCAACACTCTCTTGGCTAAGTCCAAATCTATTTCTTTGCGGTTCAAAGACGACTGCGCGAGCAATGAGATCAGGGCGCCTTCCAGTTCGCGAACATTGCTTTGAATATTATAGGCAACGTACTTCACAACTTCCTTCGGCATCTCCAATCCATCGTTGCGCATTTTCATTTCCAATATTTCCATGCGGGTCTCGAAGTCAGGTACCTGGATATCTGCACTTAGTCCCCAGCGGAAGCGGCTCAACAGGCGTTCCTGTACACCGTCCAAATCCTTGGGAGGCTTGTCGGATGTTAAGATCAATTGCTTGCCGGATTGATGCAAGTGATTAAATATCGCGAAGAAAGCGTCCTGCGATTTTTCTGCCCTTGCAAAGAATTGAATATCATCAACAATCAATACGTCTATTAATTGATAGAAATGTATAAAGTCGTTGATGATGTTATTCTTGGAGTGATCGATAAATTGATTGATAAATTTTTCGGCACTCACGTATAATACAGCCTTGTTGGGGCTTTGACGTTTCACTTCATTACCGATCGCTTGTGCCAAGTGGGTTTTACCTAAACCCACACCGCCATATATAACGAGGGGGTTAAAGGAGGTGCCACCGGGCTTATCGCTGACCGTTTTGCCGGCCCTGCGGGCTACGCGGTTACAATCACCTTCAATATAAGAATCGAAAGTGTAGTTCGGATTCAACTGGGAATCAATCTGTACCCTTTTAATGCCGGGTATTACAAACGGGTTCTTGACCGGGTTGTGGATGGTCAAGGGAAAGTCTACTTCACTTTCCTTTTGAGACCTGGTAAACTGTGTGGGCATGTTCACGGTTTTGGCGTGTTGATGGGGGATGCTGTTTTCTACAACGATCCGGTATTCCAATCTCGCTTCTTTCCCTAATTCACGTTTAATGGTTTTTCCTAATAATCCAACATAATGCTCTTCAAGATATTCATAAAAAAACTGGCTGGGGACCTGTATCGTCAAAACATTATTTTCGAGCTTTACAGGTTTTATGGGTTCAAACCAAGTCTTGAAAGGCTGCCATTCCACTATATCCCTGATTATATTCAGACACCTATCCCAAACTTGTTCGCAAGTTTTATTCATGTAGATATAATAATTAGTCGTTTATTAATTAGGGTGTTCTCGAATTCAAACTTTCCAATCGAAAGTGCATTGAAAAATTTTAGACAGGATGACGAATATCTGTAGAAAATGTTGAAAAAAAAAATTTATCTGCCTTGTTTTTTTTCGAATAATTACAATATGAATAACGTCATGCAAGCTTGCAAGTCGATTTGTTCAAACCCTTATGCCATCTGCATTCTATCAGTTTTTTCAAAGTTTATAGTTGTATGATTAACAACCGATTTGAAAAACAGTTTACCTTATAATAGAAATTAATCACAATTGCTGGTAAAATAGCATCGATGGTAATATCTAAGTCCCGTTCCCATGTCCAGGATAAATTCCCAGGACCATTTTTGCAGTACATATATAAATATGTTCTACCGCATTTTTTAGAAAGCGGACGCAAATGTATGAAAGGTTATTTAATTTTGAGAATAAGTTGTGTAAAAGTAATTGTTCGTACCTAAGTCGAATAACTTATCTTTGACGCTATCGCATACTTTTTTAAAATTTTTTACCCATGAGCTTTGAAATTACCGGAAAGCTGATTGTGAAATATAACACGGTACAGCGCAGTGAAACTTTTAAAACAAGAGAGTTTGTTATCGAGAAATCGGAAGATTTCAATGGCCGCGTTATTACAAACTATATTAAATTTCAAGCAGTTCAAGATAGAACTGCCATCGTTGATCGATTCAACGAAGGAGATATGGTGAAAGTGTATTTCAACATCAAAGGTTCCCGCTGGGAAAAAGATGGCCGCGTAAACTATATCACCAACCTCGATGCTTGGCGCATGGAATCCATGATGCAAGCCGCTCCTGGAGCTGATCCTCAACCGAATTACAACACTTCGCAAGAAGCTTTTAACGGCAACTCTTCCGAAACTAATGATGATCTTCCATTTTAATTCTATATAGATTATTTATAAGATATTTATTAGTGAGAAACATGAAGTCCCGGTATTTGCCGGGATTTTTTGTTGCCTATAACCCTACACTCCAACCTTTAACGTATCTTTGTTCCCACAATTTTTTTAGGATAATTACCTAACAAGTTAACAGATGATCCAACAAATCTCTCTCAAGTTAAAGCCTGCCGAAGCAGCTAACAACGCTTTTATCTTGGAAGCTGCCGCTGCCGAGCTTGCTGTTAAAAAACAAAGCATCTCCGGTATTCAAACCTTGAAACGCTCTATTGATGCACGTTCTAGGCAAGCTTACTACGTACTTACACTGAAAGTTTTTATCGATGAACCTTTCCAGCAAAGGGAACATCTTGAATTTAATTTTAATCAAGTCCGGGCTAATGCACCCCGCGCTATCATCATCGGCGCCGGCCCAGCGGGTTTATTTGCCGCGTTGAAGCTGATAGAACTGGGCATCAAACCCATCGTGTTAGAAAGGGGGAAGGATGTTCGTGCCCGCAGGAGAGACCTGGCTCAACTGAATAAAACCGGTACCGTGAACCCCGACTCGAACTATTGCTTCGGGGAAGGTGGCGCCGGGACTTATTCCGACGGTAAATTATACACCAGGTCTAATAAGCGCGGTGATATCAACCGTATTTTACAATTGTTCCATCACTTCGGTGCTGAAGAGAATATCTTATTTGATGCGCATCCGCATATAGGTACCAACAAGTTGCCGCATATTATCACCGCCATGCGCGAACAAATTATTGCCTGCGGCGGGGAAGTACATTTTGAGCAAAAGGTAGATCGCCTGGTGCTGACCAAGGGTAAGGTGAAAGGTGTACAAACACAACAATCGGGTGTTTTCGATGCGGGGCACGTAATACTGGCCACGGGACATTCCGCTAGGGATATTTTCCGGATGTTGCATGAACAGCATGTTCTTGTTGAAGCAAAACCTTTTGCACTGGGCGTACGCATTGAGCATCCCCAATCTTTAATTGACAGTGCGCAGTACCATTGCGCAACAAGGGGCGATTACTTGCCCCCGGCTAGTTATAGCCTGGTAGAACAAGTAGAGGGCCGCGGTGTATTTTCTTTTTGTATGTGCCCTGGTGGCATTATTGCGCCTGCATCAACAGATCCGGGTGAGCTGGTAGTGAACGGTTGGTCTCCTTCGAAAAGAAATAATCCGTATGCCAACTCCGGCATGGTGGTAACGGTAGATGAGCAGGATTTCGAGATATTTAAAGAAGCGGGACCTTTGGCCGGAATGCTTTACCAGCAATCTGTTGAACGTGATTGTTACGAAGCCGGGGGCGGTAAGTTTGTTGCGCCGGCACAGCGGATGGCAGATTTTGTAAATAATAAAACATCGGCATCATTGCCGGGTTGTTCATATATACCGGGATTGAATAGTGTAAACCTACGGGAAGTCCTACCGGCGGCTGTTCATACGAGGTTGGCCGGCGCCTTCCAAGCCTTTGGAAAGAAGATGCGCGGCTATTTTACCAATGAAGCGGTATTGGTGGCAACAGAATCGAGAACATCTTCCCCGGTGCGGATTCCGCGTGATAAGGATACTTTGATGCATCCACAGGTGCAAGGATTGTATCCATGCGGAGAAGGGGCAGGCTATGCCGGTGGCATCGTTTCTGCCGCGATGGATGGGGAGAGGGTCGCATTGGCTATCAGCAGGGCGATTTAAGCCTGATCTAAATATTATTTACCGGGAAAAGCCTTTCCCCTTCTCATGGGAAAGGTTTTTTTTGTACCTTTTATACCGTTAGCTGGTACACTGAATCCGGCTGTTCGTTTCTCAAAAGCTCCTTTTCGTGTAATTTTATTGCAGTAGCTATATACTTCATGTAATTTGGTCTTATTAATTCTTGCTATGAACCTATTAGAAATTAATCACCTGGAAAAAAATTATGCTACCAAGAAAGCGGTAGATGATATTAGCTTCTCGATTCCGAAAGGAAGCATTTTCGGTTTGCTTGGGCCTAACGGCGCCGGTAAAACAACTTTGCTGCGCATGATCACGGGAATATTTTATCCTGATAACGGGCAGATTTTGTTTGACGGCCAAACTTTTGATCCTGCCAGGGATATTGCCGATATCGGTTATATGCCGGAAGAAAGGGGCTTGTATAAAAAGATGAAAGTTGCTGAACAAGTCCTGTACTTGGCGCAATTGAAAGGCATGTCTTCCAAAGATGCCCGCCTGAAAATGAAATATTGGTTTGATAAATTTCAAATCAATAGCTGGTCGGATAAGAAAGTGGAAGAACTTAGTAAAGGGATGCAGCAAAAGGTACAGTTCATCTCTACCGTGATGCATGAGCCGAA
Organism: Chitinophaga caeni; assembly: GCF_002557795.1. Lineage (NCBI taxonomy): Bacteria > Pseudomonadati > Bacteroidota > Chitinophagia > Chitinophagales > Chitinophagaceae > Chitinophaga > Chitinophaga caeni. Next base: position 471,462 of record NZ_CP023777.1, on the reverse strand, counting down.
GTTGTTGATCTTGGATGAGCCATTCTCCGGCTTGGATCCGATCAACTCTGTCTTGATCCAAAACGAAATTTTTGAATTGGCCAAGAAAGGGATCACCATCATATTCTCTACGCATAGGATGGAGCAAGTGGAAGAAATTTGTGATCATATCGTATTGGTCAATAACGGTAAGAAAATCCTGGACGGTAAAGTACAGCAGATCAAGCAGGACTTCAAGAAGCACCTGTTCCAAATCAAATTGGGGCTCGTACCCAATCCCGCGCAACTCGCGACTTATCATTTTACCATCATCGAACAAGATGGTAACTCGCTAATCGTAAAGGTGAACGAGGACAGTCAAACCAACGACATCCTCAAGCATTTCATTAACCACGATTTACAGGTCACTTATTTCGAAGAAGTATTGCCTACGATCAGTGAAGTATTTATTGAACAAGTAAAGATTACCAACGACGCTGCTTAATTAACTCCAGTTAAAACTATTACCATGAATAAAATTTGGCTCATCATAAAAAGGGAATACCTCGCCAGGGTTCGGAAAAAATCCTTCCTGGTGCTTACAATCTTAACCCCCATTTTCATCATTGCCCTGATGGTTGTGCCGGCACTGTTGGCCAGGACCGGTAATGCTGAAAAAAGAATCGTAGTGGTTGATGAAAGTAAATTATTTGAAAACCGTATTCCTGACGGGCAAAACGAACACTTCATCTTCAATGACCAGTTGCCGTTTGATTCCCTGCGCACGAGCTATGCAGAGAAAGGATTTACCGGGTTGCTGCATATCCCGAAGATGGATAATTTAAACCGTCCTCCCAACATCGTTTACTACGGTGAAGGGCAATTAAACATCATGACGAAAAGTTCCCTCGAATCGAAGATCAACAACGTGATTGAAGATTTACGCATGGAGAAGGCAGGGATCGATAAATCAAAGCTGGATGATATCCGTTCTAATGTGGATATTATCAGTAAAACCGGTAAAGAGGAGAAGGAAGGTAGCGCGGAAATATCCTTGGTAATTGGTTATGCCAGCGGTTTTATCATTTATATCATCCTGCTGTTATTCGGAATGATGGTGATGCGCGGTGTAATGGAAGAGAAGATGAACCGTATCGCGGAAGTGATGGTGAGCAGCGTGAAACCTTTTCAATTGATGATGGGTAAGATACTGGGTATCGGCGCTGTTGGTTTAACGCAATTCATAATTTGGATTGGTTTGATTTACGGTTTGGCCTTCCTGGTGCCGCTGTTTATCAGCCCGGCAGAGTTAGCTGCGGCGCAAGCTAACTCCCCTAATCCCTCGGCTGGAGTGGCCATCGCGCAACAATTACAGCATATCCAATTGAGCGCTAACTGGCCGTTGATTACTTTCTGTTTCGTATTCTACTTCTTGGGTGGATATATATTTTATTCTTCCTTGTTTGCGGCTGTAGGTAGCTTGGTGAACGAAGATCCGAACGATGCTCAAGGCTTAACATTCCCGATTACATTACCGATCATTATAGCGATCCTTATCATGATGAAAGCGGTTACAGATCCAAATAGCAGCCTGGCTGTTTGGGGAAGTATTATACCTTTCACATCGCCGGTGGTGATGATGGCGAGGATTCCATACGGGGTGCCGGGTACTGTCACTTATTGGCAACTGGCTTTGTCGATGGGCATCTTGGTAATAGGATTCTTATTTACTACCTGGGTGGCAGGTAGGGTTTACCGTACGGGCATATTGTTGTACGGGAAGAAAGTAACATGGGGAGAGGCCTTAAAGTGGATTTTCCGTAAGAATTGATAAGACGAAACCAACCATTAGGATGAAAAAGACCAGGTACATCATATTGATTGCTATTTTGCTGATTATATCGCTAAGCTTAATCATGATGGGGGCTTACAGTTTTGTAAAGAACCATGATCCGGTTATTTATAATTTTTGTTTTATAATTGGCGCAATATTATTCTTGATTGCCATCGCTATAATATTAGTAAAATATGTCTTACCGCCGCAGGGTGATAAAAAGACATCATAAATTACCGGGGCAGGCTTTAAGTCTGCCCTTTTTCATGCGCTGTAAGTTTGTATAGACTACCTAGCCTAGAACTTTTACCGGTATATCTGCGAGGATTTTCATCATATTTTTCAGTTCCTGCCCCGGGATGCCGGTTTCGGTTAGTTCAATATGCTTGATACAATAATAGCCGGCATTGAATTGCAGTTCTATGCCGCTGGCAGGAAGGCTGGCTTCCCTAAATTCCCCTGTCTTGACGTGCACGATGGCTTCTTCGCATCTAGGGATTCGTACCGCGAATTTTCCCGCTTCAATGTAAACTAAGGCATGGCAAGACGCGGCGTTATCCGGTAATAAAATAATCGGTTCCCGGATCTTAAACTGATTCACCTTAACCTTGTACCCATCCTGGGCAATAGTTTGCATGTACCATTCATTAGAGCCGTATTTAACATAGCCGAACTGTTCGGCATCGGGTAACTTGATCCCTTGTTGATGGGAAGGAACATGGCTCGTGTTTTTAAACGGGATGTCTGTACTGTTGTTTTTAACCAAGAATATCATCTTACATGTAATTATATAAGCTATAGGATCCTAATGATTGTAATGTTCAGCTAACCAGCTTAAATAAAGTCATTTTCTGGAAATTAATTGTTAAGCGTTTGTTATTGATAATAAAAAAATGATGTTTGTACGATCAGTTTGAATTTGAATTTATTAAAGATGACAGCTGGAAAAGTAAGTGTAGGCGGACTTTTAAATAAAATTATTACCTATTGAGCTACAGTTACTTGATATGTAACAAATAAAGGGGCGGATTCGTTGCGTTAATTTTGGAATGCCTGGGATTAGAGGTATTCTTGAAGATGTATAAATGTTAATAAATGGCTAATTCCCGGGTAGGGTTACCAGAATTTGTACCAAGGTTTAGCATGTTTCTCCCTGATAATGCCTTGGTGAATATGTTCTTCTTCCGCGATATAATGCATTAATCGCCTGTAATTATCTTGCGAAGGGTCAAAAGCAACATCCAGTTGCGGATCATACACGAAATAACCGGCAGTTTCGCGGATAGCCTTGATAAACTTCCCGAGGTAAATAAAAAACTGGTCGCTTTTCTTCAGCGGCCATGATTCGATGGTAATAGTGACGAGGTGATGCAGTACGGATAATTGCACGGGTGTTTCCCCTTCCGGGGAATACATATCTATATGGTCGTACAGGTAAGCCGCCTCTTCAGGGCTCAGTTCTTGTACCAATGCTAAAACGGCATGGTTGAATGGAACAACGACCATACCCGGGTGGATTTCAGAGATCGCGGACACAATTTTATGTTGCATCGCGACGTTCTTTTCGCAATTACCCAATATCTCCAATTGGTTTTTGACCAGGAAAAGGGCTTCTTCCTTCAGTGGTCGACCTATTTTAGATTGATAACAAAAGATACTATGACTCATAGGTCCCAGGCTTTTTCGGTCAGACTAATAGCATTAGAAATATACAAATCCTTTGAATCCGTTATATGATAAAAAACAAGTATTCCATAAAAAAGTTGTATAAGTAAAAGATATGCTTTGAAGTTCCGGGCTAACGATTGTTTATCAATACCTTGCGAGCGTAAAATAAAAGAGAGGCACAAGTGCCTCTCCTTCCGCCATTCTAAAACCTGATTAGTAACCAGGATAAACTTTACACGAGCCCATGAGCGTCAAGCTGGTGCGTAATATCTTGTAGTTTTATTTTCTGATTGATTGTAAGCAATTGAAAATTTAGATCTTGTGTTTTGATACCAGTTTTTGCAATATATCATTAAAATTGATAATTCTCCAAACCGGGCATCATATTTTTAAATTTTCCCCTACAATTTAACCCTTCCGGGAGTTAGCAACACGGCTTATTAACAAACGATAATACGAAACTGATTTGTCTTCTTGTTAGCAGTTGCTTTCTTTATCTAGTACTAAAATAATGCCTAAATTAAGCAGATCTCTATAAAGATTTTGTTTTTATTTGGATAAACTCTGAAATGCAATTTGGCTCAGTGTTCCCTTGCATTTCATAATGTGGAACTTATAAAGTCAAACGCCTTAAATGCTTAGATTCTGGTTTGTTTTTTGTTTAATCCTATTTGCTAGGGATACTGTTTAACTATAGTGTTATACAGTTTAGTGCATTAAAACTATGTGAATATTTTCAAAAATGCAAATATTATGTGAAAAATGTTTTAAAGTTTAACCTTGATAAGTCTGTCAATTGCTGTAAGTTTATCTTATAAAATGATCATTATTAATATATAACTATGAAGGTATTTAATATTATAGCTTGTGTTTTATTTACCATCTTCGCAGGATTACAGTACAATGATCCCGATTTTTACCTTTGGATTCCATTGTATCTTTATACGGCTGTTCTCTGCGGATTGGCCGCCGGCGGGAAGTGGTATAAAAATTTATATAGCCTTGGCATTTTTATTTACCTCTGTTATGCCGCCTACTTGTTTTTTGATCAGAACGGTGTTTTAAACTGGGTTAGCGAGCATCAACATGAAAATATTGCCGCTACCATGCAAGCCGAAAAGCCTTGGATTGAAGAAACCCGCGAGTTCTTCGGACTTTTCCTGATGATAATTACCCTCTTGGTAAACCTCGTGTATGTATCCCAGAAAAATAGCAAGCATACGCGTATAAAGAAAAATCATCGCTAATTTCCTATGCAAACCAATTCCTAGATTGTAATTGATCCAGCTTTCATTTATTTTTGTGCGAAATTTTATAGCGACATGCAAAGAGACCAGCAAATATTTGATATCATTCGCCAAGAATTGGAAAGACAACGTCATGGCATTGAATTGATTGCTTCTGAAAACTTTACCAGCTTGCAGGTTATGCAAGCCATGGGTAACGTGATGACCAATAAATATGCCGAAGGATACCCTGGAAGAAGGTATTACGGCGGTTGTGAAGTGGTAGATCTCAGCGAACAATTGGCTATTGACCGTGCTAAACAAATCTTCGGTATCGAATATGCTAACGTGCAACCGCACTCCGGCGCTCAAGCTAATGCCGCCGTATTATTGGCCATCTTGCAACCCGGCGATAAAATACTGGGCCTCGACCTGAGCATGGGTGGTCACCTCACGCATGGTTCCGCCGTGAACTTTTCCGGTAAATTATATCAACCCTTTTTCTACGGTGTTAATAAAGAAACAGGTCGCGTTGAATATGACGTGATGGAAAAAGTGGCCTTGCAAGAAAAACCCAAAGTGATTATTTGCGGCGCCTCTGCTTATAGCCGTGATTGGGATTATGCCCGCATCCGCGCTATTGCCGACAAGATCGGCGCCTTCGTGATGGCTGATATCGCGCATCCCGCGGGATTAATTGCCAAAGGCTTGCTCAATTCACCATTCGAACATTGTCATTTCGTTACTACGACTACACACAAAACTTTACGTGGCCCACGTGGCGGTATGATCATGATGGGTAAGGATTTCGAAAATCCATTCGGTTTAAAAACCCCGAAAGGCGAAACCCGCATGATGAGTTCGCTGATCGATACTGCCGTATTCCCGGGTATTCAAGGCGGACCTTTGGAGCATGTGATTGCTGCCAAAGCAGTTTCCTTCTTCGAGATTCTCAGTGACGATTATACGCAATATGCACACCAGGTTGTCAAGAATGCGCAAGCTATGGCTACCAGCTTCTTGGAAAAAGGTTACGAAATTGTTTCCGGCGGTACAGATAATCACCTGTTGCTGATTGATCTCAGGAATAAGAATATCTCCGGTAAAAAAGCGGAACAAACCTTGGTGAAATCAGATATCACCATTAATAAGAACATGGTTCCGTTCGATGATAAATCGCCGTTCGTAACTTCCGGTATCCGTATCGGTGTGCCGGCTATTACAACCCGTGGACTGAAAGAAGCGGATATGCCCCAAATCGTTAACTGGATCGATCAATTATTGATGGATGCCGATAATGAAACGCTTATCACGAAGCTGCGCGGAGAAGTGAACGAGTACATGAAACAGTTCCCGCTGTACCCGGAAATGTAAAAGATTTAAGGTACTATTAATGATCAGTACTTTACATAGTTATATAATATGAAGTAAAAGAAAGCCAAGGATTGCAGTCCTTGGCTTTCTTTTTTGTAAGCCGGATTTACCCGCTACGCCCGCCTATTATTATCAAAATTTAATTGCCCTAAAGAAAAATTTGCAGGAATATTTGAAATATCGAAAAGGCTTTTTACATTTGCAGTGTACTAGTTTACTAATACACTAAATATTTATCATTTAATCTAACTATTATGATCAGTATCAAGAATGTATCTTATGCTTATCGCGGTAAAGAAAAGGTTTTGAACGATGTGAACCTGCAACTCGATATGGGTAAGGTTTACGGTTTACTGGGAAAGAACGGGATCGGCAAATCTACCTTGCTAGGTTTATTGTCAGGTTTATTATTCCCGGGTTCCGGCGAAATACTAGTAGGCGGAAATGAACCTAGGAAAAGGCAGCTATCCTTTTTCCGCGAGATTTATTATTTGCCGGATAATCCCGATGCGCCTTCAATTTCCGCGAAGAATTATGCCAAGAGTTTCGGGAAATTTTACCCAGATTTTAACCCCGATTTTTTTGATGAATGCTTGGCGAAGTTTGAAGTCTCACCCGGTCAAAAGCTATCCAATCTAAGCCATGGGCAATTGAAAAAGGCAATGTTAGCGTTTGCATTGTCTACCAATGTACCATATATCTTTTTGGATGAGCCGACAAACGGTTTGGATATCACTTCCCGGAAGAACTTCAATAAGCTGTTGGCCGGGATGGTACAACCTTTTCAATGTATCGTAATCAGTTCGCACCAGATGTTGGAATTGAATAACCTGGTGGATCATATCATCATTTTACAGGATGACAAGGTGCTGGTGAATAGCTCGATCGAAGAGATTGGTCATAAACTGTATTTCAATATCGTGAAGCAATTGGAAGGTAATGATCACCTGGTCTATAGCGAAAACATCCTGCTGGGTTATGCTATCATACAGGAAAACCGGCATCATTTATCATCACCGGTAAACCTGGAGATGTTGTTCAATGCAGCGATGGAACAGCCCGATTATTTCGCTTCTTTATTTTCTGGCCATAAAAATATTGTACATGCCGTTTAACCTTTCCCGTATCTTAAATTTAATGCGTTTGCATTGGAATATCAACCGGAAAATTTTTACCTGGTTGTTTATTTTCTTATCCCTGCTTATCATAGGAATGTTGGCTTTCGAACTGGTGATAGAGCCCTCCGGATATAATCAATCGCGTATCCAGGTAATATTAATTGCCTCGACCATCGGTATCTGTTTCTTGAACATTTTCATATTCAAGCCCTTATTACAGAAAGAAGGCGCAAGCCTGCTCATATTACCTGCAAGCCTAGCAGAGAAAGCCTTGGTAGCTTTCATCATTAGTTATATTATATTCCCCGCCTGTTGTATTATAACCGGTATGATCATTATCAAGCTTACGGATTTAATTTACATAAACTACCTCGGTGGTATCACCGATACGATGATATACGACAAATTCCAGTACTTGGTAGCGCCATATTTAAGGTTTTGCATGGTATTTACTTTGTTGATTGTTTTCATCCGGAAATATTTCTATGTCAAATTGGGTTTAGGGATTTTGGTTTACATGATTTCCACGGAAATCGTGGACAATGGCTTGGCAAGATGGATCGCCGGGGGGAAGCAACCCCCGGAGGGTAGTCCCCGCAGGCATATGGATTTGCCGGTAAAGGATTTATTCGTGGGTGACAAGAATGGACTGAATAAAATTCAACTCCAATATAATACTCACAATGGGTTCCACGCCGATGAAACCGTGTGGATGCCGCTAAATTATATGAATATCATGATTATCCTTTTCTTGCTGTTGTTGATATTTTCGTTTTATATAGGCTACAAGAGGACACAGGAACAAGAATTAACCCGTTAAATTACTTACAATGGATTTTAATCAAACACAGGCTATCTACTTGCAGATTGCTGAATATGTTTGTGACCAGGTACAATCCGGCGCTTGGTTGCAGGATGAAAAAATTCCTTCTGTAAGAGAATTGGCTGTACAACTTGCGGTAAATCCCAATACCATCATGCGTTCTTACGAATATTTACAACAGCAAGGTATTATTTATACAAAGCGCGGACTAGGATATTTCATCGATCCGGGCGCTAAAAATATCATTGTTAAAACACGTAAGGAACATTTTATCAAAGAAGAATTACCTGCTTTTTTTCACAAGGTATTCTTATTGGATATAGATTGGAAGGACTTACATCAACAATATCAAACATATTTACAATCTCAAAATAATTAGGTTTATGAAAACCTCTATATATCTATTAATCGCTTTTATACTTGTCCTGGCCGGGACACTGGTGTTCGGCAATTTCATTATGGCTAAGGAATACGAGGCGGGGCATTTTGACAAACCGGAAATGAATAGAGTTCCAGTTAAAGAAATAATCGAAGCGGCTCCTGGTTTCCACCATATATCCGTAGACGGTACCTTTAATATTTACAAAAAGGACCTAGTAACCGGGGAAGATAAAAAGGTAGAAACCTGGGGCAATACCCGCGCACTAAACGTATTCGTCATTATTGCTCCCAACGATACCCAGCGGATCGTAAGAAATAATTATTCTAAAGGTTGTGTTTCATACAATATAAAAAATGACACCCTTTTCGTAGATCTAAAAATTCCCGAGCCGTTAAAATATGATTACAACGGTTTTAATAGTGCATCTACAATTATATATGTTAATGAATTGGAGTCAATATCGAGTAATAAAGCCGATCTGCATTTGTTGAACCAATCTGGCCAAGACGACTATCCACGATCTGTATCGGTAAGTTTAAATAACCAGGCTTACGCATTTATGAGCCATTATTTCGTGGACACGCTCCGTTTGGATGTGTCTAATAATTCAAGTGCACAAATCGATACGTCTTGCAATATCAAAACATTATTCAGCAATGTAAATGGTGGAGAAATGATTGTACCGACAAAATATTGGTCTCAAATAAAAGACAAAGAATCTATCATGTTGAAATATAATAAATAAAAAACGGGACATTTTTATGTCCCGTTTTAATGTAAAATAAATCCTTGAAATTCCGCAATCCGTCATCAATCCGTAATCAGTTTGATGCCGGTCTGGGTAAAAATGATTTTCTTCTGTTTATATAAATTCCCGGTGATCATCTTGAAGGTCTTCTTACTCATACCGAAGAAATCATAAATCTCTTCGGGGTCGCTTTTATCATGATAAGGTAAGTAACCATCATTTTCATTGAGCAGGCGCAGCACTTTGTCAACCTCATCTTCTACCTTGTCATAACCGGGTTTACCGAGAACAACATCAATTTTATCCCGCTTGATATTCTTGATATATCCATCGTAAGTTTCACCGGTATCGACAGGGCGGAATATCTCATTTTTATGCAAGATTCCGGTATGTTTATTATTGATGATGACAACAAAGCCGAGATCCGTTCTCCTGTAAATAGTCACTTTAACCGGGTCGAGGATATTGACGCTCAATTCATCATTCGATAAAAATCGTTCTAACTTCTCGGTTGCAGCCACCCTTCCTGTTCTTTCATCGAGATAAATTTTCACGAGATATTCTTGTCCCGGGATCATTTTATGTACTTGTTGGGAAAGGGGGACAAATATATCTTTCATCAAACCCCAATCCAGGAAAGCGCCTTGCGGCGTAGTGCTAACGGCTTTCAGGTTTACGATATCGCCTACAATGCCTTTCGGTTTTTGCGTGGTGGCCGTCAGGCGGTTCTCCGAATCATGATAAATAAAGACTTCCAATTCATCGCCCACCTTTGTATCCTTCGGGACAAAGCGCTTGGGCATTAAAATTTCCAGCTCCCCGTAACCATCGAGAAACACGCCAAAATCGGACAGCTTCTTGACTCTTAAATGGTTGTATTGACCAATTTTTACCATGCGTGTAGCAGTTTATTATATAGCTGAATTATTTAAAATTGTGTTGCCAGGTAAGCCATTGTACCCATACCGACTTCGATAGCAGATTCATCCACATCGAATGTGGGGGTATGTACGCCGGAAGTAATGCCGCGCGACTTATTCCCTGTTCCCAGGCGGAAAAAGCAAGCCGGGATTTCTTGGGAATAGAAGGCAAAATCTTCAGCGCCCATCCGTAATTCCGTGTCATCAACTTTTTCTTTACCCAAGTATTCTTCTGCCAAGCTACGGGCTTTACCGGTAACGGTCTCATTGTTGATTAAGGTAGGGTAGCCCACCAGTATTTCCATTTCAATCTCCGCACCCATCGCGTGTACCAGTTCTGTAGCCTGCTTCTTGATTAATTCATGGGCTTTAAAACGCCAGGTTTCATCCATCGCCCTGAATGTTCCCATCAATTTCACTTCACTGGGGATCACGTTGGTTGTAAATCCGCCATTGAACGCGCATATGGATAAAACAGATGGTGTGAATGGATTGTTGTTTCGGCTGATGATTTGTTGCAAGCTCACCACTAAATGCGAAGCCACCAAGATGGTATCCACGGTAAGATGCGGGGCGGCGGCATGACCGCCTTTACCCTTGATCGTGATGTAGATCTCATCGGCACTGGCCATATATTCTCCTGCACGGAAACCTAGTTTTCCCGCTTCCATGGTAGGTTGAACATGTAAGCCTAGAATTGCCTGGGGATGGGGATTTTCCAATACGCCTTCCTTAATCATCAGGCTGGCGCCGCCCGGATGTTTTTCTTCGCCGGGTTGGAAAATTATCTTAACGGTTCCTTCAAACTCATCCTTAAGTTCGTTTAAAATTTTGCTGGCGCCGAGCATACAGGTTGTATGCACATCGTGACCGCAGGCGTGCATTACGCCCTCGTGTTGCGACTTGTATGGAACATCGTTGGCTTCCAATATCGGCAAAGCATCGATATCGCCACGTAGCGCGATGACTTTTTTCCCGGGATTTTTACCTTCGATAATAGCCACGATGCCTGTTCCGGCAATACCGGCTTGGTAAGAAACCCCGTATTGATCGAGTTGTTGTTGAATGAACTTACTGGTTTCGTATTCTTGAAATGAAAGTTCCGGGTGTGAATGTAAGTGTCTTCTTACATTGATAAATTCTTGTGCATATTGTTTTGCTAGGGAATGTATTTTAGTTTTCATTGATCATTTCTTTGCCTGGCGTTACGTTGATGATGCTAGGCACTACGAATACGCCAGCGGGAAAAAAGTTGGATAGTTTATTACGAAGTTCCGTGGCTTCTTCCCGGCTGCGGAAATCGCCCACGCGAACTTTGAAATAAGGCGCCTGGTAATCCAGGTAAGTCCTGTAGTCAGGAAAGGCTTGCATCAACTTAGTTTTAGCAGCGGTAGCCTCATTTCTTTTGTTGGTGGAAAGAACTTGTACCCGGAAACCGGGTGGGTTGCGTAGTGCTAGGGTGTTCACGTATACTTGCTTCTTGATCAATGCTTCGATTCGACCGTCTTTTACAACCTTGATGGAACCATCACTCACTTCTTGAGCACGGGCTACAGTTACAAATAAAAACATCAAGGCCGGTAAAAAAATAAATTTATGCATCATATATATTTTTAATCACCAGTTAAACCGGTTTATGATTGAGCTAAGCTTTCTTTCATGATCTGCACGCTGGCACTGGCTCCTATCCGGTTAGCCCCAGCCGCGATCAATGCTTCTGCAAAGGCAAAGGTACGAATCCCGCCCGAAGCTTTTATCTGAATATTTGCGGGTAAATGTTTTCTCATCAAGGCAACCGCTTCCAAAGTGGCACCCTTCTCGGCATAGCCGGTGCTGGTTTTAACGAAATCAACCCCTAACTTCCCGTAAATTTCGCAACATTTAATGATTTCCTCATCCAATAATATGCCACTTTCGATGATGATTTTCAACACCTTCCCTTTACTGTGAACCAACGACAGTACCGTGGCGGCTTCTTTCTCAATAAATTCCCAGTCCCCGCCCTTAATCGCGATAATGTTGGCGACCATATCAATTTCATCGGCGCCATCTAAAATCGCCATCACGGTTTCGGCTACTTTGGCCTCGATAGCGGCATAGCCGAAGGGGAATCCTACAACGGTGGCTACCTTGGTATCGGTATTTCCGACAAAAGTGCTTGTAATCCTCACGAATGGCGGTGGCACGCATACGGCTGCAAAATTGTACTCCACGGCTTCCATGCACAACTTCTTAATCTCGTTTAGCGTGGTTGTAGGTTTTAGTATCGTATGGTCAATATAACGGTTGATGGTCTTCATCCGAAAACGGTTTTATATAAAACAAGACAGCGTTGCAAACTCTTGAAAGCTGTGCAACGCTGTGACTATAATGATTTATTCGTAATTATTGGTCTTTACCGTGACACTGCTTGAATTTCTTCCCGCTACCACAGGGGCAGGGATCGTTACGACCCACCTTGGGGCCTACGCGAACGGGCTCTTGTTTTACGTCAGTATCCGGTCCATTGGTATAATGTTCCGCTTGTTGTTCCGGTTGCCCGTTAGAAAATTCCTGGTGCGATGCCCTCATGCGGCTCATATCGGTTTTTTCTTCACGACCTTCACGGATTTGTTGCGGTGGCGCTGCTTGCCTTTGCTGGTTGGCCGGTTGATCTTGGCTCACGGGGATGCCTGACTTACACAAGAATGAAACAATTTCACGGCTGGTATTATCATCCATTTCCTTGAACAACTTGAATGCTTCAAGTTTGTAGATCAACAACGGGTCTTTCTGCTCGTAAACCGCACCTTGTACGGATTGTTTCAATTCGTCCATCTCGCGCAGGTGCTCCTTCCATGATTCATCGATCAAGGCCAGCGTGATGCTGCGTTCCAACGCACCGATGGTTTCTTTACCTTTCGTATCAACTACTTTCTTAAGGTTTGCCAATACGTTGATACCTTTTTTACCATCTGTAAATGGAATGGAGATATTCTCGATATTTTGACCTTGTTCGCGGTAGATCTGTTCAATTACAGGTAAGGTACCGGTAACCACTTCGGAAGTTTTGTGAGTGTAATGTGCTTTCGCCTCTGCATATAATTTTTCAGCGATGGCATTCATATTACCTTTTTCAAATTCTTCTTCGCTGATCGTGGTATCGACGGTGAAGTTCAGGATAGCATCCAGCTTGAAGGTCTCGTAATCGCCTTGAGCACGGTTCTTCTCAAGGATGCCCATCGCCGCATCATAGAAAGCATTGTCGATATCTATTGCTAAACGTTCACCGAACAAGGCGTGGTTACGTTTGCTATAAATCACGGTACGTTGCTTGTTCATCACATCATCATATTCCAACAAGCGTTTACGGATACCGAAGTTATTTTCTTCTACTTTTTTCTGGGCCCTTTCGATGGATTTGGTAATCATGCTGTGCTGGATTACCTCGCCTTCTTTATAACCCATCCTATCCATCAGGGAAGCGATCCGCTCGGAACCGAACATCCTCATCAAGTCATCTTCCAACGAAACGAAGAATTGGGAAGAACCCGGATCACCTTGACGTCCCGCACGACCGCGTAACTGCCTGTCAACACGGCGGCTTTCATGGCGTTCTGTACCTATAATAGCCAAACCGCCAGCTTCTTTCACACCGGGGCCGAGCTTGATATCCGTACCACGACCGGCCATGTTGGTGGCGATGGTGATGGCGCCGGCCAAACCAGCTTCGGCAACTACCTGTGCTTCACGGGCGTGCTGTTTCGCGTTCAGTACGTTATGAGGTATCTTCTCGAAGGTGAGCATCTTGCTCAATAATTCGGAAACCTCAACGGAAGTTGTACCCACCAATACCGGGCGACCGGCTTCTTTAAGTTTCTTCACTTCCTCGATAACGGCCCTGAATTTATCGCGCTTGGTTTTATAAACCAGGTCTTCAGAATCTTTACGGGCAATCGGGATATTGGTTGGAATGGAAACCACGTCCAACTTGTAAATTTCCCAGAACTCGCCTGCTTCCGTAACCGCGGTACCCGTCATACCGGCTAACTTATGGTACATACGGAAGAAGTTTTGCAAGGTGATGGTGGCGAAAGTTTGCGTAGCAGCTTCTACCTTCACATCTTCCTTGGCTTCGATCGCTTGGTGCAGACCGTCGGAATAACGGCGGCCTTCCATGATACGACCTGTTTGTTCATCCACGATTTTAACCTTACCGTCAATAACAACATATTCTACGTCTATCTCGAATAAGGTATATGCTTTCAACAATTGTTGTATGGAGTGTATCCTGTCGGATTTTAAAGCAAAATCCTGCAACAATTGATCTTTCTTCTGAAGTTTTTCCTCGGCGCTTAACGGTAATTTTTCAATTTCCGCTATTTCGCTACCTACATCCGGCATGATGAAGAAGTTGGGATCTTCACCTGAACCGGTGATCATGGCAATACCTTTCTCGGTAAGATCCACGGAATTATTCTTCTCATCGATATGGAAGTATAACTCTTCATCAACTTTGGGCATTTCCCTTTGTTGATCCGCGAGGTAATAGTTTTCCGCTTTCTGCAACAACACTTTCATCCCCGGTTCACTTAAGAACTTGATCAGGGCATTACTCTTCGGCAAACCGCGCCAAGCGCGCATCAATGCTAATCCGCCGGTTTTAGGATCATCCTTACCTTCGGCAATTAATTTTTTCGCTTCGATCAGGAATTGGTTGGTCACTTTCTTTTGTTGATCTACCAATTGTTTGATCCTCGGCTTTAAAGCGTAATATTCCTGTTCCTCACCGCGGGGCACCGGGCCGGAGATGATTAAGGGGGTACGGGCATCATCGATCAACACGCTATCCACCTCATCGACCATGGCGAAGTGGTGTTTCCTTTGCACCATTTCTTCCGGGTTGTGCACCATGTTGTCACGCAAGTAGTCGAAACCGAATTCGTTGTTCGTACCGTACGTGATATCTGCTTGGTAAGCAGCACGGCGTTGCGGGGAGTTCGGTTGGTGTTTATCGATACAATCTACCGTGATACCGAGGAATTCGAACAGCGGCCCGTTCCATTCGGAGTCACGACGGGCGAGGTAATCGTTCACGGTAACGATGTGAACACCTTCACCGGCCAACGCGTTGAGGTAAGCAGGTAGGGTAGAAACGAGCGTTTTACCTTCACCTGTTGCCATTTCCGCGATTTTACCTTTATGCAGAACGCTACCACCGATCAACTGTACATCGTAGTGAACCATGTTCCAGGTTACGATGTTGCCGGCGGCGGACCAGCTATTTTTCCAGGTGGCATTATCGCCATCTATAGATACATAATCTTTTGTAACGGCCAACTTACGATCCAGCTCGGTGGCTTTGGATGTGATGGTTGGGTTTTCGGAAAGGCGGCGGGCCGTTTCTTTTACGGTTGCGAATGCTTCCGGCAATAATTTTTCGAGGATCACCTCGATTTCTTTATCGCGTTCTTTTTTGAGTTTATCAATTTCTTGATAGGAAAGATCTTTTTCGTTTACATCTTCTACCTTGTCGGCTTCGGCTTTAAAATGGGCGATTTTTTCGTCGATAGAAGCAAGATGCTCCTTGATTTTTTGCCTGAAGATCTGTGTTTGGTTACGCAGTTCGTCTATAGTAAGTGTAGATAAGCGGGCATATTCTTCGTTAATCTGCTGGACCATCGGCATCACTTCCTTGATGTCCCGTTCAGATTTATTCCCTCCAAATAGTTTTGTTAAAAAACCTAACATGTTTAATTACGTATTACGAATGATCAATTTCCAATATTTTCATACCGGTTTTTATACAGTTGGCTGCAAAAAGTTGGGCCGTAAAGATAAAAACCAGTCAAATATTGTGCTTGCTTACTTTTTAATGCCAAGCTGACAGTTTTGCTACAATTGTAGTAAGGCCTGTAAAATTAAGCTAAAAGATAACAAGAATCGGTGCGAAATATAGAAAGATTAAGTTAAAAAGCATATCAATTCACATTTTTTTATTATGTAATTCATTTTTAGCTAAAGTACAGCAGGCTTTGAACGGGCGGATCATTAACCAAAATTTAATCGCGCGATTATTATGGCGGCGGTTATTTTGCGGTGATACCGTCAATTTGAGTGCTAAAAAGTTGCAGTATATGCAAAAAAGGCATATTTCCCTGTCCATTACCGCTGGTGTAATAGTCGAAAATTGAATGTATCCATTCCCAAGAGCCGAAGCATTGTCCCCGGGAAACCCCTGGCGATTTTATGGTTTCATGTTGTGTTTTTCCAAATATGGATTATCTTGTGCTGTACTAATGTGTATTTTAGACACATTGTAGTTTGAGTATTTACGTAAGCCGTTTCCCCTGAAAATTTGATGTCAGCGTGCAAGAATCAGTCACCGTACTTGGTTCATCTATCATATAGTTTATATGTTTTATTTATATATCTATGCTGTCCATCATAAAAAAGATGGGAATATGTAATTACTTTTTTTAAATTTAAAAGTTCGTAAACACGCTTAAAACAAAAAAAATTCACGTTCATGAAACAGTCTATCCAACCGCAAAAACTATTCGTGGCCAGCTGCTTGGCGTTATTGGTGACGTCATTGTCGTTTGGTATCCGTGCCGGGATATTAAACAACTTGGGAGTTGCTTTCCATCTTGATATGAAGGAATTGGCCATTATCACCAGTACTGCTTTTTGGGGGTTCCCCCTGGCGGTGGTGATCGGTGGTTTTATAGTTGATAAAATTGGTATGAAAAACCTGTTGGTGGCTGCATTTATCCTGCACCTTGCCGGTATCTTGTTAACTATTTTCGCGACCGGTTTCTGGGAATTATTTATCTCTACTTTATTTATCGGTATGGCCAACGGTACCGTGGAAGCGGCCTGTAACCCGCTGGTAGTGTCTATCTTCCCGGAGAACAAAACAACGAAATTAAACCACTTCCACCTTTGGTTCCCCGGCGGTATCGTGATCGGTACCCTGATATCGTATTATCTCGGCGGCCAATTGGGTGTCAGTTATAAATGGTTGATGGCAACCATGTTGATACCTACTTTCTTGTATGGTTATATGTTCTTACGCTTGAAGTTCCCGCTTACAGAAAGGGTGGCTTCGGGTGTATCCAACACCAGGATGTACAAAGCGATCGGTAGCCCTTTATTTATTATCATATTTATCCTGATGGCTGGAACCGCTATTACCGAGCTGTATACCGGCCAATGGATCGAAATCCTGATGAGGAACGTGGTAGAAAACAGTATCATCATCTTGGCCATCACGGCCGGTGTACAAACTTTGGGACGGGCTTTTGCCGGGCCAATCGTACATAGGATGTCTACGACCGGCGTACTGTTATGTTCCGCGATCTTATCCGCGATCGGTCTTTACCTGATGGCAACCGTTTCAGGATCCATGGTATTCGTTGCCGCGATCATCTTCGGTATGGGTGTGACTTATTTCTGGCCTTGCATGCTGGGATTCGTTTCGGAATATATCCCTGAATCCGGGGCTTTAGGTATGAACCTTGTGGGTGGTATCGGGATGTTTGCCGTATCGATCTTCACTTATTTTATCGGTGGACACTTCGATACGATCATCGCTGAGAAATTACCTGCCGGCGCCGCTTACGATGTATATGTGAAGGCTGCTCAAGGTACCACGGAAGCGATGGCTTATGCACAGGCGCAATCTGCATCCGGACCGGAAGTATTGAAGATCATCCTGATCATTCCATGCATCCTGATCGTAGCATTCGCGATCCTGTATTTCGCGATGAAAGGCAAGAAACAAGTAAAATTAGAAACTCAAACTGCATAATCTTTAAAGCGATTTAAATTTATGAATAGGAAACTTAGAATGGGAATGATCGGCGGCGGAAAGGATGCTTTTATCGGGGCCATCCACCGTATCGCTGCTAACATGGATGGTTTGATCGAGTTGAAAGCGGGCGCGTTGAGTGTCAATCCTACTATCGCGGAAGAATCCGGTGAAATGTTATTCCTGGATAAAGACCGTATTTATACAGATTTTAAAACCATGCTGGAATCGGAAGCTGCAAAACCTGCGGATGAGCGCTTGGACTTTATCACGATCGTGACGCCGAATTTCGCTCACTTCGAACCGGCTATGATGGCATTGGATAAAGGTTTTCACGTGGTAATCGAAAAACCGATTACCCTTAACCTGGAAGAAGCGAAGCAATTGGCTGCCAAGGTGGAAGAAACAGGTTTAAGTTTGTTGCTCACGCATACCTATACCGGTTACCCGATGGTAAAACAAGCCCGCCAGATGGTGGCTTCGGGCGCTTTCGGTAAAATTCGTAAAGTATGGGTGGAGTACCCTCAAGGTTGGTTGAGCCGTTTGAGCGAACGCGAAGGAAATGCGCAAGCCGCATGGAGAACAGACCCCAAGCGTTCCGGCAAAAGCGGTTGCATGGGTGATATCGGTACACATGCTTTTAATTTGGCAGAATATGTTACCGGTTTGCAAGCTGAAAAAATTTGTGCAGATCTGAATATCATGGTGGAAGGCCGTATGCTGGATGATGATGGCGCTGTATTGATAAAATATAACAACGGTGCCGCGGGTGTATTAATGGCTTCGCAAGTAGCCGCGGGTGAAGAAAATGCTTTGAAGCTCCGCGTGTACGGCGAAAACGGAGGCCTGGAATGGGCGCAACATGAACCCAACACCTTGCTGGTAAAATGGTTGGATAAACCTACCGAAGTATACCGTGCCGGCAACGGTGGTGCGCACCTGTCGTCTTTCGCTACGCATAATGCCCGTACGCCCGGTGGTCACCCGGAAGGTTACCTGGAGGCATTCGGTAACCATTACCGCAACTTTGCATTGAGCTTAGCGGCAAAAATAGATCAAACGGAAGCTAGTCCCGAAGCCTTGGATTTCCCAACGGTGAAGGATGGTGTTCGCGGTATGGCTTTCATCGACAACGTGGTTCGTTCCAATGAAAGCGATGCTAAATGGACAACTTTCGAAGTGTAATTTCTTGATGCTTAAATTGGAAATCGTATTATGAAAACAATAAAAGGTCCCGGTATCTTCTTGGCGCAGTTCATGGGAGATCAAGCCCCTTTCAATAATCTTCCTGATATTTGTAAATGGGCCGCGGGATTAGGATATAAAGGTGTTCAGATTCCTACTTGGGAAACGCGCCTGATCGACTTGCAAAAAGCTGCGGAAAGCAAGACGTATGCAGATGAATTGAAAGGTGCCGTGCAGGAGGCAGGCTTGGAGATAACGGAATTGAGTACGCATCTGCAAGGGCAACTAGTGGCCGTGCATCCTTCGTTCAACGAAATGTTTGACGGTTTCGCCCCTGAAAATTTACGTGGAGCTAACAATGTGAAAGCCCGTACCGAATGGGCTGTTCAACAGTTGAAATACGCTGCCAAAGCCAGTGCGAACCTGGGTTTGAAAGCCCACGCTACCTTTAGCGGGGCGCTCTTATGGCCCACGGTGTATCCTTGGCCGCAACGTCCCACCGGCTTAGTGGAAACGGGATTTAAAGAGCTGGCCAACCGCTGGCTACCGATCTTGAATACCTTCGATGAAAGCGGTGTGGACCTCTGTTATGAAATCCATCCGGGTGAAGATTTACACGATGGTATTACCTACGAACGTTTCCTGGAAGCAACGGGAAATCATAACCGTGCGTGTTTACTCTATGACCCGAGCCATTATGTATTGCAATGCTTGGATTACCTCGAATTTATCGATATCTACCACGAAAAGATCAGGGCTTTCCACGTAAAAGATGCGGAGTTTAACCCTACGGGTCGCTCCGGCGTGTACGGCGGTTACCAATCTTGGATCGATCGCCCCGGGAGATTCCGTTCTTTAGGCGATGGACAGGTAGATTTCAAGGGGGTATTCAGTAAGCTCACGCAATATGATTTTGATGGTTGGGCAGTGATGGAATGGGAATGTTGCATGAAGCACCCCGAAGACGGCGCTAAAGAGGGCGCGCCGTTTATTGCCAGCCACATTATCCGCGTAACGGACCGTGCTTTCGATGATTTCGCAGGTACGGGCGCCGATGAAAACTTCAATCGTCGTATATTAGGTCTTTAATATAAGCAGCCGGGCGATTATCCCGGCTGTAAAAATGGTAAGGATATTTATTACAATACAGTAATTAAACAGTCAAGCAATGAGAAAAAGATTATTGGCACCGTTTTTTTTGAGTGCCTTATTCCTGGCGGCTTGTGGTGGTGGCGCCAAGGAAGAAAAAAAGGATGAGGGTGCAGGTATTGCCCCGGCAGAAGATCATTCCATGGTGGCCCCGCAACAAAGCGGCCAAGAACTAATGGATGGTTCCGATTGTAAAACTTGTCACAAACCGGAAAGCAAATTGGTGGGTCCTTCTTTCAAGGATATCGCGGCTAAATACGAATTGAACGACAAGAATGTAAAATTCTTAGCAGATAAAATTATCAACGGGGGGAGCGGTAATTGGGGCGAAGTTCCCATGGCGCCGCATTCCAACTTTACAGAAGATGATGCTAAAGAAGTAGCCAAGCATATCTTGGAAACTTACGGCCCGGCTAAATAGGAGCCGTTTAGTATCTATATTATTTTAAAAATCTTAGTGATTCTCTTTGTGTAAAACTTACGGGTATTGCTAAGGTTTTTTCTTTTTTATTAGGGTTCAAATGCCCGGTTTGGGATGAACGGTAAGGCTGCATTATGAATGACGCTTAATTGTTATGCAAAACCGAATTTTATCAATACTTTTCTAACGATTTTTAATTCGCTCCTGTTGCTTTTTTATTGCAGGAGAAGCTTAATGATAAAAATCACAAAAACAGGAAAAAATATCCGATTATGAAACGTTTCTTTTCTACTGCGTTGGCTCTTGGTGCTATCATGTATGTATCTACTGCCGTTGCGCAAAAAACTAAACTTAGCAAAAAAGAAAAAAAGCAAGGTTGGGTTTTATTGTTCGATGGAAAAACAACCAACGGTTGGCATAGCTACCTGAAATCTGATGTTGGGGATGCTTGGAAAATCGAAGACGGCGCCCTCGTACTCGATAAACAAAAAGGTAGCCACGGTGGCGACCTCGTTACCAACGATGAATATACAAATTACGAGTTGACTTTGGAGTGGAAGATCTCCGAAGGCGGTAACAGCGGTATCATCTTCAGCGTACATGAAGATCCTAAATACGGCGCTACTTACTTGACTGGTCCAGAAATGCAGGTGCTGGATGATGACAAACATCCCGATGGTAAAATCTACAAGCACAATTCCGGCGATCTCTACGATCTGATCCCTGCTCCTAAAAGGGCTACCAAGCCTGTGGGACAATGGAATAAAGTGCGTATCGTTAAAAATAATAAGCACCTTACTTTCTACCTGAACGGCGTAAAAACTGTTGAAACTACGATGGGAACCGACGAGTGGAACAAGTTAGTAGCTGGTAGCAAGTTCAAAAACTGGGCAGGCTTCGGTGTGTATGATACCGGGAAAATTGCTTTGCAAGACCATGGCAACAAGGTTTGGTACCGCAATATCAAGATAAAACAATTATAATGATATCAAACAACGGCAACAACATGTTGCCGTTGTTCTTTCCAAGCTACTCTTATCCTGATGAATAAACAATTCTTCTTTTCTTGTTTGCTTTGTTGTTGTAGCCTTCTCGCTTTCGCGGTCAAACAACCCAAGATCTTGGTCTTCAGTAAAACTGCTGGATTCCGCCATAGTAGTATCGATGTAGGGAAAAAGACTTTTATTGAACTCGGTAAGAAATATCATTTCGATGTGGATACCTCGGAAGATGCTTCCGTTTTCAATAAAAAAAGTTTGAAACAATATAAAGCAGTCGTATTTCTGAATACGACGGGCGATATTTTCAATGAGGTTCAGCAAGAGGCTTTCCAACAATATATTAGATCAGGTGGCGGCTTTGTAGGCGTGCATGCGGCAACAGATACCGAGTTTGATTGGCCTTGGTTCGGGCGTTTTATAGGCGCTTATTTTACGGATCACCCGCAACAACAGGTGGCGACTACCCGTGTTGTAGATCCCGATCATCCCGCTACGGCGCATCTGCCTAAAGAATGGATCAGGAAAGACGAATGGTATAATTTTAAGGATATCCGTCCAGGTATCAGGATATTGATGTTATTGGATGAATCTACTTACAAAGGTGGTAAGAATGGCCGTGAACATCCATTGGCTTGGTGCCAGGAATTTGAAGGCGGCAGGATGTTTTATACCGCTATGGGACATACGGAAGCATCTTATGATGACCCGTTGTTTTTACAACATCTTTGGGGTGGATTGCAATATGCTTTTGGTAAAAATTCTTTTAAATCAAAATAACCACTTAAATTTATAAGGCTGGTATTTTCCACGTTCATTTATAATCAACTAAGCGTACACAAACTTCTCATTACCATGAAAAAACTGTATGTTCTTCTACTATTGGCTATCGTTGTCGTTTCGGTGAGTTGCTCTAAGAAACGGGAAGGAAAACCCAAGGTGCTCGTTTTTTCGAAAACGGCAGGCTTTCATCATGAGTCTATACCGGCCGGTATAGCAGCGATTCAAAAACTAGGTGACGAGAATGGTTTCCTGGTGGATACTACTACGGATGCCACGAAATTCAACGAAGATACTTTACAGCAATATGCCGCTGTGATCTTCCTGAATACTACCGGGAATGTATTGAATAACTATCAAGAGGCGGATTTCGAAAGATATATCCAAGCCGGGGGCGGTTACGTCGGTATTCACGCCGCTACGGATACGGAATACGAATGGGGTTGGTATAACAAGTTAGCCGGCGCCCAGTTTGCCAATCACCCGCCGGGAGTTCACAAGGCAACAATTCACATCACGGATAAGAATTTTCCCGCTACCAGCATGTTGGGAGATACTTGGGAGCATACCGATGAATGGTATAATTTCAAGAATTTAAATAAGGATGTAAAAGTGTTGATGAACCTCGACGAGTCTACCTATAAAGGTGGCGCCATGGGTAAAGATCACCCCGTGAGCTGGTACCATGATTTCGATGGCGGCCGCGCGTTTTATACCGCTTTAGGTCATACGGTAGCATCTTATACTGAAGATAAATTCTTACAACATATCCTGGGTGGTATCAAGTATGCCATCGGTGAAAATAATTACTTGGATTACAGCAAGGCTACTACTTTGCGAGTGCCGAGTGAAGATCGTTTTACCAAGCAACAATTGGTAACCGGGCAGTTCTTTGAGCCTACCGAGATGACGATTTTACCTAACCTGGATATCTTGGTTGCACAAAGAAGAGGTGAAATCATGTTGTTTAAGAACGCCACGCAGAAGCTTTCCCAAGCAGGATTCTTAAATGTTTATTATAAGACGGATGTCCCGAATGTGAATGCGGAAGAAGGGGTGTTAGGGATCGTTGCCGATCCTAAATTCAAGGAAAATAATTTTATCTATATTTTCTATTCTCCTAAAGATACTTCGGTAAACCGCCTGTCAAGGTTTATTTATAAGGATGATAAGATTGATATGTCTTCAGAGAAGATGATCTTACAATTCTATTCACAAAGACAAATTTGTTGTCATACAGGTGGTTCATTAGCTTTCGGACCCAATGGTTTATTATACCTTTCTACGGGTGATAACACCACGCCATTCGATGAGCCAAACCAAAAATATACTACTAAGAGCTTTGCTCCTTTAGATGATCGCCCTGGTCATACGCAGTACGATGGCAGGCGTTCTTCCGCAAATACTAACGATTTGCGTGGTAAAATTCTTAGGATTAAAGTCAATGAAGATGGTTCTTACAGCATTCCAGAAGGGAACCTCTTCCCGGGTAAATCTGATAAAACAAGGCCTGAAATTTACGTGATGGGTACCAGGAACCCTTACCGTATTTCCGTAGACCAAAAAACAGGTTACCTGTATTGGGGCGAAGTTGGTCCTGATGCTAACGAAGACAACCCGGATCGTGGCCCGAGGGGGTATGATGAAGTTAACCAAGCAAAGAAACCGGGTAACTACGGTTATCCATTATTCATCGCTAATAACCAACCGTACCGCGATTACGACTATGAAACAGGTGTAAGCGGCCCGGCGTTTGACCCGGCAAAACCGATCAACGATTCCAAGAACAATACCGGTTTGAAAGAATTACCGCCCGCGCACCCGGCTTTCATCTGGTATCCTTATGCCGAGTCACCGGAGTTCCCGATCGTGGGTAGTGGAGGTAGGAACGCGGAAGCAGGCCCGGTTTATTACCCTGAATTTTATCCTGAAAAAACACGTTTCCCCGATTATTATACCGGCAAACTTTTCATCTACGATTGGATCCGTGGTTGGATCATGGCCGTTACGATGGACAAAGACGGCAACTTCTCCAAGATGGAGCGCTTTATGCCTTCTACTAAGTTTAACGCGCCGATCGATATGGAAATGGGGCCTGATGGTAGATTGTATGTACTGGAATACGGTAATGGCTGGTTCTCTCAAAACCCTGATGCCGGTTTAGCCCGTATCGATTACAACGGGGGCAACCGTGCACCCGTGGCTACGATGGAAGTAGAGAAGCTAACCGGCGCTGTACCTTTCAAGATGGTAGCGAAAGTGAAAGCCTCCGATCCTGATGGCGATAAACTGAAATACATATGGAACTTCGGTGGTGGAAATAAAACCTCTACAGAAGAACCCAAAGTTGAACATACTTTTAACGTTCCAGGCGAATACGATGTAAATGTTGAGGTTTATGATGATAAGGGCGCGTATGTTCGCAGTAACTCCGTAAAAGTGTACGCTGGTAATGAAACACCGGATGTTACGGTTAAGATCGATGGGAACCAACAATTTTACTTCCCCGGCAAAGCTGTCAAATATTCAGTTGATATCAACGATAAGGAAGACGGGAGCCTCGCTGCCGGGCAGTTAGATATTGCGAATGTTTTCGTGAAAACCGATTACATGGAAGGGCATGACAAGGCTGCCTTACCACAAGGGCACCAAATCATTTCGGGTGCCGTGGCAGGAAAAAGCATCATGGAATCCTTGGATTGTAAAACTTGTCACAAGGTAAATGAAACCTCTATCGGGCCTGCATTTATGCTGGTTGCAAATAAATATCGCGAACAACCCAACTCCAGCAAGTACCTGGTTGAAAAAATCATCCATGGTGGCGGTGGCGTTTGGGGCGAAACGGCGATGAGCGCTCACCCGGACTTGAGTGAAGGCGATGCAAAACAAATCGTGGAATACATCTTCTCATTAGGGGAAGATCCGAAGAATAAGCCGAAGTCTTTACCGGTTGCCGGAACAGTGATGCCTGTTTCCGCGAAAGATATGAAGCCGAACGGCGTATTCTACCTATTTGCCAGCTATACCGATAAGGGTGGTGTAGGTATCAAACCATTAACTGGTACAGGTGCTGCAACATTGCAATCTCCAGTAATCCAAGCTGCGAATTATTCAGAGGCTGAAGGTGCCTCCGCTGTCGAGTATAACGGCCAACGTTTCTTGATCCCGGGTGCTAAGAGCGAAGTGCTTTATAAAGACCTTGATTTGGGGCAAGTAAACGGTTTGGAGATCATCTACTCCGTACAGGCGCCGCTGGAGCATGGTTACAGGCTGAAGGCATTTGCCGAATCTAACGGTAACTCCGAGCCTTTAGGTGAAGCCGTGATCGGAAGTGGGAACGTTAAGCCGATGGAAGCTAACAAGGTAACCTTCACATTTGCTGCTTTAGCAGAAGGTAAACGTACCTTGCTTATTGAAATCGAACCTACCGATCCATCTGAATCTAAGCCGTTAGGAATCATGGCATTCCAATTATTATCTAAGTAGTTTTTTGATATTTATAACCGTCCCGGTAATTCCTGCCGGGACGGTTATTTTTTTTATTAATATGAGGGTAGATCGATGGAAATCACACAAAAATATCAGCCTAATAAATGGTCATAAAGTATGGTTTCCCTAAATTTACAGTAATTTCACCCTTGTTGGATTCGTACTTGGGAGGGTACGAACTATAATTTATAAGGATTTTTCGTATCATTTATTGATACAACAATAAACCTAATTCACTGCAAAAAATGAAGGCAATTATACCTGTAGCTGGAGCTGGCACCAAGCTACGTCCGCATACATACACACAACCGAAGGCATTAATACCATTGGCGGGAAAAACGATCCTCAGCATTATCGTGGATCAGTTGGTAGAAGCCGGTATCCGCGAATTTGTTTTCGTTGTAGGTTACCTCGGCGAGAAGATTCAACATTATGTTGAAAAAAGATACCCGGAATTAACTTGCCATTTCGTACAGCAAAATGCCAGGGAAGGTACCGGTCACGCGATCTTGTTGACCCGTGAAGTGGTAAAGAATGATGAAATATTAATTGTATTGGGAGATACGATTTGTGAATGCGATTTTAAAGAGGTTATCGATGCGCCGACTTCCATACTGGGTGTTAAAAAAGTAGACGATCCCAGGAATTTCGGGGTTGCCGAAGTGGATGATACCGGAACGATCACCCGTGTTATCGAGAAGCCGCAGATACCTAAGACGAACCTGGCTTTGGTAGGACTGTATAAAATCAGGGAAACGAAACAATTATACGATTGCCTGGAAGAGAATTACAAGCAGCAGATTAAATCGCATGATGAGTTTCAGCTTACGGATGCATTGCAATGCATGATCCAAGGCGACGTGAAATTTCATGCTTTCAAAGTGGCCAACTGGTTCGATTGCGGCCGGAAAGATACCTTGCTGGAGACCAATGCCATCATGCTGAAAAAATATCGTCCATATAATAGTTCGCCAATTATTCCTTTTGAAAATACAATCATCATCCCACCGGTAAGTATCGGTGAAGGATGTAATATTAAGAATGCCATCATCGGCCCGAATGTTGCCATCGGCGATAATTCCGTCGTTAACTACTCTATCGTCAAAGATTCCATCATCGGGTCTTATAGTAACCTGTACGAAGTGGTTTTGAAATCTTCCTTGATCGGGAGTGATGCCAATATCCGTGGCTTAAGCCAAAGTTTGAATATCGGGGATAATACCGAGATCGACCTGGGTTGATACTTAGGTGAATTGCCTATATTTGGCAGATGCAACAAAATCGAATTACCCGGTTATTTAATATTCAATATCCCATTATACAAGCGGGTATGATCTGGGCTAGCGGCTGGCGCTTGGCCTCGGCAGTAAGTAATGCCGGCGGCCTGGGGCTGATAGGCGCAGGGAGCATGTACCCGGCAGTATTACGCGAGCATATACAAAAATGTAAACAAGCTACGGCGAAGCCATTCGGTGTAAACGTACCCTTATTGTACCCGGATATCGATCAATTGATGGATATCATTATAGAAGAAAAGGTTCCTATTGTTTTTACATCTGCCGGTAATCCTAAGACCTGGACCGGGAAGTTGAAAGCAGCGGGGATCAAAGTAGTGCACGTAGTATCCAGCGCCAAATTTGCGAAGAAAAGTGAAGAAGCCGGTGTAGATGCAGTTGTGGCTGAAGGATTCGAAGCGGGCGGGCATAATGGTCGTGATGAAACCACTACGATGGTATTGATTCCCGGTGTTTGTGAAGCCGTTGGGATTCCCGTAATTGCAGCCGGTGGCATTGCTAGCGGTAAGGCGATGGCGGCTGCTATAGCCCTGGGGGCGGATGCCGTGCAAGTGGGTTCCCTGTTTGTTGCAACACCGGAAGCCTCCTCGCATTTAAATTTTAAAGAAGCTATTGTCAAGGCGCAAGAAGGGGATACGCTACTTTCGTTAAAAAAATTGGCGCCTGTGCGTTTGCTCAAAAACGACTTTGCTGCAAAAGTAAAAGAGGCCGAACTGCGCGGTGCATCAGAAGAAGAGTTGAAAGCATTATTAGGAAGGGCGAGGGCCAAAAAGGGCATGTTTGAAGGTGACCTGGCCGAAGGTGAGCTGGAGATCGGGCAAGTATGCGGGTTGATTCAATCGATCCGCCCGGCGGCGGAGGTGCTAGTACAAATGTGGGAAGAATATAAGGATACTTTGAAGCGGATGTGCGATAGATGAAGGCAGGCTATTAAAGATCCAGTAACCCGAATGTTTGGTGATGGGGAATATGAAGGTCTATAAAATTTAAAATTGGCCTTGATTTCTTTTTTTAGAAGGGTATAACTAGAAGTGTCAGATGATAAATAATAACTTATTCTTTTGTCAATATCGGCTTGCGCAAATAGTTTTGAATCGTTTGGAATTATATTTCTATTATCTAATCGAAGATTATTTTTTTGTTTAAAGCAAATCTTGGCATAAGCACCCGCTTGTTTGGCATGATCTAAGTTGAAGGGTATAATCTGTAAATTTCTCAATGGTAATTCATTATAGTCGCCCCCGACACAATATTCAGCTATGCTGATAGTTGAAATCAGCATGGTTATTTCTTTTTCAAGGAAATACCTGGAATAGCCATCAGCATTTTTAAATAGCGGATCTGCATCATTTAAAAATCTAATAAAGAAACTGCTATCTAATAAAACAGCCTCATGCATCGTAACCTCCCCTTATCTCTTTTAACCATTGCTCCGGATCAATCGAATTTAACCAAGACTTTTTAGCACTTCCCAGTTTAATTTTAAATTTTACCTTGGAGGGGCACAAAAAAAACATCCCGAAGAATCGGGATGCAAATGAAAAACAGTGAACAATGAAATAGTACTACTATTTCAAAAAAGGTATGATTATAAAACTTTAATCTTAATACTTTTAAAGCTTACCGCATTACCATGATCTTGCAGCAAGATATGCCCGGTTCTGGCCATGCCGAAATTCGGCCACTTCGCATATTTACTGCGGGCTACCAAGGCCTTGTAGATATTATCGCCACGTACATAACTCACTACCTTGTGCCCATTCAACCAATGCTCCACGCGGTTGTCAGGATAAACTACCACCCTACCGTGATTCCATTCACCTACAGCTTTGTGCGAGTTCGTGAAATGCATGGACGGTATCAGGTCATAAAGTGATGCCAAGGTACGGTTACCTACGGCGCCTAATTTCGCATCCGGGTGCTTCGCATCATCAAGAATTTGGTACTCCAAACCGATGGCCGAACCGCTATTGTTCTCGCTTTCTGTAACAAAATATTTAACACCGCTGTTGGCGCCTTCTGTTAACTTGAAGTCAAACTCCAAATCGAATGCCGCGAACTGTTCATTAGTTACGATATCACCACCGTTGGTTGACTCTGCACCATCACTGGCCAATACGCTCAGGATACCATCCTTGATACTCCAGCCTTTAGCGGGGAAGGCATCTTTATAAGCGCCTCTCCAACCCTTGCTTGATTTGCCATCCCATAATAAGCGGTAACCATTTTTAGCTTCCTGTGCAGAAATATTGTTAGGTATATTATTGACAACATAAATATCATCTAAAGGACTGAATTGTGATGCGCCGGGATTTTCGATGATACGGATGTTTCTCCAGCGGATCGTTTTCCCTTCGTCAGATTTATGGTTCCCGATACCGTGTACTTGCAAAGCGATAAAGCCGCTGGGTAATTCCTCATCGATCACGTGTGCAGCGGGAACACCGTTAATAAAAGTACGGATGGTGCTACCTTTACATTCGATACGGTATTTATTCCATTGACCCGGTTTGTAAGCATTTTGTGCCACGGGATTCAAGTCTAATGGGTACAACCAACCGCGGCGGCCTTCTTCGTACACACCTCCACTCCAACGCCTGCTGGAAGGATCAATCTCCATTTGATAACCGAATACGCGGCCATTTTGATAATCGGCTTTACTTTGGCTACGGAACTGTATGCCCGAGTTAAAGTCTTGATCCAATTTATATTCCAACTCCAGGATAAAATCCCCGTAGTCTTTCTCCGTAGCAAGGAAAGTATTAGGTGTCCCGGTGACGGTTTTACCGATGATTTCGTTGTTTTGCACAACGTAGGTGGCCTTCCCGCCCAGTTTTTTCCAACCATCCAAGTTTTTTCCGTTGAATAGTGATGTCCATTTTGCTTGTTGGGCCGTGGTACCCAGGGCAACCATTAGAGCTGCACCAAGCAGGATGTATTTTTTCATTAACTGAAATTTTGTTGGCATTCCTGTTATACGGGGAATATAACATAGCCGGTCGATGGTGTAATATTTTAAGATAGTCCAGGTAATCCCCCAATACCGAGGACTTTATTTCGTAAATTAATCTAACCGCAATATAAGAACATTCCGAATAAATTGCAATCGTTTGCAATTTTATAAAAGCTAGAATGGTAGCCGTTTTTGTTGAATGATGATTTTTATTGATGAACGGTCTGAATTGAACGGCTTCCCGGCAGATGTGAAGGTTTTGTGAAGATATGTTTCCTTCAACGGGTAGCTGGGTGCAATTTAGTAAATTCATATGCCGTTAACCTAATCTACGAAAGAATTGTTAATAACCGGGATTCCACAACATTTAAAATATCTTACAATGGCTCAAAAAAAGATCTTGTTTCTGACCGGCGATTACGCCGAGGATTACGAAACCATGGTGCCCTTTCAAATGCTGCAAATGGTAGGTCATGATGTGCATGCTGTTTGCCCGGGTAAAGCCGCCGGTGAAAAGGTTATTACCGCTATTCACGACTTCGAAGGCGACCAAACCTACAGCGAGAAGCCGGGACATTTCTTCGTCTTGAATACCACTTTTTCAGATGTTAAAGTGGAAGAATATGACGCGATCGTATTAGCTGGTGGCCGCGCTCCAGAGTATTTAAGACTGGATAAAAAGGTGATTGAATTTGTAAAACACTTCGCGGAAAAGAACAAACCCATCGCCGCCATTTGCCACGGCATCCAGATATTAACGGCGGCGGATGTTGTAAGGGGAAGAACTTTAACCGCATATCCCGCGGTTGGTCCCGAAGTTACTATGGCCGGAGGGAAATATGAATCTGTAAATGCCAGCGAAGCGGTGGTAGACGGCAACCTGGTAACTTCACCTGCTTGGCCGGGGCATCCGCAATGGATCGCGGAATTTTTAAAAGTACTCGGCACGCAGATCATCTTATAATTCCCTAAGGGTAAGTGCTAGAAATCCCGGCTAGGATCATGGCCGGGATTTTTTATAAATTTAAATCATTGTTGTCCGGCTAAAAATGCTTTAAAGGTACTTGAATTCCTTACCTGGTCAAGGATATAAGCGAAGGATGATACATTCACCACCCGCCAAGAGAACCGTGGAACTTCGCACCGTTGATAGCGAAGGGTAGCTTGGCCATACAGTAGTAGAAAGGCCAGATCGAGCGATCAAATTGGTGGCCGTAATGGCCAATTTGTGCCCTTTTTTGGGCAAGCAAAAAAGTACAAGAAACAAGCAGATGAACATTGAATCGAACTATTGAGGGATCAAATTGCTCCCCGGTTAAAATTTAGTCGGACAACAATGAATTTAAATATTGCCGATTTTCCGCTTATCAATTGATTTAATGATAAAAGCTGACCGAAGTTGACATTAACTAACCTATGTATTATTTTTAATCTGTAATGATGGAAAACCCTTGAACCCATCTGTGAATCCGCTTTTTCAAAAGACTTCAACTCGCGTTATAATGATGAGAAAACATGCCTTTATATGCATCCTAAGTAGCAGTTTGATACTTGGTTTATTTACGATTACGGCCAGGGCACAAATACAAAACCGCGCACCCTTACATCAAAATCCTTACATGGAATTACCCCTGGGGCAAATTAAAGCGCATGGTTGGTTAGAAGAACAGTTGAACCGGATGAAATCGGGGATGACCGGTCACCTCGACGAACGTTATGCCGAAGTAGTCGGTTCCAGGAATGCTTGGTTAGGCGGCGATGGCGATGCCTGGGAGCGTGGCCCTTATTGGATCGATGGTTTGCTGCCACTGGCTTATCTTACAAATGATAAAGCCTTGCAAGAAAAAGTACAACATTGGGTTGACTGGACATTAGAACATCAGCGCAAGGATGGATATATCGGCCCTTTACCACCCAAGGAGAAAACTGCTTATGAGCCGGGATTACAAAAAGAGCCCGCGGAAGACTGGTGGCCGCGCATGGTGATGCTGAAAGTGTTGAAACAATATTATGAGGCTACCGGGGATAAAAAAGTGATCAAGGCTTTATCCAAATATTTCAAATACCAATTGGAAACATTACCCCAAAAACCCTTGGACACCTGGAGCTTTTGGGCGAACCGCAGGGGTGCTGATAACTTGATGGTAGTGTACTGGCTGTACAACATTACCGGGGAAAAGTATTTGTTGGACCTGGGGACACTCTTGTACGAACAAACATATCCTTATACGGATATTTTTATGAATGCCTTTCCGAAAGCTTCGGCCGATCTATCGCATTTATATCCTTATAATATCCGGAACTCTTATCCTTACGATAAAAGAATTACCCGGCAAATGCATGTAGGGCAGCTTCAAAGCTTCCATTGCGTAAACTTTGCCCAGGGATTAAAAACACCGGTGATTTACTACCAGCAAGATCCCGATTCAATTTATATCACGGCTGTAAAGCGCGCATTGAAAGACATCAGGCTATTCCACGGGCAAGCACAAGGTATGTACGGCGGCGATGAACCTTTGCATGGTAATGCCCCTACGCAAGGTATTGAGTTTTGCTCCATCGTGGAAATGCTGTTCTCCTTGGAAAGCATGTTGCCCGTTACAGGCGACGTTTCATTTGCCGACCAGGTGGAAAAAATAGCCTACAATGCTATGCCGACACAGGCAACAGATGATTTTAACTACAGGCAGTACTTCCAATCTGCTAACCAGGTGATGATTACCAAAACGAAAAGGAATTTTTTCGAGGATAATTCACACAAAGCTACGGACCTGGTTTACGGCTTATTGACCGGTTATACATGCTGTACCGCCAATATGCACCAGGGCTGGCCTAAATTAGTACAAAACCTATGGTATCAAACCGCGGATGGTGGAGTGGCCGCCTTGATTTATGGCCCCAGTGAACTTAATACGACATTACCCGGCGGACAAAAAATCAGGGTCGTAGAAGAAACGCAATATCCATTTGATGACCAGGTTAGCTTTAAAGTGAACACTCGCAAGGACGTAATTTTTCCTTTACACCTGCGCATACCTACCTGGGCAAAGAAAGTAAGGGTTTCAATAAACGGTAAGCCGATTGAACAGATTGCACAAAGGGGTACAATCCTTAAATTGAACCGTCTTTGGAAAGATGGTGATATCGTGAATGTCACGTTCCCGATGGATATTGAAATTAGCCGTTGGGCAGAGCAGTCGGTCGCAGTAGAACGCGGTCCACTAGTATATGCACTTAAAATAGAAGAGCATTGGCAGAAACATCATGATGATGAATACGGGGAATATTTTGAAGTGCTGCCGGGCAATGATTGGAATTATGGTTTAGTTGAAAAAGCGATCCAGTCGCCCAATACCAGCTTCGAAGTTGTTAAGAAAGACATACCGGGAGATCAATATCCGTGGAATTTAAGCGGTGCGCCCATCCACCTGGTAGCTAAAGCGAAGAAAATTCCTTCTTGGACGATCTATAATAATATGCCGGGGCCATTACCTATGCCTTTCGTAGCAACCGAAGGGGCTGAACAGGAGATTACCCTGGTGCCTTACGGTTGTACTACCTTGAGAGTTACCGAATTCCCGGTAGTACATTAGTAAATAACCGGGAACTGGCTGCAATATATTATTTGTAATTCGTTGGTTATCAGTGTTTAAATCTTTCTATAATTTTCATTGATATTCATTTTCAAATTAAGCTGCCTTTACTTACCTTTGCAGCCAAATTGAGGGGCGAAATATCGCCTTATAAATATTTAAAAGAATATGTCTGGACAACTTAAAGAGGTTCGTAATCGTATAAAATCCATTCAAAGTACGCAGCAGATCACTAAGGCCATGAAAATGGTAAGTGCCGCTAAGTTGAAACGTGCACAAGATGCCATTACGCAAATGCGCCCTTATGCTGTAAAATTGCAGGAAATGTTGCAAAACATTGTCAGCAATAGCGAAGGTTCTATCAATAGCGCGTTAGCTGCGGAAAGAGCCGTTGAAAATGTGTTGGTGGTGGTGATTACTTCAGACAGGGGCTTGTGCGGCGCTTTTAATACCAACTTAATCAAGTTGGGAAAACAGGTGATCCGTGATAAATACGCCGCTCAATTCGCTAAAGGTCAAGTAGATGTAATGCCAATCGGTAAAAAGGCTTACGAGCACTTTACTAAGAACGGTTACACCGTTGTAGATAGCCATTGGACGATCTTTACCGATCTTACCTTCGATGCTGTAAAAGATGCAGCTACAACTGCTATGAACGGCTTTGTTTCCGGTAAATACGATGCCGTAGAAATTATTTATAGCCAGTTCATCAACGCTGCCACGCAAGAATACGTTGCAGAACAATTCTTGCCGATCGCAAAGGTTGAAAATGAAAGCAATAGCGGTTTAAAAGCCGATTTTATCTTCGAACCTGAAAAAGATACCTTGATCGAAGAATTGATGCCTAAAATCTTGAATACACAATTCTTTAAAGCGGTATTAGATTCGCATGCTTCCGAGCATGGTGCCCGTATGACGGCGATGGATAAGGCTTCAGAGAATGCCAACGAATTGTTGCGCACGCTCAAAATCTCTTACAACCGTGCCCGCCAGGCCGCGATCACTACAGAACTTACCGAGATCGTTAGTGGCGCTGCTGCCCTCGAAGCATAATGCAGGGTTTTTCACAAGAAATCAACATACTTTATTTTATATTTTTTAGAGAAGGTCAAAGACTGTAACTTAGTCTTTGACCTCTTTTTTTAGAAGCATAATATCGTATAACCTTCTTAATCGGCGATTATGGAAATTTCACAATTAATTCCCCATGTTGAAGCCCTCATTTTTGCGGCTGACAGGCCATTGCCAGTACCGGAAATCTCGGAACTGTTGAACAATGCCATGGCTTTCTTGGAAGATCGCGCCACCAACGAACAGGTGGAAACTGCCATTGAAGCGATCAAAGAAAAATATAATAGTGAATTCTATGCCTTCGAAATAAGGGAAAGCGGTGGTGGCTACCAGTTCCTTACCAAAAAGGAATATTATCAAACGGTAGCTCAATTAAATGGTGAAAAATTCTTGAAGCGATTATCTACAGCGGCTTTGGAGACTTTGGCGATCGTGGCTTACCGCCAGCCGATTTCTAAGGGTGAAATTGAGTATATCCGCGGGGTAAGCACTGATTATTCTATTCAAAAGTTATTGGAAAAGGATCTGATCGTGATTTCAGGAAGGAGTGAGGAATTGCCTGGAAAACCATTGTTATATAGCACTTCTAAAGCATTTATGGACTATTTCGGGCTCAACTCGCCTGATGATCTGCCTAAATTGAAAGAAGTATTCGACGAAGATTTAATCCAGCCCACCCTGATTGACGGGAATGGCGATGCAATAGCGGCAGATGCCGCAAATGGTGAATTGGACGAAAGCGGTCGCTTCGTTGTGTCTAATGATGGAGAATTGAGGATAGAGGCCGAAACGATAATATTAGAAAATGATGATGCTGCCGAGTTCCCGCAACTTTCCATAGATGAAAATGCAGCGCCCCCGGATCCCGAATTGTTAGACGAGCCTGAAATTTGGACAGAAGAGAATCTCTCCGCTGAAAGTCAGCCGACTAATGAAGCGATTATCCCCGGGGATGATGATGATGACGATGACAGCGACGAGGATGATTTCGAAGAGTATGAAGAATTTGAAGAATCCGGTGATTTCGAAGATCGTCCCAGCGAACTGGACGAATTTATTGAACATGCCGATGACGATGAAAAGGAAGCCTACGATGAAGCTGAACAAGAAGAAGAGGAAGAAGATAACCGCGAAGGAGATATAGAAAGATCCCTAGAAGATGACGAGGATGATTGACCGCCGGTCGCGACCGGCGGCGGCAACCGTGACCGGGCGGCAGCAACCGCGACCGGCGGCGGCAACTGCGACCGGCGGCGGCAACCGTGACCGGGCGGCAGCAACTGCGACCGGCGGCGGCAACCGTGACCAGACTGCGACCGGAAGCTACCTATGCAACCTCCGTTTATAAAACTGGATGATCTTTTGTTGAGGAAAGCCCGTCTTGTACATAAGTAGTACGATCAAATTCACGAATTGTACCTTGATATAAGAATGCTCATCGAATTTTTTACTGCTAGCGATAATGGGTCTTTTAATAACCTTAAACCTGAAATAGGCCCTGCCCCGCTGGATAAATTCATAATCTTCCAAGATAGGGTTGTCATTGTTAAAACCACCCAGCTGCTCAAAAACATTCCTGCGTATAAATAAACTTTGCCGAACGGAATTGCTAAAGATCGCGCTTATCCTGCCAAGCCATGCCCCGATCTTAGGTATGATCTTCCCCGTTTGATATTTGAACCGGAAACAACCCAGGTCGGCATGTAGCATCAACTGTAAAATATCATCAACATAACCTTTGTAAATGCGGACTTCGGGATGTAAGAATAGGAAAATATCCCCCTGCGCCAAAGCGGCGCCGTAATTCATTTGCGCAGATCTGCCCTTAATGGGTGACCGCAAGGCCCTGGCGCCACTTTCACAAGCAAGCGTGACGGTTTGATCCGTGCTGCCGCCGTCAACAACGATCAAATCGCATATAGCGGGATGCCGGGAAGCAAACAAATCATGAATCAGGTCCTTGATGTTGGATGCATTATTAAATGTGGGTATGATCACACTAATGGTCATGCATATAGATTAATACATTGGTTGTTCATAAGACTGGAACAGCCGCATCTCTTCGAAAGAGGTGCGGCTGTACTATTGGAAATATCCAAAATACATCAGTATAATAATACGTAATTGGATTGCAGAAAGTTCTGGTTGGATGCAGATTTACACTTTCGTGTGATATGCCTCAAATTATAATTTAACCACTTCAATGTTTTTCCAACGAACCTTGATACCACCACCGGCATGGATTTGCAAAGCAATTTGACCATCTACGGAACCGATCTTGGCATCTTCTAAAGTAATCATCTCGTGGCCGTTCAACCAAGTGGTTACTTTATTACCTACAACGCGAACTTTCATCTTGTTCCATTGACCCATTTTCAGGTATTTGTCTTTAGCCGGATCAGGTTTAATCAACCAACCCCTACCGTAAGATTCATAAATACCGCCAGTTGACATGTTCGGTGGCGCTACTTCTGCTTGCCACCCGGTGATTTTTGTTCCTTCTATTGAGCAATGGAAGAACACGCCGCTATTGCCATCAGCTTCTTGTTTGAATTGTAAGCTCAGTTCAAAATCTTTAAACTTTTGATCGGTACCAAGGTAGCCGTATTCTTTATCAGGGCCGCTTTCGCAAACCAGCTCACCGTTATCTACATACCATTTTTCTGTGCCGTAGATCGTCCATCCGGTAAGATCTTTACCATTGAATAACTTAATTTTTTTACTTAGAGTAGCGCTGGTAGCGATCACTAGGGCCAGGCATAAGCTAGCTACCGTAATTGCCCTTCTCATGGCCAATTTTCTCATAATCGGAAATTTTGTGTGGATGATTAGTATGCTAGTAAGATAGTATTTTCTTTCAGTGCAAGCAAGCGCCTGTTTATTAAGGGCTAATTTCAAGGAAGAATGTTAATGATTGCCCTGTCAATAAAACAAAACCCGTCACTTGGTCAATTCCAAATGACGGGTTATAAATATAGTTAGATGCTGTTATCTTGCTACGTTTACGGCGCGGCGTTCGCGGATCACCGTAACCTTGATTTGCCCGGGATATTGCATCTCGGTCTGAATCTTAGTTGCAATGTCGAATGACAAGCGATCTGCATCTGCATCCGTTACTTTTTCACTTTCAACGATTACGCGTAATTCACGACCGGCTTGAATGGCATAAGCTTTTTCAACGCCATCGTAGGCCATGGCAAGATTTTCCAAGTCCTTGATACGTTGCAGGTAGCTTTGCATGATTTCACGGCGTGCTCCTGGGCGGGCGCCGCTGATGGCGTCACAAGCCTGTACGATCGGGGAAATAACGTATTGCATTTCCATCTCGTCGTGGTGTGCACCGATAGCATTCACTACTGCCGGATGTTCACCGTATTTTTCAGCCAATTTAGCACCCAGTAGGGCATGGCTCAATTCTGTTTCTTCATCCGGTACTTTACCGATATCGTGTAGCAAACCGGCACGTTTTGCCAGCTTAGGATTCAGTCCTAATTCTGCCGCCATCACGGCGCAAAGGTTGGCCGTTTCCTTGGAGTGCATCAGCAGGTTTTGACCGTAAGAAGAGCGGAAGCGCATCTTACCAACCATCCTGACCAGCTCTTTGTGTAAGCCGTGGATACCGAGTTCGATGATGGTACGCTCACCGATTTCCATCACTTGCTCCTCTAATTGGCGCTTCGTTTTATCGACCACTTCCTCGATACGGGCAGGGTGGATACGTCCATCTTGCACTAAGCGTTGCAAGGACAAGCGGGCGATCTCGCGGCGTAACGGATCGAAAGAAGATAATACGATGGCTTCAGGGGTATCGTCAACGATCAAATCAACACCGGTGGCAGCTTCAATGGCACGGATGTTACGACCTTCGCGACCGATGATTTGACCTTTGATCTCGTCACTTTCCAAGTTAAATACCGTGATGGCATTCTCGATGGTTTGCTCGGCAGCAGTACGCTGGATAGACTGAATAATGATTTTCTTTGCTTCCTTGTTAGCTTTCAGCTTAGCTTCCTCGATGATGTCCTGGATATGCGACATAGCTTGGGAGCGTGCTTCTTCCTTCAAACTTTCGATCAGCTGCGCGCGTGCTTCTTCGGCAGTTAAAGCGGCCACTTTCTCTAGGCGGCGGATATGTTCTTCCTGGTGTTTTTCCAGTTCTGAACGCTTGATGTTTACCAGTTCAATTTGGCGGGCCAAGTTTTCCTTGATGGCCTCGTTTTCCTGGAGTTGCTTCTGTAAGTTTTCGGTTTTTTGATTGAGGGATTGTTCTTTTTGTTTGATGCGGTTTTCTGCTTCGCCAACTTTCTGATTGCGTTGGAGCACTTCCTTCTCGTGTTCACTTTTCAGTTGTAAGAATTTTTCTTTCGCTTCCAACATCCTGTCTTTCTTAATGTTTTCCGCGTTCACCTTGGCATCGGCCACTATTTTCTGGGCCTGTTGTTCCGCTTCATCAATTTTGTGCTGCGTGTTCTTGGCAAATATCACTTTCCCTAAAAAAATACCTGCTACTAGTGCAACTACAGCTATTATGGCAGTTATTAATAAATCCATATATCTATTTTATAAAATTTATTTTAATGCTTCTCAACCTGTTATCTAATTCTGCATCTTCAACAAGGTAGAGAGCCGACCCGCGAAAATACAAAAAAATGGCAGCAAAAGTCAGGAGATGTTGTGATAATGAATAAATTAAGACACAAGGAAGGTGTGTGACCGGGGCAAAACTTGGAATTTCTTGGGGGAAAGCCGTGAAATATTAACCCAAATGTGCGTTCAGTAACTGTTCTAAGTGCTCTAATTTTTCTTTTAATAAGGGTGATGTTTGTGCTTGTGCTTTACCCGCGTTCGTAACGGGGTGGGTAGCATACATAATCAGGGCCATGGCAATGAAATCTTGCATGTCTTTGCCGGCGTAGGCCGTTTTAAATTCAATGATTTTTTCATTGACCTCTTTCATAACGCGCCTTACGTCGGCTTCTTCTTCCGGGCGGATCTTGATCCGGTAAGACCGGTCTGCAACCACGATATTCACTGGAATAAGTTCGTCCATACTGTTTTGGTTTGTTGGGTGTGTTAAGCACTGAGCAGTGCTATACACCGGTCAATTTCTCGAATGTATTCATTGATTTTGCCCCTGATCTCCTTCTTAAAAGCTTCATTATCGTCGGATTGGGAATGGGCTGCATGGGCGATGGCCACCGTTTTAAGCCGGTTTTCCATCTCAGCAATAGCCTTGTACTGTAATTGAATTTCCTGTTCTTGCGAGCCTACCTGCTCTTTCAGCAACGCATTTTCAGCCTGCACCTGTTGCAACTTTTTTAACACCAGGTGCAGTTTGTTTTCAATATTTTGTATGTACTGGTCTATTTCCATTTACTTATTTCCGGATAATCGCCTGTAATTTTGATTCATAAGTCTGTACGAGCTTATCCATTACGGCATCAATCTCCTTATCTGTCAATGTTTTTTGTGGATCTAAGAATGTGAAGCTCACGGCGTAAGACTTTTTATTATTTCCTAATTTCTCACTTTCAAAAACGTCGAACAAGTTGATTTGTTGTAATAAGTTCGATTTAACTGCCTTGGTGGCGGCTTCTACATCTGAGAATTTCACTGATTTATCCAGCACCAGGGCTAAGTCCCTGCGTACTGCCGGGAATTTAGGAATCTCTTCGTAGAATTTTTCGCTCTTTTGTACCAGTTGTAATACTTCATCCCAATTTATATCGGCGTACCATACCGTAGGTTTTATGTCGAAGGCTTTTAGTTTTGCCCTGTGCACGGAACCTATTGTTGCCACGGCGCGATTTTTCACTTTCAACTCGTAGGCTTGCTGTAAATCTGCATATTGCGACTCGCTCCAGCTAAATTTTTGCATGCCGAGTTGTACCATGATATTGAGAACGTATCCTTTTAAAAAGAAGAAATCCACTGCTTCGGGCTTGTGCATCCAGTTTTCAGGGAGTTTATTCCCCGTTAGGTACAAGGCCAGGTGATTCTTCTCTTCATATTCTCCTACGGCCTTTTGCCTGTAGGTTTTCCCGAATTCGAAGAATAATAAATCTTCATTCTTCCGGTTGATGTTATATGCAATTCTTTCCAAACCTGTTTCCAACATAGAAGG
This sequence comes from Chitinophaga caeni, assembly GCF_002557795.1. Lineage (NCBI taxonomy): Bacteria > Pseudomonadati > Bacteroidota > Chitinophagia > Chitinophagales > Chitinophagaceae > Chitinophaga > Chitinophaga caeni. The sequence goes on along the minus strand of NZ_CP023777.1, from coordinate 430,561 downwards.
ACGCATAACATCCAACTCAACGGTTAAGCTATTCAACATTTTCACCGTGGTGGCTTTCACCTCCTCGCTAAAATATTGACTGTTGGTGATGGAATTCGTGAAAATCTCGTTGAAACCATTGCTGGCCAAATAATCCGCGATTTTCTCTTTCACCATCTCCGGGTTGGGCTGCGCAGCCATCGAGGGGGCAACTTGTATCATGGCCGGGATCGGAACATTATCTAATCCATCTATTCTCAATACTTCCTCCACGATGTCTGCCGGGATACTGATATCGGTCTTATGATAAGGTACGGCCAATTTAAGTTGCGCGCCATCATTCAATAATATTTCGAATCCCAATGCTTCTAATATACGAATTACTTTCGCAGGATCATAAATATGCCCGCTTAATTTATTTATATATGCAAAACTTACTTCAACTGTTGCCTTGTCAACTGGCTTAGGGTAAGCATCACTCAAGTCGGATGCCGTACTGCCGCCGGCTAATGCTGCCATTAATGCTACGGCTCTTTGCAGGGCATAAGGTACATTACTGATATCAACACCTTTTTCAAAGCGGGTCGCGGCATCAGTTCTTAATCCATGGCGCAGTGAGGTACGGCGCACACCATCAGCGGCGAACAGGGCGCTTTCCAGGAATATTTCGGCCGTGTCATCGGTCACGCCGGAGCTTAGCCCTCCGAATACCCCGGCAATACAGAGGGGAGTATCTTTTCCATCGCAGATCATTAAGTCCGCTGCATCGAGTTTCCGCTCTTTCCCATCTAGCGTAATAAAAGGTGTTCCCGCCGGTAGGTTCTTAACACGGATGGTATTGTCCTGGATTTTAGAAGCGTCAAAGGCATGTAGTGGCTGCCCGGTTTCGTGCAGGACATAATTGGTAATATCCACGATGTTGTTAATCGGGCGAACACCGATTGCCGTCAACCTTTCCGCCATCCAAGCCGGGGACGGCCCTACCTTGATCCCTGTTAGCGTGATACCGCAATAACGTGGACAAGCCGCGGTGTTTTCAACATGTACATTGATATTGAATTGCGTGCTGGCTTGAGCTACGCTTGGAATTTCCGGCTTTTTCGCCAGGTAAGTGATGCCTTCATCGTTATGGTTGCTGAGATAGGAACAAACATCCCTGGCAACGCCGATATGGCTCATGGCATCCATATGGTTGGGAGTAAGGCCGATCTCGAAAATATAATCCTGTGCGGGTTTGAATATGTCAGCCGCCGGGGTGCCGGGTACCAGGTTTGCATCGAGTACCATGATACCGTCATGGCCAGATCCGAGGCCTATTTCATCTTCGGCGCAAATCATCCCGAAGCTTTCTTCCCCGCGAATTTTAGCTTTCTTAATCGTTAGGGGCTCAGCGTTTTGGGGATAAATCGTTGTGCCCACGGTGGCTACCACTACTTTTTGACCGGCAGCAACATTGGGAGCGCCGCAAACGATGGACAGCGGTTCGGTGCCGCCAACATTTACCTTGGTCAACTTCAGTTTATCGGCATTCGGGTGGGGGGCCGTTTCTAATACTTCCCCGATCACCAAGCCTTCGAGGCTGCCCTTGATGCTTTCAAATTTTTCAAGATTTTCAACTTCCAGCCCGATGCTTGTCAAAATCACGGAAAGCTCTTCCGGTGTTGGTTTTACCGGCAAATAATCACATAACCAGTTGTACGAAATCGTCATTTGTTTTCCTTCTATTATGAACCCTTCCGGGGGGAAGGGTGTATTACATTTTTGTAAATCGATTAAATTGTTCCACCTTTGTAGGCTTCCTTCAAAACTTAGAATTGCGTAAAGTTAACAACTTCTACACAAGCTGCGTTCGGAATTTTAGTTCTAAATTGTGTAAAATCTTTTTACACAATTTTTTGTGAATAATCGGACATTTGTAGTGGATGAAGGATGGGTAATGTGGATAACATGGTTTGTGGCGGTGGATAACCGCTGTTTTGTGTGCTTAAGCCTGTGGATCACACGCTAATAAATTTTATACGCCCCGGATTTGAAAGTGATAGAAAATGCCGTTACCTTAGTTTTCCGGCCCAAAAAAATTTCAATTTCTTCAAATGCGCAGGTGTATAGGTGAGTAATTAGCATGAAAAAATGAGCCAGGAAGGCCTAAGCAGTAACCAAATCTTTTATAACTTTTTTTAAGCGCATGATATAAATGGATGTAAATCTGAAGAAAGACCGCAATGTTCGCAGGAAGCCCTCGGTGGATATTTCTACGATGGTTTACGGTAAAGTACCCCCACAATCAAAAGAACTGGAAGAGGCAGTGTTAGGCGCCGTTATGTTGGAAAAAGGCGCCTTCGATTCGGTCATCGAAATCCTGAAGCCTGAATGTTTTTACGTGGACGCTAACCAAAAGGTATTCTCGGCGATGACCCGCCTAGCGGCTAAGTCTATGCCTGTGGATATCTTAACCGTCGTGGAGGAATTGAAGCTATCGGGTGAGCTGGAAATGGTAGGTGGCCCCTTTTATGTTACCCGGCTTACGAACATGGTGGTGTCTTCGGCTAACATCGAAGCGCATGCCAGGATTGTACTCCAAAAGTTTATTCAGCGCGAACTTATCCGTATCTCCGGCGAGATCATTTCCGAAGCCTACGAAGATACGGCGGATGTGTTTGACCTGCTCGATACGGCGGAATCCAGGCTGTTCGAGATCACCAATAACCACTTAAGGAAAAATTACGATTCCATCGACCGCGTATTGGTAAATACCATCAAGCGCATCGAGGATCTGAGAAATAAAGGTGAAGACATGACCGGGGTTCCTTCCGGTTTCCCTTCCCTCGACAAGATTACTTACGGCTGGCAGCCAACCGATTTAATCATCATCGCGGCCCGTCCTTCCGTGGGTAAAACGGCATTTGCTTTGAACCTCGCGCGTAACGCGGCTTTACATCCCAAGTATTCAAAAGGCGCCGCCATCTTCTCGCTGGAGATGTCGAGCGGGCAGATCGTAATGCGTATCCTCGCGGCGGAATCCGAAATACAGTTAGAAAAAATTTCGCGTGGTAAGCTGGAAGAATACGAGATGAAGAAGTTGATGACCCACGGTATCGAACGGCTCGCCAAAGCGCCCATTTTTGTGGATGATACCCCGGCATTGAACATCTTCGAGCTAAGGGCCAAGTGTAGAAGGCTGGTGCACAATCACGGCGTAGGTATTATCATTATCGACTACTTGCAACTGATGAGCGGCTCCGGCGATGGTAAAAACTCGAACCGCGAACAGGAGATCAGCAAGATATCCCGCGATTTGAAAGGCTTGGCGAAGGAGTTACAAGTGCCCGTAATTGCATTATCGCAGTTGAGCCGGGATGTGGAGAAACGGAAAGACGGAAACAAGATGCCGCAGTTGAGTGACTTGAGGGAATCCGGTGCGATCGAACAAGATGCGGATATGGTAATGTTCTTATACCGTCCAGAATACTACGAGATCACGACCAATGAAATGGGAGAATCCAACAAGGGTGAAACGCACGTCAGGATCGCGAAACACAGGAACGGGCAGTTGGACACGGTGAAGCTCCGCGCGGTATTGGAATACCAACGTTTCGAAGATGATGGTTACGTGGATGGCCCCGGCCCGGGCAGCAGCCCATTTGCAGGGATGAGTAAAGGTAGCGGTGGCTTCGATAATAATGATGAAGCGAAACTTTATATCCAAAAGGGATCTAAAATGAACGATATGGACTTCACGGATGAAGGGTTTGGAGATGCTCCCTTCTAATTCGGTCAACGATATTTATACGAGCCGGCATCTCCACGATGCCGGCTTTTTTATTTGAAAACTGGTACGCAGCTCCCCTAATTGTTTGATTATTTAGTTTATGAAAAGGATTTATTTCAAGTACAGGGATTATTACAAGGATAATTTTGCCCTGGCTTACCCGGTGGTGATTTCCCAGTTGGGACATACGCTGGTGGGATTGTCGGATAGTATCATTATCGGTCACACGGGTAAAGTGCCGCTGGCGGCCGTATCACTGGGTAACAGTATTTTTACCACCTTCATGGTGGCAGGCATCGGTATGTCTTACGGTCTAACGCCGCTCATTGCACAGGAAAGCGGGAAAGGCAATAAAAAACGTTGCGGCCGGTTATTGAGCCATAGTTTATTGATCAACTTGTTGGTGGCTCTCGCCATGTTTTCTATCATCTTCACCGGTAGTAGTCACCTGGATCTGTTGAAGCAAGAAGCGGATGTTTCCGTGCAAGCCAAACCATTTTTGCGCTTATTGGCATTCTCCATCATCCCCTTGATGGTATTCTTAACCTTTAAACAATTCGCGGAAGGCTTGGGATTTACCCGGCAGGCGATGAATATTTCCATTATCGGGAATATCCTGAATATATTATTGGGGATAACCTTGGTATACGGCTTGTTCGGTATTCCCAAAATGGGGGTGCTGGGCGTTGGTATTTCTACCTTCGTTGATCGGCTGGTTATGGGAGTAACGATGGCTTGGTACGTGCTGAAAGCGCCCCGCTTCAAGGCTTATCTCCATTCATTCCGCTTCGGTAATTTTAAAACGGAATTACTGAAAAAGATCACCGGGATCGGTACTCCGGTAGCCATGCAATATATTTTCGAGGTAAGCGCCTTTAGCGGTGCTGCCATTATGGTGGGTTGGATCGGTGCAACAGAATTGGCGGCACACCAGATCGCGTTGAGCTTGGCTGCTATGACCTATATGATGGCTAGCGGCATATCGGCAGCGGCGGGCATACGTAGTGGAAACAACTTCGGTAAGCAAAATTTCAGCGCGCTCCGTTTATCCGCGATTGCCAGCTATCACCTCGTAATTGTATTGATGAGTTTCTGCGCCTTGATATTCCTGGTCGGTAACCAGGTATTGCCGGGCTTTTATATCCAGGATGATTCTGTGATCAAGGTGGCCAGCGGCTTGCTGATTATCGCCGCTTTATTCCAATTGTTTGATGGAACCCAGGTGGTAGGGCTAGGAGTTTTGAGAGGACTGGGGGATGTGAAAATCCCTACATGGATCACCTTCCTGGCTTACTGGGTGATTGGTATCCCGGTAGGTTACCTGTTGTGCTTCCATTGGAACTGGGGTGTTAACGGGGTATGGTGGGGATTAACATTCGGTTTAATGACCGCTTCCATATTGTTGTTTTTCCGTTTCCATTACAGGACGAAGCAATTGGAAGCCAATAGCTAAAATTGACCTGGAAAGTGGCATCGAAGATTCGTTGGATGTTAATGAACTGATAATCTAGCCTGATTTTGATGCCATTTTTCATAATTCATTACATTTGTTACTGATGGAAGTACCTACTTTTTATGCTAAAGGCTTGGAAGCAAATCCAACCGAATATACGATGGACGAAGCTACTTCGAAATACTGTATCCAGGTATTGCGAAAAAGCAATGGCGACACCGTGAAATTAACAGATGGGAAAGGCAATCTCTATGATGCTACTATTGTTGATGACCACCGCAAACGTTGCTCCGTGAAGATCAATTCCGTGGAACATACAGAGCCCCCGGCAAGGCAATTTACGGTAGCTATTTCATTTACCAAGAACATGTCGCGCATAGAGTGGTTCTTGGAAAAAGCCGTGGAGATAGGGATTCAAAGGGTCATTCCATTAGTGACTCAGAGAACGGAAAAGGAAAAATTCAAACAAGAACGGTTGGAGAATATCTTGGTTTCCGCGATGCTGCAATCCAAGCAATCTTATTTATTGGAACTATGGGACCCGATAGAGTTCAAGGACCTGTTAATGTATGAACAGGATTGGGCAAAATTCATCGCGCATTGTATCCCATCATCCAAAACCTATTTCCTGGATGCGATGGATGCTGCTAAAGACACGATTATCTTAATTGGGCCTGAAGGTGATTTTACGGCTGAGGAAATAACCGCTGCCCTAGAACGCGGGTTTACCGCTGTTTCCCTCGGTGATACCCGTTTGCGTACAGAGACGGCGGGCGTCGTTGCTGCAACCTTGATGGCTGCCAAGCAGTATATGTAATTTGTTATTAAGCAATCATAAAAAAATCCCGGTAATATTTATATACCGGGATTTTTTATGTTATGTTCTTTATAGTATTTCTTCTTTCTTGAGGTGGGGTTCTCTCAATTGTACCGGCGGCGCAGATTTTTTGCGGATGCGCATATTCAATAATTCTACAACGAAGGAGAATGCCATCGCAAAATATACATAATTCTTCAAGTGCATGTCGTGCGCGCTCTCGGCGCTCCATCCCTCGATAATCAATACTACGCCCACCATCACGAGAAAAGATAAAGCCAACATTTTCAAGGTTGGGTGCTTATTGATGAAATTGCTGATCTGCGCTGCAAATAAGAACATCACGAACATTGCGACGATGACCGCGAAGATCATGATTTCCGTGTGTTTGGCTAATCCCACCGCTGTTATGATACTATCGAAAGAGAAAACGAGGTCGATCATGATGATTTGTCCCATCACTTTTGCCATCGAGGTGGCGCTCTTTGATTTTTTGCCACCGCTTACATGGGTATCTTCTTCCCCTTCCAGCTTATGGTGAATTTCGATCGTTGTTTTCACAAGCAAAAATAGACCACCTCCCAACATGATTAGATCGCGGATGCTTAATCCGTTGCCGAATACGGTTATTACCGGTTCTGTTGCCCTGGCGATATACCCGATGAAAAGCAATAAGGTAATGCGTACCAAGATCCCTGCCACCATCCATATTTTTCTTGCGAGTGGCCGCTTATGTTCCGGTAAGCGGTTCATTACGATGGAAACAAAAATAACGTTATCAATGCCCAGAACCACTTCCATTACAACTAACGTTAACAAGCTCACTAATGAATCGAAAGTAAAAAGATGACTAAAGTCCATTTGGATGAATTCTTATTGAATTAAATAATATCGATAAACTTAATCATTTATCTTCTTAAGCCTGCACAAATTTTCTTTACAATGGTAGGTCCCTCATATATAAACCCGGTATATACTTGCACCAGCACCGCGCCTGCATCCAGTTTTTCTTGTGCATCGGCCGCAGTAAAAATACCGCCTACGGCTATGATCGGAATTTGATGGTTTGATTTCTCAGCGATATAACGGATCACTTCGGTCGACCTGCTTTTTACCGGCAATCCGCTTAGGCCGCCTGCGCCAATTTCTTCCAATTGTGCTACCGGTGTTTTAAGTCCTTCGCGGCTGATGGTTGTATTTGTCGCAACGATACCGGCCAGCTTGGTATCCTGGACGATCTCGATAATATCATCCAGTTGCTCCGCCGTTAGATCAGGGGCGATCTTAAGCAGGATGGGTTTTGGCTTAATTTTTTGATTATTAATCGTTTGTAAATGATGGAGCAGTTGTTTTAAAGGTTCTTTCTCCTGCAAGGCTCTTAAACCGGGCGTATTGGGCGAACTCACGTTCACCACGAAATAGTCAACGACATCAAAAAGCGACTGGAACCCTTTTTCGTAGTCATTGATCGCTTCCCCGTTTGGCGTGACTTTATTTTTCCCGATGTTACCGCCCACGATGATATTGGACTGCTTTTTCAGTAATCTCTTGGCAGCGGCGGGAGCGCCCTCATTATTAAAGCCCATACGGTTAATGAGCGCCTGGTCTTCCGGCAGCCTGAACAAGCGGGGCTGATCATTGCCCGGCTGAGCCTTCGGCGTAACCGTGCCGATTTCTACGAAACCGAAGCCCAGTTGGGATAATTCGTCTATATATTTGGCATCTTTATCGAAGCCGGCGGCTAAACCTACGGGATTTTTAAATTTTAACCCCCATAATTCGCGTTCCAAGCCCTTGTTATCCGGCTTACAAAAGGCGCTGATGATAGATTTGCCCAAGGGCATATTGTATATCATCTTTAATCCACGCATGACGCCGTGGTGAATGCTTTCCGGTTGAAAGCTAAACAGTATTTTTTTAATAATCGAGTACATGAGTGCTGCAAAGATATAGTAACAAAAGGAATCTTTTACCGTGTTTCAGCGGCTGTTTTTGATTGATTTTTACTATTTCTTTGTGTTGATAATTACTAGAACAATTAAAATATTCATAATATCTTGCGGATCAGGAAACCTATTTTGGCAATTCAAATCTGATCGGGCTGACCTAAAAAAAGGAGTATCCATTGTTTTGTTTATATATCGGCATATAGAATATTGATATAGATGTAATGTAAAATCCTTGTTATATATGCCGGTATAAGGTATTTTTATTTTTTTTAAACGGAATGCTTATGTCCCCTAATCTTAACGGACCAGGTGATGTACCTGCCATGAAACTATGTTAATTTATGAGGTTCCCAGCTATTAGATGCTGTTTTATAATATTACTGATTTGGCTCCCTATGCAGGCGATGGCTTGGAATTGGCGTACCAAGATAAGTTTACATGTGAAGAATAAAACGCTTTCAGAAGTTTGCCGCTTATTGGAGCAGCGTTATGATATTCACTTTTCCTATAGCCGCGATATTCTCCAGATGGAACAGGTGGTCTCAATCGATGTAGATCATGTTCCATTGAAAAAAGTAGTAGAAAGGATATTTGAATCTAAAGGAATTACCTGTAAAAAAGTAGGGGATCAGATCGTTTTATCTGCCTACCGTAGTACGCATAGGACCATCAATGGTTACGTGCAGGATTCGCGCACGGGGGAGAAGCTCATCGGTGCAACGGTGGCCGTACCCAGGTTTAAATCGGGTACCGTTACAAATGAATACGGCTTCTATTCAATCACTTTACCGAAAGATACCTGTAGCCTGTTGATATCTTTTATCGGCTACGAACAGCAACAGCTAAAACTCCAGGAGACAGATAAAAATAAACAACTCACTTTTCAATTGAATCCTTCCAATACGTTGAAAGAAGTAGAAGTGACGGACGATGGGATCCCGTTACAGGAGCAAACCCAGATGAGCAAGGTCGGCATCGCCTTGAAAGAAGTGAAAGCGATGCCCAAATTGTTAGGTGAAAGTGATGTAATCCGCACGATTCAAAGCTTACCGGGCATTTCGGCGGGTGGTGATGGCGCCAGCAGTTTACATGTTCGCGGGGGTAGCCCCGATCAAAACCTGGTTTTGATGGATGGAACGCCCGTTTATAACTCTACCCATATTTTCGGAATCTTCTCCGTGTTTAACCCGGCATTAATTAAGAACGTGGATTTGTATAAAGGCGCTTTCCCGGCGCGTTATGGCGGCAGGCTTTCATCCGTGGTTGATATTGCTATGAAAGATGGCGATATGAAAAAATATCACGGGGAAGTATCTATCGGTTTCCTGGCTGCTAAATTCATGGTAGAAGGACCGATCTTTAAGAATAAAACTTCTTTTGTTATCACGGGGCGGCGAACGTATGCCGACTTGATAGCAGGCCCCGTATTTGCTGATCAACTGGATCTGGGTGAAGGAGGTAGATTGTTTGCCTATTTTTACGATGCGAATATCAAGATTAATCACATCTTTTCTCCCAAGGATCGGATGTACCTCAGTGCTTACGGTGGACAGGATAATTTCAGGATGCGCAAAAGACCATTGCTGGAAAATCCGAAGGATTATGACGAACAATTGGACTTTCAACTGGGCTGGGGCAACCAGGTTTATTCTTTGCGATGGAACCATATCTTTAATCCCAAGTTATTCTCCAATGTCAGTACTGGGTATTCACAATATTTCTTTTTAACGGATTACAGTTATTTGTTTAACACCAAGGATAGCTCCGAGGTAGATGACTGGTATGGAAAATATTTCTCTAAAATTCATGACGGTACTTTTAAAGTAGATTTCGATTACAGGCCAAGTCCCAGGCATTCCGCCCGTTTCGGTTTGCATGCAATCACGCATATTTTTGAGCCGGGAATTACACAGTTCAGGAATAAATCAAGAACGGAAACCCCTACGCTTGATACAACTTATAACAAGGAATATACCACCAGCTTGGAACTCATGCTATATGGCGAAGATGATTGGAAGTTGACAGATTCTTTGTATGTCAATGTAGGCTTACATGCCTCCACCTTTATGGTCTTTCCGAAAACATACGTTTCCCTTCAACCGAGGATCGGCATGCGTTACGTGTTGCCCAGAAATTGGGCCATGAAATTATCGTACACCCACATGGCGCAGTATATTCACCTGCTTACAAATAGTACGAACTATTTGCCGACGGATTTATGGGTGCCTTCAACCGATAAAGTGAGGCCGATGACCAGCAAGCAAGCGGCATTCGGCCTAGGTAAAACAAGTAATAACAAAGCTTGGGAAATGTCGGCGGAAGTTTATTACAAATCGATGCGCAATGTTATCGAGTATGTAGATAACTACGATAACTTCCAATCGGCCACCAAGCAATGGGATGAAAAAGTAATCATGGGCGATGGTTGGAGCTATGGAACGGAACTCCTCATTCAAAAAAAGAAAGGAAGTTTTACCGGTTGGATTGGTTATACCTGGGCGCATAGTCAAAGACGTTTCCCGAATGTCAACAACGGGGAAGCTTTTCCTTATAAATATGATCGCCGCCACGACTTGGAAGTTACCTTGATGAAGAAGTTTAAAAAGCATTGGGAGATAGCCGCTAGTTGGGAATATACATCCGGTTTGCCATTAACCTTGCCAACTTCAAGCTATGAAAGTATCGACAACGGTTCCCCGTTCGATCCGCCGCCATTAGAAACTGGAAAGCCGGTAGACTATGTCAATCAACGGTATAATCTCCGCATGAAAGAAATGCATCGCTTGGATCTTAGCTTTACATATTCTTGGCAGAGAAGGAGGGTGAAAAATGCATTTAACCTGAGCTTGTATAACGCGTATAATAGGAGGAATCCTTACTTCTATTACTATTCATATAATAAGGATTCAGGGAAACGGGAGCTGACAGAATTTAGCATTCTGCCGGTGCTTCCCAGTTTAACATATACCTTAAGTTTTTAGAAAAATATCGATATGAAACAAGTATCTGTATTACAGGAAATATTTTTATTGATATGTATATCTCTTTCATGCATCGCGTGTGAAAGAACGGTGGAGATAGATGTGCCCTATGATGGGGATAAGCTAGTGATCAATAGTTTTATACAGCCGGACAGTATTGTTTACATCCGTGTTACAAGTTCCGCTAAGGGCGGCGCCCAGGACTTTATCGAGCCGCAAGGTGTGCAGGTCAATTTGATGGCAGGCGACTACCCGATGGTTTTGCATTACCGGCTTATTTCTGGGAAAGGATATTATGTTTCGACGGAAAAAGCACAACGAGAGGAAGCTTATTTGGTTACTGCCAGTGCAACCGGCTTTGATCCGGTTGATGCTTATGATACGATACCCTTTCCGCCACAGATATTATCTTTTACGGCAAATAAAGGTAGTATCCGTGCAGCTTTTGCCATGAAGGACGATCCTGCCAATAAGGACTTTTACCGTTTCAGGATTTATAAAGCCGATACCCTTAACGGTAAAGTAGTGCCTTACGAACGATTAAAGTTCCGCTTTGACCCTTCTTATAGCAACGTGTTTACCGATATCATGATCGATAGCTATTACGAAAGCGCATTGATTAAAGATGACCGCTTCAATGGTAAAGAAATTAGCGCTGTCATACAATTCGAGAACCCCATTGTTGATACGGGTTACCTGGTATTGGAAATTACATCGCTCAGCGATGCCGCTTTCCAGTATTTAAAAACGCTGGATATTCAAAACCTCAATAATGGAAATGTATTGACGGAGCCATCAAAGGTGTATTCTAATGTTAATAACGGTTACGGGATTGTTGGTGGCGTGAATGCCAGTTTCAGCAGCGTGGAATTATAAGTTTTTTTGTGATGGCAAATGCTTATATTTAATAAGCTAAAATTTGCGTTATGAAGTCCATTCAACAATGGCTTTCCGAATATGGAGAAAGCCACCAAAATGTGACCAACAAAACAATCCATTGGATCTGTGTTCCTGCAATTTTTTTTAGTATTGTTGGCCTGCTCTTTTCTATTAAGCTGGGTGTTATGCTCACCCCGGCATTTGAATTAAATGTTGCTATAATCGTGTTGTTGTTAGTCGTATTGTATTATGTCCGTTTGTCCCCGTCTTTAGCCGTTGGAATGCTACTATTTTCCTTGGCCTGCCTGGCTATCGCGCAACAAATTGAATCATCCGGTGCAAAACTATGGTTAGTTTGCACGATCGTTTTTGTATTAGCTTGGATCGGGCAATTTTTCGGTCACAAGGTAGAAGGTAAGAAGCCTTCATTTTTAAAAGACATACAATTTTTGATGATAGGCCCCGCTTGGTTAATGAGTTTTATTTACAAAAAATTAGGTATCGGTTATTAGTTTTAGCGGGTATAAACCTGAAACGTTAAAGCTATGTAAAGTTGAACGTTAACCTGTTATTTTATCTTATATTTGGTTATATAGAACGGAATTAGATTTTTTCATTATAAATTTTTGACCATGCAGGATGCATATATTGTAGCGGGCTACCGCACTGCTGTAGGAAAGGCGAAAAGAGGCGGCTTCAGGTTTTATAGGCCGGATGATTTAGCGGTCGACGTGATTAACGGTTTAATGAAATCAGTGCCCCAATTAGATGCCAAGCAAGTGGATGATGTGATCGTCGGGAACGCGGTACCTGAAGCAGAACAAGGTTTGCAAATAGGCCGTATGATCTCCGTGAGAGCATTAGGTATAGAGGTGCCTGGCATGGTAGTTAACCGTTATTGTGCTTCGGGCTTGGAAACAATCGCGATAGCTACCGCGAAAATTCAAACCGGTCAAGCTGATTGTATCATCGCCGGTGGAACGGAAAGTATGAGTCTCGTTCCTGTTGCCGGTTGGAAAACGGTTCCAAATTACACCGTTTCAAGCACCACGCCTGATTATTATCTCAGTATGGGTCATACCGCGGAAGCCGTTGCCAAAGAATTTAACGTGAGCCGTGAAGAGCAGGATGCTTTCTCTTTACGATCCCACCATAGAGCCATCAATGCTATCGAAAATGGCTATTTCAAAAATGGCATCTTACCGATCGAGGTAGAAGAAGTGTATGTTAATGAAAAAGGGAAAAGAGCTACTAAGTCATATACCGTAGATACCGATGAAGGCCCGCGTGCCGATACTTCGATGGAAGCATTAGCCAAGTTGAAACCGGTATTCGCAGCAGGCGGAAGTGTTACGGCTGGTAATTCATCCCAAACTTCCGACGGCGCGGCTTTCGTTATCGTGATGAGCGAAAAATTGATGAACAAATTGGGGCTTAAACCAATCGGAAGACTGGTTTCCTGCGTTTCTGCCGGCGTGCATCCTAGAATTATGGGCATCGGGCCGGTAGCGGCAGTTCCAAAAGCATTGGATCGCGCGGGATTGAGCCTTTCCGATATAGATTTGGTAGAACTCAACGAAGCCTTTGCTTCCCAATCGGTGGCAGTAATCAGAGAACTGGGTCTTGATGAAGAAAAGGTAAATATCAATGGTGGGGCAATCGCATTGGGTCATCCGCTGGGATGTACCGGGGCGAAGCTTAGCATACAGATTTTGAATGACTTACAAAGGTTAAACAAAAAATATGGAATCGTTACGGCCTGTGTCGGTGGAGGGCAAGGTATTGCCGGCGTGATTGAACGATTGTAATTTAAAATCATAGTAACAACCAATATTGTATAGTGTTTTACGGTGTAAACCAGTTCGGCTGTTTGCACCGTATTTTTTTGATTTCCTACCAAATATTAGGATTTGGATGAATGGAAGGAAACTTTTTACTATTTTGCTTTCGGAAAACCGATTTAAAACCTGTGTAATCCTATATATTGTCAACCGTATCGCATGGATCGTAGAGCTTTTTTAAATTTAGCTACCCCGCCGTCCCGTAAACCATTTACCAAGGTACAATATGGTAGAACTAGGACTGGTATGGCTCCCTATACTGGGGAATGGACTACTGCTCAAGTTGTTCACCTATTAAAGAGGGCCACTTTCGGCGCAGCTCCCTCCGATGTTAATTATTTCACGGGATTGAGCATGGATGCTGCCGTTGAGGCTTTATTAACAACGGGTACGGCACCTAATCCCCCGGTAAATAATTATAATGTAGACGGCTATACCGACCCTACGGGAATACCCCAGGGCGCTACCTGGGTAACTGCCGCCCCCGGTGATGAAGAATTACAGCAATTCCGCATTCAATCTTTAAAATATTGGTGGATCGGCCAAATGATTCACCAGGAAAGGAACATCCGCGAAAAGATGGTGTTGTTCTGGCACAATCATTTTGCCACGGAAACCGATATGGTAAGGGAAGCCCGTTACTTATATGCCAATAATGCCTTGCTAAGATCTTACGCCCTAGGTAATTTCAAAGCGCTTACGAAAGCGGTAACTTTGGATCCTGCCATGCTGGTGTATCTCAACGGCTACCTCAACGAAAAGTCCGCGCCGGATGAGAACTATGCAAGGGAATTGCATGAACTCTTCACGGTTGGGAAAGGGCCGGATTCGCATTATACTGAAGGTGATGTTCGCGCAACGGCAAGGGTTTTGACAGGCTACCGCATCAATAGCGAAACGATCACTTCCTATTTCGATGCTACCTTGCATGATATTGAAAACAAAACATTCTCCGTGTTTTATGGCAACAAGGTGATTTCCGGGAAAACAGCCCAGGCCGGCGCTACGGAACTAGATGATTTATTAAATATCATTTTCGCTCAACCGGAGGCCGCGAAGTTCATTTGCCGCAAGCTGTACCGCTTTTTCGTGTATTACGATATAGATGCGCAAGTTGAAGAAGAAGTAATTACCCCCTTATCAGAAATATTGATAAGTAACAATTTCGAGATACGCCCGGTGTTGGCAACGTTATTCAAGAGTGAACATTTTTATGACCCCTTGAACATGTCCTGCTTGATTAAAAGCCCGTTGGATTTCGCCGTGGGTGCCTGCCGCGAATACGGTGTCGTTTTTCCTGCGGAAACGAATTACCAGGATGCTTACCCGGCATGGCGTGTCATTCACCACGTGGCTGCCAACTTGCAGCAGGATGTTGGTGATCCGCCGCTAGTATCGGGCTGGGAAGCTTATTTCCAAGAACCGCAATTCCACGAGTTGTGGATCAATACAGATACGTTGCCGAAGCGGAATATGTTCACTGACCTGGCTATTTCTTCAGGCTACAATTATATGGGATCAAACATCATTATCGACCCGATTCATTTTGCGGAATCGCTGCCGGATCCCGGCGACCCTGTAAAGCTGGTTTCAGATTCGCTGCATATCTTATACCGGATGGATGTTTCCGATAATACGAAGCAATTCTTGAAAGAGATGATTTTACTTTCGGGTACGGAATCGGATTATTACTGGACCGGAGCTTGGAATAATTACGAAAGCAACCCCGGGAATATGGCTTATAAAAGTGTTGTCACCACGAGGTTGCAAGCCTTGTATAAATACATCATGAACCTATCAGAGTATCAACTGGCATAAACTGCCTGAAAAACCTACACATGAAACGTAGAGACTTCCTCAAATATACGGCACCTGCCTCCCTATTGCCTTCATTTATCAATGGCTTTTCTATACAGGCCTTTGCCGCTTCCCCCATGTTGAGCGCTTTGCAAAATGTTGCGGATGATAATGATCATGTCCTGGTCATGATTCAATTAACGGGCGGAAATGATGGGTTGAACATGGTTATCCCGCTGGATAAATACGGACAATATCAAAATGCTCGTACGAATATCGCGATACCGGAAGGTAGCGTACTGAGGTTACAAAATTATAATAAGGCCGGGTTACATCCTTCTATGACAGGTGTACAGGAATTATATGATAATGGTAAGGTGTGTCTTTTACAAAGTGTCGGTTACCCTTCACCGAATTTCTCGCACTTCAGGGCAACGGATATCTGGTTAACAGGCTCGGATGCCAACGAGGTATTGTCGACCGGTTGGGGCGGACGTTATTTAAATTATGAATATCCTAATTATCCTGCCGGGTACCCGAATGCGGAAATGCCGGATCCTTTGGCGATACAAATAGGTTCTATCGTTTCCCCGGCTTTCCAGGGGCCAGCTAATACGATGGCCATGGCAGTGACCAGCGCCACGGATTTTTATAACCTGATTAACGGGATCGAAGACCCTGTGCCGAATACAAAGGCCGGTAATGAATTGAAGTACATCCGCTTGATTGCCAAGCAATCCAATAAATTCGCTGATTCAATCAAGCTAGCTGCCGGAAAAGTCACCAATCAAGGTGAATACCCGCAATACCACCTGGCCCAACAGTTGAAAATTGTTGCGAGGTTAGTTGCCGGCGGACTAAAAACACGGTTGTACATGGTTAGTATGGGTGGCTTTGATACCCATGCCAGTCAAACAAATTCCGGGGATACTACCACCGGTCTACATGCAAACCTGATGGAGCAATTATCATCATCCATTAAAGCATTTATGGATGATTTGACGGCATTGAGAGCTTCAAAGCGGGTGATGGGGATGACTTTTTCGGAGTTCGGTCGCCGGATCATGTCTAACGGTAGCATGGGAACCGACCACGGGGCAGCGGCACCAATGATCGTTTTCGGTGATTACGCCGAATCCGGCGTATTAGGAAATACCCCGGAAATCCCGGATGCAATTTCTGCAAGCGCCAACATACCGATGCAATACGATTTTCGTTCCGTTTACGGATCTATTATAGAACAATGGTTTTGTGTAAATTATGGAGATGTTCAATCCGTCTTATTGAAGGATTACCAAAGTTTACCTATCGTGCGTCCGCAAGCCTGCGGTTTAGTGACCGGGGTGGATCCAAACAACCCGATCGGGGATACATTGATTAGTAATTATCCTAATCCGTTTACGACTAAGACAAAGGTTACTTATACTACGAAAGGCGGTTATACATTGATACAGGTTTTCGATACTACTGGTCGACTGATAAAGAACTTGGTAGACAGTCACCAAGCTGCGGGCGATTATACCGTTGATTTTGACGGGGAGCGTTTGCCCAACGGTGTTTATTATGCCCGTTTCCAAAATGGTATGCATCAACAAGTCCGGACAATGTTAAAAGTTAGATAAGCTTGCAACTTTGTTGCAAATAGTGTTATATTTGTAACTTCTTACTTAATCGGTGCAGGTGAAACTTAAATGGATGCAGAAAATATGGTCTATTATCTTGCTCGGCGCGTTTGCTTTCCATACGCTTCCGGGAGATTTTATACACGATATTTTTGCAAACCACACTGATACCAAGGACGATGAAATTCACCATATTGATGGTGATTATGTTGGTATACCGCACCGCCACTGTGAATTTATACAGATTGGTTATTCTCCCTACGATGTATATGAAGTGGAACATGTGATGACCTTTACGGAGGTAAGATGGTTTTACGCGATCCCTTCATTAACATACCATGTTCCTTCTCTTGAAGGACTATCTTCCCTGCGGGCGCCCCCGATCGTTTAACTTCATATTTACTGGCTTCCCTTGTAACTACCGGGGAAGCATATCAATTTTCATGTTCTGAAAATTCAGACCTGTATTAAAGTTATCCAATCTCTTGCTGAACCGTCTGGTTGTGGGCAAGGTGTTATACAATGATATATGAATAGATTGAGGCGCATATTGCCTATGCTTATTTTGGGCGTACTGATTTCCCAATCTGTATGGGCGCAATGCAATTATACATTAAGCGGAAAAATACTGGATCAAAATTCAAATGCCAACTTAATCGGTGCAACTATTGCCGTGAAGGAAACACAGCAAGCGGTGATGTCCGATGAAAATGGTAATTATAAACTGGATGGGCTTTGCGCAGGGGAATACACCATCAGGGTTTCCCATATCGGTTGCCACCCTTTGGAATTTAAGATTAGTATTAATAAAGATACCCGTAAGAACATCAGCTTGGAACACGCGGTGAGCGAATTGAGAGGTATTACGGTGGAAACCACCAATGCTGCCAAATCCATGACAGGACCAGTCTCTGAAGTGAGCGGGCGCGACTTGGAAAAGCTACGCGGTTTATCGCTTGCTGAATCTCTTAAGGAAGTGAACGGTGTGACCATGCTACAAACCGGCGCCACGGTTTCTAAACCCATGATCAACGGCTTACATAGCAACCGGGTATTGATCTATAACAACGGTGTAAGGCAAGAAGGACAACAATGGGGCAGTGAACATGCGCCGGAAATTGATCCTTTCGTGGCTAATAAACTCGTTGTGATTAAGGGCGCCAACGCGATCCGCTACGGTGGCGATGCCGTGGGGGGCGTTATCCTGGTTGAGCCTAAACCTTTGACGACTACGCCCGGTATTCAAGGAGAAGTGAACCTCGGTGCTTTCTCCAATAGCCGTATGGGAGTAGTTTCAGCCTTGGTTGAAGGCAACTTTTCGAAATTGCCGGCCCTTAGCTGGAGAGTGCAAGGAACTACAAGGAGAAGTGGTTCTATCAGGGCGCCGGGATATTGGATGAATAATACCGGGATGGATGAGAAGAACTTTTCATTAACCGCGGGTTGGCGGAAACCATCCTATGGGATTGAATTATTTTATAGCCAATTCAACACGGATATCGGTGTGTTCACAGGGGCGCATATGAGTAATAGGAATGATCTGAAGGAAGCCATCAAGCGGGGACGCCCCTTGGAGGAATTTACAGGGGATTTTTCTTATGATATCAACCGCCCGGAACAGATAGCCGAACATGAATTGTTTAAAGTAAAAGCCTATCTCAACACCGGTAAAATAGGTAAGTTGAACTTAAACGTAGCCCGTCAATTTAATTATCGTGATGAATTGGATCGAAATTCTGCTTTATCTGTAAACAGTCTTACCCTCAACTTAACCACTTACACGGCGGATCTGACCTGGGATCATTTCAATTGGCATGGCCTTAAAGGTACGATCGGTGCAACGGGAATGTATCAACGAAACCATTATCTCGCCAGGAGGTTTATACCCAACTACGAGCTGGAACAATGGGGACTTTTCGTTTCCGAAAGATGGGAAAGCAAGGATAATAAATGGATGTTAGAAGCAGGGGGACGTTTTGATAGCAGATCGTTTTATAATATAGATGATAACCTTGGAGAGATCAATTTTCCCGAAAGGGATTATAATGGATTTACCGGTATCCTTGGCGCCACTTATTATGTAAACGATAGGTTGTCGATAACGGCTAATGCCAGCCATGTTTACCGCGTACCCGGTGTAAACGAACTATATGCCGATGGCTTGCACCATGGTACGGGTTTGATCGAGAAAGGGAATGTAAACCTTGATGCCGAACATGGCTGGAAGTTTAATCTTTCCGGTAATTACAGGCTCAACGATCAATTGGAGGCCGATGTAAATATGTATTATAACCGGTTCAATAATTTTATCTACCAGCAATTATCGGATAGCATTATCGTAACCATCCGGGGGGCATTCCCCTTTACTTATTATGCGCAGTCCGATGTCAATATGAAAGGGATCGATGCGCAGGTGAAATGGTTGTTTTTACCGAGATGGCGATTTAGTAGCAAGGCCAGTATCTTGCGGGCTAAAAATGAATCTATTGATGATTGGTTGATCAGTATGCCATCTGACAGGTTCACACAAGAGCTGAGTTTCTATCCGGTAAATACGAAAGCCTGGAAGGATAATTTTATTTCATTAAGTATGACAAATGTTACCAAGCAAACGAGGGTGCCGTTTGAAGCGGGGAAAGATGGCGAAAATGCATTGGATCTAATGCCGCCACCGGATGCTTATACCTTGGTCAACTTGGAAGGGGGAACCACGCATAACATCGCTAAACGTCCCGTAACATTTACGCTAGGCGCCAGCAATTTATTAAACACCCGTTACAGGGAATATCTCAACACTTTCCGCTATTTCGCAGATGAAGCAGGTATCAATGTTTACCTGAAGGTAAAAGTGCCTTTTCAAATTAATCCGAAGAAATAGCGGTGCAATCAACAATTCACACACAAATTCTAATCACTTATGTTAAAGAAATATTCAACACTTGCCTTATTTGCAGCCTTAATGTTGGCTTTTGCTTCATGTAAAAAGGAAAGTAACGATAAACCTACAGAAAATGAGAACGAAGAAATTTCAACCGTAAAATTGACTTTCGTTAACGATGCAGATGCCAATGACAAAGTAATTGCCACTTGGAGAAGCATTGATGGTAATGTTACGATTGATAGTGTAAAACTAAAGTTAAACACCACATACACTGTTAATACAGATTTTATCGACGAAAATGCTAGTCCCGCCGATACGATCACTAACGAAATCAGGGAAGAGTCGGATGAGCACCATGTATTTCATTTGATTTTTACCCAGGCAGATGCGAGTATCGCGGATGCTTTAACAACGGTTGCCACCATCACGCCCTTGGATAAAGATGAAAACAACCTGCCCGTTGGATTGGAATATTCTGTAAGCACCAAGGAAGCATTTACCGGGTTTTACCGCGTAATTGTTCGTCACCAACCCGATGGTGCGAAAGATGGTACCTTCGCCCCGGGATCAACGGATGTGGATACTGAATTTCCGCTTGTAATAAAATAATCAGGATCATTAATATAATCTTGGCGCTGCTTTTTGTAGCGCCATTTTTTTACTATGATTTTAAATTGACGTAGCCCGATAGATAATGGTCGAGTTAAATATATACGGGGCGGCCGGTAAGAATGCAATAGCTTTACAGATTATTAAAATATCATTAAAAAGGCGCCTTAGGGTGCCTTTTTCGTATTTTTGTGAGGTGAATGAAAGAACTTTGCATACTGTAATCAATTGAAAACTTTGAAAGTATCCCGCAGGGCTAAGGTTTATTTTGATTAAATTGTCGGAAAAATTATTCTTTATATAAAAATCTTATCTGGCTAACTGCTCAGATTTTGGATGAAAAGGAAAAAGGGCCGTTTTTACGGCCCTTTATAGTATGAGAAATTGTATTCCTATTAGTTATTGGATATAATATCTTGATTTACCGGTTTATGAACGTGACTTGGTCCAGGGTTGGGTAAATCGCAGGTGCTTTCATCATAAGAGATAAAGAAATATAAGTAAATCACTCGGGAAAGCCGCATTAACCATGGCTGAACACCGACCAAGATCACCCCGTTGATAGCCAACCAATAGAATACGCTATTGTCTTTCCATGAGAAACCGAAAAACAAGGCGTACCAGATAAAGTTAAATACCGATAAAGCTACTCCCAGCGCATAACTCACATATCCCGTTCCAAACCAAAACCCTGTTTCCAACTCATATTTTTGACCGCATACCGGGCAACGATCATACATATTAAATATTTTAGATATGCTTAGGTGGAATGGTTGTTTATCTTTGAACATGTCCCCCCTTCTACAATGGGGACATTTCATCTTGATTATACTTGCAAAGTAATTGGGCTTATTGCTCATAATATTGTTTTATTGCATCAAATTCAATCACAAAAATACCTGTATAAATAAAAAATATTATTGATCTTGATCAGGTTTACATATGAGTTTACGTATGTATTAACTATTGACGGCCGCAATTGTTGATTTCCGCTCCCCGATTTGTTGGCGCCACATTGCGTAATACAAACCTTTCTCTGCTATTAGGCTGTCATGGTTGCCGGTTTCGATAATATGACCCCGTTCTAGGACAAAAATCCTGTCTGCATGCATAATCGTACTGAGCCTGTGGGCAATCATCACGGTAATATGTTCCTTGTTAGATGTAACTTCCCTGACGGTTTGCGTAATTTCTTCCTCGGTGATGGAATCCAATGCAGAGGTGGCTTCATCGAAAACCAACAAGGTCGGTTTGCGGAGTAAGGCCCTCGCTATCGACAATCTTTGTTTTTCTCCCCCGGAAATTTTTACTCCGCCTTCACCGATCACGGTATTGATGCCTTTATCGGCACGGGCCAGTAGGTTTTGCGCCGATGATTGTTGTAATACATTCAGGATTTCTTCATCTGATGCAGTAGGATTCACAAAGAGCATATTTTCCTTGATGGTGCCGGAAAATAGCTGGATATCCTGTGTTACGAAACCCAGCTGTTGCCTGAGTTCCTCCTTGTTAATCTCTGTTCCATCGATGCCATTATATAAAATTCTGCCATCTTGAGGCTGGTATAACCCTACGAGGAGCTTCACCAGCGTCGTTTTTCCTGAGCCGGAAGGACCCACGAAAGCAATGGTTTCCCCCTTTTTAGCGGTGAAGCTAATATTGTCTAACGCTTTGTTGGGCGCCGTTAGATGCTTGAAACTGACATGCTGGAACTGTAATTCTTTCAATGTTCCGAGTTCTATTGGCTTGCTGGGAACCGGTTCAACGGGTGTGGCTATGATGTTCTCGAAATTATTCAGCGACACTTCTGCTTCCCGGTAAGCCAGGATAACGTTGCCTAGTTCTTGTAATGGGCCGAATAGAAAGAATGAATAAAATTGAAGGGTAATCAACTGCCCAATAGTTGCTACATCTTTATATGCCAAGTAAAGTAATAAAAACAGGATGCTTTGTCTTAATAGGTTGACAAATGTTCCCTGTATGAAAGTAATACTGCGAACGCTTCTCACCTTGCGCAACTCCAATTGTAGAATCTTTAATGTTGTACCGTTTAAGCGACCGATTTCCTGTTGGGTTAAGCCGAGGCTTTTTACCAATTCGATATTCCTGAGCGATTCCGTGGTGGCGCCTGCTAATGCCGTTGTTTCTTTTACGATGCTGCTTTGTATCACTTTGATCTTCCTGCTCAAAATATTCATCAGGAAAGCCAATAATAAACATCCACCGAAATAAACCGGCAACAGGCTCCAGTGAATCCTCAAAGTGTAAATCATAACATATACAACGCCAACCAAAGATGTAAACAGGATATTAATCCCGGAGGTAATAAACTTCTCGCAGTCCAATCTTACTTTCTGTAAAACAGCCAATGTTTCCCCGCTCCGCTGGTCTTCAAATTGTTGGAAAGGCAGCCTCAGCGAATGTTTTAAGCCGTCAGTGTACATGCTTGCCCCCAATTTCTGGGTAATCACGTTCACGAAATAGTCTTGGAAAGCCTTCGCGATCCTGGATACCATGGCAACACCGATCAATATAGCCAAGAACAAGCCGATTTGTTTCAAAAATGGATGAAGCCCCACTTTATCATGTTGATCGTTGAAATAATCCACCAGTTTACCAAATATTTGGGGATCCATTAAAGAAAAGAGCTGGTTGACCGTTGCCATTAGCAAAGCTATAAAAATCAACCATTTATAATGTTTGAGGTACGATAGTAATATTTTCATAGCTTGCAAAATTAGTTAGAAATTCCAAGCAATAGAAGTTGTCACATCAATATGACAATAAGTTTAAATTCAGTGAAATTTCTTAATTTAATAGAAGCTTCGTCTCCCGGTATTTTTTGATTGGTTTTCTTTTTCGAGCTTGGTACTTCCAAAACAAAGCGGTTTTCTTTCTCGGTTTCACGGTACAACCCTACATAATCCTTCATTTTAAGGGCGACGAAATAAATTCCTGGGTATGAAACTCTACGATGAAAAACACATCAAGAACTTGGTGCTAATCGGCGCTGCTAAAAGTGGTAAAACAACCTTGGCTGAAACGATGTTATTCGAAGCCGGAATTATTAACAAGAGAGGTCGCGTGGAGGAAGGAAATACCGTTTCTGATTACCACGAAATTGAGCAGGAGCGCGGGAGTTCCGTTTACGCAACTAATATGCATACTGAATGGAGGGACTATAAAATCAATATTATCGATACGCCGGGTTTGGAGGATTTTATCGGGGAA
Source organism: Chitinophaga caeni (assembly GCF_002557795.1). Classification (NCBI taxonomy): domain Bacteria; kingdom Pseudomonadati; phylum Bacteroidota; class Chitinophagia; order Chitinophagales; family Chitinophagaceae; genus Chitinophaga; species Chitinophaga caeni. The sequence continues at coordinate 406,753 of NZ_CP023777.1, read as the reverse complement.
GTAGTAGCGGCTATCCGCGTGTGCGATACTGCGCTTATAGTATTAAATTCCCAATATGGGGTTGAGGTCGGAACAATGCAGTTATGGGATTATGTGGATAAATATAAAAAACCGACCATCTTGGCAATTAATCAATTGGATACGGAACAGGCTAATTTCCAAGCTACATTGGATGAGGCTTCCGCGTTCTTTGGGAAAGCTGTTACCCTAATGCAGTACCCGGTAAACGCGGGGCCCGGATTCAATTCAATAATTGATTTGCTAAAAATGGTAATGTATCAATTCCCGGATGACGGCGGTAAGCCGCAGAAACTCCCCATCCCGGATGCCGAAATGGAGAGAGCCAAACAATTGCATAATGAATTGGTAGAAAAGGCGGCAGAGAATGATGATGAATTGATGGAGCTATACTTTGAAAAAGGAAACCTGGATGAAGATGAGCTTCGGAAAGGATTGAAAATCGGGATGATGAAACATGAAGTCTTCCCGGTTTTTTGTGTGGATGCTAAAAATAATATGGGTAGTGGCCGCTTGATGGGATTTATTGACAATGTTGCGCCTTCTGCTATTGAAATGCCCCCGGAGAAGTCGGACAATGGAGAAGATATCCCCTGCAACATCGCGGGACCTACCTGTTTATTCGTTTATAAAACGTTATTGGAACCACATATCGGTAAATTGAACTTCTTTAAAGTGCTTTCCGGAGAAGTAAAGGTGGGGGATGAACTCACGAATGACAAAGGTGATACGGTGGAAAGAATCAATCAACTGTTTATCGCGGACGGTAAAAATCGACAAGCAGTGGATCGTTTAAAAGCCGGGGATATCGGGTGCACGCTCAAGTTAAAGAATACCTTGGTGAACCATACCCTCGCGTCGAAGCAATTTCCACTACAAGTCGCCGCAATTGAATTTCCTTCGCCCAAAGTACGGGCTGCCATTATTGCAAAAAAAAAATCTGATGAAGAAAAGCTAGGGGAAGTATTAGCCGAAATTCATATGGAAGACCCCACCTTGGAAATAGAATATAACCGTGAATTGAAACAAGTAATCTTACATGCCCAGGGGGAATTACACCTAGCCGTTACCAAATGGCGACTAGCAAATATTTACGGGATGGAAGTTGAATTGGTACCCGCCAAAATTCCATACCGGGAAACCATCCAAAAACAAGCGATGGCTAATTACCGGCATAAGAAACAATCCGGTGGCGCAGGACAATTCGCAGAGGTATATATGAAGATCGAACCTTATTACGAAGGTATGCCTGCCTTAAAAGATTACCCGGTGCGTGATTCGGAAGAAATAGATTTGAATTGGGGCGGAAAGTTGATTTTCAACAATTGTATCGTGGGTGGGGCCATCGATGCCAGGTTTTTGCCCTCTATCCTGAAAGGTGTTATGGAGAAAATGCAAGAAGGTCCATTAACAGGTTCCTACGTTCGGGATATCAGGGTTAGTGTTTATGACGGTAAAATGCACCCGGTTGACAGCAATGATATATCATTTAAAATTGCTGGAATGATGGCTTTCAGAAACGCATTCCATGAAGCGGCCCCACAGTTGCTGGAACCGATATTTGATATGGAAGCCACCGTACCCAACGAATCTATGGGTGATGTAATGGGTGAAATACAAAGTCACAGGGCCATCATCATGGGGATGGATAATGTTAATGCCCTTCAAATTATTAAAGCGAAAGTACCCCAAGCAGAATTAGATGATTTATACGCAAGCCTGAGAAATGTAAGCCAAGGAAGGGTAAAGATACAAGCCAACTTCTCTGAATACGGCAATGTTCCTTCCGAGATCCAACGCAAACTCAGCGAGCAATACGCCAAACACGAAGAACACGCCCTAACCTCGTAAAAATAAAAATCTAAAACTGATTGCTAATAACTAATAGATAAAATACCATTATTGTCCGACTAAATTTTAACCGGGGAGCAATTTGATCCCTCAATTGTTCGATTCAATGTTCATCTGCTCGTTTCTTGTACTTTTTTGTTTACCCAAAAAAGCACGAAAAAAGGGCACAAATTGGCCATTACGGCCACCAATTTGATCGCTCGATCTGGCCTTTCTACTACTGTATGGCCAAGCTACCCTTCGCTATCAACGGTGCGAAGTTCGACGGTTCTCTTGGCGGTGGGTGAATGTATCATCCTTCGCTTATATCCTTGAACAGGTAAGGAATTCAAGTAACTTTAAAGCATTTTTACTCGGACAACAATGATAAAATACCAATAGCTAAAAGCTAAAAAAGTAAAAAATCTAAAACACAAAAAGCAAAACACAAAAAGCAAAATAAGAAGAATCCGTGCAATCCCTTAATCCCTAAAAATCCGTGAACCGATCACGGTGCCGCATCCCGAAATCCGCGACCCCAGTTTTCCCGATCCAGCGATCTATACTGGATCGCTTCCGCTAGATGATGCGTTTCAATATCCCGTGATTGTTCCAGGTCCGCGATCGTACGGCTCACTTTCAAAATCCGGTCAAATGCCCGTGCCGAAAGTTGTAATTTCTCCATGGCATTCCTTAACAATACCGTGCTGGATCCAGATAAACGGCAATGCTCATTTAACAATCTTCCGTTTACCTGAGCATTGCAATGAACACCCGGCGTATCTTTATAACGGTTTCCTTGTAAATTCCTGGCATTCACAACCCGCCTGCGGATGTTGTCGCTTTTTTCTTCTTCGGCGCCATGCTCCACCAAGGCCGATAAATTCACCGGGGTTACTTCTATATGCAGATCAATCCTGTCCAGTAATGGCCCCGAAATCTTGTTGAGATATTTCGCAACTACTCCGGGCGGGCAGGAGCAGCTTCTCTGCGGATGATTATAATATCCGCAAGGACAAGGGTTCATCGAAGCGATCAACATAAAATTAGCTGGGAAATCCACGGCCGACTTGGCCCTGGAAATTGTTACTTTCCGTTCTTCCATCGGTTGCCGCATTACTTCTAGAACACTTCTTTTAAACTCGGGTAATTCATCCAGGAAAAGTACCCCGTTATGTGCCAAGGATATTTCGCCGGGTTGTGGTAAGCTGCCGCCGCCAACTAGTGCAGCATCGCTGATAGAATGATGGGGAGAACGGAACGGGCGCCGGGTTAATAATCCTGATTCCTTCTGTAATTTCCCGGCCACGGAATGAATTTTGGTCGTTTCCAATGCTTCCCATAAAGTAAAAGGGGGTAAAATACTGGGAAAGCGCTTCGCTAACATCGTTTTTCCGGCGCCGGGCGGCCCGATCAAAATGATATTATGTCCCCCGGCTGCCGCGATTTCCATCGCCCTTTTAATTTGTTGTTGGCCCTTTACTTCATTAAAATCATTATTAATATCCGTCACACCCTGGAATAGATGATCTTCTAATTGGATGGCCGGCATTGCATGCAGCGTTGCAGGATTGGCAAGAAAATCTATAACCTGTTGTAAATGGGTGACACCGTAGATAGAAAAGCCTTCCACTAAGGCGGCTTCCCTTGCATTCTGTGCAGGCACGATTAAACCTTCAAATCCTTCTTCTTTCGCCTGCATAGCCATTGGTAAAGCGCCTTTGATGGGTTGTATCGTGCCATCGAGCGATAGTTCGCCCATCATCATAAATTTGCTAAGATCCAGTTGGCAAGGAGATTGTTCGCTGGCAATTATGATACCTACGGCTATCGGTAAATCATATGCGGCGCCTGCCTTTTTAATATCAGCCGGGGCCATGTTGACTACAAGCCTGAACCTCGGCATTTTAAAACCGATATGCTTGATCGCGGTTTCGATTCTTTGCTGGCTTTCTTTAACGGCATTATCCGGCAAACCTACGAGGTAAAATTTTACGCCGTGTTTCTCTACGCTGACTTCAATGGTAATAGTGAGCGCATCAATGCCTTGGATGGCACTTCCAAAGGTTTTAACAAACATGGGTTAACATTTAATAAAGTAAAAATAACGGATTCTGTTCAATAGAAAAAGGCTACGATGAAAATTACTTATTTTCGTGTAGCCTTTCAAGTTATATTGTAGAATACCTATTTCATCGCATCCAGTAGCTCAAGGACTTTTTCTCTTTTCAATATTAAGTAACCCAGTTTTTCCTTGGCGATGCCGTCTTTTAATTGATATGTAAATCTCATCGTATCATTAAGAACTTCGGATTCAAAATATTTAAAGATAATTTTCTTTTCATCTTTTAATTCTTCCGCGATTTCATACAAATGTGTAGAAAGTATATAAAGGCATGTAGAATTTTTGATCAACCCGCGGATAACCGCCAGCGAGCAGTTTTTAGCGTCTTCCATATTGGTGCCTTTAAACATTTCATCAATCAGGATGAGCCATTTTTTTCCGTCACTTATCTTGATAACCGTATTTTTAATACGCTGCACTTCGTTGAAAAAGTAACTTTCTCCCTTGAAGATATTATCCTGGACTTGTATGTTACTCAAGATGCCGTCAAAGAAACTTACTTCCATACTTCGGGCAGGTACGCCCATCCCGATATGTGCTAAAAATACGGCTACGCCCACGGCCTTGATAAAAGTTGTTTTTCCTGCCATATTAGCCCCGGTAAGGAATAAAAAACGCTGCTCCGGGTCAAGGGTGATATCATATGAAACGGGCTGGGGTAAAATGATATGGTATAATTGCCTGATATCAATCTTCGGGGTGGCGCTATCAACGATGACGGGGAACTGCAAGTTGAAATGTTGAATAGCTTTCGCCATGCTGTAATAAGCATCCAGTTGGGTATATAATTCCAACAATTCCCATAAAACATTTTTATGCTTTTTCCTGACGAAGTGATCGAACTGTAAAATATTTACGAAATTCAGCCCGTTACGGGCATCGACGGCCAGTATCTTATCGAACTCATCTTGCCGTAATAATTTTTGCACCCGTTCCATTAAAGTTCTCAATATAACGGGGGCATCAGGTGTATAATATATATCAATAAATTCATGAAATCCCTTTAATAAGGCTACCAACTGCTTAAACGAAAACTTGATAAAACCAAAATCCGGTGCATAGAAAGTACGCATCATGAATGCCGATACGTAGGAGCCAAGTCCCCTGGCATCTGAAATTGGCTGTATAACGGCTTCAAGGTAGTTCTGGATCACGACAATGGTGCCATTGGAGATCGTCGCGGGCCAAGCCGTATTCCGCTCGTTGATAAACCGCAACATCTCTTGCCGCTGCTGTATCGCTTGTATATTGTTTAGCGGGCGACTGAATAACGTTCGCAAGTACTCCCTGCCTCCCGCCGTAGTCGCGAAATCAAGTTTATGAAATAATGAAAACTCCTCTTCCCGGTTGAATATAGATAGGTCTTGATACGTGGTTTTATCCAATTCCATGCATGTAGGTTTTGTTTGAAATTACACAAATAATTCAAGGTTGTGGTATTAGAGATGCAGTTAACGGGATTATCCATAAAAGTTGGGCGAAACTTTTAAATTATGAAGTAACTCTACATGCATTGCATGCTAAGATTAAAGATATCGAAGATGTACTGCAATATTATGCTGCTATTCATCATGGAATTGATTATTTTAAATTGTTGTCCGGCTAATATTGCTTTGAATTTACTTGAATTCCTTACCAGGTCAAGGATATAGGCGAAGGATGATATATTCAAAATCCGTGGTAGCGCCCCCAAGAGAACCGTGGAACTTCGCACCGTTGATAGCGAAGCCATACAGTAGTAGATATGCTAGATCGAGCGATCAAATTGGTGGCCGTGACGGCCAATTTGTGCCCTTTTTTGATACTTTTTTTGGCATGCAAAAAAGTACAAGAAATGAGCAGGTGGACATTGATTCGAACTTTTGAGGGGAATGATGATTTTTTTATTGAAAATTTAGCCGGACAATAATGATTATTTTATAAATCGAGATAAAGCTTTACATAAAGAATCCATCTCGTCATTGCCGGTTTATACGCCGGCGGAGTTTGTCGAATCGTTCAAGAACTTGGGTGGTTGCTCCCTGGTTTATCTAATAAAAAAACGCCCGCGGGTTCGCAGGCGTTCCATATAAAAGGTAAATTCTTAATCCCGATCAAATAACAACCTTTCCCCTTTCACTTCATCATGGAATTGCCCGTTTTCATATGCTAAATTACCGTTCACAAAAGTGTGGGTAACTTTCGCCGGAAATGTATGCCCTTCGAACGGACTCCATCCGCATTTGTAATAAATATTCGATTTTTCTACGGTCGTTCCTTCCTGTAGGTCAACAATTACCAAGTCTGCATGATAACCTTCCCGTATGAAACCGCGTTCCCGGATCTGGAAACATTTGGCGGGAGCGTGGCTCATCTTTTCAACGACTTTCTCGATACTAATGCGGCCTTCTTTCACATATTGTAACATTAACAGGACGCTATGCTGCACGAGCGGCACACCTGATGGCGCTTGTAAATAAGGTTGTTGCTTTTCTTCCCATGTATGGGGCGCATGATCTGTCGCGATGATATCCAAACGGTCGTCTAACAATGCTTTCCATAGTGCCTCCTTGTTGTGCGCGGCTTTAATAGCCGGGTTACACTTGATCAGGTTGCCGTATTGTGCATAATCATCGGCTGTAAAATGTAAATGGTGTACACATACTTCCGATGTAATACGTTTTTGTTCCAAGGGCATCATGTTGCCGAAAAGTTGTAATTCTTTTTCAGTGGAGATGTGCAGGATATGTAAACGGGAATCGTGTTTTTTCGCTAATTGTACAGCCAAAAATGAGGACTCGAAACAAGCTTCTTCATTACGGATAAGCGGGTGATCCGCGGCGGTAAGTTGATCTCCTTTTTCCTTGATAAAAGCTTCCATGTTGCTTTTGATAATGCGTTCCGACTCGCAATGCGTTGCAATCAATAGTTCGCTTTCCCCGAAGATGTTTTCCAAGGTAAGAAGGTTGTCAACCAGCATATTGCCTGTAGAAGATCCCATGAAAACCTTCACACCGGGTACGCGGTCTTTTTTCGCATTGGTTTTCAGTACTTCCTCGATATTGTCGTTAGAAACACCCATGAAGAAAGAGTAGTTCGCGATAGAAGTATTGGCGCCGATAACATATTTATCTTCCAGCAATTCTTGTGTCAAAGCGGCCGGCTTGGTATTGGGCATCTCCATGAAGCTGGTTGTTCCGCCAGCTACTGCCGCACGAGCTTCTGTTGCAATGGTGGCCTTGTGGGTGAGGCCCGGCTCGCGGAAGTGCACCTGGTCGTCGATCGCACCGGGTAAGAGGTATTTCCCTTCACCGTTGATTTCCGTTACGTTCCCTTCGGTCGTGATTTGACCCGCAATTTTCTCAATCCTGCCATTGCGCAGTAGCACGTCTTGTACGGTAGTTTTGTTCTCGTTGACTACGGATATATTCTTTATCAGGTATGATTGCATAGGGCAAAGATAGGACTTGGCATAAAAAAAGCTGCCTTTCGACAGCTTTTTCATTGATTTATCTTGGGCAACTAGCCTTCTAAGTGGATGGAGAACACGATCATCCTGGATTGTAATTGCTCTACCACGTTGGAATATCGTAGGTTTTTATCTTTTACGTGTACATTCCCGATCCCGTTGCTGATCTTAAATTCAGGGGCGAAGATGAAATTGGGAAAATAAAACTCGAATCCTGCGCCGATCTCGTAGCCGTAATCACTGTTTTTCACTTTCACCAGGTCTTCTGCCCGTCGTGCGCGACCATTGGAAGCCAGGTCATAATCGAATTTTAAGCCCGTGATAGTGTATACCCTGAAGTTGCCGAAGCGGTCGCTTTTGAATTTCAGTTGTATGGGAAAGCTTACGAGGATGGATTCAATCTTTTTCGTGGTTTCGGTCTCGGCCTGGTACTGCTCCTTGTAATATAAATCCTTGTTAGCGAATACCAGTTGCGGGTTAAACCTGAGGTCAAACCGCCGGTTGAGCCGCATGTTAGCCAACAAGCCGAGGTTGAACCCGACTGTTTTCAAAGGTTCTGCCACCATGATGGTATCCGTTTTCAGGAATAGATCTGAATGGCTGAGTTTGAAATTGGATTGATTGGCGGCGAGGGTGATGCCGAAATAAAACAATTTCTGGTCGTGCTCCTGCATATGGATAATTTGTTGAGCCTTTGCAGGGGCCAAGGATTTGCATAGGATTAAAAACACTACTATCGAGTAGCGCAGTAAACGGAACTGATGCCGAATGTGAGTGTTTTGCATGTAACTGCTTGAAAGCCGATGTTTGTTAAGATATCGCACATCACTTGTCCTTGTGGGAACGCTTTTACCGAATCCGGTAAATATTCGTAGGCATCCCGGTTCTTGGAAACGAGTTTCCCCACTCTCGGGGTGATATACTTGAAATAAAAATGATATAATTGCTTGATGGGGAAGGCAGTAGGGTTAGAGAATTCCAGGATAATCAGTTTTCCACCCGGCTTCAATACCCTGAACATCTCGGATAATCCTTTCTCGATATTCTCAAAATTCCTTACGCCGTAGGCCACCGTTATCGCATCAAACGTTTGATCGGCAAAACTTATTGTTTCACTGTCGCCCAATTGAAGGCTAATTTTCCCTGACAACCCGGCATTTTCTATCTTTTGACGGCCGAATTCCAGCATCCCGGCGGAGATATCGATCCCGGTGATATGCTGCGGCTGTAAAATTTTATGGGCCATAATGGCAAAATCCCCGGTGCCGGTAGCCACGTCCAGCATTTTTTGCGGACGATCTTTTTTCAGCATCCGTAAGGCTTTTTTACGCCATATGACATCAATTCCCAACGATAGGAACCTGTTCAAAAAGTCGTACCGCGGGGCGATATCATTGAACATGTGTGCTATCTGCTCCTTCTTGCTTAAATTTGAGGCTTTGAAAGGAACAATTTTCTGAACCGTTTCTTTTTCCGACATACGCGGCAAAGTTAGCTAAATAGTTGTTAGAAAGTTGAAGCAATTAGGTCCTTCAATGAAAATTGAGACCATATAAAAATGAATGCAATATGATAATTAAATCCGCAGAATACCTGATCAGTAGCCCGAATTATACAAGCTGCCCGCCTGATACCTTGCCGGAATACGCTTTTATAGGCCGGTCAAATGTAGGTAAATCATCCTTGATTAATATGTTGACCAATTATGATAAATTGGCAAAAACATCTGCTTCGCCGGGAAAAACGCAGTTGATCAACCATTTTATTGTCAACAAGGAATGGTACCTGGTGGATTTACCCGGTTATGGCTTCGCAAAAGTATCCCAGTCGCAAAGAAAGAGTTGGGAGCGGATGATCGAGGATTATTTACGTAAGAGGCCGAACCTGGTGAATGTGTTCGTATTGCTGGATAGCCGCCTTTCACCGCAGAAGATAGACCTGGAGTTCATCAATAAACTCGGTGAATGGCAAGTACCCTTCGCAATGGTATTTACAAAATCGGATAAGAATTCCCAGGCTGAAACTAGTAAAAATGTAAAGGCTTTCCTTAACAAGATGCGGGAAGATTGGGAATTTTTGCCGCCGCATTTCGTGACCTCCGCCACTAAAAAATTAGGAAGGGAGAAAGTATTGGGGATGATCGAGGAGTTGAACGCTTCTTTCCGGGGGATTGCTTAGGGGAGACAAACCTATTGCCGATATATATTTATATCGACAGGCATTATTGTAAATAAAAAAAGCAATGGATTCTTTTGAATTCGTTGCTTTTTGCTTAGTTCACGATCCTGTTGGCGCAGCTACTACTGGCAAACGCTTCCGGCTTGGCTTTGAAGGCAAATCCCATTCCCAGGATATAGCCCATGGCTTCGCGGAGCGCTAAATTGCTTTTGAATTGCGGATTGGTGTTGATGTCTACATGTACTTCCATATCCACATCATAGGTTGTGAACAGATCGCATAATTCGTAAGCGATCTCGATCGTCTTGGCCACTTCCACGAGCATTCTTTCTTTGATAGAATACTTGTCGCGGGTCTTTTCATTATGAATAAACATGAAGCCCCCGTGGCCTTCCCTAAGGAAAACGATTACCGTGGCAAACTCGGTTTCGGCTCCTTTTACCTGCGAATCCGTGCCGATACATACCTTCAAACGGTAGCCATTATTTACTTCGCGGATGATGGCACTGCGAACTTCCTCTTTGATGGGTAGCTGTATGGCTTCGCCGTTAAATCTCCTCCATTTCATACTGATATATTTTAATGGGTGAATAAGCAGCGCAATCAATTGGGCAAGCGTCTTCTATCGGGTTAATGCCAGGCTATTGGTGGTCAGCTTGCGTTCTTTCGTATTTTCAAATAACTACTTTTCCGAATATACGAAAAAAGTTGATGGTGTAACTGTTCGGCAACGCGGGATTTAATGATATTTTAACTTTATTGTCCGACTAAATTTTCAATGATAAAATGATGATCCCCCCTCAAAAGTTCGATTCAATGTCTACCGGCTCATTTCTGGTACTTTTTCGCTTGCCCAAAAAAGTACCAGAAAAAGGCACAAATTGGTCATCACGGCCGCCAATTTGATCGCTCGATCGAGCTTTTGTACTACTGTTTTGCTTCCCTATCAACGGTGCGAAATTCCATGGTTTTCTTGGCGGGGCTGAATAGATCATCCTTCTCTTATATCCTTGACCAAGTAAGAAATAAAAGTGCATTGAAAGCAATTTTAGCCGGACAACAATGATTTTTTAAGAAAAAAATTGTTAAAGGGGATCTTGTCGTTAGTGATTTATTTTATAATTAATGCAGGGTGGATAGCGCCGTTGTTTTAATATTTGAAACAAGGTATCGCCTATGATCTGAATGTACCTGGTTTTGAAATTGCATCACGTCGGAATCAATCTTCAGCCTCGGTAAATAAGTGGCTTTATCTATATAAAACTCCCGGGTAATTTCTTGCGTTATTAGTCCATCTACCTGCTGTTCTGGATGTTCCAAGGAAACTTTTATAAAATAGCAAGGCACTCCCGCTACGGTGGTATCGGGCATTAATCGCAAGCTCCGGATGTTTTTATGGTAATTATTGGCTGTCATAAGGTATGCATCAACTTTTAGCAAGTTAATATAATCATACAACGCGTCCTTGTAATCGTAATCATGCAAATTGCTGGTTCGCTTCACCTGTTTATGATCTTGATTTATCGTGAATACTTTACCATCGAATTGCAGTGTTTTGGCAGTGGTCCTGATGGTAAAGCAATCTTTGCCATCTGCATGCCAAAGCACAACAAAGGCTTCCAAGTCAGTTGTATCATTATGGGTGAGCTCCTTCTTCCAAAGATGGATTTGATAAGAAACGGAGCTTAGTTTCGATAATGCGATGGCCGATTTATGCAAGATGGCTTGCGCTTTCAAACTATCCTGGGCTGTAGCCGGGAACATTTTCATTATAAAGAAGAATAAAAATAGGATAGGGAACTGTTTCATAAGTTTAAAATTGCCCGGTGCTCAACAGCACGAGTGTGCAAGCTTCCTGTGGTAAGATATCATTGTCCAGCGCTATTTTTTTCAACTCTGGATTTTCGGCGCCGGGGTTGAAAATGATTCTCTTCGGTTTCAAAGACAAGATGTAGTCGTAATACTCTTCCTGGTGCTTAGGGTTTAAATAGATAGTGACCGTGTCAACATCATCTACCGGCGGATGTTCAGTAATGATAGGCGTATCTTCGATCATGCCTTCTTTTTTGCCGATGGCAATAACGGGATGGTGATGCGCTTTCAATTTATGTACCGCTAAATTGCTGTACCGCTCCGGGTTAGTTGAAGCCCCGAGAACAACCGTCTTTTTTTCCATAAGCCAAATTTACAGATTTAGCTTAAAACAAATGGTACTTGGATCTCGGTAAGGATTGTTTGATGTTTTCGAAGGCTGCCCTTGCGGCTGGGAATTGAAATTTAAAACCTTCCTGCATGGCCCGTTTCGGCAATACGTATCTGCTTTTTAATAGTAATTCGGTTTCCGTCCCGATGATAAATGCCCCTATCTTTAACGTCCAGGTAGGTAAGGGAAAACCGAATTTGTGCCCGAAAACTGCCCGCAAGGTTTTCATCATATCCCGGTTGCGTTCCGGGTAGGGAGCGGCGCAATTATAAACACCCTGGCAAGTGGGCGTTTCATAAACCCATTCCATCATCCTGGCCACATCGCGGGCATGTACCCAGCTAAACATCTGCTCGCCATTGCCCTGCTTGCCACCGAGCCCGCACTTCACGAGGTTGAGGTAATATCCGAAAACGCCACCCTGCCGACCGAACGTCACGGCAATTCTTAAAATGACTTTCCTTGTTCCGGGGAGTTGCAAACTTGTAAAACAAGCTTCCCATTTTTTGCAGACTTGCACGGAAAAATCGTTCTTGATTTCATGCTGGCTTTCGGTCATCGGCTGGTTTAATGAATGTGCATATATAGTGGCGGAAGCAGCGTTGATAAATACTTTCGGCGGATTTTGACAAGCTTGTATCGCTGCTCCCAAAACAGTAACTGCATCAGTCCTGCTATCAAAGATGGCCTTTTTATTGGCAGGAGTGTAGCGACAATTAACGCTTTTGCCGGCAAGGTTTACCAGGAGATCACAGTCCTCTAATTGTTGTTGCCAAATACCCAGTGTTTGGCCATCCCAATATACTGTTTCAGCTAGCGGGTGCTTATAATTCTTCTGGCGACTCAAGACAATGATTTGGTTGTGTTTGCCCCATTCATCGCACAGGGCATGACCAATAAAACCACTTCCCCCGGCAATGACAATCTTTTTATTTTTCATTTTATCATGGTTTACTATTTTTCTGAAATTTCAGAAAATATTGAAAATTTATAACAAAAAAAATTATTTCATCAATTTCAATATGGTGCTATAGAACCAATTTTCTTCGGCTTTAATCATGGTGTTGAGCGTATTATCAGTTTGTTGGGCGAACTTGTAGATGCCTTGGATCGCATCGCGGAAAGCTTTCACGGATTTGTCCTTGTTATCCCCTTCTACTTTCTGGAGACCTTGTAACACCCTCAGCATGGGATCAAGTTCACGTTTTTTACGTTCGCGGGTAATGGCTGTCCCTACTTTCCAGATATCTTTTTCGGCCACGAAATATTCCTTGCGTTCGCCGGGAACCAATACTTTATCCACGATACCCCAGTTAATCAATTCTCGCACATTCATATTTGTATTCCCGCGGGAAATGTTTAGTTCTTCCATGATTTCATCTGCACTCAAAGGCTCCGGTGCAATCAGCAGCAAGGCATGGATTTGCGCCATCGTTCTATTGATTCCCCATTGCGCACCCAATGACCCCCAAGCTTGGATAAATTGCGCTTTAGCTTCCTGTAATTTCATACTTCGAAGATATACAAAGTTTTCGAACTTTCAAAAGTTAGTGAAAATTATTTTAAGAAGGAAGGATGCAGCTATTATCCTGCCGAATAAAGGGCCAGGCGGTTACCTTCTGTATCGTAAAAGATGGCGAAGTAGCCTAGTTGTTGATCAAGGGACAAAGGGGTTTTCCCGAGCTCTATTTTGCCTCCTGCATCAGGTATCCTGTCCAAGACCTCTAACAGGTCTGGTTCAGCTGTTAAATAAAGTAAACTTCCGCGTTGGCTGCTGATATAATCCGGGCCTTGCACTATGGCGCCTCCAATTCCTTCCGCTTTAACCGGGAAAAATCCCAGCCTGTTAATCCCCATCTTGATCTCCTGCAATTCGAACTGGAATATCGCGCTGTAAAAATCCCTCGCCCTTTCGAAATCCTTTACGGGGATTTCAAACCAACTAATCGAGTTTTTTGGAATTTCCATACCGGGTTTGTTTTGGGACGGCTTCTATAAATGTAAAGATAAATTCTCATAAAACCTTATATGTGTATGGTTTATAGCGTAATCGGGAGGATTTAACGAATGGATGGCGATTCCTGGCTGGGTATTTACAAAAAAAATCCCGCTCCATTCATGGAGCGGGACCTGATATATTTATCAAAAGATATTTTATACCAACATGGTAACCGGGTTCTCTAGATATCCTTTCAATGTTTGTAAGAAAGTGGCGCCTACAGCTCCATCAATGCTACGGTGATCACAGCTCAAGGTAATCTTCATAATGTTGGTAGCTTTGAATTGCCCTTTTTCTACAACCACCGTTTCCTTGATACCGCCTACCGCGAGGATAGCCGAATCCGGAGGATTGATAATAGCGGTAAACTGGTCGATTCCCATCATACCCAGGTTAGAAATAGAGAATGTATTGCCGCTGAACTCCTGCGGTTGCAGTTTCTTGTTCTTGGCTTTGTCATACAATTCTTTCGCTTCACCTGCAATTTGGCTCAATGACTTCTGATCGGCAAACTTAATGACCGGTACGATCAAACCATCTTCGATTGCAACGGCGGAGCCGATGTGGATATGTTGATTCTGGCGGATGAAATCACCCATCCAGCTACTGTTTACTTCAGGATGTTTACGCAATGCCATGGCGCTGGCTTTGATGACCATGTCATTGAATGAAACTTTTACAGGAGATATTTCATTAATCGCTTTGCGAGCCTCCATGGCCTTGTCCATGTTGATTTCCATGGTCAGGTAGAAGTGCGGTGCGCTGAACTTGCTCTCACCTAGGCGGCGGGCAATTACTTTACGCATTTGGCTCAATGGAAGATCAGTATGGCCTTCTTCTCCCGCGATATAGGTAGCAGCGCCTGCGGTTGCAGTTTTTGCTGCTTGTGCCGGGGCTGCGGATGGAACGTAATTGTCAACATCACGTTTCACGATCCTGCCATTGTCGCCGGAGCCGGTAACTTTACTTAAATCAATTCCTTTTTCAGCGGCTAATTTTTTAGCTAACGGAGAAGCTTTCACCCTTCCTTCTTCACCGGTACCCGTGGCAGCTTCGCTTGCGCTGGCAGCAGGGGCGGAACTTGTGCTTGCAGTTGGCGCTTCTTCTGTAGATGCAGGAGCGGCGCTACCGCTATTATTTTCCATCGCTAAGATGGCATCCACGTTGGTGCCTTTTTTACCTACGATAGCTATGATATCATTTACTTTGGCGGCATCGCCTTCTTTTACCCCGATGTATAACAGGGTACCGTCTGCATAGCCGATTACTTCCATGGTAGCCTTGTCTGTTTCAACATCAGCTAACACGTCGTCGGATTTCACAGTATCACCAACCTTCTTATTCCATGCTACGATTTTACCTTCCGTCATGGTATCGCTAAGCAGCGGCATACGGATTACGGTTGCATTTTTCAATGCTTCGTCGGCTGCGGCCTTGTCGAAAGACGCGGCGGCCGGAGCTGCTGTAGGAGCGGGAGCAGCTTCATTTTTAGCAGGTTCTTGGGAACTGCTGGCGGGAGCTTCTTCCAATAATGGTTTATAATCTTCGCCGGGTTTACCCACGATCGCGATGATTTGATTTACTTTAGCGGCTTGACCTTTTTCTACACCGATGTATAGCAGCGTGCCATCTACATATCCAACAACTTCCATGGTTGCTTTATCTGTTTCCACCTCAGCAATCACATCGTCGGACTTTACGGTATCGCCTACCTTCTTATGCCATTCCGCAATCACCCCTTCTGTCATTGTATCACTTAAGAGGGGCATTCTGATAACTTCTGCCATAGTGTTTCTTCCAAATTTTGCCCAAACCTACAAGTTTTTAAGCAAAAACACAAAGCAAGTATTACAATACCTATTAAAATTTAGAAAATTTAAAATGTGTCGAAGCTACTTACAGGCATGGAAATACAGGACAAATGCCACTTGGCATTGTCGGCCATGTATTTTTTACACGAACTGAAAATTTTTTAGAAATCTAGCTCCATCAATAGGCGGTCTTTCAGCTCTTTCACCAGGGGGTATTTTTCTACCATTTTGGCAAATTGTTCGCGGCTGCTGAGCGGTTGTGGACCGATGTCGGTATTTTCTTGGAGGGATTCATCCAATATCAAGGTCAGGACGATGGCCGGGTTATTAAATTTCTGTTTGAAGAACTCCGAAATTTCGAGTTTTTCCTCCTCCATGAAGCGGTGCTGTACCAAGTTGCGGCTTTTCAGGCCTATTTCTTCTTGACCGAGCATTTCCAGGCTTGCCAATTGGAGGTTACTCACAACCGTCATCTTGTTGGCCTGGCGGAATCTTTCTATAAATTCCTCCCAATATACATGCAATGCGCCTTGGGTTATCGGGATAACCGCGTTACTTTCTTCCCTGGTTTTTTCGGCCAGGGCTTCTTTCATGGCGGCCAGGCCGGTAAGCTTGGTATGGCCGTTAGAAGGTTTCTTGGTAGCTGTTTTTGTATCTGTAGGCTGGGGAACGGTTTTAGTGATGGGCGTTTCAGCCGGCGCCGGTTGTACAGGGGGGCTAGTTAAAGTTGCCGCCGCTGCTTGCGGCTCCTGCTTGGCAACAGGGGTGGAAACTGGCGAAGGCGACGAAACAGGTTGTGTCTCCATCTTCACCCCGGCCGCTTTCATAAAAGGACCTCTTAACTTCTGGGAGGCGCCCCCGTCAGGAACTAAGTTTTTTTTTACCACCTCGCCGGTGGAATCGTTACTGACAAGGTTAACAGCTTGTTGCAGGTAACAAAGTTTTATCAAGGCCATTTCTACGTGCAAGCGTTTGTTACGTGCTTGCCTGTAATGGATCTCGGTATCGTTGAGCAGGTTGAGGGCCGTCACCAGGTAAGCGGGGCTGAGCTTGCCGGAAAGTTCCTTGTAACGATCGCGCAAATTGCCGGAAACTTCTACCAGGTGCAATACCTTTTCATCTTTACATACCAACAGGTTGCGTAGAAACTCGGACCAGCCGCCCAGGAAATTATCGCCTTCGAATCCTTTTTGCAGGATTTCATCGAACAGTACCAGGGCATTGGAGATATCTTGCTGCATTACGGCATCCATCACCTTGAAATAATAATCGTAGTCAAGGATGTTGAGATGTTCAAGGGTATTTTGATAGGTAATATTTCCCGCGGTGAAGCTTACAATTTTGTCGAGCGTACTGAGGGAGTCGCGCATGCAGCCGTCTGTTTTTTGCGCGATCAGGTGCAGGGCATCGGTTTCGGCGGTGATATGTTCCTTGGAAACGATCTCTGCCAGGTGATCTACCGTGTCCTGGATCGTGATCCGTTTAAAATCGAAGATTTGGCAACGGCTCAGGATCGTCGGTAATATTTTATGTTTCTCTGTAGTAGCGAGAATGAAGATGGCGTACGATGGCGGTTCTTCCAAGGTCTTCAAGAATGCGTTGAAGGCGGAAGAGCTCAGCATGTGTACCTCATCTATTATATAAATCTTGTATTTTCCTGCTTGCGGTGCAAACCGTACCTGTTCTACCAGGGTGCGGATATCATCTACAGAGTTGTTGGAAGCGGCATCCAGTTCATGGATGTTGAATGAACTGCCCTCGTTGAAAGTGCGGCAGGAATTACATTCATTGCAGGCTTCTCCATCGGGTTGAAGGTTTTCGCAGTTGATGGTCTTGGCAAGGATACGCGCACAGGTTGTTTTCCCCACACCCCTGGGTCCGCAAAACAAGAAGGCATGTGCTAGCTGGTGGTTGCGGATGGCATTTTTAAGCGTGGTGGTAATATGCGATTGCCCTACTACTGTTGAAAAGTTCTGGGGGCGGTATTTCCTTGCTGATACGATAAAATTTTCCATAAACTTACTTCACTCCGAGTGCCGAAAATAAGCACAAAATTGTAATTAGCCGTCAATAAATTTAACGGTTTGTATTTCAATATACAACTGTCACCCCAAAATTACCCCCGCAGGGAAATACCTGTGGGCAGCGCTATTTTTTATATATAATTTAAAAAAATAATAACACCCTTGGTTCTATGATAAAATGGGATGCCTTTTAAAAGGTTGATTCCTGTCGAATAAATACCGGTAGGTTGTCAGCTTACGGTTGACGAAACCTCCCAAGCCTTCCGCCACGTTAATCATCTTGGGATTAAAATCACCGATCCATTGCATCTCGTATTCCTCGTAAAGTTTTCCCACTTGAATGACCTTTGCACCTTCGACGATCAGGTAAGAATCCAGGCCTTTACCTTGGTATTCCGGTATAAAACCGAACAAGATACCGGTAAATTTAGGGTTGCGTTTGAATGTTTTTATTAACAGGAACTTTAGCTTGGCCCAGAGGTTGAATTTACCGTTGAGGTATTTAAAGTATTGATTAAGTTCCGGGAGGTTCAGCCAACAACCGATCGGCTCATCGTTATGGTACACATACCAAACAATTCTTTCATCCATCACCGGTTTCATGGATTTGAACAATGCCAATGCCTGCGGCAGTTGCATATCCTTACCACCGCCGTGCTGTTTCCATGCTTTATTATATATGCTTACAAAATCTTTCGCATACTTCTCAACCTGGTCTTTTTTCAGGTGTTCGGCGCGGTAACTGGGATCGCTCGCGATAGCCGCATGCCTCCTGTAATGTTTGTCTTCCAGGGGGTTCTTCACATCTAAAGAGAAGCATTTTTGATGGAAGAACGGTTGGAAACCATAGTTTTCAAATAGTTGGATATAATAAGGCGGGTTGAAATTCATACCGTACAAGGGCTCATGAAAACCTGCCACCAATAACCCCCACCAGCGGTCGCGTTCACCGAAGTTGATCGGGCCGTCCATCGCTTCCATCCCTTTACTTTTTAACCATTCTTTGGCCGTATCAAAAAGCAGGTTGGCGGCAGATTGATCATCGATGCAATCAAAAAATCCGATACCACCGGTAGGTTGTTCATCGTCTTTATTTTTATATTTCTTATTAACAAAGGCGGCGATCCTGCCCACCAAGTTGCCCCGGTCATCTTTCAATATCCATCTTGCTGCTTCACCTTGCCTGAAGGCTTTATTTTTCTTCGGGTCAAAAACCTGTTCAATGTCTTTGTCTAACGGACGAATCCAGTTAGGAACGTTTTTGTTGATGATCGTATGCACCTTGAGAAATAAAGCTGCTTTTTCATCATTGTCTACGAAAATCAGTTCCATACTATATTATTGTGAGCGAATTGTGCCGCAACTTACTAAAATTTTATAATTATTCCCCCGTAAATAATCGTTTGTAACGCCCGTAAGCCATATTCAGCGGCGGGTGTATACTTTTCTTGGATGATCCCACCTGTGAATAACCGCGTCAATTTTATCTTCGTTTTACTGGTATACATATCAAGTAACAAGTTTATGGATGATTTGATATGGGTAGTGATAATAAGAAGTGATAAGTTGGCGTTATGCTCTTCGTAAAATGGAAATATGATCAAAATACCAATTATCCCTGAACCAGTGCGTTTGTAAATAATATTAAATGCATGTGCCCTGGATCCGTGTGAATTAACATTTTCTTTAGGTTAGTAAAATTATTTTTATGGAAATCTATCGGAATTGCATCTTAGCATCAATGTAAAAAAAGGCATTATTTAATAACTGTATGTTGAACATCATTTAACCAAGCATCCCAATTAAAATTACACACGTTACTATGCTTAGAAAAAAATGGTGGTTGATTGCCACCGCCCTTGTAGTATTAGCGGGAGTATCTTATTTCGTGTTGGCTGGAGAATCAAGTAGTGTTAATATCCCTGTTACTGTTCGGAAAGGAGATTTCAGAAGTGTGATCACCAGTCCCGGTGAATTGCAAGCTGAAAATACCACCTATATTTCGGCGCCCAGCGATCTGATGAGTAATGATATTTACGAAGAGATCAAGATCCAAGATATGATCCCTGAAGGAACGATCGTGAAAGAAGGGGACTACGTTGCTACGCTCGACCCTGCCGTTGTAAGTAAGAAGATCAGCGACTTTCAAACACAATTGACCAGCGCTTCGACAACCTTGTCGCAAACCGCGCTGGATACGGCGCTCACCCTTAGGGAAGCCCGTAACAACATGTTGAACTTAGAATTCCAGGTGGAACAGAAAAGGATTGCATTGGAACTTTCCAAGTTTGAACCGAAAGCAACCATCCGGCAAGCTGAAATTGATTATGAAAAGGCACAACGTGATATCACCGAGGCCAAGCAAAACTATACGATCAAACAAAGGCAGGCTGAGGCTAAGATGATACAGGCGGCCAACTCCTTGAGCCGTTTCCAAAGAATTATTTCAGACCTGGATGACTTACGTTCCCGGTTCAGGCTAACTGCCAACAAGCAAGGTTTGCTCGTTTATATCCCGGACAGGATGAGCGGTGGTAAAAAGAAGGCCGGTTCGGTTGTGCGCTCTTGGGACCCGAAAGTGGCCATGGTGCCGGACTTATCAAGCATGATCTCCAAAACATATATCAACGAGGTTGATATCAGTAAAATAAAAAAATCGCAAACGGTGGATATCGGTCTGGATGCCTTCCCGGAAGTGAAACTTACCGGGGTTGTAATGAACGTGGCCGGCATCGGAGAAAACCGTCCCGGGTCTAACGCGAAAGTATTCGAGGTAAATATCATGCTTGATAGGGTCGATACGATCTTAAGACCGGGTATGACTACCTCCAACCGGATCTTGGAAAGCAAGGTGGCTAACCAATTAATGATTCCAATCGAAGCAGTTTACGCTGAGAAAAATACCAGTTTCGTTTACCTGAAAAAAGGTGGTACCATCATCAAGCAAGAAGTCAAACTCGGTAAATCTAACGAAGAGGAAGTGATCGTGTTAAAGGGCTTGCAGGAAAACGACCAAATTTATTTGAACGAGGTGGCCAGTGCTAAAGATGACGATATAAAGAAGATTTAACTCACCATCAAAAACTATAGCATGTATAAATTATGGGGCACAAGAAACCTCAATAATCTCCGTATTGCATTAGATTCATTGGTGGCGAACCGGTTGAGATCGTTCCTTACCGCACTGGGCATCATCTTCGGGGTAGGCGCCGTGATCGCGATGCTAGCCATCGGGAAGGGGGCGCAGGAAGAAATCCTGGAACAAATGAAATTGGTGGGTGTGAATAATATCGTGATCAAACCTAAAGTTTCCAATACGAAAGATAACGAGGATAATAACAAGGAAAACTCCGACGGACCTAAAGATCCCAACGCCGTGAAGCGGTTCTCCCGCGGGTTATCTTTAGCAGATGCGAGAAGTATTGCGAAAGTGGTGCCTACTGTAGAAGAAATCAGCCCGGAAATCATGAAGCAAGAAGACGTTATCTACGGTTCTAAAAGCAAAAAACTGCAACTTGTTGGAATCGATACTTCCTTTTTTAATATTAACAATATTGCCATCGCCGAAGGAAAAAACTTTAATAGCGACCAATTAATCGATGGTGATGCCGTATGTATCATCGGGAGCGGTGTTAAAAAGCGTTTTTTCGTCGGTGAAGAGGCTATCGGTAAAAGGATCAAATGTGGTCCGCAGTGGTTAAAGATAGTCGGTGTTACGGAGGAAAAGAATATCAATAGTGCTATGAAGGCGAACCTGGGCATCCGTGATTATAACATGGATATTTATTTACCAATTAAATCTTATTACACCCGGTACATGAATCCTGCCAAACAAACCTTCTTGCAAGATGGGGAGGAGAATATGCAGCGATCCATGTCCGGCAATAATGACGCGGTTGCCAAGGAAATCGACCAGTTAGTGATCAAGGTAAATAAACCCGAAAACCTGACCGTTTCCGCGGATATCATCAACCGGATGTTAACACGTATGCATAATGATGTTGTTGACTTCGAAATTTCAATCCCTGAACAATTACTTAAGCAACAGCAAAAAACAAAGGATGTATTCAACATCGTACTGAGCGCTATCGCGGGAATTTCCTTGTTGGTAGGCGGCATCGGGATCATGAATATCATGCTTGCTTCGGTGTTGGAGAGGACGCGCGAAATCGGTATCCGCATGGCAATCGGTGCACAGAAAAGGGATATCGTGATGCAATTCTTGTTCGAAGCCGTGCTGATTAGTTTAGCCGGGGGAATTTTAGGGGTGCTGCTCGGTGTAGTGGGCGCATACCTGGTTGACAAGGTGGCCGAGATCAACACGATCATCTCCGGCTTGTCCATTTTTGTTTCTTTTATATTGGCCTCGGCAGTTGGTATCGTGTTCGGGATTACCCCGGCGCGGAAAGCTGCGAGCCAGGATCCAATTCAATGTTTACGCCATGTTTAAATTCATTCGCCTAATTATATGCTGCCTGGTATTATTAACACCGATGCTGGTCAGCGCCCAGGAAACTTTAACCTTGAACGGTGTAATCGATGCCGCTAAAGAGCAGTCGCCATCGTATAACCGCGCCAGGAGTAACGCTTTAAACAGTTTATACCGTTACCGTTGGTTCGAGTCGGGATTAAAGCCACAGCTTGTTTTAAACTTTGATAACAATAGTAGTTTCATGGGGCAAACTGTTCCAATCACCCAACCCGATGGTACTATCGACTACCGTCGCCGATCTTACTCTTCTTCCGCCTTAGGTTTGTCATTGCGACAGGTTGTACCATGGACGGGTGGGGTGTTTTCTTTCCGGTCTGACCTGGAGAGAACGGACCAGTTTTCCCCTACTAAAATGCAGAATTATTTAAGTACGCCATTTTCCATTAACTATTACCAGCCTACCTTGATGTATAATTCTTACCGTTGGGATCGGCAGATAGAACCCCTGCTTTACGATGAATCCAAACGTAAGTATATAGAGGATCTGGAGGTGGTAGCACTGGATGCAACACGTTACTTTTTTGCAGCGGCAGCAGCACAAAAACAAGTGGAGATTTTACAGGATAACGTGCGTAATACGGATACGTTATACACGATTTCGAAAGGTAGGTTCGAATTGGGGAAGATCGCTGAGAACGACCTGTTACAAATCGAGCTGAACTTATTAAAGAGTAAAACCAACCTGGAGCAAGCGTTGATACAACAACAAATGGCATATCAAGATTTAGTATTATTCTTGAATATGCCGAAGGATGCCAATATTCATGTTAATTTACCTGAGAATACGCCCAACTTTACCGTTGATTTACCCAAGGCATTTGCTGAAGCATCTAACAACAGGCAAGCCGTCCTTTCATTTAGAAGGAGGCGGTTGGAAGCGGCTAAAAGTGTAGCGGAAGCCCGGGGAAACAATGGTTATGAATTAAATATTTCCGCCCAATTGGGTCGTTCCAATTCCAGCGATATTCTGAAAGATGCTTATACCGGCGGAAATACGCAGCAAAACCTTTCCGTTGGCGTGGCCATTCCTATCGTAGATTGGGGTAGGGCCCGTAATCGTGTCAAGCAAGCTAAAGCCAACCGCGATTTGGCAGAAATTGACATAGAGTTGGCTGAACGTGATTTTGAACAGGAGATTTTCTTGCAAACACAACAGTTCAATATCCAGCAAAAGCTATTAGAAGGCGCTGCCAAGGCTGATACCATCGCGAAATTGCGTTATAATATTACCCGCGAACGTTACCTGATCGGGAAAATATCCATCACCGATTTAAACCTTGCTCAAGAGGAGATGAACCAGTCTAGCCGCGGCTATATCGATGCGTTAAATAACTTTTGGACGGCTTATTACACATTGAGAAGGCTGACTTTATACGATTTCGAGAGAGACGAAAAAATTCAATACCGGTATTCAGAAAATTGATGAAAAATATTCCGTAATTCAGCAACCAGGTGCCGGTCAGACTATTTGTTTGATCGGCATCATTTTTATGTCATCACCTGTTGGCATTATTTTTTCTATGTGAATGATATGCCATGGAATAAGATTATTATAGGGATATTAGCTTTTTTTGTGATATTATTTGCCGTTGATGCTTATAAAGAACGTCGGCATGCAAAGAATCTATTAGCGGCTAACGAGCGCTTATTGAATGAAAACCGCAGCCTGCAAGCCAATCTCAAGCAAACTGCCCAAACTGCACAACAGATTGCCAACCGGCAGGAAGTACAGTTCACACAACAGCAACCTACTTTCGTAGATCGCAGGGTTTATTTCCGGAAAAATTGGGATCAATTTATCACGATTCATCACGGCGATTATAAAACGGGGTTTTTAGGCGGCATCAAGGACTTAAAAATCTCGATCTCAAATCAAACTGAATACCAATTGGATAACGTTGAAATCGAAGTTCGGTACCTGAGAAGTAAAGGAGATGTTTTTAAAACAGAACGTTATACATTAAAAAATATCCGGGAGCAATCTACCGCCAGCGTAAAAGCTGCCGACAGCAGGAAAGGTATGAAAGTAATGGTCAGGTTAATCAGCATCACGAGCCAAGCGATGAACTTTTGTTGGTCATATGATAAGAAAGCTGCTGCGGGTGACGAAGATCCGTTTAAGTGTTCTTGAGCCGAAGAAAATTTAAAGCGTCAAACCTAGCAAATAAGTTTTAATCCTCCGTGGTATACTGTTTCGAACGCTGGGTTCGTTTTTTTTTTTTGAATACTTTGCCTCCACATCTCCCTCCTTGCTGGTTCGAGCTTCCGAGCTCGGACCCACGTACAATTTGAGGACAATTACAATTATATGGAACACTGAAAGGCAGCAAATCATCCACATCTCCCTCCTTGCTGGTTCGAGCTTCCGAGCTCGGACCCAGGTACAATTTGAGGGCGTTTACAATTTTATTGAGCACGGAAATACAGCAAATCATCCACATCTCCCTCCTTGCTGGTTCGAGCTTCCAAGCTCGGACCCAGGTACAATTTGAGGGCGTTTACAATTTTATTGAGCACGGAAATACAGCAAATCATCCACATCTCCCTCCTTGCTGGTTCGAGCTTCCAAGCTCGGACCCACGTACAATTTGAGGACGTTTACAATTTTATTGAGCACGGAAATGCAGCAAATCATCCACATCTCCCTCCTTGCTGGTTCGAGCTTCCAAGCTCGGACCCACGTACAATTTGAGGACAATTACAATTATATGGAGCACTGAAATGCAGCAAATCATCCACATCTCCCTCCTTGCTGGTTCGAGCTTCCAAGCTCGGACCCGCGTACAATTTGAGGACAATTACAATTATATGGAACAGGGAAAGGCACTTACTATTGAACTATAAACTTCCATTTGTGAGATTTCAATCACTGCCGAACACGATTTTCGATCAGTAGAACGATGCGCCCAATAGGGGTCCGAGCTTGGAATCTTGAACTAGCAGCGTTTTTAGCTTATTTTAATAAATCAGCAAGTCCAGAACTTGAAAGGCCAAGTTTCGAACAGCAATGGTATGGAAGCTGGAACCGGCAAAGAACGTTCCGGGAAAGCATCCCGGTATTTTCCTTAACAAAACCAAACTAAAAAACCGCCCCGATGCAATAGCTGAGGCGGTTCGGTAATATTCAGAACGAGGTTTATCTTTTCGATTTTAAGTCAACTTTCCCCACTTCCGTTCCATCATCCTTGAGCATTCTCAAGGACAGGTTTTTATGATCGGCTTTAATCTTGATCAATGTACGTAAACCTTCTTTCGGCCCGCCACCGATAACGATCGGGAAGTCAAATTTGCCTTTCTCCGGCATATGAACACCGTAGCGATGCGTATGCCCTGCAATGAATAAATCGATATTATGCTCGTTGAAGATCGGCCCGAATAGCTCGCGGCAATGCGTTGTTCCGTGCCATTCGCCGGAATGGTAATGCGGTATATGCATCATGACAACGCGGAATTTCGCTTTTTTAAACGCTGGGGTTTTCACGGCGCGCAATAGCCAATCCCTTTGTTGTTCGCGGTAATGATCAAAATCAACGATACCTGCATAAACCGGGTGATCATCCTCTTTGTCTTCGCCCGTATCCAGTACGATGGCATGAACGGGTCCACGGGTGAAGGAGAAATAGTACCTGCCTTCCGGGTTACTGAAATAATCATCGATGTTGCGTGAAAATTTGCCCCGGGTTTCATGGTTACCCCTTACGAAATAAAAAGGTTTTTCAGACGCAAACATGCCCGTGGTGGGTGTGAAAAGATGGTCGATTAACTGTTGTTCCCCGGTTTGATAATCAAACATATCGCCGTTTAGGAACACGAAGTCGTATGGATCGTTCCCGTTCATAGAAATCAAATCCTTGAAGGAGTGCGGGCGATCATGTATGTCGTTAAGCACCAACCAGGAAATTTCCTTGGCATCCGGGTTCACGGTAGTAAATTCAAATACCTCACTTTCAATAGTTTCGCCATATGTAAGTTGATATGGCTTAAACTCTGCAATTTCTTTGGATTTTACCTTGTATTTGTAAGTTGTATTGGGTTTTAGATCCGTCAAAACAATCTTGTGCAAGGTATTATTGGCATCAACAAGCCCGTTGGTCACATGGTGGGCCTTCATATCGAGTTGATCACCTTCACCGAATTCGACCCAGCTATAGGTCGGTTTGTTCGTAATCCACATCACGGTAATACTGGTATCGGTAGGATTTTGCAGGTACGGGGGGCAAAGAAAAACATGGCCTTCTGTTCTTTTTTCGGGATCATGTTCGTTTCTTTGCAGGATGGATGCAGCAGTTCCGGCGAGAGGAGCCATCCCAAAAGCCCCTAGTAGTCCGGCTTTGGAGATGTTTCCCAGGAAACTGCGGCGGTTGACATGCTGGTTTTTTAAGGAAGTCATAAGGGTGGAACTTAATTTGGTAAGCGATAAAGGTAATATGTACACCTTAAAAATGATAACCAGTCATCAAAAATTCATAGAACAGTAACGGGTTATAGCGGATAATCGATTTTTCCCTCTTTATAATTTGGGTTTTCTTTCATTTACGCTTACCTTTGCGCGAAATTTTGCGCAAGCTCATTTATAGCATTTTATAAACTACATAGCAATATGCCTAACACAGGTAAGATCAAACAAATCATCGGTCCCGTAGTGGACGTTCATTTTGACGGAAATTTGCCCGAAATCTACAACGCCCTTGAATTGACCCGTGAAAACGGACAAAAAATCATCCTCGAAGTACAACAACACTTAGGTGAGGACAGTGTTCGTACCGTGTCAATGGACTCTACGGACGGCCTTGTACGTGGCATGGAAGTAGTAGATAAAGGCGCTCCTATCAAGATGCCGATCGGTGATCAGATTAAGGGTCGTTTATTTAACGTGGTAGGTGAAGCTATCGACGGATTGGGTCAGTTGGATAGCAGCAATGGGTATCCGATCCACCGCCAACCGCCAAAATTTGAAGATTTAGCAACTGAAACTGAAGTATTATTCACTGGTATCAAGGTGATCGATTTGATCGAACCATACGCAAAAGGTGGTAAAATCGGTCTTTTCGGTGGTGCGGGTGTTGGTAAAACCGTATTGATCCAGGAATTGATTAATAATATCGCGAAAGGCCACGAAGGTCTGTCCGTTTTTGCAGGTGTAGGTGAAAGAACCCGTGAAGGTAATGACTTGATGCGTGAGATGATCGAAGCGGGTATCGTGAAATACGGTGAGAAATTCATCGAATCCATGGAGCACGGTGGCTGGGATTTAGCTTCCGTAGATAAAGATGCGTTGGCTGCTTCGCAAGCTACTTTCGTATTCGGACAGATGAACGAACCCCCGGGTGCGCGTGCCCGTGTAGCTTTGTCTGGTTTGACCATGGCGGAATATTTCCGTGATGGCGACGGTTCTGCCGGTGGTGGTAAAGATATCCTGTTCTTCGTGGACAACATCTTCCGTTTCACCCAAGCTGGTTCCGAAGTATCTGCCCTTTTAGGTCGTATGCCTTCCGCGGTAGGTTACCAACCAACATTGGCTACGGAGATGGGGCTGATGCAAGAGCGTATCACTTCTACTAAAAATGGTTCCATCACTTCCGTACAGGCGGTTTACGTACCTGCGGATGACTTGACGGATCCGGCTCCCGCAACAACATTCTCCCACTTGGATGCGACAACGGTATTAAGCCGTAAGATTTCCGATAAAGGTATCTACCCGGCGGTGGATCCATTGGATTCTACTTCCCGTATCTTGTCTCCAACCGTAGTTGGTGAAGCGCACTATAACTGTGCTCAACGTGTGAAAATGATCTTGCAACGTTATAAAGAGTTACAAGATATCATCGCGATCCTCGGTATGGATGAATTAAGTGACGAAGATAAATTAACAGTATCCCGTGCCCGTCGTGTTGAGCGTTTCTTATCTCAACCGTTCCACGTGGCAGAGCAATTTACCGGTTTGAAAGGGGTATTGGTGCCGATCGAAGAAACAATCCGTGGTTTCAATATGATCATGGATGGTGAAGTGGATGAATATCCTGAAGCAGCGTTCAACCTTGTTGGTACCATCGATGATGCTATCGCGAAAGGTAAGAAGTTGTTGTCTGATGCTAAGAAATAAGATCATTATATAACCGTTTGAAGTTGTTTATCTTCAAACGGTTATTTATATAGCGGCCGCAACCGCCTAACGTATTAACTTTTATTCATGCTATTAGAAATATTAACACCGGAAAGAAAACTATACTCAGGAGAAGTGTACGGAGTGCAATTGCCGGGTATAGACGGTTCTTTCGAAGTCCTCGATAAACACGCCCCACTCATCGCTGCATTGGGTAAAGGTGGTATGAAGATTTTGAAAGATAAAAATAGCGCCGAACACTACACCATTTCTGGCGGATTCGTAGAAGTGTTGAATAATAAGGCTACTGTTTTAGTCGAAGGTGCAGCGAAATAATGTTGTCTTCGATTTGTAGAGAAATTGATTGATGCATAAAAGACCGTTCCAATTCCATGGGACGGTTTTTTTTATGTCTAAAACTAGTTCAGTTGCGGATCGATGGGATAATTAGCCATGATGGCAATATCGGGGTTGTCCGTATCACGCAATGCCTGCTTCCAGGCTTCCTGCTCTTCCTTGTCAAATACCAGCGGGATATCAATAGCATTGCTCAATATCCAGCTATGTTCCTTGAGCTCCCCGGCCAATTGTCCTTCTCCCCAACCGGAATAGCCGATGAAAAACTTGATCAGGCCCGGGTCTACCGTATTTAATTTTAACTTTTCCATCAACTGATCAAAGTCGCCGCCTAGGAATAAGCCATTTTGCAATTCGACGCTCCCTTCGAGTAAACCGGGCGACCTGTGGATAAACTGCAAGCTGTTCACTTGTACCGGGCCTCCGTAATAAATTGGGAATTGATCGTTGGAAACATCGGGTAATAACTGTTGCAAATTGCCTTCTAATGGTTTGTTGAGAATCAGCCCATAGCTGCCTTCATCTTCTTCATGGTCGCAGAGCAGGACGATGCTGCGATGAAAGTGGGGATCTTTTAAAAACGGATCTGCAATCAACAATTTTCCAGGAGAAATAGAAGCCATATACCACGAATTTGTTGCAATTCAAATGTAAAGGTATGCGTTGTAAATAACAAATAGATTTGCGCACAAAGTAGGGGGAAAAGAAAAAGGAGGCTAGACAACCTCCTTACCATTTTATCAACCAAAATCTAAATCGCTTATGGAACGAATCCACGTCGATGTATGTAGAAAATTTAAACTCTAATTTGTAGTGTTCTTGGAGTCATTTCCAAGTTCATTATGAACTATGCAAATTTAGTACCAAGATTCTGAAGCAAAGGTATGGAATCGGACAGAAATTTCGATATAAATTCTCCGTTAAAATTACGTTAAAGTGATGCCTTTTTCATAAAGCTAGACTGATATGGGTTTTCGAGCTATTAATTTTGTATTATAGTTGCTATAGCAAATAATATTTTTTAACAAATCTCTCGTGGGTGGCTCGGATTTCTTTGAGTATATTTATGCCCCAGAATTAAGCACATGTGGCCTTTAAAGAAAATTTTTCCAGTAATTGTCGTACTAATTACTTTATCCTTACTCGGTAGTATTGCCATCCAGGTCAATTGGATCATGAACGCGGTCCAATTGAAGCACGATTCGTACAACGAACGGATGCAAACCGCTACCAGGCAGGTTTTGGATTCCATTATCGAGAAAATGAAACCTTCGGATATGCCGATCTACGGGGGCAGGACCCTCCGTATCACCGGCTCCACTTTCGACCCTTCGGGAAACCGCTTCAATATCGAGGGATATACCTCTGAATATCGCCTGAATACCACGATCAACAAGGTTTCTGCGCAAGAAATTCACCATTATGTGGACGAAGCCTTCAAGAAGCAAAAGTTGAAATCGGATTACGAATTCGGAATCATCACGAAAGGCGTTTTTGGCAGTACTGTCAGGATGACAACCCCCGACTTTATCCGCCAGTTCGAATTGGCAGATTCAACCCGCTTTATTACTTACTATGGCCCGATAATCAATGATTTAAGTGATCTGGCAGTAACGACGGACGAGTTTTGGCTCATCGTACCCGAACCAAGTTTATGGAAATCCCTAGGACTGATGATCGTGGGGAACGTACTATTTACAACCATCATTATTTTAGCTTTTGCCTTGACAATCAGGACTGTATTCAGCCAGAAAAAATTGTCTGAAATTAAGTCTGACTTTATCAATAACATGACGCACGAGTTAAAAACACCGCTGGCTACCATCTCCCTCGCTATCGATGCCATCGGCAATGAAAAAGTGATGGAAAACAAGGATAAAATCCGCTATTTCTCCGGTATTATCAAGGAAGAAAACAAGCGGATGAACAAGCAAGTGGAAACTATTTTGCAATCTTCCTTGTTGGAAAAGGATGAACTGGTAATGAAACTTACCGCCATCGATGTACACCAGGTTATATCGAGCACGGTAGATAATTTACAATTGCAATTAGAAAGTAAGAATGGGAAAGTAGAATTACAGTTGAATGCCCATCAACCGATTATACAAGCCGATGAAGTGCATTTTTCCAACCTGGTATTCAACCTGTTGGATAATGCTATCAAATATTCGAAAGATGATTTGTTGATAAAAATTCAAACATCCAATACCAAGAAAAGCCTGGTGCTTTCTATAGCAGACAATGGTATCGGCATGAGTAAAGATACGGTATCGAGAATCTTTGAGAAGTTCTACCGCGCCCACACCGGCAACGTTCATAACGTGAAAGGCTTCGGCCTAGGCTTAGCCTACGTTAAAGCGATAGTAGACGCACACAAAGGAAAAATCAAAGTTGAAAGCGCCATTGGAAAAGGCAGTAAATTTATCATAGAATTTCCTCAAGAAAATTAATCCAAGGAAACTCAAAAACAAACAACACAAAAACAAGCAACACAAAAACAACACAAGAATCCGTGTAATCCGTGTAATCCATTTCAAAATAATCCGTGATGGCTTTAACAGAGAAAGAAATATTAAGATACAAACACCCGATGGGCGTACCCGGTATGGGCATCGATATGCAGGAAGGCTTAAAAGCAGCCAGGATTTTGGTTGTAGGCGCCGGTGGATTGGGTAGCCCTATTTTACAATACCTCAGCGCTTCCGGCGTTGGTGTACTTGGAATTGCAGATTTCGGCGTAGTGATGGAAGAAGATTTGCACCGCATGCCGCTCTACCAAATGCAGGATATCCGCAAGCATAAAGCTAAAATGGCAGCAAGCCGCTTATGGGGATTGAACCCGTTCACGAAACATTACCCTTTTTTATTGCAGGTACACCCGGGGAACGTGGGCGACTTAATCGAAAATTTCGACCTGGTTTTGGATTGCTCCCAGGATGCAGCCACGCATTTAGTGATCAATGATGCTTGTATTATAAAGGATAAACCTTTCATCATCGCGGAAGTACATAACTGGATGTCTTGGTTCGGCGGGTTTAATTTACCGTTAAAAGATAATGAAAGAACAGCCAGCTACCGTTGCAACCAAGAATTGATCGATGAATACCGCAATTTTGACGCAGGTGCCTTGGGAACAACGCATGGTGCCACAGCGATATTGTTGGCTAATGAAATCCTCAAATGGATCGCCGGGGTTTCCACATTCGCCGGAAAGCTCTTTACCTACGATTTCCTGCATAATACCCAGCAAATCATCGAGCTTAGTCCTGATATGGCGCGCCTGGAAGCAGTAAGGGTGGTTGGTATCTTGACAGCCGAAGCCTACGGTATGGAATTAGTACCTGAAATAGACGATTAAAGATAATTTAGTAAAATACCGGGGCATCAAGGAGATCATACCTTGATGCCTGTTTTTTAATAGCAAAAGGTTATGGCCGTAGCATCAAAGAGATTATTTATCAGGATTACGCTAATCGCGGTATTATTATATGTACTGGGGGGCCTGGGCTTATATTTTTACCAGGAAAAAATCATCTTTCACCCGAAGGTGCTGCAAGATGATTTTAAGTTCCGGTTCAACCAACCATTCGAAGAAATAACGATCCCAGTAAACGACCATGAACAACTTAGCGCCGTTTTGTTCAAAGCCGATTCCGCGAAGGGGATCGTACTGTATTTTCATGGTAATGCGAACAATATTTCTGCCTACGCGAAATACGCCGGCAACTTTACAAGAAAAGGCTATGACGTGTTGATGATGGATTACCGCGGTTTCGGTAAAAGCAGGGGGAAATTAACGCAGCAAGGGATGTTTGATGATGCATTGGTCATGTACCGGTTGGCAAGAAAAAGGTTTGAACCCGGGCAAATCATCATTTATGGGAAATCCATAGGAACCGCCGTGGCTACCGAATTGGCGAGCATCCGGGATTGTAAAAGATTGATCTTGGAAACACCGTATTACAGCATACCTGATATTGCCGGTACCTACGGAGCTGTTTATCCCTTGAATTGGATATTGAAATTTCCTTTGCCTACATATCAATATTTACCAAAGGTTACTGCCCCGATCAATATATTCCATGGCACTGCCGATGATGTGGTACCTTATGAATCCGGTAAGAAATTGGCAGCATTATTTAAAAATCCCGCCGATGAATTTATAACAGTTCCCGGTGGTAAACATAATGACCTGGCAGGTTTCCCGGTGTTTTTAGAAAAATTGGATTCATTGTTGGAACAATGATCCGGGATTTTGCGGGATTCGGTCGCGACCGAATCCCACATGTGACCGAATCCCGCATGTGACCGGATCCAGCAAATCAGTTTTTAATTTCCCGCAGCAAACAATCTGCCCCGATTTTTAATTCGTGCATCATCCCGTGTTTCAGGGCGTAATTTTCATGTTGATGCCCGACGGGGAAATTATAACATACAGGGAAATCATATTCCTGCACGATATTATGTATGATCTCAAATTCATTTTGTCCAAATGGAGTTTGAGTGTCTTTGGACTCGGTAAATGAGCCGACGATCATCCCGGCAAGATCCTCGAGATAACCGGCTCTCTTGAGGGTGTACATCATCCGGTCAACACTGTAGCGGTATTCCCCGATGTCTTCCAAGAATAAAATGGCGCCCTTGGTCTTAGCCTGGGATTTTGAGCCGCAAAGTCCTGCCAACAAGGTCAGGTTGCCGCCCACCAAATGCCCTTTGGCTTTGCCGGGGCGATTCAGTTCGTGGGCTGCAAATTCATATTTATACTTTTTCCCGGTAAGGGCATCGTGCAAGCTTTGTACGTATTGATTCCCTTGCGTTACCTGCGTAATGCCGGAACACATCGGGCTATGCAATGTCGCGATCCCGGTTTTTTGGTAAATATGCGAATGCAAAGCCGTCACATCACTATAGCCGCAAACCCACTTGGGATGCTTCTTGAACTTGTTGAGATTCAATTGATCCAGCAGGCAAATCATCCCGTAGCCGCCTCTCCCGAACAGGATCGCTTTAATTTCAGGGTGATCCAGCATGTCCTGGAGCTCTTCGAGTCTTAGTTCATCCGGGGCGGAAAAATTATGGAAACTGGTGCCGACCGTGATACCGAGGTATACCCGGAAACCCCAGGATTCAAGCACTTTGGCGGCATATTCGGCTTGGTGAAGCTCCATTTTGCTACTGGCGCAGGTGATGCCGATGAGATCACCTTTTTTAAGATATGGGGGAATTTTTATCATTCTAATACGCTTTATTTACCTTTGCTGATTAATTGTTGTTAGATAAATTTAACTTCCTAGCAATTTAAGGGCTTGAAACCTGCTACAGTATTGATTTTTGTACTTAAATTAGCGCGGTCAATTGCCCTGGTTGCTCTAGCGGCTAAATTGGTAAATTGTTTTGGACATTCCAAAACCGGATCAACGATTAGGGGATTTTTAACATTACGGATTTATTAACAATATGAAACAATTTAACAGGTATCTAGTTACCGCCGCGCTTCCTTATGCAAATGGCCCTGTTCACATCGGCCACCTTGCCGGTTGCTATTTGCCATCCGATATCTATGTTCGTTATCTCCGCGCGAAGAAAGCGGATGTAAAGTTTATCGGTGGTACCGATGAACATGGGGTGCCTATTACCATCAAGGCGATGCAAGAAGGTGTTTCTCCTCAAGATATTGTAGACAAATATTACGCGATCATCCGCGATAGCTTTGCAGCGATGGGAATTTCTTTCGATATTTTTTCCAGGACTTCCAATAAAACGCATCATGAAACCGCCGCCGCTTTCTTCAAGAAGATGTATGAAGACGGCCTTTTCGAAGAAAGGGAAAGCGAGCAGTATTACGATGAGAAGAAGCAAATCTTCCTGGCGGATCGTTATATTATCGGTACTTGCCCCAAATGCGGTAATGAGAAAGCTTACGGCGATCAATGCGAACGCTGCGGCACCGCGCTCAGTCCCGATGAATTGATCAACCCGCATTCTGCTCTCAGCGATGCCGTTCCCATTAAAAAGAAAACCAAGCACTGGTACATGCCTTTACAGCAATATGAGCCCTGGTTAAAGGAATGGATCATCGATGGTCATAAAGAATGGAAAAATAACGTGTACGGCCAATGTAAAAGCTGGTTGGATAATGGCTTGCAAAGCCGCGCTATGACCCGCGACAGCTCCTGGGGTATCCAGGTGCCGATCGAGGGTGCCGAAGGTAAGGTGTTGTACGTTTGGTTCGATGCCCCGATCGGGTACATCTCCGCCACCAAGGAACTTACACAGGATTGGGAAAACTATTGGTGTAAAGAAGATACCAAGCTGGTGCATTTTATCGGGAAAGACAATATCGTTTTTCACTGTATCATCTTCCCCTCAATGTTAAAAGCTCATGGAGGCTTCGTATTGCCCGACAATGTCCCGGCAAACGAGTTCCTGAATATAGAGGGCGAAAAAGTTTCTACTTCACGTAACTGGGCCGTATGGGTGCACGAATACGTGAAAGATTTTCCGGGGCAAGAGGATGTATTGAGATACGTATTGTGCAGTACGGCGCCAGAAACAAAAGATAATGATTTCACTTGGAAAGATTTCCAAGATCGTAACAATAATGAGTTAGTTGCCATCCTCGGTAATTTCGTGAACCGCACCATGGTGCTGATGCATAAATTATGCGGTGGAAAAGTTCCCCCCTACCACGTGGAACTGAAAGATGAAAAGGACGAAGCCATCGTGGCAATGCTGCAACAGGCAAAGCAAAAAGTGGGCGATGCCCTGGAAAACTTCCGATTCCGCGATGCATTGGCAGAAATGATGAACGTAGCCCGCGAAGGCAACCGCTATTTGCAAGAAAAACAGCCTTGGATCGTTGCGAAAAACTTGGAAAGTGATCCCGATGCGCAAAAATTGATCGATAATTGTTTACATGTTTGTTTACAATTGACAGCTAACCTGGCCATCCTGATGAACCCTTTCATGCCTTTCACCGCGAAGAAAGTTTGCCATATGCTGAAAGTGGTAGACCGCATGTTGGATTGGGAAAATGCCGGTAGTATGAAATTGGTTAGCGTTGGATATTCATTGAGAGCCCCGGAATTATTGTTTAGCAAGGTGGAAGATGAAGTGGTGAAAGCCCAGGTGGATAAATTGCACGAAGGCCTGAAGAGGGCGATGGCGGCTAATCCTACTACAAGCGAACCAACCCCCGAACCGGAACCGGAAGTAAATATTAAACCGGAAATTCAATTCGATGATTTCGCTAAGATCGATCTGAAAGTAGGTACGATTACCGCCGCGGAGAAAGTACAAAAAGCGGATAAGTTGTTAAAACTTACCGTGGATTTAGGTTTTGAACAAAGAACCGTTGTATCCGGTATCGCGATGCATTACCAACCTGGCGATATCGTAGGTAAACAGGTGACCTTGGTAGCCAACTTGGCTCCACGGAAAATGAGGGGGATAGAAAGCCAAGGTATGATCCTGATGGCTGAAGATAAAGATGGGAAATTGGTATTCGTGAATCCTTCCGATACGGTAAGCCCGGGTAGCGGCGTAAGCTGATACCGAGGTAAAGTAAAATTATATTGAAAAAGCCAACGCTAACTCCAAGCGTTGGCTTTTTTTGTTTTAAAGTCATGTTAATTATTAGGTTACCATTGGTCGTTGTCACTTCCGGGTTGTCCCATTCTCAAAAAAAACAAGTATATTCATCTATCTAAATTTCCACGAAGAAATAGTATCGTTAACCGATAAAAAGCAAGCTAAATCATGCAAAGAAGAATCAATAAAGTAGCCGTTTTAGGCTCAGGTGTAATGGGATCTAGGATTGCCTGCCATTTTGCAGGAATTGGCGTGAAAGTATTACTGCTTGATATTGCCCCAAAAAGTTTAACGGAGCAGGAAAGCAAGAAGAATCTCAGCCTGGATCATCCTGCCGTTAAAAACAGGATCGTGAATGATGCTTTGCAAGCTGCGCTTAAATCGAACCCTTCCCCTGTTTTTACCAAGGATGCCGTGAAACACATCACCACCGGGAACTTTACCGATAATATGAAAGATATAGCCGGTGTGGATTGGGTGATCGAAGTGGTAGTTGAAAACCTGGATATCAAGAAACAGGTATTCGAACAGGTCGAACAATTCCGTAAACCCGGTACGCTTGTTACTTCTAATACATCCGGCATTCCTATTCACCTGATGAGCCAGGGCCGGAGCGAGGACTTTCAAAAGCATTTCTGCGGCACTCACTTCTTTAATCCCCCGAGGTATCTAAGGTTGTTGGAAATTATTCCCACACCACAGACATTACCCGGGGTGGTGGACTTCCTGATGGAATACGGCGACTTATACCTTGGCAAAACCACCGTGCTTTGTAAAGATACCCCTGCTTTTATAGCAAACAGGGTAGGCGTATTCTCTATCATGGCGATATTCCATATCATGCAACAAATGAGTTTGAGCATCGATGAGATTGATGCCTTAACCGGGCCTATCATCGGTAGACCCAAATCCGCTACTTTCCGCACTGCCGATGTGGTCGGGATAGATACACTGGTGAAAGTTGCGAAAGGAGTAGCTGAAAATTGTCCTGATGATGAAGCGATTGCCATCTTTAAAATACCGTCGTTCCTTCAAAAGGTAGTGGAGAACAATTGGTTGGGAGATAAAACCGGTCAAGGTTTCTACAAGAAAACAAAAACAGGTAAAGGCAAGGAGATATTAACGCTCAACTTGGAAACCATGGAATATGGCCCCAAGGTAAGAGCCAAATTCGCGGGTATCGATGCCGCGAAACCGGTAGAGGATTTGAAAAAGAGGATCAAGATGCTCGCCGCGGCCGGCGATAAAGCCGGGCAGTTCTATCAAATGTTCCATGCATATTTATTCTCTTATATCTCGCACCGCATCCCGGGCATTGCGGATGATTTGTATAAGGTCGATGATGCAATGAAAGCCGGTTTCGGTTGGGAAATCGGAGCCTTCGAAACCTGGGATGTAATCGGCGTAAAAGCCGGTATCGAAACGATCAAAGCGAATGGCTTAACGGTAGCTCCCTGGGTGGAAGAGATGTTGGCTAACGGGAATGAAACTTTCTACAAGGTTGAAGATGGGAAAAAACTTTATTATAATCAAGCCTCGAAGTCATATGAAAGTATTCCGGGCGCTGAGAACTTCATCATCCTGGAAAATAAATCAAGCAACATTGTTTGGAAGAACAGCGTCAGCCATTTGTATGACCTGGGGGATGGAATCGTTTGCCTGGATTGGAAAACGAAGATGAATACGATCGGAGGGGAAGTGCTGGATGCAGTGAATAAAGCGGTAGACCGTGCGGAAAAGGATTTCAGGGGATTAGTGATCGGTAACGACGGCACGAACTTCTCCGCGGGAGCTAACGTGGGTATGATTTTCATGTTGGCTGCCGAACAGGAATACGATGAGCTGGATATGGCAGTGCGCTTATTTCAAAGAAGCACGATGCGGCTCCGGTATTCTTCGATCCCGGTAGTGGTAGCGCCACATGCATTAACGTTAGGCGGCGGATGCGAAATGTGTTTACATGCCGATAGTGTACAGGCCGCGGCCGAAACTTATATCGGCTTGGTGGAAATGGGCGTAGGTCTCATTCCCGGTGGCGGCGGAACCAAGGAAATGACCGTCCGGGCTAGCGATGAATACCATGCCGGGCAAATTGAATTACCGCATTTACAGGATCGGTACATGACCATTGCCACTGCAAAGGTGGCTACTTCCGCGCAGGAAGCATATGGGATGGGTATATTGGATGAAGGGAAAGACCTGGTTACGATGAACTTGTCGAGGTTAATTGCAGATGCTAAGACCCGCGCCATTGAATTAGCGGATGCAGGATATACGAAGCCACAAGAAAGAACGGATGTAAAGGTATTGGGGAGAGGTGCATTGGGCGCACTTTTAGCGGGAATTAACGGTATGAAGTTCGGTAATTATATATCCGAACATGATGCTAAAATCGCGCAAAAATTAGCATACGTGATGTGTGGTGGTGATTTGACTGAAATGTCCCAGGTGAGCGAGCAATATTTGCTGGATCTCGAAAGGGAAGCATTCCTTAGTTTGGCCGGCGAACGTAAGACCTTGGAAAGATTGCTGAGCGTAATTAAAACCGGTAAACCTATCAGGAACTAAAAGAAATTAGAACCGATCAAATTCAAATTATATATTTATATCAACAAAAATCCTATTCTTTGGAAAATAATGTATTATCCCTTAACAATATCTCCAAGAGTTACGGGCCAGTTAGAGCTTTGACGCAAGTTAGTTTCGATGTGCCAACAGGGAGTGTATTTGGAATCCTAGGACCCAATGGTAGTGGGAAGACCACTTTGCTCGGCATTATCATGGATGTTTTGAAATCCGATGAAGGAGCTTACAGTTGGTTTGGGCTGGGCACCAACCATGAAAACAGGAAGCGCATCGGCACCCTTTTGGAAACACCTAATTTCTACCACTACTATTCCGGCGAAAAGAACTTGCAAATCGTGGCTGCTATCAAGGGGAAAGGAGAAGAACGCATCGGTGAAGCGCTGAAAATTACAGGTTTGTACGAACGCAGGAAATCCAAGTTCAGCACCTATTCCCTCGGGATGAAACAACGCTTGGCCATCGCGGCAGCGCTGCTGGGAGACCCAGAAGTACTTTTGTTTGATGAACCTACCAATGGTTTGGATCCTGCCGGTATTGCAGAAATACGCAAACTGATCCAGGATTTAAATAAATCGGGGAAAACGGTAATCATGGCGAGTCACTTACTGGATGAGGTAGAGAAAGTTTGTACCCATATGGCTATTTTAAAGAAAGGTGATATGCTTACAACGGGCATCGTGAACGAAGTGCTTTCGCATGAAGATACGATCGAAGTTAAAAGTGATGATCTTGGAAAACTGGCAGCGGTCATTAAAGAAATGCCTTCGGTAAAACATGTACAGGAGGTAGGCAGTACTTTGCATGTTACTTTCAACGAGCCAGTCGGCACCGCGCAATTAAATCAATATTGTTTCGAGCAGGGAATCGTGTTAACACATCTGTCGATCCGCAAGAAGAGCTTGGAAGCCAAGTTCATGGAATTGACCAATTAACCGTTTCTTTTCCAAATCTAAACCGTCATTTTCCATCACGTAATTAAATCAGTCGATGTATAAACTTCTTAGAGTAGAATGGTTTAAAGTTAAAGGCTATAAAGCATTCTGGATTATATTAGCCCTGTTTGCCATCCCGTTCCCGATCGTATTTGTTCAGGTAGTAAAGAAACTGGATGAGCAATTAAGCGCTTTCAGCACCTTGATAACAGCTTACCCTAACCTTTGGCAATTCACTGCTTATTGGGGTAGTTACAATATTATCTTGCTGGGTATGCTGGTGATCTTAATGATTACCAATGAACATACCTACAGGACCATGCGCCAAAACATAATCGATGGTTGGAGCAGGCAACAGTTTTTCTATGCCAAGTTGATGCCCATATTTATCCTCGCCTTGTTTTCAACAGTGTTGATTGCTTTGACCGGTTGGATCGCAGGTTATGAAGTAGATGACCTGTTGAATGTTAACAAGGGAACCACTTATATTTTTTATAGCTTTTTACAATCATTGGATTACCTGTTGGCGGCATTGTTTATAGGGGTGTACGTAAAAAGGGCGGCATTGTCGATCGCTATATATTTTATGTACGCGATTTTAGGAGGAGAATCCTTGGTTCGTTTCTTATTGAACCGGTATATAGGAGGCGAAGTTGGTAATTTCTTACCCTTGCAGGTATCTGATGAAATGATCCCGATCCCGGGACTTGATAAATTACCGGGCAAAAGCGGTTTTTCATCAGAATATAACACCGAAACCTATCTCATCGCAACACTAATTTACATTGCAATTTTCATTTACCTTATTTACCGTAAGTTGCAAAAATCTGATTTGTAAGCACTTGTTTATATAAAAATAATGTAACGATACCCGGCTTTACCGTAAATACAATTGGTTGCTTGTTACTAAGAACGTACATTTGAATATAAATTTATCTGCCGTGGCAAAGAAGAACGAACCTATAATCTTAGTAACAAATGATGATGGTATTACAGCGCCGGGTATCCGTGCTTTGATTGAAGCCGTGCATGGTAAAGGACGGATTGTTGTCGTGGCGCCGGATAGCCCGCAATCGGGGAAAGGGCATGCCATCACTATCGGCGTACCGCTCCGGTTAGATCCCGTGGATATTTTCGATGGAATCGAGGCTTGGCAATGTTCCGGCACACCCGTAGATTGTGTGAAACTAGCCAGGGATAAGATTTTAAAAGGACAGGTGCCCACTATATGCCTTAGTGGTATTAATCACGGGGCGAATCATTCGATTAACATCATCTATTCAGGTACAATGTCGGCCGCTATGGAAGCCGCGATAGAAGGTATACCATCGGCAGGATTTTCATACTTGGACTATAGTTTTGATGCAGATTTCACGATTTGCAAAGAAGTGGTAGAAGATGTGGCGGATAAAATGTTGACAACCGACTTGCCCAGGGGTACCCTGTTTAATGTCAACATCCCAGAAGTTAGCAGGGAGCAGTTTAAAGGCATTAAAATTTGCCGCCAGGCGAATGCCAAATGGGTGGAGGAATTTGATGAAAGGAGAGATCCGCATGGAAAGAAATATTACTGGTTGACCGGTGAATTTAAGAACCTTGATTCCGGTAATGATACCGATGTTTGGGCCTTAGAGAACGATTACGCCTCGCTGGTGCCGGTACAATTTGATTTAACAAGCTATCAACTAAAGGAAAAGCTTTCGAAAGATTGGAAGCTATAATGAATCCTTATCTATAAAATCCTATTCTATAAAACTATGCTCAAGAAAGACAATCTCACATTAGGTATGATCTTGGGATTTCTAACCCCGGTATTAGCCTTTGTGTTGTATTGGATATATGCCAGGGTGCAGAAGGGGTATTCCTTCTCGCAGTTATTGGATCTTATCAGTATCAACCATTTCATGTTGTTACCTAAAGTGATGAGTTTATGCCTGATCGCAAACGGCCTCGTATTCTACCTCTATACCCGGAAAAGAAGAGATATTACCGCCAAGGGAATCTTCTTAGTAACAATGTTGTATGCAATTATAATTTTGTTGCTCAAAATCTTCCGGTAAATTTGCCTTAGCCACCGTGGCAAAAGAAGAAAAAGGATTTTCATGAAATATTACATAATTGCTGGGGAAGCTTCAGGGGATTTGCATGGCAGTAACCTAATTAAGCA
This sequence comes from Chitinophaga caeni, assembly GCF_002557795.1. Taxonomy (NCBI): domain Bacteria; kingdom Pseudomonadati; phylum Bacteroidota; class Chitinophagia; order Chitinophagales; family Chitinophagaceae; genus Chitinophaga; species Chitinophaga caeni. The sequence continues at coordinate 364,890 of NZ_CP023777.1, read as the reverse complement.
ACTCAAAGTTTTAGACCCGGAAGCCGATATCAGGGCATGGGGAGGAGATATGATGGAACAAGCCGGGGCTAAAGTGGTGAAGCATTACCGCGACTTGGCCTTTATGGGTTTCGTGGAGGTGGTGATGAACCTGAGAACCATTTTTAAGAACCTGGATGCCTGCAAGCAGGATATCGCTAATTTTCAGCCTGATGTGTTGGTATTGATCGATTACCCGGGATTTAACCTGAGGATCGCGGAATGGGCTAAGCAGCAAGGTCTTAAAGTAGTATATTATATTTCCCCGCAAGTGTGGGCATGGAAGGAAGGCCGGGTGAAGAAGATCAGGGAGTGTGTTGATAAAATGCTATGCATCCTACCCTTTGAGCAGGAGTTTTACAAGAAATGGAATTATGATGTTACCTACGTCGGGCATCCGTTAATTGAAGTGATTAAAGATGCCAGGGAGCATTTACAAGCGCCGCCTTTTTCAGATAAACCGATCATCGCTTTATTACCAGGAAGCCGCAAGCAGGAAGTAAAAGAGAAATTGCCGATCATGTTGTCGGTCGCTAAATATTTCCCCGAATATCAATTTATAGTTGCGCAAGCGCCTAGCTTGGAAGATAGTTTCCTGGAGACCTATACATCGGCCTACCCGAATGTTTCCACGGTAAAAGGAAAAACGTATTCATTGCTTTTGCAAAGTTCCGCAGCCTTGGTAACCAGCGGCACGGCAACGCTTGAAACAGCCTTGTTCGGTGTGCCGGAGGTTGTTTGCTATAAAGGAAGCCCGGTATCTTATTTCTTCGCCAAGAGGTTGATCAAAGTCAAGTATATTTCCCTCGTCAACTTGATCATGGATAAGCCGGTCGTAAAAGAATTGATCCAACATGATCTTACCGAGGAGAACCTGCTCAAAGAATTGACCCTATTGTTGAAAGATGATCACAAACAGCAACAATTAAAAGCGGATTATGCCATGTTGTGGACGATGTTAGGTGATGGCACGGCCTCAGCGAAAGCGGCCAAGGAAATAATGATCACGGATGACACGGATGGCACAGATGTTTAATGTACAGATGTTTAATGTACAGATTTTTAATGCCCGGATTTTTAGATTGGCTTTTTGATTAAGGGGTGGCATTTTTGTACTTTTGGATAAGTAATTGTACCTGGATATGAAAAAGATTTTCGATCAAATTTTACGTTATTTATATATCAAGAAAAGGGATCCCGATGCCCCAACAAACACCAATATCAAGTTGATGCACGGCATGAACCGTATTTCCATACTCCTGTTTGTCATTGCCTTAATTATTATGATTACCCGTCTTTTTTTTAAGCACCATTAAGTTTTAAATACAAGTCTTTATCCCCCCTTAGCGCCCTTATCCTTTCATTACCCAACACAAAGTATTGAGTGCGGAGTGCCTAATACCCGGTACCAAGTAATCAACCTCCGATTTCCAACCTCCAACTTTAAGTTGAAATTCCTTATCAATCCATCTTTTAATCCTAATAGACACCCTTCAAATAGAACAAATATCCGTGCAATCGGTGCAATCCGTGATTTAAAACGTAAAATTGACGCTTTATAAATGTCGATAAATCCCTATAAATGTCATTAAAGTGCCAGGTTATAGAAGCTAAATCGAAAAAGGTGCTTTTTTATGATATTTAATTGTCACAAAAATTTCATAATAAAAAAAGTAATTAGAACGCTTTATCCTAGCTTTTTATTTTGTGCTTAGATAGGATGGAGAACTATCTATTTATAGTGAGCAATAGATAAAATTGAGTATCAACCAAATAAGGAATATTTAAACCGTATGTAGAGTGACCTCGTGAACATGTTATAATAAACTACAATATTCCCAAAAACAAAATCCAAAAACAAGAACGTAACTAGAGATTAGTTACAAAGATTTATTGTCTGCTTTTTCACCGGACTTGACTTTTTGCAATCGGTCGCAAATAGTTCCAGGGAAAGCTATGCTTCAAAAATCGCTAGGTATAAAATTCATTATGCCGAAAGGGCATTTCTATTGATAAAACTATTCCGTAATTTCTAAAATTTCACCTATGACGAGTATGGATTTTTTATTATAATTAATTTATAATCAATTCATTAGGCGATTTTAGCCTTATTCCTTAATCACATTTATTATGCCGGGAAGCATTTCCCGTGGCAGGTGCCCTTCGTGGACCTGGCTGGACAGCTATTGTTTACATGAAACAGTCTAAAATACTTCTAACGATGAAAGATCACCTGTATATGCGGTTGCCAGGGATATTCCGATTTACAATGCTTACCATAGCATTGTGTTCTTTCGGCATTCAATGGAGCTTTGCATCGGATGGTTTAATGAGTTATAGAGATACCATCCCCGGGGATTCCGGGCAGCCGGTTAATCTAATCATACCGAAAGCTCCCGTAGGCCTTAAACAAAATGATACCCTAGATATCCTTAAAAATGCTATGTATCCTAATCTCTCTGTTCAGCAAATGTTGAAGGGGAACTTAAGGGGATTATTCGTACAAGAGCCGAACGGCGAACCCGGCACCGAACAAAATATGTTTGTCCGTGGCCTTGCAATGCCGCTTTTCAGTAAAAAAGATTTGAGTGCCGTTCAACCAACCGTATTTTTAAACGGGATTCCCTTATTGCAGGATAACGTGTTGGTTTACGATATACAACAATACGAATTTAACCGCCTCGGTCCAGCTACCAACTTCCTCAATAACTTGAACCTCGACAATATTGAAAGTATCGAGATTATCAAGGATGCAGACGGGAAATTAGGACCATGGGCTGCCAATGGGGCCATCAATATTATTACCAAGCAGGCTAAATCCGGTGATAAACTGATCAGTGTAAATTCTTATTTCGGCATGAATTTATACGATCCTATTTATACTACGAACGCGGCATACGAGAATAATTTCCGCAGGCCATTCTACCAGAAATATGCGGGATCCGGCGATTCATTGATATATCCTGCATATTTGAGAGATTCTTCCAACATGGATTATTATGGTCCTGCAAACTGGACTGATAAATACTTTGACAACACTTTTCTTTACGGCATAAACGCTAGTATTTCAGGTGGCTCCGAGAGGGCCAATTTCCGTTTTTTTGCTAATAAGGAAACCAATAACGGTGTTGCCGATAACACGAAGATGGATAAATACAATGCCAACTTCTTGGTAAATATGTCACCGATAAAATGGTTAATGGCTTCTGCTATGGTGAATGCCACGCGCATTGATCGCCAGCGCAATACGAGCATGCGCGATCGTTTCGGGGAAATGAATTATATCCCGGACGTGTCCGCCCCGCTTCCTCCTTCCGCCAATGGCTACCAGAAATACCAGGATGCCCTGGATAAATCTTTCGACAAAAACCACCTTAACCTCGTGCAGGGTTCTTTCTCCCTCTCGTTTGACCTAAAGAAATTTCAGTTCATCTCCCGCATTGGTTACGATTATAACGAAAGCAGCAGGGATGTGTTCTGGCCTTCGATTTTAAGTGATAACAGTAACTATGTTTCCAACTATTTCGGCGGCAACCAAAGGGTGATGTTGGAGAATATCCTACGCTCCGCATGGAAATTGAGCGCCGATAGCCGCGTGCAGATCGAGCTCGGGCAATCATTGCAGTCTGATGAATGGAAATATTCTTACACCCGTGCTTACAGGGGATACAGTGATCGTATCAAGGTGAACCTGGTTGATGGAGACAAAAATAGCGTCAATTACTTGTTGCCTACAAACTTCGGCAACCAGTTAGTATTCCGTTATATCGATAAAACAAAGCATCGCCTCGTTTCTCTTTACGCTAACGCCGTATACTCCTTCAGGGATATATATCAATTATCTGTAACCCTAAGAAATGATGGTAGCTCTTATATGAATGCTGCCAATAGGTGGTTCTTCACGCCTACCATCTCCGGTTCTATGGATATCAAGTCAAAATGGTTTGAAACTAATGACGCGATCAGCGATTGGAGGTTATCAGCATCCTGGGGCAGGATGGGTAGGTTGTTAAATGATGATAGGTTCGGTGCTGGCCCGCAATACAGGGTTGAGCTGGGTTGGGAAGGTAATAAAACGGCCTATTCTTACAATGCTTTTGCAGGGCTTTCGCGCCCTTATACTTCGGGCTATGTTGCTGATGACTTTGCATGGCCTTACACTGATATTACGAATGTTAGTACAGATATTAGCTTGTTTGAAAACCGCTTGATGTTAAACTTGGCGGTATACAACAAGAACGATAAAAATATGATTATCGGGATGCCTGCCATTGCAGAATCGGGTTATACCGTAAATTATGCGAACGGGCTAGAGGTCAATAACAAGGGCTTTGAAATTGGCCTGGCCGCTGCCGTTATTAAAAAGAGAAAAGTTTCCCTCACGCCATTCGTGAATTTCAGCAAGAACAGGAATGAATTGAAGGCCTTACCGGGTGGCGCAACAGAATTTGTTAGCGGTAGCAGGAAACTTGAAGTAGGAAAACCTATTGATGCGTTCTGGTTATATGAAAATAAAGGCATTTACAATTCGGATTCAGAAGTACCAATCGACAGTAAAACCGGCGAACCGATGAACTTTATCGGCGCCCCTTTCCAAGCTGGTGATCCAATCTGGAACGATACTAACGGCGACTTCGTTGTGAACGATGAAGATAAAGTGCTGAAAGGTCACAGCTTGCCTACCTATAGCGGCAACTTCGGGTTTGACTTCGTTTACGGCAAGTTCAACTTGGGTGCAACATTCTATTATGCAGGTGGCCATAGCGCTATTAATGAAAAAACTGCCGCCCGTTATGATTTTATCAACCGCGATGGTCGCACCGATATGAATTCCGTGAAAGACATCACTTTCTGGCAAAAAGACTTGGATATGAAATCTTATCCAGTGTATAACCCTTGGAGCGCAGTTGTGCCTTACCGTGTAGACCAGGATTTGTTCCTAGAGAATGCATCCTTTGTGAAATTACGTGCACTTACCATTGGCTACGACCTGACAGGTTGGAGGTTGATCAATAAGAAAGGTTATTTCAAGAAGTTCTACGTGTATGCGACCGGTAATAATTTACTCACATTCACCAATTATACAGGTGGAGATCCGGAGTTAGTGCAATATAATGGTTATGATAACTTTTATGCATTGCCTATTCCTAAAACATATACCATCGGTATAAAAATGGACTTGTAAAATATTATCATATCAAGATGAATAGTATGAAAAAAATATTTCCTTCAATAAAGAAAACAGCGATCGCCTTGGTGTTGCTATCCATGTTTGCTTCTTGCAACAACTTCTTGGATGTAAGGCCATCAAGGTTAGTAAAGGAAGATCGTTACTGGAGATCGATCGAAGATGCGAGAAGTGCTTTGATCGGCGCTTATGGCCTTTCCAGGGCTGCTTTAAGTGAAAATGCAGCTTTTTGGATGTATGGCGAATTCAGGATGGGTGACTTTGTTGCCACTTCAAGGACGGATTTAAAATCCATTATCAATAATAACTTGGGTGTATCCTTTCCCTTGGTTCAAAAGTTAAAAAACTGGAGAGCTTTTTATGCTGCCATCAACTCGATTAACCTATTCATCGAGCGTTCTCCAGGTATCAAGGAATTAGATGCTTATTATACCGATATCAACAATCGTTTGGACATTGCCCAAATGCGTTGCTTGAGGGCCTTCCTTTATTTTTATATGTCCCGTATCTGGGGAGATGTTCCTTTAATAACATCTTCTTATGATGGGGAGTTTCCTCAATTCGAAAGAACACCGCAAGCCACCGTTTTAGCTTTCGCTGAAAAGGAAATCGTTGAAGCGGCCTTGGATCTACCTTTTATTTATAATGGAACCGATCCGCAGTCGCCGGGTGATTACTACAACGAAGGTTACGGTCGTTGGCGTGGAACGATCTTTAACAAGATTAGCGCCTACTCTGTATTGGCGCATATTGCGGCATGGCAACAACAGTATGATCGCGTGATGTCGTACACGCAGTTTATTTTTGACAACTACGATTATGCAAATATTTCTTTTACCAATCTTACGGAAAACTTAACGAAAGGTAAAGATGGATTCTTCTCGCAAAGTAGTCCCAGCCAGATTTTGAATTTTGCTTTCGATTACCAGAGTGCGGAAGGGACCTTGGCCGGTCATCTGCAAGAGTTTACTTTGGCAGCGCCGATAACAAGTAAATTATTGCCGGATGTATATATGCCGAGGGATACGATCTTGAAATATTTCAATCAACCAAATGATGAACGTTTCAGCATCGATTTAACCACCGGTTACCCTAAAACCGATTACTACTTTTCAAATTATAATACGAATATCCCGGTATTCTCAAAGATCAAGGTGATTGAAGATGGTGGCGAAGATAAGGGCGCTTTCCGCTTGAATAATGCCACGTTGATGTTTACGCGGATGGAAGAATTGTCGTTGCTGCGTGCAGAAGCCGCGGTACAAACAGGCGATAGGGGTGAGGCGGAACTTTTAGTGAGTAACGTGATGAAAAGCCGCGGCATCATCAATCCGAGCTTCAAAGGGAAAGACATGATCGATGAAATTTTCGCGGAAAGGAGAAGGGAGCTGGCAGGAGAAGGATGGAGGTTTTTTGACCAGATCAGGTATCAAAAAATTAAGAAAAATAACCCGGATATGATGACTTTGATCAATAGTGGCGGTATCTACTGGCCCATTGCAGATGAAGTACTCAAATCCAATCCTAAACTTACACAAAACGCTTACTGGTTAAATTAATTTCAACTATGAAAAAAAGAAATGCTTTAACAGGTATAGCCATCTTGAGCTTTGCATTGGTTGGACTATTCTTCTCGGCTTGTCAAAAGGACGGTGGTTATTATGAATTTGAGAAAAATCCAAATGTTATCAACTCCAATATTTACGAACATCTTAAAAGTAAAGTAGGGGTTTATGATTCCATGGTGTACTTGATAGACCGTTTAGGTTTGGAACGAATTTTTAGAAGTAATAAACTCACTGTCTTTGCCATACCCAATGCTTCTTTTGAAACGGCCTTATACAATTTAAACGTACTCCGACAAAGCGAGGGTAAAGAGAAATTATACCTCGCGGATTTGGATAGGGAAAATCTTGATACGTTATTCTGTAGGTACGTGATACCCGGTTCTTTTACTACGGACAGCGTTGCCAGCTTCGTAGATGGACGCAATTTCAATTCGCTGAAGTACAACCAGGAAATGAATATGCAATTATATGTACAACCTGCTTCCGGCTTTGAAGATGGAGGACCGAAGTACATTATTTACAGTGACACCAAGCAATCATTTTATATTGTTCGATGGGTAAGGACGAATACTTCAGCCATGGATACATATCTCTCGAACGGGGTGCTACATACTTTGGCGAGCGACCATGAGTTTGGATTTGATGAATTCATTACACGTTTCAATCGATAAAATTCTAATTGACCAATGAAGAGTTTATATAAATATTTGATGTTGGTAGCCCTGGTAGTTTCGATTACCGTGGGATGTATCAAGCTACCTGCGGATGTCGACTTTTTTAGCCGGGGAGCTAATTACTCCGTGACTACTTACGAGCCGGTATTGGGGCGCAGTAGTATTATGCCGGAAGATGAGTACGGTTCTATATTTAATGCTGATAATTCTACTTATCCACTCACTTTCAAAATTACGAATATCCGCACCGCGAAAGGTGATAGCGCGGATGTTTTCAAGTTGACTTTCCCAGTTAAAGTGTGGAAAACCCCGTATACGGGCTTGGAGAAAACGAGGGAGGAACTTGAATCCAAAAGGGAGATAGAATACCACAAATTATTTGAAGTGAGGGAACACAGCGGGCATTTCATTTTCTGGAGACCGGAAACACTGGAGTACCTTAACCAAGTTAAGATGCAACCGGATCCCGGTTATTTATTTGATGTTGAAGTTTCCAACAGTGGTGGTAGCAAATCTTTCAAGAATTTAGAGTTAAAGCCAATGCGTCCCAGGGCATATGAACCCTCGGATATCGATCCGATTACAGGGAATACCTTGGGTTATATTGTGCCTACAAGTGTTAGTAACATGAAGATGGAAGGTGAAGATGCTTCTTATTTATCAAACTATAATGTACGGGTACTTTTTTATAAAGACCAGGCATCGAAAGGAAATACATTATCATTCGAATTTAGAGATACTGCATACCAACCGATCGATCCATTAAAATTTGAAAGGACGAAATGGAATGATTTATTGCACCATTTCGGTGAGCCGGTATTTACTCCCGTAGATGTGAAGTATGAAGTGCCTTACCCGATCCCTTGCGCCATTAGAAATACACAATACACCAATTTATTGGGCAATATGGCTAAAGTATCCTTCTCATACGATAGGATCAACCAGGGAACTTTTGTTGAAAGCGCCTTCCTGGATTTCAACTTTGCCATTTATGAACCCGGTGATTGGAAGATCGTCTTCTGGTTCAAAGACTTTAACCCGGATTTTGAGGACAATTAATCGGACCGGTAAACTTGTTTCAACACGAAAAAATAATTTGGATGTATCAACAATATATTTTATCACGAAAAGCTAAAGGCCTGTGGGCCCTCTTGGTGGCAATGATGATCATGGGCCATGTTGCAGCGCAACAAAAAATGGTAACCATGAAAGGTATTGCCTACGAAAAAAGTACCAATACGCCCATCCCGGGATTGGGTATCTATACCGGGAAGCCATTGAAACCGATCGCTGCCACGGCGGCTGATGGTAGTTTCTCTATCACGGTGCCGGAAGGGGCGGAAGTTGTATTCCGTTCTATCTCCTATGCTGCCTATTCTATAAAAGCAAAGGAAGGCGCCAAGTATAAGATCATGATGGCGGAACAACAAAGCAAGTTGAAAGAAACGGTGATCATCGGTTACCAGAAAAAATCGCGAGAAGTTGTTTCCGGGGCAACCACCCTGATCAGCGGGAAGGAATTGCAAGACGTACCCGTTGCGAACGTAATGGAACTGATGCAAGGTAAGGTTGCGGGTTTGAATATCCAGAATAATACGGGCGCTCCCGGTTATGCCGGTACAATCCAGATGCGTGGTTTGAACTCCATCGCGATTTCTGGTTCCGGTAGCGAAGCTTTCCTTAGACCAACCTCCCCATTATTCATCATCGATGGTGTGCCGGTAGATCCGAACTCCAACTATCAATATGGATTCGATCAGGCTGGTCCTGGTTTAAGTCCTTTGTCATTGATTCCCCCGGAAGACATTGAAAGTATACAGGTGTTGAAAGATGCACAGGCAACTGCCTTGTACGGTTCAAGGGGTGCGTACGGTGTTATCTTGGTAACAACGAAACGTGGTAAATCAAAAGTGCCGATTGTTCAGTATACCGGTAATTTCTTCGTGAGTATTCCTCCAACGTTACGCCCCGTAATCGGTGGACAAGAAGAGCGCCGCAGACGTATTAACCAATACATGGAATATACCGATTCGCTTTACAAAGCCGCGGAAATTGTCAATGAAACACCATTCTTATCCGATAGTTTAAATCCTTTTTATAACAACTCTACCAACTGGCAAGGCCTGTTTTATGATTATGCTTACAACCAAACGCATAACCTGATCGTTTCCGGTGGTGATGATCGCTTCAACTATAAGGCAAACGTTGGCTATTACAATGAGAAAGGTATCATGAAGAATACCGGTTTCGAAAGGTATGCCTTAAGTACGAACATGACCTATAGGCCAACACAAAGGTTGCGTGTATTCTCCACGATATCCACCAGCTTGGGGCTTAATAAGAAAGGTAGCGGTAACGGGTTATTGCAAACCGATGTCGCGAAGGCGGGCGCCCAATCATCGTTGATGCCTGCGCCATCGTTCTACTCCTCGTCTGCTTCGGCCATAGCGGCATTACGAACGGATAATAATAATAAGACGGCCAACGTAAGAACGAGCTTAGATGTGGATTATGAACTGTTTCCCGGTTTGCACGTTGCAAACAATGTAAGTTTCGAAAACCAATCGGCAACGGAAGAAAATTTCGTTCCTGCCGCGATCAATAGTAACTTCTCCTCGATGTATTCATTTTATGATAAGAAAACTATCTTCAATAACAGGGCTAGTTTATCTTATTTCAAAACGGTGAATAATGTACATAATTTCACGATCGCCGTTTTTAACGAGTTGAACAGGAATACTTACCAAGCCAACACCGTGAAACTCGAGCGGACCCCGAGCGATGATTTCAAGGGGCCTTATGGTAATGATGGTTATTATTCCCGTGGTGGTGTGATGCCCGGTTCTTACGATGAACGCATCGTGGGTAACGCGGCCACCTTCTCCTATAACTATGACCAAATGTATGTTTTGGATTTGAGCTACCGCTTGGATGCCAGCTCTACATCTGGAAAGAAAACACCTTATTCAAATAACCCTTCTATCGGTTTACGTTGGAACTTCAACCGCTTGAGAGCGCTTTCAACTTCCACTTGGCTGGATTACGGCGCCATCCGTGCTACCTGGGGTAAAAATGTAACACCGCAGGGTGATATCTTCGATGCCTACGGGATTTATACCGATCGCAACGGTGCTAGGTATAACGACCAGCCCGTGAGCGGCATAGAGTATGAAAACTTGCCTAATAATGATTTGAAGCCGGTAACCAATACAACGTTGAACTTCGGTTTCGATATGGGCTTATGGAGAAGCCGTATTACGGGAACCTTCGATTTCTATGTGAAGGATGTGGATAACTCATTATACGAAATTGATTTGCCTGATGTCAACGGTTTTAACAAGGTTAAATCGAATGATTTGGCCTGGAGAAACATCGGGTTTGAATATCAAATCACGGCACGTTTATTACCGAGCACCAGCGAATGGAATATGACTTTCAGCCTTAACGGAAGTTATGTGAAAGATAGGATCACGCGCCTGCCAAACGGTAAACGTGAGATGTATTACTACGATAAATCCGCGGGGCAAGATATCCTGTACAGGGTTGGTAAAAATGCCTTGACCAACGTTCTTTATAATACTACGGGCGTATATGCAACAGATGCCGATGTTCCGGTGAATCCTGTAACGGGTAAACCCGTAGTTGTGAAAAGTGTTGTAAATGATAACGTTTATTATACTCCTTTACGCGGCGGAGATCCTATCTGGACGGATATGAACGGTGATTATATCATCGATGAACATGACCGTGTATATGCAGGTAACTCGCAGCCTTTAGTGAACGGTGGAGCTAGCCTGTTTGTTCAATACAAGAATTACTCTTTGAATATTTACGGCGCCTACATTGCTTACAGGAAAATCTTGAACAATGCCATAGCTGAACGTTTTGCCAGCTTCTCTAAACCGAGTGGCAACCTGGCCATGGTGCCGATCGATGAATATAATTACTGGGAAAAGGCAGGTGATAAAGCAACATATCCGAACCCATATGATTATGCACGTTCTCCTTACGTAAGACCTTATAGGATTGATCAAACCTTGTTTGAAGAAGATGGTTCTTACTTCAAGATCAACCAGATCACATTCTCTTACAACTTTGACAGGGCTAAAACACGTAGGTACGGAGTTACTTCGGCCAGGGTGTATGCAACGGTATATAATATGTTCATGTTCTCTAACTATTCTGGTCCGAACCCTGAAAACGTAACCGCTTTAGGACGTGACCAAAGTGGTGGGTATCCTGCACGTCGATCTGTGACAGTAGGTTTGAGTGTACAATTCTAAAGGCAGCAAACAACATTGAATCAAGCAATTAATACTAGCAATATGAAGCGTATAATATTTGCAATCGGGATGATTTTCTTATTAGGCACTTTGCCTAGTTGTGAAAAGTTCCTGGATACGGAGTCGCCGGATAAAGAGTCCGGGGCTAGCTTCTGGCAAACTAGGGAAGATGTGGAAAAGTTTACCAACAACCTGTACGCCGAAATGGCCGACATATTATTGGATAATTCCTTCTTCTTAGCAGCAGAATTTAGAACAGGTATTTACCGTGAAACAAATTTCAGTCGTAGCGGTTTTAACAGGGTTTATTATAATTACCTCGTTACTAATGATCTTAAATCATTAATGCGGGAAACATATTGGAACAGTTTCTTTAGGTTTAACCAAATACCTGAATGGGGAGCTTATTTTAAGGTTATCCAATCCTGCGGCGTTTTAATCGATGCTGTAGAGAATCTCGATGCCGGCATTTTAGATGAAACAGATAAAAAGCGTTACATGGGTGAAGCGGTTTTCGTGCGAAACTTCATGTATTTCATCATGGTACGTCTTTTCGGTGATGTACCATATTACACGGATCCCTACTTCAGCGGCATTATAGGCCGCAGCAACTTTGTAGATGTTCTAAATAGTTGTATCAAGGAAGTTGATGAATACAAAGATTACCTGCCCTGGTCATATACAGATCCTAAAATGCGCGCGGTACGTCCTACGCGGGGGGCAATGTATGCCTTGATGATGCATATGAATATGTGGAATGCAGGGTTTGATGATGCCAACAAGGAAAAATACTACCAGGAAACAGCACGCTTAGGCAAGGAATTACGCGAAACCAATAACGGCGCTTACCGCTTGTTAACCGTAAGTGAGTTCCGCCAACTGTTCAGGGGCGGTTCCCAGGAAGGCTTGTTCGAGTTTACGCAAAACGTCAACTACGGTGAAGTACGTGGCTTGGGATATCAATATTTCAATGACAACGTACTGCGCCAACCGCAATACAGCCAAGCTTACGTTTACTGGTTGAATAAATATATCGAGAAATATTACCCGATCGGTGAAGTCGATAAACGTAAAGAGCTTTGGTTTGATCAAAATATTTACAACGAGAACTCAACCGCGGAATTTTTGAAGTTTAAAGGAAATACCGGCAGCGGCATCGCTTTCGATGGTAACCTGATCGTATTCCGTTATGCAGATGCCATTTTGTTGGAGGCGGAAGCTAATGCCGAACTAACCGGCGGTACAGGTGAGGAGCTCGCCAAGCAATTGCTCAATATGATCCGCAACCGTGCCGAAGCTACTTTATATAATGGCCTTGGTGGTACGGATTTAAAAGATGCCATCTTCTGGGAGCGCTGCAAAGAACTTCAAGGGGAAGGACATGCTTTCTACGACTTGGTGCGTACGCGTAGAATACTGAATAGTGAATATTGCTCTAACCCTATCTCGCAATCAGCATTCTTACGCGGGGCTTGGACTTGGCCGATCACTGAAACGGCGCTCGTTAATAATCCTTACATGAAATTGAACGAATACTGGCGCTAATCAATCACCTAAAAAGCAAAATGATCATGAAATCAACATATAAATGGCTCTTCGCAGTTTTAGGATGTATCCTGGCGTTAGCAGCATGCAAGAAAGATTATTACGATGATTCAGGTACCCACAATGGTAAGTTTGATGGAAACATCATGCAATACTTGGAATCGAACCCGTACTATTTCAGTGATGTAGTGAAGGCTATCGATTTGGCTGGCTTGCGCGAAACGATGGAGAATGAAACTGTGACCTTCTTCGCGCCAGGTAACGTAAGCTTTGATAGTACCATTTATTATACGAACCGCGAATTGTTTAACATCGGGCAAGATACGATCCGCACTTTGGATCAGGTACCCGGCCCGGTATGGAAAGCAATGTTGAGCCGTTATCTTTTTAAAGATAAACGCTTGTTAAACGACTATCAACAATTTGATCCGAACGTATTTAATACTTATCCCGGGCAGTTTTTTAATTCCTACCTGGAAGAACCGATGCATATCGGCGTTTTTTACCACGACGAGGGAGGGGCGAAATATGTTGGTTACCGCCAGTTACAACTGAGTTATAGCCGTGATTATTCTATCTCGCCAATATTTTGGACAACGGTAAATGTAGCCTCCGTAAACATCGAACCTACGAATGGGGCCGTGCATGCACTCCAGTTTAGTAATCATAGGTTTGGGTTTATCGTGAATGATTTTTATCTCCTTATCAGGCAGTATGGCTTGAATGGGCAGTAAGCATTACATCAGTCGAAAAAAATTACAAGATGCAATTATCAAAATATTTTATCCTGGTTCTTTTAGTAGCAATGGGCTTCCTTGCTTGTAAGGAAACTGAAACCGTTTACCCGGATCCTTATGCCGGTGGTTTGCCGCCATTAGGCATCGCCTTCGATAGGGGGCAGCCCACGCCCGCTGAAGGCGGTACTGGCGATATCGTAACCTTTAAGGTAACCGGCCTGCTGCCTTATAAAGATAGCGTTGAATTTTATATGGGCGACCAACTTGCGGAGGTTACCAATATCGGTGAAAATTCTGTTTCCCTAAAAGTGCCGCCATTCGCCAGTTCCGGCGCTGTTACAGTAAAAATTGGCGATGAGTTACTTTATACTCCCGTTTTTACAGTGAAAGGTAAATTGAAGATCGACCGCACTTTCTTGGCTGGTCGCGGTGCAAACGGCGCGATATCCAGTATCGTACCAACCAGCAATAATCGCTACTTGTTAGTCGGCGCCTTCACTCAATACAATGCCGCAGGTGTAAGTAACCCTTTATACGGCATTACGATGACGGAAACCAACGGTGCGTATGTAAGCGCATTCGGTGTGGATTCCGCTGTTGGTGCAACGGGGATCATCCGCCATGCAGCGCAGTTGCCAAACGGTAAAATTCTGATTGGCGGTAGTTTTAGTCGTTATGGTTCACATACTTCTTTGATTTCCGGTATCACGGCGATTAATCAACAAGGATATTTAGATACGATGATCGTTAATGTGATCCCTACGGAAGATGATATTGATGCAGCAGGGGAACATGAAGGGAACGCGGAAGTAGTTACTGTGGATACCGTGCCTGCATTTAACGCTGGTTTCACTGGATCGATTAATAGGATATATTATCACGATGAAAAGGTTTACGTTGTCGGAAACTTCTACGTATACCAACAGGTGTACTACCCTAACTCCACCCGTTATACCAAGGTCTCTGATTATAGGCAAGTGTCCAATATTGCCAGGATGGACATAAACGGTAACCTGGATTCTACTTTCCATTATGACTTGGCAGAACATAAGGGAAAGCAAGGCGTAATCGGGAATATAGGTTCTTCTTATATGACTGAAAACGGCCAACTGATATTGGTAGGTAGATTCACTTCTTACGATGGAACGCCTACGGGAAACATCGTCCGTTTGGATGAAAATGGTGATATGGATCCGACCTTCATGGCCGGCACCGGTACAAATGGCGTCATCAACTCGATCACCTACAACGCGACTACTAAGAAATATGTGATCACCGGGTTGTTCGACACCTATAATGGTCAACCACGCAAAAACATGGCAGTTTTGAATGAAGACGGTTCCCTGGATGCGAACTTTATTCCACAGGCAGTAACCGGCGGTGTCATTGTTTATGCTAAACAAATGTCAAACGGGTACATCATCACCACGGGAACTTTCCAAAAATATGGAGATGTAACCCGGTACGGATTAATGGTATTGAACCCTGATGGAACACTTTCTGCCGATCATAACAACACCGGTAAATTCAACGGTATCGTGACAGATATGGTTGAAACGGTTTCAGCAGAGGGCGATCCTGCCATGATCTTGGTTGGTTTTATTCAATCATTTGATAATAGCGCGGTCGGCAACATCGTACGTCTTGTTTTCGAGAGATAAAATAATTGGTGGTTAATACCACGGTTTCACGGTTTAAAAATCGTTCAAATGAAAAAAATATTCTTATACTTCTTGGCTACCACCGCTTTCTTGGCGGCATGTAATAAATCGGATGATGGACCGAAGAAGGACTATGTTTATAATAATGATTACGGTAAGATGCCCGGCGCTCCTAAATTATTGTTTATTACGATTGACGGAGCAAGGGGTACAGCCGTTCAAGCATTACGCCCGTTAAAATTATGGGAGATGCGCGATAGCGCCCTGTATACCTGGAACGGTTTGTCTGATACTGCAAGCGCTTACGGTGAGAACTGGACGACGATGCTAACAGGTGTACGTTCTGCTAAAAGCGGCGTAGTCGGTGATGATTTCAGCAATGCTGATTTCTCCAGTTTCCCGACCTTTTTCGAAAGGTTAGAGGCGAAAAAGCCGGGTTTACGTAGTGCCGCATTCTGTTCATCTCCTGAATTATTGAACGAAGTAATTCGGAATTCTGCTACTCAAAATCAATCATTCGCATCTGATCTGCAAACCCGCGATGCGGCTATTGCCGAGCTAGGGAATGCAGATGCGGATGTGGTGTTCGTTCAGTTCAATGAAGTTGATAAGGCCGGGGAGCAATACGGATACGATGCCTCGGTGCCTCAATATGCCGCGGCTATCAATACTGCCGATCAATATGTTTCAGACTTGATGGCTGCCATGCAAGGCCGCGCTACATACGGCGACGAAAGGTGGTTGGTGGTTGTTACCTCCAGCCGTGGTGGTGATTATGCCATTGATCCTGAGGATAGTGATGGTACCATCTTCAGTAATCCCCTCAGCAATACCTTCACGATGTTTTTCAACACGAGGTTTGAAGCGAGCGTGGTCGGTAGGCCAGAAAACTTGAGGGTTCCATTCGAAGGTAAGTACATTCGCCTTTCCGGTCAGCCCGGCCAACCTACGAAACCGATGGTAAGGGCCGCCGTTCAGGATAATGGTTTATATAATATCCATAATACGGATGAGTTGACCATCGAGATGAAGTTTAAGCTTAATAAAGATGCAGATGGCGATTATAATTATTCCTATCCCCCGTTTTTAACAAAAGGAGATCGTTACGGTAGCACACCGGGATGGTCATTCTTTAGGAACGGCGCTAAGATGCAATTTTGGGTTGGGGTTACAGCCACTAACCTAAGTGCGCAAACCGTGGATGTGAAAGATGGTGATTGGCACCACCTGGCGGGCACTATTCGTTATTCCAATAACTCTTACTACCTATCGGTTTACCTAGATGGAGAGTTGCAAAATTCATCTCAAATATCCGGTTATGAACCGAATGCCAATTCAAGTTCACCATTGAGGTTGGGGTATAATACTACCGTATTTACCGACAATACGATCGATTTCAGTGCTGCTGATGTAAGAATTTGGAATACGATCGTGGATGATGAAACTATTAAGACCTGGGCGCCCCGTACATATGTGAATAAATCTCACAAATATTTTTCACATCTAATCGGTTACTGGTCTTGCCTGGATGGTGAAGGAGATCAATTTAAAGATGCAACGGCGAATCACATGGATATGACCTTGGAAGGCCCTTACGCTTGGACAGAATTCAATGATTTCAGTAACTATTTATACCCGGTCATTCCTAACCAGGAAAAATATGTTCCTAATACGGTGGATATACCTTTCCGCATCATGGAATGGTTCCAGGTGCCGATCGATAATAGTTGGTCTTTGGATGGACGTAGCTGGCCAGCGACTTTCCGCGATTTTCCAAATTATAACCAGTAATTGAACCTTAAAATTCGATGATGATGAAATCATTCACCATAAAAAGTTTGTTAGGCGCGGCATTCCTAGCCATTGCCATTACGGCTTGCGACAAAGAATATAATTTTAAAGATGGCTATGATGAGCCACCCAAGGTAGATACGGCGGGTTTGTCGAGGTTAGATACCAATATGCTGATTATTGATAGTAGCGGTTTCCCTGATGCGAAGAAATTTCCGGGCTTAGTACCCGTAGTGGAACCGCGCTTGATGGAACAGGCGGTAACCTTGGATTTTTATTATAAAGTTCCGACAGACCAGATCCGTATCAGCGTTGTGCCGGGCAACTGGTTAAGTACCGGCTTTTATGCAGCTCCGGGCGAGCTTGTAAAAGTAGTGGTTCCTGATAACGTGGATGGGGCTTCTATCCAGATCGGCGCCCATACGGATAATGTGAGCGCCAAGTACCCTTTGCTCCGTGCCGGGGTAATTTATACCAGGAAATTGCTTGTACCGGGTGTTAACTACATCCGGAATATATACGGGGGGAATATCTACATATTACCTTCCAAACCTTCGGACAAGAAGGTCACATTTACATTCTCTAACGTTTGCAAATCGCCCGATTTCGTATTGGGCGAAACTTCGGATTCTGAATGGAAAGAATTGCTCCGCAGGTCAAATGTTCCGGTATTTGAAATGCGCAGTAAGCGGGTAGTGTTTACCTTCTACCGCAAAGTAATGCTTTCCTTACTCGATAAATTCAACGCCGAAGAGGTGATGAAACTGTGGGATGAAGCCATCGAAAAAGATTATAACGAGTGGTATGGTCTTTCGGATGAGCCCGCGGATATCATCGACCAGGCTCCAACAACGCAGCACCGTTTCGTATTGGACATTCAAATTAGCTTGGGTAGCGGCCACAGCGGTTATCCTTGCATGGCTTACCTCGATTGGCACGACACCTTCATAGATACCGCCCTGATCAGGGATGGTGCGAGCTGGGGTGCATTCCACGAGTTTGGCCATAACTTCCAGATGGGTAGCATTTGGAGCTGGGGTGGTGCAGATGGTTTAGGCGAAACATCCAATAACTTATTCGTGTTCAAGATTGCGAATAGGTACGGTAGGAAGCCGAGACGTATTTACCAGGAAGATTTTGTGCAACCGGCTTTAGACTGGGCAGCACAGGCTGTAGGCTCCAGGAGGTTCAGCGAGGTGAAGGATGTATTCCAAAGGTTGGTGCCATTTGTTCAATTGTTCCAAAGATATGGATACGGTATGATGACCTACATCGCATCGGAAGGAAGAAGGGAACCGAGACCATTTTTAATCAACGAAGCCAAGAAGAATTTCTTCTTCGTTAAGGCTTCCGAATATGCACAAACCAATTTAAAGCCATTCTTCGATCATTGGGGTATCGTGGTGTCGCCGTCAGCAGTAGATGAAGTATCGCATCTGCCGTTGTTAGACGAAGAATTGTGGACAAATGATATCCGTTAATCATCTGAAAAAAAGAAATTATGCGAATATTTTCCGCGAAGCGAGGCATAGCATTATCATTGATCGGTGCAGCCATCACTATTGCCGCTTGTAAAAAAATAGAATTGGTAAACTCCAATAAAACCGAGGTGCCAAGCATCACTTCCAGCAAGAGTAAAGTTTTGTTGGTCGTGGTAGACGGATTGGTGGGAAAAGAATTGGCTGCCATTAACCCGCCTACTATTCAAACTATATTGCCACATAGTACTTATAGCTGGGATGCGTTGGCAGATACCGTTACGACAGATGGCGCTTCATGGGGAAATATCATGACTGCCGTAGGATCGTCCGTCAATACAATTACCGATTCCACGTTAACAGCTAAAACAGCAAGTGGAGAAAGGTATCCTTCATTCCTACAATTAATGGAGCAAACTAGCTCTAGGAATATACGTACCATTGCTATTACACCTTGGGAGCAGTTGAATCAAACTTTATTATCTAATGCAGATGTGAAAATCAGCATCCCGAATAATGATAATGACCTGGTTCGTGATTCAGCAGTGGCACACCTTAAATCCGATAGCGCCGATTTGGTAATCGTTCATTTCAACAATGTTAATTTAGCTGGAAAGGAAGACGGGTTCTATGCATCTTCGCCTGCATATGCGGCAGCGTTAGAAACTTTTGATAGCTACTTGGCTGACCTTTTAAATGCAATCAATGACAGGACAAATTCTGGTGATGAAGATTGGTTACTGATCGTGCAATCAACGCATGGTGGTGTAGATAAATCGTATGGTGGTAGAACAGATCAAGAGATGAATTGTTTTAGC
The DNA here is from genome assembly GCF_002557795.1 of Chitinophaga caeni. NCBI lineage: Bacteria > Pseudomonadati > Bacteroidota > Chitinophagia > Chitinophagales > Chitinophagaceae > Chitinophaga > Chitinophaga caeni. Next base: position 345,129 of record NZ_CP023777.1, on the reverse strand, counting down.
TTGTACTATAACCCATCATTATACGGAACCAAGATTTCATTGCCGCAATCGATCAAATATAATACCCGCTTGTTCGGTAAAGATGAATCAGCTGTAAATGCCGTTTTGGAAGATGATCAGGCGTATAACTTCGGTGAAACAGGCAATTATACAATCGAGTTGAAAATGCGCACTTTTAATAAGGGAGCAAACGCTTATTATCCTGCATTCTTTTCCAAGAGGCAATCTTTCGATGGGGGAGTTGTTGGATGGTGCATGTTCTTGGAAAGTAATTATTGGATGATCAACTTCGGTAAGGCCGGCTCCGGTAATAGTCAACTAAAAGGTGCTACTATCAATGATGCAAACTGGCATCACTTGAGCGTGGTAATTTATACTAATACAGACAATAACAAACGTTACGTGAGAACGTATACAGATGGAGCGCTAAACGGGGAGAAAGAAATCACAGATAGGGGAAATGTCAACTCCCCGGCACCTTTAAGGATGGGCTTTATTCCTGGATCTGTAAGTACGCCGGCTGACATTTATATGAGTGATGTAAGAATATTTAATGACAGTTTAAGCACGGAAACAATACAGCAGTTCAGCTGTACCAATGTTATAGATGAATCCCATCCTAAATTTAATAACCTGGTAGGACATTGGAACGCTACCGAGGGAACCGGGAATGTTATCCGTAATACTGCCCCGGGAGGCGGACCTAGTTTCGTTCTTGCAAGCGGCGCCCGCTGGGATTTATTGAATTATATATTGCCTTGTGCCGGGAATGAATCTGTAGTGCCACCGTATAATACGGAAGTATTTAACCAGATCGCTTACTGGTTAAACGTTCCGATCAACAACGATTGGCAAATTGCAAACCGCTTCTGGTTGAAATTCTTCTAATATTAATCTCCTTGATATGATCAAACATATTTTTAAATATAGCGCCCTTGCCGCCTTGCTGACTGCAATCAGTCTCTCTTCCTGTGTGAAAGAAGATTTTTTGCCATCGCATTACGACAACGACTCCACCACCCAAGATTTTGGTAACGTGGAATTTAAACGCAGGAAAGTACTCTTAATTGCGATTGATGGATTAGCCGGTAAAACCGTGCAAGATATGGCGCCCCCCGTTATCAGCGGATTATTACCGAAAAGCGTGTACACTTTCGAAGGACTAACAGATACAGTAACGAGCGTTGCTACCGGTTGGGCAACCATGACTACCGGTGTTCCATATATAGATCACCTGATCATGGACAGTACCCTGATTCCTAAAACCGTTGTAGGAAGCCATAGTGAAATCAAATATTACGATAACTTCATTCACTTCCTGAAAAATGATAACCTGGAATTTAAAGTAACTGCGATCACGCCCTGGGATGATATCAACAGTTTTATTATCCCGCAGTCTGATAACGTGGTATCTCTTGGTTCAAGCGCCAGCACGGAAGATATCTCCAATGCTGCTATCGATCGTTTACAAACTACGAATCCCGATTTGATGATTGTAAACTTCAATCAAACTGCATTAGTTGGGCAACAGTATGGTTTCGGAGAAAATGTGGCCGAATATTCAAATGCAGTATTATCGATCGATCAACAGATCGGGAAAATTATGGATGCTTTGGCTGCCAGGGAGAATTATGAAAAAGAAGAATGGTTGGTTGTAATACAATCTACCAGCGGCGGTGCAGGGCATGAATTAGGAGGTAAGCTTTCTGCGCAAAGGAATGTATTCAGCATTTATTACAGCCCCATAATCGTTCCCGGAAAATATACAGGACCGAAAATCTTGGATAAGGGCTTACGTTTGAATGGTACCCCTAGCACTTATGTAAGAGCTGAAAACCCGGATGATCGTTATAATATTAATGGCTCCATGACCTTTGAATTTAAATTGAAAGTGAATCCAAGGGAACCGGGAAACTATTCGTATTCATATCCCCCGTTTTTCTCTAAAGTTAAAGAGCGTTACGGTAGCGCCAATCCAGGTTATTCGTTCTTAAAAACAGGTAACGAGATGGTATTTTGGATGTGCGATGGAGAAAGTACAAAAGAAGTAAAGCAAACAACCGCTATTTTGGATAATAACTTCCATACAGTTACCGGTAGAGCCGATTTCGATGGTCAAACATATACTATGTCTATCTTTTTGGATGGTGAAAATAGGAAAGATATCCAATTTACCCCGGCCAACCCAATCACTAATGACAAACCCTTAGTGTTAGGCTATTGGCCTGCTGTTTTTACAGATCAATACTTTGATTGCTACATGGCAGATGTCAGAATTTGGAATACGGCGCTCCCCGATGAAGAGATCAAGGAACTTGCAGTATTAAGTACTGTTCCTAGCGACCATCCGCATATTAATAACTTGATCGGTAATTGGTCCTGCGATGAAGGTGAAGGCGATCAATTTATCGATGCCAGCCCTTCCCAATCAAACTTTTCCATAGTGGGGAATTACTCTTGGAACCCATTAGGTGAAATATTGGCTTCTTCCAACAGGGCGCCTAATCTTTTAGATGTGACGCCTACTATATATGGTTGGATCGGCTTAACCTTGGAAGGTTCTAACAAGCCGCAAGGAAATAATTATATCAGGATAATTGGTAAAGATAATTAACAAGAAAAGCAGCAAACGAAGAAAAGGCATGGCGTGTTCGTCATGCCTTTCTTTTTACCCCAGCCCCTTGCCATCTAAAGATTATTTCCCATTTTTATACAAACTTTTGAAGGATGAGCATGTTCAGACTATTTCTAGTCATTTTTGTATCAATTTTTGTCAATTTTTCAATATCCTTTGCCCAACAACAAAGAATGCCGTTAGATCAGGGTTGGTCTTTCCGAAGGGCAGACGAACAAAAATGGTTCCCGGCCAAAGTGCCCGGTACCGTTCATACCGACTTGCTGGGCAACGGATTAATTCCCGATCCTTTCTTCGGTACCAATGAAAAATCTTTACAATGGATTGAAAATATAGATTGGGTGTATAAGAGGAATTTGAACATTCCTGCTGATGCCATCGATGCTGATGCCCTGCAATTAAATTTTAAAGGACTGGACACATATGTGGATATCTACCTCAACGGTCAGAAAATCTATTCGGCAAATAATATGTTTATTGAGCATTGGATAGATGTAAAGCCATTTGTACATATAGGCGATAACGAATTGAAGGTGTATTTCCATAGCCCGATCAGGCATGATATGCCCAATTTTGTTAGAGATGGATGGCTGTATCCGGCAGGGAATGACCAAGCACAAATTCCCTTAAGCATCTATGCGCGGAAGGCGCCGTATCATTATGGCTGGGATTGGGGACCCCGGTTCGTAACTTCGGGTATTTGGTTGCCGGTAGACCTGGTGATTACCCGTAAAGCAAGCCTGGAAGATGTATACCTTCAACAAAAATCATTAAGCGAAAAAGTAGCTATCGTAGATGCGCAGCTGCTATTGAATATTATGCAAGCAGGGGAATATGAAGTCCGCATTTCCAGTCCCGCTAAAAAATTTGCATCCGTTAGTAAGCGTATTACATGCCAACCCGGGAAACAAGAGATTGATATCCCTTTTAATATCAAGAAACCGGATAGATGGTGGCCGAACGGACTGGGTAAGCAGGTGCTTTATCCCGTGGAAGTTTCCGTAAGTTATGCTCATAACGTGGTAGATCGACAGGTAAAGAAAATCGGTTTACGCACTGTTGAAGTAGTGAACAAGCCCGATCAATGGGGCGAAAGTTTTTTTGTAAAAGTAAACGGTGTGCCCGTATTCATGAAAGGGGCTAATTATATTCCGCAAGATAATTTTCTGCCGCGCGTGACAGATGAACAATATCAATCGATCTTCCGCACGATGAAAGACTGCCATTTTAATATGGTTCGTGTATGGGGCGGTGGTATTTATGAGAAAGATATTTTTTACGATCTGGCTGATGAAACGGGCATACTAGTATGGCAGGATTTTATGTTTGCCTGTAGCCTTTATCCTTCCGATGAAAATTTCTTTGAAAATGTTCGTAAAGAAGCTGTTTACAACATCCGCCGTTTGAGAAATCATCCTTCCTTGGCGCTTTGGTGCGGGAATAATGAAATTGCAGTTGCTATCAAGAACTGGGGTTGGAAGGGCAGTTATGCTTATACCGATCGACAGTGGGAAGATTTCTTGGAGGGATACGATAAGTTGTTTAAAGAATTATTACCGCAAGAAGTTAATAAAAATGATCCGGGCAGGTTTTATTTTTCTTCATCACCGGTTAGTAACTGGGGAAAAGCGGAAGATTTTAAGGTGGGCGATAATCATTACTGGGGAGTCTGGCACGGCATGGAATGGTTTGAGCAGCTAAATGTAAAAGTACCGCGGTTTATGAGCGAGTACGGGTTCCAGTCCTTCCCCGGTATTGAAACGATGCCGAATTTTGCTACGGAAAAGGATTATGATATTTACGGAAACGTCATGCAAGCGCACCAGAAAAGTGTTACAAGGGGAAATGCCGCGATCAATACTTATATGCTTCATTATTATAAAGAGCCCAAGGATTTTCCGTCGTTTTTATATTTAAACCAGGTTTTACAAGCAGAAGGAATAAAAGTTGGTATGGAAGCGCATAGAAGGAATATGCCTTATTGCATGGGGACGCTATACTGGCAGCTCAATGACTGCTGGCCTGCCGCTTCATGGTCCAGCATGGATTATACGGGACGGTGGAAAGCCTTACAATTCTTTGTAAAGAAAGCTTATGATACGACGATTGTCAGCAATTATATAGATGAAAACATTTTGAAATCTTATATCATTACCGATCGTCTAAATACCGCTAAAGGTAAATTTACCTGGATGTTAAAACGCTTTGATGGTACGGTTTTGAAAGATACCAGTTTGAAGGTCGAACTGAAGGGAAACAGTAGTTTGAATGTTTTTGATATAGCAATAAATGATATTGAGAATATTGCTAGTACTTCCAATGTATTTATTGAAACCACATGGAAGGAAGAAAAAGGAGGGATCGTCAGAAATGTATTTTATTTGAAAGATCCTAAAGATTTGAATTTGCAACAACCTTCAGTTGATGTTGATATCATTGCTAAATGGGATCAGTATATTTTACAGGTTCATTCATCTGGGCTTGCTAAAAATGTTTACCTGCAATTGCCCGCTGATAAGTCCGCAGTATTTAGTGATAATTATATGGATGTTTTGCCCGGTGAGACATTGAATATTTATTTGCGTTCCAATTTGACTTTGAAACAAGTCAAATCGAATCTTATCGTAATGAACTTGTTGGATGCTTATAAATAGAAATGCGTTAAAAATAATAATATGAGAAAATATTTTTTGCTGTTACTCTTTATGGCAGGTTATAACTTGCCGATGTTCGCCCAGGAAGAGCATCCTTATGTCCCGGAAACAGATACCGCCGTACTTCATAAGCTCGACAATTGGCAGGACTGGAAATTTGGACTGATGATTCACTGGGGGCCATATAGTATAAAAGGTGTTGTAGAATCTTGGAGTATTTGCCCGGAAGATGAAGGCTGGACCCAAAGAAAACCATACGGCATCCCTTACTATCAATATCTGCAAGAATATGAAGCTTTACCGACAAAGTTCAACCCTGTAAAGTTTAATCCTTCCAAATGGGCCGATGCAGCAAAAGCCGCCGGAATGAAATACCTGGTGTTTACGACCAAGCATCACGATGGTTTTAATATGTTTGATACTAAACAATCCGATTACAAAATCACAGCGGCTAATGTACCTTTTAGTAAAAATCCGAAAGCTAATATAGCCCGTGAAGTATTTGACGCATTTAGAAATGACGGCTTCCACATCGGGGCGTATTTTTCTAAACCGGATTGGCATTCTCCATATTATTGGTGGCCTTATTTCCCTCCTAAAGACAGGAATGTGAATTATGAGATAAAGAAATACCCTGAACGTTGGAAACAATTTCAACAATTTACTTATAAACAGATCGAGGAGTTAATGTCGGGTTATGGAAAGATAGACATTCTTTGGTTAGATGGCGGTTGGGTACGACCACTTAGTATGCAGACGGAAGAATCGTTATCATGGTCTAAAACGCCACCGCAAGACCAGGATATCAATATGCCGGCAATTACTGAAATGGCCAGGGAGCATCAGCCGGGTTTAATCGTCGTGGACAGAAGTGTTCACGGTCCTTATGAAAACTACCGCACACCCGAACAGCAGATACCTGCCAAACCTCTCTCTTATCCTTGGGAGACTTGTATGACGATGGGCAATTCCTGGTCTTATGTGCCGGGAGATCAATATAAATCTACTAACACCATCATCCATAACCTGGTTGATATCGTAGCAAAAGGCGGCAACTATTTATTGAATATCGGTCCCGGCCCTGATGGTGATTTTGATCCGGTAGCTTACACCAGGTTAGATTCAATTGGTCAATGGATGTCTGTAAATGGGAGTGCCATTTATAATACGAGGGTGATAGCCCCATATAAAGACGGCAAGGTATGTTTTACACAATTAAAGGATGGACATTTGGTAAATGCTATTTACCTGTTGCCTGAAAATGAACAACTACCGGGGATCATTTCCTTTACAGGGATTGTTCCAAGAAGGGGAACCAAGGTGCGGGTACTGGGCAGCAAACAAAAATTGCCATGGAAAGTTTCAGGAAATCAAATCAATATTGTAATTCCTAAATCATTGCAAAAAGCAGCCTGGAAATATGCAGTAGTTTTCCAGTTTGAAAAATAATTAGAGGGGGAAAATGAGGCATGGGGGAAATGAGGCATGGGGTCGCGACCCCATGCCAACAGACTGCCACAGACTGCCACAGACTGCCAGTCCGGGAATTATTTAAACCAATTTCCGATATCAATTGAAACCCCGAAATCGGCCATGAATGATTTAAAATAATCAAAATAATCTTCGTAATAATTGATATTGTTTTGAGGATCATACAGGGTGCTTCCTTTCAGAACAATATTTTGATAGAACTGGGCATGGAATTTTATATACCTGTAACCTGCCCTTACGGTGATGGTTGGCTGCAAAAACGGTATCGTTCCGTCACTGATCTGGTGGAACACAAATTGGTCATCCGGATCGGGCAACGCTTTAGATCCATTCCTCAGTCCGTGGAAATTTACAATCGAAAATTTCGGGGTAAAACCAACTTCCACTGCCCTGTGTACTAAGCCGATAGTAGGCTGAACATAAAATCTTGTAAAGTTAGCCGACAGTTTATAATCATCACGGCGATAATCTTGATCCTTGATATGATCATAAAATATGGGATCTAAAGTTTTGAAAGAGCCTTTCCCAAAACCCGAATAAACATCGAAGACCATTAATTTCTTAACACCGATTGTCGTGAAATAACCGAGCCCGGCCTCGATCGAATAGCCGCGGTTATATGGATCGTAATCTATGAAGTTATCATCATCAAAATCCTTGTGGTAATTGCTGTTATTGCCATAAACATATTGTCCGCTGGCAGCTACTGCGAAGTGATTACTAACGGCATAAGCTGCCGCTGCATTTTTCGTTGCAATCGAGGCTTTAAATTCGCCCGATTCTTTTAGCATGGGAACATTCGGTTGGCTTGGCACATAAATATGCGTAGGTGCAGAGCATGAATAGCAAATTGCGGCAATGCAAATGCCAATCAATGATTTTGAAATTTTCATATGGTCAGTATAATTAATTGTTAGGCTTAATTATTTATAAGGCGAATGATTAGTTTTTAGTTGATTCCCGTTCAATTAGTTCCAAGTCGAAGATGTAATTCTCATCGATGGTCAGCGCATCATTTTTATTGATTAATGCAATTAAGGTTGATACCGCTTTGGCGCCCATCTTGTAACCCGATTGTTCGATCGTTGTTAAAGAGGGGGCGATGATCCGGGAAGAGAGATCATTAGAATATCCGACAACTTTTATCTGCCCTGGAATATCGATACCTTGTTTCTTGGCTTCTTGTATAAAAGCTACAGCAGAGGAATCATTGGCAGAAAATAATCCATCAATATCCTTTCCAGAACTTAATAATTCCTTGGCCGCTACGCTACCGGCGTCCATGGTTAGGTTGTGCACATGCACCAGGCTTTCGTCGTACGGGATATTATATTTCTCCAAAGCAGCTTTATATCCCGCTAGGCGATATTCGTAGAGATTACAAGTTAATGCTCCCGCGAAGTGAGCAATCTTTTTACAGCCCCGTTGTATCAAGTGTTCCGTTGCTAAGAATCCACCTTTAAAATCATTCCCGGTAATGGAATAGCCTTCAAAGCCGATCGGTACACGGTCAAAAAATACCAAGGGAATATTGTTCTTAATAAAAGGATTAAAATGATCATAATTCGTTGTGAACATCGAAGCCGCTGCCAGCAGGCCATCTACCCTTAACGAGTACAAGGTGTTGACGACTTCCTTTTCCATCGCTACCGATTCATCACTTTGCGCGATCACGACGCTGAAACCATATTTGTGAGCCTCGTGCTGTATCCCGCTTATCGCGTTTGACTGGAAATACATCGAAGTACGCGGCACGATGAGGCCGATAATATTAGAGCGTTTCTTCCGCAAGCTGGAAGCGATCCAGTTAGGAACATAACCAAGTTCATTGGCAACTTGCTGCACTTGTTCCCTCGTTTCCTTGTTAATTAAAGCATTGTTTTGAAGGGCACGTGATACTGTAGATGCAGAAATTTGCAAACGTTGCGCGATATCGTATATCGTTATTTTTCCAGGCTGTTCTTTGTTAGACTTAGCCTTTTTACGCGGTTCTTGATTACTTTTTCTTGCTTTCACTTTGTGGATTTAAAGAACGATATTACGAATATATAACGGAAAATAGGTCTTCAATGTTACAATGGAAGGTATCTCCAGGTCGATTAACGTGCTGTTTTTTTGGTAAGATTGGCCCATACTATGGCCAGTAAAATGCAAGCCAGTCCCAGTATCTGCAATCCGGATACCGGCTCCTTTAAAACGATGGCCGCTGCAAATACCGCTACGGGAAGTTCTGCCGCACTCAAGATACCTCCCAGTGACAATCCCACTTTCGGCATACCTTTCGCGTATAACAACGGTGGCAAAACGGTGCCGAATACAGCCAAGGGTAACCCCCATAAAATTAAAGGCGATTCCCATAAGCGACCATTGACCAAATAAGTAGGCGGTAATATGATACTGACGATAATGAATGCCCCGGTCACCATCCAGGCGCTTTTTAACACCGGTGTAAACTGTAAACGGTTAGATGCATTTACCGTCATAAAAACTGTATAAAATGCAGCGGCCATTAAACCGAATAAAATGCCTACCCAGGGTAAAGAGTCATAAACATTGTTTACCATACCGCTAGCCATAGCCGTTCCTGCTAAGATTAGTAAAACACATATTAGTTCTATCCAACCCGGTCGCCTTTTGCGGATGAATGAATCTACAAGTATGTTCATCCAGGTAAATTGCATTAATAATAATATGGCGATACTAGCCGGGATATATTGAACACTATAATAATAACAAATACTCACCAGTCCCGTGGATGTGCCCATGAGCAATAAAACCAGTCCGTGTTTCAAATTACCTTGGAGACCGGTTGACTTTTTCCCAAAGGCAAAAATCAACCATAAGATCAGCATACCGATCCCGGCCTGCATGCCGCAAAGCTCGGAAAGTGTGAATCCTTCCTTGTAAGCAGACTTTACGATCGTTGATAATATTCCGAAACTACAAGCTCCCGTTAAAACTAAGATGGCTCCTTTCCACATGATAAGTCCTGGATGTTTGTGCGAATTTAGTGGATTCCCGGGGCCGGGCAAATTGAATATTGGCTACGCATGTCCACTGCGTTGGGAAAGAATAATTTTACACCTGATACTTACTATAAGTATAGGGATAAATAGCGTAACCGCTCATTCCTGGGCGGTTTTTTATTGTTTAGTTTTTGCCCATGAAAAAGCCCTGGCCGGATGAGCGGCCAGGGCTTTTCTGAAATTTATTGATCAGCTAAATGTTGTTATTTAGCATCTAAGGCAACTGTCAAGCGGTTTGCCAGGTCTTGCAAATGATAACGTGTCAACGCATCACCGCTACCGCTGGCTGCGCGGATTTCGTTCCTCAACACAACGGCATGTGCGCGTGCCAAGCTAGCTACATCCGAAGCGCTAGGATCGTTATTGCTACGACCGCCACGCATCATCGGGTTGGCATTTTCCTTTTTCTTGTCATCTTCAAACAACTTGATCAGGTCATCTACATAGCTTTTCTGTAAATTCCTGCGGTAAATATCGATGGAACCGCGGGTGCGCAATTCTTTCCAGATACCGGCTTTCAAGTCGGTCAACAAGTCATTGGCCGTATAAACGCCTTTACCGTAATTGGTTTCGCTATTTACAAGTTTGGTGAGGGTATAAGCATTTAACAGTCTGCCCAATACCGCATCTTGCAATTTTTTCACGATATCCGTAGCGTTGCCACCAGTTTTCGATAAAATATCTGTGCTGATGACCCAGGTTGGAGTAGTGAATAATTGTTTTTGCAAATAAGCCATGGCATCTTTTTGTTTAGCCTTTGGAACTACCTCGTACACGGAACCGGATTGTTCTACGGTTTTAGGAGTTTCATAGATACCGCCGATATTTTTCGCAACGTGACCATTGTAACGGTTGAACTGGCCAATAACTTCATTGTACAATTCATTCAAGTTACTATAACCTTCGTTTGGTGTGCGGGTCCAAGCTTCCAAATTCGGGATGATGCGTTGCAGGTTTTTAATACCGTAAGTGCTCGCGATCATCGCATTGTCACCTAAATCCTCGTTTTGAGAGCGTGGATCATCGGGGTTCATTTCAGTACCGAACCAGTAGATTTTATCTTTTAACCTGTTGATAACCCAATTGTTCAGGATCGGGGTTTCTTCATCAGCAGTGTTGGCGCCGGGTACATTTTTATAACCCCATTCGATCGCCCATTTGTCATAAAAGTTGATACGTGGGTATAAGTCAGCACCGGTAATGCCATCCCCGGGTTGAGCCACGTAGTTGAAACGGGCGTAATCCATGATGGAAGCGGCGTGGCCATATTTTTTAACCCATTCTTTATCCCTTAATTTTTCCACGGGGTAAGTGGAACTGGAACCGAAGTTGTGACGTAAGCCCAGCGTATGGCCAACTTCGTGGGAAGAAACGAAACGGATTAATTCACCCATCAACTCATCATCAAATTCCATTTTGCGGGCGCGTTCATCGTTCGGGGAAGCCTGCACGAAGTACCAGTTGCGTAATAAGCGCATCACGTTATGGTACCAATTGATATGGCTTTCCAGGATCTCGCCGGAGCGTGGATCATGCACATGGGGACCGCTGGCATTAGGAATAGGAGAAGGTTTGTAAACGATCGCGGAGAAACGCGCATCTTCCAGGCTCCAGGTAGAATCTTCTTCCTTAGTAGGCGCCATGCGTGCATAAATGGCATTTTTGAAACCGGCTTGTTCGAAGGCAGCTTGCCAATCGTTTACACCTTGGATCAAGTATTTTCTCCATTTTACCGGGGTAGCCGGGTCGATATAGAACACGATCGGTTTGATCGGCTCTACCAATTCTCCCCTCCTGAATTTGTCCATGTCTTCCGGTTTAGGCTCCAAGCGCCAGCGGGTGATCATGGTAATTCTCTTGATACCTTGCGGATCGGCGTCAAAGTCGGTATAACCGGTAGCGAAGAAACCTACACGCGGATCGAAATAGCGCGGTTTCATCGGAACTTTCGGTAATAAAATGATGGAGCTATTAATCTCTACCGTGGCGTTACCACCCGGGGTCGGGGGAGCGCCGGGAGAAGATTGCGGAGCTTTACCGTAAGTTTTAACGGTTTTGATCTCGGTGTTCATCGGGAATGACTTAACATCCACGATGTAGGATTTATCGCCTTGAACGCCTGTCAATTTGAACATCCCCTTAACTCGACCGTCAAAAAACAGTACATCGTTATCGCCGGAAATATAATCCGTCATATCGATGATCACACCGTTTTTAGATTTGGAATATCCCTTGACATCGAAAGAAGCAACGATCGGTTGGATATTGGAGTTCATCACGGACCAGTACATCGGTTGTGTAGAATCCTTGGAGACATCAGAAACGCTGATATTCCTTAAGAATACCTTATCGTTAGGGCCTTTTTCGAAACGGATCATGTTTTCGTTGATCTCGTCACCGGCAAAACCCATCATACCGGCACGCATGCCGGCGGCAGATTTAGAAAGCCTGGAAACCACGATCATGTCGCGGTTAAGCAAGGTATCAGGGATTTCAAAGAAATAGCGATCTTCCTGTTTGTAGATGTTGAATAAACCCGTATCGGCTACGGCTTTATCATTAATCAATTCATCGAATTTCTTCGGTTCACTTTTCTTCCCCTGTGGTGGGCGATGAGCTTGCGGTTGTGGAGCAGCAGTCGATGTAGTTTGCTTAGCATCCTTCTTTTTCTTTTTCTTCTGGCTAAAAGCAGGTCCGGCAGCCAGTACAGAGCCGGCACAGATAGCAGCAAGAACAAATTTGCTCTTTAAATGCATTGATTTGAAATGTTTAGATAATAATGATTGTGTTGATTTTACGCTATATTAACTTTAGTATAGGAATGCCGAGCTACTCTAAAGCAGGTGCAAATAAAACTATTCATTAAATTTTGACAATTAAATTCCATAAACGAGACAATCCCAGTAAGAAAGGCATGAATCTGCTCAAAATCGGCAAATAATAGCAGGAAATATATATGTATGATTAAATTATGTGATTTGGGAGAATCGGAGAAAGGGGAATAAAAATCTTTAATTCCAAGAGACAAAATAGCGGTTAAAAATGCCGTAAATCATTGATATTATTGAGTTTGGAGAGATGTTGCCACTTTTTAAGTGGTAATGGCAAATATCCATTAATTATTATATTTTTATATTTAAGTGTGCAATAAGAATGGAAAAGACCTGCTAATATGAAATTTTCTATTTGGACATTTGAAAATTTTCTTAAATTGTGCGTCCAACTTTGAAAAATTACTAAATTGCTGCTGAGAGAGTATAGTGGTCAAAGAAGGGGGGACGGTACAATACTGGGTTATTATTAGTTATAAGTGTTTGCTCAATCAATGTGGAAGTGATAGAAGCCCCTCTAGTGGCGGCTTTGAATAGTGCGTTAATTTTTGGGAAGATTTTTTGAGCTGCACTTGTTTTTTTGAGGTAACCTTATAACTTTGCGAATTACGCGTATGAAAGACGTTATCATCAAAATAAGACTATCACTTAGCTGCAGAAGTAGCAAATTGTGAATTGCTGAATTAATATCTTTTTAAATTTTTATTACTAACAAAACAAACAGTTTAATTTTTAACACTAAAATTCAATCAACATGGCTGAGACTAAAACAACTGTGACTGCAGCTGCTGCTAAGACGACTTCTCATCAAGGTAAAAAGTCTACCAATGTGTTTGCATTGTTGGCCGTACCTGTGTGCTTGGTTATTGCTTTTGTTTTCTACATCTATGTACTAGGTAATCCAAGCAACTTCGAAGGAGGAACTGTAGAAGGGCATCCAGTAAGCGAAGGTATCGGTAAATGGTTTGGCACAGTTTACAAAGGTGGTTATGTTGTACCCGTTCTTATTGCTACATTATTGACTTGTCTTTTGTTCGTTATCGAAAGAGCATTCTATCTTTCTAAGGCAAAAGGTAAATTCAGTGGTGCTGAGTTAGTTAGAAAAGTACAATATCACTTGGCTAACAGAAACGTAGAAGCTGCTTTGGCAGAGTGCGACAAACAAAAAGGATCTGTAGGTAACGTTTTGAAAGCAGGTTTGAAAAAGTACAAAGAAATGATTACCAACACTGAATTGGATACAGACCAAAAATTGTTGAGTATCAAGAACGAAATCGAAGAAACTACTTCCCTGGAATTGCCAATGATGGAAAAGAACCTCGTATTCTTATCCACTATCGCTTCCGTAGCTACTTTGATCGGTCTGTTCGGTACAGTATTAGGTATGATTAAAGCGTTCTCCGCGATGTCTAACTCAGGTGCTCCCGATTCTTCTGCATTGGCCTTGGGTATCTCTGAAGCCTTGATTAACACCGCTTTAGGTATCGGTACTTCTGCTATCGCGATCATCTCTTACAACTACTTTACTACGAATATTGACAGCATCACTTACGCTATCGATGAGTCTGGCTTTACTTTAACTCAAAGCTTTGCCGCTAATCACAAATAATTTTCGTAAATTTTTATGGAAATTTTCTGATTAGACATCTTATTAGCGAAACAACTATAAAAGGAGTGATATGCCAAAAGTAAAAATGCCAAGAAAAAGCACTAACATCGACATGACGGCGATGTGTGACGTGGCTTTCTTGCTCTTGACCTTTTTTATGCTGGCAACCAAGTTCAAACCGGATGAGCCGGTAACTGTGGTAACTCCGTCATCTATCAATACCCAATTATTACCAGATTCTGACGTGATCCTGATCACCGTGGATGAAAAAGGCAGGGTATTCTTCAGCATGGACGGCCAGCCTAAAAGAAGAGAATTATTGACCAACCTGAATGATAATTTCAATTTGGGACTTGGTAAACAGGAGATCGATAATTTTGCTATCGGATCCAGTATTGGTACTGACTTTAAAAGCTTGAAAACTGTCCTGGATATGACCCCGGCAGAACGTAAAGACAGCCAAGTAGAAACAGGTATCCCAACGGACTCTACAGACAACCAACTCGCCATCTGGATCGAGTATGCAAGGTCTGCCCAAGGGAATAACCGTAACTTGAAATACTGTATCAAGGCAGATAATAAGACTCCTTATCCTAAAATCGAAGCAGTATTGTCTACCTTTAAAGAAAAAGGTATTCAAAAACTGAACCTGGTAACAGATTTGGAAGGTATTCCACCGGGAACAGCCGCTGCCGCTTTACAGGAAGAACAATTAAAAAAGTAAACACTAATTTTCCCCGCAAGGGATCTTTAGATTGATAACTTAAAATAGCTTGCATCATGGCTGAAATGGATACCAGCAGTAGTGGCGGTGGCAAGAAGCACGGTGGTACGAAATCCAAGAAACTTTCGACCCGTGTGGATATGACCCCGATGGTGGACTTGGGTTTTCTGTTGATTACCTTCTTCATGTTGACCACTACCATGTCTAAGCCTAAAACAATGGACCTTGCATTGCCAAAGGATACCAAGGATGAAGCAGAACAGAATAAAGTAAAAGAAAGTACTGCTTTAACCATTCTCCTGGGTAAAGATCATAAGGTATATTATTATGAAGGTTTAGCTCAAGATCCGGAAGCATCTGCCGATCCTAATTTCTTCAACGTTTCCTCTTTCGCCAACAAGGGCGGTATCAGGGACGTGATCATCAAGAAAAGGGACGAAGTTTCTCAAAAGCGTAATGCCAAAGGAGAACCGGAAGATGTGGTGGTAATCATTAAACCGGATGACGAATCTACTTACAAGGATTTCGTGGACATCCTGGATGAAATGGCTATCAACCGTATTCAACGTTACGCTACTGTAGATATTTCCGATCAAGATAAAGAATGGATTAAATCTACAGAAGCAGCTAACTCTGCTCAATAATCTTTGGACAAATTTATTTGCATCCAATAAAATTTTTAAACAATGGATTCAGCTAAAATATTAAAATCCGACTTTCTTGATATCCTGTTCGAAAACAGGAACAAGGAATACGGTGCTTATGAGTTGCGCAGGCAATACAATAGGCGTGTGCGGAATTCCATCATAGCAACTGCTTCCTTTGCATTGATCATTATCGGGGGGTACTTGATCTCCAAGTCCTTAAAAGGTAATGAGGATGTGCAGAAGAAGAAACCTGTGATTGAAGATATTAAGCTGGAGGATGTGAAGTTGCCGGATGATCCGAAAACTCCGCCACCACCTCCGCCACCACCAGCTCCGCCACCGGCAGTGAAACCAACAGTTAAATTCACCCCTCCTGTAATTAAGAAGGATGAAGAGGTACCTGCTGAAGAGGAACCACCAAAAGTGGAAGAAATTAAAGACCAAGCTATCGGTACCAAAACAGTTGAAGGTGATCCTAACGGTATTGACCCGGGACTGTTAAGTGATAGTAAAGGTACCGGCGTAGTAGAAGCTCCGCCGCCGCCGCCGAAAGAGCAGATCTTTACTTTCGTAGAAAATCCTCCGACCTTCCCAGGTGGTGAGGAAGCACTGCAAAAATATCTTAGGAAAAACGTTCGTTATCCACATATGGCTTCTGAAAATGGTATCTCAGGTACCGTATTCGTAACATTCGTCGTGGATTCCGAAGGTAAAATCAAGGATGTTAAGACCGTAGGCGCCAAAAAAGGCGGTGGTCTTGAAGAAGAAGCGGTTAGGGTTGTTAAGGGTATGCCTGATTGGAAACCCGGTAAACAAAACGGACGTAACGTATCCGTACAGTTTAACCTACCGATTCGCTTTACTTTGCAAGAGTAGTACACTCGTTACTTTTTCGTAACTTTACATAATTCCTCACCATTAACGTGGTGAGGAATTTTTTTGTATTTCATTGATTACCTGTTTATTAGGATTTAAAAATCTTGACTTATGCTGGGGAAATTGGCGAATTATGATGATACTATCGTTGCTCTAGCAACAGCGCCCGGAATCGGGGCGATAGCGGTCATCCGTTTGAGTGGGGCGGAAGCCATAGAGGTTGTGGACAAGCTGTTCCCTTCGAAGGATTTAACTACGCAAAAAGGTTACACGATCCATTTTGGAGCATTGACGAACCCTGTTAACCAACAGGTTATTGACGAGGTATTGGTCAGCTTATTCAAGGGGCCGAAGTCTTACACGGGTGAAGATACTATAGAAATTTCCTGCCACGGTTCCCCGTATATACAGCAACAAATCATCGATGCCTGTGTGCAAGCAGGCGCCAGGATGGCCAAACCGGGAGAGTTTACCCAGAGGGCATTTATCAATGGAAAATTAGACCTTACCCAAGCAGAATCAGTGGCCGACCTGATTGCCAGCAATACGGCAGCCTCCCATCAAACAGCGATGCAGCAAATGAGGGGTGGTTTTTCCAAGGAACTGAGAGACCTGAGGGAAGAGCTGATAAAATTCTCCGCCCTGGTAGAGTTGGAGCTTGATTTTAGCCAGGAAGATGTCGCATTTGCAGATAGAACCCAACTGTACGAACTGGTGAGCCGCTCCGGCAGCTTAGTGCGAAAGCTGATAGATTCCTTCCAAATGGGTAACGTGATTAAAAATGGGGTCAGTACCGCCATTGTAGGTAAACCCAATGCAGGGAAGTCGACCTTGCTAAACACCTTGTTGAACGAGAACCGGGCCATCGTGAGCGAAATCGCCGGAACAACCCGCGATACTATCGAGGAGATCCTGAATATCCAGGGGATTTTATATCGCCTGATCGACACGGCAGGCATCCGCGAAAGTATCGATGCTATCGAGAGCATCGGTGTGCAAAAGTCGCTGGAGAAAATGCGCAGCGCCGGGTTAGTCATTTATTTATTCGATGCCCTAGAAACGACACCGGAAGCGCTTGCACAACAAAAAGCAGAGTTGGCGCAAGCTAATATCAATTATTTGCTGGTTGCCAATAAGATCGACATCCTCGGTGAAGATGCCGCCAAAGCTAAATTTGCCGATACCCCGGGCATCATTTACATTTCCGCCAAGAACCACGACCATATACAACAATTGAAAGATGCCCTCGTAACCAGCGTAATGGGCGGTAAAATCAACACGGAAGATACGATCATCACGAACGCCCGCCATTATGCGGCCTTGCAGTCCGTCCGCAAATCGCTGGAGGATGTGCGCACCGGAATGGACAATGACTTGCCGGGAGATTTGCTGGCTTTAGATATCCGTCATTGCTTGCATTACCTCGGGGAAATCACCGGGGAAGTGACGAATGAGGACCGGTTGGATTTTATTTTTTCGAAGTTTTGTATCGGGAAGTAATATCGGGTTCTTTGATATGCGTTTTGTTGTCTTTAGTGCGGTGGTATTGGGTTTCCCTTCTTCTAGTATAGCTTTTTTGATTTTGTTTAGCTTTTTCTTGTTGCAATTGTGTTACGAAAATAAAAGGAGGTGGATTTTGGTTACGAAAAGGGACAGTATGGTACGTATGATATCGTTTCCTTACGAGTAACCAAGCGGAATAAAATTTAAACTTGCCCCCAATTTAATAAGTATGAAATATTATAAGATCATCGCATTTTGTTCCAACCGGGTTACAGGCCATTTCAAGTTTAAAGATATTTTTCAGATTTATCCACTGGACACGGTTGATGCACCGACTAGCGACTTTGTAAAGTACTACCCATTTGTGCTGGAATTCCGTTTGTCAGACAACGGCCAGATCGAACTGGACGGTGAGTTGAAAGAAGTCAGCAATATAATTGGAGAGCTGACGGCCGAAGTAAACTTCCAGAACAGGATACTAAAGCTGCTCACTGCTTTCAGCAATTATCGTTTTTTTATTCCCCCGATAGAACCGCAATGGTTTGTCCACGCAGAGGGACTGAGCAAGGATGAAATGGATAACCAGACAAGCGCAGCTGGCTTAAATATTTATTTTTATCCGAAGTTAAAAGAAGTCGTCCCCTTCACAGAATTCACCAAGGTTGATTATCCGCAAATTGATACCGGGGAACATCCCCAGTGCTTTCAGCATATCGATCTGAGTGGAAAGGAGGAAGTAACCTTTTCCCATTATTTGTCAACCGCGCTGCACAATTATTTTCTATTGTCTGATGAACAACAGGCTCCTGTGGACTCCGCTATCGAATTGATCAACCAGGGCGTCGCATTGAGAGCTACTACCAAAAGTCTTTCTTTTATCGCGTTCGTCTCGTCCATAGAAACTATGGTGGCCCATGAAACAAAGGACGTTCCGCTCGAAAAGTGCGCGGCTTGCGGACAGGATAAATACAAGGTCATGGCGAAGTTCAGGGATTATTTGTTTGAGTATGTTGCCGATGGTCCTGATGCCAAAAAGACCATCAACGAAATATATGGTTTGCGTTCAAAAATAGCCCATACGGGTTTGTTATTATTTGGCGACGGTAAAATTGATTGGACTGCAAACGCTGAAGGTGACAAACATTATGATCTCCATCTTAAATCCAGTATGATCAGCCGGTTGAGCCTGATGAACTTGATACTCATGAGGGGCGATAAAGAAAAGAAAGCTGGTGGCGGGACAGTATAATAAGACCGAAGATGTCTGCATGGTGATTGTAAATTTTCCATTGCTCTTTGCTGCTCCTCAAAAATGTGAGGCAGAATGTTTTTATGGTTACGCATATAGAACAGTGCATTCCAGGCTTCGTAGACAAGCTGAAGCATATAGAGACGGAGGCCTATTTGGATGTAAAGGCAGCTAAAATCCCTGATTTTCGATCGAAGCAGCAGAAGGTGGATTGGCGCCGCTTTGAATGGAAACCTTATCCTACATTAAGGAATGCCGCTTTGCTTCTGAATATTGCTCCGTTACACTCCGCCGGTGGGTAAAAGAGGATGTTATCTCAAGTAATCAGGTAGGGAAGAAGTACAGGACGAGAAAGCTGGAAGTAATAGTTGATCATCTAAAACCATTGACTTCAATGAATATGAGAAAAATCAAGTATGTAAGAGAAGAAATAGCTTTGATTGAGCGATTGGTTAATGGAACACCTCGATATTATAAAATAGTTCAAAATGAGGTCGATAACTCTGCGGCGATCTTAAAGAAAGCCTTTACAAAGGGTTTTGACGCATGGATACTAACTCGCAAATTGGAGATTAAAGATGAGGTTAAAAGCAAGAGTTTTACCTTGACAAGGGGAAATAATCTCGTAATTATCAAAGATTTCTTTGTCGCAAATAGATCGGAACGTATTAGACGTGGCCTAGCGCCTTTATCTGCCATCAAAGTCAATGTTAACGAAATGCGTGGAAGTAAGGAACATTCTTCTACTGCTTTTTTTAAAACATTTATTCCTATTTCTAAGGATTTCAAATGGCATTCGATATTTGATGATGATGTAATAGATCTTGATACCGGGAAAAGCGTTCATGGGTTATTAACTGTTAAAGTTGATAACATCAGCTTGGATTTGTATTCTTTTAAGCATAATAGTAAAAACTATCTCGTTCTTGAAGCAACCACAGAAATTGATCTTGAAACATTCGATAATTATTGTTGGTCAACGCTTATCGCAGTAGCATTTATCAATGGGCAGCTATGGCAAGGTGATCAGTTTTATTTTAGTTATCAGGATATGGATATGAAAGTGTTTGATACCTGGTCCTATGTAAGAAGGCGTAATAGTATTACTTCAATTTACCCCGCGATAACATCAAATCCGCACAGTTGGATGAAAGATAGTGATGATGCAGATCAATATAATGACGGCAGTTTGGTGAATATAGGTAGTACACCTCTCAGTAAGTTGTGTCAATGGGTGCATGACAAAGACATGCATAAAAGCATTGCTTTGCTGATAATTGAATCAAAATCGGCTTCTTTGCTTTTGATGCCTGCAGGCTTTGCCATTGCAATAGAAGGGCTGGCGACGTTGTTTGAGTTGAAAGAAGGTGAAAAAGTAAAACCTATTTCGAATAAAGCAAGGGGGGTAGAGTTCGTGAATAAATTACTTCAGGTCCTCAACGATTATGATGATGATGAACATTTTGTTGGTAAGAAAATATTAAGAACAAATATCATGCAGAACGTAAATAGAGCAACAAATCGAGAGCGGCTGCTAATCCCATTTAATTTATTAGGTATTGAAATATCACAAGATGACCGTATGGCGTTAGATTATAGGAATGATCTCTTGCACGGAAATGTCATTTTAGAACCGATCGTAAGGAAAAAGTATGAAATGAATACAACTGAATTATCAATGCGTTTGATGACCCTTGCAAATGCCATAATTATGAAGAATATTGGATATAATGGAAGAATATTGAATCATGTTAAACTTCAAGAGCAGAGTATGGAGAGAGTTATTCAAGAGGATCATTTCAGAAAGATATAACGGCTTTTGAATGCTCATTTTTGCGATTGTAAGCATCGATTTTTTCGCTTCAATTGATTTTCTGGATGCAATACACCAGATTGAAGTGAGAATCGAAAATTCGCGTTATTCAAAGTTGAATTTTAATAACACTTAGACCTTCGGTTAACTTCAAAGGAAGGATAAGCACGGGAGAGTTTAAAAGTTAATTAAGGAGCCTAGCGGCTACATTTAATTCCACACCTTTTCGAACTTTAGTTTCAGTTCAAACGGGGCTGGATAAACAACATATACTGGAATTTGCGGAAATTTTATTTCTTGAATCTCTAATAGCAGCTTATATGCGCTTGGATTGGTGTCAACTATACTATGGCCGATGTAAATAGCTTCTACTGATTCTGGATAAAAGATCATTTCCCTTTCATTCGTAATCTCAGCAATTAATCTCCATTCTTGTTCGTATTCCCAATGTTTGAATTTAGTGGTGAATAAATAATTTTGAGCAAATGGTAATTGCTGCTCTATACTTACTGGGGATGCTGGATAAATTACTTTTGTAAAAGAATGGCGAGGGAATATTTCTCGATTTGCATTTGCATCAATATTATCGCCACGGAATCCTAAGCAAAATCCGTTATAATTGTTAGTGTAATGTGCCCACATTAAATGATTGTCTAATGTTTCTGAAAGACAACATATGCCAATGTTTCTAACATTGTTTCTTTTTACTGAAGTGTACTTTGAAATATTTTGTACATCTTTTATTAAATTGATGTTACAGTCAAAAGGGTCATTAAACGACGAAGGGTTAGCTAGGTAGAAATAGTTCCTAAGTAATGCGTCGATACTGTAAAGATTTAACGAATAATACTTATATAACTGTTTGCAGGATTTTGGATTCTTATTGCCGTTTTTATAAATATCCCATATATTATTTTTCTCATCATTCAACCTGTATACGTATTCTTCGTCAATGATATATTCATTCATTGTTTTCAATTTTATTTTATGATACTTATTTGAGATCATTTTAGCCTAATGAGCCTGAATACTTCTTGAATATTTTTATCCGATTTTTAAGCCTTTTCTCGTATGTTCCTTCGTCCACCTGTATTGATGTAAATACTAAAATGTCGGCAACCTGTAATACATAAAGAAGTAGTGCGGGAAGCCTCGAATAAATATACTCCCATTGGCTATCAATACTTTCTTGGTTGCTGAATATAAAGTTGAAGTTTTGCTTTTCAGTATTGAAAAGTTTGCTACGAGTAGTCGTAAGGTGTAATGCTTTTTCTGATAGATTTATAATGCTATTTGCCACTAATTTATCAAATATCATCGTGTTAAGATCATCTGCTGTGATCGGGTTATTCTGAATTGCCTCGATTGAAGCGTTTATTAGTGCAGTTCTGTCTTCTGGGGAAACGGATGCGGGATCAAATCCTTCTTCATTGTTAAATTTTTCGATGAAATTTTCTTCGAAAAGTAGTCTGAGGATAATGATTAACGTATAGACAAAAGGTTTTCTAAGCAATGAGAAAGTAACCGTAAGCCTTTGTTTAAGGGAACAGACTAGGGCTTCTTGGGTGAAGTAACAGATGTCGCTGAGAAGTCCTACTATTAGGTTCATCTTAATAATATGATTGTAGTCATCTTGCCGTCCTTTCCTTAAAAGATAATCAAGCAAGTGTTCTCCTTCCTGAATATCATTGTCATCCGTTTTGATAACCTGAACGAAAAGCTCTTTAAATTCTTTCCTTAGGAGAAATTCTTCAATTTGAAACGTTAACGACATGCACGTGTCATGTTTTTCATGATATTTCTTAGGTAGATAAAAGTAGTTTCTCATTTAATGTGGGATTGCTGCAAATATCCTGAATTTTTAGTGTTTGAGAGGAAAAGCTGGTATTTTATTTATTTGTAATTTATTACATGTGATAGTGTGGGATAAATTGCATCAATTTCTACTTGGATTAATGCGCTATTACCTATTTGTATTTTTATTTATGGAGATGGTTACGAATGTGTTATTAACTAATATTTATTGTGTAAGTATCCCTATTCTGGTAACAGTTTAAACTTAGATAAAAAAGACTAAATTTAAACTGAACTACCATCATGAAAAAGACCAGATTCACAGAAACCCAGATTGTGTCTATTTTGAAGCAGCAAGAGAACGGGTTTGCTACAAAGGACATTTGCCGCGAACATGGCATTTCTGAAGCCACTTTTTATAACTGGAAAAGCAAGTATGGAGGCATGGAGGCTTCAGACGTGAAGCGCCTCAAAGACCTGGAGGAAGAAAATTCCAGGCTCAAAAGAATGTATGCGGACCTCTCTCTTGACAATCAGATACTGAAGGATCTATTCACAAAAAAGGCTGGGCCCTTCCACAAAAAGACAAGTAGCAGAAGAACTGGTCGCAGACCAGGGTGTCTCTGTGAGCAGGGCCTGTCGAATAGTTTCCTTTCCCCGTTCAAAGTTTTACTATCGTAGTCGTAGAAATGACCAGGTGCTGATAGATGCCCTTCAGGACCTTGCTTTTAAGCATACTTCCTACGGTTTTCGCAAGCTTTTTGCCTATTTGAGGCGTGCTGGCCATCACTGGAATCATAAAAGAGTATATCGGGTATACAGGCTGCTTAAACTGAATAAGAGGAAGAAGCTCAAACGGAGAGTGCCAGCCCGTATCAAACAACCATTGCAGCAGCAAACCAATGTTAATATCATCTGGAGTATGGATTTCATGAGTGATAGCCTGACCGGAAACAAACGCTTCAGGACATTTAACGTGATAGATGATGGCTCCCGCGAGGTCCTGGGTATAGAAATCGATACTTCACTATCCTCATACCGAATTGTGCGGGTATTGGAAAAAATTATTGAATCCAGAGGGAAACCAGCTGCGATAAGAACTGATAATGGCCCGGAGTTCACTTCCGGGTACTTTGAACAGTGGTGCCATCAGCATGATATCAGGCTACAATACATTCAACCAGGCCGACCGATGCAGAATGGTTATATCGAACGATTTAATCGTCTTTACAGAGAAGCCGTCCTGGATGCCTATATTTTTGAGGACTTGTACCAGGTAAGGGAATTAACCGATGCCTGGATCGAAGAATATAACCAGAGAAGACCCCACGAATCTTTGAAAAACATGACGCCTTGCGAATGGAAAACGGAGTTGCAAAAATCAAGAAACTCCATTTAATCGCTGTTACCTAGATGGGGTACTTACAATTGCAATCATATTTCGGGATACAAGCGGAGTTCATATCTTTATGCACTTTCTGTATCGGGAAGTAAGCCGGTGAACAAAATTATAAAGTGGCATAAAGCATCTTCTGATTATTTTATGTTTGTCCCTGCATATTAATCCCTCGATTCCGGTTTTCCTTACTGGTTGTTTCTACAAATTTATTAGATTTACTTATGCTGTAATTCGATCAATGTTACTTGGTGAATACAGCCAAAATAGTGGAATAACATCAAGAATTATCGCCCTGGTATAGTGTCCACGTACCCAGTACCAGTGACCAAACGCGCATTATCTGCCGAAATTGATCGTTGTGACTGCTCTAATTTTGAAAGGTAAAAACAACGATGAAATCCATCCAGTCAATTAGCTTTCCGTTGTGACTGCTCTAATTTTGAAGGGTAAAAACAACAAATTCATCCTCGAAAACTTTCTAGATTAAGGTTGCAACTGCTCTAAACAATAATATTAAATGATCCCTACCCCTGTAAATGACAATATCCCTCTTCCAAATATCTCCTAAAATTGTAAAAATTAGGAGATGTTGGCATTTGGAGTACTCGAAATGTGCCTGAAATCTCCTAATTTTGAAATAAATAGGAGATTTTATGAGATTGCCTGAACGTCCACCATTGATCCCCAAAGGTTTCGATTTTACAAAACTTTTGACCACACTGGCTCAAATCGGGAGGATTGACGAGTTTAATTTCATAGCCAGTGATAAGTATTACTATTATGACAAATGGAAATACAGGGCGAAAGAGTGGGGTATTGACCCAAAATTGCTTTGGGGAGCGGTTAAGATATACAGGCGTTTTTCAAATAAGAAGATGGCTATCGGCGGGCTACGGGAATTGGAGTTCTTCATTAGCTTCCCTTCGTTAGTCCAGGAATATTTGCATGAGTTTGATATGAATTTGGGCGGGTCATTGCAAGGGGAAATGATTATTCCTAGAGAGGACCGGGATAGGTATCTTATAAGTTCCTTAATGGAAGAAGCTATTGCGTCAAGTCAACTGGAAGGTGCTGCCACTACAAGGAAAGTGGCAAAACAAATGCTGGAGAGTAACCGTAAGCCTAAAAATCAAGCGGAGCAGATGATTGTAAATAATTACAATGCTATGCAATGGATTGTAAGGAACAAAGAAATCCCCATTACCCTAAGCAATATTAAACATCTGCATGCTATCCTGACTAAATCGACCATGGCAGATGTAAATGAGGAAGGTGCGTTTAGGACGGATGATGACGTAAAAGTCGTAGATGTGCAAACGGGAACTGCCATTTATACACCGCCCAAGGCGGAAGATTTGGACAGGTTGATGGCGGCCTTCTGTGACTTTGCAAATGATCGGGAAACATATGGGTTCTTTCTACATCCAATTGTAAAGGCAATCATCATCCATTTTTTGGTAGGGTATATTCATCCATTTGCTGATGGTAATGGAAGAACTGCCAGGACGATTTTCTATTGGTATCTCCTGAAGCATGGGTATTGGCTTATCGAGTTTATGTCCGTTTCCCGGATTATATTGTCATCGAAAGCCCAATATAGCAGGGCTTACCTCCACACGGAGCAAGATGATAATGATCTTACCTATTTTCTTAATTATAACTTGAAATGTATCCGTTTGGCTTTAGTAGATCTGAAGTTGTACATTAAGAAGAAGTCAGAAGAAAAACAGCATGCCATGAGTATGCTGCGCTCAACAACTTTAAATGAGCGACAAATTGTATTGGTCCAGGAAGTGCTGCGCACACCAACTGCTTATTTTACCGTAAAACAGGTAGAGATTAAATTCGGCATAAGCAATCAGACTGCACGGAATGATCTGAATGGTTTGGTGAATGAGGGCTTATTTGAAGAGAGAAGATTGGGTAAGAAGAGCCAGTATTTACCTGTCAAGGAATTTGAAAAGAAAATAGTTTCCTGAAATCGATATTTATATAATTGATTATCAATAATTTTTTGTTCTGTTCCCAGCTTGACAGCCTGGTGTATCCCTATTATCTCCTAAAATTTCAAAAATTAGGAGTTTTTAGGAGATGTATTCAATGCACGCTGTTTTTAAATGAAGCCATCATTACGAATTAGAGCCATTATGGTAAACCATACTCCATAATCTACATTCCAGTTTACACCATCCGATCAATTTATCTACTCCTTCATTATTTTACCTGCGGCAACAACATCCTCCCTTTTTATTGTATTTTAAAGCTTCAAACTGCTTTTTTTATGAAGAAATTCCTATTCCTAGCTGCGTTGCTCAGCGCATTCCGGTTATCTGCCCAGACAAGCCCGGTATATTTTTTGTCTAACCCTTGCCTCACCCCGGATGGACAAACGGTCATCTTCAGCTTTGAAGGGGATCTGTGGAAAGCGCCCGTGAAAAGTGGTGAAGCCACCAGGCTTACGGCTATGCAAGGCTATGAAACCAATCCCAGGGTATCTCCCGATGGTAAATGGATCGCCTTTACCGGGCGGCAATTTGGGAATGGTGATATATTCATTATACCGTTCGAAGGTGGTGAAATCCAACAACTAACTTACCATAGCGGCAACGATGAAGTGGCGAGCTGGAGCTGGGACTCGCAATGGATTTATTTTAACAGCAGCAGGATGGGACAATCCGCCGGATTTAAAGTTGCCCTGAAAGGCGGCACCCCGCAAAGGGTATTCGGGGATTATTTCTTCCAATATGATCATAACCTGGTTGAAAATCCCGTTTCGGGCGAGATATTCTTTAACGATACCTGGGAAAGTTCTAACCAGGTACAACGTAAAAGGTATAAAGGTCCCTTTAATCCCGATATCCAATCTTATAACCCTAAGACTAAACAATATAAAAAATACACAACCTGGGAAGGGAAAGACTTTGGCGCCACGATCGACAAACAAGGGAATGTTTACTTTATCTCTGATGAAGGAAATGGTCAATATAATCTTTATACCCTGGATAAGTCCGGTGCAAAGAAAGCGCTGACCCGTTTTAACGCTTCCATTAAAACCCCGCAGGTAAATGCAGATGGCGGCTCCATCGTTTTTGAAAAGGACTACCAACTGTGGCTGTACGATGTCAAAGCAGGGAAAGAAAGAAAGCTGAACATCCCGATCATCAGGAATAATATCCTGCCGAAAGAAAAGGACTTCGATGTTAAATCCAACATCACGGCATTCGATGTTTCTTCCGATAATAAAAAAATAGCTTTCGTTTCCAGGGGAGAGTTGTTCGTGAGTGATATAGAAGGCAAATTCGTTCAACAAATTAACCGCGGCTCTGCTGAACGTGTGCGCGAAGTGAAGTGGATGAGCGATGATAAAACATTGTTGTTTAACCAGACTTATAAAGGTTATACCAACTTGTACACCATCGCGGCAGATGGTAAAGGCGCCATGAAGCAACTTACCAGCGATGCCAGGAATAACCGCCAGATCGTTTTGAATAAAAAGAGGGATAAAGCTGTATACCTGGGTGGTAGGGATGAAGTTCGACTGCTCGACCTGGAGACCGGTAAAAGCAAGCTGTTAGCGAAAGAGGAGATTTGGGGTTTCCAGAACAGTGACCCTAGTTTTTCGCCCGGTGATGAATACGTGATGTTCTCCGTGTACCGCAACTTTGAGCGTGAAATATTCGTACATAATCTCAAGAACAATAAAACAACCAACCTTACCAAAACCGATATCACGGAGTCAGACCCGGCTTGGTCGCCCGATGGAAAATATATTTATTTCACTTCCCAGCTATTGAAACCGTCTTATCCATTCGGTATGCCGGATGCAAAAGTATACAGGATAGCATTGGAGAATATCGATGAACCTTTCCGCAGTGATAAGTTTGAAGAACTCTTTAAGGATGATAAGAAGGATGAAAGTAAGAAAGACGATAAGAAAGCTTCAGATACAAAGAAAGATATGGCAAAAAAAGATGAAGAGAAGGATGCGGCCGGATCTATTGTAATCGATACTGTCCGGATCATGGAAAGACTGGAACATATCGGTCCGAATACCGGTACACAGTTCTTTGCCGGTGTTTATAAAAAGGGTGATAAAACAACCGTTTTATACATAAGCAACCATGGTGGCGGAAGGAATGCCTTGTGGAAAACCGTAAAAGAACCTTTCGAAGATGATAAAACCGAAAAAATTGCCGGTACGGAAGGCGGATTGAGATCTATCGTTGATGCTGGGGATAAATTATACGTATTGTTGAACGGCAGTATCCAGAAGCTCAATTTGGATGCGAATAAGGTTGAACCCATCAGTATCAGCAATACTTTCCGCCGTAACCTCGCTTCCGAGTTCGCTCAAATGTTTGAAGAAGCCTGGGCACAGATGGAAGAAAATTATTACGATGGTAATTTCCACGGTATTGACTGGAAGAAAACCAAGCAATATTATCAACAATTCATTCCTTACTTAAATAACAGGGCAGATCTACGCGTACTTCTCAATGATATGTTGGGCGAGCTGAACTCTTCGCACCAGGGCTTCGGTACTTTCGGCTCCGATGAATCGATCGACCTAAGCAATAGTACGATGGAAACTGGGATTATATTTGAGAATACCGATCCTTACACGGTCAAATATGTTGTAAAACGTTCCGCGGCAGACAAAAAAGGAGTTGATATACAACCGGGGGATGTACTGGTAAAGGTGAATGACGAAGTGGTAGATAAATCAATGGACAGGTACTATTATTTCACGCGCCCTTCGCGGGATAATGAAATTAACCTGGAATTTACCCGTGCCGGTAAACCTGTAAAGGTGAAGCTGCACCCGCAAGGAAGCCTTTATGCAAATCTGTATGATGAATGGATCGACCATAATCAACAACGGGTAGACGAGAAAAGTAAAGGAAGGATTGCTTACGGTTACATGAAAAACATGGGACAAGGGGAGCTAGCCGAGTTTATCATGGATATGACCCGCGAACTGAATAATAAAGATGCGCTCATCTTCGATTTACGCTACAATACCGGCGGTAATGTTCACGATGAAGTTTTGAAGTTCCTCTCCCAAAGGGCTTACCTGCGCTGGAAATACAGGGATGGCAGCTTCGCTTTACAACCGAATTTCTCCCCCGCTGATAAACCGATCGTTTTGCTGATTAACGAACAATCGCTCAGTGATGCCGAAATGACTTCCCAAGGTTTTAAAGCCTTGAAACTGGGTAAGATCATCGGGAACGGTACTTACCGTTGGATCATCTTTACCAGTGGTGTAGGACTTGTTGACAATTCATCTGTCCGGATGCCGGCCTGGGGTTGCTATAGTTTGGAGGGAAATGATTTGGAAAGCACGGGTGTAGAACCTGATATTAAAGTGATCAATACTTTCGAAGATAAACTGAACGGCCGCGATCCGCAACTCGATAGGGCGATAGACGAGATATTGAAGCAATTGCGTTAAGCATTACCTTGGTAGGCAGCAATATATTTTACAGCCGTAAAACGATCTGAATATTAAAGAGATTGTTTTACGGCTGTAATTTATTGTCAAGGTTTTTTCTTCACCGTTATCCTATCAACCCCTTCTTCCGGTTGCAAAATCCTGCATTTTTCTACGCTGCCATCATCTGCCAATATAAAATTGTAGCTGACTTCCGGGTAGAACCCATTCACGATAAACTTCGTTTCCGTAGCCGGCATCAATTCAAATCTCGTGGTAGGACTAAATTGTATCCAGATAGAACGATGCAGCAATACAATTTCCGATGTTTTGCCCTTTTCACTGATATAAGTCCCGGTATATTTTTGCAAGGTACTATCCGGCAAGCGAACCGTACTTTCGAGGGGGAGATCATACAGAATTTTTTGCGTTTCCTGTTTCGGGAGTCGCCTTTTGCCGGTTCCCTTGGCATCGTTTTGCAAGATGATGATGGTTTTATCATCCCTTAAATGCCTTTCAAGCAACGTAAGGTATCCCGGCCAACTACCGCCATGATAAACGATTTGCCCGTAAGTACTATCCTTTTCCAAGAACCAACCGTAACCGTAATTAGTGGACTTGCCCCCGTTTAATTGCCAATTAGTATATAATAATTTCTTTTCAGCAGGAGATATCCACCCGGGGTTATTTAATGCCCTATCCCATAAAAAGAGGTCATTCACAGTTGAATATATTCTTCCCGGACCGTAGATGCTATCAAACTTTTTAACATAATCCCGGTCGCTAGCATCTTCCAGGAATGGCCAAGCAATAGCCGGGTGAGCGCTATTATCCGTATAAGGAGACAATACCCCCGTTTGATCCATCTTTAAAGGTGTAAAAATATGTTCTGCTAAAAACTGGCTGAAGGATTGACCGGATACTTTTTCAACGATAGCGGCAAGTAACAAGTAGCCGGTGTTACTGTATTGCCATTTTTCATTAGGGGCGAAAAGTGCTTGGGGCTTCATTTTAGCCAGCCTTTTTATTACATCAGTATTACTAACTGTTTTACCATTTGGCCAATCTTTATCAAACAGGCCAACATAATCAGGGATGCCCGAAGTATGATGGATGAGTTGATTGATCGTTACACCCTTATAGAAACCCAGTTCGGGAAGAAATTTGGATAATTCATCATTGAAAGAAAGCAGGTGCATTTTTTCCAATAGTAACATAGCGTAGGCGGTAAACTGTTTGGTGACGGAAGCAAGGTAAAACGATGACTGCCCAGTCAATGGAGAAAGATCCGATTTATTGGCAATACCGTATTGCTTATTGAAAATAATTTTACCATGTTCGGCAATCAAAACATTACCATTGAACTCATCATACTTGTATAATTCACTGTAAAGGGAATCCAGTCTATAGTATTTATTATTAAATTGTATATTGTGTTGATTATCAGGTTTTATATGCTGAGATTTAGCCGGTAAAAAAATGTTACAGAGCATTACTATCGAAATGGAGAACAGGTAGTTATTCATGTTGTTGATTTAAATTGGTAATGAAATAGGAAGTAAGGAAGTCCCGTGAAAAACAGGGATAAGTTTTGTATAAAGTACCGTTGTGCCGGGGAAGGTTGCATCAAGGTAACTTGGCTAGATAATTTTTTATTAATTCGGGTCTCGGTAATTTGCCATGGAATAATACTTTTATAAATCACATGAATAGTAACATTGCCCGTGGCAGGTGAATTTTGTACTAGCTTCTGAATGAATTGAAAAATTTTAGAAAATATTATGGGAAGTACTATAATTTTAACAAATAATTATCGATATTTAACATGCGAAGGACGAAGTAACTGAAGGGTAGCTAATTATCTATATTATAAGCGTATTCTTTCCCGTAGTATTAATTGCAATGAAACAAGAACAAAATTGTAAGGCATTATCGAGGATCAACCAAGAAACAATGGGTTTTGTAAAATCTTTTTTTATGATTTAGTGCAAAATCGATTTAGCTGAAAGATGACACGTTAGAATATTTCTATTAGTTATTGTGATAAAAATTCCAACTTAATGCTGGGTATGCATCGTATGAAAACATAAAGATATTTTTTTAAGTACAAGCAAAATCGATTTAGCTTAAAATTTTCCTATACCGGGCTTGCGTGAA
Organism: Chitinophaga caeni; assembly: GCF_002557795.1. Classification (NCBI taxonomy): domain Bacteria; kingdom Pseudomonadati; phylum Bacteroidota; class Chitinophagia; order Chitinophagales; family Chitinophagaceae; genus Chitinophaga; species Chitinophaga caeni. Next base: position 313,287 of record NZ_CP023777.1, on the reverse strand, counting down.
TGCAAGCTAATGGCGCAGCTATGCCTATTAATTAAAAAGACAAAAACAACATGATATGATTATGCTTAAATCAACCAAAATTAGGACCGTGTTCTTGCTTGGCCTATTGCTACTGGGTTTAGCCAGTTGCGACAAGAAGACCGAACGGACGTATGATTTGCTTCCGCCCTCGCCGGAGGAGGAGAAAGACATGACTGATGTCGGTGACCTATTCGTAAATATTGAAAACAGCGGTGGAGATGCTGCAAACGAAGGTTCCAAAAAAGTTGTGGATGGTGCCGCAGATACCAAATTCCTGACCAATCCATTTATCGATACTATGTGGATGGAACTAAACCTGATCGCTTCCCAAAGAATCGACGCCTACACGCTTACATCTGCTAATGATGCAGAAAGCCGTGATCCGATGCAATGGACCTTAAAAGCATCTACCGATCGAGAGAACTGGGTCGAGTTGGATCACCGTGAAAACGAGTTATTCTCTGCTCGATTTGAAAAACGGCGATTCGAATTCGAGAATCCTGAGAAGTACAAATATTACCGGCTCTACATAGAGAAGGTAAATGGCAGTTCCTTGTTTCAATTAGCTGAATGGCGGATTATCAGTAGGCCGGAGGATGCGGAGTAGCCTTTCTGCCTAGCAAAATGTCCTGTGAGTTAATTCGCGAATAGTTGAATTAAACAGGCTTGTTCAATCTCTCAACAACTACAATTATGTTTAGATCAAGAATAAAGAAATTTATTGTTATGAACACCCTGCTATTGGTTGGGTTGTTGATAACTACTAATATCCTTGCACAGCAAGGGGCTGGTACCATCAAGATTACGGGTACTGTTAAAGATGAACTTAATGCACCGATGCCGGGAGTAACCATCATCAACTTGGCTACAAAAGCCGGTACATTTACAAAGGATGATGGTACCTTTGAAATCGAGGCCAAAAGAGGAGATAGTCTTTCTGCTAGAATGATAGGCTACCAGTCTTTCAATGTCGTAATTAATAATGTGATTCATTTTGATATAAAACTCGAGGCTGCTAATAATAGCTTAAATGAAGTGGTAGTTGTCGGTTTCGGGGAACAAAAGAAAATATCGCTAGTTGGTGCTCAATCTTCGGTAAAAGTTGAAGATATCCAAACCCCCGTTGCGAATCTTAGTGCTGCTTTAGCCGGAAGGATTGCCGGCTTAGTGGGTGTACAACGGTCGGGGTTGCCCGGTTCGAACTCTGCTGATTTATGGATCAGGGGTATTTCTACTTTCAATGGCTCCGGAAATAGCGCTTCTCCTTTAATTGTTGTAGATGGGGTACAAGGACGTGATATTAATTCATTTGACCCTGAAGATATCGCCTCCTTTACAATTCTTAAGGACGCTGCCGCTACTGCCGTTTACGGTGTGGCAGGTGCAAACGGTGTTATTTTAATTACGACTAAACAAGGTAAACCGGGGAAAGTAAACTTGATGTTTAATTATAATCAGGGTATTACTTCATTTACGAAGACGCCAGATTTAGTGGATGGTGTAACCTACATGTTATTGCGTAATGAGGCACAGAAAAATTCTGGAATGACACCTGAATATTCTAATAATTATATCAATAATACTATTAAACAAGAAGATCCATATCTATATCCTGATGTAGATTGGATGGACGCTTTGTTTGGTAGTACCGCTATGAATAGGCGTGCCAATTTTAGTGCCCGTGGTGGATCAGATATTGCTAACTTCTATACTTCATTAGCTTATTATGAAGAAGAAAGTTTATTAAGGACTGATGCTCTCCAAAGTTACGATGCCAGTACAAAGTTTAGAAGGTACAATTTTACTTCCAACGTATCAATGAACTGGACTAAAACTACAAAGTTCGATCTAGGTATACAAGGTTATGTGACGCAAACAAACTATCCAGGTGTGAATCCGGAAGATGCATTTGCAAATGTTATGCAAACTAATCCTGTGTTATATCCTACGATGTACCCTGGAGGTTATGTTCCTGGCGTTAGTACGGAAGGTGCGCAACCTAACCCGTATGCACAGATTACTCAATCTGGTTATCAGAACTTATTTGGAAACCAAATATATTCTAACGCTCGTTTAACTCAAGACCTGAATTCTATAGTACCCGGTTTAACCGCAACGGCGATGTATTCATTCGATGTTAATAATACGCATAATATCAGCCGTACCCGTACCCGTAGCCAATACCTGCTAAATAGGGTAATCCCTTATTTTGATGACGGGACTATGAATTTGAAACTGATCAAGGAAGGTATTGATAACCTCAACTATTCTAGATCAAATAGCGGTAGAAGATCCAATTATTTCGAAGCAGGGCTTAATTATCAACATGATTTTGGTCCTGATCATAAGATTACCGGTATGGTGCTTTACAACCAACGCGAACTTGTAGAAGCTTTCGCCAGTAATGTAACAAGCTCTTTACCGTATCGGAGAGTAGGTATCGCTGCAAGGGGAACTTACGCATATAAAGACAAATATTTCTTCGAAGCTGATTTGGGATATAATGGATCTGAAAACTTTATTCCAAGTAGAAGGTTCGGAACTTTCCCTGCCCTTGGTATTGGTTGGGTAATTTCTAATGAGAAATTTTTTGAACCTCTTAAAAACACAGTGTCTTTCTTGAAACTGCGTTACTCTGATGGTGTTGTTGGTGATGGAAGTGGAGGTAATAGGCGCTTTGGTTACCTAACCCTTGTTGACACAGATGCTGATGGGTTCTCATTTGGCTCAAGAGGTGGCGCGGTTCAGAAAAGTTATGGTGGTACCGTGATTTCGAGCTATGGTACCGATGTAACTTGGGCTAAATCTCATAAGAGGGATTTGGGTTTGGAATTTAACCTGTTCAAAGACCGCTTTACAGTGGTTACGGATATCTTCACGGAAAGACGTGAAGGTGTATTCTTACAAAGGTCATTACCTGGTTATTTAGGTTTGAATAGTATGCCATGGGGGAACCTTGGAATCATTGAAAATAAAGGAATTGATGGTACTGTTACCTTAAATCCTGTTCAAATTGCCAAGGACTTGTTTATCGATTTCCGTGGAACATTCTCCTACAATAGGGATAAAGTTATCGAAAATGATGAACCAATTCCGCCATATGATTATATGGACAGAAGGGGTGTAAATTATCTTTCAACTTTTGGATATGTAGCAGAGAAACTTTTTGAAAACCAAGATGAAATTGATAAAAGTCCGGATCAATCGGCTTTGGGTAATACTAGGCCTGGCGATATAAAGTACAAGGATTTAAATGGTGACGGTGTGATTGATCCTTATGATAGAACGAGAATTGGTAATGGCGATGTGCCAACAACCATATACGGTTTTGGTTTTAACCTTACTTATAAAGGTTTTTATGTAGGTGCCTTCTTACAAGGAATATCTGGTGCTGATAGGGTTATCAGTGGAGATGGCGTAATTCCATTTAATAATAGTACCGGTCCTGAAAGGAGTAACCTATTCTGGCAAGCCGAAGACAGGTGGACAGAGGAAAATCCTAACCCGCAAGCTTTTTATCCCCGTTTAGGATATGGTTCATCTGCGAATAAGATGAATTCGTATACATCTAGCTGGTGGGTAAAAGATATTGATTTCATCCGTCTAAAAACCATCGATTTTGGGTATAATGTACCTAAAAAATTTGCGAACAGGTTAAAAATGAAGAATGCAAGAGTGTACTTACAAGGTGTGAATCTATTTTACTGGAGTAAGTTCAAGCTCTGGGATCCTGAATTGAACACTGGTAATGGTACTAAGTATCCAAATGTGAGAACAGTTAGCCTAGGCGTGCAAGCTAATTTCTAGTGCAGGATTAATTATTAAATGGTGCGTTGTTCATTGAACCGAAAAATAAAATCAAATGAAAAAGATTTTCATAATATTCACAGTCGCTTTGGTAACAGGAATAACCTCCTGCTCCAAGTACTTAGACCAGGTTCCCGATGATGTAATTACGATCGAGGATATCTTCAAATCAAAAGTAAATATTGACAAGTTTCTTGCTAATATTTATGCTTCACTTCCTAATGAAAATACAGAGCGCTATACCAATGTCCAGCACTCCGGTGTATTTACAGGTGCTGCCGATGAGGCAGTTTATAACTGGAGTTTCCCATATAGTACGCAACTAAATTCCAGTACTTGGGCTAAAACGGATGGGAATATTGCTTCTTGGTGGAATGATTACTATAAAGCAATCCGTAACGCTTCGTATTTTCTACAAGAGATAGAAGCAGTGCCTATTAACCAAGCAGGTAAATTGACGCAAGAGGAAAAGAATTCTTATAAAGCAGAGGCAAGGGCATTGCGCGCCATGTTTTATTATTTCCTAGTTCGTACCTATGGACCGGTACCAATAGTTGGAGAAACACCGCTAGATTTGAATACACCTTTGTCAGATTTACAATTGAAAAGGGATCATATTGATACATGTATTAATTATATTGTAAGTGAGTTGGATGCCGCCGCCGAAGTTTTAAGCACTGCGCCTTTGAATGGAGAAATTGGACGTATTACAAAAGGTGCCTGTAAAGCATTTAAAGTTGAGGCTTTGTTACTTGCAGCTAGTCCACTTTGGAATGGTAATACTGATTATGCGGATTTCAAAAATGTTGATGGTACTGATCTTGTAAATACGACGTATAGCGAAGCCAAGTGGCAAAGGGCAGCTACTGCGGCAAAAGAGTTTATCAACGAGTTTGATGGTCCTGTTTATAATTTATTTACCATTGATGATGCCGATCCATTTAAAGCAGCCTACCTTTCATGTAGGGAATTGCATTTAAGAGATTGGAACGCTGAATGGATTTTCGCTAGGGCAAGGTCTGGTCAGTACCAAAGGTATGATAGAACACCGCGACACATCGGGGCATCTGCTGACTTCCAAGGAGGGGGCGCTTTAGGGGCAACTCAAACACAGGTCGATGCATACTTTATGGCTAATGGTTTACCAATTACCGATCCGGCTTCCGGTTATCAAAATTCCGGATTCACATCTTTCAAAGCTCCGTACGATCCAAGTTCAAGAAGTACTTATAACCAATGGATCAACCGTGAACCTAGATTTTATGCTGATATTACTTATAATAACAGCTTCTGGTGGTATAGCTCGAATGTTATAACAAATATGGAATATGATGGTAACTCTGGTAGGAAACAAAGTACATCAGATGTCTCTCCTACAGGTTACATTCCAAGAAAAGCAGTTCAAGGTTCTGGTTTTGATTGGGGCGCTTTATATATCCGTTTAGGGACTATTTACCTCGATTATGTGGAAGCTTTAAATGAAGCTGATCCTACAAATCCTGATATTTTAACGTACTTGAATGCTATTCGTCACCGTGCTGGTATTCCTGGTTACGGGGAAGGTATCGTACCTGTTCCTGCCGGAAAAGAAGCTATGCGTGCCGCAATTCGCGCTGAAAGGCGAGTTGAATTGGCATTCGAACGTGTTCGCTTCTTCGATACCCGTCGTTGGAAAATCGCGGAAAATACGAATAACGCTCCTATCATGGGTATGAATATGAATGCAAATGGGGAAGATTTCTACACTCCGACCATCATTCAACAACGCGTATTCCGTAAAGATCGTGACTACCTGTTCCCGATCCCTAACGATGAAACCTTGTTGAATCTGAACCTTGCTCAGAATCCGGGTTGGTAATCATTTTTCATTCATTAACCTAAATTTATCCATGAGAATCATATTATTAGGATTGGGATTGTTCGCCGCGGTAAGTACTTCTTGCTCTAAAACAAATAGCAAGCATGTCGACCTGGGCGGTGGCTCCAACCCCGGTGTTGATTCCAGTGCTCCCGCCGCCACTTGGCAGGAGCACTGGTTTGAACACAAGCAGTTAGTCAAGAATGTTGCTTATACCGAAGAAGTTGCTTTGTATTATGATGATGATATGGACAGGACGGTGACCTGGCCATTACGCAAAGCGGAAGAAATCTGGAAATACACGAAGAAGACTTATGCCCCATTCAAAGGGGAGGATAAAAGATTGAACGTGATCCTGCATTATGGTAAATATGGCGGTGGCCATCCTTATGGCTATTTCGATGCTAGCCATGATAATCGTACCGGTGTGGATATTGGTTCTAATAACTCCTGGAAGGATAGCTCGGGCTGGAACCTGGATGTTATTACACACGAGATCGGCCATATCGTTGAAGGTGCTTTCAAAGGTGTAAAGGAATCGCCCGCGTTCGATATATGGGGTGATAGTAAATGGATGGAAATATACATCTACGATGTGTATAAAGGACTGGGCTGGGATGCCGAAGCAGAACGTTGTTACAATAGTACGATCAACGGTAGCGATAATTTCCCCCGCCCGGGTACCCAGTGGTTTAAAAACTGGTTCTATCCTATTTACGACCAATACGGCGGCGCGACGGTGTTGAATAATTTCTTTACGCTATTATCTGAACATTTTCCCCAGAAAAAGCATAATTACGGTATGGAATATACCCGTAGGATGAATATGGGTGAATTCGTGCATTTTTGGAGCGGCGCTGCCAATGCTGATTTGAAAGACTTGGCCATAGCAGCATTCGGTACCAAGGATAGAAATGGTGGCGATTGGACTATACAGTTAGAAAATGCGAAAAAGGATTTTCCCGGCATAACTTATTAGAACCAACGGTTAAAATGTTAAGGCGCTCCGCAATTGCGGGCGCCTTTTTATTTATGGGTATTTCTTAACTTCCAATTATGAATGAATGGAGCATCGATACAGGCAAGTATATTGAAAGTACGGCGCTTTTAAAGGGTACCTTTTTTGAGAATACCCGCATAATAATTACCGAGTATAACCAGGAAGGTGCTATGGGCTTCGTATTCAATAAGTTGTTTCCCCGCAAGTTCAATGAATTGGCCGAATTTGCCGATTGCCCGCCGTTCCCTTTATACGACGGTGGTCCCGTTGATCGGGAACACCTATATTTTATCCATAGGAGACCGGATCTCATTGAAGGAGGTATCAAAATTTCCGCGGGCATTTATTATGGCGGCGATTTTGCCACCGCGGTAGCCTGTATGAAAAACGGTGATCTCCGCGAGGATGATATTAAACTTTTTATCGGTTATTGCGGTTGGAACTGGAAGGAGATTGATGGGGAATTAGCAGAAGGTAGCTGGAAACCATTAGAAGGTGTGAATTTATTGCAAGTGATTTTATAAGTATTTAATAGCCAGTCGTTTATTTATAAAATGTTCAGTTATTACAGGTAAAATTCCTTCTCATATCCAAAATTATCCTCTAATTTTACCTGGGCATCCACGTTAAAACGCCCGACTGTAATGAAAAAGACAATCAGTTACCTGCATGCTAAAAAGCACAACCGGCAAAAAATTTCAGTGCTGACCTCTTACGATTATCCTACTACCAAAATTCTTGAAGAAGTTGGTGTGGATATGATTATCCTCGGTGATAGCGTAGGCACCAATATGCTTGGTTACCAAGATGAAACAGAAGTGACTTTAGAGGATATGATACATCATACTAAAGCTGTTTGCAGGGCTATAGAGAATATTTTTCTAGTTACCGATCTGCCCTACAATACATATCAAACCCCGGGTATGGCTGTTGAGAACGCCCGCAAGATAACTGCGGCGGGAGCCGATGCTGTAAAGTTTGAAGGGGGAAGAATCGATATATTACAGGCTTTGAAATCAGAAGGTATCTTGGTAATGTGCCACCTTGGCCTGAATCCGCAACACGATCAAGATAGGATGCGTTCCGGCAAAATTTCGAAAGGGAAACAATTTTCTGAAGCCATCGAACTTATCCAGGCGGCTAAAAATCTCGAATCGGCGGGTGCGGACTTGCTAATCCTCGAAAAGATACCCGGGAAATTAGCCAAGATCATTACCGGTAACGTTAATATTCCAACCATAGGGATCGGGGCCGGCAAGGATTGTGACGGGCAGGTTTTGATCATCCATGATTTACTGGGTCTTAATGATAAGAAGTACAAACATGCACCCCGTTATTTCGATATGAAAAGTATGGTAAAGGATGTAATCGGTCGGTACCAGGACGAGGTAGCTGAAGGTATATTCCCAGCTTTAGAACACACGAACATAATAAAGGAATCGGAGTTGTCGTTAGTCCAGGCTTGGTGCATGGAACATGAAATGGACATCTAAGAAATTTTGGAATTGATTATACTGGTTTAGATTTATTTAATAGCCGACATATAAACCGTTTTTCCCGTTTTTGCTGATTCCCTCGCTGCTTGCAGGATAGCTACTACAATAACGTTATTGTCAGTAGCATATAAATCTTCCGGTTGAATAGTTTGTTTCCCTTTGATAACATCGATCATATATGAAAAGGGATCTTCATAAACGGCTATATCTTGATCGGTGATTCGCTGGATTTCGGCTGCGCTTCTTTCACCGGATTTACGCACGAGCGTATTTTTGTCCAAGGCTTTGATGTATGCTTTGTCGCCGTATATCTCCATGTCTTTCCGGTTAAACGTCCAGTTCCAGGAGGCGTTGATCGTGCATTGCATATCGCCGTAATCCAATAGGATCGTGGCATCATCATCGACTTTGGGGTAAACATCGGGTTTGAATTGCCTCGTGACGGCCGTTACGGAAATAGGTAAGCGGTTATGCGCGAGCCTCGTCATTAAATTCGCACCGTAGCAACCGAAATCCATCAATGCGCCGCCACCGTTGAGTACAGGGTCGGTAAGCCAATCCAGGAATTCCGGTCCGCAACCGATTTCCTTGGGGCCTTTATGACCGTCATTAACGAAGATCTTTCGTGGTTGACCGGTGAAACTGCTGTCTTCAATCAGCTCGAATGTTTTTGCTACCGAAGGATACCAGCTAGTTTCATAATCGGTTAATAAGTATACTTTATTTTTTTTGGCCAGCATATGCATGTAACGGGCATCTTCTAATGTCGTTGCGAGCGGTTTTTCTACCATGATATGCATATGTCTTGGTGCTGCGGCTTCTACAACTTTCCGGTGCTCAAAGGTGGAGCCGAAAGCTAGTACGGCAGTGGGTTTTGTTGCATCCAGCATTTTATCCAGATCCGTATAAAAAAGCTCGGCTGGTAATTTAAATTGCCGCATCCTGAGTTTAGCAACCGCGGTATCCGGTTCATAAATTCCTACGATCTCTAAATCGCCTTTACTGGGTCTGCCAAATATAAAAGCGGCATGACCGTGGGATGTACCGGCTACTGCAACACGCATTTTTTGCTGCTGTGCAAAAATTGGTTGCAATGAAAAATTGCAGAAGAGAAAAAATATGATCAATCGCATTCCTAAAAGTAGAGATTATCCATAAGAATTTACAGCCTCTCATATAATGTTGCCCTTGATGGATAATATTGCCGGAGCGAAATTTTTAAGCGTTTTGCATAGCAACGATTTGTTTGCTAACGATGGATAATATGCTTGTAAATAAAAACCCGGTTGTAGTAATACAACCGGGACTCATGCATCATTTTATCAACGTATTATTGAAGTAATTCTGACAATTTTTGATTCAATGCTTCTCCTCTTAAGTTCATGGCCAATATTTTGCCATCGGGACCTAGTAAGTAATTAGTTGGAACGCCGGTAATGCCATATAATTTGGCCGCGGCATTGCTCCAATATTGTAAGTCGGACACGTGAACAAACTCCCCGATACCATCATGCTCAATCGCTTTTAACCAATCCGCTTTACCGGAAGGTTTGTCTAATGAAACGGATAATACCATGAAGTTTTTATCCTTGTATTTATGGAATGCCCTTAACACGTTGGGATTTTCTTGGCGGCAAGGTCCGCACCAGGAAGCCCAGAAGTCCAGTAATACGTATTTCCCACGGAAATCAGTCAATGATACCGGTTTACCATTGATATCATCCTGTGTAAAGACAGGCGCTAAGGCCCCTACCACGATCGTTTTTTCCTTGATCATCTTTTCTTCAAAAGATCTGCCTGCGGATGTTTTCTTAACCCTATCGCTAATGGAAGCATACAGTGGCTCTAATACTTCCATATTCATGCCGTTCAAAACACTGAGCTCGGAAATACCGACAGCACTGAAGAAATTATCAGGATGCTGCTTGATGAAGTCGATAATCATTTGTTGTTTATCCTTGATCGCTTTCCTGAAGCGTTTATCTAAACCATGGGTAAACGCGGTATCACTTCTCTGCTCGTTAGTTGCATTCCCGAAATCGTGGTTGATGGCATCCATTTGATCCTGGTATCCTTTCAGGGCGAGTTTGTATTCATCGTAGCCCTTGTTGGCAGGACTGATCACTTGTGCCGTTTCCAGGTCTTTTTCTCCTTTGATCTTAATTTTTGCAGGCTCCAGGTAAATAATCCGGGATTCTTTTTCTTGACCGGCTACTTGTAGGCTCAACAGGGCCATCGTGGTATCAGCGATCTTTCCACTAAGTTGGAAGGTTCCGTTTTTTAACACGACGGTATCAATCGTTGCCTCGCCGTTAAATGCACGCCTTTCCAAGTAAACTTTGGTAGGGGCATTGTATTTCCCCAGTTTCCCGGAGATTTCAAATTTGCCCTTTTGTGCTACCAGCGTGGCCGGCAACATAAGCATGGTGGCTAAAGTTGTAAGCTTCATAATTATAAATTATTGTATTTAATTAAGTCTTACGAAAATGTCCTTGGGTTGCCCCGGGATTCCGTCTATCTTATCTTTCATATCTCCTTGGTGACCAACGCTGATATCGAGGTAATAAATACTGCCTTCTACTCCCACGATGAGCAGGTTACCGTTGTCCTGGACTTTAAGCAGGCTGACCGCTTTGCCGTTAAAGTCGGTCGTAAGCGCAACAACTTCTTCGTTGAGCGGGTTGTAACGGTAAACTTTATCATTGGAACTAAAATAAATGACACCGATGGGGGATGTAGCCCAAAGTGTGGCAGCGCTGATTAATTCAGGCTTCACGAAATCACGCATACTGGAAGCGTGAAAAACGGTACCGCCATTATTAAATTCTACGGAGAATTTTAATTCTTTCAACAGGCCGCTACTATCGCATAAAGCATAAATTTCTTCATCGCTAAACCTAGTCATATGAATCAGGTCCATGCCCAGATCCTTGGGATTGAAAGCGGAATCCAGCTTGGTCGGCCCTAGCTCGTAAGTAGTATCCATGAAAGTGTTATTGGTGAATCTCATGAAATAGTGCTTATCTTTTTCAAACGCCAGGTAGTAACCGCCGTAAGGATTTTCTGCAATGTTATGTACGTAGGACTGGTGCATGGCATACTTCCCATTTACCTGGGCGCCGAAATAACCGTAATATGTGGCGAAAGGAGCGGTTTCTTGTGAACCGATATAAAGCTGGTCATTGATGATTCCATTAATTGTACCGAATGGATGGCTGTACATTTGTCCCACATTGATGGTAGCCGGGGGCTCATAGAAATGAGCCCGGAGTGTTTTCAGTTCTTGTAAGGTATTAGCATCGATTTGTACACCGCCATCGGGATCATCTTTCGAGATCAGCCAATAGGCAGTTAATACGTTCATATAATTACGGTTTTGTAAATGCAGCAATTGACTTGCACCTCCAGCTAGTTGCTTGCGGTTGATGGCTTCAAATATACCTGCTTGCACCGTCCCGTCGGGTTTGATGAAGGATAGGGTAGAATGATCGCCGTTATCGCTGAAAACCAAGGTTCCTTGTGTAAACTCGGTTTTGCCCACTACCGTGAAGTTGTAGAAATATTTCATCCCGGTATTTTGGTCGGTAATGCGCAGTAAGCCGGGATACCTGTTCGCGCCGAGACCGAATACGATCCTTAACTCTTTCATCTCGTATTCCAATGCCCCGGTATCGCCGGGGATATAAAATTTCCACTCGCAGATATAGTCGTCATTCCCCGCGGCTAGCGCTACTTTGGGGGCGATGATTAAACTATCTCCGGCATTTACATTGTAAAGGGTATCTAAATTAGTGACAACCGGTGGCGGTACATCTACGTAATCGTAATTCCCTTTGTCTTTATAACAGGATGTTAAGTACAACAATCCTATTCCAAGTATATACAGTATTGATTTTTTCATTAGTTCCGGTTTAATGCTTAGTTAATACGGCTACCGTTTTCATCGCGGATAAAATACTTTCCATCTGAGCTACTGTATTCCAACAAGTATTTCTTCTCCGGATTATTTTTATTATAGAAATAATATTGACCGTCATCTTCTTTCGTAATGACATAACCTTCATCCGGATATTGCGCTACCCAAGCGAATGGATCCGAGATGAACGCGCGGAACCGCCTCGTGTAGTAAAGTACCATCGGTGTTTGCTGGTAATCAGATTGATCGTTTGGTAATGCCGTGGTACCGGTTGTACGGATGAATAGCTCGTGTTTTACGCGGGAATAATCGCCCAGCTCACCACGCCATACATCCCACCAGGTCGGTTTTTCCAGGCGGTTCGACCAGATTATTTTCGCGCTATCTAATTGTGTGAAGCTCGTTGCAAAATCGGATGTTTCCTGTAGTTGAAGCGTCAACCTAACGGTAGTGTCCATTAGCATCGGATCTTGGTTGAGCAATACGATCGGCACCATGATACTGCCGGAATCTGCCGGGATCGTGTATTCGGCTAGCAAAGGCTCATAATGTAAATCTACCGTAGCCGTAGTAAATTGCCCCATGGTGGCAATTTTAAATTTACGGTCGTACGATGTCCTTTCACCGGAAATACGCACTTTCAAGAAGATCGTATCGCTAGACTTGTCGGGATAAAGGGCAAATGAATACCTGAAGCTATCCACCCTATCTCCGGATTCCTCATCTTCGAAATCGAAATAAATGTCATTGTTGGAATTGTACGTGATCTCTTCCGCTTTTTCACAAGCTGTAAAGAATCCTAATGCACAGAGTCCTATGAAAAATAATTTCTTCATATTATAGATTTTATCTGTTGCCAAATGAGATTTCATCATCCGGCAGCGGGAATACAAATATGTTGTTGTTAACCGGGAATGTGCTGCCTGTAGGGGATTGTAAAGGTATGTTTAACCTTTTGTACATATAAAAGATCTGTCCTTCACCATACATTTCCTTACGGGCTTCTTTCACCAATTCTTTCATGAAGAAAGTTTTATCGGGGTCGCTCAGCTCTTGGCCGATACCGCGGTATTTTCTTACCGTGTTGAAATATTCCCAGGCTTTTCCCGGATCTTGGTCGAATAGGCATTCTGCCGCGATATAATAAACTTCCGATAAGCGGATGCCTGGTATCACCTGCGGGTGTAAGTTCGCATCCGGATCCCTTTTGTACTTCTCTAACCTGAGATAAGTTCCCGTGTTTTCAGCTTGCTCGCTAAACCATTGTTTGAAGCGGAAATCCTCGGCGCCTACGCCGGCCACTTCGTAAAGACTTCTGCCGTTGGTAGTGCTGATGGTTAAACTTTGGCTCGGGCTTCTCCTGAATTGATCGTTCAGGGTATTGCTGGAGCTGGCCGCGTAAAAGGCAAAAACCAACTCGTTGTAATTGATACGATCCCTCAGTTCTTCATTTGGATTCATGAAATCCGTTTGCTTCGTGAATGGGAACTTGTTGGAATGAATCACTTCTTCGGCTTCATCCAAGGCTAATTGGTATTCACCTTTATATAAATATACCCTGGCTAATTCTGCACAAACCGCGTAATAATTCAACCTGTGACGCCTATTCTGGATAAACAGATCCCGGCCCTCGGTTTCCGTCGTAGAATCTCCATCCGGGTAACCGACAACGTATGCCGCTGTCAGGATCGGATCGATTGTTTTCAACAGGTCCTTCGCTTCTTTCAAATCCTTGATAATAAAATCCAGGTCTTCGGTGACGGTAGATTGCGGCGTGATGTCTTTGCTAAAGGTGGTGAGGTAGGGAATGCCGTCCTGGTTTGCACCCGTTACAAATGAAGGGGCAAACATACGCAGCAGATCAAAATGGCAGTAAGCACGCATGGCTAATGCTTCGCCTTTGAACATACCGTATGACATATCAGTCATCAGGGAACGTTTCTCATCTACTTTATTTAGAATCTGGTTACTGTTGGCGATTACATTATACAGTCCATTCCAATATTGATCTTTCCTGCTGATGAAAGATTCGTTTTCATAATTGAAAAGAGAAGTTTGTAAATAACCTAAACCGTCATTAAAAGCAATATTGTAGTTCTGCGCTAATACATCCAGTGTTCCAACAGAAAGATCCCTGCCGTATAAATCATGCTGTATGCAACGGCTGTATAAGCCGTTCAGCGCATCTTTAAAACCATCCTCCGTATTGAACAAGCTCGTTTCTGATACATCGGATTTGGGTGTAACATCGAGCCATTTGCTACAGGAAGCAAATACGGTTGATGTTGCTATCAGTAATAAATATTTTTTCATGTCACAATGTTTTAGAACCGGGTGGATAATGAGAATGTAAAGCTCCTTGCAAATGGATACTCGATACCACGTTCGGCTTTAATGCTAGACCAGTAACCGATATCGTTCATATTTAATGAGAAACGGAGGTTTTGCATTTTCAATCTTTTATAAAACTTGGCAGGCGCATCATAAGAAAGGAAAACCGAACTTAGTTCCAGTTTGTTTTCCTCTTGAACGAACCTGGAAGTAACCCTCGTGGTTCCCAGGTCGGAGATGTCTTTATAAATAGCTTTATCGCCAGGTTTTTTCCATCTTTCTGCTAATACGCGGCTGTCTACATTATATCTAGGATCGGCATTTTCTACCCTGTCAACTAATGTTTGATTATACAGGTCGCCACCCAGGCTGGTAAACATCCTTACATCGATCATAAAGTTTTTATACACTAAGCTGGCGCCGAGGTAACCGTAAATATCCGGGGTTTCGTCTCCTACCGGCACGATATCCCTTACATCGTATTCATAAGTCCGCTTCCCTTCCTTGGTCAAGAAAATCTCCTTACCGTTTTCGGGGTCAATACCCAGTGAACGAACGGCATAGATCGTGCGCAAAGATTGTCCTTCCTGGAAGCGTAACAACGGAACGGAACGTAAATCCGGGTTGTCCTGCTGCTCTTTGTCAACAGCATCATTGTAATTTTTCAACGCATCGGATATCTTGGTAATGATATTCGTGTTGCGTACCATGTTGGCGCTTAGGGTTAAAGACCAGTTGCGGCTGCGGATCGGGTTGGCTCTCAACATCACTTCGTAGCCTTTGTTTACCATTTCTCCCAAGTTGGTTTTGTAACTGGAGAAACCGTTGGATGGAGGAACATTGACATCAGCTAACAAGTCGCGGGTATGTTTATAATAATACCTGGGTGTGAAATAGATACGATCTTTAAACAAACCGATATCGGCCCCGATATCATAGTTTTGTGTTCTTTGCCACCTCAATTCAGGGTTGCCGTAAGCTTTGAAAACCGCGCCTACACCTGTTGAATACCAATCGCCGGTATAGTATTGATACGTAGTATTAGATAAGTAAGCCGGGAAAGAAACGTCTCCTGTTAAACCCGTTGTGGCCCTGATTTTCAAGTTGCTAACGGCTGTTCCTTGCAAGAATTTCTCGTTATGCAGGTTCCATCCTAAGCCATAAGACCAGAATGGCGCCATCCGGGCATCTACACCGAATTTAGAAGAACCGTCCAACCTGAAAGTCGCATCCATCAAGAAGCGGTTTTGGTAAGAATAGTTCACCGTTACGAAGGTACCGAACAAACGTTCCTGCCTTTGTTCTCCACCGGGGGAGGCATCTTTTTTATAAATCCTGGCAAAGTTGATATCGGTGAAGCGGTCGTTCGTAAAACCTTGTGCGGCGAGGTCTTTACGATCATAATCGCGGGACTGGAAGTTGATACCGTAAGTAGCATTGATAAAATGGCCGCCGGCCAGCATCTTGTTGTAGCTGAGCGTTGCATTTCCATCTACCTGCGTTTCTTTTTCGGCGGTATAATAATACTCACCGCGATCTTTCAGATCATCGCCCGACCAATCGTAATATTGATTACTGAGCGGGGAGATGAACCTGTCGTTATTATTTTGACGTTTTGTTAAGCTGATTTCACCGCGGGCGCGGAAAGCGCTGGAAATCACGTACTCCATCGAGAAAGCATCTATGAATTCCAGGTATTGCGATTTACTGAAACTCCCGGTTTGTGCATCATACAAGGGGTTCAGAACATAATCCGTCGTAATGGCTCCACCACTATTGGAATAATCGCGGTATTTCCATCCATCGATTTCCCTGAGCAAGCGACCGTTTTCGTCGCGTATGGGATAGTATGGATTCATCTTTACGTAGGTGTCGAAAGAACCGTACGGAGAATCTTTTCCGTTAACTTGCGAGATGGTGAATTGATTACGGAATAATAATTTGTTATTCTTAAGGTTGTACGCGAGGTTGGTAGCGAGGCTATACCTTTCGCGGCCGGATCCCAGCATAACACCGTTATTATTCTGGTAACGGGCATCGATGCCGTACTTCACGGTTTGGCTACCACCTTGCAAAGAGAGGGAATGCCTTTGACCAAATTCGGTGCCTACGGGCTGTGATAACCAGTAAGTATTATAGCCCCGGAGTACATTATCCAGTTTAGCATAATATTTCTGTTCCAAGGCGTCGATATTCTCGGCATCGCTTTGCGAGTACAAACCTGCCAATCTTTCGTACTCCAGTTTATCCTTTGCATCCAGTACGCTGTACGCCGTTAAATCTGGCGAAGTAACATTGAGCTCAAAATTGTAATACAGCTCAAGTTTCCCTTCCTTGGGCGCCTTCGTAACGAAAACCAATACCCCGTTTGCGGCCCTAGAACCGTAAACGGCAGTAGCGGCGGCATCTTTTAATAACGTAACCGTTTCGATCCTGTTAGGGTCTAAATCGTAGATGGTTTGTAGATTTACCTGGTAGCCGTCCAATATGATTAATGGAAGGTTGGTGATATTGTTCATCTCGCTGCGGGTCATCCTTAAATCACTTACATCGCCGGTGCTGGTTGGCAATGCTGTTGTTCCGCGCACGTTGATGTTCGGTAATTTGTTCGGGTTGGAACCGGCAATATTGTTCTCCACGATCCGGAATGACGGGTCGTAAGCCTGGATACTAGCCAAGATGTTTTGCGGGTTGATCTTTTTGAGTTCATCCCCGCTGATGGTGATAGACTGGCCGGTAAAATTATTTTTATCAATTTTTTGGTAACCGGTAATCACCACGTCTTTCATCGATTGTACATTGGTGAGCAACTTTACATCGATGGTTGTTCTTTTGCCGCTATGTACTTCCTGTGTTTTATAACCGATATAAGAAAATATCAAGGTAGCATTGCTGTGAACATTCAGCAGTTTGTAGCGGCCATTGGCATCTGTTTGAGTTCCGTTGCGGGTTCCTTTTTCTACTACGGTTACCCCGATTAATGCAAGCCCGGTTTCATCGATAACTTGTCCTTCAATGGTTTTGGTTTGCACTTGTTGGGGGATGGTTGTAGTAGGGTATTCAGCAGCAACGGCAGTCGCAACGGGTTGTGTGTTCGTTGCGGAATCTTTTTTGGCAGGCGCTGGTTTGGCAGCGCTCCTGTAGATTACGAAAGCCTTGGTGTTCAGCTCTTCCGCCTGTAAACCTAATGGCTCCAGGAACCGGTTGAGGTAATCCACGAAAGTGATGCTTTCATTTTTTTCAGCCGGCATAGTGGCTAAAATCCCTTTAATGGTTGATCCCACGTAGTTGATCTGTACCTGATACTTTTGTTCAATCCTGTTTAAAATAGTCTTTAGGGATTGTTCCTGCCATTCTGGACGTGCTTTAGTCGAGCTATAGATAGCCTCAACTTGGGCCCTGGCTGGGGCTGCAATAGATCCGAAATGGAATAGCATAGCCACGGCCAGGCAGCCGCTTGCGCGCCTGGCATTTTTTACTACCATAGCAATTAGATTTTGATTGGTTGCAAATGATTACTAGTCCGTGGTAAATCACGGAAGAATGCTTATCTCCTTATTTGTTAATTAAATACTACCTTACGATCTTATATTGGTGTTGCCCGGTTTGTTTTACTTGCACGTTGAACGTGCGGTTCAAAGTTGTAAAGAATATCTGTACATCATCCATCGGGATGCTTCCGGTATAGGTTTGATGTAACAAATCAGGATCATCGATCTTGATTTCAATATTCATATTATCTTTTATCGCGGCAACGACCTCCTCTATTGTGGCATCTGTGAAACTTAACACATGACTTCTCCATGATGCGATTTCTACAGGATCTACTTTTTTGCTTTTTAATATCTTGGTTCGTTTCGAATAACTGATCTTATCGCCGGGCTTCATTAATATCGGCGCCCTATCATCGGCCTTTAAAGCTAGCTTTACGGCGCCTTTACAAAGTTCAACCTCGGTTTTTATCCTCCTGGTATTCACGTTAAATTCCGTGCCTACCACGTTAATTTCAACATCGTTCGTATGAACTATAAATGGTTGGTTATTGGTTTTATGTTTTACGGAGAAATACGCTTCACCTTCAACCCAAACATCCCTTGGCGATGTTGCATTCCAACGCTTTGCATACCGGATGTTTGAATGGATGTTCATCCTCACCACGGAACTGTCCGGTAATATTACGGTTCTCAATTCATCTACCGTGGCGGCAGTTAACCAGGATTCCTTACGTTCTAAAATACCTGAGAACCAAACTACGGCGGCTAAAATTGCAGCAGCAGCCACCCATCGCGGCCAATTGCTGGGCCGACCCGGAAGTTTTTTAATCTTGGTCGTTGGTGGAATCCCGGATGATGTGGATGTTTGGTCCGTATTCCCGGCTATCCGCTGCCAAGTTTCTGCCTGTGCAACCGGATCAGCAGGGGTATCCATGAATAGCAATAATTCCTTTGCAAGCAACAGATCGTTTTCCCTGGCAGGGTTCGCCTGGAGCCATTGGCTCCAATACGCCCCGGCGCCAGTGTCTCCTTCCAATACCCACATTTTTAATTGAGGATCTTCTAATATATCTTCAATTGTTGATCGATTTGCTGTCATTTCAATTAGATAAAGCGTTGTTCAGTTAAAATCTTAGCGTCTTTTTGAAAGATTTTTGAAAAAAATATCTAATGAATTAATAATGATAAGATTATGATTATTAATTTGTCGCTATGTTTTTTCAAATGTTGCAAAGCTTTGGAAAGCAAAACATAGGTGGAGTTGATGCTTAAAGACATGATATGCGCTGTAGCATTTGTATCCAATCCTTCATAATAACGTAGATATAATATTTCCCTTTGGCGTGGGGGAAGTTCATTAACGATGGCGGCCAATTTTCGATTCCTTTCTTGCTTGACCTGGTGGTTGATTAATTCCGATTCGTAGGATGCTTCGGCAAAATAATCGTCATTCGTGAACGATTGATTTAATTGTGATTTCTGTAAATGATTAGTTATCAGTCTTTTTAAACTGGCAAGTAGGTAATATTTAATGGAATCGGTAATGGATAATCTTTCTTTACTATACCATACCGTTACAAAAAGATCATGTATACAATCTTTGACAAGTTCATCATCTTTGCTCAATTTCATACCGTAGCGGTAAAGGGTGGGAAAATGCATATCGTAGATATGCGCGAGCGCATTCTTATCCCCTTCAACGACTTTCGTCCATAGTTCCTTATCACTCAAACCGGCATACAAATGCTTAAAATTGAATAGTTTTAATGAATCAAAAATGGTTGTTATACCGCTTAAAGATAAGTCGTTTGTACGGAAGCTGCAAGAGCCGAATAATTTATGTACCCGGTTGCCGTGGGAACAGGAAACCAGTTTATATAATAAGGGGTTGACCTAACCTTAATAAGGATTGGTAAGTACTCGGCGTAATACCCTCGATTTTCTTAAATACCCTGATGAAATAATTTACATCGCTAAACCCGCAAGCGTTGCTGATCGTTCTCATATCGTAACGCATATCCGACATAAGTTTCTTGGCCATTTTAATCCTTTCTAACGTGATATATTCTACGGGGCTGATGCCACATTGTTCCTTGAACCATTTAAAAAATTGATTCCGGCCGAGGTAGGCTTTTTTACATAATAGCTCGATAGAAATTTTCTCGGAAAGATTATCATGAATATATTTCAGGACGAAATGCAAACGGGTATGGTTGCCCTGTTCTTTACTGGTACACGCATACTGACTTAATTTCTGTGTTTGCAAAAGGCGGATCAGCAGTTCTTTCATTGAAAGGTCAACCAGGATGTTCTTCGATAAGTCGCCGCTTGTACAAATCCGTACAATTTTGTTGACCGTTTCGGCAATCTCCGGATCATTAGGGAAATGGTACTGGTTGAACCGCAGTTCCCAAGAATATGCTTCGTCATATTCTTGATAATAGCGGTTTAAAAATTCTAGGGTATCCTTGATATATTTTCTATCGATAGCCAAGGCGAGGCATTGCGTGGGGTTTAATTGGCTGGATGTGGGAAAATCGATCTTCATGGCTTGCTGTGCCGGGATAATCATCGTTTCCCCCGGGAGATAGTCAAAAGGAGAATCGTCAAAAATATGCATGACCTTTTTCCCCCTAACCATGCTAGTGATTACAAAGTCATTAAAAGAAATAGGAATTTGGGATGCTTCCTGGTAGTTCTCGTAAATGTTCAGTTCGCAATTTTTGAGGTTAAAGACGCGCCTATTTTCCAGGAGCCGCTCCAGCTGGTGTTGCTGCGTCAAAGGTACATTGTCAAGTAAATGCTTTTTAGGCACTATAGGTAGATTTAAGTGAAAAATAGGATATATGGCAATGAGTTCTTTAAGATAATAAAAATCAGGTACAATTGTGCTAAAAAAAGATACAATATTGAAGCTGATTATGTCAATTTTAGTTGAAATTAGCAGCAGTTTCAGTGGTATTACCGCGGCGTTATCATATAAGTGTGGACGTATGATTGTTGTTAACCGGTGATGCCACTTTAATTTCATCCAAAAACTGGAGCTAGCCTCCACATGTAATTTACAGTACAAATAGCACATATTGAAGCAACAGTTCCTATAAGGCTGTTGCTTCCCCCTTTTTATGGTTTTTTGTTTTCAGCCCTCAATAGCTTAATTTCAGCTCTTACCTAACCTAATTATTGCCGGCTTATGATGATGCATTTTCCCGAAGGAATACGTTTTAAATACCCCTGGAGAAGTTACCAACAACAAGTTCTGAACGAGTTACAACAACATCTTGAAGATGATCACCTGCACCTCGTGGCACCCCCGGGTTCCGGTAAAACGGTATTAGGTTTGGAAATCGCACTGCGCATCAATAAACCTGTTCTTATACTAGCGCCCACTACCACCACCAAGGAGCAATGGATCCAACGGTTTTGCGAATTATTTCTCCAGGTTGGCGAATGCCCGGACTGGATTTCGGAAGATATCCGCAAACCGCGCTTTATGACCGTCGTAACCTACCAGGCACTGCATGCTGCTTGTGAGAAAGAAACGCTGGATAAAGCTACCGTTAACGCGGACCTGGGCGAAATGGATATCATCGAAGGACTGAAACAGGCAGGAGTAGCTTGCTTGGTAGCGGACGAGGCCCACCATCTTAGGAATGAATGGTGGCATACCTTGTACAAGGTCAAAAAGGCATTGAAGCCGTCCATGATAGGACTTACAGCGACCCCTCCATATGATGTCAGCTTTGCTGAATGGGAACGTTACTTGCTCATTAACGGGCCTATCTCCGCTGAAATTTCCGTACCGGAATTAGTGAAGGTAGGAGAATTATGTCCTCATCAAGATTACCTCTACTTAGTTCAACCCGCAAGGGAAGAATATGAAAAGCTGAAGGAGTTCCGGGAGCGTGCATCCGGCCTGTATTTCGAATTACTCCAAGAGGGCGGTTTGCTGGATGCATTGGCCGAACATCCTGCCATAATCCAACCCGAAGAGCAGTTGGAATGGATATATTCCAATATCAAGGTATACTTGGCCATGATAATTTACTTGCATGCCAGGCAATACCCGCTACAAAAAATTCATGCCAAGATAATTGGTGATAAAGACTGGAAT
Organism: Chitinophaga caeni; assembly: GCF_002557795.1. Lineage (NCBI taxonomy): Bacteria > Pseudomonadati > Bacteroidota > Chitinophagia > Chitinophagales > Chitinophagaceae > Chitinophaga > Chitinophaga caeni. Next base: position 291,250 of record NZ_CP023777.1, on the reverse strand, counting down.
ATACCCGCAATGGATGAAGTATGGCTTGCTGAGCTCCTTACATATTTCCTGGATAGCCGGGATGAATTTTTTAAACCCAGCAAGGATTTAATCAAAAAAATAAATGCTAAACTGCATAAAGCCGGTTGTATAGAAAGAAACAGGATAGATTTCAATCATAATATTTCATTGGCCCGGATGCTCACATCCAGTATCTCGAAACTGTCTGCTATCGAAGATATCGTGCAGGCAGAGTATAACAATCTAGGAACTAGTAGCAAGATCGTCATTTTAACTGATTATATCCGGAAGGAATATTTGGTTAACGATTCAAAAAATGACTTGACCCTAAATAAGATGGGAGTGATCCCGATTTTCGAGCAGCTTCGCCGCAATAATGGAACCGGCAAAAGAATAGCTGTGCTTACCGGGAGCTTGGTAATTATCCCGGCAGGTCTGAAGCAGGATGTTGAGGCTTTGACATTAAGTTATGCTAATGCAGTTCCTAGCATGGAGGCGCTACCCTACGATGATCGCTATTTGAAGTTAACGGCTTCCGGGAAGGTTGCCGAAGTGATCGTTGCAACTCTAACGAGTATATTTCAAGCGGGAGGGATCGATGTATTAATCGGCACGCAATCATTACTGGGGGAAGGCTGGGATGCTCCGGGGATCAATGTCTTAATCCTGGCGAGCAATATCGGGTCCTTCGTTACATCTAACCAGATGAGGGGAAGGGCGATCCGGACGAGTAAAATCAATCCCGGTAAAACTGCTAATATCTGGCATATCGCCTGTATTGATATAACGCAAGAATCCGGCGGGGAAGATATTGCTATCATGTCAAGACGCTTCGATACTTTCGTGGGTTTACACCGCGAGAACAATATGATTCGAAACGGGCTGAAAAGATTGGATTTACCTGCCTTGGGTGATATCTATTCCCAATCGGGGAAATATAATGAGCGCACGTTTCTTTTAGCAAACCGCAGGGATGAACTTCATGAAAGGTGGAATGACGCTATCCGTTCGGGCAGTTGCCTCGTGGCGGGAATGGAAGTTCCGGTTGCCGCCGCCGAGAAAGAGCAACAGCAATTAAAATCCTTTCACTTTAAGAGCACCTTGCGGTATTTCCTTAATAGCGCCATATCGGGCTTGTTGTTATATTATGACTTGGTAATCAGGGGAACACTGAAGGCGATGGGGTCAAGGTTGGCAGGAAATTGGCTGCTGGCGATTTCATTGGTACTGGGTTCAGGAGTATTGCTGTTCGGGGGAAAAGCGCTGAAGGCTTTAAGGTTATATTTTAAACACAGTGATATTACGTACGAGCTGAAAAATATCGCCAAAACCTTATTACTTGCTTTACAAGAGGTTAATTTAATTCCGAACAGGCATTCCCTGGAAGATATAGATATCCTTGTAAAGAAGGAAATGGATGGATCATTGCGATGTTACCTGGAGCATGCAGATGCACACACCAGGGAGATATACCTGGATGCCTTAAGGGAACTATTAGAACCCATAGAAAACCCGCGGTACATTATCGTCCGATATAACAGGAAAGGCAGGATGAAGGCAGCGGATTTTCATGCTGTTCCCAAGATTTTAGGACAAAATAAAGAAACTGCGGAAACCTTTTACCTGCTTTGGAGAAAGTACGTAGGTAAATGCGACCTATGCTATACCCGTAGCATTCCGGGCAGGGAATTATTATTAAAAGCCAGGTGGAAAGCACTTTCTAACCAGTTGCAAAAGGAAGCGCATCCGTTTAATGCTTGGCAATAATTATGATAGGGATCATGCTAGCGTGTTTTGAATAAATTATGATAGTTGTTCATGTGTCTTAAATTGAACTTTGGCGGAGCTCAACTGTTTTAATCAGACTACTTTACCGAAAATCAAGTTTATGAAAGATACTGTTTTAGGTCTGCATCATATTACCGCCATTGCTAGCGATGCCCAAAGAAATTATGATTTTTATACCAAGGTAATGGGCTTGAGGCTTGTTAAAAAGACCGTGAATTTCGATGATCCGGGTACTTATCATTTTTATTTCGGTGATGAAGTGGGTACACCGGGTACCATTCTAACCTTCTTCCCCTGGGAACATATAAAAAAAGGCTATCCCGGTACGGGGATGGCCACGGAGATTGCCTTCGCGATCCCGGCGGGAAGCCTCGGTTTTTGGAAAGATCGTTTTGAACGTAAACGGGTAAAACACGGCGATTACGAAGAACGTTTCGGGGAAAGATTTTTGTCTTTCGAAGATCCTGATGGATTAATTCTTTCACTTGTTGAACCTGCCGTTGAAGATAAGCGGCAGCCTTGGGTTTCAGATGATATAACAGCCGATATTGCCACCCGGGGCTTTCACGCGGTAACCCTCAGTTTGAAAAGTATACAACTTACATCTGAAATTCTGACGGATATACTGGGGTATAAGATAATTGCCCAGGATGGCCACCGGTACAGGTTTGCTACGGATGCGGTAAATTGTGCCTCGATCGTGGACTTATTAGCAGATCCGGACGGTAAACCCGGTTCCGTGATGGGAGGAACGAATCATCATGTTGCTTTCAGGGTGAAAAATGAAGAGGTGCTGATGGAATACCGTAAGCGGGTAACGGAGCATGGTTTGAATATTACGCCAAAAATCGACAGGAATTATTTTTATTCCTTGTACTTCAGGGAGCCCGGTGGGGTGCTGTTTGAATTGGCTACGGATAATCCCGGCTTCCCGGTAGATGAGCCGGTAAGCGAGCTGGGTACACACCTTAAATTACCGCCGCAATACGAACCAAGGAGAGCGGATATAGAAAGAGTTTTACCAAGAATTATCGAATAATTATTATGCATAAAAAACAAGTATTCGAAGCGGGTAAAAAAGCCGGGGAAGCATCGAAATTATTGATATTATTACACGGCAGGGGCGGCAGCGCCGAAGATATTATCGGTATAACCGGCTTGTTAAACGTGGAAGGCTATTCAATCTGGGCGCCGCAGGCCACCAATCATACCTGGTATCCTTTTTCCTTCATGGCCGCGCCTGCTGAAAATGAACCCTGGCTATCGAGCGCAGTTGACTTGGTACACGGCATGATCGGTGATGCCCAACAATTAGGCATCCCGATAAATAATATATTCTTGCTAGGATTTTCGCAAGGTGCTTGCCTGGCCTTGGAATGCGCCGCTAGGAAAGCAAGGCCCTACGGGGGAGTGGTTGCGTTTACTGGCGGATTGATCGGGGATAAATTGTACCTGGACAATTATTCGGGAACCTTCGAGCAAACGCCGGTTTTCCTGGGGTCCGGTGATCCTGATATGCATGTTCCCGTTGAACGGGTTAATGAATCGGAAGCACAATTATCAGCTATGGGCGCCGCGGTAACAAAAAAGATTTATCCGCGCTTGGGGCATACTATTAATCAAGATGAAATAGATACGGTGAATTCCATTATTTTTAAGCCCTAGAATAAATCGAACGACAATGCAATCAAAATTATTTCCTGCCAACGAAAGGGGCACCAAAGATACGGGTTGGCTAAAAAGCAATTTCTTTTTCAGCTTTAGCGATTTCTATAACCCCGATAAAAGTGCTTTCGGTACGCTCGTTGCTTTCAATGATGATATCTTGCAAGCCGGGAAAGGCTTCGGTACGCATCCCCATATCAATATGGAAATTATTTCTATTATGCTTCAAGGGAAGATGAACCATAAAGATTCCATGGGATATAGTACCACGGTAGAAGAAGGCGGTGTACAAATCATGAGCGCCGGAAGTGGGTTGAGACATGAAGAATATAACATCGGTGAAGAAGAAGTGAAGTTTTTGCAGATATGGATCCAACCGAAACAGCAAAATATTATCCCGCGCTATCAACAAAGGAGCTTCCCGAAAGCTTCCAGGAAGAACAAGCTACAAACGATCGTTTCATCCGAAGAAGGATTAGGGCATTGTTGGATCAATCAAAATGCTACGCTCAGCCTCGGCTATTTCGATGAAGGATATTCTATCGATTACCAGTTGAACCCGGTAAATAAATGCGTGTTCATTTTCGTGATTGAAGGAAGCATTGTTGTCAACGGAATGACTGTTGATACACGCGATGGACTTGGGTTGTGGGACTTGTCAGGAATCAGCATACAAATGTTGCAAACCACGCAATTCCTGATTATTGAAACACCGGTAAATCAGAAATAGGACAGGAGACTGTTATGACGAATACGCTTGATTCGAATCTTCCTGCCTGGAAGCCCGGATCCGGCGTATTGGTTTCATCGGATACCAGGATGGCTGTTCTTGAAATCCAATGAATGGTTACGGCACGTAATCTCGAAACCGTGCAGTTCCAAGGCAAAGGGCTTTTAATAAAGAGGCGTAAATTTGAACTGTAACGCTTTTTTATGCTCCATCTCCTTATGACGCCTAAATACAGATTTCGTAACAAAATGCCCCAAGGATAAACCTATCAACACATCCGAACTCCAATGGCGGTTATGGTATATCCTAGATAATCCCGTTAAACCTGCTAAGCCGTAAGCAACCCAGGGTACCCATTTATGATCCTTACCATACAATTCCGCCATGGCGGTGGCAAAAGTCATCACGGTTAAACTATGCCCGGAAGGGAATGAAGTAAACCTTTCGTCCTTACTGAAAGGTCTAACAAAGTTGTAAGGACGCTCAAAATAATAAGGTCGACCACGCCTGATGATGCTTTTAATTCCTGCATAGATAGCTGTTGATAATACCAGGGATTTGGCAGCCATCAACCCGCCGTGTTCCAACTTCCTGTTATGGGTTAATACCCCCGTAAGGTACATCCCGCCAATAAGGTAGGGGGAATAAGCATTCCCGAAAGGTTCAACCGCATGCGCGAAACTATTAACAGCTTTATATTGATGTTTTTGGAAAAATTCTTTTATAGGGTAATCTGATACTGCCAAAACGGAAGCTGTTCCCATAACGGCGCCAAATGTAATCCAGTCTTTCTTCTCCCAATGTATTGGTCTCGATACTGTATACTTGGCGTCTTCCCATATGCTCTTAAAGTAAGTGCCGTTAATGCGGTATAAAATTAAGGTATCTGATGCCTTAATTTGGGTCGAAAGCCCGGGTAACGGGGCCGTAGTATCTGTTGGACGGTTATTCAATGATGTACTATCCAAGGTTTGCGCCGTCGAACAAAGAGACCCCAGTACGAAAATGCAAGCTATAAAACAAGTTGACCAATTATACATGTTCCTAAACGCTATACCTCCTAGCAATAAAAATGGCGAAATTAAGGATTTATTGTTATCCGCTCTTCCGTAATTGTTAATTTGTTTATAGTCAATAATTTAATCAATATATTTGAATCATCAAGCAATAAATATTGATATACTTTTTTACAGGACCTGCTACTTGTAACGTTTTGAGTAATTTTGTTTTGATATGTTAACTACACCCACCATCACTTTATCGGCATTGGCCGCTAAAATCAAAGGACTGATTTCCGATCAATTCGGGGGGCAATCCTATTGGGTCGTAGCAGATATTACGAATCATTCCTTTTATCAACAAAAGCAACATCATTATTTTGACCTGGTTGAAAAGGCTACCGGCAATAACGCCATTCTCGCGAAGATCCCCACCGTAGCTTGGGGAGACGGGGCTGCTAATATCAGGCATTTTGAAAGGATCACGGGACAGGCATTTAAGAATGATATACAGGTGCTGGTGCGTGTTTCCATAAGCTACCATGCCGTGTATGGTTTGCAGTTGACGTTGTTGGAGATCGATAATAATTTCACGATCGGGCAACTAGCACAGCAAAAACAAGCCGTGCTAAACCAATTGTTACATTCCCTGCCAGATCATGTATGGATGGAAGATGGCGATTATATTTCGGCCAATCATCTACTGCCTATCAAACCCGTTATACAGAAAATTGCTGTTATTACTTCAAATAACGCCGCCGGGTACCAAGATTTTAAACATACCTTGGAACAGAATCCTTTTGGTTACCGCTTTTATACAGATTATTACTTTACCGTGGTGCAAGGCGAAGCCAAGGCTGATATGATCGTGCAAAAGTTTATCGATATATTTCAATCCGGTATAGAATATGACGCTGTAGTAATCGTACGGGGCGGTGGGGCTCAAACCGATTTTTTAATTTTCGATACCTTCGCGATGGGTAGGGTAGTGGCCCGTTTCCCGGTTCCCGTAATTACAGGGATCGGGCATCATAAGGATAAATCCATTACCGACATGCTGGCACATACTGATACGAAGACGCCGACGAAAGCAGCCGAATGGATTATTGCGCACAACCGTTCGTTCGAATTGGAACTACAGGAGAGCTACCAGGCCACCTTGTTGCAAACCCAACAATGGATGCATGACTTGAACCGCGATTTGAGTGAAGATCAAACTTATATTGCTTATGAAGTGAGGCGCCTTATGGATATCCATGCATCGAGTTTACAAGAAACACAACAGGACATTTTTCAATCATCCTTATCTTTAATACAGCATCATAAAGAAAGTTTATTCCAAAAGATGCACCGTGTAAATGCGGCTTGTACTACCAGGCTATCAGGAGAGCTAAACGGCCTGAAGGAAATATTGATAAATATCCGCCATGACAGCAAATCGTTTTTACAAGATCAAAAGAACCTCGTGCAGCATATACAAACTGTTTGTAATTTACTCAGCCCGGAAAATGTATTAAAAAGAGGCTATGCCCTGGTATATCATGATGGAAAAATTATAACGGAAGTCTCCGGCTTGAAGCCCGGTATGCAGGTAAGTATACAGCTTCAAGATGGTACCTCCGTTGCACGGGTTACAGATCAAAATTAATCTACGATGGAAGCAATATTGACATACGAAGCTGCCTATAATGAATTGAAAGAGATTGAAGCAGCCATCACGAATGAAACTATATCTGTTGACGAGCTGGCCAGCAAAGTGAAAAGGGCCGCATTCCTGGTGAAATTCTGCCAAGATAAGTTAAGGGCTACTGAACAGGAAGTGAATGCCATCATCCGGCGCGATCTAAATTCCCCGTCAACAGGCGATGAAGGCGAGGATATCTAAATTGTGCAATTGGATTTCTTTTATATTTTTATCATTGTTGTCCGGCTAAAATTGCTTTAAATTATTTGAATTCCTTACCTGCTCAAGGATATAGGCGAAGGATGATCTATTCCAAATCCGGCCCCCTGCCAAGAGACCGTGGAACTTCGCACTGTTGATAGCAAACCGCAGCTTGGCTATACAGTAGTACAAAAGCTGGATCGAGCGATCAAATTGGCGGCCGTGATAGCCAATTTGTGCCCTTTTTTGGTATTTTTTTGGGCAAGCAAAAAAGTACAAGGAATGAGCAGGTGGACATTGAATTGAACTTTTGAGGGTGCTTTTATTTTTTTTATCGAAAATTTAGTCGGACAATAATGTATTTTTATAATAATTTAATAAACCTATACCGACTATATGAAAAAGTACATCTGTGTTGTAGCCGCAGCATTCCTATTGATGTTGCCCATCCGCATGTTTGCCGGGGATTATGATAAAGCCTGGCAGGCTCTTCTGAAAAATGAAAAGAAAGAAGCGATAGCATTATTTCACAAAGCCTTCAAGTCAAAAGATCATGCCGATAATGCATTGGCCATGCTGGTATGCCTGGAATCTTACGAGGGCATAGATTACCTTGAAAAATACGGGAAAAGCCCGATCCGGGAAATGCAAAACCCAGCTCCCTATACTTACGGCTTATGGTTTTATGAAGCATTCTTCGGTCAACATGGCAAAAAGAAGGGCATTCAATTGGAGGCCTTACAAAGTTTACAAAACGATGATCGTTTTAATGGTTCGATGAAAGCTGCCGGTAATTACTTCCTCGGATTCCATTACGCGGTGAGCTATCAAATTGAGCAGAATAAGAAGTCCTTCAAGAATATGGGGGCTGTTGAAGATTGGGAGTTCGTAGGGCCTTTCGATAATGTAAGTGGTAGCGGATTTTATAAGGAATATCCCCCCATTTCAACCCCGGTATCGAAAGAAGGATTTATATCAAGTAATAATAACTTGGTGAATTGGTTCGTGCCTACGATAAATACGGGACAAGGTTGGGTAATGGTTGCTCCATTTGTGACTCCAACTACTGCTGTTGGATACGCACAAACGTTTATCCAGTCGGAAATGGAACAGGATGTATTGATTAACCTAGGAGGCAACTGTGCCTTCAAATTATGGTTGAATGATAAGTTGCTGTTCGCTGATCCTGAAGCTAGGGTTACGGAATTGGACGCTTACATGATGAAAGCGCATCTAAAGAAAGGATATAACAGGGTTTTAGTCCAATTTGGTTTTACTAGCACGGTAAGTTCACCCAATTTTATAGTACGGCTTACGGATACCGATTTCAAGGCTATACCCGGGCTAGAAGTTACGCCGGCTTACCATGAATACCAGGTGGATAAAAGTACGGCAAAGGTTGAATTACTACCCGGTTTCGCAGAAAAGTACTTCTTGGAAAAAATAAAAAATGATCCGGATGATCCCGCGAATGCATTACTCTTGAGTAAGGTATATTTAAGGAATCATTTTTACGATAAAGCAAAGGAAGTTGTAGCTCCCATCTATACGGAATATCCAAAGTCTGCTTTTATCGTTAACGAATATGCCAAATGTTTGAATGCCGAATATGAAAGCACTCAAATTAACGAGTTGGTAGAACAGGTGAAGTTATTAGATCCGGAAAATTTTTATGTACTCTCGAATGAATTAGATCGCTTGCAAAAAGAACAACGGTACGATGAAGCCATGGCTATCGTCAATAAACTTGAAGCTATCACCGGGCCTACCATGATTACCGAGTTAAGAAAGGCCGGGATTATGGCTTATCAAGGAAAAATCGATAGTGTTATCACGATAGCCAAAGAGGTGTATAAAAAGGAGAAGGACAGGTTCGAAATTGTTAACATGATGGCAATATTATACCAAAAGTTGCTATCCGATCCCGTAAATTACAGGAAAGTGATGGAGGAGTTTTTACAGGATAATTTTAATTTGACAATAGTTGATGCGCTGGCCAAAGATTATTTTGATAAGAATGAAGAAGACAAGGGTATTGCTACCTTGAATAAATATATTACCGTCGCCCCCTACGCTCCGGCTTCTTATAACGATCTGATCCGCCATTTCTTTAATACGCAGCAATACGATTCAGCGATCCATTACCTGCAAATTACGCAAGGAATCAGCCCGTATAGCAGTGTCATATCATCTGATATTGCTAATTGTTATGTACAGAAAAACGACAAGAAAAAGGCATTGGATTATTTCAAAAAAGCCTTGACCTATAACCCGATCGATTACGAATGCCGTTCCCGGATACGCGAACTGGAAAATAAACCGAACATCCTGAATTATTTCCCTACCGCGGATCCATACAAAAAGATAGAAGAGGATAACAAAAAAGTGTTCGACTCTTCATACGCCTCTTATTTTATTTATAAAGGGAAAGATGTTGTCTTATACAATGAAGGCGGCTGCGAGGAGGTGATCCAGGTAATCGTTAGGATCAATAATAAGAACGGTGTGGATAATTGGAAAGAACTTTCTATTCCCTATAATACGTATTACCAGGATGTTCAAATATTGAAATCGGAAGTGGTGAAACCCAGCGGATCGAGGGTGCCGGCAGAAAGTTCGGGGAATGAAATCGTGTTTACGAAAATAGAACCGGGGGATGCCATATATTATACTTATAAAATTAAACATTACGGCTCCGGCAGGATCGGTAAGGAGTTTTGGGATAAATACTATTTCAACTCGTTCATCCCTGTTAAAGAAGTACATTATAATATGTTGGTAGCGAACGGTAAGAAGCTACAATTTAACTTCTTCAATGAACCTAATTTGAAACCGAAGCGTAAAAAAATTGAAGATTTTGAATACTATAGTTGGGATATGTATAACCTGGAGCCTGTGAAGGATGAATATTACATGCCCGATTTAGCGGATGTAGGAAAAGTATTACATGTTTCTACCGTAGGTAGTTGGGGAGATATAGCCGAATGGTATAGCGATATTACCAAGATGCAAAGCCGCGATGATTATGAATTGAGCGCTGCATACGATAAGATTTTCCCCAAGGGTGTCAAGGGCTTAAAAGAGCTGGATATCGCGCGTAAAATATACAATTATATTGAAGAAAACATCGCGTACAGCTCCGTTTCTTTCAGGCAAAGCGCTTATGTGCCCCAGCGCGCTAGTACTACCTTGCAAACAAAATTGGGCGATTGTAAGGATGTTTCCACCTTGTTCCTGGCTTTAGCTCGCAAGGCGGGTTTAGATGCCAACCTGGTTTTAATCAATACAAGGGATAATGGTCTCAACACGATCCAGTTGCCCAGCATGGACTTTAACCATTGTATTATCCGTTATAAAGCTGGTGGTACGGAACATTACCTTGAGTTGACAGATAATTACCTGCCATTTAATGCTAAGAACAGTTCTATGTCGCAGGCGCAAATTCTCAATATACCTTATACTTACAAACCGGGGGGAACGATCGAACACTTGGATACAGAAAAGAAGGAAAAGTTGGCGCTGGTTCGTATGATTGATATTAAAGTGGAGGACAATGATATAATCGTGAATACCGAATCCAAAGCGAATGGCACTTTCGCTTCCGGTAGGAGGGCGAGGTATTACCATCATACCGATGACGAGGTCAAGAATGAATTACAAAGCTTGCTCTCCGGTGCATTTAAGAATCAATACAGTATACAAGATTATTCATTCAAGAACCTGGATAACCTTGCCGATACGGTATCAATGAAATTGCAGTTTAAGGTGAAGAATGAAATCATTAACGTGGGCGATTTCAGCATGATCAAGCCGAATTTTATCGATGTCCCGGTTTCCATCAATATTTTTAAAGATGAAGAAAGGCAGTATCCATTTGAGTATTGCTGGTACGAAAGTTCCGATATCTATAAAACAGTGGTAAATATTGAATTACCCGAAGGGAAAACATTTCAGCAGGTACCCAGCGGTTTTAGCGGTCAATTTAAAAACATGACTTACAAGTTGGTATACCAAAAGCTGTCTGATAATAAGTTAAGAATTGAACGGGAGTTTTATACCGATTGTTCGCAACAATTACCTGCCTCCTCGGTTAAAGAGATGGAAGATTTCTTTAACCAAATTATTACCGCGGAGAAGAAGTATATTTCATTCCAATAGTCGAAATGGACGCATTACCCCGGGTTCACTGCTTTCAAATGATGTACAGGTAGATATCTATAGAATAGCTAAGAATGGGACGAAGGGAAATTATAACACTTTTGATTTGCTGGCTGGTAGGTGAGCTAAAAAAAGGTTCAGCACCTGGGGGCTTATCCCGGTGCTGAACCTTTATATTGGAGAATGTATTAGGTGTTATTCATTGCCGCCCGTATGAAATGCAATTTTGTCGATTACGACATCCAAACCTTTCAATGCAGAATGATCGCTGCTCACTTTCTGACCACCGGAAACTTTATTATACAATTTTGTATCCCCGCTATTGTTTGCTTTTAATAATATTTTGATGCCTTTATGATCGAGGTTACCACCTTCCCAGCTATACACGATACCGCCGTCTTGCCAATCGAAGCCGTTGAACTTGAAATCGCGGCCATTCATTTTCACCAGCTTTGAAAGCGGATCGCCTACGCGGATACTGAAAGGCGTTTTCCACTTGGAACGTACTTGTGAGAAGATCACCGTTTTACTGGAATCATTGTCGAACAACATTTCAAGTTCATTGTTCGTATCCGGGAAAACGACATAAGCTTGGCCAATGAAGTTGCCGGATAAATCGTAAGCATCCCTTAATACGATGTTTTCTTTCCCGTATTTCGCAACGAGATCCCTGGCAGAATTTAATTTAAAAACATTGCCGAGGTTCCAATCCGTTTTATCGTCCAAGTCATAAGTTTCTGCTTGCATTACCGGCTTGGTGTCGATGCTATCCTTATTTTTAGCTACGGGTGTCGTGGTGGCAGGTACATCTACCGGAACGGCTGCTGTACGCGGCGCTTCCGGTTCTTTGGCGGCATTGGTATTGGTTAGCACTCCCGATTTAAGCAATTCTTCCTTTTCATCGAGCAATGCCTTGGAATCATCCTTGTATTTCTTTTCCACGTAGGTGGCCAGGGTGTAAACACTGTTGTTTGGCAATTGCATGGCGCGTAAATTGGCGATCAAAGTTTGGCGGTTACAGTCGCTATACTGGTAAAGGTATTTGAGGGCTGCATCCATAGCGGTGGCATCACTTTTCAAATCCGTCATGGTTTTATCCATATCTAACCCGCCGGCGCCGCTCCGCGCCATCTGTTCGTTGATGAATATCATGATAGCATCATTCTTAACCGGGTAATAGTAAGCAATCCGTTCGGAAAATGCGTCGGCAACCTTGGTATCAAGTTTTTGGGCTAAGGAATAGAGCGGTAACAAGGCGAAAATGATAAATAAAATCCTTTTCATGTATGAAAATATTTATATTAATTTTAATTCATTATTGTAGGGCTGATCTGCACGGTACAGGGCCTCCTGGAATGTGGTAACAAAGAAAGTGCCATGATAGTTTCAGTTGCTTGAATATACATTGTGAGATGTATTTCGTAACTTAGTTAAACGATTCAATCAATTGTAATGTTGTATAAGATTGAAAATTAACCGAAACCGTTAATAGATATACTGAACAAATGGCCTCTCCAAAGAGCTATCAAGAGTTTTTGAGCATGGTACAGCATCATGAGACTAGTAACTTAACCCAGTTTTTAGATGCCCCGACCGTTCCCCTCTTGAAGTCCTTGAGAATGCCCAAGCATCATTTTCCCGGCACATACATCCTGGATTATACGAAAAGCAAATATATCGCGGCCAGCCAGGGCATGGAATCGGTAAGCGGTTACCGCTCCCAAAGCTTCCTGGAAGGCGGGCTTGATTTTACAACCCAGATTTGGCACAATGAAGATGCTAAAATTTTCAGCGATAAAGTGCATTCTACTAATCTGAAATTCCTGCAAGAAATCCCCACCCAGCAGCATGGAAATTACCTTTTTACTTGTAATTACCGCATCAGGACCAGGTTCGGTGGTTTCAGGAATATTTTGCAGCAATCGGTTTTTTTGCAGTCTGCGGAAACAGGGGAACCTTTAGCAACCATGGGATGTATCACCGATATCAGCTCCCTGCGGATGGATGGCAGGGTAACGCATACCGTTGAGCCCATTACGGAAAATGGCCTGGGGGAGCCGGTAATTTCCAATGTCTATTATGCCCGTCCCGAAGATGGGCTGCTCTCTACCCGGGAAGTGGAAATTGTGAAATGTATCTGCGAAGGACTGAGTAGCGCGGAGATTGCCAAAAAATTGTTTATCAGTGTTTATACGGTCAATAACCATCGCCAACATATCATGCAAAAAACAAATAGTAGGAATGTAGCCGATGTAATAAAATACGCTATCCGCCAAGGATGGCTATAAAAGGTTAATGAACCGCTTAGCTTCTCAAACTGGCCTGTCAAAATATTCTTGAACCAGGCAACAATACCCCTGGATACTTGGTGTAACATCTATAAAATAGTGACTTTTAGCTATTCAATGAGCTATTGAATATGGCTATTTTTACGGTAATCACAACAGGATCATGACAGTATTTGATGCCTTACAATTTATCTACCCATCTGAAGAGGGCTGGTAGTTGATTAAACCTATATAAATGAAGTATTTTACGAAAACTTTCTTTGGCATGGGGTATATTATTGTTTCGTTGGCCTGTAATCAAACATCAACTCGTTCTCCTGTTCGTACTGTTGACACGACGCTTGGGTTAAAGGCGCAGCTCCCTGCCTATTTTAATGTTGAAGTGTTTAAGAATGAAAATGGTACTTATGGATATGACATTATGGAACATAATAAAATCTTGATTCACCAGGTTAGCATGCCGGGAAAATCGGATTCTACCGGCTTCGCCACCTCGGAAGAAGCCCGTTCCGTAGCCAGTGTAATCGTCATGAAACTCCGGCAAGATAAACAAGCCGGAAGTAATAAGAAGGATAGTACAATGTTGAATTATTGAGCCCTATTTGATATATTCCTAAAAGATTGGTCCCGCCATAAACGGGACCATCTTCTTTTTAAAACCATATAAGGGTACCTAGAAATTGAAACTTACACTACCCAAAATTTGTCGTAGCATTTGTGGATTTGCCGTAGAATAACCTGTCCAATATTTACGGCTGCCCAAATTGTTTCCCTTCAAAGTAAACCTGGCTTTTCTGAATTGGTAATATATGCCCGCATCGATCAATGTATACTCCGGTAGGATGAAAGTGCCGCCATTTACGCAATGCAGAAAAATTAACGGTGTCAATGTGCATCGCAACTTGTTTACAAATTGAGTGCCCACGTACAACTATTCCCTGCTTATATCTGTTTTCTATCAACGGATAATTTGTACCGGGTTAATAAACCATTAAAATTTCGGACTGTTCTAGCTTATTAATCGTAAAAAAGGATAGGTTTCGTAACTTAATTTAGATTCTTGATTCATATATTAACATTATTGTCCGACTAAAAATACTTTAAAGGTACTTGAATTCCTTACCTTGTCAAGGATACAAGCGAAGGATGATACATTCAAAATCCGGGGTACCTCCCGCTAAGAGAACCATGGAACTTCGCACCGTTGATAGAGAAGGGAAGCTTGGCCATACAGTAGTAGAAAGGCCAGATCGAGCGATCAAATTGGTGGCCGTAATGGCCAATTTGTGCCCTTTTTTGGTACCTTTTTTGGGCAAGCAAAAAAGTACAAGAAACGAGCAGATGAACATTGAATCGAACTATTGAGGGATCAAATTGCTCTCCGGTTAAAATTTAGTCGGACAATAATGATATATTAATAAATAAATTAATAAAATATGCTGAAGACAAAAGGATATGCCGTGCACAAATCCACCGATCCCTTAGCGCCTTGGAATTTTGAAAGAAGGGAAGTGGGACCGCATGATGTTTTGATCGAGATTCAATATTGCGGGGTTTGTCACTCCGATATTCACCAGGTCAGGGGAGAGTGGGGGAACTCCAAATACCCGATGGTGCCCGGTCATGAAATCGTTGGACGGATCGCTAAAGTTGGGGATCTTGTTACCAAGTTCAAGGTGGGCGAACTGGCCGGCATCGGTTGTATGGTTGATTCATGCCGCGAGTGCGACCAATGTCAAAGTGGTCATGAACAGTTCTGTGAGAAAGGTCAGACCGTTTTAACTTATAATGATTATGAAAAGGATGGTAAAACCTTGACTTTCGGCGGTTACTCCAACCAGATCGTTTGCGATGAAGCTTTCGTAGTAAGGGTGCCTACCAATTTACCTTTGGAAGGAGTAGCCCCGTTGTTATGCGCGGGTATTACCACTTATTCCCCGATTAAGAAATGGGGTATCAAGGAAGGGGATCGCGTGGCGGTATTAGGTTTGGGAGGATTGGGACATATGGCGGTGAAATTTGCCGTAAGCCTTGGCGCCGAAGTAACCATGCTGAGTACTTCCCCTTCAAAGGAAGCGGATGCCAAACGCTTGGGGGCTCATCATTTTGTGGTTACCAAGGACAAGGAACAGGTCAAAGCGCAAAAGAGAAAGTTCGACTTTATCATCGATACGGTTTCTGCGCCGCATGATTATAATATGTATTTGGCTATGTTAGATACGAACGGGGTAATGATTTGTGTCGGTATTCCGCCGGAACCGGTTCAGTTTAACGGGTTCGCATTGTTAGGACAAAATCGTACTATCACTGGCTCTTCGATCGGTGGCATCCCCGAAACGCAGGAGATGCTGGATTATTGCGGGGAACATAACATCATCTCGGATGTAGAGGTAATTAATATTAATTATGTAAACGAGGCTTATGACCGGGTGATGAAAAGTGATGTGAAGTACCGGTTCGTAATTGATATGGGATCCCTCTAGGTTTAAAGATTTTTTGGGATCCAGGGATTTCAAGGATGGTGTTTGATATTTTTTTGCTTGGATGGTAGGCTGGCATGCTGGATGAAATACACAATTTATTTAACTTACCGACCTACCAGCCTAGTGCCAGCATGCCTATGCCGCAGATGGTGATGCTGGCGCCGCCTAATATGTGTATATATTTTTCGAACTTACTTTTCTCTAATAAATGGAAGCCGTAGTAACCCAATATGACCATCGCTAGCATGACGAGTATCGTGAAGAATAAAAATACCGTTACCAAGATGAATATGCTGGATGTGGAATGTTGGGCTGCGGGAAACATTAATAATGGAATTAATGGCTCGCAGGGGCCTAAGACGAATATGATAAAGAGTATCCACGGGGTTACTTTTACTTTGTCTTTGGCTAATACGGCAGTGTTATTTTCATGCTTGTGCCGGTATACATAAATGTCGCCGTCTTCATATACATCGAAGTGTTTGTGTGGCCGGTTGCGGATGGCTTGCACGATCCCGTAAACTAAGTATAAACATCCGAATATAAATAATGCCCAGGCGGCTAAGCCTCCCCTTACTTCTTCAATACCCGTGAGTTTTGTGAGCTGCCACCCCAAGTATATCCCGGCGAAACCCAATACCACTGAACTTCCTACGTGGCCGATGCCGCAAATAATTGTCCAGCCGATCGTTTTGCTTAAGCTCCAGTTGCGTGCTTTTGATATAGCAATAAATGGTACATAATGATCCGGTCCCGTGAGCGTATGTAAGCAACTGATCGTAATGGCTGTTATCAATAATGCCCCTAGTTCTGCATTCATATGGCCGTGGTTTTAAGCTTGGTAATGGATGATAGTTCTTGTAAAACTCGGAATAAACTTTCTGCCGAATGACCCAGTATCCGCGCAACCATACCGTTTTTTGAACTTTCAGATATGCCGAACTCAAGTTTGCCCTGTTGCAAATACTTATAGCAAGCTTCAATGGGTAGCTGCGGTGAAGCGGATGTGTCAAAATACAGGAATGTTCCCTGGTGTGTATAATTTTCGTATTGACCCGTAGCAGACATCGGGATTTTTCCCGGGATCAATATTTGATTGTCTTTAAAAATTAATTGCTGATGTAAATATACTTGTGTACAATTTTGTAAACGTTCAAACTGGAACGTTTCACCATTTAACTGTCGACCGGGTGTGATAACTTCCCCGAAGATGAAACGGTTACCGGCGCTGAGGAAAATGTTATTATAACCTTTGAAGTTTGCAGCATGGTGCGGCACCAATGGATGTGGTAAATATTCAAATTGAGCATTACTGGACAGGTTGATTTCCATGTGCTGGAAAGTTCCGTCCGGCGCGGGGAACAAGCGTTGGTAAGATTGCGTAGACAAGCGGCAGTCCGTGTGGCTTCCCGCGTTAATCTGAATATTCCAGCGGTCTTTGTTTAACATGCCGGGTGAGGCGCTCATCAACATCAGTTCAAGTCGGCTGCTACCGGGTAAATGCGGTAATGCAATGATTTTAAAGGGCGGTGTGAAATACCGGTCCTCCAGGATGCTCTTGCCACCCTTCTGCGCGATCGTTATTTTTAATTCACTCCTCATCTCTTCAACTCCGGTTCGGCCACTTCTTCCAACAATGCATATTTCCGGATCCAGCCGATCACCTTATCCAAGCCTTCCAAGGAGAATAAGTTCGTGAAGACGAATGGTTGACCTTTTCGCATCATGCTGGCATCATCTTGCATGACTTTAAGATCAGCTCTCACGTACGGCGCCAAATCAATCTTATTAATCACTAGTAAATCCGAGCGGGTTATTCCCGGGCCGCCTTTGCGTGGAATCTTATCTCCTTCAGCCACATCGATTACGAAGATGGTAACATCTGCCAAATCCGGGCTGAAGGTCGCAGAAAGATTATCGCCGCCGCTTTCGATAAAAATAATTTCAACATCGGGAAAGCGCCCTACCATCTCTTCCACGGCCTCCAGGTTCATACTGGCATCTTCCCGGATAGCCGTATGCGGGCAGCCACCGGTTTCAACCCCTATAATTCTTTCTTGGGGAAGCAGGCTGTTCTTGGTTAAGAATGCGGCATCTTCCTTGGTATAAATATCATTTGTAATAACCGCGATACTATATTTATCAGCCATCGTGCGGGTTAATCTTTCAATTAAGGCAGTTTTGCCACTTCCAACCGGTCCCGCAACCCCGATTTTTATATATTTTCTTTCTTCTGACATATACATATTTGTATTTAAGGCGATCAAGACATATACAGCCTGGAATATAATCGTTCATGCTGCATGCAGCGAACATCGAAACTAACGTTACAAAGTCCTACCATGGCTCGATCGAGCAGCATCGTTTCTTGTACTTTCTCCCCGATTACCGGTAACATCTTATGCAAGATTTCTTGACCATCCTGCTGCCCCAGCGGTACCAACTTCACACAATTAGTGATCGTTGTAACCGTAACATTATAATAAAAGGCATGCAAAGCTGCCGCAACCGGTATATCAAGACAAGCAGCCAATGCTCCGTATGTAATAGGGTAATGTCCCGTAGCCCATTTTTCCTTGATCGCAAATTCATAAGCATCTATCAAGGGGAATTGATATAATGGTTTAAAGATTTTAATCAGTCTTGCAGCCAATTTGTTACTAGCCAAACGGATTTCTTTGGGCGCTTTAAGTGCTTCGCATTCTTCATCAAGTAAAAGTAACAGGCTTTCATCCTTTGCTTTAGCAGCTTGGTAAGATAGGTAAACAAATGCAGCATCATTATATAACAAATTCCAACAGATATAATCATTAACAAATTGTTCTGCACTTGTGGCATCTTTTACGATTCCGCGCTGCACATATGTTTCAAGTCCATTCGAATGTGAGAATCCGCCGATGGGTAGCATCGGATCCGCCAGGTGCAACAATTTACCTATATAATTATTTTCCTGCTGCAAGTTGTAAGATTTTAGTGAATAATGAATGATCCCCATGCCCATGCGGGGAAACAGTCGTATTCAATGGATGTAATAATTTATGTTGTACTTG
The DNA here is from genome assembly GCF_002557795.1 of Chitinophaga caeni. Taxonomy (NCBI): domain Bacteria; kingdom Pseudomonadati; phylum Bacteroidota; class Chitinophagia; order Chitinophagales; family Chitinophagaceae; genus Chitinophaga; species Chitinophaga caeni. The sequence goes on along the minus strand of NZ_CP023777.1, from coordinate 272,205 downwards.
TGTAGGTTGATAACCACTTGCTTGCAACCATCTGAAAATGGGCGCTTCGTAAGGAATATACAGTTGCTCATCTTCCATGAATAAGGGTAAATGCTTATTACCGATCTCGTAACAAACAGCTGCCATCTCCTGGATATTTCCCGGTTTTACCAAGATCGCTTCGCAAGGAATAATATCGATACTGATGATTAATTGCTCATCTTTCCAAATGATGTCATCTTGCGACAGCCGTACTTTTTCTTGCAACAGTTTCAAGGCAATTTCCCGGCCGCTTTTGCTACGTTTCCGTTGGATGCGTTTGGCAGTTTCGTACCATTCCAAGGCTAGTATATCCCGTTCTTCCTTATCAACGGAAATATCTTTCAAATTACCTACAATCTCTTTAACCAACATGAACCGACCTATTTAAAATAAAAAATACCGCTGCGCCATCGGCAGCACGGCTAATGGCTCGCAAGTGATCTTTTCCCCGTCTACGCGAACTTCGTAAGTTTCAGGGTTAACCGTGATGTCGGGCGTTTTATCATTATGAACCAGGTCCTTTTTCCTCACGGTCCTGCAATTTTTAACAGGTAATAATGTTTTTTGCAAACCGTATTTTTCAGCAATATTATTTTGAATACCTGCTTGCGAAACGAATGTAAAACAATTGCGTAGCAAAGATTTTCCATGGGCGCCAAACATATGGCGGTAAATAACAGGTTGGGGTGTCGGTATCGAGGCGTTCGGGTCACCCATCCTGGATGCCGTAATGACGCCCGCCTTGATGATCATCTCTGGTTTAACGCCGAAGAAAGCAGGCTTCCACAGTACGATATCGGCAATTTTCCCAACTTCCAATGATCCTACGTACTCCGAAATGCCTTGTGCCAATGCTGCATTGATCGTATATTTTGCAATGTATCTCTTGACCCGGAAATTATCATTTTCGTGCCCTTCATCTTCCTTTAAAGCCCCCCTTTGCACTTTCATTTTATGCGCGGTTTGCCAAGTACGGGTAATCACTTCTCCCACGCGCCCCATCGCCTGCGAATCCGAACTCATGATGCTGAACACGCCCATATCGTGCAGGATATCTTCTGCCGCGATCGTTTCCGGGCGTATTCTTGAATCGGCAAAAGCAACATCTTCGGGAACTTTATTATCGAGATGATGGCATACCATCAACATATCCAGGTGTTCATCGATCGTATTTACGGTGAATGGCCGGGTAGGGTTGGTACTCGAAGGAAGTACATTGGGATACGAAGCGATGCGGATAATATCCGGTGCATGGCCACCGCCTGCTCCTTCCGTATGAAAAGTATGGATGACCCTTCCGTTGATGGCTTGAATCGTATCTTCTACGAAACCCGCTTCATTCAGTGTATCCGTATGTATCGCGATTTGAATATCCATCTGGTCGGCAACGCTGAGCGCCGCATCGATAGTTGCAGGAGTGGAACCCCAGTCTTCATGCAATTTTAATCCTAATGCGCCGGCTTCGACTTGCTCTATTAAAGGGGCCGTGCTGGCACAGTTCCCTTTACCGAAAAAGCCTAGGTTCACGGGATACGCTTCCGCGGCTTGCAGCATCCTTTCAATATTCCAAGCGCCCGGTGTTACCGTCGTGGCATTGGTGCCATCGGCGGGTCCCGTACCACCACCGATCATCGTGGTAATGCCACTAAACAAGGCATGGTCGATTTGTTGCGGGCAGATGAAGTGAATATGTGTATCGATGCCGCCTGCCGTAGCAATGAGGTGGCTGCCGTTATGCACCTCCGTAGCTGCGCCGATTACCAATTGCGGGTGTACGCCATCCATCGTGTCAGGGTTCCCGGCTTGCCCGATCGCTACGATCTTCCCATCTTTTACACCGATATCAGCTTTTACGATTCCCCAGTGATCGATAATCATTACGTTGGTGATCACCAGGTCGGGCACACCTTCAGAACGTAATGCCGAAGCGGATTGAGCCATCCCGTCGCGAACGGATTTTCCCCCGCCGAATTTGCTTTCATCGCCATGGACATTTAAATCCTGTTCGATTTCAATAATCAGCTCCGTATCGGCCAAGCGCACTTTATCACCAACGGTTGGCCCGTACATGCTAACATATTTTTCTTTCGATATGGAAAGACTCATGATGATTTAAATTTAAAGTTGAGTTGATGTGCTTTCGCGATACTTTTTTCCCTGGTGGCATTATCCTTGGTGGATCCATTCACAAGATTGTTAAATCCTCGAACGACCTGCTTGCCGCCGAATGGAACGAGCTCTATGCTTTTCTCTTCACCGGGCTCAAAACGAACGGCATTCCCTGCCGGGATATTGAGCCGCATACCGAACGCTTTATCGCGTTCGAAAGCCATCATCTTGTTGACCTCGAAGAAATGAAAATGAGCGCCCACCTGGATGGGGCGATCGCCGGTATTCAGAACGGTTATGCGGATAGGCTCGCGACCTTTATTCGCGGTGATCTCTCCTGGCTTAATAAAGTATTCGCCTGGTATCATAAATAATTATTTTATTGAATCGGGTGATGTACGGTAACGAGTTTGGTCCCGTCAGGGAATGTGGCCTCGATCTGGATTTCATGGATCATTTGTGCAACGCCTTCCATTACATCCCCGGCCCTGAGGATAGTAGTGCCGTATTGCATTAATTCCGCGACCGATTTCCCGTCGCGGGCAGCTTCCTGTAGGTGGCTGCTGATGTAGGCCACAGCCTCCGGGTAATTTAATTTTAAACCGCGGGCTTTGCGTTTTGCCGCCAGTTCTCCCGCCAAGTACAACAGCAATTTTTCCGATTCTCTTGCAGTGAGATGCATAGTTGAGATTTTGATGATAAATGGCTTGGCGTATGATGTAGGATAGCCGTAATTTAAGAAAATCTGCCTTGATTCCGTTCAACTATTCCGAAATTTACCTGCCGATGCTTTCTTTTTGCAGAAAACGGCAATCATCGTATATTCAAATAACGATGATTATTGATGGGTGTTTAAAATTAATGAAGCGATGAAATATAAGAACCTGGGATCAACCGATGTAAGTGTTAGCGAAATCGCATTTGGCTGCATGAGTTTAGGCGCGATAGATTCCGAAAATGAAAAACTTATCCATGCTGCTATTGAAGCGGGGATCAATTTTTTTGATACGGCTGATTTATATGCCAAGGGTTACAATGAAATTACCCTGGGAAGGGCTTTGCGCGGGCAGCGCAACCAAGTAGTGCTGGCTACGAAAGTAGGAAACCGGTGGAAACCTGATGGTTCCGGTTGGTATTGGGATGCCAGCAAGGAACATATATTGAAAGCCGTTAATGAGAGTTTGAAACGCTTACATACCGATTATATAGATCTGTACCAATTGCACGGTGGAACGATGGAAGATAATATAGATGAAGTCATTGAAGCCTTCGAATTGTTACAACAACAAGGTAAAATTCTCCATTACGGGATTTCATCCATCCGTCCGAAAGTAATTAAGACTTATGTAGAAAAGTCGAATATTGCCAGCGTGATGATGCAATACGGATTGCTTGATCGCAGGCCTGAAGAAAGCTGCTTGCCTTTATTGCTCGAAAAAGGGATCGGTGTATTAGCGAGGGGGAGTTTGGCCAAGGGGTTGTTAGTCAATAAAGAACCTGCAACCTTTTTATCGCATAGCCTGGAAACTGTGAAGCAGGTTGCAGATGTTGTAAGGTCGATGTCGACCAAGGAAGATCACCGTTCCGCCGCGCAAACGGCGATACAGTTCGTAACGCAGAACCCTGCTACAACCAGTGCCGTTGTGGGTATCCGTACCATGGAACAGTTGAAAGATGTTGTGAATGCTTGTAGTGTTGCCCCTCTTACGATGGCTGAATACGATGAGTTGAAGAAGGTCGCACCCCTGATCCGGTACCAGGATTAATTTGGATTTGCGGATTTATGCGGATCTGGATTACCTGGAATCATTATTCAATTCCTTTCTCCAGGCGAAATATCCATACGAGGATAGTATTAAGAATAGGGCATATTCAAGCATTACGAGGAGTATGCCTTGTTGTGCGTAGAGGTAAATACAAAATACATCTATTATTATCCATAAAATCCAGTTCTCAATTATCCTTTTTGCTAACAAGGTATTGGCCACGATACTGGCAATGGCTATAAAGGCGTCAACATACGGATATGCGACAGCTTGAAGGTATGCTGGATGGTTTGTTGTTATCCAGCGGGTTGCCCATCCCAGGCATGCCGTTAGTATAGGGATTGATACAAGTAAGTAAATGCATTGTTTCTTTGTAAGTTTTCGAACCGGTACGCCTTCCCTTTGTTGGTGGTTCCAAGTAAACCAGCCATAAATACTTAGGAAGAAAAAATACACTTGCAGCAGCATGTTGGAATAAAGCTGCACCTGGTAAAATATCGCGAAGAAGCAAATAACATTAACAATAGTAGCTACCCAGGTGAGTTTATTTTCCTTGGCTGCCAGCCATACCGAAAAAATACCGGCAACAGTACCCGCCAATTCAACAAAGCTGAGTTGGTAACCGAATGGTTCCCATGCGATATCGTGTATGTCGAAAAAGTTCATGGTAAAAGGCCTGCATATTTGAGCTTTCAAATAGCAGGCCTTACAAAAATAGAGGATTCAACAATCAATCTTTCTTCTGATTTGGGACTATTTATAATAAGTATACTTTTTATTCTCAACTAAAATTAGTTTGCCTGGCTCTATGGTAACTTTTTTAACAGGATTTTTATGTTGATCATATTCTATAGTTAACTCCTGTAGTATTGTTCCTTCGGCATCTTTTAACACGATATGACTTTCTAGCCCCGCCGTATTGTAACTTGCAGATACCGACCGGAGGAATTTCCAGTTTCCATCAAATATGGAATCGGTAACCAGGCTGTCTTTGCTATTATAATAAAAAGCCTCCACTACCTTTAACTTTTTTTCATTGTCATAATACGCGTGGGTGCTTTCCTTTCCTGTTTTAGTGTAGTTAAAAGTTTCGATTGCATCCAGGGTATTGTAAGTATAAAAACTTTTTTGAGTTACTTGATTCTTATCATTATAAACATAATGTGTCGTTTTATTATCGGCATCGGTTTCTTGAATGATTTGACCCTTACTATCGTATTTTTTACTGAGAATTCTTTCCTTTCCAGGGTATGTGTATTGTACGGTTGTTAGGTTCCCTTTGGCATCGTAAACATATTCTTTCGTTTCCGTAAGCTTGCCATCTTTATAGTAATTTTCTTTAGAGATTTCTTTATTGTCTAAATACTCGACGATCATCGTTGTATTGGATTGGGGCAGGGTGACAATTATTTTCTTGTTAATCGGATCATAATTGTATTCCATGATGTCCTTACTATTGAATTGATTGTTTTTATACTCATAGCTAACTGATCCTGTAAAGTACCCGTTAACATTAAAACGGATATCCATTTTAAAAATGTCTTTGAGTTTATTGAGATCCGTTTCTTCAAGATCATCTGTATAATATTTGAATATTTCAAGAGATGATACCTTGCCTTTCAGCTTTGCAATTTCGATGTCACTTTCTTTCTTCTGCGCGGCCAGCTTGAATGGGGAAACGATGTAGATAGCCAAGATGCATATTGCCTTAGTATAGGTTATTCTCATATTGTAGGTGATTGTAAAGAACAAAGATTCTCATTTTAGTGTTGTTTAACAATACTGATATTTTGGTATTTTTTATGCAGTAGAAATGAATATCAACACTAATTCAATATATTTATATATCTGCTTCAAGAATAATGTTAAAATAGAATGCCATGAAAGCTGTTGCCGTAAAAGCCTTTAAGTCCACCCCGGAATTGATGGAACTCCCCAAGCCCCAAGTTTCCCCCGGTCATATCCTCGTTAAGATGGCCGCAGCCGGTATGAATCCTTACGATTGGAAACTGACGGATGGTATTATGGAGGGACATATGCCGCATGTTTTCCCTCTAATTATGGGGGTTGATGGCGCCGGGATCGTGGAGGAAGTAGGCGAGGGAGTCACGCGTTTCCAAGCGGGTGATAAAGTTTACGGCCAGTTTATTCATAAGCCCATCGGGGAAGGCTCTTATGCGGAATATATCAGCGTTCCCGAGAAGGTGGGTATTACCATCGCCCCCAAATCTATTCCCCTGACAACGGCAGCCGCAATCCCTACCGCGGGTATGACGGCCATGCAATTGCTGGAAAAGCTGGGGTTAAAACCTGGCCAAAAACTATTGATTGTTGGAGCAACGGGGGGCGTAGGTTCCTTTACCACCGAAATTGCGGCAGCCCTTGGTCTTTATACGGTTGTTACTGCCAGCCCGGCTAATTATCAAAGAATGCTGGATCTCGGCGCCAAGGAAATCATAGATCATACGAAGGCCCCTGTAATTCCCCAAGCGCAGGTAAAACATCCGGAAGGGGTAGACGGATTAATTGACCTCGTGAGCAATGCGGAGGAGTTTGATAAAATGTGCGGTTTAGTAAAACCCGGTGGCACCGCCCTCACAACTTTATTCGTGGCTAATGCCGAAGCCATCCGGTCTAAAGGGCTCAAAGGCGGTAATTTTGAAACCAAGGGTAGTCCCGAAGCCTTGGACGAATTATCTAATATGATAGATCAACAGAAAATCATCGTGCCCGTGGGAAATATCATTTCCCTAAAAGAAGCTCCCGAAGCAGTGGCCCTCAGTAAAAACGGGAAGGCCCGTGGTAAAACGGTCATTGAAATAGGATTGTAAAGATTATTGTCAACCCTTGCTAAATGCTTCTTTTTTATTAAATGACAAGTGCCTGGTTTTTATTTTTTACCGGGTAGAAATCTTGTATAAGTGCCATGGTGGCTGTTTTTACGTGGCGGTAATACTAGGGCCAAGCGTTCCTTAAAATCAAGACTTTAGGCTAAAACCTTGACCTTCCACTAAAAAGCCTAATTTTGTCGGATCATAGTCTAGCGATTAAACTTTATGGCAAACAGCTTATACGATTTTGGAATGATTGGGTTAGGCGTAATGGGCCGTAACCTTTTACTCAATGTCGCGGATCACGGTTTCTCGGTAATCGGGTTCGATAAAGACAGTGAAAAAACTCAAGCCACCGAGCAAGCCGCCACCCCCGGTACAACCGTGAAGGGTGTGAACGAGCTTTCAGAAATGGTGAAAAGCTTGAAAAGCCCCAGGAAACTGATGATGTTGGTGCCTGCCGGTAAGCCGGTGGATGATGTCATCGAATCTCTCATCCCTTTATTAGAACCGGGTGATGTAATCATGGATGGTGGGAACACCCATTATACCGATACGCTCCGCAGGGCTAATGCATTAAAGGAACAGGGCATTCATTTTATAGGTGTTGGTATCTCCGGTGGAGAGCATGGCGCCCGCACGGGTCCGAGCATTATGCCCGGTGGCGATAAGGAAGCCTATGCACATTTAAAGCCCATCTTGGAATCTATCGCGGCAAAAGTTGGCGATAGCCCATGCGTAGCCTACCTTGGAAAAGGTGGCGCCGGTCATTTCGTTAAGATGGTGCATAACGGCATCGAGTACGGAATCATGGAGCTGATCAGCGAAGCCTATGCGTTGATGAAATATGGGGCCAAACTGGATAACGATCAACTACACGATATTTTTGCCCGTTGGAACAAGGAACAACCTTCTTTCCTGCTGGAAATCACCAAGGATATTTTCTTACAACCTGACGATAAAACTGGTAATCGCCTGCTCGATATGATCGATGATAGGGCCGGGGCCAAAGGAACAGGTAAATGGACCTCGCAAGATGCTTTAGATTTACCGGTCCCCGTTACCGTTATCGATGCTGCCGTAGCTGCCAGGAACATTTCTTCCTTGCAGGAAGAGCGCCTGGATGCCTCGAAAATCTACCCGGTGGTGCCTACCAATATTCCGGGAGATATAGACACTTTCGTTTCCGAAGTTTGGGATGCGCTGCAATTCGCTACTATCATGAGTTATGCTCAAGGTTTGGCAATGTTGCAAACCGCTTCCAAAGAGCTGGCAATGGATATCGATATGCCGGAAGTAGTCCGCGTATGGCGTGGTGGATGTATTATCCGCTCCACCTTGTTGGAAGACTTCTTCAAGGCATTTACCGCCAACCCTGCTTTAGTAAATATCTTATTGGATGAAGGGATGGCAAGTATCGTTAAAACCAAGGTAGATGGCACCCGCTCCGTGATTGCTTATGCCGCATTAAACGGTATCGCTTCACCGGGATTCTTGGCTGCCTTATCTTATTTTGATGCTTTCAGAAGCGCCCGGATGAGTACTAACATGGTACAAGCTCAAAGGGATTATTTCGGTGCGCATACTTATAAAAGGATCGACATGCCGGGTACTTTCCATACCGAATGGCAATCACACTAAATCATTTTTATCTTACATATTAACTGATCATGTTACACCATAAACGTCCACCGGCCTCCATCGTATTTATTTTCGGAGGAAGTGGCGACCTGAACTTGAGGAAATTGACTCCTGCCTTGTACAACTTGTTCCTGGATGAATGGATGCCTGAACAATTCGAAATTGTAGGAATCGGTAGAACTGACTATAGCCATGAAGATTACCGCGCGCGTTTAGTAGACGGTATCGGTAAATTTTCTCGTAAAAATGCAAAAGGCGGCAATCACCTTACCGAGTTTTTCCAACATGTTAGCTATTTACAACTAGATGCGGAAAAAGACGGGAGTTATGAAAGCATCTCCCAAATAGTGAAAGAGAAAGAAGCCGCATGGGGAACACATCCTAACGTGATCTTCTATTTGGCAGTAGCGCCCCAATTAGTGCCGGAGATCGTTCCGAAACTTGGTGCGCTCAACCTCTGCGCAGACAAAAAATGCACCCGCATCGTGGTGGAAAAGCCTTTCGGGCACGATCTAGAATCTGCTAAGGAACTGAATACATTGCTGGGCAGTATATTCGCAGAAGACCAGATTTACCGGATCGATCATTATCTCGGTAAAGAAACCGTGCAGAATATCCTGGCATTACGTTTTGCAAATGCTTTGTTTGAGCCGGTTTGGAACAGGAGCTTTATTGAACATGTACAGATAACGGCAGCGGAAAGCGTGGGTTTAGAAGGCCGTGGCGGCTATTATGAGCATTCCGGGGCCCTCAGGGATATGGTGCAAAACCACATCCTGCAATTGCTGTGCATGATCGGCATGGAAGCGCCCGTCTCATTCGATGCCAACGAAATCCGTAATAAGAAAGTAGATGTATTGAATGCTATCCGCCGCATAGAGAAGGATGAAGTACACGATTATTCAGTACGCGGACAGTATGGCGGTGGATGGATGAAAGGCAGGCAAGTAGTAGGTTACCGTGAAGAAAAAGGAGTAGATCCGAAGTCTGAAGTAGAAACATATGCCGCTGTTAAATTTTATATCGATAACTGGCGCTGGCAAGGCGTTCCATTCTATATCCGTACCGGTAAGTATATGAATGAGAAAGCAACACACATCACCTTGCAGTTCCGCCAGGCGCCGCATTACGCCTTCCCGGCAGAATCTGCTGAAACTTGGCGCCCTAACCGCTTAACGATCAGCATTCAACCGGAGATGGATATCCGTATCCGCTTCCAGGCAAAACGCCCGGGCCAAAATATGACCCTGGACCCGGTGAATATGATCTTTAATTACGATGAAGCATATTCCGAACATACGCCTGAAGCATACGAAACCTTATTGCTTGACGTGATGGAAGGGGATGCCACCCTATTCATGAGAGCAGACCAGGTAGAGGCGGCATGGAAAGTAATTATGCCGATCTTGGAAACATGGCAAGCACGTGCCCCGCAAGATTTTCCAAATTATGCCCCGGGCTCCTGGGGGCCGGAAGATGCAGACGCATTGATTGCCAAGGATGGTCATGCCTGGATTAATATTGCCAATCCAAAGGCTTAATAAAATTGATTTTTACCTGTAAATACATTTCATGGAATTACATGTAGCGAAAGATGCACAACAACTTTCTGAAAATCTCGCGGCTTGGTTATGCAATTACATCCAATCTGTATTGCAAACCAAGGAACGTTTTACATTCGTGCTTTCCGGTGGCAATACGCCGAAAGCTTTATATACGTTGTTGGCTAAAGCGCCTTACCGCGATATGATCGAATGGCAGAAGTTGCATTTTTTCTGGGGTGATGAAAGGGCTGTTCCATTTGAGGATGCCCGCAATAATGCGAAAATGGCTTTCGATGTATTGCTGAATCATGTTCCCGTTTTAGCTGGGAATATCCATCCCATGCTAACCGATCGTGATCCGAAAGTAGCAGCCAAGGAATATGAAGCAACCTTGCATCAATATTTCAAGGGAGAAGAAACAACCTTCGATCTTGTTCTACTGGGCATGGGGGATGATGGTCATACCTTATCGTTATTCCCGGGTACGCCTATCATCCATGAAAAGAAGAAATGGGCCGATGCATTTTTCCTGGAAGCGCAAGATATGTACCGCATCACCTTGACTGCACCTGTAGTGAATCAATCTGCCTGCATCGTATTCTTAGCCACGGGAGATAACAAGGCCATGACTTTGCATGAAGTTATTGAAGGTGCGTATAATGTCGATAAATTTCCTTCGCAAATAATTAAACCGGTAAACGGGGAATTGCATTGGTTTGTTGATGAAGCAGCCGCGGCAGCCTTGGATCGGTAAGTTTGTTGGATTTTAATATTGAAGCCTTGAAAGTTTTTGATTTTCAAGGCTTCAAATATTATAGGGATACTGTTGAACAGTTTTTGAATCATTATTGTCCGACTAAATTTTAACCGGGGAGCAATTTGATCCCTCAATAGTTCGATTCAATGTTCATCTGCTCGTTTCTTGTTCTTTTTTGCTTGCCCAAAAAAGCTATCAAAAAAGGGCACAAATTGGCCATTACGGCCACCAATTTGATCGCTCGATCCAGCTTTTGTACTACCGTATGGCCCAGCTACCGTTCGATATTAAAAATGCGAAGTTTAACGGTTTTCTCGGCGGGGCTTACCCGGGATTTTGAATAGGTCATCCTTCGCTTATATCCTTGACCAGGTAAGGAATTCAAGTACCTTTAAAGCATTTTTAGTCGGACAACAATGTTTTTGTATTATAAGTAAAGCTGCCCCGGGGGAAATTGATATGCTGAGTATATCTACTAGGACTCCCTCGATATAAGAATATTTGTTACAACCTGGTAAATAAATAGCAATATAAACGGCAACCAGAATGCAAAAATATCTATACTATTAAATTGCGCTGTTGCAATGATGCCGTATACGGCGGCCATGGCAGTTAAAGCCGTGATACCTTTTAATATATTTTTACCTTTTTTACTTTCCGGAACATTCATAGAACCCATCGGGATCATCATCATCGCGGCGTATACGCAAGCGGTGAGTAAGAAATCCTGGTCGGTAAATGCATAAGTAATCCCGCAAACAACCGAAGTGGCTAATAATAATCCAACGTATGCCGCTGTATTTAAGTCGTTTTTCGTGAGTAGGAATTTGCCGTAGGGATTCATACGCAAGAACAAATTGCTTATCGGCGTAATTAACCAAGTCGAGGCGATGATCACGAATAAAATGACTTGCAACCAAATGGATAATTCGCCTAACAATCTCGATGCAAGGTAAACACCGCCAATAATGAACCATTGTCTTCGCCCACCCTGCCGGCTCATGAAGAAGGAGTATTTTAAGTATAACCGGTATAACCAATATTTGGCTTTCATCGCCTGCGCCATACCCATCTTTGCCCATTGCGAATTAGGGTCCTTCCTCAAGGCTTCCCTAAAATGCTCTAAGGCCTTGTTATGATTCCCTGCTTCGAGCGTTTTCCATCCGATGTTGGCATGGGTGTAAGCATTCTCGGGATTATGCTCCAAGGCTTCGTATAAACCTTCGAAGGCAGCTTCTTTTTGATCGAGGTTAAACAGTGCGTGTGAACGCAAATTAAGACAGGTTTCATCCTCCGGGTTAAAAGAGAGTCCTTCTTCAGCTTTTGTTAGCGCCTCTTGGAATTTTTTTTGAAATAAGAGTAATTGGCTCCACGTAGCATAGTAAGTAGGAACAGTAGGATCGATGGCAATCGCATCGCTGATATGTAGTTCAGCATCCTTATATTTTTTTTGATCCATCATGTAGCGAGCTTTCAGGTAATGCAACCTGGAATCTCCCGGATCTATTGCTAATGCTGCTTCTATGATATTATGGGCATCTTGGTAGCGTTCGCTTTCTAAATAACAAACTGCCAACATGTAAAGCGCTTCCACATCATTGCTATATTCACCTAAATAGTCATGCAACGTATTGATGGCTTCTTGGAACCGGTTCTGTTCTAGTAATATCCACGCCCTTTTTAGTAACTCGGCCATGCTTATTTTTTAATATTTAGATATTTCAATACTTCGTTGTATATGCCGGATTCGTTGGAATACATGGCATAATTACGGGCTGTATTGAACCATTCCCGGGTAGTTGCCTTATGGTTTTTGCTAGCCTTTAACAAGTCTTTCTGGGTAATGGGTTGCGGCTTACCGGTTTGCAAGGCTTCTAATAATTTATCTTCCGTTGCAATATCGATGATCGCCTTAAGGTCGGCTCCTGAATACCCATTCGTATTTTTCGCGATAGATGTATAATCAATATCATCGACAGGTTTGCCCTTGAGGTGGATTTTCAGTATTTCTTCCCGGCCTTGTTGTGCCGGTGGTTCAACGAAGATGATCCTGTCAAATCTACCCGGCCTGCGGAAAGCGGGATCTAAATGCCAAGGGGCATTGGTTGCACCGATGATCAGGATATCATCGTTATTGGCGGTAATGCCGTCCATCTCCGATAAGAATTGATTGATTAGATGGCTACCGTTATTTTTCATGGTATTCCTGTTTGCGCCGAGTGCATCTACCTCGTCAAAAAATAAAACGCAGGGTTTGTTTTGCCGGGCTAGTTCAAACAATGCATGTAGATTTTTTTCGCTGTTACCTACCCACATATCGAGGATATCGTGTATCCCGACACTGATAAATTCAGCATTGATTTGTCCTGCCGTAGCTTTAGCCAAGTACGTTTTACCACAGCCCGGGGGGCCGTATAACAAGATACCCCCGCCGGCTTTTTTGCCATAAGCTTTATATAGATCCGGGAACTGGAGCGGTTTAATAATTTTCAGTTCAATTTCTTGTTTTTCCCTTTCCATACCGCCAACATCGGAGAAATTCATGTTGGGTTTCTCAATCATAAAGGCGCTTTGAGAATCTTCCATATCTTCCTCATCGTCACCTGTAAAACTTGGTTGTTGCGCGGTGAGCCTGAACTTACTATCTAGTTCTTCATCGCGGAACTGTGGGTTGAGATCGAGTAGTAGTTGATAAATATCTTTTGCTTCCCTTAATGCATTTTCTTTTACCAAGATGCGGCAATGCAGGAGCAATGCATCGAAATGCTGGGGATTCTGTTGTTCTAACTGTTCCAGTACAACGATGGCCACTGTATATTTTTGCTGTTGAAAGAATGTTCTCGCTAAGCCTAATTGTGCGGCTTCATGTTGCGGATCTAATTCTAAAGCCTTGCGGAATTGTTCTTCCGCTTGTGTATAATCGAATGACTGTAATAATACTTGAGCTAAATGTACACGCAATGGAACATTATTGGGCGAGAATGCTACCGCCTCTTGCAACTGTTTAATCACTTCTGTAGACATGCCTGTTAGATTTTACCTTCCATTTTCGCTGTAATAATAAGGAATTAGAGGCTAAAATCTTTGTAAATAATGTTAAAGTAACAGGACAGAAATATACATTTCATCCCCTGGTCTATTTGACTGGGATAAGTTCCACTGTTCTTAAAAAAGGAAGCGGTTGAGCCCTAAGGACTCAACCGCTTATATAAGGTACCCTGAAATAGCAATATCTGCTGGTATTCAACCTGTTATTTTTCATCTTCATCATCTTCATCCAGGTTGAAGTGATCTTCCGGTGGAGGATTCTTTCTTCCCATTTCTTCAAGTTCTGCAAGTTTTGTTTTACCATATGCAAGTCTTGTTATTAACACGTATAATACAGGTACGGTAAAGATGGCTAGTACCGTGGCGGCTAACATACCACCTACTACCGTGAAACCAATATTTACCCTGGAAGCTGCACCTGCTCCATGTGCAAACATTAACGGCATTACACCGAGAATAAAGGCGAAGGAGGTCATCAGGATCGGGCGGAAACGAAGTTTCACTGCCTGTATCGTTGCTTCTACCAAAGGTATCCCTTCATCTACCCGCACTTTCGCAAATTCTACGATCAAGATCGCGTTCTTAGCGGCCAAACCGATCAACGTGATCAACCCGATTTGCGAATACACACTATTGGCCTGCTTACTTAAATATAAGAATAAAATCGCACCAAATAAAGCGATCGGTACTGCTAATAATACAGAAAATGGTACTGACCAACTTTCGTACAATGCCGTCAACAATAAGAATACGAATAAAATTGAAAGCATGAAGATGATGGTACTCGTATTCCCGGCTTCGATTTCTTGCTTTGAAATATTTGCCCAGTCATAACCGAAGTTAGAGGGCAACACTTGCGCGGCTACTTCTTCCAAGGCGCGGATCGCATCACCACTACTATAACCTTGTTGGTTAGTTCCATCGATCTCGATAGAACGGTAAAGGTTAAAGTGATTTAATACCGGTGCACCGCTGCCGGTTTTGTAAGTAACCAAAGCGCTCAACGGTACCATCTCGCCCTTGACATTCTTCACGTAGTACGTTTTCAACTTGTCTATATTGCTCCTGAAGCTTGTGTCGGCCTGCAATACTACCCGGAAACTCCTGCTGAAACGTGTAAAGTCATTTACATATAACCCTCCCAAGTAAGTTTGTAAAGTGCTGAATACGCTACTTACTGGTACTCCCATCTGCTTACACTTGTCGCGGTCTACGGTTACATTGATCTCCGGAGTTGTCGCGGAGAAGAAAGAGTATGCTTGCGCTATTTCCGGCCTTTGGTTGGCTTTCATCAAAAATTCATTCAACACGCGGTTAAATTCAGCGATATCGTCACCCGATTTTTGTTCGAGTATGAATGAAAATCCCGAAGATGTACCCAAACCGCGTAAGGTCGGGGCCGGGATCACGATGATGGTCGCTTCCGGAAACATCATGTATAATTGTCCCTGTATGCGCTGCACTACTTTACCGATATCATCTCCATATTCATACCTGGTATCCCAGGGCTTCAGCTGCGTAAAGTAGGTCGCGGAGTTGGGCTTGATCGCGTTGGCGATAAAGTTGATCCCCGTTACTCCCATAAAGTGCTGGATTGAAGTGTCCCGCGACAATACCTGGTTGACCCTGCTAGTCAATTCCCTGGTACGCATGGATGATGCGGCATCGGGCAATTCTATCGCGATGAACATCGAGCCCATATCTTCTTGGGGAATAAAAGTAGTTGGCGTGGTTTTAAAGAGATAAAAAGTTACGGTGAAGATGACAGCCAACATGATTAATACTACCCAAGAATGCTTGATAGCGCGGTTTACTTGGCTGCCGTAACGGTTCGTTACTTTCGCGAACCATTTATTGAACTTATAAAAGAATTTATTTAAACCCCTTGATTTCTTAGACAGGTGCGCCGGCCTCAACATCATGGCGCAAAGCGCCGGAGTGAGGGTCAATGCCAAGAAGGCAGATAATAATACCGAGAAGGCAATCGTAAGGGCGAACTGTTGGTATAGCTGCCCGCTAACACCGGGAATGAAAGCTACCGGCACGAATACAGAAGCCAGGATTAATGCGATCGCGATTACGGGCGCTTGTACTTCGCTCATCGCTTTGTAGGTCGCATCTAATGGCGACATCTTATCAAAATCGATATGGTGCTGTACGGCTTCCACCACAACGATGGCATCATCCACCACGATACCGATCGCCAACACGAAACCGAATAAAGTCAGGGTATTGATCGAGAATCCTAGTAGTTGGAAGAATATAAACGTACCGATGATTGAAACCGGGATGACCAGGATCGGCACCAGGGTCGTTCTCCAGTTCTGTAGGAAGATGAACACCACCAATACCACCAGTATCAAGGCTTCAATAAAGGTTTGGATAACTTCTTCGATAGATATTTTTACGAATGAAGTTGTTTCGAAGGGAATCATCCACTCCATATCCGGCGGGAATGATTTCGCTAACTCCTCCATTTTGGCCATCACGGCATCATTTACATCGAGGGCGTTTGCTCCCGGTTCCAGGTAAATGGCCATACCACTACCATTTTGGCCATCGGCCTTGATTTCTATCGCGTAGGAGAAAGTACCTAATTCTGTCCTGGCAACATCCTTCAATCGAACCAGTGAACCGGTTTTCGCATTTGTAGCTACGATAATGTTTTCGAACTCTTCAGCAGTAACCAGGCGGCCCTTAACTTTCACGTTATATTCGAATGCTTGATCCTGTTTGGCAGGGGGAGCCCCTATAATACCGGCGGGTACCTGTACGTTTTGTTCGGATATAGCGGCAGCCACATCGGCGGTAGTAATGCCAAGGGCGGCCATTTTATCGGGATTTAACCAGATCCTCATACTGTAATCCTGAGAGAAAGCATTCACATCACCTACACCTGCAACACGCGCTAATTCGGGCTTTATGAAGATGTTTACATAGTTATCCAGGAAAGCCCTTTCATGGGAACCGTTCGGGGATTTCACCGCGATTACCATCAACATATCATTGGAGCGTTTCTTGGTAGTTACGCCTGTTCTACGCACGTCATCCGGTACACTTGGTAGTGCGAAGTTCACGCGGTTTTGTACATCGAGGGTGGCAATATCAGCATCTGTACCGAGGTTAAAAGTTACCGTGATGCTCATTGATCCATCGTTGGCACTTACAGACTGTATATACATGGCCCCGGGGGTGCCATTGATCTGGTTCTCGATAGGTGTAGTAACCGTTTCTTCCACGGTGTTGGAGTTGGCGCCGATATAATTCGAGCGGACCTCAACTACTGGTGGAGCAATATCCGGTAATTGCGCAATCGGCAAATTCAGCATACAGATGCCCCCGACAATCACCAAGAGGATTGCAATTACGATAGTTGTATTTTTTCTTTCTATAAATGTTTTCGAGATCATGACGTACTAAGTTGCTGTTGATGTCTTCAAATTATCGTAGTTGCACCTGCACGGTATCACCGGGGCGTATTTTCTGAATACCTTCGGTGATGACTTTATCCCCGGCCTTCAGGCCAGAATTTACAATTTGCATGGTATCTATTATTGCTCCCATGCTAACGGGGTTTATTTTAACCACGTTATTTTCATCTACTGTAAACACATCTATTTCTCCCAGGGTCTGCTTGATGGCCTTACTCGGGATGGCAATCTGCGAGTCCTGTGTTTGATAAGTCATTTGAAGTACGGCTGTCATACCGGATTTCAACATATTTTTATTATTAGTGAAGGAAATCCTTACGCGGATGGTACCCGTGGTGGCATCTACCGCGTTATTCACCAACAGCAGTTTCCCTTTTTCCGGGTAAATGCTGCCATCACTAAACTTGAGCGTATATTGGTATTTGTTAGAACCGAGTGCATCCGCGAAATCCTTGTAACGTTGTTGCGGGATATCGATATCGGCATAGATCGGCTCTTCGTTCACGATGGTGTTAATCACGGTTTGCCCGGCATTGACGATATCGCCTACACGGATGAGCGCGATCCCTATTTTACCGTTCATCGGTGAACGGATGTTGGAATGGCTCAGGTCGGTATTTGTTTTATCGAGTACGGCTTGGGCGGCAGCTACGTTAGCTTTGGCCGTTTTAAGGGCGGTTTCCGCTTGATCAACCGTTTGGCGGGATGTTGCATCTTTTTCGAGCAAGGCTTTATACCTATCGTAATCCAATTGCGTTTGCGCCAGTTGTGCCTGGGCTTGTGCGAGGCTTGCTTTGGATTGATCTACCCCTGCGGCGTAGCGGCTTTGATCTATTTCATATAATAATTGTCCTTTAGAAACATTACTACCATCAGCTACCCTGATAGCCTTTAGATACCCGGTAACATCAGAGGTTAGGTTGATGACGTGGTTAGCTATTAGGCTGGCGGGAAATTCTTCCGTTACGGTATAGGTAGCAGGCTTTACAACCGTTGCAACGACGGTAGGCTTCGGCATAGCTCTACCACCGGCACCGGCAGGTTTCTTGCTGCCACAACTACTAGCAAATAAGGCGAAAATCCCGGCTCCGATCCAGAGCGGTAAGGATTGGGCACCATGTATTTTCCTGTTAGTGAATAGTTGCATATCTTCTGTTTGTATAATCCTTGATTAATTTTTTTATGATTGATGTTAAGGGTTCGAGGTGATTTTACCCATGGCTTTGTCCAACTGCACTTTGCTTAATAATGCGTTGAGTAAAGCATTCAGGTAATCACCTTGCGACACCTTCAATTCACTTTCCGCGGAAATCACATCCAGGCTGGTGGCTACCCCCTGTTCAAATTTCAATTCCACCCTTTCATAGATGCCCTGGTTCAACTCCATGTTCCGTTTTTGCATCATGTAAGATTGCATATTGTTCCGGTAGTCGGTAAACGATTGCCTAACTTCCAATTGAATCTGCTGGGTCAATTGCGCGAGATCGTTTTGAGATTGTGCCACCGTAAGTCTGGCCTGGTTAATCGTGTGAATCCTTTCCGTTCCGGTAAAAATGGGAAAAGTTAAATTCACACCGATGGCTGATGCCCCGAATCCTTCCTTGTATAATTCATTGAAATGGGAACCGAAATAATTATACCCGTAATTCACATAGGCATTTAAAGAAGGTAGGAATCCTAATTTTTTGCTTTTAAGATCCAGTTGGTTCAGGGCAATTTGAGTTTCCTGGATGCTGTATTCAACCCGGTCGGTATAATGGTAACTCACGGTATCCACTATCTCGAGTGTATTCGCGAAATCATCTACCTTCTCCGTGAGCTCCAGGGAATCCGTTTCCGGCATGCTCATCTGGAATTTTAACACGTAGTAGCTGTAATCCAGTAGCCTTTGTGCATTCATCACCTGTGTTTCGATCGTGTTATAGGAAACCTGTATCCTGTCAACATCTATTCTTTCTGCAACCCCCACATCATACCTAGCCTTGGTATCATTTAATGTTTTTTCGAGTTGCAACTTATTGGTTGTGAGTATGTTAATGGTCTCTTCAGCCACGAGAACGTTATAATATGCCTGCGTAACGGCTATCTTGGTATCGATCTCGTTCCTGCGCAGATCCTTCGTGGATAATTCCTGGTATACTTTCGATGCTTTTAAGCCCAGGAAATAATCGCTGTTGAACAAGGTTTGATTCAACTGCCCGAACACGGAGGAGGTGAACTTGTTGCCGAATTGCACGGGGATCTTATTATTGGGATCGCCCGTTAAATCCGGGATCAGGGATGTCGCCAGTTTCAAATTGTCTACGAAGCTTCCCGTAATATCAACATGTGGCAAGAGTTTACCCCTTTGTTCGCCAACAACTTCCCTGGATTTTTGTTGCTCCATCCTTGCATTTAATAGCGCGTATTGATGTTCCTGTGCGTAGGAAATACAGTCTTGCAAGCTAAATGAATGGATTGCCGGGGGGAGAGTCGTGTTTTGAGCATGGGTCGGAATGGCATAAAAAAGCAAAACCAGTCCTAGTATACGTTTATGTATCATTTGGTTCCAATTCGTCATAAATGATGGTTACTTATAGAACTTATGCTGTAAAGGTTTTCAAATCACCAGCCAGGATAACTTTTTTAACAGTTTCGGGCTATAAAAGGTTGAAATGAGGAATATGAAATAGAACTTAAAGATAAGAAAATGAAAATTGTTTGTGGAAAATATGTGTTAAATCATCTTAATAACAAATCTTACTAATATGGAACCTAACAAAATGCTACAGGCAGATTTCCTAGATCTGCTATTTGCCGGGCGCAACCAAGATTATGGTGCCTATGCACTCCGCCGGCAATACAACTCCCGCATGAGGAATGCTATTTTCGGAACAGCCACCCTGGCTTTGCTCTTGGTTGGTGGCTATTGGGCCGGCACCAACTCGAAGGCTGCCACGCCACCGGCCGACAAGCCCCTAGCTAAAACTACCGTGTTAGCTGATCTGGATATTCCGCCGGCAGCAACACCTCCACCACCACCACCTCCGCCTGCAAAGAGCACGCCGCCACCCGTCGCTCAAACCGTGAAATACGTGGACCCGATCGTGGTGGATGATGCATTGGCCAAGGATGAGGAGATGCCGCCGATAGAAAAGATCAAGGAATCTGTAGTAGGGCTAGAGAATTTGGATGGCGAACAAGAGATGGGCAATGCTTTAGCCAGTATGCTGGATGGCGATAATTCTTCCGGTGTGGTAGAAGCGCCGCCACCACCGAAGGATAATAAAACCTATACTTTCGTTGAAATAATGCCGAGCTTCCCCGGAGGCAATGAGAGCTTGATGAAATTTCTTAAAAAGAACATGCGTTATCCTGTTATGGCGGCGGAGAATGGTATCGAAGGAACGGTATTCGTTTCATTCGTGGTAGATACAGACGGTAGTATTACCGGTGTGGAAACTACCGGGGTGAAAAAGGGTGGAGGACTGGAAGAAGAAGCGATCCGTGTTGTAAATAAGATGCCTAAATGGAAGCCCGGGATGCAAAATCAGCAAAAAGTGAAAGTAAGGTTCTCTATGCCAATCAGGTTTAGCTTAGCGCGATAATTGAAGATTATCGTATCTTATTAAACCATGTAACAGGATAAATGTTACGTGGTTTTTTTATTGAAATAGGAATAAAATTTTGACAATGGATTTTCTTCTTCCTTATTATGGAAGTATTCTTTTCAATATTTTCTTTACATCGTGTAGTAGTTTTTATTTTGGCTAACATTATGTGAATGAGTTCATTATAATATTTCCAGTTAAAAATATAAATATATAAAGTCTATAGATTTTGTAGACTAATAATTTTTCACTTACTTTGGATTCTCGAATTGATGCTACTCGGAAGCGTTAATAGTTACCGGGCCGTGGGATTTTTTGAATAGAGAGTATTGAATTGGAACGGCTTTCCTCAAGAAGTTTTGATGGTACCCGGTAGGGGGATATATGCTTGATCATAATTAGCTATTATATTTTTTTTAATTATTAATATATAAATCCTATAGAAATAGTATAATAAAATGAAACATCATCATCTCTACAAATATTTTCGAATATCCACCGTTTTAATCTTTCTAATATCCGGGTTGCTGATTCGGTCTACAGCGCAGGATAATACGCTTGCCTGGAAAAATACGGATGGCGCCATCACGGCAGGGAAAACGGCACCGCTCAAGGGTCAAGTTGTAAAAATTACAGGTGTTCGTTTTGCTTACCCTTTAGTACAGCATTGGATTGATGTGTACAATCAAACGTATCCTGCCGAACAGGTGATTATTGAATCGAGGTCTTCGAATGATCCGGCAAGCTATGATATATTGATTGAAGCTTACGAGCTTTCGCAGGTAATTCAGCAGGACCGTGAATTTTTATACTTAGGTCGTTACGCGGTTCTACCTATCGCGAATCAACGATCAGCTTTCGCTGGAAAATATGGAGTAGAAGGCTTAAATGCCGGGCAAATCAAGCAAATATTCTTCCATGATAATTTCGTGGATCGAAGGGACGAAAATAAAATCAAAGTTACTTATTCTGTTTATACCCGTTTACAGAAGGCCGGGGTACCGATTACCTTTGCCACTTATTTCGGGTACCAGCAAAAAGATATTCAAGGAAAAACTATTGCGGGTTCCGATGAACATTTAGTTAAAGCCTTGCTGAGAGATTCTAACGGTATTTCATATGCACCGCTACCACTGGCGTTTCGCCCGGAAACAGGAACCGTGGAAAAAGGGATAATCATTATTCCCGTTGACCTGGATGGAAATGGAAAGTTAAACAGGTCGGAATATTTCTATACCAACTTATCCTCCGTATTGCAGCGGCTTGAATCCTTGTCGGCAGCACAAATTCATAATATTCCGTTGGCTTATTTACATTTTTCAATCAACAAAGCTACTGCCTCTAAAAGTGCCGTCCGGTTTCTTAAATGGGTCAGTGAATACGGTGAAACCGATTTACATCGATACGGGTTCTTAAAAATTGAACCCGGCAAAAAACTGAACGAAGAATTTGAAAAATTTCTTGAATCATCTTTATAAATCATCTCTAAATACTACCATTTCATCAACCAAAATCTTTCTAAACTATCGATCATGAAACCGCTTTATCGTTTTAGAATTCCTATTACCCAACTACTATTTATATTACTTGGCCTAATGCTGAGCGCCGCCGAGTCCGGTGCGCAGCAAGTTGTCCGGGGACTGGTAAATGACGGGAACGGGAATCCGCTTCCCGGCGCTACCGTTATTATTAAAGGCAGTCAGAATGCTGTACAAACCAATGCTACAGGGCATTTTGAAATTCAAGCGCCTGCAACGGTGCCTTTTTCTTTGATCATCAGCTTAATCGGCTATCAAAACCAGGAAGTCGTATTCTATGAATTAAGCGACGAGATATTCGAAATTACCTTGTTGGATGATAGCCTGCTCGGTGAAATCATCGTGACCGCGCGCAGGAGGAAGGAAACGGCGCAAGATGTCCCGATTCCTATTGCTGTTGTTGGCGGGGCTAGGGCTGCCGAGGCAGGAGCCTTTAATGTGAATCGATTGAAGGAATTAGTTCCTTCGGTACAACTATATTCTTCTAATCCCAGGAACACGGCATTGAACATTCGCGGTCTCGGTACTACTTTCGGCTTAACGAATGATGGTATTGATCCCGGTGTAGGATTTTATGTAGACGGTGTATATTATGCCCGGCCCGCGGCTACTACCCTCGATTTTATAGATGTGGAAAGGATCGAAGTTTTGCGTGGACCGCAGGGTACCTTATTCGGAAAGAATACTACCGCCGGTGCTTTCAATATCACTACTAAGAAGGCTAGTTTTACATCGGGTGGTGTATTCGAATTGAGTTATGGAAATTATGGTTATATACAAGCCAAAACGTCTGTGACAGGACCTTTGAGCAAGAAATTAGCAGGGCGACTGTCTTTTGTAGGAACGCAAAGAGACGGAACAATTTATAACAAGAAGCGGGATGAATATATAAATGATCTGAATAACATTGGCGTAAAGGGACAATTGTTGTACGCCCCAAGCGATAAAACTGAAATTACCCTTTCCGGTGATTTATCGCGGCAGCGACCTAATGGTTATGCGCAAATAGTTGCAGGGGTTGTAAATACTCAACGACCGGAGTACCGCCAATTTGATCAGATTATCTCGGATTTAAATTATCATTTACCTACAACGGATCCATTTGATCGGGTTATAGATCATGATACCCCTTGGCGCTCCGACCAGGATTTTGGCGGCGCTTCGTTAACTATCAATACGGATATCGGTAATGGGACTTTGACATCAACATCAGCTTTCCGTTATTGGAATTGGAATCCTTCTAATGACCGTGACTTTACCGGTTTGCAAGCATTAGCTCTTTCACAAGCGCCGTCCAAACACAGTCAATGGTCGCAGGAGGTCCGTTACGCGGGAGCTTTCTCATCCAAGTTAAGTGGCGTAATAGGCGTTTTCGCAATCGCGCAAAACCTGCAAACCGATCCATATCACACGGAAGAATCTGGTAAAGATCAATGGCGCTTTTCCCAATCGACCGGTAGCGAGTTATGGGCAACCCCCGGGTTGCTGGATGGTTACGGTATCAAGACTATTTCGGAATTGAACACTTTTAGTGGCGCGGTGTTCGGGCAGTTAGATTGGTCCATTACGGGTAGGCTCCACTTGTTACCGGGTATAAGGTTTAATTATGATAAGAAGAAAGTAGATTTCAACCGTGAGACTTACGGAGGTGCGCAAACCGATGACCCGGAATTGATCGCGTTAAAAAAAGCCGTTTACAG
Organism: Chitinophaga caeni; assembly: GCF_002557795.1. NCBI lineage: Bacteria > Pseudomonadati > Bacteroidota > Chitinophagia > Chitinophagales > Chitinophagaceae > Chitinophaga > Chitinophaga caeni. The sequence continues at coordinate 248,229 of NZ_CP023777.1, read as the reverse complement.
TGATCAACAATTTAACGCTAATACCGATAATACCAATGTGTCCGGTCAGATTACTTTATCCTATAAAACACCGGCGGGCTTGAATGCTTATGCAACCTTTGCTACCAATTATAAGCCCGTTGGTCTGAACCTGGGCGGCTTGCCTACATCAAACGGTCAACCGATGCTGGAACTAGCCAAAATAGCACCTGAATATGTGCAACATTACGAACTAGGTGTTAAAACAACACCGAAACCGGGCGCAATATTAAATTTTACAATCTACAGGACAGATTTGAAAGATTATCAAACCCTGGTATTAAATTCCCAGTTAGGTGTGAATCGCGGTTACTTGGCAAATGCCGAAAAAGTGCGCGTAACAGGAGTTGAGCTGGATGGAAGCATAAAGGCAGGGCAGTACCTGTCTTTCCGTGGCGCGGTTACCTATACAGATGGGAAATATGTACGCTTCAAGGAAGCGCCCGTTCCTTTAGAAGAAACAGGTGGTGCGGCGTTCAAGGATGCTTCGGGAACGAAATTACCCGGTATTTCGAAATGGGCAGGCTCATTAAGTTCCGAAATTACTTCTAATGCGAGAAATATCTTTAAGAATGAAGGCAGGTTTTTCTTTACCGTAGATGCCTATTACAGGTCTTCCTTCTCCTCGAGCCCCGTGGAATCCCGGTATTTAAATGTTGATGGCTATTCAATATTGAATGCGAGAGCAGGATTTAGAGCGCAAAAGGGCTTGTCATTATTTATTTGGTCGAGAAATTTATTGGATCAGGATTATTTCGAACAATTACTGCCGGCGAGCGGTTCGGCAGGGCATTATGCCGGGGTTTTAGGCGATCCCGGGACTTTCGGTATCACTTTGAAATATTCATACTAAACAGTCGAAGGTAAATCCGGATAAAACTTGCGACTTACCGATACAATGACATGAATTGATTTGTAAAATGCCTGGTAGGCATTTCCATAAAAAGAAAATTTTCGATTCTTTAGGTAAGTCGCATTTTATTTTCTGGCAATACTCGTTTACCGTTAATCCTAATCCAGGATAAAAAATACCAGCCACTATTTTACGATTAGGATCCTTTAATTTTTCCTATGGAATTAAGTTCCGTTCTCCCAAATATACAGCCTTCTTAAATCACATCCGGAACTTGCGCATTTTGCTCCCCGGGATTGCGCAATTTGTACCCTCATTAACGTCTGAAATACGCTTATATACCGGGTTTCCTTCATCAAATTACGTTGCATTTTTTTAAAGATGTTGACTATATTTATGCCTATTCCTTTTCAAAACTAAGCTTATGAATCACAAAAAATGGATCGGCAGTGTTTTTATAGCAATGCTCACCCTCACGGTTACTGTATTGAACGTATTGGCAAATGGGAAACCGGTGAAAAAAGTTGTTATCGGTTACGTGGGTGGCTATAATGGTATTTTTGATGTATCAATGATTGATGCTAATAAATTAACGCATATTAATTATGCTTTTGTGGATATAAAAAATGGCGAAGCATGGTTGCATAATGAAGCTACGGATACTGTCAATTTTAGAATGCTCAATTCCTTGAAAAAAATAAATCCCAGCTTGAAGATTTTAATTTCTATCGGCGGTTGGGCTTGGAGCGAAAATTTCTCGGACGCCGTACTTACAGAAGCGGCACGGAAAAAGTTTGCAGCTAGCGCCGTGGATATCATGGAAAAATATAACCTCGATGGTGTGGATATCGATTGGGAATACCCCGCGATACCCGGTGAGGAAGGGAATGTTTACCGCCCCGAAGATACCCGGAACTTTACATTGATGTTTAAAGCGCTAAGGGAAGCTTTAGATGAAGCCGGCAAAAAAGACGGGCAACATTACCTGTTAACCGCCGCGGTGGGAGCCAGCACCCGGAACGTGGAAACAACCGAGATGGATCAAGTTGCCACATACATGGATTATATCAACCTGATGACTTATGATTATAAAACCGGGGGCTCTAAAATAGCAGGTCACCATGCCAACTTGTATGGTTCTACAGATAATCCAGATGAATCATCTGCCGACCGTTCCGTTAAGGCTTACATTGCAGCAGGGGTACCGCCTTCCAAGATAGTATTGGGCTTAGCTTTTTACGGTAGGGCTTGGAAGATGCCTTCCGGTAAAAACCTGGGTTTGAATGAAACTCCCGAAAGCGCTGCCTGGGGAGGTGGTTATACCAAGATTAAAGACACGTTGATGAAAACTGGCGGCTATAAATATTATTGGGATAAGAAAGCTCAAGCGCCGTATCTGTTTAATGAAAACGACAAGATTTTTATTACGATGGATGATGAGAAATCGGTGAAGATCAAATGTAAATATGTTAAAAAGAATGGCTTGGCAGGCGTTATGTTCTGGGAATATAGCAGCGATCCAAAGGGGTATTTATTGACGACTGTTCATAACAATTTATAAACTATTTTTACGAATCCAGCAGCTACAAATCACATTTATGATGGATCGCTACCGTTATGGAACAGCTCAGAAAACTAAATTAACTATGATGCGAAAACTTTTGATCGCCCTGCTACTCTGCGGAACAAGTCCTGCCATGGCCCAACATGCCCCGTTTGATGCGGGGAATTTGAAAGTTACCTGGGGGATTGTAACCAATGGTTATCAAAACCGGAATGCTACCTTATCAAATTTTACGATTGTTAACAAGGGTAAGACGCCCTTCCCGGCTAATGGTTGGGAACTTTATTACAACTTTGTAAGGATGGTGCATCCGGATACTTTACATGGATTGGCATTGCAACATGTTAACGGCGACTTGTTTAAAATTACACCAACAAGTGATTTTAAAGCCATAGCGCCGGGAGATTCCTTGGTTGTTAGCCTCGTTTCAGATGCCTGGACCATCCATAATACCGATGCACCGGCAGGCTTGTTCCTTGTTTGGAATAATGAAGAAAAAGGCTATACAATTAATAATTATACTGTATTACCCGCAACGCAAGCCCGGCAGCTGTTGCGTTTTGCAAATGATAAAGCGCCGACAATTACACCGGAGATCGTGTTTAATCAAAATGTGGGTATGAAGTTGTTGGATCAACAGCAGCTCACAAATGTTTTCCCGACCCCGGTAAGTTACACAAGGGGCGAAGATGTCTTCAATTTCTTGCCGACCAGCACCATTTCCGCCGATCCGCAATTCCAAAAGGAAGCCGCATTATTCGCAGCGCAGATGTCGGAAGTATTTGGTAGACCTATCAATGTTGCAAAGCAAGGGGGAACGATCCAGTTGGAAAAAGCGTCCATAGATGGTGATGGTTATGAATTGCAGGTTGGTATTCAAGGTGTCAAGATACGTGCAAATAATGGCAATGGGGTATTTTATGGATTGCAATCGCTTAAAACGATGATGCCGGGTCTTGCATGGAAAGGTAAACAAAAAAGTGTGCCGGTACAAGGTGCAACAGTAAAGGATGCCCCGAGGTTCGGTTACCGTTCTTTCATGGTCGATATTTCCAGGAATTTCCATCCTGTCGACGATCTTAAGAAAATCATCGACGTGATGGCCTTATATAAACTAAACGTATTGCATTTCCATTTCAGTGATGATGAAGGCTGGCGACTGGAAATGCCTTCCCTCCCGGAATTAACGGCGGTGGGCGCTAAACGTGGATTCGGCGCTAAAAACGCTTCGTTGATACCGGCCTACGGCTCCGGTCCCGATTTGCAAAGCGAAACAGGCTCCGGTTTTTATTCCCGTGCACAATTCATTGATCTGCTTAAATATGCTGCGGACAGGCATATAAAAGTGATCCCCGAAGTAGAATCGCCAGGGCATGCGAGGGCCGCTGTAAAATCTATGGATGCCAGGTATGATTATTTTATGCAACAAGGAAACGAAGCAAAGGCTAAAGAATACTTGTTGAAAAATCCGGCGGATGCTTCGCAATACAGGTCTGTCCAAATGTTTAATGATAACGTGATGGACGCAGGGTTGCCATCAACCTATAAGTTCGTTGGAAGGGTTGTAGATGATTTAATCGCCATGTACCGCGAAGCGGGCGTTCCGTTGGATATCATCCATATGGGCGGTGACGAATTGCCGCATGGTGCCTGGTCGAACTCCCCATCTGTAAAGGATTTGATGCAACGTGAAGGATTGGAATCCGTGGATGAAGTTTGGTATTATTACTATGATGAAGTGTACAAGATCTTGCAGAAAAGAGGTATTCAATTATACGGTTGGGAAGAAGTTGGCATGAGAAAAACCAAACTGGATGGCAGGTCACATAATATTCCGAATCCCGACTTTGCAAATAAGAACGTGCAGGTAGACGTTTGGAATAATGTTTTGGGCGGGGGTGCAGAAGATCTGGCTTACCGCTTGGCAAATGCTGGTTATAAAGTGGTGTTATCTCCCGTAAGTAATAATTATTTCGATATGGCTTACCAGAAGAGTTGGGATGAACCCGGCTTTTATTGGGGGGGATATATTGATGTGGATAAACCTTTCTACTTTATCCCGTTAGATTATTATAAAAATTCCAAGGTGGATGCATCGGGTGCGCCGCTGGACAAGCGCATCTTCATTGGTAAAGACCGCTTAACGGACTTCGGTAAATCCAATATCGTGGGCTTACAAGGTGTTTTGTTCAGCGAAACGACGAAATCCCGCGAAGATATAGAGTACAAGATCTTACCCCGCTTGTTAGGTTTAGCCGAAAGGGCTTGGGCGCCGGATCCGGCATGGGCAATTGAAAAAGATAGCGATAAAGCGGAAAAAATGTACCAAGCTGCTTGGAATGAATTTGCAAATGTTCTCGGCCAAAGGGAATTACCACGTTTGAATTTTTATAGCGGTGGTTACCTGTACCGCATTCCTACAGCCGGGGGAACGGTTAAAGACGGCATGGTTTACGCCAATGTTCAACTGCCGGGATTCACTATCCGTTATACTACAGATGGCAAAGAACCAAGTTTGAAAAGTCCCGCTTATATGCAACCATTTGAAGCGAAGGGAACCGTGAAGCTCAGGGTATTCGATGCATCGGGCCGCGCAAGCAGGAGTGTAACGGTATTTGAACAGCCGGGAGGAGCACAACTGAAGAAGATGAAGAAACAATAATAGGTAAGATTTCATATTCCATAACAGGCAGCAGCAAGGATTCGGCGTAGGATGTAGCCAAACGGATCTTTGCTGCTGTTTTTGTATCAACCAAATTGACTTATGCTAAGTATTAAAGCGCAAAGAGTACGATCAATCGATGTTCTCAGGGGATTAACCATATTCACGATGGTTTTTGTAAATGAGTTAGCCGGGGTGGCAGATATCCCCCGTTGGGCGAAACACTTGCCGGCTTCCGCGGATGGTATGACCTTCGTTGATGCGGTATTCCCGGCATTCCTATTTATTGTCGGGATGTCCATTCCTTTTGCTATCCAGAGAAGGCTAGAAAAGGGGGATTCCTGGTGGCAATTGGAACAGCATATCCTTTTCAGGACATTGGGCTTATTGGTGCTGGGCGTTTTCATGGTGAATGCAGAAGGCGGGTATAACCAGTCACTGATGCTTATACCGATTTCGGTTTGGTCATTATTGTTTTACCTGGCGGCAATTTTAATTTGGAAGGTTTATAATACGGAAAATAAAGCATGGATCTATACCTGTAAGTCCCTCGGGTTTATTATCCTGTTGATTTTATTCTTCTTATACAGGGGTGGTGAAGATGGAAAAAAAGGTATGGAAGTGCATTGGTGGGGGATTTTAGGGCTAATAGGTTGGGCATATTTTACTGCCACCTGTATATATCAGCTCGTGAAAGGTAGCCTGGTAGGACTTTGTATAGGAGTAGTGGGCTGCGTGGCTTATTACGTGATCCTGCACTTGCCGGCCGTAGCATCTTCGGGCATTGCCGGTTATTTACCAGGCACGGGGCATGCTACCCATGCAAGCCTCGTTCTTAGCGGTATTATTTTGTCAACTATATATTTCGGTGGTACAAAAGGCCACACATTGGCACAGAAAACCGGTTACGCCATCTTGTTTGCTGTTGTTTTGGCTATAGCTGCCACTATTTTACGGCGTTGGTACCCAATCTCTAAAATAGGCGCTACGCCGCCATGGGCTTTATATTGTAGTGCAATAGTTACCAGCCTGTATATCATTTTGTACTACCTTGTTGATATCAAGGGCAAAGTGGCTTGGACCAATTTTCTGCAACCTGCTGCCAGTAACCCATTATTAACTTATATAATACCTTCAATATTAGGTTGGTTTTTTAGTTGGGTAGGAATAAACATTGTACCTGCATTTATGCAAAGCGGTTGGCCGGGTGCAATTTGGAGCTTGGTATTTTCGTTAATAATCCTGGGGATCGCTTACCTGTTAACGAAAATGAAGTTACGGTTGCAATTATAATATCTTTTTCACCCGGATTGCTACTTAGTAATTTGAATTTCGTTAACTTATGGGAGGAAATAATGCCTTTTTAATATGGTATGATTTTCCCCTACTAAATGTAAGCCGGGAGAAAAATTGAGCCGTAATTTTAAAATATCCTACATCATACTGTTAGGCTGCTGTTTATCACTTGTACTTGTGTTATGCCAGGTATCGGTTGCCGATGCACAGCAATCTAGCCGGGATTCCGTGCCCCCCATCATCGGTAAGATCGATACGATTCCATTATTACCTTTGCACCGCCCCAAGGATTCAATCTTGACAAAGAAAGGCGGTTGGTTCCGGCGTTTCAATACTTACGTGGATTCCATGATGAGCAGCAAGTTCCGTGATTCCGTGCTAAAGCGCATTTCTAAAGCCGATAAGCCCAGCCCCAAGGAAGATAGCAGCTTCTATAAAAGCGAATTAACCTTCAAGGAACACCGCGGGAAAGTGATCAGGAAAATTATTTACAGGCAGTTAAAAGTTTTTGGACCGGGTAGCATCAATGATACTACGTTTACTACTAATAATAAATTGATCAAGTTCGCCAACGGTCTTCATTATAACTCTAAAATCTGGCTGATCAGGCAAAATCTATTCTTCAGGGAAACCGATACCGTGAATGCTTATGAAATGGCAGAGAACGAAAGGTATTTGCGTAGCCGTCCCTTTATACAGGATGCGCGTATTTATGTTGTAAACTCAAATGAAACCAACGATACCGCGGATATCCTGGTTATTACCAAGGATGTATTCGAATACGGGGGGGATCTTTCCCGCGTGAAACCCGATGCTTTCGGTGCAAGGGTATTTAACAATAATCTCTTCGGCGCTGGGCAAGCGGTTACCTTGGGCTTCCTATGGGAAAATGATTACAGCCCTAAATGGAATACGGAAGTACGGTATACGAAGTATAACATCGGCGGGGCATTTATTGATGCCAATATTGGTTATAGCACGTTAAACAATACGGTAGCACTGGATTCGGGTGTTTACGAAGGTTCGTATTATATAAATTTTAACCGGCCGTTATTCCGCACCACGGCCCGCTGGGCAGGTGGCTTGATGATGTCGCAAAATTTTTCTATCAATATCAGGGATCGACCAGATTCTTTATACCGCGATTATAGGTATAATTATTTCGACCTTTGGGCTGGGTACAATATTTCCCGCCGGAGATCGGATGATGGTATCATGCAGAGCAAACCTAACATGGCCATTTTATTCCGGTATAACAATATTCATTTTGATCGTAGGCCCGAACAGGAACAATTTCATGCTGACCCGATTTATAATAACAGGCATTATTACTTGGGACAGTTTTACATCTTCAAGCAAGACTTCTTCAAGGCGCACCATTTTTTCGGTTTCGGTAGAACCGAGGATATTCCCTTTGGGTTTAATACCAGTATTACTACCGGTTGGGAACAGTGGGTAGGCAGGGAACGATTTTATACGGGAATAGAAGTTCATAAAGATTGGTTGACCCATTTGGAGGGGATCATTTCTTTGCAGGCCGGCGTTGGTACCTTTTGGCAGGGAGGAACTTCGGAAGATGCGGTGATACACACGCAATTGAATTATTACAGTAAATTGATGAGGCTTGGACAGAAAGGATATTTCAGGCAATTCGGTTATTTTGATTACCTCTGCAATCCCAATAATTATTTCTACCGCCCCTTGAATATCAACCGTAATAATGGGCTTATGGGCTACCGGAAAACGATGTTAAACGGCTATCAACGTTTGAATCTCGGTTCTGAAAGCGTGTATTACAGTCCCTTGAAATTTTACGGGTTCAAGTTTAGTTTTTTTGCTTCGTTACAGGGTAGCTTATTAAGTTACCAGAGTAACAACATCTTTAAAAATCCATTTTATACAGGATTGGGTGGCGGATTTAGGGTAAGGAATGAAAACTTATCTTTTAATACCGTCCAGGTGGGTGCCTATGTTTACCCGGATGCGCCGCCTGGTATGAAAGGGGTGTGGTTCCAGGTTACCACCTTATCGGATATCCGGTTTGATATTTTCGCTTTAAAGATACCTTCATTTATTTCTTTTAAATAACCGGGGCTTAGCATGGTATTTTAATAGTCATGCTTGGAAGCGACAAGTAGTTTACTATTGCTTGTTTCAATTGTTTACTGTGGAAGTGCCCGCTAAAGCACTTCATTATTTTACCGGCTGAAGCTTTCGAACACACCCGGCTTCCGAGCTCAACCTGTATTTAATAGGGAACAAGATCAATAAAATATTTATAACATGGTTAATAGCTTGTTGCGAACCAGTAGGCAGGCGCCAATCATGCCGGCTTTTTCTCCCAGTTTAGACAATTTTAGCTGCGTGTCGTTATTTACCAGGCTTAGGGAATATTTGTTGATGGCGCTTTTTATCGGTAACCTGATATAATCGCCGGTAGTGGAAAGGCTGCCACCTAATATTACGAGTTCAGGATTATACAAGTTGATCAGCATAGCGATGCCCCTACCAAGTTGTTCCCCGATTTCGGCCATTAGTTCAATAGCGAGTACGTCATCGTGATTGGTGGCATATATAATATCATCCAATTGAACATCTTCAGCGTTTGGACGGTTGGAAGTGATAACGGTGGAAGAACCTTCCGCCAGTTTTGCACGGAATTTTCTAAGTAAAGCTTGGCCTGAAGCTTCGGTTTCCAGGCAACCCTTTTTACCGCAATGGCAAAGTATTTCATTATTGAAAAATGGGACATGGCCGAATTCACCTGCAAAACCTGATTTCCCATAATACAATTGACCATTGATGAGTATACCAAGGCCGATTCCATGATCCAAGTTGATAAATAAAACGTTTTTCTCGTCTTTGACAACGCCGCTGCTAAATTCACCGTAAGCCATGGCGCGGCTATCGTTTTCCAAGTAAGTACGTATTCCTATCTGTTGCTCCATCACCCTGCTAAGCGGTTCTTCATGAAAATGAAATAAACCGTAACTATGGCCGGTAACATAGTTGATCCTACCCGCGAGGTTGATACCGCAACCCAGGATTTTATCCTTGACTACCGGGAGATTATCTATGAATGATAAAATAATATTGCATAGCTCTTCCAGGGAAGCCGGCGTGTTTTGCAAATTGTAAGGAACCCTTTCCTTTACTTCCACCATGTTTTTCTTGAAATCAAGTAAGCCCATGTTAACATGGGTTCTTTTTACCTCGATGCCAACGAAAAAGCCGGCATCAGGCGCCAGTCCATAAAGGTTAGGTCTCCTGCCACCGGTAGAATCTATTTTACCGTAATCCTGCACCATGCCGTCTTCTATCAGGTCGTTTAATAAGTGCGTGACTTTCGGGGCGCTGGAGTTCAATTCACGGCTTAGGTCGGCAATAGTGGCATTCCCTGTATTGGCGAAATAGGCGATGATCTTTTTCTTTAAGTTCAGATTCTTGTAGGCGACCCCACCCATATTATCGAGGTCGAGTTCTTCGAAAAAAGTGTTTTTGGCACTCATAGAGTAGCTTTAATAGAAAATATTTATCACAAAGAAAATATAAAATCGCAAACTTTTTAATGAATTTGATTAGATGGAATGAGTTTTTGATAAAAAGTTGTCATTTCATGATAAAAATCATCAAAATGCCTGCCCTATAGCCGGAATTTTAAATTTTAAAGTGTATTTAGTACATTAAATAAATGAAGAATAGTATTGCTTTTGTCCCGTATGTTTGAAAAATCGATATAGCTGAAATTTACACGAAGTATTTAAAAAATATTCAAAACTTGGTGGCAGCTTATCCAGTTTTGAAGTAATTGGCAATGATCATTATTTAAATCTTTAGAATGTGTAAAAAGTACATGAAGTCTTTTATTTCCTGGTTAAATACTATTAGTTTAGTAGCAGATTATATTTTCACGTTATCAAAACTGTTCTTTAAATGATGAAATCCTTCTTCGTTTGCCTGTTCGCCTGCCTGTTTTTTATACCTGCATTTGCGCAGCAGCCCGCAAGGTTTTCTTATGCTATCAAGGGGAATGATACTTTATGGATGGATCATTATGCGCCCAGTGCAACACCTAACCGCGTGTCTGTTCTATTCATCCACGGCGGTGCATTTACTAACGGGAGTCCCGATCAACAGAAACCGATGGCCGAAGGACTAGCTAACATGGGGTATAATGTTTTCGTGATTTCTTACCGCCTTTATATGAAAGGCCGGGGATTCGGTTGCGAAATTCCGACGCAGGAAAAGTTAAAGGCAATCCGTTTGGCAGTGGAAGATGCTGCGGACGCGACAAAATATTTGTTGAACAATGCTACTAAATTGAATGTTGATCCGCGGAAGTTGATTTTATCCGGTAGCAGCGCCGGGGCGGAAACTGCTTTGCAGTTAATGTATAACCCTTTTGAAACGGGTAACCCGGCTGAATACGAGTTCATGAACAAATTTCAATTTGCCGGCGCGATGATATTTGCCGGGGCAGTGGTGGATATTAACCTCGTCACGAAAAAAACTTGGATCCCAACATTATTCATGCACGGAACTGAAGATCCGCTTGTTCCTTACGCGACGGCAGCACATCATTATTGCCAGGCGGATAAACCCGGGTGGTTGATTTTATTTGGTCCTAAAACCTTGTACGATTGGGCCGTTGCACACGATGCACCTTGCGTTTTCTATTCGTATGAAGGTGAAAAACATAATGTGAGCGGGTACATGTTTAAAGAGTTTGATAAAATGGATGCTTTTATGAAAGCCGCTGTTAATGGTACTTTCGAAGGTCAACAATTGGTAGATATTCCTAAACAACAATAAATGATGAAACAAACTTTTCCACGTTGTGCACTGCTATTATTATTAGTGTTCCTTACTTTCGGTGCCAGTTTTACAATGGCAAATGTTAGGCTCCCCGCTGTTCTCGGGAGTCATATGGTGTTGCAGAGAAACGCTGATGTAAAATTATGGGGCTGGGCTTTGCCCAATGAAAAAATAAAAATCACCACTTCCTGGAATAACAGGGTCGATTCTGTAGTTGCGGATGGCAATGCATCCTGGTCCATAAAAATTCCAACCCCGGGAGCTGGCGGACCGTATAAAATTACGATCCACGGATATAATACCCTGGTACTGGATGATATAATGATCGGTGAAGTATGGCTTTGCTCAGGTCAATCTAACATGGAAAGAAACGGCAACCAGTTATGGGATAGTATTGTGAAAGCTAGTAACGGCCAACCGTTGAGGAATGAACAGGTGCGTATGTTCCAAATCCCGCGTACTACAGCTAATGACCCGCAAGAAAATTGTACCGGGGAATGGACTGTTTGCGACACGGCTAGCATTAAGAATTTTAGCGCCGTAGGATATTTCTACGGTTTAGAACTACAAAAAAACCTGGGTGTGCCTATTGGCTTAATTAATGCCAGCTGGGGCGGTACTCCCGCCGAAGTATGGACACCTAAAAATGTTATAGATGACGATCCTCTCCTGGCCGGGGAAGCTAAGGTGAATAAAGTGAGCAAATGGTGGCCACATGAACCTGCGAAAGCATTTAATGGTATGATCGCGCCCTTGAAAAATTTCAATATCGCGGGGGCGATTTGGTACCAAGGGGAAAGCAATACGGGGCATCCCAAGACTTACGATCGTTTATTCACCAAGATGATCCAGGCCTGGAGGAACTGGTGGCAGGTAGAGTTTCCTTTTTACTTTGTTCAAATTGCGCCGTATGTGTACGATAAAAGCCAGAATGCAGCTTTCTTAAGGGAGGCGCAAGATAAAAGCCAATCGCTGGAGGCAACGGGTATGATAGTCATCAGTGATTTGGTTGATACGGTTGCGGATATTCACCCGAGGAATAAACAGGACGTGGGCATCCGCCTGGCAAAAATGTCATTGGTGGAAACTTACGGGAAAGTGATGCCGGCATACAGGTCCCCGTCTTTCAAAAGCATGGAGATAGCAAAAAATAAAGTCATCATTAACTTCAATTATCTACCGACCGGACTAAAAATCCATGGTAAATCAATTGCCAATGCTTACATAGCCGGTGAAGATCAAATTTATTATCCGGCGGATGCTAAACTGAAAGGGTCGCAGTTGATTCTTAGCAGCAAGAAGGTGCCCGAACCGGTTGCAGCCAGGTATGGTTTTGCCAATGCAGCTATTGGCAACTTATTTAGCACGGAAGGTTTCCCTGTAGCTCCTTTTAGGACGGATAATTGGGATAATGTTTTTAGCCCTGCACAAAATATTAATTAGCAATATTTTCAAGTAGGGATGATTCTTGTCAGTCCCTACTTGTACACTTAATATTGTCGCGAATCTTCAGTAATTTAGTGCCAAGAATCGACAAATTGATCGCTCAAGGGAATGAGGCCAAAAGATTACCAAACCACCACCCCGGCGACAATCAAATTTAGGGTGCTATTAAATGGATGAATTAAAGCTTAGTTCAGATACTTATTTATGGGAACAAGTGACGCTTGGTAATGAAGCCGCTTTTGCCATGCTGTTCGAACGTTATTGGGAGGTTTCCCTCAGGGAGGCTTTGCTTAAAACGGGAAGTGAACAGGATGCGATGGATTGTGTACAGGAATTGTTTATCAAGTTGTGGAATAACAGGGCTCAAATAAGTATTCAATCATCCTTTAAAGGTTACCTGCTCACGGCATTGAAACACCGTGTTATCAGCTATTACCGTTCGAAGGATGCGAGGGAGCATCTAGCTTCTTCAGTTGCAAATTTGCCGGGTGGAGAGGATTCGGTGAATCACAGCCACCACGTGTTACAGGCAAAAGAAGTAGCCGTATTAATTGAATCCGAAGTATCTAGGATGCCTTCCAAGATGCAGCAAGTTTACCGCTTTAGCCGCGAAGGGGGATTATCATCTGCACAGATCGCCCAACAAATGGGAATCTCTGAACAAACTGTAAAAAATCAACTGACGACTGCTCTCAAGCGTTTGAAAATCAAGGTAGTGCAATACCAGGGGAGTATATTACCAGTGCTTTACTTGTCGCCGGTGTTGTATTTTCAAATGATTCAGCACGCCATATAGTACCAGGGCTTCTCCTGGAGCGTCTTATATTATGAAAACCGAAGAATGTGGTAAAACCTAACAACAGCATTTTACAAAAATACCTCGAAAATACCTGCTCTGAATCAGAAAGGCAACTAGTGGATGCATGGTACGCACAACTTTCTCATAATGACAGTACCCGCCATTTCGATTCTGATAAGGAATACAGGCAAGCCTTGCATACCTTGCTGTGGCAGGAGGTTCAGCAAGCCAGTTTGGAAACACCTGCAAGGAAAATTTTCTTGAATAATAAATATTGGGCCGCGGCTGCCATTTTAGTGTTTGTAACGGTTGGATATTTTGTTTTTTATAGGCAAGCCCCCAAGGTGTCTCCCGGGCTCGCCCAATCCTTGGATACTATAAATGCACCCCTCGCGCAAGTAACCAGCGTACAATTACCGGATGGTTCGATAGCCTGGCTTAAACCCGGCTCAAGGTTGGTAATACCCACCCGTTTTACCGCGTCAACAAGAAAAATCGAGTTACTCCATGGTGAAATATTCCTGGAAGTATCCGCCGATCCCTCTAAGCCCTTCCTGTTAACTGCCGGGAAAAATAAAGTCGAAGTACTTGGAACCAGTTTTAATACTAAGTACGGGTATGCAGGGCAGGAAGATGCGGTTGCCGTTGTTTCCGGCAAGGTCCGGGTACGGTTCGGGCAACGCTCGCCTGTTGACCTGGGAACAGGGAAAACAGCAGTCCTAAGTAAGTCTGGAAATATTGAATTAAAAAATATACAAGATTTTCCCGCTGTTGCAGCCTGGCATTCAGGAGAAATGGTTTATCAGCAAGAAACTTTTGCAAATATTGTTACTAACTTGCAGGCGTTTTACGGTGTGAAAATTCATTTTCGTCGGCCTGCAACCAGTCAAAATCGCGTAACAGGAAAGTTCCGGTACGAACAATCAGTAGACGATATTCTTCATGAAATCTGTTTGGTTCATGGAAATACCTATACCAAAGATTCCGAAGGGCAGTATTGGATAGAATGATCTGATGATTGGAAGTAGGCATAGGCTTGGATTTGAAAAACAAGAATAACTTATGCCCAACTGCCTGGTCATTAGTAGGATAGGATTGATTTATATACTGACCTTCTTGATAGGTTTTCCAATAACTGTTTCGTCGCAAACGAAGCCCGGCCTGCTATTGGATATTAGTTTCAATGGCGAATCATTGGATATGGCCATCCGGAAGATCGAAAAATTGTACCCGGTTGTTCTCGTTTACGATGCACAACAACTTTCAGCATACCATGCTCCCACCGGCTCTTGGCACCAGAAATCCCCGCAATTTATTATCAAGCAATTATTGAAAAATACCCCGTTCAAGCTGATGGACAGCGGTGGGAGGATCATTATATTCAAGAAGAAATTATCCGGGTTAACCGTGTTTAATGGTTGGGTGTCCGGTAAGGACGGCATGCCCTTACCGGGTATAACCGTTCAAATATTAGGCACAAACCTGGGAACTGTTACAGATAAGAATGGCCGTTTCTCACTCCATGTTAAAAATGGGGTTTATAATGTGACCTTCACTTCTATCGCTTATGATCCATTGACGATCCCCGGTATTCCATTAAATAACGATACTGTTGTTGACCATCATTTCGTAATGCAGGAGCGGGAAGAATCTTTACAACAATTCGTAGTCACGGCTCTCGGTATCTCAAGACCCAGGTCAACATTAGGTTATGCACTTACGGAAATAAAATCGCCGGGTTTAAATAATGTTGAGGCTCCTAATATTTTACAAGCTCTTTCGGGAAAGATACCGGGTTTACAAGTTAGGGGACTGAGCCCGGATCCCGGGGCCTCGGTATACGTAGTGTTACGGGGGGAGTCTTCGTTTAATGGAAACTCGCAACCTTTGTTCGTCGTGGACGGGATACCCATTACCGCGAATTCCAGCGTAGCGGGTAAGGTTGACTATGGGAACCGCTTATCAGATTTAAGTATTGAAGATATTGCCAGTATTAGCGTGCTAAGGGGCGCTGGGGCCGCAGCACTCTATGGTTCCCGCGCCGGCAACGGTGTAGTGGTTATTACTACTAAGACCGGGAATCCGGGTGGTAGCTCCTGGAAAGTTACGGCAAGCAGCAGCCTGATGATTGACAAGGCTTGGCAGTTTCCGCATTTTCAAAATTTATACGGCGCAGGCACCGATGTTTTGGCAGAGGATACTTGGGGCGAAGCTTCTTGGGGTCCCGGGTTAAATGATGGATCTTACAAGGTGCAATGGAATAGCCCCAAGGATGATGAAGGCAATTTTATTCCATTGCCTTGGACGGCATACCCCGGCAGGGTTCGTGATTATTTCCAATTAGGACAAACTTTTCAGCAGCATATTGCTGTCAACAAATCATTTGAAAAAGGCGCCGCTCGATTTTCCGTTCTCGATACCAGGAACCGCGGGATTATTCCCAATACGGGCTATAACAAGGATGTTCTAATGTTTTCTTTGCAGTATAAGTTCGATCCTAAAATTCAGTTTAACACTAACTTATCTTATACTTATAGCAGTAGCGATAACCGCTTTAGCGGCGACAGGGGGAGCGTAATCAACCAGTTATACACGATGCCTGCGAATGTGAATACCAATGAATTGAGAAACTATTGGAAACCTGGCAAGGAAGGTGTCGAACAGCAAAGCTATTTACATGATATGTATTCCGGGCAAGCGCAAGTCGATAATCCTTTTTTGATAGCTTATGAACAAACGAATGCTTATTTCCGGCACCGGTTAAATGGCCTGGTACAAATAAAATGGACGATTAATGATTATTTGAACCTTGCCTTGAGAAGCGGCATAGACCAGTTCTACGAGTACCGGGAACGTAAGAAGCCTTTTAGTAGCGTGAATTTTATAAATGGTTTTTATGAAGAAGCTAAGTTGTTTTCCAGGGAAATTAATTCCGATCTACTGCTACAATTCCATAAACAATTTTATACTGTTTGGAATATCAGTGCAGACTTCGGAATGAACCGGATGGATCAAAAGAATTACGATTATACAATAGCTGCGCAGCAACTGAAAGTGCCATCTATCTATTCGCTTTCAAACGGTGTAGATGGAAGTTTTACTTACCAGTCGGACTTTGCCCGCAAGCGGGTGAATAGTACTTACGCCACTATGCAAGCATCATATAAAGATATTTTATTTGTCAATGCTTCCGGTAGAATGGATTGGTCAAGTACTTTGCCGAGGTATCATAATGCCTATTTTTACCCGGCCATTGCGAGTTCCTTATTGTTGACAAGGTTATTGAACCTAGGTGAAAATAATTGGGTAAACCGGGCGAAGTTCCGGGCAAACTGGGCTAAAGTTGGTAAAGATACCGATCCATATAATTTGTATAACACATTTCAATACATAGCAAATTGGGATGGCATTTCAAGAGCAGATATTGCCACCATGTTGAAGAATAAGTTATTGAAACCTGAAATTACGACGGCCACGGAGGTGGGATTGGAATTGGGAATGTTTAAAGAGCGGTTAGGGCTGGATATTACGGTTTACCAATCCACCAATAAAAATCAAATCATAGCTGTTCCGCTGGCAATTTCTTCCGGTTATAGTGAAAGGTTGATGAACGCTGGAAACATCCGCAACCGCGGTATCGAGTTACAACTTTCTTGGCATGGTAATAAAAAACCGCTTCATGTTCAATATGAAGGGTATATCAACTTTTCCAAGAATTGGGATAAGATCGTTGCATTAGATCCTGGAATTCCTAATGGTGAAATTTACTTAAGCGGTGGTGAAGGAGCCAGCGTGTTAGCAAAGGTTGGCGGCCGGATGGGGGATATGTACGGGGGAACTTATAAGAAAGTACCGGGCGGCCCGTATAAAGGGGCGCCCTGGTTAACGGCTAGCGGGCAATACCAGCTTGAAGGCGGTGCTTATGAAAAATTTGGTAATTATAATCCCGATTTCATGTTGAGCTGGAATCATGGTGTTAAATATAAAAATTGGTTCGCGGGAGCCTTGTTAGATTGGCGGCAAGGCGGTACGTTTTATTCATATACGGCTAAGAATTTGCAGAGCGATGGCAGGGTGGATGTGACTTTACCGGGTAGGGATGCATCGCAAGGGGGACTTCCGTGGGTAGATGGAAATGGTAAAGAGCGGCATGATGGCATGATATTGTATGGCTATAACCTGCAAGATGACGGGACTTTTGCTCCCAATGATGTCATTTTATCGCCCGAGGCTTATTATGGTAATTACTATTGGGATTTCCCTGCTAGGAATGCTTATAACGCAACATATATCAAGTTGCGTGAACTTTCGCTCGGGTATAATTTTTTACACCCGGCCAAGTGGATACAAAACGTTCGCCTGGTTTTCATGGCAAGGAACTTATTTGCCTGGAATGCCGCGGGAACAGGCTTTGATCCGGAAACTTCTAACAAGATTGAAAATAGCCGGTACCAGCTCGGGATTAATACTTGGACGCTCCCGGGTATTAAAACTTTCGGATTTAAAATAGATTGCAGTTTTTAGTTTGGAATGATGTTTAAGTTGAATAAATATGCCATTTACTTGATCATCCTGCTTTTTATGGCAGGGTGCAGGGAGGGATTTAATCAAATAAATACAGATCCAAGGCAACCGGTAGATATCAAGCCGGGGGAGTTATTATCAACCGTGATCACTAAAACTGCATATGAATGGCAAAATTTTGCTTTCATGGATCATGGAGGTGTGGCCGGACGTTATATTACCATGGTTCGGAACGAGTCGATGGATAAATTTAACTGGGGCCCCATGGGCTGGAATGAATGGTACCGCAGGTTATCGATCAACAGGCAATTGATTTTGAAGGCAGGGGAGCACAGGGAACCGCAATACCGTGTACTGGGCAAAATTTTGGCTGTTATTAATTATGCTTACTTGACGGATTTGTGGGGGGATATTCCTTATTCCGAGGCACTCCTTGCAGATGAAGGGTATCCTAATCCCAAGTATGATTTGCAGGAGTTTATTTATAAGGACCTCATCAAAACATTAGATAGTTGTAACAATTGGTTGTCAACTCCATTACCGGCTATAGATGCACAGTACGATGTATTGTTTCACGGGGATGTAATTGCCTGGCGACGTTTGGCCAATTCATTACGGCTGAGATTGCTCCTACGGTGCAGCCAAGCTTACCCGGAAGCCGCCGGGATCATGAAAGAAATGGTATCGGATGAAGATCGGTACCCGCTAATATTAGACCGTGCTGCTGATGCTACGGTGGATTACCTGGGCTTAACGGCTGAGAATAGTTGGCCGGGCAGCGATATCGCCAATTCTAATGATGAATTTGATAAAAGGAAACCCTCCAAGGATTTAGTTGATAGTTTACGGGATTGGGAAGATCCGAGGTTGCCTATTTTGATTTCGCCGGTGAATAAAACTAAGAACGCTACCATAGATACAAATTTGTACGTAGGTGTTCCGAATGCCATCCAGGATCCCTTTCAATATAATGGCGGTAATGATCATATCTCGCATTTTGCAGCAGCTTTTAACCAAGCTAAGAGCGATTTATGCAAAGCCGTTATATTCACCAATAGTGAGACCTGGTTCATATTAGCGGAGATTTCCCTACGTGGTTGGGTTGATTTCAGGGGAATGACTACCGAAGCTTTATATAAAAAAGCGGTTACGGCTTCCATGGAGTATTGGGGCACCGCACCCGGGGAGAAATACTTCAAAAAGAAACCCGTTAAATTTGATGGAACAATCCGCCAATTGATAACCCAGAAATGGGTATCCTTGCTTTTTAACGGTGATGAAGGTTGGATGGAACATCGCAGGACCGGTTATCCTGCATTTAAACTAGGTCCACTGGCTATGCAGCCAAGCATCCCGTTAAGATTTATGTATCCCGAAGACGAAATATTATTTAATTCTGCCGCTTATAATCAGGCCAAAATCAATATGGGGGGCGATGGGCCTAATACGAAAATGTGGTTAATCCGCTAATCTTAAAAAAAATCTCAAGGAATATAGTACTAAGTTTAACTGCAAGCGTCTATATTATATGTGTACAGCTAATTGTACGCTAGTAATGTTTTTTAAGATATATGTGCTATTGAAAACCCTTTTTTGGGCACATTTCACACTATTTAGAAGTGTGCGCATTCATTTGGTATTGTTAACCCTGTAAGTGTCTCGAAGATTAATAGCGGCGGAATTTCTTTCCGCCGTTCTTGTTCACGGAACCCGCTGATTTCAAGGGGGGGTAGTTGAACGTTATTCGTTTTTTTGTAACTGTAATTGTCTTTTTAAGTATTTGAAGAAAGCCCCTTTTCAAGTGATTGGATAGGGGCTTTTAATGTTTTAAAATCTTTGTTGCCCGGCTAAATTTTAACCGGGGAGCAATTTGATCCCTCGATAGTTCGATTCAATGTTCATCTGCTCGTTTCTTGTACTTTTTTGCTTGCCCAAAAAAGGTTCCAAAAAGGGCACAAATTGGCCATCACGGCCGCCAATTTGATCGCTCGATCCAACTTTTGTACTACTGTATGGCCAAGCTTCCCTTGGCCATCAACGGTGCGAAGTTCCACGGTTCTCTTGGCAGGGGGTGAATGTATCATCCTTCGCTTATGTCTTTGACCAGGTAAGGAATCTAAGTAAATTTAATGCAATTTTAGTCGGACAATAATGTTTTAATATAATAATTTTCTTAGCTTTTCCGGTTCCACGATGCGGATGCGGGTACCTTTCATCTCTATCAATTTTTCATGTTTGAAGTCGCTTAGGGTACGTATCAGGGATTCAGTGGCGGTTCCCACGTAGCGGGCAATATCATCCCTAGATAGTTCTATGAGAGCATCGGAACCTTGTTCTTTATGTAACTTGTCATGGATATCGAGTAGGCCGCTGGCGACCCTTTTCCGCAGGGAGTCATAAGCTAATTGTAACAGCCGGTCTTCCTTTTCCTTTACCTCGGTGGCGATGCGTTTTATAAAAGTCCGGGCAACGGTTACATCGTTCAATAGTTGTTCTAAGAACACGTCTTTGGGAATCAGTGTTAATTCTGTATTCTCCAATGCTTCGGCATTTTCCTCGTAGGGTTTATTTTCTATCAGAGAAACATACCCGAAATAATCTCCTTCGCCATATAAATTCGTGATATATTCCTTGCCGTCATCGTTTAATTTATAAGCTTTTACTTTGCCGGATTTGACATAATATAAATATTGCGGGTGTTTACCTTCCCGGTAAACGGGTTGCTTTTTGCCAAGTACGGTACTGCTGTAATTATCAGGGTCGAGGTTTAATAAACCGGAAGATTGCCAGTCTTGTAACAGGTTATTGACAGTTTGTTGCTGCGATTGGGCTAGTTTTTGTTCCAGCATCGACTGTTTTTTGAGCCTTGTTTCTACGGCTGCCAGTAATTCAACATCTTCAAATGGTTTGGTAATAAAGTCATCAGCTCCCATTTCCATCCCTTTGCGAAGGTCCCCGCGCTCGGTTTTTGCGGTTAGGAATATAAAAGGAATGTGTTCCGTTTCAGGGATTTTCCGCAATAGGTGCAAAACGCCGTAACCATCTAGTTCCGGCATCATGATATCACAAACGATAAGATCCGGCTTGCTGCCCCTTGCCAGTTCTACAGCTTTTTTACCGTTTTCTGCTTCGATGGTATCATAACCGGCCAAGGACAATATTTCAGCAATATTTTCCCTGATATCTGTATGATCGTCTACTACTAATATGGTGGCCATGCTTTACAAAGTATGATTTGGAAATGAAATGATTATACTGGTGCCTTTGCCGAGTTCGCTTTCAACTTGTATATTCCCCGACAACATATCCACGTAACGTTTAACGATATGTAAACCTAAGCCTGTACCCTGGATATTGGTTACATTTTTTGCACGGAAAAAGCTACTGAATAGGTAATGCTGATCTTCCTTGGGTATTCCCATACCTTGATCTGCGACCTCCATACGAATGTTTTCCCCCGTTTTGTTTGCTACCCAAGAAATGGGGCTGTTTTCAGGAGAAAACTTGATCGCATTGGTTAACAAGTTTACGAAAATATGTTTAAGTAATCGTTTGTCGGTTAAGATTACTAAGGCCGCGTCCACGGAAATATCTATATGTTGACCTTTTTTAAGCAGTCCTTGTACTTCTTCCCTCGTTTCCTGCATTAAGCTCGCCAGCGGGATATCTTCGGGGTGTATATTGACTTTCCCTTCTTCTATCCTGCCCAGGGAGAGGAAATCTTCCAGCAATTCATTTAGATGTTTTACGGCGTCCCGTATTTTCTGCACATGTTTTTCTCTTTTTTGCTGATCTTCGGTTTGTTCATATTTTTTGATCAAGGCAGCGGAAGATAAAATGGCGCTCAAAGGGGTACGGAACTCATGTGAGGCCATCGATACGAACCTGGATTTGATCTCGTTGAGTTCTTTTTCTTTATGAAGTGCTTCTTCGAGCTCCTGTTGCGAAATTTCGAGTTGTTGCAAGGCATCTTGCAGGTTACGGGTTCGTTCATCAACTTTTTGCTCCAGGTCCTGGTTAAGACGCTGCATGGAGCGGGTTAGTTCTTCTAATTGTTGCTTTTGCGCCAGTAGCCGATCTTCAGATTCCTTTCGCATGGTAATATCTACAACGAAGGCCAACACAAACTTGTCGTAGCCTTGTTTAAAATGGCTAAGGCTAACTTCTACAGGGAACTCCGTTCCATCTTTCCGTAAAGCAAATAAGGCCATACCGCTCCCCATTTTCCTATCTGCCGGTTGTTTATTGAAATTTTTCCTATGACCGACATGTTTCTCCCTGAACCGACTAGGAATAAGCGTTTCAATCGGTTTTCTCAACATTTCTTCCGATGTATATCCAAATAGGTTCTCCGCTTCGGGATTGGCCAATATGATTAGCCCGTCTTCGTTTGTTAAGATAATTCCTTCAGTGGCATGTTGTATGAGTGCGGTTAGCTGGTTTTCTTCCGCTTCCAGCGTGCGGTATAAGCGTTTTACGAAGATCACCAGCAAGGTCGTTCCGATTACCAGTATCAGCGAGAAAAAGTGCTCGATGAATACCTCGGCGGGATTAGGGTTCTTGTGCGGCAGGAAGGCAACTGTCACCACCACTACCGTGCAAATTACGCCCATCCAGCTAGTGATGGTTTCATCTTTTATAAATAAAGTCAACAAGATAACGGTGATCAAGCCGCCATCAAAGAAATTATAATCCGGCCGCCAAATCAACAAAAATACCGTGACTAATAAGATAATAAAGGAGGCAAATAATATTTGCCGGTGACCAAAACGGAACATGGAACTGATTTAAAACGCTGGTATGTTATACAATCGTAAAATTATTCATGCGGCCATAGCCTTATCTATCCTGCAATTTACGGAATGTTGACCAGAGCGTACTGATTTCAATCAGTTTTTCAACTGAGTAGAATCAAGCTTAAAGGGAAGTGACCTCATGATTTTGGGGGAAGGCTACCGCTAGATTTGTGCCATCATCACAAAACAACCAATTATGAACTCCCAACAAGATAACGGGGAAAAATTCGTCCCAAAAGGGGCCATCGCCTTTTTCGTATTGTTGATTGCCCTATGCCTGGGCATCTGGTACGGCATCTATTTAATCATGTTACAACGCGCTTAAACTATTGATCATGTTAGACAAATTTGAAGGTAAAGCAATCGGCATGACGGCTATCGTGATCATGCTATTCCTTTTTTCACTCTTATATGTTACAGGGAAACAGAAGACGGATGTCGTGGAATGTGTGCCTTATGATAAAGCCTATACCACGCCCCGCATCAACCAAATAGACGATAAAACTTACCAAGTTTTCGCCGTGGCCAAGATGTGGAATTTTGAACCGAGCCAAATTTATATCCCGGTTGGAAGCGAGGTTGACTTTTACCTCACCTCGACCGATGTAGTGCATGGTTTCAACATCGCGGAAAAAAATGTAAACATGATGGCTGTTTATGGAGGTATCAACAAAACGACTGTCAAGTTTACGGAGCCGGGTGTGTATAAAATTACCTGCCATGAATATTGCGGAATCGGTCACCAGAATATGCAGGCCGAAGTTATCGTCAATTATCCCGACCAACAATAAACTCTAATCGTATGAAAGTAAGTCGTTCCCTTAAAAATGTTATACTGATCGAACTTTTTGTTCCCATTACCTTATTAATACTAGGGATTTACCATGGTTTAATGCAAACTGTTTACAGGGCCGGGGTTATCCACCAATCATCCGCTGTGAAGCTGGATTATTACCAAGGTCTTACCTTGCACGGCGTTATCAATGCCATCGTGCTGACCACCTTTTTTGCCGTGGCTTTCGGTCATGCAACAATAGCCTATTACTTAAAAAAAGAACCCAATAAAAGGGCTTCGTGGATCAGCTTGATCCTGATGGTGACAGGAACCCTATTGGCAGCATATGCGATGTTAGCAGGTAAAGCATCCGTTTTATATACTTTCTATCCCCCTTTAAAAGCGCACCCATTATTTTACATCGGTACAGCCATGCTGATCGTGGGATCTTGGGTGCCTTTATTTGATTGGATGGTGGTATACCTGGGATGGAAGAAAGAACACCGGGGTGAAAAAATACCTTTGGCAGTGCTGGGAACATTGGTGAATTTTATTATATGGTTCGTTTGTACCCTAGCGGTAGCTTACGAAGTGTTGGTACTGTTATTGCCCTGGGCCATGGGCTATAAAGCAACTGTAGATGTTACCTTGGCGAGAACCCTCTTTTGGTTTTTCGGGCATGCCTTGGTGTACTTCTGGTTATTGCCCGCGTACATCATGTTTTACACGATGCTGCCAAAATGGGCAGGTGGAAAATTGTATTCCGATAATGCCGGGAGAATTGCTTTCTTCTTATTCTTACTCTTATCTGTTCCGGTGGGAGTGCATCACCAATTCAGCGATCCCAATATCAGCCAAAGTTCTAAATGGGTATCAACCCTTTTAACTTTCGGTGTGGCGGTTCCAAGTTTCATCACGGCTTTCACGTTAGCCGCATCGTTAGAATATGCCGGTTGGAAACGGGGCGCCAAGGGATTGTTGGGTTGGGTTAACAAGTTGCCCTACCTCGATCAGAATAATTATATGTTCGGTTACCTTATCGCCGGGTTGATCTTGTTCATCTTCGGTGGTTTAACGGGTATCGTAAATGCATCTTATGCATTGAACAACGTGGTACATAATACAGCCTGGCTGCCCGGGCACTTTCATATGACCGTTGCGGGGCCGGTGTTCTTAGCCATGATCGGCATGAGTTTATTTATGCTGAACGGCTTAACAGGTAAGAAAATATTTTTACCCAAGTTAAATGTGATCGTTCCCTATTTGTGGCTCATCGGCGTACTGATTTTTTCAAGCGGTTTGATGTACGGCGGCCTGATGGGAGAACCGCGCAGGACTAACCTGGGCATGACCTACTTGAATCCCGGGCACGAATTGTACCACCCGCAATGGGTTCCTTCAACGATGTTGGCATTAGCCGGTGGAATTATCATGTTCGCGGCCGGCATGTGTTACTTCATCGTCTTCTTCGGGACTTGTTTCAGTAAGAAAGCTACCGAATCAAGTTTAGTATTTCCTGATACGAGCTCTTACCACGACGAAAAATACATTCCATTGTTTAACAGCTTCAAACCATGGTTGGTGATGATGGTCATCATTATCATGATCGCTTACATCCCTACATTATTGGATGTATTGAGATTTGGAGGACCGGGAGCGCCGCCACATTTGCCAAGCAGCCCCACACCAGGTATTTGATGAAGGATATGTAAAAATTTCAGAACGAGGTTAAAATGATTTTCAGATGAAGAAACTATTGCTACAGCAAAAAACAATATGGGTATTAATCATAGTATTAGTACCTGTATTGGCCTGGTTGGCTGTTACAGCATACGAAAATCGCTACGTAGCATTGCCGGTATACAGCACTTTTCCCGCTTGGGAAATACAAGGAGATACTGCCCTGTTACACAACTATGTGCTTTATGACCAGGATGAACACGCTACCAGCTTAAATGATAGCAGGGATAAAATTGTCATCGTTAATTATTTCTTTACACGTTGCCCGGTCGTTTGTCCCAAGATGATGAAGCAGGTTAAACGTGTAAGAGATGCTTTCGTGGACGATGACCTGGTACAATTCCGTTCTTTCTCCGTTGATCCAAATTATGATACTGCAATAGTATTGCGCAGGTTTGCTGAAAGGTACGGGGTAGATGGACGGCAATGGAAATTGGTGACGGGTGATAAGCCGCGCTTATACCGGTTGGCAAGAAACGGTTTCAAAATTACGGCTACCGATGGTGATGGTGGCCCCTCGGATTTTATTCATAGTGAGCAGCTAATTGTCTTGGATCCGCGGGGACAAATCCGGGGATACTATACCGGGACAGATCCTCAAGCGGTTAATCAACTCATTCACGATATTAAAAAATTGGAACATGAACTATAAAAAGCTATTCCTGCTGATTTTCGTATGCAGTTTAGCATTACGGTCATTCGCAGCAGATCCCGTTGAAGAAGGACGGCAAATTTTTAATGCACGTTGCGCATCTTGTCATAATGTAAATAAGAAACTGGTTGGGCCGGCATTGGCCGGGGTTACCGACCGGCGTACCGTAGAATGGATTGAAAATTTCATCCATGGATCTCAAAAAATGATCCAGGCCGGCGACAAGGACGCATTGAAACTGTATAATGAATTTAACCAGGTGGCAATGCCCGACCATCCTGATATTACGAAGGAGCAGGTTGCCGCCATACTCGATTTTGTTAAGAAGGAAACAGAAGTGATAGTAGCGAAAGCGCCATTCGCGAGACCTGGGCAACTAACGCCTGCTTACGTACCCGTGGAGGCTTCTAACTGGGAATTTTTCCTGGGTTACGGGGGTGTTGTTTTATTACTGATCCTCGTGTTGTTACTGGCAGTGCAAGTAAAATCTACCGAGCGGGAAAACGGCGGAAAATTCTTCTAAGAAGATAAAAGCGTTTTACACAATTGCATCAATACTTCCATTGTACCCCATCTGTGACCATTTATTTTAACGCGGGTTTTTACTCGCGTTTTTTTATTCTGTCTTCTTCGTGATATGAATCTTAAATGTAGACGGTTCTCCTTTAGGACGGCTGTCTTCCGGCATGGCAGCAGTGTTACCATCCCTAAGGGCGGTATAATGTGGCGACATGATTTCTACGCCTGCTTCATTAAAGGTATCTTGGATGGATTGATGCAATAACGAGTAAGTCAAAGCCATTTTCGAAGCGTCATCCGTATAGGCATTTAATTGGTAAGAAGGATAATAATCTTCCAAGGACGTTTGTAATACGAACGGTTTCGGATCCGGTATGATGCCCTGGGTTTTCAACGCGGCATTTATCAACAAATCGTGAACTTGCCGCCAAGGTACATCATACCCGATAGTGACCGTGGTATGTAAAATTAAGCCCTTGCTTTCATGGCATGCCACTGTATAGTTGATGGTTTGCCCGCTTAGGATAATCGCATTTGGAATGGTGATTTCTTCGTTCTTGATCGTTCTCAAACGGGTAACTAATAATGTTTTTTCGATAACATCACCCATTACTTCACCGACCTTGATACGGTCACCTATTCTGAAAGGCCGCATATATGTTATAACAACCCCGGCAATCATGTTACTTATTGCAGAGGAAGAGCCCAGGGAGATCAGGATACCGAGAAATACGGAAACCCCTTGAAATACCTTGCTTTGTGAACCGGGTAAATAAGGAAATATTGCTACAAACATCAAGGTGTAAAGCAATACTTTTACAATCTTGAAAGTAGGTTGCGCCCAATCTGCATAAAAACCGTTAATTTTTAAGATGCCGCGCTCTACTTCCGTTGCCAGGAACTTTACAGCCCTTACAACGTACCTTGTAAACAAGTATATAACGAAGATCGTAAGTAAGTTAGGAATGTAATTTACGATGGCATGTAATATTTTCTTTATCGGCGCCACGACGTAATTGATTAGCTTTTCGGCTAATGGCTGCGTCCAGGGAAAAATGTTAAATAGTATCGGTAACGCAAAATAGATTGCGATCAATATAATCACCAGGCGCAGTAATTTTAAGGCCTGGCGGACTAATGCCCCTACCTTCCCAGGAGAAAGGATCGTGTAATTTCCGAGGGAAAAAGCCGGGTATTTCTGTTTTAATAAAAAGCGGTATAAAAACTTTCTAAAAAATCTGTTGATTAACCATATTAATAAGACGAGCCCGAGGATTACCGCCATGGCTTCTGCTATGAAAAGCAAGACGTTGCGGATATCCTTGAATTGTGCGTATTGATCCAGCTTACCTTTAATAGCATTGAAATAATTCTTTGCTAAAGATTCCCGGTCAAGATCATTTATCTGTGCATCTTCATCCGTAATTGTCATGATGGTGAGATCCTTATACCGGATACTGCTAAAGGCGCTGTCTTGTTGTAAATTGAGGTCATTTGCTTTGAAATTATTGATACCGTAAACCTTCTCTATACGGTTGCTGATTAGTTCCGCTCTTTCAGTAACGCTGATGTTGTTCGGGGCATAATTGATATAAAACAGCGTGTCATTCTCGAATAATACCGGGGCCCTTGATATTTGTTTCAAGCTGTCCTGCCCGAACCCGGCGATGCCGGTAAAAAGCAGCAGGAGGGATAAAATGTATCGACGTGTAATCATTTTCATAACTTCCTAATACTTACGGGGTATCAACAGGATACCTACCTGTTTAAGTAAATATAACAAGTTCTGCTATGCTAAGTTCATATACGGAGGTACCCATTGCGTAGATTTCCTGTTCGGGGCTATGAAATATTTGTAAACCAACGGTTAATGTGCTGGTGGTTCCCTTAGTAGCGGGGGTGTTTACCGGGTAGAACTTGTTAATCGATTGTAAATACAAAGCGGGATAAAAAACATTATCCCGCTAAAAAATATTGCTGACCCTGGATTAACGTTCAAATTCAGAGATAATTTTATAATGTTTTAATGATTGGGTCGGGAATGTAACGATCCTTGCATAAGGAACTTTTTTAGCCATGATCTCGTTATCCTCATCTATCACGTAAAAATTTTCCGGCAAGTAAAGGGAGCATTCATTTCCTTTTAGTGAATAAATATCTCCTTTTTGCAGTTGGCCATTTGCCCAGTTAAAGTCTAGCTGGAAGGCGCCGCGAGCCCTGAGGCCTTTAACACTTCCTGCCTGCCAGCTTGCCTGTGTTGGTAAAGCCGGTAATATACGTATAGTTTGATTTTTACCCTGGCTTTGAAGGAGCATTTCCGTGATGCCGGCCGTGCCTCCCAAGTTGCCATCAATTTGGAATGGGGGGTGGGCGCAGAATAGGTTGGCATAAGTGCCACCGCCAGAATATTGAATATGGTTGCCCGGAATAGCCACCGGATGCAAAAGTTGATGTAATAATTTCAAGGCATGATCTCCATCTCCTAACCTTGCCCAAAAGTTAATTTTCCACGCTTTCGACCAACCGGTACCACCATCGCCCCTTTGGCGTAATGTTTCTTTTACAGCCTTAGCTAGTTCCGGGGTATCCCAGGTAGTGATCTCATCATAGGGATGTAAACCGTAAAGATGTGATACATGCCTATGTTGGGGTTCCCCATCGGCCCAATCATCTAACCATTCATTTAAATCACCTGCTGCACCGATTTGATTG
The DNA here is from genome assembly GCF_002557795.1 of Chitinophaga caeni. Classification (NCBI taxonomy): domain Bacteria; kingdom Pseudomonadati; phylum Bacteroidota; class Chitinophagia; order Chitinophagales; family Chitinophagaceae; genus Chitinophaga; species Chitinophaga caeni. The sequence continues at coordinate 219,058 of NZ_CP023777.1, read as the reverse complement.
GGCGCTAATCGCGGGATGATATTTTTTAAACGCTCCGAAAATTTGCTGTCCACATTCAATATTGCCGCTGCTTGGATGGTATTGTTAAACAATTCCCGGCATATCTGCATGTCCATGGTAGGGCCCATGCAAGTTTGGCCTTTGAAGCCATTGGGCATAACATAAGTGTTTTCCGGCGAATTTGAAGGTGCGGTAACGAGCCAATGGTGTTTCGGTTCTTCGATGAGTATTGAAGAGAAAAACAGGGCTGCTTCTTTCAATACCGGGTAATATTTTTTTAAGAAATCAGTATCCCTTGTAAAATTATAATGTTCCCAGATATGCTCGGTCAACCAAGCGCCCCCGGTTAGGGTAGAGCCCCAACCGGCGCCTTCACCTGGAGCAGTGAAACCCCATGGATTGGCAATAACGTGCGCTACCCATCCCGGGGCATCGTAATAAGCTTTGGCAGTTTTCTTGCCCGGTTCCACGAGGGAGCGGGTAAATTCATGGAGTGGCAAAGTCAAATCGCCTAACCCGTTCGCTTCTGCTAGCCAATAATTCATCTGGATATTAATATTCAAATGGTAATCACCATTCCAAGGGGTTTGATATTCTTCGGCCCAAATTCCTTGCAAATTGGCTGGCAATGATCCGGGTAAAGAGCTTGAAATGAGCAGGTACCTGCCGAAGTTGTAATATAAAACGGGTAATTGCGGATCGTCGTTATTGTCGGCATACCTCACCAGTCTTTCAGGGGTAGATAATGCCCCGGTTCCGGGTTCGGAAGCATTCAATTTAAAGGAAGCTTTATCATAATAATATTTAAAACGGGAAAGGTGTTCAACAAATAGCTTGTCGAATGTTTCTTTGGATGCCTTTTTCACATCCCGCATCACTTGTGGCAGCGGCTTGGGCCCAGGTTTCGCCACGTTTTTAATATTGTAATCGGTTGCTGCCCCTATAATTAATAATACTTCATCTGCATTGGAAATCTCCAGCTTATCAGACACAACTTTAATTTGTCCGGACTTCAAGCTCGCTTTCAATACGCTGGCAAACTTCATCCCGGCTTTATCCCCGTTGGGAAGCTGGCCATCCAAGGTAACCTGGTTGCCGCTTGCACTAACCTTGGCATGTTCTTTCCTGTGCAGGCCCACCGTAAAATTGAGCGCCCCCTTTTCCGAGGCCTTTAATTTGATTGCAATCACTTTGGCAGGGATAGACGAAAAAATATCTTGTTGAAATTTAATGCCATCGCGTTCCCATGAAGTAATGACAATAGAGCTGTCGAGGTATAAATATCTTTTATAGTTAGTATATGCGTTAGTAGTGTCTTTCCAATCGATAAAACAATCGGCTAAAACTTGGTAACAGCCGTAAGGAACATTTGCCCCGTTACCAAATCCTGAACCTTGTCCCTTGGCAACGAAGTTTTTTTGCAATAAATCCTGTGCAGATTTGTTATCTCCTGCAATTAAATATTCCTGAATTTTGGCTAACGATTGATATGCATTTTCCCTATCAGGATCTTGAACCCCGCCCGACCATAATGTTTTTTCATTTAATACGATCCTATCATGGTTCGGGCCTCCAAATACCAAAGCTCCCAAGGATCCATTTCCTAATGGTAGCGCCTCGTAAAAATGTTGAGCCGGCTCTTTAAAAAATAATGTATTTGAAGGATCGATTTTTTGTTGTCCCCAAACAACGGGCGTACCAAAAACCGAGGTCGACAGGATCCAACAACTTAAAACTCTAATAGCATTTTTTATTTTCATAATAGGAAATTACCGATTGTAAATCAACCTGTTCTAAGATTTCAATATCTCCTACATACTATGAAAAATAATTTGAGATTCAAAATTTATGCCTGCCGGTTGTGTGTTGTGGGTTGTGGGATTTGGGATTTGGGATGTAGGATTTGGGATGTTGGATGTGGGTCGCGACCCACATCCGGCAGGGGGGAATTGAGGGTAAGGATTTAAACCAAAGCAATAGCTCAAAAAAAATCCGTGAAATCCCTAAATCCCCAAAAATCCGTGAACCTAGTTGATAATCTTTCCCTTCATCATATCCTGGATCACCACCTTGCTAAAATCTGATGCTAACCGAGAAGCGGAACCCGGATCAAAGGATTTTGTCTGTGCGGAATACAGTAATTTCTTATCAGACAAGTCATAAAAATTGGCTTCCAATACATAGTTGGTTGTCGTGGTATAATAGTAAGGATCATATACCCTGGAATACATCATATTATAAGACCACCAAAAGTTATTATAATAGCCCCAAAATGGCGAGTAATAATAATATCCGGGGGAATAATGCTTCTCCTTCGATTTATCGAGTAAAGGTATTACGAATGCACCATCGAAGCCATCTTCCCGCAATCGGGCAACGGCTTTTTCTTCATCCACTTTACGATCTTCAATCCTGGGGCCATATTGTTGGAAGGCCGTTACGGCATTGAATCCTTGCGCTTTTAATGCTTTTGCCATGGCAGTTTCCACGCTCACCCTGATATCTCGATCTTTATTCCCGGTTAGTGCCACGACTAATATTTTATCGTAATGTTTCAAGGTAACATCTTGGGCTTTCCAAGAAGAGGTAATCTCCGTGGTATTACAAGCAGAGATAGATAAGATGCATAATATGAAATATGCATAGATATACTTTTTCATAAAAAGATGATTGTAGGTTTTATGTTTATAACAATTGCAAGTTCGAATAGTTGCAAGGACGCTCTTGTTAAAATTGTATGGAGGGGAATCAGAAAATATTGATTTGCAAGTTATTACTATATTAATGGTTGTATGCTTTATATCAGTATCGATACGGGAACAATATTGCCGGGTATTCAAATCTTGCTGCCGGCATACGGAATATCAATTATTTTACTTAAATTAAGTAGTTGGTAGGTAGTAAGAAAATTTATGCGATCAAAATTCATGGGTTACTGTTGACTGCTGATCTATTGCAGTAGCATGTTGTAACTTTCAAAAATATCGACAATATGTCTAACATGGAATAACCCTAAAAATTTGGAATGATATCAAACTATTGTTTTTGGATGACCTTTTTACACCGAATATCAATGAATACGGGGTATGCCAGCTATTGATGAATTTGAAATTATTGGGACGACGCTACATTTTTAGTTGTATTAATTAATTACTTATACTGGCAGCTTTTATCTTAACTATGAAGCCATGCGTAACAATTAATACATCTATTATAGCAATGGGATGCATTGTCAATAATAATAAAATAATTTCGGAGTTGTAAACCTTAAAAACACAGTACTATGTTGCTTTTTAAAGGTGATTACTTGTTTGCTTTACAGGTTCGCACAGCTATTGTTCGGGCGGGTAATAAGCAGGGACTGCCGGCCATCATGCCATTGTTTGTAAGTTTACCACCCCCCGCTAAGCTTGTTTGAGTTATTGCCATGCCGCTGTTAATACACATTTGTTTTTTGTTATCCTAACCATTTTAAGGTGTGACCAACAGATTTTGCTTGTAATAATTCCAGTATCCGGTTATAATTTACCACCGGGTATAGCATCAGTAATTATCATTGTATCATCTATTCATTTAAGCCCCTTTTCTAATGCCAAAACGTTATTTTGAACGACTTCAAACCATTGACTACCTTATCCGTATTAAGGGTACCGGTAAACCAGGACAGCTAGCCAAACGACTAAGAATATCGGAGCGTACCTTGTACGAATTTCTGAAGATGATGAAGGACCTGGGAGCGCCGATCGAATATGATCGGTATAAGGAAAGTTATTTCTATGCTGAAAAAGGTGGATTCAATATGCGATTTACCAAGAGCCTCGTTGCTATGTTACTATTATTGGTACTCGCAATTTGATAAGGCCGGTTTTTTTTACATTGTTTTTGACCGTTATCGTTATACCGGGGCTATGGACCCAGGTACGCTACTGCTTACTTGTATAAGATATTAAGTGGGCGGCAATCATAACATACAAGACATAACTAGAAACTTTACAACTTATCATGGGCCCATCTAACTAGATATAGCAGGTAACCGGGATATTCCCGGGTATTTGCTTTTATCTTTTTTTACTGGGCTCTTATTTTCAATAAATTTCTCCTAGGATCAGGCAAAATCATACCAATTTATAATTCCCCGCTAATGTATTTTGCATATTCTTTTCATCACCATTATAAATGATCCACATGAAAACAAAACTTTGGCTACTTCTTGTATGTGTTTGTTTGAGCAGTTTTACCCGGTTGAATGCTCAGAAAAAGTTATTTAATGAAAGTGCGGCACAGAAAAAGGAACGGCTGGCCTGGTGGACATACGATCGTTTCGGGATGTTCATCCATTGGGGATTGTATGCCCTACCTGCCCGCCACGAATGGGTGAAAAACCGGGAACGGTTAACTAGCGACCAATACCAGAAATATTTCGAAATATTCAATCCAGATTTATATAATCCTACGGAATGGGCTAGAATGGCCAAAGCAGCGGGGATGAAATATGCAGTTTTAACAACCAAACACCACGAAGGGTTTTGCTTGTTCGATTCAAAATATACGGATTATACGGCGATGAATACACCTATTCATAAAGATCTTGTAAAAGAGTTCGTGGATGCCTTCAAAGCCGAGGGACTAAAAGTCGGATTTTATTATTCCCTGATCGATTGGCATCATCCCGATTTTACCGTAGATAGAAATCACCCGCAACGCACCAACAGCGATGAAGAGTATGAGAAGATGAACAAAGGCAAGGATATGGCTAAATACCGTGAATACCTGAAGAATCAAGTACGGGAGTTGTTGACGAATTACGGCAAGATCGACATTCTCTGGTTAGATTTCTCTTACCCCGGTAAGCATGGTAAGGGTAAAGATGATTGGGGTTCTATAGAATTAGTGAAGATGGTGCGCAAGTTGCAGCCTGGTATCATTATCAATGACAGGTTGGATCTCAAGGAATACGATGACGCATGGGATTTTATCACGCCTGAACAATACAAAGTTCCGGCATGGCCAACCGATGCAAACGGTAATAAGCTGTATTGGGAAACTTGCCAAACTTTTTCCGGCTCATGGGGGTATTACCGCGATGAGAATACTTGGAAGGATACGAAGCAATTGTTGGGATTGTTAATAGAATCGGTTAGTAAAGGTGGTAACTTATTGTTGAACGTGGGGCCGACAGCGAGGGGCATGTTCGATGAAAGGGCGCAATCTGCTTTAGCCGCGATGGGCGATTGGATGAAGTTTAATTCCCCTTCAATTTACGGTTGTACGCAGGCGCCGGATAAATTCAACAAGGTTGATAATGCTTTATTGACATATAATCCCAAGACGAACCGCCTATATGTACACTTGCTGGATTACCCGTTAAACCTGTTGAACCTGCCCGGATATAAAGGGAAAGTGAAATATGCACAGTTTTTACACGATAATTCGGAGATCAAAATGACGGAAGGTTCCGGGCATTGGGATAAGAATAGCAGTTACCAAGAAGGGGATGTAAAATTATTATTACCTGTCCAAAAGCCGAACCAGGTGATACCCGTTATAGAGTTGATCTTGGAAGACGGGAAATAGGTACCCGGTATAAAGATTTATTACTTGTTGATATAAGCCACTTCTGTTTGCAGGGGTGGCTTTTTAACGCCTTTGGCTAAACGAAGAAAAAAATTGGCCAATGTATTAAACAAATATTTGTCCTTCCCTGTTAATGTATCGTACTGAAGCCATAATTGAATAAGAACACCCCCGGGATGCAAGCCATCATTTCGGGATAAAATAACTGTAGACGTGGAATATGAAATGGCCGGGCTCTTCGTGGGCCGGCCTTTTCATGTACTCCCGGATTTTGAAGCCGGGAGTTTTATTTTAACTCCTTTAATAATCTTTGTGCTTTGAAATAATTGCCTGCATTTTCAGGAATCTTGGCCAACCACTCTTTACATTTTTCACGATCTTTCTGTTTGAGGTAACTTAAAGCAATGTAGAATGCCCCTTCATATTTGAAGATGGACTCACCGTTATAGATAATCAACAAGTCCGCCCTGGCAGTCTCATACTGCTTATTTTCCAGGAAAGAAACACCCCTGTGGTAGCGTGCGAAAGCATCTTCCGGATCTTTAGCTAAGAGATTCGATAAAAAGGGGATGGCCTTGGCATATTGCCCGTCATTATAAAAATTTTCAGCAGCTTCGAGATCATTATTGCTTTCGATGCCCCTTTCCGTGGCGCTGATCATATGCGTAGGTGGAAATTCCTTGGTAATATCTTTTTGCCATGGCGACCAGAAAAGTAAACCCGCGATAACGGCAGCAGTAGCAAAAGCCGATATTACGTAGCCTTTGGCGGTTTTAATAGAAGCTTTCTTATGGGAGAAATATAAATCCCTTCGTGCTGCAAGGTGTTTTTGCAGCTGCTCCCGGTTTTCATCCGGTTTCAAGAACTGGCGTAACTCTGCCTGTGCGGCTTGCCACTCTTCCAAGGCCGCTTTTAATTCGGGTTCAGCCGCTATTCTTTCCAGGAACTCCTCTTTTTCTTGCGAGGGCATCGTACCTGAAAGGTATTGATCTATTAATTCAAAATCCTGTTCATTCATGATAATCCCCATTTAGCGTAATTTTCTTTCACGGCAGCGATGAGCTCTGCCATGCAAGTAGATTTCTTTTTCCGCAGGTAACCGTAAGTTACCCCGAGGTCGGAAGCAATTTCTTCCTGGGTTTTCGGGCCCATCGAGAGCGTCAATATTTCCTTGCAACGGGCGCCCAATTTTTGAAACATCGCTTTGAATAGTAAATTTTTTTGGGCATCCAGCCAAGTTTGCTCCGCTTGTTGAAAAGCATCCTCACCGATATTATATTGCTCATCAATATCGATTGTTACCCCTTTTCTACCCTTTTTTTTCAATTCATTCATCCATTTTCTTTTACAGATAAGCAAAATATATGGTTCAAATGGGCAGGTGAGTTGTAAATGTTTATATTTACCCTGGTTGTAAATATCGATCAGGGCTTCTTGAAATATATCGGCAGCATCATCGATAGTGCCATTATTCTGAAGTATATAGCTCTTTACCTTTTGAGAAAATTCATTATAAATTTCCTGTATGATCTCTGTATCGTTCTGCAATAGCCCCTCCACGTATCTCTGGTCAGCATGAATCACTTTTTCCGCCATGATCTATTGTAATTTATTGAGGTTGTTTTACTTAAGCAGGTACCCCCGGTTGGTACCGGGTGACTAACTGCACTTAAAGATAGGGTATTATTTAAAAATTGAGTCCCCCCGGAAAGTTTCAACAGCCCCTTAAACGAATCGTAAACTTTTCTATCTAAGTTCCAATTCTTCCAACTATAGAGGTAACAAATGGAAGTCCCTGTTGATATAAGTATGTACGGTACCCGGTTGTTCATACTGTAAAACTATTTTTTATGCACCTAGTAGGATTCACACTCGTATGTTGTTTGCTGTTTATAGTAACAGTAAACTTTATCAGGATGAAACAAAGTATGAAACCTGGCGATGATGCCGGTGAAAACCTCACAAATGCCTTGCCAAGCCCGCAAAATGGACGGCAAGATGACAAAATTAAAACGATTCAGCGCAAGGAATCAACTATTCCAACGGAAGAATTGGTATGTTGAAGGTTTATATCGGTATAAATATCAAAATGTTATAGCATATTGGGAATTGAAAAAGAATAATGTATCTTTCTTTTATGGTTGGTTCCGGCAAGCACCAACCATTTATTCCCAAAACGATCTAACATTCCTTTCAACCAAAATTCATGATGAAATGATCCGGTTTATTTCATTGATATCCTTATTTCTAGCTTATGTGCTGCCTAGCGGCGCCCAGGGGCTTGGTGTGCCGGCTCATGATACGCTCCCGGCGCAAATTATTTTGCAACAAGAAGGTAACCGCGTGCAATTGAAGCCCGGACTAAGGCCTTTAAGACAAGTTGCCGGTGCGCCGGAAGCTTTTTATACTTATTTCTGGGAATTAGGCGATGGTTCGTTTAGCTTTGATAAAGAGCCTTTACATCAATATAAAGATACCGGTGAATTTGATATCAGGTTGTATGCTACCAATAATTATGATGATGGTAAGCCCCCGAAAAGTAAACCCCGCCGTATCAAAGTTAAAAAAAGGACTTTTCTCGCGGATGCGTCTACAGGTTCCCATTTCTTTAAGTCTGGTGGCTCCATTGAAATGAAGATCAACCGTATGCCCAGGCCCGGGGAAGACTTGGTGGCTATTATCGGTTACAGGAATAAGGCGGAAAATGATTTATCCAACCTGGAAGGAAGCCTGTTGCTGTTTTATAACGAGAAACAATTCAAGCAGAAAAATTTTGAACTCGCCGATGCAAGGGCTTATCACGGCGAGAAAAGCACGTCGGTAGATTCTATTCTCACCGCGATGGAAAATACATCCGCACAGAATTTTTATGCTGTTAACGGCCCTAGCGAGTCGCGGCTGATCGATCCCGGGTATAAAGAGCAATTCATCCAACTTTTAGCTTCGAAACAGGCCATGTACAGCGCCCAGCAAGCCTGGAACATCAAAAATATCGCGGCAGGGGAGGAAAAATTCATGTTCCTCACTTTGAATACTTTACCCGGAATGATCAAGGACACGAATGCGGTTGTTACCGTTAGCGCTGTTTTTGTACCAACAGATCTCAGTTTGCCCCTGGAACAGTTTGACCTTGAAATGCAGATCGTGGCCTCCCACGATCCCAACAAGATGCAATTGAAGCACCGTTGGATGAACTACCGCTTCGTAAGGAAAAACAAGGAATTAACTTATAAAGTAAGATTTCAGAATACGGGCGCCGGCCCAGCCAAGTTGGTGAAAGTAGGGGTAAAGGTGCCCGGAATGTTAAGCGCTGCTTCCTTGGAATTAGTGGATTATTCTCCCCGTTGTGTTCCTTGCGACTCCGCATATCAAAATCAAAGCTGTATAGATACCTTGATCAGGAAAGACAGCGTGTACTTCGTATTCAAAAATATTTACTTACCCGGCATGCAACAAGATGGGGTATCCGATAAAGATTCCACGCAGGGCTTCGTGAAATATAAAGTAAAGTTTAACAAGGAACTAAAAAAGCTGCCTTTCTACAGCCAAGCAGCTATCATTTTTGATAAAAATGAACCCGTGATTACCAACCGCTCGTACGGCAGATTTAAACCCGGCTTGTCTTTAGCGGCCATCGCCGGTTTTGGAAATTTGCGTATGAAGGACAGCGGGCAGGTTAATTCGAATCGACAAATTACCTTGGGCGCCGCTTTATCGCCTTTTGCTCCTTACCGCCTGTATTGGCAAGTAGAAGCGTATTTGAATGTGCACCAAAAACAAACGGATTTTAAGGGTTTTGTTGATGGTGGCAGAGACACGACGATTGGTACGGGTAAATACGTAATTATCAGCCGGGAGATTTACGAAGAACAGAAAATACTTTCGGCGGATATCGTTCCTATACACTTACGGTACAATGTTAATAAATTCCTCGGCCTCGGCGCCGGGGCGATGATGTCATTGACCTTATCCGATAAATTAACCCCGAAAAATGATATACTGGTGGCGGAACCAAACAACCCTGTCAACAGTTTTACCGTCACGAGCCGTGGAACTAGTGTCAATAAAGGCTTGGATTACTGGGGAACCGCTATCTTCGGTGATGTTAACCTGGGGCTCGTCCGGCAAGGTCCCGCATTAGGAATCCGGTACATCCAATACCTCGATGAACGGCAAGGCAGGTGGTTCTTTTATGGAACCTTCCGATTTTAATTATCTTTATCGGAAGATACAATCCCTTAACCAGGGAAGATTCCAATAAAGAGAATTATTTATGCATAAAATTTTATCATCCTACACCTTATTGGTTTTTTTGATTTTAGGATCGATTAACGTTTATGCATATACGAATGAATCCGATTCCATACCGTCATTACTACAAAAAGACCTGGATCATCTTCGCTCTGAAGATGATCTTGAACAGTGGCTGTACATGCGGATGGACTATGCGGCCAATAAGCCGTCTGAACGGATCAAGTATTTAATGGAAACAGCGGAAGCAGCCTGGCGGCAGCCTAAAAATGAATATGAAAGACAAGCTTGGTTAGATTTATTGATGTATCAAGGGTATTACCAACTTCAATTGGGGCGAATCATTCCTTCTATCAAAGCTTACGAAGCTGCTTACAGTTATTATTTTGATGACCCCATTCCCGGGAATGATATCGTTGAGTTTTTGCTTAAACCTTTAGGGAATAATTATACGCGTTTGGGCGACTACCGCCGGGCAGAATTTATTACGAGGAAAAGTCTTACCATGGCTATTGAATCGGGAGAAGATGATAAGATAGCAGCTTCCTGCTGTAACCTGGCCATTGTGGCTTTAACGCAAGAACAGTTAGATACTGCCAAGGTATATGCTAAGATGGGCGTAGCATATGCTGAAAATTATCCCCCTTTAAACGGGTTGTTACATTCCTTGATGGCGAATATTTACGAACATGCCGGGGAGCTGGAAGAAGCGGGAAATTATGCAAGGCTCGCGGTACAAATTATGGAACATGCTAGCGCCGAAGGGGATCATGACCATGCTTACCGTTTAAGCGCCGCCTATGAAGCCCAGGGGAATATCGCGATGGCCAGGCAACAATGGAAGTTGGCAAGAATACTTTATGGAAAAGCTTACCAGGTATTGATCAATGCTTATCCCGAACAAAGGAAAAGGGAACAAGCACGCTTATTAGTAAGTAAAGCGCAGGTGGCTTTGGCATCGGGAGATGTGCAGATGTCATTATCTGATTTTAATAAGGCCCTGCAAGTTTTATTGCCGAGGATGCAGCTTGCCGGGAAGCCCCGTAGTTCGGACTTGTACGGGGATTTTACATTAGTGGATGCGCTGGTAGGTAAGGCAAAGTGTTTGTACGAAATACACGATAAAAGAAATGCGTTAAACTATTATTTGCTGAGCTACAGCGTAGAGCAAAAACTTCACCGCGCCTATGCGAGTCGTGATATGCGTTTACTGCACCAACAGGAAAGTTTGGATTTAGCCGCAGCGGCCATGAAAACGGCGTATGAATTATGGCAAGAAACTGCTGATACGAAGTTTTTATCTAATATGTTGCAGGTCAGCGAATGGACAAAGGCGCAGTCCTTGCGGGAGGAAATAGATGCCGCTATCCGGCAAAGCCAACTAGATCAAAGAGATAGCCTGGTAGCATCCCAACAACAACTATTAAGGGCCATCGCCTACCATGAAAAAGAACTGGCTACCTCCGGGAATGACCTGGATCAACTCCAGCAAACGGTTGAAGGTTTGAATTTTCAACTAGCCCTGGTACAGGCTGAACTGGAGAAAAAGTATCCACATTTCGCGCAGCAGAAATACTTGGACAAAACTTTTTCCGCCGCTGAATTATGTAGTAAGATTCCAAAGCGCGTTACGGCTATAACTTATTTCGCGGATGCCAACTATTTGTACACGATCATGTTGAACCGGCAGGGCATTCAGCAGGTTATACGGCAAGATAGCAGCCAGGGAAAGTTGCAGTATGCCAAGGATTTTATGCAGCGGTATTTCAGATCCGGCATTTCCGCTATGATTTCATATCCCAAGCGGTATTACCAAGACGCCTACCATTTGTATCGATGGTTAATAGAACCCTTACATATCCGGCCCGGGCAAGCGCTCTTGATCGTTCCGGCAGGAAGTATCGGTTATTTGCCATTCGATGCGCTCATTACCAGGGAAGGCTTAGCTGATAATATCACGGAATGGCCCTACCTGCTAAAAGAACATTCTTATTCTATCGCTTATTCATTACAAACATGGGTACAGCAACAAGAACTGCCTTTAGCAGGAGAAAACGAGGTGACGGGCTTTTTTGTTAACGAAGGCCGCGAAGCCAGGGAATTACCGGCCGTAGTAAAAGAAAGGAACTTGTTGGAAGAAGTGGCCGTGGGAACTTACCTGGGGGATACCGCCGCCAACATCAAGCAGTTTAAAAAATTATTGACAAAAGCACAAATCCTGCACATCAGTACGCATGCTTACTTGGAAGGAGAGCCGCCGATGCCGGTATTACAGATGTCCGATGATAAATTTTATTGGTTCGAATTATTCCAGTATAAATTTCAACCGGGCTTGGTGGTACTCAGCGCCTGTAAAACAGGTGATGGTATGTTGGCAGAAGGGGAAGGGATCATTAGTTTGGCAAGGGAATTTGCGGCCGCGGGGGCTGCCGGGGTTGTAGCGGGGTTATGGAATGTAAATGATGAAGCGGGCGCCGCTATGGTCGCGTCATTTTACAAAAACTTATCGCGGGAATCGAAGCCTTACCTGGCCTTGCACCGGGCAAAATTGAGCTGGTTGCAAGAACACCGGGAAGATCCGGGTTTGCAGATGCCCTATTTTTGGTCGGTATTAACCTATGCCGGGCATTACCATGATGTTCCGTTGATGAAACATCTTCCTTGGTACCAACGGTATTGGCATGTTGGTGTAGCATTGATCATCCTGCTTGCAGTGTTAACCTGGTATTTTTACCGCTACCGCCGAAAACATTTATAAGATCTCCTTGTTATGAAAATAGAAGCAGCAATCTATTTCATACTTAAAAAACATTGTTGTCGGACTAAAAATGCTTTAAATGTACTTTAATTCCTTACCTGTTCAAGGATATAAGCGAAGGATGATACATTCACCCCCGCCAAGAAAACCGTGGAACTTCGCACCGTTGATAGCGAAGGGTAGTTTGGGCATACAGTAGTAGAAAGGCCAGATCGAGCGATCAAATTGGTGGCCGTAATGGCCAATTTGTGCCCTTTTTGGGTACTCGTATGTTTGAAAAGTACAAGAAACGAGCAGATGAACATTGAATCGAACTATTGAGGGATCAAATTGCTCCCCGGTTAAAATTTAGTAGGACAACAATGCTTAAAAATTGTGAATCATGACCTGGGAATCACGAACAACGCCCATCAAGGAACTGATGCAGAAGTTAGATGCATTATCCGGGAAGTTGGATCAAATCATCGATAATTTAGACAAACCTTATGCAGCCGCCATTATGCACACATCTGTCGATCATGATGCATGGGTAGATTGCTGGAAAAAATATTTTAATAACCAAGAAAACCTATCGCCTTCTAATATCTTACGCGAGTAGTTTCTTTGAAGTAAATAGGGTGGGATATTTCATAACGTGATACCAGGTACCTTACTGGCTGTCTTGATCCGTGGTATCGGTATTAAAGCAAGCCGGGTGTATTTCTTTCACCAATTTCGTGAGGATTTCCCTCAATCTTTCAGCATCTGTTTTACCGATAATTTGGGCATAATAATTTTCAATTTCACGAACACATTTGCTGGCCGCGATCAGTAACTCTTTTCCCTTACCGGTTAAGAAAATGACGGTAGCGCGGTTATCCGTTTCATGTTTCTGGGTATAAATATAGCCGCCGGCTTCCAAGTTCTTAGCCACTTTACTCATAGCCTGCTTGGTAATCTTGGCTTTCTTTGCCAATTCGTTATTGATAATGCCTTCCAGCTTCATATTGGCTAATAATGCCATGTCCCCGATCTTAAAATCGGTATAACCCAATTCCTGCAAACGCTCGTTTAAACGGTTGTCCAGGTCCTTTTTAGTAATACTTAACAGTTTGACTAATAGTCTGCTACGACCTATTGTTAACTGCCTTATTTGCTCATCTAGTGTCTCTTGCATGAGTGGAACCTCCTTTGTTTTAATAAATCAATCGAACATTGGGGCTGTAAACCAAATAAAATCCCAACATTTTTACAAAATTAAAATATTATTAAAAAATAGTCAACTTATTTGTCTTTATAGTAAACCTAGTTTACCTTTGCCCTCGAAATTAAACATAAACATGGAAACGACACATCAAAATCCTCGCAAGGGGAAACTGGTAGTACGGATCATCTTCGTATTAATTGTAATTGGTGGAGCTGCATTTGGAATCAAGGAATGGATGTATGCTCGTCATCATGAAACCACCGATAATGCCCAGGTTGAAGGGCATGCCGCCCCGGTAATTTCCAGGGTGTCCGGTTATGTGAAAGCATTGAATGTTCAAGATTATGGTACGGTGAAGGCTGGTGATACCCTGTTAGTAATTGACGATACGGAATATAAAATCGCATTACAACAAGCGGAAGCCGATCTTCAGCAAGCCCATGCTGACTTGCTTTCTGCCAAAGCGAACCAGGCCAACACGGTCGCTAACCTCAAAGTAGCGCAAACCAATGCGCAGGTAGCTTTAGTAAAGAAAAACAAATCAACCGCCGATCTGAAACGCGACCAGAGCTTGTTTGATGATCAGGCCATTACCAACCGTCAACTAGACGATACCAAGGCTATGAGCTTGACGAATGATAAGCAATACCAAGCCTCTTTGGATCAAGTTGACCTGGCCCGCTCCGGTATCGAAGTGGCTGCTACCAAGGTGAAACAAGCCGAGGCTATCGTGGCCAGCAAGGAAGCTGCCGTGGAGCAAGCGAAACTGAAACTGACTTACACGCATATCACTGGTAATATCAGCGGTAAAATCGGTAGAAAAATGTTGGAAACCGGGCAATATGTCCAGGCGGGACAAAGCCTCTTTACCATCGTAGATAATAACGGTTTCTATATCGTGGCAAACTTCAAAGAAACCCAGTTGGATAATATCTCCATCGGTCAAGAAGCCGAAATAGAGATCGATAGCTATCCCGGTCTGAAACTTACCGGTCATGTAACGGATATTTCCCGCGCAACCGGCGCTAAGTTTTCCCTCCTCCCTCCCGATAATGCTACGGGTAATTTTGTGAAAATCGTGCAACGTGTCCCTGTAAAGATCGCTATCGACAATGTTGATCAATACCTGGATAAATTACGCTCCGGTTTGAGTGTTTTCGTTGCCTTAAAATATTAATTGTATGCAAACTTTGGCCGCTCCAAAGCCGAAAGGATTAAAAAAATGGATCATCGTTATCACGGTTATCTCGGCTACCATGTTGGAGCTGATCGATACCACCATCGTGAACGTGGCCCTTTCTAATATCAGCGGTAACCTCGGGGCCACCATTGAAGATGCTTCCTGGATCGTAACGGCTTACGCGATCGCCAACGTGATCGTAATACCGATGACGGGCTTCCTGGCTTCGTATTTCGGGCGTAAGAATTATTACCTTACTTCTATCATCATCTTTACCTTCGCTTCCTTCATGTGCGGGAACTCCAACACATTGTGGGAACTAGTTATCTGGAGATTTATCCAGGGTGTTGGTGGTGGTGCTTTGCTATCTACTTCCCAATCGATCCTCTTCGATACTTTCGAAATATACGAACGCCCTACCGCGGCAGCTATCTTCGGTATGGGTGTCATTATCGGCCCTACCGTGGGTCCTACCCTGGGTGGTTATATCGTAGAATCCTTCCACTGGTCATTGATCTTCGATATTAACGTACCGGTAGGTGTCATCGCGGCTTTCCTGGTCTATAATTTTATCGATAAGCAGGCGCACGAGTACAACATAGATCGTAAGAAGATTAAAATTGATTATATAGGGATATTCTTGCTGATCCTCTGGGTCGGCTGTTTACAGTATATCCTGGAAAAAGGTCAATCCGAAGATTGGTTTGCAGCAAAGCATATCACGGTATTAGCTATTACCTCGGTCGTTTCTTTCGTGCTCTTTATTTGGTGGGAACTTAAAACTGATAAACCCGCCGTGAACTTGCGGGTACTCAATAACCGGACCCTGGCCATCACCACGGTACTGACATTTATCATGGGGCTCGGTATTTATTGTTCGATGTACGTGTACCCGGTATGGATGCAGCAGATCATGGGATATACTTCCATATTAACGGGAGAATCATTATTACCAGGCGCCTTGGTGGCAGCCGTAATGATGCCGTTAGTAGGTAAGGCCATGAGTAAAGGGGTGCCACCCAAGTATTTGATTACGGCAGGCTTCATGATCTTTTCATTTTTCTGTTTCTGGATGTCAACCGCCAGCCCTGAAGCGGGTGTTGCCTTTTTCTTTGTGCCGCTGTTGCTAAGGGGGGTAGGTGCCGCCATGCTGAGCGTACCATTGACCAACCAGGCCGTTTCCGGGCTTACGCCGATGGAAATGCCGCAAGGTATCGCTATCAATAACATGATGCGTCAATTAGGTGGTGCATTCGGTATCGCGATGATGAATACGTATGTATCCCGTCAATATTCTGCACACCGCGTGCAGATGTTGCAATATGCTAATAGCGACAATCCAATTGCCACTGAAAAGTTATCGCAACTCGCCGGTGGTATGATTTCTAAAGGGGTTGATCCGGGTAAAGCACACGAAACGGCCTTGCACCTGTTAGACGGAATCGTAACCAAGCAGGCTTACGTATTGACTTACCTGGATGCATTCAGGATCGTGGGAATATTTTTCCTATGCGTCTTACCGTTGATGTTCTTCGTGAAAAAACGCAGTATGAGTACCGAAGCCATGAAAGAGGCGGCAGAACATGCGCACTAAGGCTTCCATAACAAAAGAGATTTAATTATATGAAAAAGATATTTTTTATAGGGTTAGCATTAGGCTTGGCTTATTTACAGCCATCTTATGCACAGGATGTACCGGGCTCTTTGCAAGACCTGGTGCAGAAAAGTTTTGAGCATTATGCCCAGATCAAATCCCTGAAAGCACAGCAGATGATCGCGGGCGACAGGACCGCCATCAGCAAGGCAAACAGGCTCCCGGAAATTAACGGTAACGCCACTTATACACACCTTTACCCCGTTCCGAAAATCGATTTGGGTGATGCGGTTTTCCAACCCTTCCCCGCCGAAAATATGAACGTGGGCATTTCCGGTAGGCAGCTATTGCTCGATTTCGGTAAAAGTAAAAGCGACATCCAGCAATCGCAAGCGCAAAAAGATTTATTAACCATGCAAACCGAGGAAGCGAAAGAGATCTTAGCTTACCAGGTTGCCAACGTGTATTTGAATATCGCTTTCTTGAATAAAGAAATCGACGTGCAGGATGCTAATATCAAGTTGTTAGAAGAAACGGAAACCATGGTTTCTAACAAGTTGAAACATGGGGATGCGATCGACTTAGATTTGTTGAACACCAAGGTGAAATTGGAAAATTACAGGAACAGGAAAATCGAGTACGAGAATCAATTACAGAAACAACAGGCTTTATTGACTTATTTGACCGGTGTAACTTACGGGGGAGAAAGCATCTCCAATGATTTCAACTGGCCGGCTAACACCGATCCAAACACCGCGTTAGACGCTTTCGGTGAAAATGCTTCGCTCAAAACTGCATTGGAAAAAGAAAAAGTTGCAGACCTTCAACTGAAGGCGGCTAAAACTCAATTTAGTCCTTCTTTATTCCTCGATGCGGGTACCGGGTTTAAAAACGGTTACCTGCCGGATGTAAGTACGCCCAAGTTTAATTACAGCGCCGGGGTTACCTTAAACATCCCGATCTATAACGGGAAGAAGTTGAAATTGCAGGAAAGTATCGCATCTCACCAATTAGAAATTGCTAAGTATAATACGCAAGATGTAAATGATAAATTAAGGCAGGATGTAAGTCAACAAAATGCGGATATCATCGCGAATCAAAAGAAACTGACTACTTCCGAAACCTTGGTGCAACAAGCTGAGAGGGCATTACAACTAGCCAAAACCCGTTACAAATTAGGGGTAGTTACTTACCTCGATTTGCAGAATGCACAAACTTCGCTTCTGGAAGCGCAATTGTCAAGAATTCAATACCAATACCAGTTATCAATATCTAGTTTGGAGCTGTTACATTTGGCCGGCGATAAGTTTTGGAAAGAATAGGATCATGCTAAGATGAATTTGTATTGTGTTTTAATTTCCCCGGTGCACTGGATGCGCCGGGGAAATTTTTTTCCGGCAGCATTATTTGAGAAATGCTTTTATCGTTTTTTTGAATATTTGCCAGAATGTCCAAAAATCTTGCTGGTTCGAGCTTCCAAGCCAGGGGTGCCCGAAACTTTCATTCAAGTCCAACAAATGGCCGTTTATGCTGCAAGAAGTGCATTCCTCATCGGTTTCGACAAAATTATAAATGTCCTCAATGGTGCGTTGATCCTAGCTCGGAAGCTCGAACCAGCAAGGAGATAAAATTCAATGGTCCAAACACGAAAAACCAGGTTTCAAATGCCTGCATGAACACATTTATTTTTACCAGGTTTCATTACCCTTCCATCATATTGCGAACAATTCCCAATTCCAACCCCCGCAGTTCTGCCAGTCCCCTCAACCTACCGATCGCGCTATATCCGGGGTTTGTATTTTTTTGTAGATCGTCTAGCATCTGGTGACCGTGGTCTGGCCGCATCGGCAAACTGGTGTTACGCGATTGCATAGTTTGGAGCAATGCTTTGATGACCGCGTACATATCCACATCTCCATCAAGATGATCGGCTTCGTAGAAGTTGCCTTGCGCATCTCTTTTCGTACTTCTCAGGTGGATAAAATGGATATGGGATCCCAACCTTTCTATCATTCCCACCAGGTCATTGTCGGCCCTAACGCCGTATGAACCTGTGCAAAAGCAAAGCCCGTTGGATGCTGAAGGCGCCGTTGCCAGCAACTCTTTGGCATCTTGTTCGGTACTTACGATCCTGGGCAGTCCGAAGATCGGGAAAGGCGGATCATCCGGGTGAATGGCTAACTTTACGCCTACTTCTTCCGCTACCGGAACGATCTGCTGCAAGAAATAGAAAAGGTGCAACTTTAGTTTCACGGCATCTATATCTTGGTATTTATCTAAAGCAGATTGGAATAGCTCCAGCGTAAACGTTTCTTCCGAACCCGGCAAGCCTGCAATAATATTGCGCTGCAACAATTTTTTGTCTTCATCGCTCATACTGTCGAAGCGTTCTTTAGCAATCCATATCTCTTCTTCCGTATAATCTTTCTCTGCCCCGGGTCTTTGCAACATGAACACATCAAAGGCCACTAACGCGGCTTTATCAAAACGCAATGCCTTCGAACCATCGGCTAAGGTATAAGCGAGGTCCGTTCTCGTCCAATCCAGCACCGGCATAAAATTGTACGTAACTATCTTGATACCGCAACTAGCGAGGTTACGGATCGACTGTTGGTAATGCTGGATATATGTTTTGAAGTTTCCTTTTTGCGTCTTGATGTCTTCATGTACCGGGATGCTTTCCACTACAGACCATTGCAAACCTGCCGCTTCGATAATGTTCTTACGTTTTTGTATTTCATCCACAGGCCATACCTGGCCATTAGGAATATGATGTAAAGCCGTAACGATACCCTTGGCACCCGCTTGCTTTATATCTCGTAAACTTACCGGATCATTGGGGCCAAACCAGCGCCAAGTTTGTTCCATTTGTATCATAGTCGTGTATTGTGCTGCTCAAAATTAGAATCTATGTGGAGAATTTCAAGTACTTGACCCAGAATTATCTATGAATTTTGAAAGTATGGCAAACAACGGAGAATTGTATATCAACTTTGATCAGTTTGCTACCAGTATGATGACGATATCCATCAGGTTATTACCTGTCGGACCTGTAAAGATTAATTGGCCTGTTTGTTCCAAGATAGGATAAGCATTGTTGTCACTTAAGTAAGCGCCGGGCTTGAGCTGTAATGAAAGGTAGCGGCTTGCACTTTCTTGATCTACGATCGCCCCCGCTGCTTCGGTTGGCCCATCTTTCCCATCGGTACCGGCTGCCAGCAACGTGATCGGGCGATTATTGTCGAGATACATACTGGCCGATAAAGCTAATTCTTGGTTGCGCCCACCTTTCCCGTTTCCGCGGACTTCTACGGTACTTTCACCGCCCGTTACCAAGCAGGCCGGCCTTTTTCCTTGGTAATGGTTGGCAAAATCAGCCAATTTTTTGCCGAAATCTTTGGCAATGCCCCCGATCGGGAAAGGTAATTCACCAATATTCCAACCTCGTTGGGCTGCTGATTTCTGGATGGCGGCTATTACATCTTTATTGGTAGCAATTATTTTATAATAACTATTTTCAAAAATTGCATCCGCCGCCGCCGGCAATGCCGGGATTTGACGGCTGAGCCCGGCTCTTAGATAAGCAATAACGGATGTAGGCAACCCCGTCAATAATTTATACCGTTCCAATACCTGCCAGGCATCTTCGAAAGTACTGTCGGCAGGAAAACTAGGACCTGAACCGATAATAGCCGGATCATCGCCGGGCACATCGCTTATGGCCAGCGTTATACATTGTCGCGGCGATAATAATTTCGTTAACTGCCCGCCCTTCAACTTGGAAAGGTGTTTCCTAACAATATTTATCTCGTTGATCGAAGCGCCGCTATGCAATAATGCTTCGAATGTGGTCGATAATTCTTCCAAAGTAATGCCATCCGGTACATCTGCCATCAAAGAAGATGCGCCGCCGGATAATAAAAATATTACAACGGCACCAGTTGGTACCGTGGAAATGTATGATATCAAGTCCTTGCTGGCAGCTAAACTTTGTACACCCGGCTTAGGATGATCACCTAAAAGCACCCGTACTTTTTTAGGGGTGCGACTAGACTGAAACTGCGTAATAACGCATCCCCCTGCGATCTTGTTTCCCAAGATGTCTTCTACGGCCAAGGCCATGATAGCAGCAGCTTTTCCCGCGCCTATAATATAAAAAGATTGCTGTTCCGGGAATTGATTACCCGCAATATTCCATTGCCCATCCTGCTTGTAGATAGTTTGGGGCATAATTTCTCCCGGCTGTACTGCTTTCAGGCCATCTTCAAACAATTCAAGTATCAGTTTCCGGTAATCGTCCATATAGCAAATCTGGAAGTGTTGATTTGGGCGCGCCCCTGCGGGTCGGGCTATCCGTTGCAAGTCCTCGTCACTCCCTACGGTCGTTCCTGTGGGCTTTCCACTACTATCCCTCGCGCTAAATCAGGTTATTGGATCATTTCCTTCGCTCTAAAAAATATGTAATAACTTGTTAAATAAGTAATCTGATTCCAAATTCCTAGCTGGTTCGCGTTCCTAGCCGGTTCGAGCTTCCAAGTTCCAAGCCGGTTCGAGCTTCCAAGTTCCTAGCTGGTTCGAGCTTCCAAGCTCGGACCACCGTACAATCGAGGAAATATACAATTGTCCCTGAAACGAGAACTTACCCCTTGCAGCATGCACGTCCCATTGTTGGATACCAAATGCCGCTGATCAAGATATTCTATCAATCGAATGTTTTTCCAAGTTCCAAGCCGGTTCGAGCTTCCAAGCTCGGACCACCGTACAATTGAGGAAATATACAATTGTCCCTGAAACGATTACTTACCCCTTGCAGCATGCACATCCCATTGTTGGATACCAAATGCCGCTGATCAAGATATTCTATCAATCGAATGTTTTTCCAGGCTGGAGTCCGAGCTTCAAGTTCCAAGCTGGTTCGAGCTTCCAAGCTCGGACCTCCGTACAATCGAGGAAAAATACAATTGTCCCTGAAACGATTACTTACCCCTTGCAGCATGCACGTCCCATTGTTGGATACCAAATGCCGCTGATCAAGATATTCTATCAATCGAATGTTTTTCCAAGTTCCAAGCTGGTTCGAGCTTCCAAGCTCGGACCTCCGTACAATTGAGGAAAAATACAATTGTCCCTGAAACGAGAACTTACCCCTTGCAGCATGCACATCCCATTGTTGGATACCAAATGCCGCCGAACAAGATATTCTATCAATTGAATGTTTTTCGAGGCTGGAGTCCGAGCTTCCAAGCTCGAACCAGCTGTGGCCAAGAAATTTCAAGATAAAATGGCAGATCCGGAACAGGATTTAAATGCCCTAGCTTCGAAGTCTTAAGACCGTTCCGCCTTTCCCCGTCGCTCCTGCTTTTTATCCATCTTCGATTCGAGCGATTCCTTCTTTTTCAAATCCCAATCATTCCATTTTTTATATTGTTCAGGTGTGAGGACTGCTTTAAACCGTTGGCTCCTTTCTTCATCGAGCGCTTTGAGTTGTTGCATCTGTTCGCGTTTAGAAAGCTGGGAGTTTTTCTTTACAGCATCGGATTTTTTGAAAATATCTTCATTAATATTATTGATGAGTTTACTTTGCTCTTTACTGAGATGTAATTCGCGCACCAGTTTATCACCCATCTTATCGGCCTTACCTTCGGCAGTCCAGCGCGACTTTTTCCCCGCATTCTTCTTTTGGGCCTGGGCATTTTGGGTTTGTATTATTAACAGGCTGGTTACCAAAGCCAATGCGAAAGTGAATAGTTGTTTCATAAGTTCAGTTAAATATCCTGTTTAAATGCCATTCGTAAAAATTATCAGAAATAACTCGAAATAGCATCAATGATTTGCTAAATTTAACAATTAATATCATTTATCACGATCGACGTGAAAAATATAGCCAAAATCTAAGTCGTGTAAAGAGCGCCTATCTTTATGCGATCATCATTTATGTTCAACAAAAAATAAACCGCAATGACAACAGGAATTTCCGCTTTGGAAAAATCCCGCTACAACCCGCTGCGTAAGCGCTCCGCGAGATTTTTATTCAAGCTTGGGTTCATGGGATTATTGATGGCAACATTTTCAGCGAAAGCGCAGGTCACCTATCCAGGAAACGGTGTGGCTGACCCTAGTCAAGCATGTTACGCCTTCACCCATGCCACCATCGTAAAAGATGCAGACTCCAAGCTCAATGATGCCACTTTGATTATCCGCGAGGGCAAAATTGTTGCCGTGGGCAGCAGTGTAAACATCCCCAAGGATGCTGTCGTGATCGATTGTAAAGGGAAATTTATTTATCCTTCGTTTATTGATATCTATAGCGATTATGGTACGCCGGATGCCAGCCGCGGCGCCAGCGGCTACCATGGCAACCCGCAATTCATTTCAAATACGCCGGGAGCTTATGGTTGGAATCAGGCTATCCGCAGCCAAGTGAACGCGGTAAACGAGTTCACAGTGGATGCTAAAAAGGCGGGCAGCCTACGTGCGCAAGGTTTTGGATCTGTTCTTACCCATATTGAAGATGGTATTGCCCGCGGCACCGGTACATTCGTAACCTTAGCTGATGAGCGAGAGAATAAAGTGATCTTGAAAGAAAAAGCCTCCGCGCATTATTCGTTCGATAAAGGTTCATCAACACAAAATTATCCGAGTTCCCTGATGGGAGCCATCGCCCTATTGCGCCAATCTTACCTGGATGCGCAATGGTATAAAACGAAGCCTGCCAAGGAAGGCGTAAATTTAAGCCTCCAAGCTTGGAATGATATCCAGCAATACCCGCAAATTTTTGATGCCGGTGATAAATGGAATGTCCTGAGAGCCGTTAAAATCGGTAACGAATTCGGGGTTCAATACATCATAAAAGCCGGGGGAAACGAATATCAGCGTATCCCCGAAATGCGGGCAACCAAGGCCACATTTATCCTGCCCTTGGATTACCCTGCCGCGATGGACATCGAAGACCCCAACGATGCACGCTTCGTAGCTCTAAGCGATATGAAACATTGGGAACTGGCGCCCACGGAAGCAGGTGCATTCGAAAAGGCCAAGATTCCTTTCTGCTTAACGGCGGCTGATTTAAAAGATGTAAAATCTTTCATGGGCAACCTCAGGAAAGCCATGAAATATGGATTATCAGAAAAAGCTGCGCTGGAAGCATTAACCAAAACGCCTGCGAATGTTCTGAAAGTATACGATCAGGTAGGTAGTCTGGATGCCGGCAAAGTGGCCAACTTCCTGTTGACCTCGGGGCCTATCTTCGATGAAAGTACCGTGATCTTCCAAAACTGGGTACAGGGAAATAAATACGAACTGCATGACCTCGGCTGGAAAGACTTGCGCGGAACCTATACTTTAACAGTTGGCAGCAAAACATACCGCGTAGAGCTAAAAGGTGCTGCTAGTAAGCCTTCATTGGCAGTATTATCTGCCGATACCTTGAGCGGGAAAATTGATCTCAACGGGCAATTGGCCCAATTGGTCGTTCCGGTAACTAAAGACAAGAAGGAACAATTGCGCTTAAGCGGCGTGATCGGTAAAAATAACTGGAGCGGAAACGGTGTCGATGAAGCGGGTAACCCTGTTCTTTGGACGATGACTTTTAGCCAGGCATACACGCCCAAAGAAAAGAAAGAAAAAGAAGAGACTGCCCCTAGCTTGAGTAAGATCAATTATCCTTTTACCGGTTACGGTTGGGAAACGATGCCTACAGAACAGGATATATTGATAAAAAATGCTACCGTATGGACGAGCGAAGCTGATGGCGTATTGGAGAATACCGATGTGCTGGTGAAGAATGGAAAAATCTCCCGGATCGGTAAAAATTTACCCGCCGGAAATGCCCGCGTCATCGATGGTACGGGCAAACATTTAACGGCAGGTATTATCGATGAACACTCCCATATCGCTGTAACCCGCGGTGTAAATGAAGGCACGCAATCCGTTACTTCCGAAGTACGCATCGCGGATGTATTGAATCCTGATGATATTAACATTTACAGGCAATTGAGTGGAGGGGTTACTACATCTCATATTTTACATGGTTCTGCTAACGTGATCGGCGGTCAAACGCAACTGATCAAATTACGCTGGGGCAAAAATGCCGAAGAACTAAAATTTGCAAATTGGGATCCATTTATAAAATTCGCTTTGGGTGAAAACGTGAAGCAGTCCAACTGGGGCGAAAGGAATACTACCCGTTTCCCGCAAACACGTATGGGGGTTGAACAAGTGTTGGTAGATGCCTTTACCCGCGCGCAAGATTACGAGAAATCAGGCGCCAATAAACGCCGCGATCTCGAACTGGAAGCCTTGGTTGAAATATTGAATAAGAAACGGTTTATCACTTGTCACTCGTACGTGCAAAGTGAAATTAATATGCTGATGAAAGTGGCTGACCGCTTCCATTTTACCGTGAATACTTTTACACATATCCTGGAAGGCTACAAGGTCGCTGATAAGATGAAGGCTCATCATGCCGGAGCTTCTACATTTGCCGACTGGTGGGCTTACAAGATGGAAGTGACCGATGCAATTCCTTACAACGCCAATATCATGCAACGTGTAGGTCTCACGGTAGCGATCAACTCCGATGATGCCGAAATGGCTCGCCGCCTCAACCAGGAAGCAGCGAAAAGCGTGAAATACGGCGGTATGGAAGAAATTGCTGCCCTGGAAATGGTGACGATCAACCCGGCTAAATTGTTGCACATCGATGATCGTACCGGTAGTATCAAGGTTGGTAAAGATGCTGACCTAGTATTGTGGAGTGATCATCCATTAAGTATTTATGCGAAAGCTGAGAAAACAATCGTGGATGGTACCGTGTATTTCGACCGTGATTACGATCAACAATTACAAGCGAGAATCGCGAAGGAAAGAAATGCATTAATGCAGAAAATTTTGGCCGAGAAAAAAGGCGGCGGGCCGATGAAGAAAGCGTCTCCCACAATCGATCAGCTTTGGCATTGTGAAGATGACGGAGGTGGGCACCAACGTCAATTGTTCGACCTCGAAGAACAACATGCGCAATCGGTAACGCAATCATCATACTAAATCTAGCTTTAACTATGAAGAAAATATTCAGTGTAATTGCGGGATGTTGTTTTGCAACCGCCATACACGCTCAAGCAACAGTTTACCCGGCCCCGGCACAATCCGGCCCTATCACGATCGTGAATGCTACCGTGCACGTCGGCAACGGCCAGGTACTCAACAATGCTTCCATCTCCTTTGATGGCGGCAAAATTACGGCTGTCGGCAGCAATGTAACGGCTACAGGGAAAATTGTGGACGCCAAGGGGCAACATGTTTACCCGGGTATCATCGTACCCGACAGTGATTTAGGTTTGACGGAATTTGAAGCAGTTCGCGCTACGAACGACTTCAGGGAAGTAGGGGAGTTGAATCCCAGCGTCAGGAGCCTTGTTTCTTATAACGCCGATTCTAAAGTAATCGGGACATTGCGATCCAACGGTATCCTGTTGGCCAACGTGGTACCGGAAGGCGGCCTCATCAGCGGTACATCATCCGTAGTACAATTAGATGCATGGAACTGGGAAGATGCGGCTTACAAAGCTGATAACGGTATTCATTTCAGGATGCCCCGCTTGATGGTTCGGTCAAATCCATTCAGAAGAGCTGGCGGTTCTTCAGATGATGCACTCAAAAGAGCGATGGATCAAATAGCGTCGGTAAAGTCTTTCTTCCGTGATGCGAAGGCTTACCTGGATGCACCCAAACCAGCCGAAACCAACCTGAAATATGAAGCAGTAAAGGGTTTGTTTGATAGGTCACAGAAATTATTTATCCATTGCGAATTGGTGAAAGAGATGCTGATAGCTGTAGATTTTGCAAAGGAATTTAATTTTGACGTGGTAATCGTAGGTGGAACGGACAGCCATTTGATCGCGAAAATTTTAGCGGAGAATAATATCCCCGTTATCCTGGCACAACCGCATAGCTTGCCGGTTATGCAAGATGATGCAGTAGATCAGCCTTACAAAACGGCTTATGAACTGCAACAGGCAGGCGTATTATTCTGTATCAGTAATGAAGGTTTTTGGCAACAACGTAACCTGATGTTTAACGCGGGAACTGCCAGCGCTTACGGTCTTTCCAAGGAACAAGCGCTGAGCGCCATCACACTCAATGCCGCTAAGGTTCTCGGCATCGACAAGACTACCGGTTCGCTGGAAGTTGGTAAAGATGCGAATATTGTGATCAGCACCGGGGATATCTTGGATATGAAATCCAGTATCATTACCGATGCCTTTATTCAAGGCCGTAATGTAAGCCTGGATAATAAGCAAAAACAATTGTACGAAAGGTACAAGTATAAATACGGCTTAAAATAAATACCGTTGTTTTGTCAATATAGAAAAGGATGCTAGTGCTAACTGGCATCCTTTTTTTAATATTTTGATATTATATTGATATGTTAATATTTGTGGTAGTGTATTATAAATTATGGACGTTCGAAACCTAGTTCGTTTTTTGAATGCTTTACCGAAATGTTCAAAATCTTTGCAGGTTCGAGCTTCCAAGCTCGGACCCACCTGCCATTGGGAGTATTTACAGTGTTATCGGAAAGGAAAAAGTTCTCGCACCTCTTACCATAATCGGCCAATTGTTAGATTTCTAATGCTGCCGAACACGATATTCTACCAGTAGGACGTTGTTCCACGGGGGAGTCCGAGCTTGGAAGCTCGAACTAGCGGTGGCAGATTATTGTTAGATATAATTTGAATGCCTGAAGAAGAATCTTTAGCGAAATATCCGAAACCTTAGCTTGTTCGAGATATAATTTGAATACCAGAACTTTACCGGAATATCCAAAATTTTAGCTGGTTCGAGCTTCCAAGCTCGGACCCACCTGCCATTGCGAGTATTTACAGTATAATCGGAAACGAAAAGTGCACACACCTCTTACCATAATCGGCCAATTGTTAGATTTCTAATGCAGCCGAACACGATATTCTACCTGTAGAATCTTGTTCCGCGGGGGAGTCCGAGCTTGGAAGCTCGAACAAGCGAATATTTCCAGGATTTCAACAATTTCATGAGTCCTGCCGGATAAAAAAATAGAAAGGGATGCCTGAACGGAGTTCTAGCATCCCTTTCTTAAGGGCCGTCATCCAAATTAATACCGGGATGACAAATA
This sequence comes from Chitinophaga caeni, assembly GCF_002557795.1. Lineage (NCBI taxonomy): Bacteria > Pseudomonadati > Bacteroidota > Chitinophagia > Chitinophagales > Chitinophagaceae > Chitinophaga > Chitinophaga caeni. Next base: position 191,366 of record NZ_CP023777.1, on the reverse strand, counting down.
GTATTATTATTCAGCGTTTACCAACACGTAGCTTTTCTTTCCTTTTTGGAAAAGAATATACTTGCCCGTAAACAATAAATCTTTATTCACAACATATTCAATCCCTTGCACTTTCTCGCAGTTGATGCTCACACCGCCGTTTTGCACGGCTTTCCTTGCCTCGCCTTTGCTGCTGAAAATTTTTGCATTTGCCAAGAAGCTCACGATATCCACGTTCGACTCCAATTCTGCCATCGGTATCGCCGCTTTCGGTACACCGGACATTACTTTCAATAACGCTTCTTCCGAAAAAGCTTTCAACACATCCATGGATGCTTTACCAAACAAGATTTGAGTTGCCGCTAAAGCTAAATCGTATTCTGCTTTACCGTGGATGAAGACGGTAACCTCTTCTGCCAAACGTTTTTGCAATACTTTCTTACCGCGATCTTCATCATGCTCAGCGATAATACCGTTGATGGTAGCTTCATCCAAGAAGGTGAAGGTCTTGATCCACTGTGCCGCATCCTCATCGCTGGCATTTACCCAGAACTGGTAAAATTCGTAGGGGGAGGTTTTGGTTGCGTCTAACCAGATATTGCCTTTTTCGGATTTGCCGAACTTGGTGCCGTCTGCTTTTTTAACCAATGGACAAGTAAAGGCAAATGCTTCACCACCGGATTTACGGCGGATCAGCTCCGTACCTGTTACGATATTGCCCCATTGATCGGAACCGCCCATCTGCAATTTCACATTATTGTTACTGTACAAATGGAAGAAGTCGTAACCCTGGATTAATTGGTATGTAAATTCGGTAAACGACATCCCGTTGTCGCCCTCGATCCTCTTTTTAACAGAGTCCTTGGCCATCATATAATTCACGGTAATATGTTTCCCGGTGTCCCGGATAAAATCCAGGAATGAAATATTTTTAAACCAGTCGTAGTTATTCACCATCTCGGCAGCATTGGGTAATGCAGGATCAAAGTCCAGGAACTTTTCCAATTGCGCCTTGATGCAGTTTTGGTTATGTTGCAGCGTATCGAGATCGAGCATTTTCCTTTCTTCAGCTTTGAAGGAAGGGTCGCCTACCATCCCCGTTGCGCCGCCAACCAATGCATAAGGTTTATGACCTGCCCTTTGCAAATGCTTTAACAGCATGATCGGAACCAGGTTGCCGATATGTAGAGAATCCGCCGTGGGATCAAATCCTACGTAGCCGGATGTCATTTCTTTCAGTAATTGTTCTTCCGTGCCTGGCATCATATCTTGCACCATTCCACGCCAGCGCAATTCTTCAATGAGATTCATCGTTGTTTAAAAATTTTTGCAAATCTACTAAATAAGCCCGTATTTCTATAAAAGACCCGGATTAGCCTTGTACCCTGGGTTTCCAAGGAATTTCAGCAACCTGTAATTGATGTGCCGTATACCTCGCCAACACGAATAAGTAATCACTCAAACGGTTTAAGTATTGCAGCACCTTCGGCTCTACGAACATTTCCTCTTCGTGCATCTGTACGCATAGGCGTTCTGCCCTCCGGCAAACACAACGCGCAATGTGGCAGGTCGATACTGCTACGTGGCCACCGGGTAATATAAAAAATTTCATCGCCGGCAACACGTCGTTCATCCTGTCGATCTCCTGTTCCAATAGGCTGATATCAGAATCATGCAAATCGGGAATACTCATCTTCGTTTCCTTTTCCGGATCGCATGCTAGGGCAGCTCCCACGGTAAATAAGCGATCTTGTATTTCGCGCAGCATGGCTTGACCTGGTGGATCAGCGATATAATCATTGACCAAGCCTATATATGAGTTTAATTCGTCAACTGTTCCGTAAGATTCGATGCGGATATGACTTTTCGGGACTTTCGTTCCGCCGATCAAGGAAGTTTTACCTTTATCTCCCGTCTTGGTATAGATTTTCATTGCCATAAAAAAAGTGATATTGGTGAGGTAAATCAGGAAATACCTTACAAATATCACTTATCTATGATAAAGCGGCAAAATTAAGAATGTACTATATGATGCGCATTGAGCTTGTCTGATTCGATAATGCCATCTCTCAAACGCACAACGCGGCGGGCGTGTTCCGCGATGTCTTCCTCGTGGGTTACTAATACCACCGTGTTGCCGGAATTGTGGATGCTGCCGAAAATTTCCATGATTTCCACGGAAGTTTTGGAATCGAGGTTACCGGTAGGTTCATCTGCTAATATCAAGGAGGGGTCATTTACAAGGGCGCGCGCGATGGCTACCCTTTGACATTGTCCCCCGGAAAGTTCATTGGGCTTGTGTTTATAACGGGAGCCCAAGCCTACTCTTTCAAGCATGAACTTGGCTTTTTCTTCGCGTTCTTTCCTGTTGATGCCCGCGTAAATCAGCGGTACGGCCACGTTTTCAAGCGCCGTCAAGCGGGGCATCAGGTTAAACTGTTGGAATACGAAACCGATTTCTTTATTACGGACGAGTGCCAAAGCATCATCGGGCATCTTGCTCACGTCATGGCCACTAAGGATATATTTGCCGCTGGTGGGCGTGTCGAGGCAACCGAGGATGTTCATCAGGGTGGATTTACCGGATCCTGATGGACCCATCAATGCGACGTATTCATTTTTCAGAATATCGAGGGTGATTCCTTTTAATACAGGCAATTCATTTTTGCCGATAAAGTAACTTTTGCGGATTTCTTCAAGGTGGATAACTGCCTGTTGTGCCATAATTATTTCTTAATGACTTTTGGTACTTGGAAATATTCATTATTGGCCGAAGGCGCGTTGCTGAGAGCCTGTTCACGGCTGATGTTCGGTACTACGACATCCTCGCGCAGCATATTCACTTCTTCGGTTAAATGGAGTAAAGGTTTCACGTTGGAAGTGTCAAGTTCCCCTAATTTTTCTACCATGGTGATCATCTCTTCCAAATCTTTGCGGATGTTGGCCTTTTCCTGCGGGTCAAACTCCAAGCGGGCCAAGTTCGCTAATTGGTCGATAAGCGCATCATTCACTTCCATAAAATCAAGTTAAACGAAATATATAATATTTTTTAAATAATACGGTACTATTTCTCAAAAATAGTGATAAACGGCGACTTACAGGATAGCAATTTCAGAAAATGCTGTTAAGATTTTAGACCGCGGAGAAGCCAACTTTTATTAAATTGCGCCTCATTATGGCAACAGAAAAGGAAATAGTAGTGAGCGGTATCCGCTCTACCGGTTTTTTACACCTGGGGAATTATTTTGGTGCGATCCACAACTATATCAGGATGCAAGAAGAATATAATTGTTATTTCTTCGTAGCAGATTGGCATTCATTGACTACGCATCCCGATCCGAAGGATTTGCGGGGAAATGTTTACCGGGTTTTAGCTGAAAATATCGGCTCCGGGTTAGATCCTGAAAAAGTTACCTTGTACGCGCAAAGTGATATCCCGGAAATAGCCGAATTATACCTCCTTTTGAACATGTTGGCATACAAAGGTGAACTGGAGAAAGTACCTACCTTTAAAGATAAAGTAAGGCAAAACCCGGAAAATGTTAACGCGGGATTGTTAACTTATCCAGTGCTGATGTCGGCGGATATTTTAATCCACAAGGCCGTGAAAGTTCCGGTCGGGAAAGACCAGGAGCAGCACCTGGAGATGAGCCGTAATTTCGCGCAGCGTTTCAATAACCGTTACGGTGAACTGTTTCCCGAACCGCAAGCCTTTACTTACGGGAGTCAACTGGTGAAAATCCCGAGCCTCGACGGCACCGGCAAGATGAGTAAGAGCGAAAACCAGATGGCTACTTTGTACCTGGCAGATGATGATGACCTGATCCGCAAAAAAATCCTGAAAGCAAAATCTGATGCCGGACCAACGGAAATGAACAGCCAGAAACCTGAAATTATCGAAAACCTGTTTGCATTGATGAAACTGGTTTCTGCCCCGGATGTCGTAACAGGGTATGAGAAGGCGTATAACGAATGCACGATCCGTTACGGGGATATGAAAAAGCAACTCGGTGAAGATATGGTAAAATTTATCGCGCCTATCCGCGAGAAAGCGAAAAGTATCCAGGAAGATACCGCTTACCTGCAAAAGATTTTGAAGCAAGGTGCGGAGAAAGCAAGGGAAAGCGCTGCCAAAACTTTGGGCGAGGCTAGGAAGCTAATCGGTATACATTATTATTAGCAGTTTTGTTACCAACAAAAATTTATTAATTTCATACGGCTGGCTTTATGTAAGATGTTTTATAACATCAACATAAAGCTGCCTTTTTTATATATAACGAAACAACCTTCCCCACGGGCATGGCAAAGAATAAGATCAAGCATATCGCGGTAGCCGGGAATATCGGCGCAGGAAAAACCACACTTACTGAAATGTTGGCTAAACACTACAAATGGACAGCCCATTTTGAAGATGTTGAACACAACCCTTACCTCAATGACTTCTACGAGGATATGCCACGCTGGTCTTTTAATTTGCAGATATATTTTTTACACAGCCGTATCAAGCAATTGGTAGAAATTGCCAATGGGAAAGAAACCATTATCCAGGATCGTACCGTGTATGAGGATGCCCATATCTTCGCGCCTAACTTATACGAGATGGGCTTGATGACAAAAAGGGATTTCGATAATTATTTTAACTTCTTTACAACCCTAAAGTCATTGGTAAAACCACCGGATTTGTTGATTTATTTACAAGCATCCGTTCCGACCTTGGTTGCCCAAATCCAAAAACGCGGTAGGGAATACGAAGAAAATATCCGTCTCGATTATCTAAAACGCCTGAACGAGTATTACAACAACTGGATCGAAAAATATACGGAAGGTCCTTTGTTAATTATCGATGTAGATCAAAATAAATTCCCCGACAACGAAGCTGACTTGGGCGAAATCATTTCTAAAGTAGATGCGGAACTGTACGGTCTGTTCTGATGAAGTATATATAAAAGCCCCTTCTTAATTTTTATATCAATTATTCAGAGTGCAGTTATTTTTATTAAAATAATATTATGTAGTTTGAAAAAAGCATCAGACTTTAGCTGCGTATTATTTTATTTATGATGCTCTTCTTTTTCGAAGCTGAACTTCACGGCTGTTGTTAATCTCTTAACCGCGATTGATAACTGGTTTTCCACCGTCTTGATAGAAAGGTTCAAGATGTTAGCTACTTCTTGGTATTTAAGGCCGTATTGCTTTATGAGCAGGTAAATCATTTTGCATTTGGGCGGGAGCTGCTCGATGCTCAGCTCCAATCTACGCACCATTTCGGCTGATATCATCATTTCTTCCGGGTTGCTTTCCAACGCGATCTCAACATGTATATCCTCCAATAAATCTACATGGTGAAAATTCGCTTGTTTCCTCCTGAAATCGATAGCTTTATTCCTGGCAACAACGAACAGGTACACTTCCGGGTTACGGATATGTTGCAGGGAGGCGCGCTTTTGCCAGCAGTGTAAAAACACGTCATTCGTAATCTCTTCGGCCACTTCCCGCGACCTGGTAAGGCTATATGAAAACCTAAGAACGCGTACAAAACAATGATCATACAGGAGCCTAAAAGACTCTTCGTCATTGTTTGTTGCCATATCAACAAATAACTCGTTAATTTTTCGTTGAATCATTCCTAGATATATTCCTTGTCACGAAAGATAATGGTTGCAATTTAAATAACGTAGATTAAGCTAAAGTTAACAAAATAATTGATCTAACATTCTTCAAAATATTTTTTCAAAGTTTTGGGGGTATTTTGAATTTTCTACGACTTACTATTATAACGGAAGTTATTTTTCAATGATTGATCGAAATAAGGTTTACATTCTTATGTCCCGGAAAATTTCCGGGGAAGCTACAGTTGCTGAACTGGAAGAACTGGCCCGTATGCTGGAGGAAGATCCCGAACTCGGCTATGCCTTTAATATTTTGGAAGATGTTGAAAGTGTGCATGATAATGGGAATTTTAGTTTTGATGAGGCGGAAGCGTTGAAACTCCGCGGGATGGGGCAGTTGTCTCAATGGTTAAAAGAACAGCCGCCGCAACCCGGGGTAGCCACGAACAGGTACAGGTGGATATACGCCGCGGCTGCTTGTTTGGCTGTAATAGCAACGGTTGCTGCCTTTGTATTTTGGCCGAATAAGGCCGTGCGTAGTTACGCAAACGAAGTCGTAACGAAGAATGGTTCTAAAACTTCATTGACATTGCCGGATGGTAGCACCGTTATCTTGAATGCTTGTAGCAGATTGTTATATGATGCCGATAAGTTTTTAAAAGGCGATAGGGTAGTAAGCTTGACCGGGGAAGCTTTTTTTGATGTTAAGCATGATCCGGAACACCCCTTTATTGTGCGTTCTGGCCAATTAAATATCAAGGTATTAGGTACTACCTTCAATGTGAAGGCTTACGATGAAGATGCCCGGGTAGAGGCCACTTTGATCAGTGGCAAAATAGCGGTCGACTTTACCGATGCTAAAACCAATAAAAAGCAGGAAGTTATTTTACAACCATTACAAAAATTAGTTATTAACAAGGCTGATATCATCCACGAAAAACGGGCAGAACAAACTGCATTGTCAGCTAACTTCTCCATTGTGCCCTCATCTTACTCCCCTGCATCCGGAGCAGGTGATAGCTTGCCGATAAAAACCGACTGGATGGATGATCGGTTTGAATTCGATCAAATTACACTATCTGAATTAGCACATGATATTGAAAGGTGGTATAATGTTACTATCATATTTAAAAATACCCGGTACTCGGAAGAAACCGTAACCGGCGTGTTCAAAAAACAAAACATACGGGAAATCCTGGATGCATTACAACTTACGGTTGGGTTTCAATATAAATTAGACGAATCGAACAAAACAATTACCATATGGTAAAACAGCTCAGGTTTATTCACATTTAAATCCCCGTAAATCTATGAAGGATAAAAAATCTTAATACAAATTAAACTGGAAAAGAATTAAAAAGGGAAATGCGGCAACATTTCCCTTGGAATGGCTAATTAAACTAAACCGATCCGGTCAGATCAGGTAATGGCCTATTATTTAACCAAACTCAAACAAAATTATGAAAAAATGCTATTGGTGGCCCTCAAATATTCCGAAAAGGAAGGTGAGGAAACTCATGATGCGTATGAAACTAACAGCTATTCTACTTTGTGCCGGATTTTTACAATTGAGCGCACATGGGTATTCGCAAGAAAGAATGAGCGTGGATTACAATAATATCCACATCAGTAAATTGCTGAATGCAATTGGCAAAAAAAGCGATTATACGATCTTATATAAAAATGATGCTATTCCCGATAAAAGGATTAGCATCAAGATGGACAATGCTGCCATCCCGGATATACTGACTACCGCTTTTGATGGTACCAAGCTCACCTACCGGATCATGCCGAATAACCTGATCGTTATTCTCAGGGCTGGGGAACAAGTGAAAACCGTCCAGGTCAGGGGTGTTGTTAAAGATGCTGAGGGGACCCCCCTCATCGGTGTTACCGTGAAAGTTATGGGCACTTCTAAAGGTGTAACCACCAACGAACGCGGTGAATACGAGATGGAAGTCCCTGAAAATGCCGTGCTCGTTTTCAGTTATATCGGTTACGAAACGAAAGAACTTTCGTTGAAAGGCACCCGCAATTTCAACGTGGTGCTGACGGCTAATTCCAGTGGCTTGAATGAAGTGGTCGTGGTCGGTTACGGAACGCAAAAGCGTGCAAACCTCAGTGGGGCGGTTGACAATATTTCGGGTAAGGCATTGGAGAATAGGCCAATTACGAACGTCGGTATGGGTTTACAGGGCTTAATCCCCAACTTGAATATCGGCATCGATAACGGTCGTCCTTCTTCTGCTCCTTCTTTCAACTTGAGGGGCTACACTTCGTTGTCCGGTGGGGAACCTTTTATCCTTGTCGATAACGTACCGTTTTCTACGCAGGAAGTATCCAGGTTAAACCCTGCCGATATCGAGAACGTTACCGTGTTAAAAGATGCGGCTTCTGCTGCTATTTACGGTGCCAGGGCTGCTTTCGGTGTGGTGTTGATAACAACGAAAACGGCCAAGGACGGACATATGTCTGTTTCCGTAAATGCTAATTATGCCGTTCGTACACTGGGTAAAGTTCCCGATGTGGTGACTGATCCCTTGGTGACCATGCAAATGAAACACGATGCTGCCACGCCGTTGTACAATTTATACCCGGATGCCGTTAGGGCTTATGCAGAACAACGTTCAAATGATCCTTCATTACCTGCCGTTATCGTTGATCCAACCAATCCGAATGCTTGGGCGTATTACGGTTCCACAGACTGGCTGCACGAAGTATATAATAATTCTGCGCCTGCCTTTAATGGTAATTTCAGCATTGCCAGGGGCGATGATAAATTGAATTATTACATCTCCGGCGAATATTACCGCCAGGACGGGATGCTGCGTTATAATCCCGATATCCTGAACAGGTACAACTTGAGAACAAAAGCCACCTATACTTTTAATGATCGTTTGAAAGTAGGTACGAATATTACTTACACGAACTTCGAATACGAAGCGCCTTCTACCGCGATGGATTACCTGTTTTTCCATAATTCCAACCGTACGCCTTCTTTGTCAGTTCCTAGAAACCCGGATGGTACCTGGACAAAAGACGGCGCTGCATTATTGGGAACATTACAATCGGGCGGCAGAAATAATACGGCTTCCAATACTTTCCTGGGAAGTTTCAACGGGGAACTGGGCTTGGTTAAAAATGTCTGGAATTTGAAAGCGGACGCTACTTTCCGCAGGGAAAACAGCACCGGCAAATCGTATATATTACCCGTATCATACCGTACCGGACCGGATCAACCTTTACAGTATACGAGCGGCAACCAGGCTAATGCTTATTTTAATTCCGCAGCTTTAAAGTATAATGTTTATAACATTTACACGGATTTCCACAAGCAGTTCGGTAAACATGATTTGAGCGCGGTATTAGGGTTTAACCAGGAAGAATATATCTACGACCAACTTTCCGGCAACCGTACGAACTTGATTAGCCCCAATTACCCTACCGTGCAGTTGGCAACAGGTACTTCAACCGTGGGCGAAGGCTTTACCGATTGGGCTGTAAGAGGTGTTTTCTTCCGGGCATCTTATGCTTATGATGACAAGTATTTATTAGAAGTTAACGGTCGCCGCGATGGATCTTCAAGATTTCCGGAATATAATCGTTGGGGAACTTTCCCTTCTGCCTCCGCAGCCTGGGTATTGTCCCGCGAAAACTTCTTTGAGCCTATTGCAAAAGCGCTGAAGATGGACTTGTTGAAAGTTCGCGGCTCATACGGAGCCTTGGGCGATCAAACATTCAGTCCTTACGGCTATTTTGAAACGATGAACGCTTCGCAAATCGGCGTTATTTTGGATGGAAACAGACCTGTCGGTGTTTATACGCCGGCTCCTGTTACGGCTGATTATACCTGGCAAAAAGTTCGCACGATCAACGGTGGTATTGACTTATCATTCCTGGAAGAAAGACTGGGAATCAGCTTCGACCGTTATACCCGCTTTACGGAAGGGATGTTCGTGAAAGGAAAAACATTACCTGCCGTATACGGCGCAGCTTCACCAAAAACCAACGCCGCCGATTTGAAAACCCGCGGTATGGAGTTAAGCATCATTTGGCGCGATCAATTTAACCTCGGGAAAGATCCGTTTAGTTACAGTGTAAAAGTTGCCTTGGCCGACAGCCGGACTTTTATAACGAAGTACGATAATCCTACGGGAAATTTGAACGATTACTATAAAGACCAGGAACTAGGTGAAATATGGGGATTGGTAACGGAAGGATTCTTTCAAAATGAAGATGAATTGAAAGATCATCCCGATCAAACTAAAGTTGGGTCTGATGATCAGGGGTATAAATGGTACGTGGGGGATTTGAAGTTCAAGGACCTGGATAATGATGATGAAATCAGCTACGGAAAAAATACTTTGGATGATCACGGGGATAGGAAAATTATCGGTAATAATTCCATCCGCTATCCATATAGCATCGACCTGAATGCCAGCTTTAAAAATTTTGACTTGAGGTTATACGGGCAAGGAATCGGTAAAAGGGATTGGTATCCGAATGCGAGCAATCACTATTTCTGGGGAATTTACGCTCAACCTTGGGCCAACGTGCAAGTGCAGAACTTAGATCACTGGACACCGGAAACACCGAACGCTTACTTCCCGAGGGTAAAATCTTATATCGCGGAAGATGCTACGGAACTGGGTGCTCCACAAACACGCTATTTGCAAAATGCGTCCTATTTCAGGCTGAAGAACTTAACAGTTGGATATACCTTACCTAAAACAACAACGGATAAAATGAAACTTGCCAGGTTAAGGGTGTATTTCAGCGCTGAAAACGTGTTTACAGTTGATCACTTGAAAGCGGATCTGGATCCCGAAGGCTTGGGCGGAAGCGTTTATCCTTTCCAAAAAACATATTCCGCGGGCTTGAACTTGAACTTCTAAACCGAACATCATGAAAAAAACTATTTACTATATATTCTTATTGACCGGTGTTGTTTTTCTCGGTTCCTGTGAGAAGGATTTCTTACAGAGAAACCCGGAAACTGAAATTTCTCCCGAAGTATTTTTTAAAACAACCAAGGATTTAGAAACGTATTCTAATACATTTTACGGCGCAGATTACAATTACGAAGATCTGAATAGCGACAATATCTCGTCATACAGCGGAGCTGGTGAATTAGACCTGTTGATGGAGGGAGGCTTAGATGCCAATACGGTCGGTAGCAGCGGTTGGAATGATTGGAGTAATCTCCGGAAGTATAATTTCTTACTCGATAATGTGTACAAAGCAAGCGGCGATCCTGCCGAGATAAACCATTACATCGGCATCGCGCGATATTTCAGGGCCCGGTTCTACTTTAGCAAACTGGCGCGTTACTCCGATGTTCCTTGGTATTCGAACGTATTGAAAAATACGGATACCGCATTGTACGCTCCAAGAAGCCCCAGGGCTATCGTGGCAGATTCCATTTTAGCAGATTTGAATTTCGCCGTGGAAAATATTAAACCGGCGCAAGGCAACAAAACGAGGGTGACCAAATGGACAGCCCTGGCACTGCTGAGCCGCTTTTCCTTATATGAAGGGACCTTCAGGAAATACCATCCCGAGCTAGGTCTGACGGCTTCCGCGAATCAATTCTTGGAGGCCTGCGTCACTGCTTCCGAGACATTGATGGCAAATACCGATTTCCAAATTTATAATACCGGGAATGGCGCTAAAGATTATAGGGATTTGTTTATAAGCACCGCGCTAGCCAATAATCCGGAAATTATTCAATGGTATGACTGTCAAAGGGATCTAGGCATCGGCAATAACTCGCATACGGTGCTCGGATGGACCTGGTCATTAAGTAACAGCCTGGTGGAAACTTACCTGATGAAAGATGGTACTCCTTTTACTTCGCAGCCGGGATATCACCAGGAAAATTTCATACAGGTTTTTGAAAACCGTGATCCTAGGTTAGCCGAAACCGTTGCTTATCCCGGTTATTCCCCTACAAACGATGATAAATATTACATTTCAAAACCAAATTTAGGAGGATACGACCAATTGAAATTCTACCCGCGTGATCCGGAGTTGCGCCAAGGTTGGAATGCCAATTATAACAGTTTACCCATTTATCGATTGGCAGAAGTGTTGTTGAACTTCGCGGAAGCAAAAGCCGAACTAGGTTCATTGAGTCAATCGGATATTGATTTGTCCATTAAAAAACTCCGTGATCGCGTGCAAATGCCGAACCTCGATTTGGCCGCAGCCAATGCAAACCCGGATTCGTATTTAGCAACCAGGTATTCAACGGTCAGCGGATCTAATAAGGGAGTATTGTTGGAAATTAGGAGGGAGCGCCGCGTGGAGCTGGCTTGCGAGGGACTTCGTTTGTTGGATATCAATCGTTGGGCTGCTGAATCTTGCTTGGTAGCAGCGCAACAAGGTATGTATGTTCCCGGTTTAGGCGCAATGGATATGACGGGAGATGGTGTAGAAGATATAGCCATTTTAGCGAATCCAAATGACACGGCCGTGTTGAACGGTTTGCCGGCAGATTTGAAACAAAACCTGGCGCGGTATTATTTGAAAGATGCCAGCGGTAAGGATAATAACTTTTACTTGGATGGCAATACCTCCGGACATATTTCTTTTACCCGTTACCGCGATAACCCTAGGAACTTCGAAGCGCCGAAATATTATTACAGGCCGGTTCCGCTTTCTGAAACAGTTTTAAATCCACAGCTAGAGCAGATCTTTGGTTGGTAATTATTCTATAAATTTTTAAACTGGGGAGTGGTTGACAAAACTACTCCCCTTTCAATTTAATCATGAAGACAATTAGCTTATCAATATTATGCTGCCTATTAATTCTAAATAGTTGGGGACAAGCTTTGACAGGAAGCGTATATGATGCTTCTAGTAATACCGGGATTAAAAATTTCCGGGTTTCGGATGGTAAAAATATTGTGTTAACAGATGCTAAAGGCTTTTTCAGCTTACCGGGACATCCTAAACAACGGTTCGTATTTATAACTCCTGCCGATGGATATCATTGCACGGATAGTTTCTATATCAGGATCGATAGTAATCGTACATCATATAATTTTGCATTACGAAAAGATAAACAGGGAAGGAATCATCGTAAAGGTGCTAAATTCTTACGTTTAACCGATACAGAGACCTATCTATATGGTAATTGGATCAATGAAACCCGTGATTTTGCCAAACTTGCATCGGTTGATTTTATCGTCCATACCGGGGATATATGCTATGAGAAAGGGATGCAATTCCATGCCCGGCAGGTGAATACAAGGACAATGGGTGTACCTGTTTATTATTGTGTCGGCAATCATGACCTGGTAAAAGGTGCGTACGGGGAAGCTTTATATGAATCATTATTCGGGCCTGTTTATTATTCTTTCGAATATGGAAACACCCATTTTATAGTGACGCCGATGCGTTACGGCGACTATAAGCCATCTTACACGGTAGATGATATATATGATTGGTTACAAAATGATCTTAAGTACGTGACAGATGGAAAACACGTTGTTATATTTAATCATGATTTATGGAGTTTTGATTCCTTGTTTACCGTTAAAAATTCTAATGGTGATGTTCTGAACCTTAATGAACACCGGTTGAAAGCCTGGATATATGGTCATTGGCATTATAATTACAGCCACGAACATGGAAAGAATGGAATAGTAAGCGTTTGTTCTGCCCCGGCTGCCGATGGTGGAATTGACAATTCTATTTCAAATTTTGATGTTTTTGATATCGATGAACAAGGAAACCTGGATGTTAAAAGAAGATATAGTTATGTGGATAATAAAATTACAGTAGTCAGTCCCGCTAAGAAGTCCTACAGTAGCCCAAATGGCAATCTCCAAATAAATGCAAATATTTATGAAACCGACGACCTGGTAGATAGAGCTACATTCCGACTGTACGATATGCGGGAGCGGCTGATCGCTGTCATCCCGTTGAAACAATCGGGCGATTGGTCTTGGGTAGGAGAGATCCCTCGGAAGCAATTACAGAATGGGACAGGGACATATCAAGGAACAGTAGAAGCGAATATGTTAAGCGGTAAATGGATCTTCAGCCGGGATACTTTCGAACTAATGCCGCGACCCAAACTGAACATCCAAAATAACTGGGAAACAGCTTTAGAGAACAATAGCCGCCTCCCGGCCATTAAGGACCCAAGGTTTACAGCGTTTAAATTATTGTGGACGCAGAATACTGGCGCTAATATCTGGAAATCATCACCGTTGATTATTAACGGCAAATTGTACCTGTCTACTATCGATGATGAAAACAGGCGTACTTGCAAGATGGTATGTTTAAACGCTTTGGATGGTAGTGTAATATGGGAATTTAAAACTGGAAATTCTATCAAGAATTCCTTGGCATATGCAGGGGGCAAAATTTTAGGCACTGACGTAGACGGGATTAGCTATGCTTTAGATGCTAAATCAGGAAAATTAGTATGGAAGCATGATGGCGGTATGAAAAGTTTACCACCTTATAATGGCGCCGGCTTAGTTTATAATGATGAATATATTACCGGTTCCGGTAACTATTTGCAAGCCTTGAATATTAAAAATGGAGCTCCTGTATGGACTAACAAAGTATGGAATGGCGGTGAAGCCACACCCAGCGCGATGACCTTATTTAAAGATATGGTCATAACATCATCCAACTGGAACCGGTTGTATGCCCATTCCTTAAAAAACGGGAAGCTGCAATGGAGCCGGAAAGATGGCGGGATCCGGTTCAGGAGCGGAACTCCTACAACTTACAAAGATCGTTTATTCGTGCAAGGAATCAACATGTTACATGTGCTGGATCTTGATGGTAAAACGATTGACAGCATACCGGTAAAAGGAGACTTGAAAACGATGACGGCAACGGCAATATCGGGCGACCAGCTATGGATCCCGACCGCTGCCGATGGGTTGATGATGTATCAATTATCTACAAAGGAGAAGAGGTACACTTTTATGCCCGGGGAAGCTATCAGCTATTCGGCGCCGTATTCAAGGCCACCCGCTCCAACGATTGAAAGTACACCGCTAGTTGCAGGGAAGTATTTATTTGTTGCGGCCTGTGACGGTAAATTATACGCACTGGATAAAGACAGTGGAAAAGTTATAGATACCTTGGATCTCGGGGCACCCATATATGCCGATATGACTATTGTAGACGGTATATTATTTGTCGCTGATTTTTCAGGGAATATTTCCGCGATAGGATTGAATGAAAATTTATAATTATTTACCGGGGGATCGAAAAAAAATAAGATGCCCCCGGTTTAAAAATCCCCGGAAATTACTATCTTGAATATCCATTGTTTGAAATAACCAACCAGATGAAAACCATTGTATTAACCCTCGCATTATTACATGCGAACGTATACCTGCAAGGGCAGGTTTATGTTTGGAAAGAATTTTCCAACATACATAATTTCGGCTCGTTCAGCCAGCATTTTCAACAAGCCAGTTCCTTCCAAGACAACCCGGCATGTTTGTCCCGGCAAATGAAGTTGACCTTCGGCGCCTGGTACCATTATGCTTACATGTTAAATGAATTATCGGCATTCAGCAGCTACCTGCTTATCCCGGGAAAAAAATCCGGGTTTGGAATAGCTGCGAGTTTACAAGGTAAAGTGCCCTGGCAGCAATCGAACTACAGCATATCCTACGGCAGATTGTTAAGCGGGGAATTTGAACTGGGCATTCAATTTCATTATTTCCAGTTGAAAACTGCGGGCTACGGTAAGGATCGCTTCGTGATGCCGGAATTAGCTATACTGATGCACCCTACATCATTACTGAGTATAGGCATCAGCGGACAGGTGCCGGTTAAGGATAAGCCGTTAAAATATAGCGGTATGCGTACGCCATTTGTATATACTTTGGGTATCGGGTACGAATTGGAGAAAGTGGCACTGCTGGAATTGATGCTAACAAAGGTTGGCCAGGAGATGGTAAGTTGCCGGTTCCGGTGCAGTTACCAAGCAGCGTTACAAAAAATCCTGTTCACCGGAATTAACACTAGGCCATTCAATTTCTTCTTGGGTTCCAGCATCAGGATATCATCTGTATCCCTTGGTTTGATGGTATACTATCACCCCAATTTAGGACTTTATCCAAACAGTAGCATCGCATGGCAAAAGTTATAATTTTACTGCTCTTACTAGCTACTTGGAATCAACTAATGGCACAGGAAGAAAGGGAAACCGATTTATACGGGGCATGGGAAGACCGTTACCAGGAACAAAGCGAGTTACTGGAGCAAGAAGAAGATGTACAGGACCGCTTATATTGGCTACAGCGAAAGCTTGCTTTGAACCGCTGTTCGGAAGGGGATTTAGCAGCGCTCGAAATATTGGATCCGCTCCAGTTAGAGCAATTCTTTTTATACAAGGAACAGTTGGGAGATCTTACAAGCATTTACGAGCTGCAAGCAATTCCTCACTTTGATTTATTTACGATACAACGGTTGTTGCCATATGTAAAAGTTGGGGATGATTTCGAGGCGTATTATAGTTGGAAGGAATTATTTACAAAGGGAAACGCGAACATCACATTACGCTTGGGTAGGACGTTTCCTAAAGCCAGGGGATTTATCGCGGAAGATAGTATCTCACCGCATTACAGGGGGGATCCATTTAAGAGCATGCTTAGATTTCGTTATCAATTGGGCGGCTATGCGAGTTTGAACCTGCTAGTTGAAAAAGATGCAGGAGAACAATTCATCCGTTCCGGGAAACCGGATTTTAGCAGTTTTCATTTGATGATCGGAAAAAAGGGTGTACTGAAGCAACTAATTATCGGGGATTACCTCGTATGCTTGGGACAAGGCTTGATGCAATGGCAGGGGATGCCAGCCGGTAAAGGTAATGATCTGCTTTCCATAAAAAAATCATCGGCAGTTCTGAAACCGTACACCTCTCCCGGTGAATTCTACTTTTACCGTGGAGCCGCCATGACTTTAGGAAAACGGGGCTATAGCTTAACTACTTTCTTTTCGCGCAGGAAACTTGATGCGATCATGGAGCAGGATAGTAGTGCAGGGTGGCGTTCTAGCATACAAAAAACGGGCTACCATAGAACAATCTTAGAACTCGAACGTGAAAAAAAATTGCGCCAAATAACGGCAGGTGCATCTTTGAGTTATCATAAGAGAAGCTTGTTCGTGCAAGCCAATTATTTATTGGAGCGATCAGCGACACCATTTAAAGCAGGGAACGCTTTATATCAATATTTTAAGGATACATCGGCACGATCGCAGCATTTAGGTATATCCTATCAATGGAACTTTCGGAATTTATTTGCATACGGGGAATATGTATATATGCGGCCAGGTGCATCTGCTTTTATCAATACATGTATGTTGAGTTTCCATGCGAAATTACAAGCGGCGATACTGTTTAGAAGTTATACGCCATCGTACACGGCACCGCATGCGCGGGCATTTGGAGCACAATCTACCGTGAGTAATGAAACGGGCTTTTACATGGGTCTTCAATATCAATTTAATAAACGCGTGAAGATATCAGCATATATGGACCTATATAAATTTCCATGGCTTAAGTACCGGTTGAGCATACCGGGCGCCGTGGGCACGGATCACATGATTGTATTTCTATATCAACCTTCAAAGGCCTTTATGTTGAGGTGTCGGTACAAGGAAAGAAGTTTTATGCAAGATGTAACATCGGCAGCGCATTTGAAAGAAATTTCTAGGTTTAAGCAAGGGCAAGTAAGGATAGAATCTTCATGGGCATGGAGCCCGGCATTTATAATGAAGCAGCGGATGGAGGTAGTTAATTTAATTGCAGCGAATGGAACGAAGCAGGAATCTTGGCTGGGATATGGAGAACTCAGGTATAAGCAGGGTAAACTGCAAGTACAATACCGGTTTACTTGTTATGAAACGACAGAAGGAGGGTCAAACCTTTACTTGACGCAGGGTAGCAGTATTTTTAATAACAGTTTGCAGCAGTTCAACGGGCGGGGTGTGCAGCATTACTTGTCCGGCTCATACAAGATAAATAAGAAAGTGCAAGTATGGTGTGCATTGCAGCAGGGTAAGATGACAGATGGGGAAGGCAGCGGTAGTGGGTGGGACCTTGTTCCGGGGCGGAATCGATGGACAGTTCAATGGCAACTAAAGTGGGTGTTGTAACAATTGTTTACTGTTTGACGGTGTATAGTTGTAGTAGCAAGTATTTGTTGATATTTAAACTTATTATATTGGTATATCAATTATTTTATGATTATAAGAAAAGATGTTTACCTTTATATAGTATATTATGATTTCGAGATTGGCGCCACGTTGTTAAAAGAGCCTCGCATACCATACAAGATTGAAAAGCTGGTCTAATTATATTGCATTTATTGGATGAGTATCATTATACTATAGAATGATGGGGTAATAAATGATTTTATTTATGCCTATGTATTGTATTGATGGAATTCTTGTTTTTGACAGAAAATCCTTATTATCCAATAGCAACTTCCGATAGTTCATATATTAAAATAATGTTTATATAAAATATATTATTAAATTTGTTAATGTATTTATTTTAGATTTTTTTATAAAGAATTAATAGTCAATTTATTATAATTAATTTGGTGATTTAGATTTTGATTGACACTCAACAATCATCAAGGTAAACCGGCATTTGTTGCCGGTTTTTTTATGTTATTTTTTTTAAATTTTAGCCTTCCTATAAGTATTTGATTTATAATATCTTATCAAGATAACTTGAGATAGTAAATATGCTTATCGTGTGATATTTTTAACACGTTTTTAACTTTAATTTTTACGTGACAATAATTTTTCATTAACTTGTGCCTGTCAACCAAAATCTAAATCACAACATGAAAAAGGCATTACTCTTTTTCACCATGCTCATGGTGAGTATTAGCCTGGCCTATGCTCAAGAACGCCAGGTTTCGGGTAAAATCGTAGGTTCAGATGGTATACCCGTATCATTTGGAACCGTGCAAATCAAAGGTACAACCCGTGGTACCACAGCTGATCAACTAGGTGTTTACAACTTAAGAGCGAAAGTAGGAGACATCCTGATCATACGGGCTGTAGGTTATCTGCAAAAAGAAGTCTCCGTCCCTGCTACGGGAGAACTGGACATTACATTAGAATCTTCTACTAAAACACTGGATGAAGTAGTAATCGGAGCTGGAGGTGTTGCCGCCAGGAAGCGGGAAATTGGCTATAACTCCACGATCGTGGGTAGTGAACAGCTAATCCAGGCTAGACCGGTAAACGTTGCATCCAGCTTGGCCGGTAAAGTAGCCGGTCTACAGGTAACAGCTATTAGCGGTGGTGTTAATCCAACTGTTAAGTTGACGCTCCGTGGTAACCGTTCCTTGTTAGGGAACAATAATGCCTTGGTGGTTTTAGACAATGTAATTGTTCCTAGTGATATCTTGGGTAATTTGAACCCCGATGATATCGAGGATATCAACGTATTAAACGGTTCGAATGCGGCCGCGATTTACGGTTCGGATGCGTCCAATGGTGCGGTGATCATCACGACTAAAAAAGGGAAAAATGGACAGAACATCATCAAGTTTGCCCAGACTTTAACTGCTGAAAAGGTTAGTTTCTATCCTAAACTGCAAAACGAGTTCGGTTCAGGTTCTACCGGGAATAACCAAGTATATACACCATATGAAAACCAACAATACGGTCCGCGCTTTGATGGCTCGATGGTGCAAATAGGTCGCCCATTAAGGGATGGCACGATCCAAACTGTAAAATATTCACCTACGGATGATAAGAAAACATTCTGGGAAACAGGCTTAAATAGCCAATCCGATTTGTCTTTATCTTCCGGCGATGAAAAGGGAAGTACATATTTTGCTGTACAATATGTTAAAGTAAATGGTACTACACCGAAAGATGAATACAATAGGTTCGGTTTAAGGGCAAATGGTACAAGGAATGTATTGGAAAATGTAAAAGTTGGCTACAGTGTCTATTATACTCAAAATAGGTATGACATCACTTCAGCCACTTCTTCCATTTACGATCAATTGTTGAATACGCCCGCTCAAATTCCTTTAACTAAATACCAGGATTGGAGAAACGATCCTTTTGCTAACCCGCAAGGTTACTATAATGATTATTACGCAAACCCGTATTTTACAATAGATAATAACCGCTCTAAAACCAGGAACGATTATCTCGTAGGGAATGCTGAATTGAAATGGAATCCATTAAAATGGATGACTGCTGTTTATAGGGTTGGTCTTGCCACTAGGAACTATAGCAGTAAAAGTTATACCGGTAGGTTCATCTTTGAAGATGATTACTATTTGACAGGTTCTAAAGCAAGTATCCCCGGTTCCGTATCTGATGGTACCGGATATACAACGCAGCTCACTTCTGATTTTCAATTACAGTTTAACCATACTGTAAAGGACTTCGATTTTAACCTGATCTTAGGCCACTTCGCTAGAAATAATACTGCCAAGAATGTTGGCGTAGGTTCTAGTGGTAACATTATTAAAGACTTGTATCATATTAGCGCCCGCCTTGGTGAAGTTAGTGGTTCTGAAGGTGATTATACAGAGCGTCAAATTGGTCTTTGGGGTAACTTGAAAGTAGGATATAAAAACTTCCTATTCTTGGAAATGACTGGTCGTAATGACTGGCGTAGCGTATTGCCAACAAATAACTGGTCATTCTTCTATCCTTCTATTAACGCTTCCTTCATTGCAACAGAAGCTATTGATGCTTTAAAAGATAACAAGTTCTTGAACATGCTCAAGATACGAGGAGGATGGTCACAAATCGGTCAAGCTTCTATTGATCCATATGCATTGGCTTCAACCTACAGTCCTTCAAGAGGTTTTCCCTATCCTAGTGGTCCAGGTTATACTACTGATAACAGGATTGTTGATAGGAACCTCAAGCCGGAAATGACCTATGGTTGGGAGGTAGGATTTGATGCAAGCATGTGGGATAACCGAATTGATCTGAGCGCTACGTATTATTCTACGAGAACTAAAGATCAAACGGTTCCAACCGGGGTATCAACAGCAACCGGGTTCTCATCTTTCTTGAGAAATACTGGTGAGGTATCCAATGCAGGGGTTGAAGTTGCCTTGAGTGTTACGGCGATCCGAACAAAAGATGTTACGTTAACAATAGGTGGTAACTATACACATAATGAAAACGAGGTCATCAGTATTTCAAGCGATGTGCCGAGATTGCAAATGACAACTGGTGGTACTGCCCAAGTATATGCTATACCCGGTATGTACTTCCCGGTAATTATGGGTACCGATTATGTAAGGGATGATCAAGGCCGCATTATTGTAGATAGGAATACTGGTTATCCAAGCCGCGCAGATGGCGTAGTACTATTAGGTAATACAAACCCCAAAAACAGGGCTGGTGTTAATTTGGAATTCCGTTATAAAAACTGGAGACTTTGGACACTATTTGAACACAGGGGCGGATACGTTATTTACAATAATGGCGCCTCTACATACGACTTCTCCGGGTCTTCTATCAGGACTACCCAATATGATCGTGAACGTTTCGTAATTCCTAATTCTTCTTATTGGGATGAAGATTCTAAAACTTACGTAGAGAATACGGATGTTATGGTGCGTGATGGCGGTACAGGTTTCTGGGCTGATGGCGATGGTCCATATAATATGGCGATTGCTAGTAACTACGTATATAGCGGGGATTTCTGGAAAATGAGAGAATTAACGATCACATATAACTTGCCTGCAAAATTCTTAGGTAAAACTAGGGTTATTAAAAATGCTAGTATTAGCGCTCAAGGTCGTAACCTGTTCTTGTGGGTTCCTGATTCAAATATCTATACTGATCCTGAGTATAGCTTTACTGATGGCAATGCGGTTGGTATTACTACTTTAGGACAAACACCTCCGTCTCGTTACTTCGGAGCAAACATTACGATAACCTTCTAATTAGCAGCGACATGAAAAAACAAATATTAAGTTTAATAGTTTTGGGTGCTGTTGCAATGTCTTCCTGCAAAAAGTACCTAGATGTAAATAACAACCCGAACCAAGCAACCGAGAGCTCCCCGGAACTCTTGTTGCCGCAAGCTTTAACTTATTCAGCTGCCAATATTCCTTCATTAAGTGACTACGGCGATTGGCAAGTTGGATATATCGCTAATGCCGGTGGTTTTGGTGGCTGGGGTTCAACCCTTACTTACAACTATTCATCCGATAGTTATACTTCCGTTTGGACGAATCAATACGATGTATTGAACGATTATCAAACAATTATCAAGTATGCTGAAAGTGATCCTAAATATGTTTACTACAATGCTGTAGCAAGGATCATGAAAGTTTTCCACTTCCAGGTTTTGGTCGATAATTATAATGATATTCCCTACTCTCAAGCTTTGAAAGGTTTGGATGATATCGCTCCTTCTTATGATAATGCTGAAGCAGTTTACAAAGATTTATACTTGCAACTGGATTCTGCCATTAGCATGATTAAGAATGCTGAAGAACCGATAGTTTCTTTAGAAAATAGTATCGGGTCTGCCGATGTGATGTTCCATACCGGGACTAACATGACAAACTGGTTAAAATTTGCCAATTCCCTGAAGTTGAAGTTGTTGATTCGTGCTTCCAATACTAGCGCTTTAGATGGTGTGAGTATGGATTTTTCCGATGGTTTCTTAACTGAAGATGCCGGTGTAAATCCAGGCTATTCCAAGAATGACGGGAAACAGAATCCAACTTGGCAAACTTACCATAGTACTTATTCCGGTTCTAGGCAAACAACTGGTTTCTCAAGGGTGCCTACGCCTTTCATCCTCTCCTTTTATAATGGTGTGAAAATAAGTGACCAGCGTGGTTACGCTATGTACTATAGTTTCCCAAACACCGGTACAAACCAATTAGGTTATACTGGCGATGATGCTACAGCGGGTCCCGGCGGTACTTCATGGTATACTGGTTCTAGCCGTTCTTATAATGCAGATGAAGCCGATGCCGTTGGTGTATTGAAAAATCGTGCAATGGATCAGCCTGTAATGTTGTTAGCTGAATCAAAATTCTTGGAAGCTGAAGCTTATATGAAAGGTATTCTTCCTGGGGATGCTAAGAAGGCATTTTATGATGGGATGCTGGCTTCCTATACTTACTTGTTCAGTACTTACGATGGACGGTTTGTTGAAGGTGATCCTGCTGTTATCATGGCTGAAGATACTGCTGAGAATAATGCTAATGCTTTAGTTAATTGGGATTTAGCTACTACGAATGATCAGAAATTAGAAGCTATCATCACCCAGAAGTATATCGCGTTAAACTTTATACATGGTCATGAATCTTGGGCTGAATACCGCAGGACTGGTTATCCTAGAAATGCAGTTTCTAATAATCCGGATCCCATTACCTCGTTCATTTCATTAAACTCGTCAGTAACAACTCCTGATAGATTGCCAGGTAGAATCCTGTACCCATCTTCCGAATTCCAAGTAAATTCTGAAAATGTACCTACAGGCCTCACTGTGAATGATTATGTTTTCTGGGATAGGAGAAAATAATTGGTTCCAATAATCAAAATCTGATTAACATGAAGAAAAGTATTTTAAATATAATCCTTACATTATCGGTGGTGATGGGGTTATCCTCATGCTTGAAGGATGATCCAAATTTTGATGCGAGTAAATCACCGAAAGTAGTAGGCTTCAAGAATGTCAATGGCATTGCATCGCCTACTTCGTCGTCCATTCCTTTATTCGAAGTAGCATTCGATATCTTACCGGAAGTGGAATTTGATGTGCCTATCGCTTATTCTGGTACGGGAAACGCTCCCAATGATATTACCATGGATGTTCAAGTTTCCGAAGCTGCGGTAACAGCTTATAATGAAGAACATGAAGAAGCGTTTACCGTTATGCCTAGTTCTGTTTACACTATTGAAAGTAATACCGTTGTAATTAAGAAAGGTGAACGGGTTGGCTACCTGAAAGTTAAATTCAATACAGAACAATTTGACTTAAATGAAGAGTTGGCTCTTGGCCTTACTATCGTTTCTAGTAGCAGCGCAAGTATCAGTCAAAATTATAAATCTGCTATTTACAGGGTGAGCCCCAAAAACACTTGGGATGGCGTTTATGAAGTCACAGGCTCTTATACAGATTTGGCGAATGCTGCATTCTCCGGGATCTACCCATACACTAAAATGTATTTGATTACAACCAGCGCTAACCAAGTATATGCCTATAATGCTGAATACGGATTAAATGGCTTCGTCTTCTATACCGGTACAGGTTTAAGTTATTATGGTAACTGGACCCCCGAGTTTAAAATTGAAGGAGAGAATGTCGTAGATGTAACCAATGCATTTGGCCAAGGAGCTGGGAATAGGGCCGGCCGACTTGAAGCCAGCGGTGTAAATACTTTTAAAGAAGTGGATGGCACACTCGTAATGGAAGTTAAATACGTAATGGTTCAAAGTGGCAGCGATCGTTGTGTCTTTACAGAAACTTGGAAAAAAGTAGGTGTAAGACCATAAGTACGGTTGACAAATTATATGATGAGAAGGTCATTCGCTATGTGAATGACCTTCTCTTTTTTAACAAATATTTTGCATGGTTTGACATCCTGTTCATTCCTTTTTTCTTATTTTAATGAACTATAATTTCTTATTCCCTAGATCCATTGAACCAATGAGAAGAAATTCATTGTATGTAATAACCTTGATTGCTCTGGTGGGGTTATTAATCCCAGGTTGTATGACCGTAAACAAATACGATTATAAAAAATCTCAAAATAGGAATACCCAAGAACTTGATTACGGCTACTTCCTTCCCACCAGCAAGAAAAAGCTTAAAAGGAAAATACAACCCCCGTACCGCTTGCTCAACCAGATGAAAGCATTTAGGGTTGAACTCGATAATTTCCCTTACACTTGGGAACAATTTCTCGTAAGATCCTCCGATAACCGCCAAACTGCCCAACAAATGAACGAACTCGGTTTCCATGATCTATATGTTTCTTACTCGCAGCGGGATTCCATGGTGGTCGATTTCCAATTTGAGCTAAAACGGGGCGATAAGGAAAGCAATCAATTAAGTAAATTCTACCCGGGAAGGATCATCTTTACCTATTCCGACAGCATGTTTTATTCCCATACTCAATTTTGGAGACCATTTCAGAAAAAGGGTAGCTAGCCCTGTCTGCCGTTTTTTAAATTCATTTAATATCATCACTGTCCGGCTAAACTTGTTTTGAATTTACCTGTATTCCTTGCCGATTATGGAATACTAGCTAAGGATGGTATGTTTTAAATGCAGGGTAGCTTCCCCTAAGAAAATAAGAACGCTTCGTACTGTGGATAGCGAAGTGAAGCCTGGTTATACCGTAGTAGAAATGCTCCATCGGGCGGGCCGTCATGGCCAATTTGTGCCCTTTTTTGGGCAAGCAATAAGGTACAAGAAACGGGCAGATGGGCATTGAGTCGAACTTTTAACGGTGATCATTGCTATTCCACGTTGAAAATTTAGTAGGACAATAACCATTTAATAATTTACCCTATCCCCAAAAATATTCCCAAATTCCAGGCTTACTTACAAAAAAAACACCAAATCCGCCTAGTCTTTTCTATTTTTGTGCTTTCTTAATGATTATTTTATATTATGGAAAATCAGAACGAAGAGCAGAACCAGTTAAATATAGAGCTAAGCGAAGAGGTTGCTGATGGTACGTATGCCAATCTTGCCGTTATTACTCACTCCCCTTCGGAATTTGTAGTTGATTTTATCAACGTGATGCCCGGAATGCCTAAGGCTAGGGTAAAATCCCGCGTTATTCTGACTCCTCAACATGCCAAACGCCTGATGAAAGCCTTGTCGGATAATATCAAGAAGTATGAAGCTACCCATGGTGTTATCCAGGATCAAGAGCCCGTTTCGCTGCCCATGAACTTTGGTGGCCCTACTGCTCAAGCTTAAGGATTGATTAGTGTTTAGTTTAATTGTGCGATGGAACAGAATTTCTCTTACGAACAACTGGTACATTTTACCCGGAAAGTATTTTCCCTGATGGGTTGCCCGGACGACCATGCCATTTTAGCTAGTAATGTATTGCTTGCGGCCGATGCCAGGGGGATTGACTCCCACGGGGTGGCCAGGTTGAGCGGATATGTAAGGTTATGGGAGGCTGGACGTATTAACCCGGTTCCAGATATTAAGATCATTCATCAAACCCCTAGTACCGCTACCGTGGATGGGGATAAAGGTCTTGGCCTCGTCGTGGCGCCTTTCGCGATGAAAGTCGCGATCGAAAAAGCCGCGCTGGTCGGCTCCGGCTGGGTGAGTGTAAAAAACTCTAACCATTTCGGTATTGCTGGGCAGCATGCCATGATGGCATTGGAACAGGATATGATCGGGATGGCTATGACAAATGCCAGTCCTTTAGTAGCGCCCACTTTTGCTACCGAGCGAATGTTAGGCACTAACCCGATCGCTGTTGCTATTCCGGCAGATCGCCAGCCGCCTTTCGTGGCCGATTTTGCTACCACTACAGCTGCCAACGGAAAACTCGAGATATTACAAAGAAAAGAACATGAGGCGCCAATTGGTTGGGTGCAGGATAAAGATGGCCATTGTTCTACGGATCCAAATATTTTAAAACAAGGGGGAGCCTTGCTGCCGCTGGGTGGCGATCGCGACCACGGTAGCCATAAGGGGTATTGCCTGGGTGCTATCGTCGATATATTCTCCGCGGTATTATCGGGCGCTAATTATGGCCCTTGGGCGCCGCCTTTCGTAAGCTTTTTACCTTTACCGCCGAACCCGGTTGGTGAAGGCTTGGGACATTTCTTCGGGGCCATGAGGGTAGACGGTTTCCGACCGGCCAATGAATTTAAATCACATATGGATCAATGGATCGAAAGGTTCAGGAATACGGAAGCTGTGGATGGTAAGAAGGTATTGATTCCCGGCGATCCGGAACGCGAGATGGAAGCTATCAGGATGAAAGAGGGGATCCCCCTGTTAGCACCGGTGGTAAAAGATCTAAAAGAATTGGCATCTAAATTTAAAATTGATTTCTAAGTATATATCAACACAAAATGAAAGTCTTAAAATTTGGTGGTACCTCAGTAGGTAAACCGGAACGAATGCATTCGGTGGCTCAATTAATTACAGCCGACCAAGATACTAAAATCGTAGTACTTTCCGCTCTCTCCGGTACTACAAACGCATTAGTGGAGATCGGGCAATCTTTGTCTGATGGTAAGAAGGTACAAGCCAAACAACAGATCGATAAGTTGGAAAGCCATTACCGCGGCTTCGTGGATCAATTGGTGAGTACTCCCGAAGGTAAGCAGCATGCCAATGCCATCGTGGACGAACATTTTGAGTTCCTGAACATCATCCTGAAAATTTCTTTCAACGAAGCTTTGAATAAAGATATTCTTGCACAGGGTGAGTTGTTGTCTACAAAATTGTTCAATGCATATTTGGTGGAAAAAGGCGTAAAAGCTGTCTTGTTACCTGCCCTGGAGTTCATGAGCATCGATGAAAATGATGAACCTGAAATTCCTAAGATCAAAGCTAAATTGGCTGCTTTTGTAGATAAAAATAAAGGGATCAATTTATTCATTACCCAGGGTTATATCTGCCGCAACGCGCGCGGTGAAGTGGATAACCTCAAACGTGGCGGTAGCGATTATTCTGCTTCCCTGATCGGTGCGGCGATCCAGGCTTCCGAAGTGCAGATTTGGACAGACATCGACGGTATGCACAACAACGATCCGCGTATCGTGGATAAAACATTCCCGATCGATCAATTGTCTTTCGACGAAGCGGCGGAGTTGGCTTATTTCGGTGCTAAAATTTTACACCCTGCCTCTATCTGGCCTGCACAGCATTTCAATATCCCGGTTAAGTTGCTGAACACGATGCAACCGGATGCTAAAGGAACGATCATTACGGAAATGCCAAATGGTAACGGCGCCAAGGCGATCGCGGCAAAAGACGGCATTATCGCTATTAAGATCAAATCCAGCCGCATGCTTTTGGCTTATGGTTTCTTGAGGAAAATATTCGAGGTGTTCGAAAAGTATCGCACCCCGATCGATATGATCACCACTTCTGAAGTGGCGGTTTCTTTAACGATCGATCAATCCCAATTCCTCGATCAAATCGTGAAGGAGTTACAACCTTTCGGGACCGTGGAACTCGACCATCACCAGGCGATCGTTTCAATCGTTGGTAACGAAGTAGCCGCCACCCCGGAAATTTTGAGCAGGCTGTTTGATTCATTGAAGGAAATTCCTTTAAGGATGATCTCTTACGGTGGTAGTAGGCATAATATTTCTATATTGGTAGCTGCCCAATATAAAAATCAAACATTGCAATTATTGAATAAAGGGTTGTTTAATTTATAAGCAACTGCTACTTTATAATATGAAAGCAGGAATCCGATTAGGGGTTCCTGCTTTTTTGTAGATATAGGGTAATTGTGAAAGTTAATTCTAGAATCGCATGCCGTACGGAACCGGTATGATAAATCTTTCGAAAAGGCTGGTTCATTACTATCCCAGGATGAGCTTTTTCAGCCGGATCAACTATATGCGCTGGTAGAAGTTAGGAACCGTATCTTCAAAGTAACCCACCTTGTGCATATATTCTACATTCACGCTGAGGACATCAAATTCTTCCATAACGATGCCTGTCATGCTGTAAAAACCGGCTTTTTGTAAAGGATACTTATGCAAACTTTTCGGGAAATGCACGGTATCGAGGAAATTATGTTCCCTGTCCAGGAAGGTGCCGAAGCACATCAGTTCCCCTTTGCTGGTCCGTGAATACTTCGTGCAAACGAGGTAGCCCAATACTTTCACTTGTTGCCCTGTTTTTCCTACTAGCCCGGATACGGGTGTATATGCTTCCTGTTGATGTTTCAAGGCAGCAAAGGGGGATGCTAATGAGAAGCCTATTAAATCTATTTCATCGAATGCATCTTCATGCTCACGCTGTGCCAGCGTAGGTAATTGCCAGTCGGTGGGCGGCGGTTTGAACAGGGGAATATGAATATCATTTCCCTTGTAATGCCTTTGCAGGATAGAACTTTTCCATAATAAAGATTTCTTGTCTTGCCCGGTAAACGAGAAGGCGTTGATGCGTATCAATATTTCCAATTGTTGCGGCGCGGGATCTGTTCGTTCGATGAAATCTTCAAGATGTGCGAATGGCCCGAATTGCCGGCGATTGCGCAATACCTGCTCTATCCATTGTTGTTCTAGCCTTTCTACATGGATAAAACCCATGTACACTTTTTTTCCCTGTATATTAGTAAGGTAATCGCTGCGGTTGATGCAGGGGGGATATACCTCGGCGCCTGTTTTTTGTAATTCACGGAAGTATAATTCACGGTTATAAAATCCCCCGAAATTATTAATCACCGCCACCATAAATTCCATCGGGTAATAAGTCTTGAGATACAAGCTCTGGTAACTTTCTATTGCAAAGCTGGCGGAATGCGCCTTGGAAAATGAATAATTCGCAAAGCTGGCAATCTGCCGCCATATTTCTTCGCTTACATCAGCCGGGCGACCTAATTGCCGGCAGTTCTCGAAAAACATATCCCGTATTTTTACGAACTGATCATTCCCCCGGTATTTTCCGGCCATTGCCCTGCGTAAAATATCTGCATCGGCCAGGTCTAATTGCGCGTAATGATGGGCTACCTTGATCACATCTTCCTGGTACACCATGACCCCGTAAGTTTCGGACAGCAATTCTTTCATGATAGGATGTAAATATTGCGCCTGCCCGGGATGGTGGAAGTTTGTAATATACTGCCGCATCATTCCGGATTGCGCCACGCCGGGCCTGATGATAGAACTGGCTGCTACCAACGTGAGGTAGTCATTACATCTCAACTTTAACAACAATTGTCGCATCGCGGGCGATTCAATATAAAAACAACCGATCGTATTTACTTCCTGTAATTGCTTGTTGATTTCCGGGTCCCGGATAAATTCCTGTACCCGGTGAATATCGATATCAATTCCTTTATTCACTTTCACGAGATCGATGGCATCGCGGATATGCCCCAATCCCCGTTGACTTAAAATATCAAACTTGTATAAACCGATCGCTTCGGCTAGGTGCATGTCGAACTGCGTGGTAATAAATCCTTTCGGTGGCAAATGTGTACTGCAATATTGATGTATCGGCTCTTCGCTGATTAATATACCGCCTGCATGTATACTGAGATGATTCGGAAATTTTTCCAACAGGGAACCGTAAAACCATATTTTACTTTGAATCGAATCATTCCCATCGAGGCTTACCTGCTGTGGTGTGCCTAGTATTTTATCAATTTCCTTCTTCGGTAAGCCGTAAACTTTTCCCAGCTCCCTGATAATGGCATTTACCTGGAAGGTAGTGATCGTGCCGATAAGCGCAGTATGCCTTTCCCCGTATTTCTCAAATATATAACGGGTGATTTCATCCCTATCTTTCCAGGAAAAATCCATATCAAAATCGGGTGGCGAGCTTCTGTAAGGATTGAGGAACCTTTCAAAATATAAATCTAACGCGATAGGATCTACGTTGGTAATGCGCAGGCAATAGGCAACGATGGAATTGGCGCCGCTCCCGCGGCCAACGTAAAAAAATCCCCGTTCATTGGCAAAGCGGATAATATCCCAGGTAATTAAAAAGTAGGCGGTAAAATTCAAATCCGAAACAACCTTGAGTTCTTTTTCTATACGGTACAATGCCTCGCTATTGCCATCCCCGTAGCGTTCTTTCATTCCTTTCATTGTCAGATCCCGTAATAACTTGGCATCTTCGGCGGCGCTAGCGGTAAAATATTTCTTATTGCGCGCTTGTTTAAAATCAAATTGAATATTACAGGCATCCAGCAGCCGTAAAGTATTTTGCACGATGGCCGGGTGATCTTGAAAAGCTTTTACGAGCTGCGCGGGCGGTATAAAAGTTTCCCCTTCTTTTGCTAAGCTTTCGGGCGGGAGCTGCGTGATGAGTAAATTTTGATCTACTGCCCGGAGCAGTTGATGCAACTCCCGGTGAACTTTATCTTGGTACGTTACGGGTTGCAACACGACCAATTTTTCACCGTACGCCGCGGGTTGTAAGCGGAACAGCTTATTGATCTCCGCCACTCGCACACCGATATATTCATGCGCCGCCAGGTCATGTAATGACCTTTGTCCCCATGCATATATAACAAACACGTCTTTAAAATGGGGAGCTTGGGCGGGAAAATCTTTTTCCTGCTGAAGATGTTCACTGAGGAAATTGTTGATTTGCAGCCAACCATCCATATTGCGGGCCAGCAAAATATACTGAAAAGAATTCCCGTTGCGGCATTCGATACCTAATACCGGTTTGATTTTATATTCGCGGCAACACTGTACAAACATCCAGGCATCGGTAGTACAATTGATATTGGTCAGCGCGAGGCTGCTCACACCCAATTGCCAGGCGGTACTGACCAATTTCTTGGTATCTATAGTACCGTATTTCAAACTGAACCAACTCTTACAATTAATATACATCTCGCCACCTCCTCTTTTTCGTTTAACGTCCCGGGTAACGTTTTTTGAATGTACCCACTCCCTTGGGCAGGTAAGGATTTACCGCCTCCGGCCTGTGTTCGTGGTTGACATGCGCAGCCCTCACCAGGTATTGGCTGCCGAATTGATCCTTGATGCTGTCGATTGCCTGGTACAGTGCAATCATCTCCTGCGTATCGTCAAAAAGGTTGATCTGGTAATTGCCTTGCACGAGCTGGCTGAACCGGATGCCGATCAGGCGTATCAGCAATCGCCTGTCGTACAGTTTATGGAACAGTGATTTTACTTTTTCCAGCAGGACATGATCGCAAGCGGTATAAGCGATTGTCATTTGCTTGGTCACCGTTTCGAAATCCGAATAACGGATCTTGACCGTAATACAGCCGGTTAATTTGTTCTGCTGCCGTAATTCGAACCCGATCTTCTCCGTCATCCTGACCAGTTCCCGGTGGATGAATTGCAGGTCGATGGTGTCGGTAGGAAAAGTATGTTCCGTAGAGATCGATTTTTGTTCATGGTACGGTACCACCGGGGATTCATCGATGCCATTGGCCCTATTCCAGAGGGCGATCCCGTTTTTCCCCATCCAGGCTTCTAATAAGCCGATGGGAATTTCGCTGAGCGTTTGCACCGTTTCCACGCCGCGGCGGCGGAGTTGGGCAGAGGTTTCCCTGCCTACCATCGGCAGTTTTTCCACGGGCATCGGGGCGAGGAATATTTTTTCGTTGCCGAAAGCAATTTCCATTTGCCCGTTGGGTTTGGCTTCATTCGTAGCCACTTTCGAAACCATCTTGTTGGACGCTAAACCGAAGGATATCGGTAACCGGGTTTTGCGCATGATTTTTTGCCGTAACTCGGTAGTCCATTTCAGGGAGCCGAAAAATTTATCCATCCCGGTAAGGTCGAGGTAAAACTCATCGATCGAAGCTTTTTCATAAAGTGGCGCCGATTCGGAAATCGCTTCGGTTACCTCCCGGGAGAAGTAGCTGTATTGCTCCATATCCCCACTTCTGACAATGGCATGGGGGCACAAGCGTAAGGCCGTTTTCATCGGCATGGCGGAGTGGATACCAAATTTCCTGGCCTCGTAGCTACAGGCCGAAACAACCCCGCGGTCACTTTGTCCGCCGATTAATAAGGGTTTGCCTTTCAAACTTTTATCATGCAAACATTCCACCGACACAAAGAAACAGTCGAGATCAAAATGAGCAATCGTACGGTGTTGTAACGTGATCATGACGGGTTAAAATTAGAATTCAAAAATACTAAAAATATTAGCAAAACTAAATTAATTAGTATTTTATTTTTTTTGTTAATAGCAGCTTAAAAAAGGAGGGCATTCAAACAAAAATGGCACAAATACTGTAAATAATAGTATAGCAGTGGCCAGTGAGAATTAACGATGAATTGTTTCACTTAAAACTACGTGACATGAATAGACCCAATTATTTTAAGGAAGTCGGTATCATTGCTCTCGTATTTTTGCCGATGATTTATTTGGGGATCGTTTGGACCAGTATTCCTAATATATTCCCTTCTAACTACAACATCTTCACGGGCACACCGGAAAGGATCGGTGAAAGAACGGACTTCCTATTTTTGATGATGTGCTTATTCATCATCAACTTCGGATTATACGCCCTGTTCCGCTACATTCCCCGTAGCCCCGGAACTTTGCAGCAAAGCGACGAGATTACCCGGCATAAGTATTATAATATTAGGTTCAGGATACATTTTTACCTGGGTTTAATGGATGCCATCGTAATTTGGATGGCCCAACGTGGCAATGTCTTGTTCCTCGAAAAATGGGTATTTATCGGCATCGGTATCCTGTTGGCAACCATCGGGTTCTACCTGCGGAATGTACCGCCGAACAATTATATCGGCGTGAGAACGCCCTGGACTTTAAAAAGCACGGTAAATTGGACTTTAACCCACCATATGACTTCGCGTTTGTGGATATTTTCCGGCGTAGGGATTATCATAGGTGGATTGTTCGTGCCGATGTTTACGGGAATGTTTATAGTATGTATTATAATGGGAGCGATAGCTTATTGGCCTTTTACGTACTCTTACCGCTTATATTACAAAGAACAGGGATAAAGTTAACACCGTAAACCTGTTTGTACTCCCCGGCGTATGCATCTGGGATGAATATTAAGGGGATCGTATGCTTTATTAAGTAGAAGCATGCGGAAGATGGTGTTAAAAGGCACAAAAAAATCGCCGGTACTTCAAACTACCGGCGATTTGTATTTTATAAGAAAAAATATCATCCATTAATTAGGAAACCAGCCCCTGCTCAATGCTTCGCGGAAGGGCCAAGGAATCAACAGCAATAAAACAATGAAGGATAAACCGAAGAACACCAAGGCTAATTTATGTTTTTTAGCATCGGTAGTAGCTTTCTTGATTTTAGAACGACCGATATGTAATAAGGCCAAGGAAATCAAGGCCATTACCGTATGTTCTACCGTGAAAAAACGTAAGGTTGGGTTCTTCATAGCAGCACCCATATCCGCAGTTGCAGATTGAATTAATGGGCTGATGAAGAATAGTATCAAACCTACCACCACCTGTAAGTCGAAAAAGATCATGTAAAATAAGCTCGCTTTATTGTCTGCATTAGAATAGGGAGCTTGGCTATTCACGCCTTTAAATGCGCGGATAATTGCCCAAAGCCCGGCTAACAATATCAAATACCGCAAGATAGCATGCACGAATAAGAGTGTTGTCATAGTATCAGATTTTTTACCAGGAACAAAAATAAGCCTTGCGGACAAGAATATTTGGTATTTTAGAAAAATATTTGCTAAATTTGTTAGTATTATTTACTAAATAAATTAGATAGGATGTCTATCGTTTGCCGAAATCTGAAGCACCTGCGTAAACAAAAGGGCTGGACCCAGCAGGAATTTGCCGATAAGTTAAATATTAAGCGTTCGCTTTTGGGTGCTTATGAGGAAGAGCGTGCAGAGCCCCGTACAGAGGTATTAGAGCAAGTGAGCGATATGTTCAGGGTTTCTATCGATGATTTGTTGAGAAGGGATCTCAGCTCTTCGAAGGAAAGTTTCCTGGAAAGGCGCCGCCAACAAAAATTGTATGACAACAACCGCCAAAGCATTGTATTCGTTCCGGTGAAAGCTGCTGCCGGTTACCTGGCAGGTTATAATGATGATGAGTTTATTGAAGAATTGAATACATTCACTTTGCCAATGCTTGGCGCAGGTGATTTCCGCGCGTTCGAGATCGCGGGAGACTCCATGCTACCCACACCTTCCGGAAGTGTGATTGTTTGCCATAAGGTGGATAAATGGGATGACATCCGCAACAATGAAGCCCATATCGTGGTAACCAGCCGCGAAGGAATTGTTTACAAAAGGGTGCTGAAAAGCAACCGCGCCAAAAATAAAGTGACCCTCGTATCTGATAACCCGCAATATGAACCTTACCCGGTTACAATGGAAGATGTGCTGGAAATATGGCAAGCCGATGCCGTCATCCAGAAGTTTGGCAACCAATCCCGCTTAAGTGTCAACCATTTAGCCGATATGGTAAACTCCCTGCAAGAACAAGTCAGTATGTTGAAGAAAAAAATCAAGAACTGATCATTCCTAGGACTTCATCAAATAAACAGGAACTCGCGGTATGGGTGGAGAATTTCAATTCACATGTATTCGAAACCTAATCATTCGTGTCTACCTAGTTTGTAACTTTAGCAACTCCATCTAGAATATTAAGAAAGTCGCTCTATTTCGAACTTCCAAGACAATGTTGTTCGAAACCAGGGGGCGGCTTTTGAATGCTCTGTCGCAATGCCCCAAGACATTTGCTGGTTCGAGCTTCCAAGCTCGGACCCAGGTACAATTGAGGAAATTCACAATTGTACCCGAAAGAAAATGATACTTACTTCTTGCACCAGCTAACCAATAGCGGGATTCCTAATGCGGCCGTACACGATGTTCTGTCAGCAGAATATTGTTCCACATGGAAGTTCGAAGTCCGAGCTTGGAAGCCATAGTTATTCAAAAACCTTCATTCATGTTAAATAAAGGAGTACCGGTATTTCCCGCTAAATTATTCAACGGGTTACGTAAGAAATAGAAAACTGATGCCCGGTAACACGGTAGTACAGAAGCCGGGTCGGGCGGGGCCGTAATGGCCAATTTGGCCCCAAGTCTTTGTAACTTTCTTTGGAAAGCAAAGAAAGTTACAGTGTTAGCGAACTGGTAATAAGTAAACGAGCCAATTAAGGTGCGTAATTAATTTAGCAGAAAAATGGAACATCCATTATGAAAGTTTCCAGGCAATTAAATTGAATACCGGGTTATGAACACCTGTAGCTTGTAAGCTAGAACCAGGAAGGGTTTTGGGGATACAAAACTTCATAGCAATAAAATGTCCAATCAAGCAAATTTCAATGCCGGTAAACAAATAGCACCCGGAAATCCGGCGAATCGAAATTTCGATTTCGCATGCACAGCAGCGAATAGCTTTAGCTAAGAAATTCAAATCAGCAAGAGAAAAACAAAACAACGTAACAACCAGGTTGGTAAGGAATATAATTAGTTAGGATCGGTAACTTATCAATGCCTAAGCATATAACCGCGCATCAATTTAAAAGCCTAAAATAAGGGTGTTTCCAGG
Source organism: Chitinophaga caeni (assembly GCF_002557795.1). Classification (NCBI taxonomy): domain Bacteria; kingdom Pseudomonadati; phylum Bacteroidota; class Chitinophagia; order Chitinophagales; family Chitinophagaceae; genus Chitinophaga; species Chitinophaga caeni. The sequence goes on along the minus strand of NZ_CP023777.1, from coordinate 155,589 downwards.
CTTTTTATTAAATTGTGCTTTCTTCCCGCGCATAGTGGGAGCATCTAACCGGTATTATTGCCTCCTAATAACAAACCTAACCACATGTACAGTACCCTGCATTTATTACATATGGCTATTGCAGAACGGAAACCTGTAGAGTTTGACTACAGCGTTCCCGGCGCAGCACCCGGTAAAAGAATAGGGCATCCCCATGCCGTGTTTTCTACCAGTCAAGGCCATATTCATGTAGATATTTACAAAATCAGCGGTGCATGTACCGACCCTTCAGATGCTCTGCCCATTTGGAAAGAATACCGGATCGAGTTTATTTCAAATATGGTTTTACTCGAACATGAACCTTTTGAAATTGCGCCCAGCTTCAATATGGAAGCAAATAAATACGAGAAAATCATCGATGCGGTAGGCCTAAAAAAATAGGTCGTTCCCCGGGAGGAACGACCTGAGATTGATCGATTTTATTACTACAAAACAAAAGTAATTTTTAGCAAAAAGCTATGAAATAGAAATATTCAACGCTGTTAACTCTGCTGAATTGTAATGGAAGATCAATCCTGAATTCATTTAAATTAACTATTTTTTACGTAGTATCCACTATTTCCTTTACATATTCATATTTGCTATATCTAATTGGTGTTTTTTACCCCCGCGGCGCAGCGTTAATTTAATCGGCACACGCTTCCAAGTCAATTGATATTTCTTAATCATATCATACGCTTCAAAGATATTCGCTTTTTCACCGTTGATTTTTTCCACGGTATCTCCTACAAGTAAACCGGACTTTTCGGCCGGGGAGCCGGGTTGTAGCTGTTTGACTTTTAATTTTCCATCCTCGAAGCCATACATAATTTGCGCGATCCAAAAATCGGAAGGGTAACCGAATTGTTGATTCGGCACAAAATAAAATTCCTTGGAGCCTGCATTTAAATACACGTTGAATTGCTTGATGATATTGATACCCAAACTGCCATCTCCATGCGACCATTTTTCATCGCCATCGGTATAATGCTGCAAGGTACCCGTTGGGTAATATAATTGCTTGTTGCCGATCATAACAGTATCAATACGGCCGATAGAGGTTTTTGTCGTATGACCGAAACTGATATTCGTACTATAGCTCTCCACCCTGAAACGATCCAACAAATGATGCTCTTTTACAAATGGTCCGAAAAGGATGATGTCGTAACCGGCGCCGGTATCGAATGTTAAATTAGCCATGCTTTGTTGCCCGCGGATGTTTACGGCTGTTTCAATACTTGCTGTGCCCGTGAAATGCATCGGGACAATACTTCCGCCAGCGGGATAGTCAAATTTTCCGAAAGTATAAAGCCGCAACAATTTCGCATCGAAATCTATACAAACAATGTAATCCCGCATAACGTTTCCGCCGAATAATCCATCTAACGTACCATCATATTGAGGAAAAATAGCAATGTTTTGCCGATCGAGACTTACCTTATCATTTAATTGCAAAGTATTATTACTGCTGATGCTTACTTGTGTTGTACCGCCTACAACGCTCGTATTCTGCTGGCGGCTGACTTTTAAACCGATTTCATCAGCTACTGCTTTTTTCAAACCGATACCATCTGCTCCCGTATCAAATAGCATATTCAATACTTTAGGATGATTGTTGATGTGAACTTGCACAACGATTTTTTTGTCGACGAGTTCAAATGGGATATTGCCTATTGGCTTAGATGCTTTGTTTAGATGCAAACCGTATAATTGGTCGAATAATTCGATCCGGTCAATTTTACCTTTTTGATCTAACTGGATGATTGATATGGAAGGATCTTGATCCTTATATTGATATTTCACTTCCAATTGATGCAAATCTTTGTTTTCGCTAACGAGACTTAATGATTCCAATTCATGGTACTTGTTAATAACCTGCTGATACATCCCATCGGCTGATGGACGACTATACGCCCCGACGCTAAAGTGTTCTCCCAGGTAAGGTTTGATGCTGTCAAATTGCTTGGATTGAATGCTTGCTTCCAGTTGATCAACTATTTGCGATGCCGGAATTTGTTGTGCTTTACTAGTTAAATAAGAGCCAAAAAGAAGGCATAAAAATACGGCAAGGTTTTTCCATAAGCAGGAAAAATGCCTGTTACTTGGTTGGTTCATGTTTTTTTAATGGTTGTGACAGCAAAAATAGGATTAATGGTTGAATGACTGTATACCATTTATAAAATTCTCATCCTGCAGCATGGGCTCGCGAGCCCATGCTGCAGGGGGAAGGAACAAAATCATTGCATCCTGATGATTTTATTTTCTGCCACAACAAATACCGGTTCCGATTTTTGTGCCTTGATCGTGTACATACCTGTGAATCGGCTAAAGGCAGGCAAAACCCCGTAATCATCACCAAAATAAAAACATGGTAAGCGCATGGATTGCTTGGCTGCCCCGGAAATGCTTACCCCGGGATGCAAATGGCCGGATAACACGTACTGTTTTTCCTTGGCCCGGTGCATTTCAGGATCATGGGCAAAATGAATGTTTTGAATATCCAGGAAATCATAACAGGAAATATTCAATTGATCATAAATATCGAGGGCTAAAATATCATGATTTCCATTTACAAGTTCGAATTGTAACGATTGGAATTGTTGCCGCCATATTTTAAAATATGCAATATCATTGTTATAATCACTATGAAACATATCTCCAACAACGATAAGGCGATCCGGGCAATAAAAGGTAATCAGTTGTTGCAACCTACGTAGATCTACCTCGACAAGATTCGATGGTACAGCGATCCCGGCTTTCCTAAAATGGGCTGACTTCCCGCAGTGAAGGTCCGCGATGATTAATGCCCTTTCATCTTTCCAATAAATAGCCTTGCCGGCAGATAATTTCCACTGTTGACCTTTATGCTCGAAAGCCGTCTCTTCCATGTAGCAAAACTAGTAGTTTTTCCGGCGCTGAATATATTTTTTATTATGCTATTTAATCCAGTGTCATTTTCTTAATCCTATCTGTTAATTGTTCACTGGTAAGGGTTTCGCGCAGGCTGTCAACTTTTATTGGGAAGCAGAAGGGCGTAAGTTTTTGAGGTTCGGTGATGATGACCTGGCTGGTCTGAATCCGTTCCAGTGTATGTCTTAAACGCACCTCTTCCATCTGCTCGAAAAAAGCTTCATTAAAAGCTTCTTTTAATAATAAGTTTTGTGGATCGTAGTCTTTAAAAACATTAAAAATCAAAGAAGATGATGATTGTAAATGCTTGCCTGCCTTATGCTTACCGGGAAAACCTTGAAATACTAATCCCGAGATTACCGAAATGTCACGGAACTTCCTGCGGGCCATCTCGGTGGCATTTACACTCGATTGTATATCAATGTTTAAATGCTCCGTGCTGAACAATTGTTTCACATTTTCTGCATCTAAAGGAATGGGCTGATCGGATAATAATTCGAAACCGTAATCGTTCATCGCGATGGAAAAGGAGATCGGTTGCAATTTACTCAAGCGGAAAGCTAATAGGGCAGCCATTACTTCGTGGACTAATCTCCCTTCGAATGGATATACAAATAAATGGTAACCATCTTTGGTATATATTTTTTCTATCAATAATTCATTTTCCCCCGGAATAAAGCTCAACTCTTTTTGTAATTGGAATAAAGGTGTTAATGCCCGCATTTCTATGTCCTTGGAACGCTTGGATTGATTAGCTTCGTTGAATTTCTGCCGCAGCATCCGCCCAAGGTTGGCCGACAACGGCATTCTTCCGCCCATCCAGCTCGGCACGATACTTTTGCCTGTCCCGGCTTTACGAACTAATACCGTCATGTCCTTGATCATCACGAATTCCAATCTTTTACCGCCTAATGTAAAAAAGTCACCGGGATTCAACCTTGATATAAACCATTCTTCGATAACGCCGATATACCCGCCGGCGAGGAATTTTACTTTTAACATCGGGCTGCTTACGATCGTTCCTATATGCATCCGGTGCCGCGAGGCAATCGTACGGTTTGTGCACACATACAAACCATCTTCATCGATATGCAATTTTTTATATTCATCGTATTGATATAATGCTTCCCCACCGCTTGTGAGGAAGTTCAACAACCAGCTCCATTCATCACTTGATATCGATTGAAAACAATAAGTATTTTGAATTTCAATAAAGGTTTGATCGGGATCAAAGCCGCCTGAAACACCCAGCGTAACAAGGTACTGCAACAGCACATCCCAAGCAAGCATCGTGGGTTGACGATCTTCTACATACTCCATCTTCATAGCGGTTTTCAGTGCAGCCGCTTCTACCAGCTCCATGGCATGTGTCGGTACGAACCAGATTTTGCTGATCTCGTAAGGACTATGCCCGCTCCGCCCTGCTCTTTGCAGGAATCTCGCCACACCTTTCGGGCTTCCTACTTGTATCACGGTATCTACCGGCCTGAAATCTACGCCGAGGTCTAAGCTGGAGGTACAAACCACCAGTTTTAAAATACCGTTATGTAGCGCTTCTTCCACCCAAGCTCTCAACTCGGCATCGATGGAACCATGATGTAAGGCAATGGTTCCGGCAAATTCTGGGTACTGCCGCAAAATTTCCTGGTACCATATTTCAGATTGACCGCGGGTATTGGTAAACAGGAGTGTCGTTTTACTGTTTTCTATGATGGGAATCACCTGGTGCAACATCTTTAAACCGAGATGTCCCGCCCAGGGGTATGTTTCTATTTCGGGGGGAATAATGCTGTGTAATTCGATATTTTTATTCAAAGATGCCTTGATGATAATGCCGTCTGCTGTACCCGGACCCAAAAGTACTTCCATGGCTTCTTCTAGGTTGCCGATGGTGGCAGATATTCCCCAGGTTCTCAGTTTTGGACATAACATCTTTAGCCTCGACAAAGCCAACTCCACCATAACGCCCCGTTTATTACCAAGCAATTCATGCCATTCGTCACAAACGATGGTTCGTAGTTTTTTGAATAAAGCGGTATGGTTCTTTTGTGATAATAAAATATGTAAACTTTCGGGTGTGATAATCAATATTTCCGGCATCTGGGACAGTTGCTGCCTGCGAACCTGCGTACTGGTATCACCGCTCCTGATACCTACTTGCCAGGCAATACCCAGTTCGGTTAAAGCCGTTTCCATGGCCCTGCCAATATCTTTTGCCAAAGCTCTTAAGGGAGTAATCCAGATCAATTGCAAGCCATTGCCTGTTTTAGTGGCAAATGAATCGGCGTGTTGATCGATCCATTCAATAACATGGCCCAGGAATAATGAAAAGGTTTTACCGAACCCGGTAGGGGCATTCACTAACCCGGATCGACCATGCAATAAATGTTCCCAAGCTTCTTCTTGGAATGCGAATGGTTGCTGCCCTTTTGCCGCGAACCATTCTTCGATCAACTTCCATCCTTTCGAGTACGGCATCCCATAAAATTACATCAAATGCTGCATTTTGATGACAGCATATTACTTTTGCAACATGTCAATAAGTTCGTATTTCAAGTTAAAAGAACATCAAACCACGGTTAAAACCGAATTGCTTGCCGGGTTGACTACATTTTCCACCATGGCTTATATCCTGGTGGTCAACCCGATGATCCTTTCTAAAACCGGGATGGATTTCAATGCTTTAATTACCGCGACTGCATTGGCTGCGGCTATAGGTACTTTCGTAATGGCCATCGCTGCCAAGTTGCCGATTGCCGTAGCGCCGGGCATGGGTTTAAATGCTTTTTTTGCTTATACGGTCGTACTATCCATGGGATATACCTGGCAGTTTGCATTGACGGCTGTCTTCCTGGAAGGTGTCATTTTCATCTTGTTATCCTTGTTTAATATCCGGGAAGCCATTATTAATAGTATACCGGCCAATTTAAAGCATGCGATCTCGGTAGGTATCGGGTTATTGATCGCCTTGATTGGCTTAGCCAATGCCGGTATTATTGAGACGGGAATGAAATATGTTGGCGATGGTAAGTTGGACGGCGTTATATTGAAAATGGGGGATGTTACGGAGGCTGGACCAATGATTGCCCTCATCGGGGTTATAGTGAGCGCCGTGCTAATGTACAGAAAAGTAAATGCGGCCTTATTGATCGGTATCATCGTTGCCACGGTAGTGGGAATCCCGCTGGGTTTAACGCATTTACCCGTTGGAGGTAAATTTCTTAGCCTGCCTCCTTCATTGTCACCGATCGCATTCAAGTTACAGTTCGATCAAATATTCTCCATGAAGATGGTGCTGATATTATTCACCTTGTTATTAATCAACTTATTTGATACTGTAGGTACCTTAATAGGTTTGTGTCATAAGGCGGGTTTGCTCGATGCGCGGGGCAGGATTCCCAGGGCAAAACAAGCTTTGCTTGCGGATGCGGTAGGCACCACGGCAGGCGCTTTATTGGGAACGAGCGTGGTAACGGCCTATGTTGAAAGTGCCAGCGGCATTGCGGCTGGTGGTAGAACAGGGTTGACGTCCTTGACTGTGGCGGGAATGTTCCTAATATCCTTATTTTTCGCTCCCTTATTCGCAATGATTCCAGGCGCGGCAACGGCCCCGGCATTGATCATCGTTGGTATGTTAATGATGTCGGCGGTGACGGAGATCCGGTTCGATGATATCACGGAAGCATTGCCCGCTTTTCTCACGATCGTAATGATGCCGTATTCATACAGCATTGCCGAAGGGATCGTATTTGGAATGCTTTCTTATGTTTTATTGAAGGTCTTAACAGGAAAAGGGAAAGATATCAGTCCTGTCATGTACGTACTTTTTGTATTATTTATACTCAGTTTCCTCGTGAAGTAAACTTACTTGGTAAATAGCAACCGGATGCCGACAATAAATAGAGCCCCTGCCAAGGCAATGATAATGCCTTTGGGTTTTACCCGGTGCGACAAGCCCGCGCCCAATTGCGCGCCAACCACTACGCCAATCCCGATAAACACTGCCGTTTGCCAACCTTCCCAAAAGCTTCCGTCGATCATATGTACAATAGTGCCGGAAAGTGCCATGATGGCCAATATAAAGTGGGATGTTGCAGTGGCTATATGGATAGGGAAGTCTAATAAACTCACCAGGGCAGGAACGTGGATAATACCGCCGCCGATACCCAGCAAGCTGGAAAGAAAACCTACAAAAAAGCTGATGATAATGCCTACCCAGATATTAAAACTAAACTTATGTACTTCACCTGAACTATCTGTTAGGGTTCTATGGACTAATTTGCCGCGGTTAAATTTATTGGCGTAAGCCCCCTGGCTTGGCTTTAGAAAAAGGAAAACGCTGATAACGATTAATAAAACACCGAGGATCATATTAAATAAATGCCTGGAAATCACGGAAGTTAACATCGCACCCAAGATGGAACCGGGTAATGTAGCCAGTGCAAAATAGAAAGCAGATTTATAATCGATCCTCTTCATCCTGCCATATGCAATGGAACCGGAACTGGCATTTAAAAATACGACGGCCAAGGAAATACTTGTCAGTACATCCGGCGGCATATCCGGGAAAACGAGAATTAGTATCGGTACTAATATAAACCCGCCCCCGGCACCGATTAACGTTCCGAAGGTGCCTATTAAAAAACCTAATGCTACTAGTAAAATGCCGTGTTGCATAATGATGTGACCGAAAAACTTTTACCGTTATTGTTGGTGTATAGATTATGAATAATTTCTTGATCCGATGCCTTGGATCCGGGTTGTTGCAATACCAGTTACGACCAAACTAATGAATACGAAAAACATTTATTTAACACTTGTCAAACAAATATATTAACGGTTGGTTTGTATCAATGGTTTCGAAACGAATCTTCCTTGTTTACATATCTGTTGTAATACAATTAGCAAGGATTGGGTGTAAAGGTAGGGTATTTTTAACTTCGGTGTATACAAACTCCCTACTGTACTGGGTTGTAGCTATTTGTCCCCAGGGGGTGTTTTGTAATAAGATTATCGCTAATATTTTTAAATGCCAAAATTAGGTTGCGATGTAATGCGTGTTTTAGGCCAAATATTACACCAAATAGATAGGGATTTTATACTAGTAAAGCGGATAAAAACGAGGGTAGATTTTCTTATTTTTTATAGAAATTTTAATTTCACCTACGGAAAATCCCTGGTTGAATCTCTTAAATTCAATATTATACTATGAAAATTATCATTTGCCTACTTTTTTGTACCGCCTTTTACTTTTCTGCCCATTCGCAGATATTGACCAAGTTTGATACGATCCGGTTGAAAGAAAAAATAGATTATAAATTGGCTGAACCCGCTGTTCTGGAAGCCTCGGAAATGATCCTTTCAAACCCCGCGTACCCTTCTTTACAAACTTGGCAGGCTACTGTTGCATTTATTTTTAGATGGATAAACGGTACGCCGGACTACAAATTGGAACTCAATGAATTTATGGGAAGTATCCTTAAGGATAAAGTTGCACTGCCCATTTATCTTACCAGCTTCGCAAAATCAGCAATTAACTCTAATGGCAGTGCCTCCACCCGGGAGATCGAAGATGCCGCATTGAAACTGATGGTGGATTACTTGAAAGACGATCAGCATAAAGTTAAGCTGGGTAAGAAAATGAAACAGTTTATAAAAGATTACGAGGAAAATCAAGCCAATGGGAAATAGTAATTGGCTCCTGTTAAATAGAAACGTCCCTGCCATTGACAGGGACGTTTTTTATAAAGAGTTTTTCGAAATGTATTTCGAGCGGAATGATAACTACTGCATTTTGAAATCTGCGCTGTCTCCTTTTTGAATGATGTAGATCTGTTGATTCTCAAAATAAGAAGGTTGCGACAAGGAATCCTGCTGCTGCAAGTATATCGGTTGGAAATTAAAATTAGTAAATACCTTGTAAGGAGAATCATTGATATCCTTATTAAAATAAATACCATCCTTACCCATTAACTTGATGAAGTAATAAGTAAACTCAAATCCTTTCAATGCATTATCGCTAGGATTAATCCTGTAGTTTTTCCTGAAATAATCACCCACGTATTTATTAAAAGGCGAATTTTTGTCAACAAAATAAGGGGATGAATAATAAATACTCATGCCATCAAATTCCGGTTCTTTGAATTTCATCACATCCCAGGTCGGCATCCCGAATATTTGAACGGGGTATTTTGACATCTGCGTACTTAATTTGCGGACGATCGTTTTACTGCCTGGCTCATCCAATGCCGTAATAATACAGATGTTTGGGCGATCCGTCAATAAATATTGCGCTATTTCATCATCGGGAGTGTTTTCATTCCAAACTACTTCGCGTATCCTTGATTTAGTAGGCAAGGTGGAGTTGGTATATGACTCCTTGATATCGGAAGCGATCATATTTTCCAGGGTTGAAGCCCTTTTGAAAACGAGAATATTCTTATTGGCAAAAGCTTTTTGAACGTAATTCTGGATAGCGTTACAATGCGTTTTCAAGGTGCTGTTCGCGATCAGGTAGAAGGGGTTTCCCGTGATACCCGCATCGTTGGGATAAGTAGCTGATACGAAGTTGATTTGCTTTTGTTTCGCGAAATCGCTTAGGATTTGTATTTCCGGTGGCGTAACGGAGCCGATAATCAGGTCCATCGCTTCTAATTGCTTGGTCCGTACCAGGGTAGAAGGATCATTGCCACGGGCTTTGCTATCGTAAACGAATACATTTAATTTATATCCTTGCTTTTGCAACGTGTCTAAGGCCAATTGGGCGCCTTCGTAAAACTCCAGTCCGGGCACTACGAAACGGGGCATTTGCCTGCCGGGTAGCTCATCGCCCGTAATGAATAATGAGTCCAGGTAAAGGGGAACGAAAATAGCCACGTTATAACGGTCTCTTTTCACCTCTTGGGCGAAGGCAGGAACGTTGAAAGGCGGTTTTACCTCCGGTTTCGGTGCTTCTTCTTTCTTTTCTTCGACCGGTTTTTCTTTTACGGTGGTAACCGGGGGAGCCGTGGTCGTTTTCTTGGTGGTTTTACACGCGGATAAGATAATACAGATTGCTGTACAATAAAGCCAGGTGCGATGTATAGTTATTCGATTCATAGCGTTGCAACAATTACAAAAATCGTTCCCAAAAAGCCTAGGAACCTGATTTCATGATAGGGGCCAACCCTTTGATGGTCGGCCCCTTTATGTAAATGCTTTGATATAAAATTATTCCCATTCGATCGTAGCCGGTGGCTTCGAGCTAATATCGTATACCACGCGGTTAATACCTTTCACCTTGTTGATGATATCGTTGGAAACCTTTGCTAAAAATTCATATGGCAAATGCGCCCAATCGGCTGTCATACCATCTGTTGAAGTTACGGCACGTAAGGCTACGGTAAATTCGTAGGTTCTTTCATCGCCCATTACACCAACACTTTGCACGGGCAACAGGATCGTCCCTGCTTGCCATACTTGGTTATATAAACCGCTTTCTTTCAAGCCGTCGATATAAATAGCATCTGCTTCTTGCAGCAAGGCTACTTTTTCAGGAGTAATTTCCCCGAGGATACGGATCGCTAAGCCAGGGCCCGGGAAGGGGTGGCGTGCTAAGAAGATATCGCTGATGCCGATTTCTTTACCTACGCGGCGAACCTCGTCTTTAAACAGGAAACGCAAAGGCTCAACCAGCTTCATATTCATCTTTTCAGGTAAGCCGCCCACGTTATGGTGCGATTTGATCGTAGCGGAAGGACCGTTTACGGAAACGGATTCAATGACATCCGGGTAAATCGTTCCCTGTCCTAAGAAGGAGATGTCCTTCAATTCGTTCGCTTCCTGCTGGAAAACCTCGATAAATAATCGGCCGATGATTTTCCGCTTGGTTTCCGGATCGGTGACGCCATTTAATTCGCCGTAGAACATATCCTTGGCGTTAATGCCTTTCACGTTCAGTCCCATATGTTTATAGGAATCCAACACGCTTTCAAACTCGTCTTTCCTCAATAAGCCGTTATCTACGAAAATGCAGTACAAATTGCTGCCGATCGCTTTATGGATCAACTCTGCTGCAACGGTTGAGTCAACACCACCGCTGAGCGCCATCACCACTTTCTTGTCGCCAACTTCCTGTTGGATCCTGGCAATGGTTTCTTGCACGAAAGCTGCCGGGGTCCAATCTTGGGACATTTTACATATATGTACTAAGAAATTTCTAAGAATTTGTTTCCCTTCTAATGAATGTGTTACTTCCGGGTGGAATTGCAATCCGAAGATGGGATATTGGGTTAAGGTTTTGCATTTGAATGCGGCCACGGGGATGCTCCCTGTATGCGCGATGATTTCGAAGGCTTCGGGCAGGCGGGTGATGGTGTCTGCATGGCTCATCCAAACCTGGCTTTTTTCCGAGATGTCGTAAAATAAAGCCTCTTCTTTATCTTGGTGCTCCATGATAGCACGGCCATATTCGCGGTGGTTACTTTTGGCAACTTCCCCACCAAAGTATTGCGCCATATGTTGCGCGCCGTAACAAATGCCGAGTACCGGTACCTGGGAAGCCAATTCCTTGATATCTACTTTGGGCGCCTGCGGATCATTTACGGAGAAAGGGCTGCCCGATAAAATTATTCCCTTGATGCTACTATCCAATACTACTGGACTAAGACAAGGCTGAATCTCACAATATACATTAAGTTCCCGGATGCACCTGGCGATCAGTTGCGTGTATTGGGAACCGAAATCTAGGATCAAAATCTTTTCTGTCATGGTGGTGCAAAGATAATAGAGTTTGTGCATTCCCCATCTACTTGTCAATAATTTCAATAATGGTAATTAGCTTATTTTTGCTTATAGCTTGAAAACTTCTTTTGGCGGGGCATTAAAAAAAATCTTACCGTGCTTGCAACTTTTGTTGTTACCGCGCTTCTTTAATTTGTTAACACCTTCCAATTAGCGGAAGAAATGATTATATTCAACTAAAATAAAAAAAATAAAACCCTGGTTATGAAACAGTTTTTAAGACTCCCCATATTTATAATGTTAATTTGCTTCGTGGCTAGCTGCGATGTTACCGGGCAAAGAATTACCGGCAGCGGGAATGTTGTCAAGGAAAATAGGGATAATGTTCCTTCTTTCAATGAAATCAGCGTTTCCGGTTCCATGGACGTTTATGTGTCCAAAGGGGCGACGCAATCCATCACGATCGAGGGCGATGATAATATTATACCCTATGTAGAACTCGAAGTAAAGGGTAGCGACCTCAATATCGGTATGCGCAGGAATTACAACTATAATTTCCGTAAAAGCCTGAAAATTTATATCACGGTACCCGAAGTGGTGGGCGTTTCCCTGACAGGTAGCGGCGATTTGAAGATGGAAGATGAATTTTCCGTTACCAGGGATGTGAAGGTTTCCTTAACCGGATCGGGTAACTTATATGCCAGGTTTAAAGCGCCTAACGTTGGCGCCCGCTTAACGGGTTCCGGTGACTTGTACATCGCCGGCGAAACCAGGGATTTTAACATTGTCATCACGGGTAGCGGTGATGTAGATGGTGATAATTTGATGTCTGAAGCAACGAAAGTATCAATTTCGGGCAGCGGTGATGCCAGCGTACATGCCAGCGTGGACCTGGATGTAAAAATTTCGGGCAGCGGCGATGTTACGTACAAAGGCAGCCCGAATGTTAACTCCAAGATCAGCGGCTCGGGGAGCGTACGTAAAAATTAATATATTAATTCATTGTAGCGAACTGTAGCTGGGCGATACAGTAGTACAAAAGCTGGATCGAGCAATCAAATTGGTGGCCGTGATGGCCAATTGGTGCCCTTTTTTGGTGCTTTTTGGGGCAAGCAAAAAAGTACAAGAAACGAGTAGATGAACATTGATTCGAACCATTGAAGGATCAAATTGCTCCCCGGTTAAAATTTAGTCGGACAATAATGATATTAATTAATTGTATTTAATTAAATGAATAATAGGAGGATAGTCATTTGGGCTATCCTTCATCATTTTATCATGTAGGCCGTATCATCTATTAAAAATTTCACTAACACTCGGGGAGATTTTGTAAGTTTACGGCTTCAATCGTGAACAGGAGATTCCTATATGAACCACCAACTGAAGATACTGGTTGTCTATTATTCTCAAAGTGGCCAACTGAGAGAAATCATTGATACTATCGTTGCTCCGATCAAGGACGCGCAAGTAGTATTTAAGCAATTGGAGCCGGTGGAACCCTTCCCATTTCCTTGGCGGAAACAGCAGTTTTTTGATGCGATGCCGGAATGTGTTTTGGGGCGTCCGCGGGCAAATAAACCGTTGGATACGGTTGATGAAGCATACGACCTGGTAATTTTAGGTTACCAGCCATGGTTTTTATCACCTTCACAACCGGTAGAAGCCTTTTTACAATCCGCTGATGCAAAAAAAATATTGGCCGGGAAACCCGTTATCACGGTTTCGGGTTGCCGCAATATGTGGCTAAATGCGCAAGAACGTATAAAGGGGTATTTATCAGGCATAGGAGCCCGGTTAGTGGGAAATATTGCATTGGTGGATACCCATCATAATTTGATATCGCTGTTCACTATACAACGTTGGGCGTTCAAAGGTAAGAAAGACGGGCACCCGATTTTACCACCGGCGGGAGTTCAACAACAAGACATCGAAGCCAGCCACCGCTTCGCTGCACCGGTAGCCCAGGCGTTACATGAGGGGAAATGGGATGATTTACAGGATCAACTGGTAGCCCTCGGTTCCGTGAACGTACTACCGAGCTTGGTCGTTTTAGAAAATAGGGGAACGAAACCCTTCCGGTTTTTTGCCAACTTTATCAGTAAAAAAGGCGGCCCGGGCGAGGAAAGTCGCCAAGGGCGCGTTTGGATCTACAGGAACCTTTTACCTATTGCTGTAATTATCTTATCACCCATTTCTGCCGTTTCTGCATATATTACCCTGGTTACGAAAAGAAAACAATTAAACGAAGACGTTGCTTATTATAAAGGCGTAAAACTGAAACAACAGTAATGGCTACCCCAAAAAATGGGCAACATTTAACTTAGAATTGCCAAGATTCAGTTGAGTAGTCTATATTTACAGCCGCTTTAACTCTTAAAACCTGTCATGAAAGAAGTTTATATCACGAGGCTCGCCAAATGTTTACCGAATGAGCCTGTTGGGAATGATGAAATGGAGCTTATTTTAGGCAAGATCGATGGTAGGCCATCCCGTGCCCGTGCCATTGTATTGAATAGCAACAAGATACAAACCCGTTATTATGCCATGGATAAAGATGGAAATGCTACGCATACCAATGCATCCATGACTGCTGAAGCCGTTCAGAATTTATTTGATGATAAATTTCCCATCGGGAAAATGGAACTGCTCGCTTGCGGCACCACTTCCCCGGATCAAATGTTGCCTAACCATGCTGTAATGGTACACGGTTTGTTGAAATGTCAACCCGTGGAAGTAATTGCTGCTACCGGGGCTTGTGCCGCCGGGATGCAAGCTTTCAAATACGCATATATGAGCGTGAAATCCGGCAATACCAGTAATGCCGTAAGCACCGGCTCAGAAAGGTTATCGCCCTGGATGATGGCCGAAAAATTCGAACCTGAAACTGCTATCGTGAGCGAGATACAGGGCAACCCGATCATCGCCTTCGAAAAAGATTTCTTACGCTGGATGCTCTCCGATGGCGCTTGTGCAGCGCTTTTCCAAGATAAACCTAATGAAGAGGGCTTGAGCCTGCGCATCGATTGGGTTGAAATTGCTTCTTTCGCCAACGAATATGAAACCTGCATGTATGCCGGCGGCGTGAAAACCCCGGATGGCGGCGTGAAAGGTTGGGTGGATATGAAGCCTACCGAATGGGCCCAAGACAGCGTTTTCTCCCTGAAACAAGATACCAAGATACTAGGAAAAAATATCGTGCCGATCGGTACCAAGTGGTGGAAGGAACTCATTGATAAACATCAGGTTAAGCTCGATGAGATCGATTATTTCTTACCCCATTTATCGTCTGAGTTTTTCCGCATGAAGATCGATGAAGAAATGTTACGCCTCGGCGTGCATGTTCCGCAGGAAAAATGGTTTACCAACCTTACCAAGGTCGGAAACGTGGGAACCGCTTCCCCGTATTTAATGTTGGAAGAGTTATTAAATACTGGTAAATTGAAGAAAGGGCAAAAGATCGTGATGATGATCCCGGAAAGCGCCCGTTTTTCTTATTCCTTTGCCCAAATTACGGTAGTCTGAGGCTACGGATACCAGGCTAAGGTTGCATTTTGTTGGTAAAATGATGAAAATCAACATTATCGTTCGGTATAACTTAATTTTGAATAACAAAACCATTTGGTATGAAAAAAGACGAGGTACCCCAAGATAATAACCAGTTACATCAACAGTCGTTTAAACAGTTGATGTACGCGGTCGATAATTCGGGGGATTACGTGAAAGTACCAAGCGTAGGTTGGGAACCGGAAAATGTCGCAATGGCGCAAGCTTGGGAACATGTGAATGAGAAAATCGCGTTGACAAAGGCCCGCGTTATTTCCGGAGAATTAAGTCCCGTTGCATATTACATGGAAAAATGCCTGATGGATCTGCCCACTTTGGCTGCGCATATCGGCAAATTTCAATGGCAGGTAAAACGACATTTCAAACCGGCTGTTTTCCAGAAATTAAATGAGAAGCTATTGCAACGTTACGCGGATGTTTTCCAAATATCCAGGGAACAGTTGCTTCATGTAAACGAAATAAAATGATTGAACCGATGACCGCCCCCCTCAAGGGAGAAATTGATCCTGGAGCATTTACCCATACACAGTTTGCCCATTGCGAAAGTGGTGTGGCATCCAACCTGTTGCGCCATTACGGCTTGCAAATCAGCGAACCCATGGCTTTCGGTATCGGCTCAGGACTGTTTTTCGGTCATCTGCCATTTGTAAAAGTGAACGGCATCCCCGGTACTACATACCGTATTTGGCCGGGTGGAATCTTCAATAAATTATGCAAACGCCTCGGCGTGAAGATGGTTTCCCAAAAGTTCAAGCAGCCGGCCAAAGCGATGGCGGCGCTCGATGAACTATTGAAGGAAGGTATCCCCGTAGGTATGCAAACCAGCGTTTATTACCTACCTTATTTGCCACCGGCTTACAGGTTTCACTTCAATGCCCATAACCTCGTCGTGTTCGGAAAGGATGGTGAAGATTACCTGGTGAGCGACCCGGTGATGGAAGAAGTTGCCAAGATAGATTACGACAGTTTGGCGAAAGCCAGGTTTGCAAAAGGCTACCCGGAACCGAGCGGTAAATTGTATTACCCCGTAGAAGTGCCTAAACAGGTGGATCTTTCGAAAGCGATCAAGCAGGGGATCGATCAAACTTGCAACTTCATGTTGCGTGTTCCGGTGCCGATGCTGGGTGTAAAAGGAATTAAATTCCTGGGTAAAAGAGTCAAGAAATACCCGCAACTCGGTGATCGTAGGGCCACTTTATTCCTCGGCAATATCATCCGTATGCAGGAAGAAATCGGTACTGGCGGCGCCGGTTTCCGTTTTATGTATGCCGCGTTCTTACAGGAAGCCGCTAATTACCTGGAACGGGATGAACTGAAACCGATGGCGCAAGAGCTAACGGCTATCGGTGATCAATGGCGGCAATTCGCTTTCGATGCCGGGAGAATCTGCAAGAGCAGGGAATCCCATGCAAATGGTTATGACTTATTATCGGACCGGTTGATGGCGATCGCTTCACAGGAGACCGATTTTTATAAAAAATTGTGGAAAGTAAAATTGTAAGCCGTGGAAAGTATCGTGGTTAAAGACTTGCATAAAACTTACAATGGCGCGGTAGAACCATCCGTGGCGGGACTGGATTTCAGCTTCCCGGAAGGACGGATCGCTGGCTTACTCGGCCCCAACGGCGCAGGAAAAACTACCACGATTTCTATCATCTGCGGTATCGTGAAAGCTAGCGCGGGAACAGTGACGGTTTGCCAGCTCCCCCAAGATGCTATGCACCGGGAAAAAATCAAGCAAATGATCGGTATTGTGCCGCAGCAAATTGCTTTATTCCCCGGGTTGACGGCCTTTGAGAACTTGATTTATTTCGGTAATCTCTACGGCTTAAAAGGGGCATCGCTAAGAAGAAAAGTAAATCATTATTTAGAAATATTCGGACTGGAACATGCCGCCAATAAGGAAGTTTCGAAGTTTTCCGGTGGCATGAAAAGGCGTACGAATATTATCGCCGCTATCTTGCATGATCCCAAATTGCTGATCCTCGATGAACCTACCGCCGGGGTGGACGTGCAATCCCGGAACATGATCCTACAGTTTTTGAAGGAATATAATGCATCGGGAAACAGTATCCTGTATACTTCGCATCTGCTGGAAGAAGCGCAGGCTTTATGTGATGAAGTAGTAATCATGGATCAAGGTAAATTGATCGCCCAAGGCGATCCCCATGAATTGGTGGAGATCCATGGAGAATGCAGGAACCTGGAAGATGTGTTTTTGCATTATACCGGGCATGCAGTGCGGGATTAATAAACCTACAAAAATTAAATTATAGCAAGTTCACCAGGTAAACCGGTGCGCTTTTTTTATACATGCTAAGATTAATATCAACACTCAGGAAAGAATGGTTTCTTTTGCTCAGGGATAAAGCAGGACTGGCATTGCTCTTTATCATGCCCGTTGTGCTCATCTGCGTAATGGCAATTATCCAGGATGCCCCTTTCAAAGATTACCAGGAGCTGAAGTTCGACATATTGAGTGTGGATAATGATCATGGTCGCTTGGCCAGGTATATCAAGGAAGGATTGGAAAGTACCGGGCAATTTAATATCGTGGATTCATTAGACGGTAAAGTCGTGGATCAAGAATTGGCCATGCAATTGGTACAGGAAGGGGAATATTCAATCGCGATCATAATTCCCCGGGGCGCCACGGGAAATATCGTCAGTAATGCCAACACGATTGTCAATAACTTGATGGACCGGATGGGGATGAGCGCCACGCTCCCCGTGAAAGCGCATCCGGATTCCTTGAACGTGGAAATATATTTCGATCCGGCGGCAAAGAAATCATTCAAAAGTGCGATTCATCAATCTTTGGATAATTTCTTAACCCAGGTAGAAACGAACATGCTGTTAGAAAGGATACAGTTGCAGTTGAAGCGCAAGAATGGCGGGGTGGAAGAGGCTTTTCCCGAGATTCACCTGAAAGCGGTGGGATTGGAAGAAAAGAGCCTCGGTGAACACGCGGAATTAGATGTGATTTCTAACTCGGTACAACATAATGTACCTGCCTGGAGCATTTTCGCGATGTTCTTTATCGTGATCCCAATCGCGGGAAATATGATCCGTGAAAGGGAAGATGGCAGCTTGCTCAGGATGAAATTGATACCGGGCTCTTACCTCGCTATATTGGCAGGTAAGATGTTGTTTTTCGTCGGGATTTGCGTGTTACAATTTTACCTGATGATCTTGGTAGGTAAGTTCTTGTTGCCGGAATTCGGCTTACCGAGTTTAGTAATGGGGAAAGATCACCTGGCCGCTTTTTTAACGGCTGTATGCATCGGTTTGGCAGCTACGGCTTACGGCATCTTGGTTGGAACCGTTTTCAAAACGCCGAACCAGGCTTTGAATTTCGGCGCTATCTCTATCGTGATCTTATCCGCAATCGGCGGCATATGGATACCATTGGAAATTATGCCGCAAAATGTACAGGCGTTCGGGCGACTGTCCCCGATGAGCTGGGGCTTACAGGCGATTAATGATATTTACCTTCGGAATGAGCATTGGACGGAAGTGTTACCGCAATTAGGTTTGCTGCTGGGTTTCGGCCTGCTATTGCTGGGAATTGCGGCCTGGGTTGAAAAAAGAAGGATGAATTGATTTTTAAATGAAAGTATAAAAACGTTACTTTGAATATTAATCATACCCGGGAACCGGGCTTGGTTAACCTACAACAATCATATGGAAGCATTAAAACAAAAACTGAAAGAACAAATCATTGAGGCTTTGAATCTACAAGATACTAAGCCGGAAGATATCGATGATAATGCACCTTTATTCGGTGAAGGATTAGGTTTGGATAGTATCGATTCCTTGGAATTGATGGTATTATTGGAAAGAAATTATCATATCAAGGTAGAAGATCCGCGTGAAGGCCGTAAAATCCTTCAAAGCGTGCAAACCATGGCCGAATTTATCGCTTCAAAGCAACCTGCATAAAGGGATCATTGATGGAAGAAAGTGTGTATATAACGGGAATCGGGATGATGACCGCTATTGGAGATTCAGTGGCGGAAAATTTTGATAGCCTTTGCCAATTAAAATCCGGCCTGGGTTTTACGAATTACGTGGAAACTATTCACCGGGATGTATTGCCCGTTGCCGAGGTTAAACATGGTACCGGGGCCTTAGCCAATATGCTGGGAATCGAACATCACACGGGTTTGACACGCACCAGCTTACTAGGGATGATCGCATTGAAGGATGCGCTGTCGAGCGCCGGTATTGATGATACGGCTGGGCTCGGTTTGATCAATGCCTCCACCGTTGGCGGCATGTGCGATACGGAAAAAGTGTATTTCGATATCATTAACCCGGCAAAAACAGGCGATTTCCTCGATTATATCGATACCCTGGATTGCGCTGATTGCACCCAGCAATTAGCAGATTTCTTCCATTTAGACGGTACATTGGCAACGATCAGTACCGCTTGTTCTTCCTCTGCCAACGCTTTAATATTCGGAGCCCGCCTGGTTAAAAGCGGCCAAGTAGATAAAATCATTTGCGGGGGAACAGAAGCCTTAACCCGTTTTACGATCAACGGGTTTAATTCGTTAAAAAATATTGATAAGCAGCCATGCAAGCCTTTCGATCAGCAAAGGAACGGACTGAACCTTGGTGAAGGTGCCGCCTACCTGGTCTTGGAAAGCGCCGCATCCATGGAAAAGCGGGGTGCGAAAGCATTGGCGGTGCTCAGCGGCTATTGCAATACCAATGAAGCCTTTCACCCCACTTCCCCTTCACCGGAAGGGGATGGCGCTTTTACGGCCATGCAGGAAGCCTTGCTCATGGCAGGTAAGAAGTTGGATGAAGTTGGTTATATCAATGTACACGGAACCGCTACTTTGAACAATGATATCTCCGAAGGTCGCGCCTTGGAACGTTTGTTCGGATCGGATGTACCTGCTTTTAGCTCTACAAAACCATTCACCGGGCACACTTTGGCTGCTGCCGGGGCTATCGAAGCCATCTTTTCTATTTTAGCGATCCGCCACCAGGTCTTTTTCCCGAATATGAATTTCTCCGAAAGGATGGAAGAACTAAGCATCAGCCCGGGAACCGAATTACTCCATAATTTTCCCGTGAATAACGTGATTTCCAATTCATTCGGTTTCGGTGGAAATAATGCATCCCTGGTAATTTCAAAAGCTCCTTAATAAAGCATTCCATATTTTTAATAGATCAAAGTATCTTCGCCAGGAAATAGTATCAAAAAACAGGAATAGCAACCGTGAAGGATTCTCTTAACAACAAGTGTTTTATTCAAGCCGGCAGCGCGATCTCTCCCCAGGCTACTTTCGACTCGGATGATTGGTCGCGGCAATTGATCGCTAGCGATACCAACCGGATGGAATGTATAGAACCTGCGTATGCTGCTTTCATTGCACCGAACAGCTTGCGACGTATGAGCCGCTTGTTGAAGATGGGTTTAACAACAGCTATGAAATGTCTGCAAGAAGCCGGTATTACCGTGCCCGGCGCTATTATTACCGGAACAGGGAAAGGCAGCTTGCAGGATACGGAGCGTTTCTTGAAGAATATTGAAGAGTATTCCGAAAGGGCATTAAATCCCACGCCGTTTATTCAGTCTACTTATAACGCGATCAACGGGTTGATCGCTTTACAACAACAATGTACACGTTACAATAATACTTTCGTAAACCGCGGGTTTTCATTCGAAAATGCGATGTTGGACAGCCTCCTATACTTGCGGGAGCACCCGGCTGAAACGGTACTCCTCGGTGCATTTGAGGAGATGACCGCGGAGCATTTTTTTATCAAGGAACGTGCAGGTTATTGGAAACCCGGTGTAAATAATTTGAATTTTCTACAGCAAGGAAATACACCCGGCAGTATCGCGGGAGAAGGTACGGCATATTTTTGCTTGTCAAATCAACAAGATTCGAGCAGCTTGGCACGCTTGCGGGATGTTGAAATGTTATACAAACCGGGAGCGGAAAAGTTACGATCCTCTTTGCAACAATTTCTATCATCTAATGAATTGAAGGTAGAAGATATCTCCTTGTTGCTTTCCGGTGAAAATGGCGATGCGAGATTCCAACAATATTATGATGCGGTGGAAGCTGCGCTGGGGGAAGTTCCCAAGCTGCCTTACAAAGTATTTTGCGGTGAATATGATACTTCCACGGCGTTCGCAACCTGGATGGCCTCAAAATTAATGGGGTCGGGGGAAACACCCCTTACCGTCAGCAACTTATTAACCAAGCCATATACTTCATTACAAAATATATTGATATACAATAATTATATGGGCGATCAGCATAGCTTTATCTTAATACAAAAGGCGTAAAAATGCTTGATATACATAAAGCCAAAATCCCGGTTGGAGAAAGCAACCGGGATTTCGGTTTTATAGGTCCCGTTTTGTTGTTTGTATATCATTATTGTCCGACTAAATTTTACCGGGGAGCAATTTGATCCCTCAATAGTGCGATTCAATGTTCATCTGCTCCGTTTCTTGTACTTTTTTGTTTACCCAAAAAAGGTACAAATTGGTCATCACGGCCACCAATTTGATCGCTCGATCTGGCCTTTTTACTACTGTATGGCCAAGCTACCCTTCGCTATCAACGGAGCGAAGCTCCACGGTTCTCTTGGCGGGGGGTGAATGTATCATCCTTCGCTTATATCCTTGACCAGGTAAGGAATTCAAGTACCTTTAAAGCATTTTTAGCCGGACAACAATGTTTGTATATCCTTAATAAACCATGTAAACAGGGTATCTCATGAAGCCGGGTTCATAGTAAGGAGAATTGCGGAAAACGTAATTCAATTGCGCGTTCCCGTTTTTAGCAAATTCAGGATCAGCCTGTCTTTTAGCCGCCAGGGAATCTTGTAATTCCGGGTGTTGCGACAAATATTCATAGCCGGTATCTTCAAATACATAACTGCTATATCCTTCTTTTTGACCGAGGATACTATCAAAGAAATTCCATGCAAAAAAGGAGTCTCCGGCGGCAGGTTCCAGGGTTTCTAATATAAATCGATTGGCTACTTGATTCATCGGGATATAATAATCTCCTTTCAAGAAACGGATACTGGTTTTGATAGGTTTCACCATGGTGTTGTAGTGAATATAATGCCCTTCATACGGTCGCGTAGGGGTTTTATAATCTTCGATTTTGTAAGCTGTTACCTCGATCGTGGTATCGTGTTGAAATTGCTGCACCTGCACGCGGCTGTTTTTCAACAAGTCGATTACTTTCCACCAACCTTGCGGAATGATATACGCGGTAGGCTTGCGTACAAAATTGCCAGCTGTAAAGTGATTATAGAACTTGATGTTTCTCTCGTAAGGTTTTTCGCGATCATAATATAACCTAGGTAAACCTGAAATCCGGCTGGGCTTATAACCCGCTTGGTAACCTTTAAACAAACGTTCGGAATACCTGCTGGAATCCACTTGCCAGGAAAGGGGGAATTCTTGTTGTGTTTTCACCGACAATTTTGTCTGATCCCTTAATTGCTTGATCTCGGCAGCATTTTTCGATGTAAACGCTATAAAACATTCCATCAGCGCATAAGTGGCAGCTACCCGTTGTGGATAAGGTTTGAGCATATGTGTTTCCGGAACAAAACCGAAAGTATGGAATAAAGTGGTGTAGCCGCTGGAGTACCTCGGGCCATCCATGTATTCAATCCAGCCGCTATCAGGTGTGGAGCCGAAATGGTTTACGTACGGCACCAGGTCATAACCCTTGCTTTTCATTAACTGGTAAAGCCCCGGTTCAAACTGCTCATACATATATCGGCCCATCACGCCGCCTAATTTATCGTGCTGGGTACATAGTAATGTTATGATATGTTGATAATCAGCCCCGTTACTAACATGGTTATCCACGAAAACATCCGGATCCGTCATTTGATAAATTTGCTGGAAGGCGCGGGCATTTTTCGAATCGGCCTTGATGAAGTCACGGTTTAGATCGAGGTTCTGCGCATTTCCGCGGGAGCCGAATTCCGCCGGGCCATTTTGATCTACGCGGTAATAAGGACTCCTGTTTAAACTGCCCCCGATATTATATAAAGGTATAATAGCCAGTACTATATTATCCGGTAAATGTTTTTTACCGCTGGCCAGGTCGCGCACCAGCATCATACTGGCATCGATACCATCCGGTTCTCCCGGGTGTATGCCGTTGTTAACCAATATAATACGTTTATTTTGTTGATGAAATTTAGCATAATCTGCCCCGCCCTGGTTAGAGAAAGTGATAAGGTGCAAAGGATAACCGGCATCCGTTTCCCCCAGGGTTTGTATGTGGATCTTGGGGTAATGTTTCGCTAATTGCTGGTAATATTTGATACACTCGAAATATGTAACGGTTTCTTGGCCCTTGGTACGTTCAAATTTGGTAATAAAATCTTGGGCTGCCAGGGTATTACAACAAAGCAGGCATACGAGTGCAGGTAATAAATATTTCATACCGGGAAAATACGACAGCTAAAATAAAAATTTCGCTATATTTTATGAATACTGAAATCGAGATTTGTCGTTTTTTAACCTTTTCGGGTTATTTACGTAATAGTATTTTGCTGGAAATAGCTTCGATGACCCACTTCTGAAGCCCTATGGGGTACTTGCGAAGTGGGTAGGGGTACTTCTGAAGTGGGGGGATGGACTTCAAAACAGCAATTTCGGGATTATTTTAAGGTATTGACCCACCCGGTAAGTGGTAGGGGGTACTTCGGAAGTGGGGTGCCGTTTTCTGTAAACTTAAAAACAGGCTATTTAGAGCGATATTTTGTGCTTTTTATGGCAAAACTGGCAAAGGAAACCGGTTATATCCACTTATTTTATCCAAAATTGGAGTAAAAAGGACATCGATTGGAGTTCCGAGGTGGTAGGGGGTACTTGTGAAGTGGGTATGGGTACTTCTGAAGTGGGTGGGGGTACTTCTGAGTGAACCTTTGACGATTTTAAAGTGTTTTTAGAACACTAATTTTTTAAATTGTAATAGAAGTGTCAAAAAAAATATGGTGGTCTAAGAGTCCGTAAGAAGAAACTAAAAAAGCCCTTCCTGCTTGCAGGAAGAGCTCCAATATGTTCGAAATCAGAAAAATTAAGCTAAGGTATTTACCTTTTTAGTCAACTTGCTTTTTAAGTTGGCAGCTTTATTTTTGTGAATCACATTACGTTTCGCTAATTTGTCGATCAAGGACAATACACCCGGTAATTCCTTTTCTGCAGTTGCTTTTTCAGAGATCGCTTTTAAATCCCTGATGGCATTACGGGTAGTTTTACCGTAGTAACGGTTACGCTCATTACGCTTTCTGCTCTGACGTACGTCTTTTTTCGTTGCTTTATGGTTTGCCATTGTTAAATTTTCAAGTTTCGGAGGGCAAAGGTATGATTTTACATTTTATGAACAAAATAAAATTTTAGATCAAAGTGTAAAAATCGACCGCCCAAATGATATTCAAATGAATAATGGAATGCAAATATAATACAAAGTTAAAAACATGTAATGAACTAATTTTTTACTAAGGTTTTGTCAAAAAACGAGCGATATTTGCACTCCGTATCATATATAAAAATATGCTGCGCCAGCAACAACAGTATTTGAATCAAAGACTAAGCAAAATTAACGTTGTAAATGAAGGACTTTTCATTCGTCACCAACTCCCATCCCGCGTATATTGAATCATTATACCAGGATTATCGCAAAGATCCTACATCCGTTGACCCAGATTGGGCCAAATTTTTTGTAGGATTCGATTATGCAGTGAGCAATACAAACGGTACTACAGCTACTGCGGGTGACGTAAAGGCCGGGGGAACGAAAGTATTACCAGTCTCTAATGAACAGCTAGTCAAGGAATTAGGAGTCTTCCGCCTGATCCAGGCGTACCGTAAGA
The DNA here is from genome assembly GCF_002557795.1 of Chitinophaga caeni. NCBI lineage: Bacteria > Pseudomonadati > Bacteroidota > Chitinophagia > Chitinophagales > Chitinophagaceae > Chitinophaga > Chitinophaga caeni. The sequence goes on along the minus strand of NZ_CP023777.1, from coordinate 130,494 downwards.
AGGCTCACTTGATCGCCAAAACAAACCCGATACGCGAACGTAAAAATCGACATGCCAACCTCGATATTAGCTTTTTCGGGTTTTCCGATGCCGATTTAAATACTGAATTTTATGCGGGCGAAGTGATCGGCCTTGGTAAAACTACGCTTGCCAAGATCGTTGAATACCTCAGGAAAATTTACGCGGGTCCGGTGGGCCTGGAGTTTACCTATATTAATGATCGCAAGAAAATGGAATGGCTGCAAAATGAGATGGAAACTACCATGCAGCAACCGCTTAGCTTAGATCAGAAAAAACGCATCCTCCAAAAGCTGAACCAAGGGGTGATGTTCGAGAAATTTTTACACAAAAAATATATCGGTCAAAAACGCTTCTCGCTCGAAGGTGGTGAAACAACGATCCCTTGCTTGGATAACATCATCAATACAGCGGTAGATCACGGTGTACAAGAGGTCGTAATCGGCATGGCGCACCGCGGTCGCTTGAACGTATTGGCCAATACCCTGGGCAAAACTTACGAACAGATTTTTTCCGAATTTGAAGGAAACAGCACGCCGGATACCACTATGGGCAGCGGCGATGTGAAATACCACCTCGGTTTTCGTTCTACCCTGAAAACTGCGAACGATAAGGATGTGAATGTTCAACTAACGCCGAACCCTTCCCACTTGGAAGTGGTTGACCCGGTCGTTTTAGGGTTTTCCCGTAGCAAGGCGGATGTGATTTACGATAGCGATTACGATAAGATATTACCGATCTTGATCCACGGGGATGCTGCCGTTGCAGGGCAAGGCGTCGTGTACGAAATCGCCCAGATGAGCAAATTGAGAGGATATTACACGGGAGGTACTATCCACTTCGTGATTAATAACCAGATCGGGTTTACAACCGATTTCGATGATGCCCGTTCTTCCGATTATTCTACCAGCGTGGCTGCCATTATCCAAGCCCCTGTATTCCATGTGAACGGGGATGATGTGGAAGCTGCCGTGAAAGTATGTGATATCGCTACCCGCTACCGCCAGGAATTTAATGAAGATATTTATATCGATTTATTATGTTACCGCCGTCATGGTCACAACGAGGGAGATGATCCTAAGTTTACTCAACCTCACCTGTATTCCTTGATCGAGAAACATGAAGATCCCCGCGAGATTTACTCCAAAGTATTGGTCGCACACGGGGAAGTGGATGCCAAGTTGGCCCAGGAGATGGAGGAATCTTTCTGGAAAGATTTGCAAGATCGCCTGGATGAAGTTAAAGAGCATCCATTACCATACGTTTATCAAAAGCCGGAAATCTGGTGGCAGTCTTTACGCAAATCAACCCCGGAAGATTTTATAAAATCGCCGGAAACGGCCATCAGCCCGGAACAACTGGATAGCATCTTCAAAGCTATCATGACTATCCCCGGAGGTTTTAAACCGCTTCGTAAGGTAGAGAAATTGTTGACGGATAAAAAAGAATTGTACGATGGCCAAGGTTTGTTAGATTGGTCATCCGGTGAATTGTTGGCCTACGCCAGCTTGCTCAGCGAAGGAAGTGACGTGCGTATCAGCGGTCAAGATGTTAAGAGGGGAACTTTCTCCCACCGCCACGCGATCATCCGCAATGAAGAAACCAACGAGGAATATAGCCGTTTGAGCAATGTTCCTGGAAAAGGTGGTAAATTGCGTATCTATAATTCGCTGTTGAGTGAATTTGCAGTATTGGGATTTGAATACGGTTATTCTATCGCGAATCCAAATGCACTAACTATATGGGAAGCTCAATTCGGTGATTTCAGTAACGGCGCGCAAACCGTTATTGACCAGTTCGTGACTTCCGCGGAAACGAAATGGCAGAAACAAAGCGGCCTGGTAATGTTGTTGCCGCATGGTTATGAAGGGCAAGGTCCGGAGCACTCCAGCGCCCGTTTGGAGCGGTTCTTGCAGATGTGTGCCGAATACAACATCTTCGTCACAAACTGTACTACTGCCGCAAACTTCTTCCATGCATTGCGCCGTCAATTAGCATTGCCGTTCCGCAAGCCGATGATTAACTTCTCACCGAAAGCGAACTTACGCCACGTGAGAAGCCAAAGCCCGATCAAGGATTTCACCCATGGCGGCTTCCAAGAAGTGCTGGATGATCCGTTTATCGAGGATCCGGCGCGCGTGAAGAAAGTGTTGTTATGCTCCGGCAAGATGTACTTCGATTTGAGTGAAAAGCAAATGAAGGAAGATCGTAAAGATGTGGCGATCATCAGGATGGAACAATTATATCCATTACCGGTGACACAGCTGGAAGCGATTAACCAGAAATATAAAGGCGCTACCTGGTTCTGGGTTCAAGAAGAACCGCTGAATATGGGCGCTGCCAGCTTCTTGCAAATGAATTTGAAACAATTCAACTACGGTGTGATCAGTAGGAACCCGAGCGCGGCCACCGCGACCGGCTACGCGAAGATCCACGCGCAAGAACAAGCTGAAATCATTGAAACCGCTTTCAGTATCTAATTTAAGGAAGTCAAAATTTGAAAATATCAATGGCGGCACCGTTCGTCATCAACCATCAACATCTTTTTTATGGTTATCGAAATTAAAGTTCCTACGGTAGGAGAATCAATTAGCGAGGTTACAATTGCAAAATGGTTAAAGAAAGATGGAGATTTCGTTCAGCAAGATGAAGTGTTGTGCGAGATGGAATCTGAAAAAGCTACGTTTGAACTCAATGCAGAAAAAGCAGGTATCTTATCTATCAAAGCTAAAGAAGGAGACACCCTGGAAATTGGCGCTGTTGCTTGCACCATCGATACAGATGCTGCTGCGCCTGCCGCGGAAGCGGCTCCCGCTGCTGCCGCAACACCGGAACAACAAGCTCCGCCTGTAGAAGCACCCGCCGCTCCCGCATCCAACAAGGGTACCGTGGAGATTAAAGTTCCAACGGTAGGCGAATCCATCAATGAAGTAACCCTGGTAAAATGGTTGAAGAAAACGGGTGATTACGTGGAGCGCGATGAAATGCTTTGCGAACTCGAATCTGAAAAAGCTACGTTTGAACTGAACGCGGAAGAAGCCGGCCTGTTAACTACTGTTGCGAAAGAAGGGGATACCCTGGCCATCGGCGCGGTAGCTTGCACGATCGATACATCTGCTGCCCGTCCTGCCGGTAGTGCAGCCCCGGCAGCGAAGCCTGCTGAACCGGCAACGGCCAATGAAGCTAAAGCAGCACCGGCCACAACTGCTGCCCCGGCTCATCACGATGTGAAAGCATCCCCTGTTGCTGCGGCAGTTATCGCTGATAAAAAAGTGGATCCTAACTCCATCAAGGGCTCCGGTTCCCATGGTAGGATCATGAAAAATGATGTTTTTGCCGCGCTGGAAAATCCGGGCGTTGCAATCGGGCATGAAATGTTTACCCGCAACGATCGCCGCGAGAAAATGTCGAACTTACGTAAGACCGTTTCCCGCAGGTTGGTAGAAGCTAAAAATACCACCGCGATGTTAACCACCTTCAACGAGGTGGATATGACCAACATCATGGCGATCCGCGCTAAATATAAAGAAGTATTCAAGAAATCTCACGGTGTGAACCTCGGGTTTATGAGCTTCTTCACCAAGGCATGTTGCTTCGCCTTGCAAGAGTTCCCGGCCGTTAATGCTTACATCGATGGAGAAGAGTTGGTATACCACGAGTATTGCGATATTTCCATCGCGGTATCTGCTCCGAAAGGTTTGGTAGTACCGGTAATTCGCAATGCGGAAAGCCTGGATATGGCCGGAATTGAAGGAAAAGTAGTTGAGCTGGCCACCAAGGCACGCGATAATAAACTGACGATGGACGAAATGACCGGGGGAACGTTTACCATTACTAATGGTGGGGTGTTCGGTTCCTTGATGAGTACGCCGATCATTAACATCCCTCAATCTGCTATCCTGGGTATGCACAAAATACAGGAACGACCCATGGCGATTGATGGACAGGTAGTGATCCGCCCGATGATGTACGTGGCATTGAGCTACGATCACCGTATTATTGACGGTCGTGAATCGGTTAGCTTCCTGGTAAGGGTGAAAGAGATGTTGGAAAATCCTGAGCAATTATTGTTCGGTAAAGACCCGGTGAAAACATTGCTGAAATTATAATTCAACTTGTTAAGATACGAGCGGCGTTTGGTTCTAAGAATCAAACGCCGTTTTTTTATTAAAGTACCTAGTGATTGATAGATTGATTACCGGTTAGGGTTGCGTAACTGGTTGTTGTACCGTTGTAGTAGCGGGAGCTGCTTGCGATGATTTATTTTCTTCGGCTTGCTTAAATTTTAAATAGTATAAGATCGCGAAGAACAAGAATATCTTTGACAAGACCACGAGCGTGATGAAGGCAATCCTCCACCATTTATGAACGGTGATATTGTCTTGGCTGTTAGGATTTAGATTAATGAAAGTATAATTACTATTATCATTATTGCGGGTATTATTATTCCCTTCGTGCCAGTCGATTCTTTGCACGATTTCATTGCGGGTCTGCGCGGGCGGCATTACTGCTTCCGCGAAGGCTAAGGATTCCACCTTCTTTTCAACCGACTGAATCTCGGTGTTGAGTTCCGGGAAGAGCCTACGCATTTGATCCAACTCCTTTTCTTCATCGGGAGTTGCTAAACCCAGTACGTAACTTTCAATGATACCGCTTGATATGTAATCTTTCAGGTCCACTGTTTAATGTAAAAATTTTCTAAAAGCCACCATAGCTTGCTTAAGTAATAAATTAATCTCTTCCTCATCTTTGGCTAATAGCCTGCCGATGGCCGCCCGGGATAATCCGTTGAAAAAGCTCAAACGAAATACCAGCTGTTCATCAGCCGCTAACGTATCTGCAAATACTTGGAATGAACTATTACTCCTTTTAACAAGCGAGGTGTCATTATGATTACTAGTTATGGGCAGTGATGATTCCACTGCATACTCTCTTGCCTTTTTAAACAGCCACGTAAATAGGTTATGATAACCCGATGTTGAATATGCCGATGCATTTTGGAAGCAATAGGAGAACAATTTTATTATTAGATCATTGGCTTTCACCGGATCTCCTACTATTTGTAACATGATCCCGTACAATGGAGCTGCGTACCTTTCATACAACAGCTTTTTAGCAAGCGGGTTACCAGCTATCAACAATTGCAAAAGCTCGTGCTCGCTAATATGTGCATTTTCCTGGTGCAATGCTATATAAAACCGGATTCATATTAAAAATAGTGAATACTAATCATATAAAAAAATTCATACAGAAAAATGGATGTTTCGTTGTAGGCAAAACATCCTGTACTTTTGCAGCCATGACGAGATGGGAAAATTACCAGGGCTCTGCTGTCAAGATCATCACCCGTTACCAGGGAGATTTGCCCTTGCATCATTACCTTAAGCAATTCTTTAAACAGCATCCGCAGATGGGTAGCCGTGATCGTAAATGGATATCGCGGTTGGTCTATGATTATTTCAGGCTGGGACATTGGGCCTTGGATGCAGCTTTAGAAGAGCGCATTCAAAAAGCTGTATGTATTTGCGAACCGGGGGCAAATGATTTCTTGGCTGCCATCAACCCAGAATTGAATGAGCTTGCAGCATTACCATTGGAACGGAAGCTAGAATCTTTGACGATCAATAATTCAGCATACAGCGCGGAGCAGTTATTCCCTTTTGCACAACAGCTTTCCGCGGAGATTGATATAAAGACCTGGGCGAGCTCCCTTCTAAAGCAGCCACTATTGTTTATCCGTGTTCGACCCGGCAAAAGAACCAAGGTAATCGATATATTGGAGAATCAAGGTGTTGATTTTCAATATCTTGATAATGAAGCAATCGCCTTACCGCAAGGAACTAACCTGGAACAATTGATCCTCGATAAAGATTGGTACGAGATACAGGATCTTTCTTCCCAAACCACGATGCAGTTGTTGACGCCAAAACCGGGAGAATATTGGTGGGATTGTTGCGCAGCCAGCGGTGGAAAGTCGATCTTGTTGAAAGATAAAGAGCCGGGGATCAAATTATTTGCCAGCGATATCCGTCCTTCTATTATACAAAACTTACAAAAACGTTTAACGGCGGCCAAGGTATCAGGCTTTCAAACCGGGGTTATAGATCTGAACCAGGGGGATTTAGCCAGTTTATTACCCCGCAAGCAGTTTGATGGCATCCTTTTGGATGCACCTTGCAGCGGCTCCGGAACTTGGGGGCGAACACCCGAAAACCTCGTCTATTTTGAAGCGGAAAAGATTGATTATTATGCTGATTTACAATGGAAAATTGCGACAAATGTACTTCCTTATATAAAACCCGGCGGTAGTTTTGTTTATATCACCTGTTCCGTATTTGCCAAAGAAAATGAACAGATGGTGACCCGCTTGTTAGATACCGGTTTGCTGGAAAAAGAAAGTGGCGGATTGATCGATGGTAGCGCCAAGAGGGCAGATTCTATGTTTGCAGTACGCTTCAGGAAGAAATAGGAAAAATATATATGGGGATCCGCAGGTTCGAGCTGCGAAGTAACGGATGTGTGTTCGAAACACGAGTTCGTTTTTTGAAAGTTTCCCCCAGTAACCAAAAACATGCAAACATGCTGGTTCGAGCTTCCAAGCTCGGACCCACGCACAATTGAGGACATGCACTATTATACCGGCAACGAAAAATCACGTACTCCATGCACCACGAACTGCTCAATGTTGGATTCCAAGTGCTGCTGGACAAGGTGCAATAATGACCTCGGTCCCAGTATCTGGATAAAAAAAAGCTACCATGAAATGGCAGCTTTAATCTTTTTCATATTTAAACCCGGTTCAAACGGGGGAATACTTTATCCGAAAATATCCGCCTCACTTTTCCTGCGGATAATACCACCTCCGATCAGATCATTGCCATCATAAAAAACAGCAGATTGACCCGGTGCGATACCTTTTACATTTTCGTAAAAACGAACCTTCACTAAGCCGTCTTCTGTGTAAAGGTTGCTTAAAGCGCCTTTATCCTTATAACGGATCTTGGTAATGGCTTCCATACCGTTCGTAATTTCCGGGTATTTCACCATATTAATACCGCCAACGGTCATCTCGTTCTTCTCAAGGTCGGATTCATCTCCTAAAACCACGGTATTAGTTTCCGGGATAATTTCAGTCACATAAATCGGTCGTCCGAGAGCAATCAGGCCTTTTCTTTGTCCAACGGTATAGAAAGGATAACCTTTATGTTGCCCAACTACGGTTCCATCGGTCAATACGAAATTGCCGCCATCCACCTGTTCTTCAAGTCCGTCCACCTTACGTTTCAGGAAGCCGCGGTAATCGTTATCCGGCACGAAGCAGATTTCATAGCTTTCGGCTTTTTTAGCTAGTTCGGGGTAACCGTAATCGAAAGCCATTTGACGGATTTCTGTTTTACGGTAGGTGCCTAAGGGCAATAAGGTCCTTTTAATTACGGCTTGATCCAGGCCCCACAAAACGTAGCTTTGATCCTTGGTTTCGTCAACGCCTTTGCTGATAACACCGCGTCCGTCTTCTTCGCGGATGCTAGCATAGTGACCCGTGGCAATGAATTCGCAATCCAGCGCATCGGCCCTTTTCATGAGCGCGCGCCATTTTATATGGGTATTGCAGAGAACACAAGGGTTAGGCGTACGGCCTGCCAGGTATTCATCCACGAAATTATTGATCACGAAATCTCCAAACTCATCCCTGATGTCCAGGATGAAATGGGAAAAGCCATGATGCACGGCCGCGGCGCGGGCATCGTTGAAAGAATCAAGATTACAGCAGCCGGTTTCTTTTTTACTGGTGCCGGCAGAGGCGTAATCCCATGTTTTCATGGTAATTCCCACTACTTCGTAGCCTTGGTCATGCAGCATCAGGGCGGTCACGGTACTGTCTATACCGCCGCTCATCGCTACTAGCACTTTTCCATGTCTACTCATTATATCTAAAAGTTTAAGGATGCAAAGGTACAGAAAAGCCGTCAATGGCGGACTTCTAAAGTATAGATAGCTTCGATAAGCTGATAGGATTTAACTATTCCCTGGCTTTTATGTAATAACAATAGGAAAATGCAATTCTCCACGTTATATTTACTACCCAAATCGTCAAAATATAATTCATGTTTCCTGTATTATCCAAATCATACGTTTTATCGAAGCCGGAAATGGGTATTGAACCTGCCCTTTTCGAGCTACCCGAGAAGATCTTACAGTTCGGTACGGGGGTGCTTTTGAGGGGATTGGTTGATTACTTGGTTGACAAGGCCAACAAGGAAGGGATTTTCAATGGCCGGATCGTAGTGGTAAAATCTACTAGCGGTGATACACAAGAGTTTGATAATCAAGATTGTTTGTATACAACAAACATTAAGGGTGTCGCGCATAATCAATTAATTAACCGCTCCCTGGTCAACCTTTCTATTGCACGAGTTTTGCAATCGGTTGCAAAATGGAAAGAGATACTGGGAGCCGTGGAACAGCCTGGTTTAGAGATCATTATTTCGAATACTACGGAAGTGGGTATCCAGTATTCCCCGGAGTCGGTATTAGAAGGGGTGCCTTCCAGCTATCCCGGGAAATTGCTCGCGATCCTTTGGCACCGCTACCAATTTTTTAAGGAAGATGCAGCCGAAAGGGGCTTCGTCATCATTCCGACCGAATTAGTGGTTGATAATGGAAAATTATTACGGGAAGCTGTCTTAAAACTGGCTGATTATAACAAGCTGCCGGAAGCATTTACTGATTGGATCAAGAATGCTAATCAATTTTGTAGCTCGTTGGTAGACAGGATTGTTCCGGGGAAACCGAAAGAGCTTCAAGAGCGTTGGACGGAAGCCGGTTATGAAGATCATTTATGGATCAATACAGAGCCCTACTTGTTATGGGCGATCGAAGGTGATGAAAAGGTGCGCCAAAAATTGTCTTTCCACCGTGCGGATGACCGCATGCATATATTACCGGATATTACACCTTTCCGGGAACAGAAGTTGAGAATCCTTAACGGGAGCCATACGGCAGCCGCCCCGACGGGCTTCCTGGTTGGCTTGCAAACTGTTTACGAATGCATGCAGCACGACGTAATGCAATCTTTCTTTAAAACGGTTACACGGAAGGAGATCGCACCCACCTTGGAAGGGATCGTTCCCGATGCGGAAGCATTTGCCAACGAGGTTTTGGAGCGCTTTGCCAACCCTTATATCGTTCATCCACTGATCAACATCACATTACAACAATCAACTAAGTTGGAAGCCAGGAATGCGCTGACAATTTTAAGGTATAATAAGAAGTTCAACCGCCTGCCCCCGATGCTTTGCCTGGGTTTTGCAAGCAGTTTGTATTTCTTAAAACCGGTTGTCCGGGAAGACAAGCGCTTTTTCGGACAGTTCAACGAGCAATTGTATGAAATCAAGGATGACCAAGCAATTACCTTTAATAATGCCTGGGCAGATGTGAACGACCTGAAAGACCTGGGACAGCTTAAGCACTTTGTAGAGCACGTCGGTAAGATGTTATTCAGCGAAGCTTTATTTGCCATTGAAGGATTTAGTGAATTAATAGCCATTCATTTATTAGGTATGTTCGAAATGGGGCCTAATCAATATTTGACACAATATATAAACGAGCAACAGTTAGCATGAGTGAATTTATTAGAGCGGAGTTCTTGTTAGACAATAAAACGGCTGAGAAATTATATTTCGATTATGCAGCAGATATGCCGATCATCGATTATCATAATCACTTACCCCCGGTAGAGATTGCGGCAGACCAGGCTTTTGATAATATTACGGCCATGTGGCTGAAAGGGGATCATTACAAGTGGAGAGCCATGAGGGCCAATGGTATTGGAGAAAGATTTATTACCGGGGATGCTGGCGATTATGAAAAGTTTGAGGCCTGGGCTAAGACGGTGCCTTATACATTAAGGAACCCCTTGTTCCATTGGACCCAGATGGAATTGGCAAATCCTTTCGGTATCAAGGAGTTGTTGAACCCGGCATCAGCCAAAGAAATATACGAAAGCTGTAATAGTCAACTATCCCGTTGGACACCGCGCAATTTACTATCACATTATAAAGTTACGACCCTCTGCACAACGGATGATCCTTGCGATAGCCTGGCATACCATCGCCAGCTTGCTGCGGAAGGTTTTCAAATACAAGTGCTTCCAACCTTCAGGGCCGATAAATTGTTGTCACTACAAGATTTACAGGCATATAATGATTACCTGGCAAAACTATCCGCCAGCAGCGGTATATCGATCGGTAGTTTTGACCAGTTAATGGAGGCATTGTACCAAAGGCATCAATACTTTCATGACAATGGTTGCCGTTTGTCGGATAACGGGATGGATACTTTTTATGCTGCGGATTTTGACAAGGAAAGCTGCGCTTCGATTTTCTCGAAAATCCGTAAGGAAGAGAAATTGTCAGCCGTTGAGATCGATCGTTTCCGGGCGGCCATCATGTACCATATTTGTACTTGGAACCATGAAAAGGCTTGGACGCAGCAATTCCATGTGGGGCCGATCCGTAACAACAACAGCCGCTTACTTCGCTTGGTAGGCGCCGATGCCGGAACGGATTCTATCGGTGATTGGCTGGTAGCGGCACAGATGTCGAAATTTTTTGATCAACTCGATAATACTGATCAATTAGCCCGCACGGTTGTTTATAATTTAAACCCGGCGCACAATGAAGTATATGCCGGGATGGTCGGCAATTTCCAGGATGGTAAAATCCCGGGAAAGATGCAATACGGCGCTGCCTGGTGGTTTTTAGACCAGGAAGATGGAATTGAAAAACAGTTAAATGTTTTAAGTAATTTCGGGTTGTTGAGTAGGTTCGTGGGAATGTTAACCGATTCCCGGAGCTTCTTATCATTCTCCCGTCATGATTATTTCAGGAGAATCCTGTGTAACCTTATCGGCCGCGATGTAGAAAGCGGTCGTTTACCAGCAGATTTACCCTGGATGGGCAGTATGATACAAGACATTTGTTACCATAATGCTAAATCATATTTCAATTTCCCATGCAAACAGTAGACATCATCACCATCGGGGAAATCTTGTTCCGCATTTCTCCCAACTTGCAATCGCACGAAGCGGGTATGTATATCGGTGGCGCAGAAGCTAATGTTGCTGCTGCCTTAGCACGCTGGAACAACCGCGTGGCTTATATATCGAAGATGCCAGATAACGGTCTTTCGAAAGAAGTTGCAGCTTATCTTTCCGGTACCGGTATTACAACGGATCGCATGCTTTGGGGTGGGGATAGGATCGGTACTTATTATTTAGCCCAGGGAGCAGATTTGAAACATTCGGAGGTGGTGTACGATCGAAAGTACTCTTCTTTTAGCATGATAGAACCGGGTACGGTAGATTGGGTTTCTGCACTCGGTAATGCCAAGTGGTTGCATTGGACGGCAATTACGCCAGCATTAAGCGAGCAGGCAGCCATCGTTTGTGAAGAAGTGTTGCAAGCGGCAAAGGCCAAAGGGATGATAATTTCGACAGATTTAAATTACCGCGCTAAGCTTTGGCAATATGGTAAAAAACCGGTAGCAGTTATGCCCCAATTGGTGAATTACTGCGATGTAGTGATGGGGAATATTTGGGCGGCAAACATGATGCTAGGGACGGTTCTCGATGAATCCCTTGTTTCAAAAAATACAACATCGGCCTACCTAGATGCTGCAAGTCAGACTTCGAAGGAAATCATGGAACGCTGCGATCATTGTAAACACGTGGCGCTTACTTTCCGGTTCTCAAGCGGGCCAAGGCATAACTTGTATTATGCAACATATTTCACCGGTGGACAAATATACAAGAGTAAAGAATTTGAATCCGGTGAGATCGTTGATAGGGTTGGGAGCGGGGATAGTTTTATGGCAGGGTTGATACATGCAATTTTCCATAAACATGCGCCGTCGGAAATTGTGAATTTAGCTGCCGCCGCCGCATTCAGCAAGTTCTTTTTAAAAGGGGATTTCAATACCAACGACTTGGAAACAATCCAGGGATATATTCAATAAAAGTCTTTATAAATTCTATTAAATCAGTACTATGGCAACATCCCCTCAACTTGCGATGGCAAGTTTTGATCAATGTGGAATGGTTCCCGTTTTTTACCATGATGACGTGAATGTTTGCAAGACCGTTTTGAAAACATGTTATGAAGCCGGTGTAAGGGTATTTGAATTTACCAACCGGGGTGTCAACGCAACCAAAAATTTCGAAGTATTACAAACCTATAAGAAAGAGCATTTCCCCGGCCTGTTATTGGGTATCGGCACGATCAAACAAGCTAGTGAAGCGAAGACTTATATAGACCTGGATACCGACTTTATCGTTAGCCCGATTGTGGATGGCAACACCGCGGCCACTTGCAAGGAACACGATGTACTTTGGGTGCCGGGTTGTATGACACCTACGGAAGTAGCTCAAGCAGAGCAATTAGGAGCAGGATTCGTGAAACTTTTTCCGGGTAATATCCTCGGCCCAGGTTTCTTGAAATCTATTAAGCCCTTATTTCCCGGTTTGAAATTTATGCCGACTGGCGGGGTGAATGTCAGCCAAGAGAGCTTATCCGCCTGGTTCCTGGCAGGGGTTACCTGCGTGGGAATGGGATCTAATTTGCTCACGAAGGAAGTGATCGAACAAGGAGATCTCGACATGTTAAAATCAAAAATTACGCAAACGTTTGCATATATTGAAAATGTACATTAATTTAAAAGTACAGTTAGATTCATAACCAATTAGAGCCAAAATAATGATGAGTTCCACAACTATCGGTAAATACCGCTGGCGTATTGTTGCGTTGCTGTTTTTTGCCACCACGATTAACTACATAGACAGGCAGGTATTATCCTTCACCATTATTAATGAACAGTTCCAGCTAGATATCCTCGGCCTACCGTTGGGGCATAAAATCACGGCAGCGGACGATGCGCACCTGAAGGCCTTGTTAGGTTATGTTGATGCTGCATTTAAGATCGCTTACGCGATGGGCTTCTTGTTTGTCGGTTGGTTTATCGACAGGGTAGGTACCCGCAAGGGCTTTTCATTTTCGATGTTGTTATGGAGTATTGCCGGGGTTTTGCATGGTTTGGTTTCAAGGGCTGCCGGGTTAATAGGTGCGAGGTTCTTGCTTGGCATAGGTGAATCGGGGAATTTCCCCGCGGCAGTGAAAACGATTGCTGAATGGTTCCCTAGAAAGGAACGATCGTTCGCTACAGGTATCATGAATGCCGGCGCCAATGTCGGGGTGATAGCAACCGCCTTGGCCGTACCGTATATTATTCATCATTTCGGTTGGCGGGCATCGTTCGTAATTACCGGTGGGCTGGGATTGATCTTATTATTATGTTGGAGAACCTGGTATAACCAACCTAGGAAAGTTCAACAATTATCCGCGGAAGAGCTCGCTTATATAGAAAGTGATAAAGACGAAATTCATACGGATGATGGGCAGAAGATTGGTTGGATCAAGCTCTTCGGTTACCGTCAAACCTGGGCTTTCGCTTTGCCAAAGTTTTTCACGGACTGTGTTTGGTATTTCTTCCTAACGTGGTTGCCCATGTTCTTTGCTAAGAGCAATACTTTTGATGAAAATTTGGATTTAAGTACCGTAGGTATTCCTTTTTTAGTAATTTACATTGTATCGGATTTAGGGAGTGTGTTTTTCGGCTGGCTTACATCCACGTTTATGAAAAAAGGTTGGAGCGCGAACAAGGCTCGGAAAACGACATTATTCTTGTGTGGATTGTGCGCTTTACCAATCGTGTTTGCAGCGAAAACCCATAGCCTGCATTTAGCCATAGCATTGATCGCCTTAGGTACTGCCGCCCACCAAGGGTTCTCATCCAATATTTTAGCAATGGTATCTGACATCTTTCCGAAGAAAGCAGCTGCTTCCGTTACGGGAATAGGCGGTATGATGGGAGGTGTTAGCGGTGCATTAGTTTCGTTGTATGTTGGCCAGATCGAAGGATATCTGCCTGTATTTATTTACGCAAGTTCGGCTTATTTTATTGCATTGTTGGCAATACATCTTTGTGTGCCAAGAATGCAAAAGGCCTTGATATAAAGAGATTTAGTTTTGAATAATAAAGAAAGCATAGCGGCCGGGTTACTCATAACCTGGCCCCTTTTTTTTATGACTTTATTTGAATCAAACATCTCCATGCCGGTTCAAATATCGAAGCTAGAAGTGTTCCAAACCCCGGTTCGGTTTTGAATGCTTTTCAAAATGCTCAAAATGCTTGCCGGTTCGTGCTTCCAAGCTCGGACCCAGGCACAATTAAGACCACTTACTCCTTGCACCATACACGGGTAATTGTTGAATGGCTAATGTTGCGGAATACAATGTTCCACCAGTTGAACATTCTACCAACGGGGAGCCCCAAGTTTGGAAACTTGAACCAGGGAGAGTTCCAGGTAAATTCAAGATAAAATTCAAAGGGTGGTATACGAAAAACCGGCTTTCGAACAAAAGGGCCAATCTATACGATCGGCCCTGCATTAATTATATGGTACTGTTCCCGGTTGAAAACAGTTCATGGGGTGTCTAATTACAAACTTACGCCACGCTTCCAAGGTATGAAATCATCTTGGTGCAACAACTCCGCTTTCGTATATTTTTTTCCACTGGCAATGTCAATAACTTCATCCAATATTTCTTCTCCCATTTCCTCGATCGTTTTGCTGCCCTCTATGATACTCCCGGTGTTGATGTCAATAATATCCGACATTTTGAAAGCCAGGACGCTATTGGTGGCCAATTTAATAACCGGTGCGATGGGGTTTCCGGTGGGGGTGCCCAGCCCGGTGGTAAACAGCACGATATTAGCGCCGCTGCCAACTTCTGCCGAAGTAGATTCCACGTCATTGCCTGGTGTACAAAGTAAGTTCAATCCCGGTTTTCTCACGTATTCAGTATAATCTAATACATCAACTACGGGTGAGGTGCCGCCCTTTTTCGCTGCCCCTGCCGATTTGATCGCATCCGTTATCAAGCCGTCTTTTATATTTCCGGGTGAAGGATTCATATAAAAGCCGGAACCTACCGCCATGGCTTGTTTTTCGTAGGCCCGCATGATTTGGATGAATTTATCTGATACTGCCGAATTTTCGCAGCGGTTGATTAACTCTTGCTCTACGCCACAGAGTTCGGGGAACTCCGATAAGATCGTTGTTCCACCCAACGCGACTATTAAATCGGAAGTATGGCCGATAGCCGGGTTGGCCGAAATTCCAGAGAACCCATCGGAACCGCCGCATTCAAGACCAAGAACTATCTTGGATAAAGGCGCCGGTTGGCGTTCCTGTTTATTGGCATCTATTAATGCTAAGAACGTTTCCCTGATCGCTTTAGACAACATGTCGAACTCGGATGGAGCATGTTGTTGCTCGTAGATCAATAGCGGCTTATCGTTCGCCGGGTTTAACTTGTTCAACGCTTGTTGCAATAATGAAACCTGTGCATGTTGGCACCCGAGGCTCAGCACGGTAGCCCCGGCTACGTTAGGATGATGGATGTAGCCTGCCAGCAGGTTGCATAGCGCTTGTGCATCTTGCCTCGTGCCGCCGCAGCCACCTTCGTGTACTAAAAACTTGATTCCATCGATGTTGGGAAATACACTGCTTTTGTGCTGATTGTTTTGAACCGCTTGCGGCCGGTAGGTTTTAATCCCTTCTATATTGCCACCTTTATACAGGTCAACTAGCTCCAGCACCTGGTTGTTATACACTTCTTCAGGGGCAAAGCCCAGGCCTTTTTCAAAGGCAGTTTTAATGACGTTGACGTTCCTGTTTTCACAGAATACCATCGGGATCACCAGCCAATAGTTACGGGTGCCTACCTGGCCGTCCTTCCGGTGGTAGCCCATGAAGTGTTTACCCGACCAACGGGTAATATCGGGAGCTTGCCATTGGAAGGCCGCATCCTGGTCATGGAAGGCATTGGCATCGTGGACTAGGTTCCGGGTGGTAATGATACCACCTTTAGGTATTTCGGCAGTTGCTTTGCCGACTAATACACCATACATGGTGATGCTGCCGCCTTCGGCAATATCCGTGATGGTAAATTTATGTTTTGCAGGTACATTGTTTAATAAGTTGAAACTATCTCCATTGAAATCGATCGTTTGTCCAGCCGGTAAATCTTTTAACGCCACCAGCACATTATCCTTGGGATGAATTTGTATATAAATATTCATATGGCTAAAATAGTGATTAGTTAAGCCTGTGTTAATACTAAAATGATTATCACTAATAAGATTTTGCCTAAAGTTGAAACGCTTTGGTACACTGCATTTCGTAGGACTAAACCATTATTTTGATGGACTTTTTTATGATTCGTAATTCAAAAGTACAACGGCTTTTCGATATGTTTTGAGAATTCTATGCAAACGTTTGCATATTTGACCGGGATGCTGTAATTTCCAGGTATAAACAGTTATAGCTGTCATTTGTTACTCTTTAGAAAAGGATAAAAAATAATATCATGAATACGCATGTAGAAGTAAGGTACGCTTTCAGTCCTGCGGAAGCTAAAGCCTGGGATACGGAAAAGGCCCGCCAAGCGATGCATATACCGCAATTGTTCGCAGCTAATAAAATTTACTTGGTATATTCTCACTTTGACCGTTTTATTGCTGGTGGAATTATGCCGGTTGAGGAAAGCCTTCAATTGGAGCCCGTAGACGCCTTGAAGGCCGAGTATTTCTTGGAAAGGCGGGAGCTAGGTATTATAAATATCGGTGGACCGGGAACGATCCAGGTAGATGGCGAGATATTCCATGTAGATTTTAAGGAAGCCATGTATATTGGTAAAGGTAAGGAGGAGTTGATCTTCAGTAGCAAAGACCCGAAGATGCCCGCCAAGTTTTACGTAAATTCTACCCCGGCCCATACCAGTCACCCCACGAGGCACATCACTAAAAAAGATGCTGAAATTGTGACACTGGGTTCGCAAGAAAGCGCCAATTTGCGGACGATCAATAAATTACTAGTAGCATCCGTAATTCAAACTTGCCAATTACAAATGGGTATGACGGAATTACACCCGGGTAATATCTGGAACACGATGCCTGCGCATACACATGATCGCAGGATGGAAGTATACTGTTATTTCGAAGTGCCGCAAGGGCAAGCTGTAGCGCACTTCTGGGGGCAACCGCAACAAACTCGCCACATCTGGATGCAAAACGAGCAAGCGGTTATTTCTCCTCCTTGGAGCATACACAGCGGCGCCGGAACGAGCAATTATACCTTTATCTGGGGTATGGCGGGTGAAAACCTGGATTACGGCGATATGGATATGGCTGCTATCACGGATTTAAGATAAACACATATCGGTCGCTATAAAAATAGCCTCCTAAAATCTTTAACGATCATCAACATGAAATGTAAATTACTTACTTTGATTTGCCTTTCAATAGGTTTAGTAAATACAAGTTTATTTGCTAAATCAAATATTGATACAACTTTAAATCCTGCCGCTAATTTATCGATTATGAAAAGGGTGGCAGATTGGCAAATCGGCAACTTGGAATATAAAGGTTGGAAACATGGTAAAACCGATTGGACTTACGGCGCTTTATATGCCGGTATGTTTAAATTTTCACGATGGGCCAACGATGCCAAGTATCAAAACTGGTTGGTCCAAATAGGGAAGGATAATGATTGGAACACCGGTCCCCGACGTTTTTTTGCGGATGACTACTGCGTGGGACAGACGTATTCACAATTAAGCCGGGTTTATAAAGATACCAATATGATCAGCCTGTGGAAACGACAGGCCGACAGTATCATCGCCGCGCCACATGATGTTTCACTGGATTGGGTAAACCACGTTCATATGAAGGAATGGGCTTGGTGCGATGCGTTATTTATGGGCCCTCCCGCATTAGCTTACCTGGCTACTGCAACGGGGGAGCGCAAATACCTCGATATCGCTGATAAACTGTGGTGGAAAACTACGGCCTATTTATATGATACCGATGAACATTTATACTTCAGGGATCAGCGGTATTTCGGGAAAAAAGAAGCGAATGGTAAGAAAGTATTCTGGAGCCGCGGCAATGGCTGGGTAATGGGCGGTTTAGTACGTGTACTGGATAATATGCCCACTGATTATCCAGCAAGATCCAAATACATCCGGCTATATAAAGAAATGGCGGTCAAGGTTGCTTCTTTGCAGGCGGAAGATGGTACTTGGAGGGCGGCATTATTAGACCCGGATAATTATCCTTCGAAAGAAACCAGCGGAACCGGGTTCTTTTGTTATGCCTTGGCCTGGGGGATCAACCACGGAATTTTATCAAAGGATGAGTTTTTGCCAGTTGTCACGAAAGCTTGGAACGCCTTGAGAGGCTGTGTGCAAAAGAATGGTAAGCTGGGATTCGTACAGGTTATCGCTGCTGCTCCCGGCCATGCGACGGCTGATGATACCGAGGTTTATGGTATCGGGGCTTTCCTGTTGGCAGGAAGTGAAATGATCCGTTTGGCTGAAAATGAGCTGAAACTGCATGCTTTGCTGCTGGAAAATAACCTGGGTGTTGAACGCAATGACCTTGTGGAGATTGATTATCCCGCTTTCGCTAAAGCCATGGGAACTTCGGGAAATAAACCTTTTAAATTATTGAATGTCTTGACGGGCGAGGAAATACCTTACCAAGTAAGTTATGAAGGAGCAAAAAAAGCGCAACAAATATTACTGTTGGCGCCCTTAGTTCCCGCGGGAAAAATGTTAATCGTAAAAGAAGATGCCGCGGCTACCAAAATTGAACCGAAGGTTTACGGTCGGTATGTGCCTGAAAGGAAGGATGATTTTGCTTGGGAGAATGAAAGGGTTGCGTTCCGCATGTATGGAAAGGCATTGGAAGCTACCAATGAAAATGCTTTCGGTATCGATGTATGGAGTAAACGTACAACGAACCTGGTAATTAACAGGTGGTATAAAACGAATGATTACCATCATGATAACGGTGAAGGTATGGATTATTACAGCGTGGGTTTCAGCTTGGGAGCAGGTGATATGGCCCCGGTTATTGGTGATTCTATTATTTATTCCAAAAATTACCGTAAGTATCAAGTCTTAGACCAGGGTCCTTTGCGTTTCACCTTCCGTTTGGAATACGATGCTTGGACAGTAGGAGACAATTCCGTTAAGGTTTCGAAAACTATTAGCCTGGATGCCGGATCACAATTGAATAAATGCCAAGTTGTATATAGCTATAAAGGAAAACAATCATTACCGGTGGTAATCGGTATCGTGAAGAGGAAAGATCCCGGCACGTTTTTATTGAACGAACGGCAAGGTTCTATGGCTTACTGGGAACCTGCACACGGAAATGATGGTATTACCGGTGTAGCCAGTATTTTACCTTCCGGGAATAAGGGTTTATCTGTTGATCACCAGCATTTGAAAATTGCAACAACTGCTAATAGCGGCGAAACAATCACCTATTTTACGGGCGCAGCTTGGAGCAAGGGTGGATTGTATACAAATAGTAAGGAATGGTTTAAATATGTTGACCAGTTTGCCGCGAAGTTACAGTTCCCAGTTACCGTTGTTTTACCTTCAAAATAAATATATATGAACGTAATAAAATCATTCGATTTACATAATAAAATTGCCCTAGTGACCGGGTGTAAAAGGGGGATCGGAAAAGCGATGGCCTTGTCTTTAGCAGAAGCAGGAGCCGATATCATCGGGGTTTCTGCGAGCCTTGAACTATCGGGTAGTGAAGTTGAGAAAGAAGTAAAGGCATTAGGAAGAAATTTCTATGCTTACCAATGTGATTTTTCTGATAGAAAAGCTTTATATGCTTTTATCAAGGAAGTGAAAGATGAGCATCCTAGGATTGATATCCTGGTAAATAATGCCGGAACGATTAAAAGGGCTCCCGCGGTGGAACATCCCGATGAGTATTGGGATGAAGTGATTGCTATCAATCAAACGGCTCAATTTATCATGGGTCGTGAATTTGGTAAGGAAATGGTGGCGAGGGGAAGCGGGAAGATTATTTTCACGGCATCATTACTATCATTTCAAGGTGGTATCAATGTACCTTCTTATGCAGCTAGCAAAGGTGCGGTGGCTCAAATCACGAAGGCTTTTGCTAACGAATGGGCCGGGAAGGGTGTCAATGTAAATGCCATCACGCCGGGTTATATTGCCACAGATAATACGGCTGCATTGAGAGCGGATAATGATCGGAGCAAATCTATACTCGATAGGATACCTGCCGGAAGGTGGGGAGAACCTGACGATTTCAAGGGGCCGACAGTTTTCCTGGCTTCAGATGCATCCAACTATGTTCACGGTACCATTTTAGTTGTTGATGGCGGATGGATGGGACGATAATTAAGGAATTTCCTTCAAATTGATTAGTTTGCCACCAAGTTCAAAATGCGTATTATATGCGAAACCGCGCCGAAAAAACAATTGTTGATATTGCCGAAGCATTGTCATTGTCTGTATCTACTGTATCGAGGGCATTAAATGATCATCCTAATATCAGTGTACAGACCAAGGACAAAGTGCGTAAAATGGCACGAAAGCTCGGTTACCGGCCCAATACCTTGGCTGCCGGGTTGCGAAGCAATAAAAGTAAAACTGTTGGATTAATTGTGCCGCGTATTTCGATGTTTTACCCTGCGGCTATTACAACTATCGTTCAAAACCGCTTACAGGAATATGGATATCATTTAATTATTTGCCAAAGCAACGATTCTTACGAACAGGAAGTTGCTTTGGTAAATACTTTGTATTCAGCCAGGGTGGAAGCTTTGGCTGTTTCTACAACCCTGTACACCACTGATTTCTCACATTTCGACTTATTTAAAAAGAACAATATCCCTGTTGTATTTTTTGACCGCGTTCCCGGCAATTACGAAGGCAAAATTGTTTGTGGTGATGATGAGGATGGGGGCTATCAAGGCGCCAAGCATCTATTGGAAAAAGGTTGTAAAGATATCGTCTACATATCTGGACCATTGACATGCAGCTTATATACAAGGCGCTTAGAAGGATTTAAAAAAGCCTTACAAGAATATAAACAATCATATAAAAAGAGCCGTGTATTCTTCCAAGAACTCACAAAAGAAAACGCCTTACAAACCTGCAAAAAAGTATTCTCTAAAAAGCAATGGCCGGACGCCATTTTTGCCACCAATGATACTACGGCCATCACCGTTTTAGAATACTGTCGAAATCATGGGATAAATGTACCCGGCCAAGTCAAAATAGTAGGTTATTCAAACGACCCGAGAACAGAAATCGTGACCCCGAGCATCACATCCATCGATCAGGATCCAACGACCACTGCCGAACGGGTGGTAGCAGCATTACTAGAACTCATCCAACAAAAAAGCGCCACCGCCACCAAACAAACCCGCGAAATTATCCCCATCCACCTAATAGAAAGAGCATCTTCCAAATAATTATCAAAAAACAATAGCAACAAAAAACAATAGCAACAAAAAAAACAACAAAAAAAACAACAAAAAAAACAACAAAATCAAATCATAAAATCAAAAGCAAACAAAAAACCGTGTAATCCTTACATCCGTGATCAAAATATTGTAAATCTTAACCCGAATCATATAACATCCTGGGCCCTAGCCCGTCTTAACTTTGTATTCTAAGTTCAACATCATGACTAAGAATATGAATCAGCAACTAATAAAAGATACTTTCCCGGTAATCGGCATGACCTGCGCCGCCTGTGCTGGGAGTGTAGAAAGCATGCTATCTGCACAAGCAGGCGTCGCGAAAGCCGCGGTGAACTTTGCAAATAGTACTGCCACGGTGGAATACGATCCTCAAACAGCACAACTGGCCTCATTCCAGCAGGCAGTTAGATCTATCGGTTACGATTTAATCATTGAAAAAGAAGCAGATACGGAAGATAAAGTGGCTGCATTACAAGCTGCGAAACTGACCTTGTTACAACGGAAAACGACCTGGGCGATAATCTTTGCCGTGCCATTAGTTATCATCGGCATGTTTTTTATGGAAATGCCGTATGCCAACTACATCATGTGGGCATTAGCTACGCCGATCGTGTTAATATTCGGTAACCAATTCTTCGTGAATGCATGGAAGCAGCTAAAGCACGGACGGGCAAACATGGATACCCTGGTAGCGTTAAGCACGGGCATTGCCTATATTTTCAGCGTATTCAATACTTTGAATCCTGAATTTTGGCATAGCCGCGGATTACATGCGCATGTTTATTTTGAAGCATCAGGCGTTGTGATCGCCTTTATCTTGCTTGGTAAACTCTTGGAAGAACGGGCAAAAGCCTCTACCTCCTCCGCTATTAAAAAATTGATGGGATTGCAGCCTAAAACGGTAACGCGCATCAATAAAAACGGGCAGGAAGAAGAAATCGAGATAGGACAAGTGCTGATCGGTGATGTACTAATCGTAAAGCCGGGTGCGCAGATTCCCGTTGATGGCACCGTTGCAAAAGGAAGTTCTTATGTTGATGAAAGCATGATTTCCGGGGAGCCGATTCCTGTATTTAAGGAGATAGGCGGAAAAGTGCTGGCAGGTACCTTGAATCAAAAGGGTAGTATGCAGGTAAAAGCGGAAAAAGTAGGGGCAGAAACGGTATTGGCACATATTATTAAGATGGTGCAAACAGCACAAGGATCCAAGGCGCCGGTGCAGCAGTTGGTTGATAAAGTGGCGGCCGTATTTGTTCCGGTTGTGTTGGCGATAGCATTAGCCACATTTGTAGCTTGGTTGATTCTTGGAGGTGATAATGGGTTGACACAAGGTTTGCTGGCAATGGTTACCGTGTTGGTAATTGCTTGTCCTTGCGCATTAGGACTAGCTACTCCTACGGCTATAATGGTCGGTGTCGGAAAAGGAGCAGAGAATGGTATCCTGATAAAAGATGCGGAGAGCCTTGAAAAAGCGAAAAAGATAAATGTATTGGTACTGGACAAAACCGGCACTATCACCGAAGGAAAGCCTGCCGTGGTTGGTTTGAAATGGCTTGATGAAAAAACAGCCCCGATCTTATTAGCCATTGAAAAACAATCCGAACACCCGCTGGCATTAGCAATCGCTCAATATCTTCAAAAAACGGATCTTAGCCCGGTAGTTGTCCTTGACAATTTTGAAAGTATAACCGGGAAGGGCGCCGCGGCCACTTATAAACAGCGTAATTACATAGTGGGTAATGAAGGCTTGCTATCCGAACATAATATTACCATCGACCCGATATTAAGACAACAGGCAGAAAACTGGTTGCAAAAGGCATATACGGTCACCTGGTTTGCCGATGACCGGAAAGCTTTAGCTGCTATTGCTATTGCTGATAAGATAAAAGGCTCCTCTAAACAAGCTGTCGCTGAACTACAATCACTCGGAATAGATGTTTACATGATTACCGGCGATAATGCCCAAACGGCAAAAGCCGTGGCTGAAGAAGTTGGTATTCAACATTTTATTGCTAGCGCTTTGCCTTCTGATAAAGCTAAGTTTATAGAACAACAACAGGCTGCCGGAAAAACCGTTGCCATGGTTGGAGACGGTATCAACGACAGTCATGCCCTTGCACAAGCGGATGTAAGTATCGCCATGGGGAAAGGTACAGATATAGCGATGGATGTGGCTATGATGACCTTGATTTCATCTGATCTGAAACAAATTCCTAAAGCGATCTTATTGTCGAAGAAAACGGTTCAGCTTATTCATCAAAACTTATTCTGGGCATTTATTTATAACCTGATCGGTATCCCGATTGCTGCCGGGCTGTTATATCCTTTTAACGGGTTTTTACTCAACCCGATGATTGCCGGGGCTGCTATGGCCTTGAGTTCTGTGTCGGTTGTAAGTAATAGCTTACGATTGAAATATACTTCCTTGACAAAGAAAAATTCATTTACTAATATCAAATCAAACGAAATGAAAACGATTCAATTAAAAACAAATATTAACTGTAGCGGTTGTGTTAGCGCTGTAAAACCTTTCCTTGATAAAGCTGTAGGCGAAGGAAATTGGAAGGTGGATACTGAAAATCCGGATAAGGTGTTGACAGTTCAGAAGGAAAACGTGGAAGAAGGAGATGTGATTGATGCGGTGAAGAAAGCAGGATTCGAGTTGCACTAATCTCGATCACGGATTTAGAGATTACATTGATTTTTGGACCTTTCCGGTGCTTTTCCGGTGATTTTATTTGATTGTTGAGCATTGTTGTCTTGCTGAAGTTTGGCAGACAACAATGCTTTTTTTGTTACGGTTATGTTGAAATTTTTTTACTATGATTGTCGGGCGATTTCTATGGCTTTATCAAGTACTTCGTCTTTTTTAGCTTTGATGCCGTTTATTGTAGGCTTTATTTCTATGTCGGGCACTATCCCTACCCTTTGGGTGGGCGTGCCGTCGGGATAGAATACACCTACTCCTGTCATATATAATTTAAAGTTGCCGGGGAGTGTGATGGTGCTGACATTGCCGTCTGCTCCGGCAGTTTGACTGCCAACCACAGTAACGTTAGGGGCTGTTTTTAATGCCATCAATGTAAATTCGGCGTGACTTTGAGCCATTTCATCAGTTAACAATATTACTTTTCCCTTGTAGTAATTTTTATTATTACGGCCAACTGATATTGCCGGGACTGGTTTAAAGGTGCCGGGATAGTCATTGTTAGGTCGGGTGAATTTGACAAACTTTTTTGATTCGGAGTTAAGATGATTGGCTACTTTATATACTGTATTTTTTGGATAGTTTCTTACATCTATAATCAATGCTTTCGTATGCTCCAATTTTTTCATGATATCATTTACTTGCTTAATTTCCAGTTCTCCAAGGTTAATATATCCTATATTCCCGTCTAATAGTTTGTATAATTCTTTTTTCACGGGTTGGGGCTTCATCTCTGCATAGGTTTGATATAAAGGCAGCATTTTTTCCAGTTGTTGACCGTTTCTTTCAATGGTTACTTTTACTTGGTCCGTGGTGTCATTGAGTAAAACATAGGTTAATGTTTTTAGCTGAGCCGGTCGATTGGAGCCCCCGATATATTTACACCGATCTTTAATTACGTCTTCAATATTTTGTCCACGTATCTTTATAATGGCATCTCCAACTTGGTAATCAAATTTTTTGCCGATGGAGTCGTTGTATAAACTGGTTACTACAGCTTTTTCGTCAATAACTTTATATTTAAATGGCGGAACTTTGTTGCCATAATAATGTTTTACTTCGTAAGGACTCAAGAATAGGGAATGGCTATCATGTAAATTAGCCACTAATTCAGAAATGGCCAGGTGATAGTTTAAAGTATCTTGCGCATCAACAAATTTAGGTATCATGGTAGTAAGTAACGATGCCCAATTGTCTGTAATGACGTTTTTATAAGGGTAATAATAATTTATGATATTCCAAAATCTAGATAAGGTCAACAAACGCATTGGCGCTGAAGGATAAATCGAGTCATTATAAGCTTTCTCATTACTAGGTTTTAAATTACCAGTAAATGGATATAAGTTAGCATAATACCTTTTCCCTAGATAGCGATTTGATAAGATGAATTGAAGCTTAGATTGCAGCTCAACCGTAAATTGTTGATCATCTTTCATCCAGGATTCATCAAGGTTATAAGTAATATCATCATTACCGGGAGGTGAACATTTTTTACATACCGGCACTTCACCCAATTCGTCTAACCAGGATAAATAAAATTCGTTTAGGGCTTCTTTAGATTGTAAATCATTAATCCCGTAGTATTTTTTTATGAAAATATTATCCCAATCTTTTGAGCCATCCGCCACCGCGGGGTGATAGTATTTGAGGAATCCCCAAAATTTGCAAAAGGTTGCGAGTTTTTCAGAATTGTTAAGCGGGGTTTGGGCCTTGGTAACTATAGAAATTATAAAGAAAAAACTGCACAGTGTAAAGGAATATTTGTTTAATAAGGGTTTCATTCCAAAGAAGTTATGAGTTTTGGCTAAAGGTTTTATCTTAATATACTAATGTAAAGATTTTGTATTGATTTTTATAAGGTATAATAAAAATGTATTACATCCTCGCCATTCGTAGGACGTGTTTTCTTATAAAATTCAACAGCGTGGATATCCTCTAAATCTGCCTGGACGAATACTTCCTCATATCCATGTTCCCGGCAATAATTATTGAAGAACTTTATTAATTGCTGCCCATTGCCCAGTCTTTGGAAAGCAGGTAAAACTGCTAGGTCATAAATATATGCCAAGGGTTTTTCGCTATAATATAAATCTAGCCTAAAAGCAGTTAAGCCGCCTATTATCCTACCATCTTCTTCGGCGATGAAGGCCATAAAATTTGGCTTATCCAGTATACTAAGCAGGTAGGTCGTTGAAGGCATCTTGAAATCTTTCATTTCGAATGTTTCCCCGAATACTTTGATTAGGGTTTGAAATGAATGTATATCATCCGGGGCAATTCTTTTAATATGTAACATAGCGTTAGTTGAACTTTAGTTAGCATATAAAATCTCCCTGCTAATCTCTGAAATCAAGAAGTAGCGGGGAGATTTTGTTTTAAGAATTATTTTTATAGCACATCCTTTATATGCCGGGTGTTTGTTTTTACCGTATCAAATACTTCACTAAACCGGCCATTTAAAATCATTTTCGACATGGAAAGAGCAAATCCTTTAACTTGGTCGAAAGCCACCTTGGGCGGCATCGCCAACGCATTTGGATCTGTAAATACATTTATTAGCGCCGCTCCTTTATGCTCAAATGCAGCTTTCAATGTTGAAGCCGCTTCCTTGGGATCTTCTATGGTAAAGCTCTGGATGCCCATCGCGGTCGCAACGAGTGTAAAGTCAGGGTTGACCATATTAGTTTGCCAATCCATTAACCCGGCCACCTCCATCTCTAGCTTAACCATACCTAGGGAGCGGTTATTGAATACGATTAGTTTAACCGGTAATTTATATTGTGCGATTGTCATTAAATCGCCTAGTAACATGGAGATACCACCATCACCGCAAAAGGCAACGGTTTGTCTACCCGGTTGTGATAATGCCGTACCGATAGACATGGGCATCGCATTGGCCATAGAACCATGGTTGAACGAGCCCAGCATTTCCCTTCCGGCGGCAGGCGAAATAAATCGGGCAGCCCACACATTGCACATCCCGGTATCTACGCAAAATATAGCGTTAGGATCGGCTATTTTATCCACTAGCTGAGCGATGTATTCAGGATAAATACTGCCTTTTTCTCCCTGTTCTCCCGTGGCCATGCCATGTTTAACTTCGTGGAATTCATCCAGGTGTTTATCAAGGTGGTCCCGGTTGCTTTTTTGTTGCAACAGTGGAATCAATGCAACCAGGGTGTCATTGATATTGCCGCATAAGCCCATGCTTAGGTTGGCCCGTCTTCCAAGGAGTTCAGGCTTGATGTCTATTTGGATGATTTTTCCTTTGACTTCTAGGAATGGCGCATAGGGGAAATCTGTCCCTAACATGAGTAGCACCTCTGCATCGTGCATACTGGAATAACCCGAGGTTAAGCCAAGTAAGCCTGTCATGCCTACAGCATGATCCTTATCACCTTCCAGGTACATCTTACCGCGGTAAGAATAGGACACCGGCGCTTGCAATTTTGAAGCCAGTGCATGTACATTTTCCCGGGCATCTTTACATCCGGCGCCACCGTAAATAGTAATCTTATCATGTTTGTTAAGAATATCGGCAAGCGCTTGTAATTCGTTCGGTGAAGGGGTGATTTTGGGCTTCGGGAAATATGTTTGTATGGAAGAAGGAACCTCGCTTGCCGGCATTTCTGCAACATCGCCCGGTAAACCAACCACCGCAACACCTTTGGAATGGATGGCGGTTTGCAGCGCATGTTGCATCATGCGTGCAAATTGATGCGGCGTATTTGCTATTTGATTATAGTAACTGCAATCGTCAAATAATTTTATCGTATTAGTTTCCTGGAAATAATTCGTACCAATCTCCGTGGTATTACAGGTAGAAGCTATCGCAATGACAGGCGCACCGCTGCGATGGGCATCATATAAACCATTTATCAAATGAACATGCCCGGGGCCGCTACTGCCCATGCAACAACCGATCCCGTTTAATTGTGCATCGGCACTCGCTGCATAGGCGCCGGCTTCTTCGTGCCTGACATGAATCCATTGTATACTCCCATCTTTACGGATGGCATCGTTCACCGGGTTTAAACTATCTCCTGTAACGGCGTATACCCTTTTAACGCCTGCCTGTACCAGCATGGATACTAATTGATCTGCTACTGTAGTTGCCATAATTATATTAATTGTTGTGTTAGTATAACAATGAAGCAGTTGTTTGGTTGGTGAAGACAAATTCCGCTAAGAATATTTAACATTCTTAAAATGAACTCTAGTTAAATTTCATTGTTGTCCGGCTAAAAATGCTTTAAAGGTACTTGAATACCTTACCTGTTCAAGGATATAAGCGAAGGATGATACATTCACCCCCCCCCCGCCAAGAGAACCGTGGAACTTCGCACCGTTGATAGCGAAGGGTAGCTTGGCCATACAGTAGTAGAAAGGCCAGACCGAGGGATCAAATTGCTCCCCGGCTAAAATTTAGTCGGACAACAATGATTAAATTTAATAAAAAATCCCCGGCAATTATTTTACCGGGGATCTTCGCGAAAAGTTCTAATTATATTATTATCGAACTAATGTTAACGTACCCTTTTTCGAAATGATCTGTTTGTTTTCATCTACGTAGCGGATCATCACGGTGTATGTTCCCACTTCCTGCGGTTTCCCGGCATTGTTGCCATCCCAACCTTTAGACATATCTTGACTCATGAATAGCAGGTTGCCCCAGCGATTGTAGATCCTCATTTCGAAGATTGAAGGACTGCCGATTCCCTTTACACGGAATACATCGTTCACGCCGTCACCGTTAGGTGAAAAAGCATTCGGGAAAGCATATGTAATGCAGTTCGGGTCGGATTGAAGCGTAATGGATGCCGTGTTGGCACAACCATTCGCATCGGTACCGGTTACCGCGTATACTGCACCATCTATAACGGTGACCGTAGGTGTTGCCGTGGTGCCGCCCGTCATATTGGTTTTCGGTGTCCAATCGTATGTTAAAGCCCCCGAAGCGGACAGTGTTATATCAGAATTTGCGCAAATACCGGCGGTTATCGGTGCAATTTGTACATTCGGAACATCGTACACCGTAACGGTTTTCAACCTGGCGCTACTGCATTGTGTTGCTGATGGATCAATCAAACCTACATTATAGGTACCTGGAACGTCCCAACGAACTTGACGTGTATTGCCGCTTCCGGATACAATTTGACCGCCATCTACTTCCCATGAAGCATTTGCAGGCATT
Organism: Chitinophaga caeni; assembly: GCF_002557795.1. Classification (NCBI taxonomy): domain Bacteria; kingdom Pseudomonadati; phylum Bacteroidota; class Chitinophagia; order Chitinophagales; family Chitinophagaceae; genus Chitinophaga; species Chitinophaga caeni. Next base: position 101,130 of record NZ_CP023777.1, on the reverse strand, counting down.
GCGCCGTTAAGTGTAAGGGTTAATGTACTATTCAAGCAAATATCGTTGACGCTAAAATCCGGTAAATCATTTACCAGCACCATATAGGGAACCGCTACACGGTTACTTTCACAGCCGTTGGCATCGATAGAAGTAACATAAGCCTGGTCGTTGATCAGACCCGGGGCATCTGTTTGCGCAATGAGCGGGTTGGTAACACCCGCACCGCCTGAAACAGTGGTATACCATGCTAAGGCAGTTCCGGTGGCCGGGGTTGCTGCGAGTGGACCGCCCGGTTGTCCTTCACAAAATACTGGAGGCGTTGGAACTGTAGGCTCCGCCGGCGCTGCTGTAATCGTGATAGGTACCTCCGTCCTGGCCGATTCGCAGTATTGACCATTCGTAGCCGCTATCCACCAGCTATAATTCCCGGCAGCAGTTGTATTTGTTTGAGGGCGCGTGGTGCCGGTACCGCCGGAAGACATGTCGTACCAAATGAAATCCCCGGTAGGGTTTTCTATAAGTACAGGAGCTGAATTTTGACAATAAACCTGTGTTGTAACGGGTTGTGGAGCCGCGGGAGCATTATCCACATTTACTTCGATAGAAGCAGGGGCACTGTTACAAGTTTTATAGTTCGTTACGGCATTACCGATTTGCAAAGTTTGATAAACATACCAAGTTTCCTGTTTTACCTGGTCTGTAACCACGGTTGGCGCCACACTTGTTGGTGTTCCCGGAGTGCCTCCCGTAGTCTGATACCACATCAGGTTTGATCCGATCGCAAAATCAGATAAAGGCGGGGCGGTATTGCCAACGCAGAAAGTAACAGGTGAATTTACAACTGGCGGTTGCAAATCGGGTCCCACGATGAAATCAACATTTACAAGGTTACTGCCGCAACCGAAGCCATTCCGCTGTTCAACATAATAACGGGTCGTTTGACCGGGTACGGAAACATCGATAGTTGGTTGGGTCGTAGTTCCGGTTCCCGTGGGATCATTATACCAATATAGAGTATTACCGGGCTGTGCCACCACGTTTCTCAAGGTAGGGCTACTTTCCTGGTAACAAAAATATTCTTCATAGCTAGATGACGGCCAGCTAGGGCTAGGATGCACAAGAACCTGTACTTCAACCCTGGGACTTTCGCAACTTCCCGGGTCGGTAGCTGTTACAAAATAGGAAGTCGTTCCTGTACTTAAAGTACCCGGGATTGGCGGTGAAGGGTATTCAGTGCCGCCTGAAGCAGCATCATACCACCTTAAATTATTCCCTGTTGCACTAGATAACTGGTCTATTTGCCCGCTGATACCGCCATTGCCCGGCGTGCTGTATTGACAAAGCTCTACATTGTTAGCAGTAGGAGCAGCAGTTTGAGCTTGAACAATGATAGTGAGCGTTTCCCTCGGCGTTTCATTCGTGGTAACAGGGTCATATGCTGAAACATAGTAAACGCTCGTTCCAGCGACTGTTGGATCCGGGCTCAATGGAGTTGAAGTACTCCCGGTACCGCCGTTGGGCGTGGTGTACCACAATATCGTAGCATAACCCGGTGGGGTAGTTACGAAATTGTCCATCGTGGGTATACTGCTATTAAGACAATATGTATAAGTATCATTCGTAAGTACCGGGGGAGGAGCCATTGTGCTGGCAAATTTCCCGGTTTCAATCGTTGTAGGAACTATGGCCGCCTTTTTACCTTTCCCGGAAATTGTTGACTCCTTGTGCCTATCGGCTAAGGTAACAATGTCCCGGCTGTTTTCATTGGCACCGGTAGCATTTAGGTCGACATAGAATGTGGTTGCGTTGGCAATGTTTAGGCTTCCCAAAAGTATGGCACTTAACCCCCAACGCTTAATTACAATATGCATAAGGACAAATTATAACTGGGTATATTACTCAATTTAACTTTAAAATTACAAATAATACGATAATTCATATATTTAAATATTAGAAAATATAATTTTATGACATAGATTTTTATACCCCGGCATTTCGTATATTGATACAGAATTGGTTATGAAAGTGGTCAAAAGGATTTTTTTTATCCACTTTTTATTGGTTAGTAATGAAAGCGATAGGTTAATTGCCCAAATTATATAAAACATTCCCATAATTTTATAATAATTTCCAGCTAATTGACCCCTACTTTTGTGGTAGTCACCGTTTTATATGAAATCGATATTTCTTATCATATTAAGCACTTTTTATTTAAGCAGCACCTCCGGGGCAGTGATTAATTTTCATTACTGCATGGGGAAGCTCGCAAAAGTGTCATGGTTTGAAGAGTCGAATATTTGTTCAAAATGCGGTGCTAAGAAATCTACGAAAAAATCTTGCTGTTCCGATGACAGCATTATGGTGAAAACAGTGGATCACACGGCGGGAGATACTATTCATTTACCTGTTGAATTCATTTCGGACTTACCTCCAAAATTATGGGCGCCCATCCAAGATATTTATATCCCTGTATTAGTTCAAAATAGGCTTCCATGGGTGCACGGTCCCCCGGGTAGAACTTGTCTTACCCCCGTATATTTATTGAACTGCAATTTCCTGATCTGATACCCCGAACTTGTTTATAGGTTTACTATGGCTGCAACCCTGCAACCCTAGCAGAACCTATTTTTATTTCTGCACGATAGACTCAACTATTCACTTATAAATCTGTAATTACTATGAAAAGGTTGTTTTTCCCTACCTGCGTATTGGCAGGACTGGCGCTTGTTGCTTGTAACAATAATCCGAAAAACGCTTCCAAACAAGGGGAAGATTCTACCCAAATGATGCATGCAAACCATGAAATGCACGGAGCTCAAGAAGGTCATGACGGGCACCAGGGACACGACATGGATAATATGGAACAAGGCAATACTGCTTTAGCACGTTTTGAAAATGTACCTAAGGAAGTAGGCCAACATATCGCGCAAGTGCAGCAACATTACTTAGCCTTAAAGGACGCCCTCGTGAAAGACGATGCCAAAACAGCGGCCGGGAGCGCAAAGCAAATGGTAGCTTTGATAGATGGCTTTGACCTTTCACATGTGCCCGTAGCGCAATTAGATGCCTACCGCATGCCCATAGATCGCATCCAGAAGCAAGGCAGTGCTATTTCTATGACCGATGATATCGAATCACAACGATTAGCATTTTCACAATTAACCGAGGGCGTTTACAATCTCAGCCAACAATTCGGTGCACCCGGTGGTGCGCTTTATTATGATCATTGTCCCATGGCATTTAATAACAAGGGCGCTAATTGGTTAAGCAACCGCAAGGAAATCGAAAACCCCTATTTCGGGGATAAAATGTTGTCCTGTGGAAGTACCAAGGCCACGATACAATAATTTAAATCTACTGTAAAGTGATTCAAAAAATTATTTCTCTCTCCCTGAAGAACAGGCTAATAGTGCTTCTTTTAGCGCTTGGCCTGTTTTCCTGGGGAATCTACGCGGTGAAAAATAATCCTGTTGATGCGATTCCCGATCTCTCCGAAAACCAGGTCATCGTGTTTACCGAATGGATGGGCCGGAGCCCGCAGGTTATAGAAGACCAAGTCACTTTCCCGCTAGTCAGCAACTTGCAAGGCATACCGAAAGTGAAAAATGTTAGGGCTAGTTCCATGTTCGGGATGAGTTTCCTGTATATCATCTTCGATGATGATGTAGATATTTATTGGGCAAGAACGAGGGTGTTGGAAAGACTTAATTACGCGCAACGCTTATTACCCGAAAACGTCGTGCCGACCCTTGGTCCCGATGGTACCGGTGTCGGTCATATTTTCTGGTACACGCTCGAAGCTAAGAATATGAATTTGGGAGAGCAAAGGGCCTTGCAGGATTGGTATATCAAACTGGCTTTGCAAACGGTTCCCGGCGTGGCGGAAGTGGCATCGTTCGGCGGGTTCGAGAAACAATACCAACTTGTTGTTGATCCGGCCAAACTACAATTTTATAACCTTTCCCTCATGGATGTGATGAACAAGGTTAAAGCCAATAACAATGATGTTGGTGGAAGGAAATTCGAAATGAGCGATATGGCTTATATCATCCGTGGTTTAGGCTACGTAAAAAGTAAGCAGGACCTCGAAAATATTGCTTTGAAAAGTATCAATGGAACGCCGGTGCTGGTAAAAGACATAGCTACCGTGCAAATGGGAGGGGATCTCAGGCTCGGAATCTTCGATGAAAATGGAGAAGGAGAAGTTGTAGGAGGTATCGTGATTATGCGCTACGGGGAAAATGCAAATGCCGTAATCGATGCTATAAAAGAAAAGATGAAGGAAGTGGAAAAAGGCTTGCCGGAAGGTGTGACGTTTAAAGTAGCTTATGATCGAAGTGAATTGACATTAGCGGCAATCAAGAATATAAAATGGAAATTGATCGAGGAGATGATCGTCGTTTGTTTTATCGTGTTCATATTTCTGTTTGATTGGCGGAGCGCAATGAGCATCATTATTCAAATACCTATCACGATTGCCATAAGTTTCTTATTGCTAAATGCTTTCGGTATCTCTTCTAATATCATGTCATTAACCGGTATCGCGTTGGCCATCGGCGTTATCGTGGACAACGGCATCATCATGTCTGAAAATGCATACCGCCATTTGTCGCTGAGACAGGAAGAAGGAAAAAACGCTAAATGATCTGAACGATGAATCTATTTTCAAGAAATAAAACAAAAGGACTGGCCCGGATACCGGAAACTGAACGCTTGGCTATCATCGAAAAATCTTGCCAACAAGTTTCCAGGGGAGTTTTCTTCGCGACAATCATTATCATCGCCTCCTTCCTGCCCGTTTTTATGCTGACAGGACAAGAGGGTAAATTATTCCACCCACTTGCATATACCAAAACATTCATCATGTTAGTGGATGCTTTATTGGTAGTGACATTGGCGCCCGTGTTGATTTCATTTTTTATGAAGGGTCGTTTCCGTCCCGAACATCAACAGCCGGTAAACCGCTTCCTGGAAAGCATTTATGAACCCTTGATACGCAAGTGCATCCACTGGAGGAAAACCACGATCGGTATTAACTTGCTGGCATTAGCCATAAGTATTCCGCTGGTGCTGAGCTTGGGCCGCGAATTTATGCCGCCATTAGATGAAGGCTCTATACTCTTCATGCCCGTTACTTTACCGGATGTTTCCAATACGGAGATCAAGCGTATTTTACAGGTGCAGGATAGGATCATCAAAACGGTTCCGGAAGTAAAGAATGTGCTGGGTAAAGCTGGTCGTGCAAATACTGCCACCGATAATTCACCCATGAGCATGATCGAGACGATCATCTTGTTGAAGCCGAGGTCGGAATGGCGCGAAGGATTTAATAAAGAAGATATCATCAACGAGTTGAATGCAAAGTTGCAGATACCGGGCGTCACCAACGGGTTTACACAACCTATCATCAACCGTATCAATATGCTCTCTACCGGGATTAGAACCGATGTTGGTATCAAGGTGTACGGCCAGGATTTGAATGAAATCAATCAACTGGCGCAGGAAGTAAAAAATGCGCTAACCGGTATCGAGGGGGTTAACGATTTATACGTTGAACCAATTACCGGTGGTAAATATCTCGATATACAAATAAACAGGGAAGCCATCGCCCGTTACAACCTTTCGATTGACGATGTGAATGCGTTGATCGAAACAGCTTTAGGTGGAATGAGACTTACGACCACCATTGAAGGAAGGCAAAGGTTCAGCGTGAATGCAAGGTTTGGACAAGACGCCAGGAACAGCCTCTCCAACATCCGGCAATTGCAAGTACAAACAAAAGATTATGGCCCCGTACCCCTTTCTGATCTCGCAACTATTGATTGGACGGATGGCCCGGCAATGATTAACTCTGAAAATGCGCTATTGCGTGGAACGGTGCTCTTTAACGTGCGCGACAGGGATCTAGCCAGCACGGTACAAGAGGCCAAAGACCAATTGGAGAAAGTGATGAAGAAATTGCCAAAAGGATATTTCCTGGAGTGGAGCGGTCAATATGAAAACTTGATACATAGCGAAAGAACACTAATGTTAATACTCCCCATTGTCGTGCTGATAATATTTGCCTGTATGTATTTCGCATTTCATAGCGTTAGGGAAGCGCTGCTTAGTTTGATTACAGTGCCATTCGCATTGATCGGTGGGGCTTACATGATTTATTTGTGGGATGTACACCTAAGCGTTGCTGTTGCAGTGGGATTTATCGCGTTGTTTGGATTGGCTGTTGAAACGGGAATCGTCATGGTAATTTATTTGAATGACGCTATGCAGCAATTAGTGGCTAAGAAAGGAAATTCAAGGGATAGCATCTCTTTCAATGATCTTAAAGAAGCTGTCATAGCTGGTGCAGCGAAGCGTTTGCGACCTAAGCTCATGACAGTTTCGGTATCCTTGTTCGCATTGTTACCTATACTTTGGAGTCACGGTGTTGGAAGCGATGTGATGAAACCCATCGTATTGCCAATGGTAGGTGGGGTATTGACTTCCGCTACGCATATTTTATTAGTTACTCCACTGATTTTCTTAATGACCAAGGAATATGAATTAAGGAAGTATGGAAAAATTGAAGTGTTAGATGCAAAACATTGATCATGAAAAAAATTGTCGCGATATATATTGTTTTATTATCCTGGGCTAGCCGCACGATGGCCCAGGAAGTAATGGGTCTCGATTCGATCTTAAATCGGATTGAAACGAATAACCCGTCACTGAAGGTGTACCTGGCCGAAGCTAATGCCATGGATGCCGCGGTAGATGGTGCATATAGCTGGATGGCGCCTACTGCCGGGGCGGGAGTTTTTATGGCCCCTTATGATATTTCCAAATGGAAGTCCGGCGGAATGGGAAACAATGGGATGGGGGCGGTCATGTTTTCTGTCGAGCAAATGCTTCCCAATACCCGTAAACAAAAAGCCAACGCCGCATTCTTGTCGGCACAATCTAGTGTACAAAGAAGCGCGGCCGGTGTGGAACGCAATGTCCTTTTTGCACAGGCAAAAATGGCATATTATAACTGGTGGGTTGATGAAAAGATGTTACGTGTGCTGGATGAGAATGAACAATTGCTCAACTTTATGATACAGGCTGCCGAGATTAGGTATAAAAATGGCTTGGGGAAGATCAATGCTTACTATAAAGCAAAGGCAGCCCTTGCTAAATTGGGCAATGATCGGCTGAACTTTCTAAATGAAATACGTAAACAACGAATTTTACTAAATGCATTTATGTATAGACCGGCAAATACATCTTTTGATATCGACAGTGTTTTACCCGAGAAAAATATACTGTTATTGAAGCCGGATTCGAATTTGTTGGTCGCAAATCGTAGCGACATTCAAATGGTAGATGATTTAATACATGTAAATGAAGTAGAAGGCAGCAAAGAGAAAACGGAACTGAAGCCGGAATTTGGGATCAAGTATGATCATATGGTGGGCTTTGGTAACCAACCGCAACAATTTTCCTTGATGGGCATGATGAAATTGCCGATGTTGCCCTGGAGTTCCAAAGCAACTAAAGCGAAGCTGGAGAAATTGAAATGGCAACAGGTCGCGTTGGAACAAAAGAGATCATCTATCGTTAATGAAGCATTGGGTAGAGCGTTCGGGTTGAAAAATGACCTGCTTACGAAACGGGAACAATTAAAACTATACCGTGAACAGATTATCCCGTCTTTGGAGAAGAATTATAAGGCAATTTTATTGGCATATCAACAAAACACCTCCGAATTATTCGAATTATTCGATGCCTGGGAAGCTTTAAATATGGCCCAGTTGGAATATTGGAATCAACAGAAAGCCTGGTTCAGCTTATTGGTGGAATATGAGAAAATATTGGAACAAGCATAAATACATGTTATTATGAAATATTACTGGATATTCTTTTTACCGTTATTCTTTGCTTGTAAACCATCGCCGCAACCTGTGCGGCACCAGTCCGATATTACGGGCGAGCTGTTGCAGGATACCGGCTTACGAAAACTCCTGGAGGCTTCAGATCAAGTAGTGGTGAGCAACCTTGCAACTGTTCAATTAAAACATGGGCAGCTTGTCCCGGTTTTAGTTTCGCATGGAGGAGTTGAGTATGATGATCGGTCTGATGCTGCTATCGTGTCGAATGTTGAAGGGCGCATTGAACGCCTCTTCGTGAAATCGGCTTTTGAAACGGTCAAGAAAGGACAAGCCATCGCGGAAATTTATAGTCCAAGCCTGGTTACCGCGCAGGAACAATTGCTCTTGATTTACCAGCAGGATAAGGATAATAAATCCTTATTGAATGCCGCGCGCGAAAAGTTGATTTTACTCGGCATGACAAGCAAACAGGTAAATAATATCTTGGCTAGCGGAAAGCCTAATTACCGGGTAGTAATTTATAGCCAAGCCGCTGGCATCCTGCTTGAACCGGGTTTGGCAATTAATAAAAATATGGTAACTCAACCGCTACAGTTAAAGGAAGGAGCATATGTAAAGAAAGGTCAGACTTTGCTTAGTGTAAGCGATAATGATCAACTCCGTATCGCCGTAAGCATCAACCCCGATCAACAAGGATATATTAAAAATGGTACGACAGCCAGGGTAGTTAACGGGAAACAAGAGTTTAGGGGCCGGGTGAATCTCCTGGAGCCCTTTCCCAGGGATGGAGAACGCTTTTTGATGGCAAGAATCCCGGTACCAAAAGAGAATAACTCTTTTCAAGTAGGCGCCGATGTTGAAGTTTACACTTATCCCGGCAAGGTGGAAGCCAATTGGTTGCCAGCCGAGTCCGTCGTTTCGCTGGGAAATCATTCCGTGGTATTTGTAAAAGAAAATGATGTTTTTGTGCCAAGGAAAGTTAAAACCGGCTTGAAATACGATGGTAAGATCGAAGTATTAATGGGGCTGGATACAACTGACCGGGTTGCTGTAAACGGCCAGTTCTTATTAGATAGCGATAGTTTCGTTCACTTAAATAATTAGGATAATGAGATATTTGATATGCATATTATTACTTGCCGGTCTTTATTCTTGCTCTGGAGGAAATAAGGCTAATGAGGAGGTGAATAGCGATGTTTATTATACCTGTAGCATGGATCCGCAAGTGATTTCCAATAAGCCGGGTACTTGTCCCATTTGCCATATGGAACTGACCCCGGTTAATAAAAAATCGATGGCTGTAAGCAATAGTATAGAGTTAAGTGAGCAGCAAGTGCTGTTGGGAAATATTCACGCGGATACTATCGGTCAATATGCTACCCGTGGAAATTTGCTACTGAATGCTGAGCTAAGTCCCGACCAGGAAGCCTTACAGGTAATGAGCGCTAAAATTCCCGGAAGGTTAGATCGCTTGTATTTTAAAACTAGTGGCGACTTTGTCAAGAAAGGGCAAGCCTTGTTTCAAATCTATAGTGAACCGATGTTTACGGCGCAGCAAGAGTTATTAACATTGGTAGCGCAACAGGCGGCGTTGAAGAATCATTCTATCGATTTTGAACAATTGATCCGCGGGGCCAAGCATAAATTATTGCTGTGGGGAATGACTCATCAACAGCTGGGCGCAATGCTTGAATCGGGTAAAGCAAATCCTATAACAACAATATACGCGGATCGTTCAGGTTATATTAAAGAGGTGAATGCGCAAGAGGGAGCTTATGTTGCGGAGGGCAGCCCGGTACTCTCGTTATTACAATTGGATCCTATTTGGGTGGAAGCCCAGGTATATGCTTCGCAGGTGGCTCAAGTGCGGTTGCCGGCGAAGGCAAGGGTTTCCGTGGAAGGTATAGAGGGTGTTTATAACATTACACTAGATAAAATGAACCCGCAACTACAAACGGGTAGCAGGTTGAACTTGATCCGGGGAAAACTGGACAATCCAGGCCAGGTATTCAAACCTGGTATGCAGGCGATGGTAAATATTCAGCAAGCATTAGATACTTCCTTGACTTTGCCTATTGATGCTATTATCCGGGAAGAGGGCATGGAGATGATCTGGGTTCAAGATTCAATTGGTAAATTCAGCCGTAAGATGATAAAAACCGGGCAAGAAGTGGGGAACCGTGTTACAGTTAAAGGTATCAATCCAGGCGAAGCCGTGGTTACCAGCGGTGTGTACCTATTGAACAGCGAGTATAAATTGAAAAATGGCGCCGGGATGGAACATATGCATTGATCAGGGAAAAAAATGCCGCGATCCTCGTCGTATAGACACGGTTTGCAGTGTCTCCTTTGCGAACGTGAATCGCGGCGAAAAAAATTATTTTACAGCCAAAGCCTTGTCAATTTGAAACACCAGGTTGGCCCTGTGTGCCTTGGTTGCCTCGTTAGGGGAGGCCGCTGAAGCTAGTGAACTGCGAATTTTCTTCAAATTGTAAATTACCGCACCCTTCGCTACGTCATCGTGAGCTTTGGATGCCGGGATACTACATAACATTTCTACATATTCATTTTGCAAATATTGGCGGTATACATTTACCGAAGTACTCATATCGGCCGCGAAAATCGCTTTCGTTAAATCACTTAACATATCTGCCACGCTGTATTCATTACCGTACAAGCTTGTATTGGTAATTCTTTGCATCGTTACGGGATGCAACAAGTGAGCCAACGCACCGGAACCTTGAATGCTACGCGTGGAAGACGTGATTTTCGGATCTTCGGAAGTGGTGAAGAAGTTGAACCCGCGGCGTTGCATTTGTAAGTATGGATATAATACTTCATCAGCTTTAAATGCATCCGGTGCGAAGATGTATTTTGACAATACTTGCATCGCTTTCTTCTGCGTTGCTGCCGGAACTGGGGTGAATGGCTTGGTAGTAGTATTTTGTCCTACAAAACTGCGGTCAATATAAACCCCGCCGATGTAACGGCTCAATACGGAAGTCATGCTGACGCGTTGGTTTTGCAAATACCCGAACCTGGAACGCAGTTCCTGGTATGATTGCCCGGGTTTGCTATATTTAGCTCTTAACCGTCCCATCAGGTTATTCACGATCTGGAACCTTTCAGCAGCATAATCTATCGCGTCGCTGGTTAAGTCATTGATCATCACGCGGGGATCGATGGCTTTACCCGGAGAACGCATATCATCTGCGTCGTTGCCGAAAGCTAGTTTCGGATCGGTGCTGCGGGAAGCGATATTATTTAATATAGCTTCTTCATTTTGCGGTGTGGTTTCCACGTAACCATACTCTATGGCCCATAAATCGTAAGGACCGGGTTTGGTTGTGTAATAATCACCTTGCTGGGCAGGATCCAAGGCTATATTAATGGCAGGGTAATCCATAACAGAACCGATCAGGCCATATTTATGGGTTAATGAAGTATCGTTGATTTCCTTCATCGACCACATTTGGCTCGATTTCATATTGTGATTCAATCCGAGGGTATGCCCCATTTCGTGGAGGATCAGGTAATATAGGAATTGTTTATGTGCAGTTGAAAGCGCTGCTGCCGTAGCGCCGTTCATCTCCATCAAGGTCGCGCCGGCAAGGAATTGCGCTTTCAATTCGTTGGCCATCGTACATTGGTGGCCATCCGGATGAAAGGCATGGTCTATTGCCTCTGAAGTATTGCCTTGGCCGGAGAATATGCCTTCAATGATCGGTGTAGAGCTACCCGTAGCCCATTCCACGGTAATGTCTGCACCTAGGATCTGCCCGGTTTCGGGGTTTACGAAGCTGGGCCCGATAGCGCCGTAGCTTGGTGTTGCACTGGCTACCCAGCGGATTACGTTGTAATCAACATCGGCAGCATCCCAAGTAGCGGTATCGGGTTGGATTTTCATTACCACGGCATTTTTAAAGCCTGCTTTCTCAAATGCTTCGTTCCACTTTTCACCCGCTTCCACGATCGTTTGACGGTATTCTAAAGGCGTTGTATTTTCAACATACCATACGATGGGTTTTACAGGTTCGCTGAGGGCGGCGCCGGGATCTTTTTTCTCTAGGTACCAACGGTGGATACGATCTTTATAAGGAGTAGCGGATTTCGTTGTTTGATCATTTACCTCGGTAGTAAAATAACCGATGCGGGGATCTTCCAACCTTGGCCTGAAATTATTTTGAGGCACCTCGATGAAAGTATGTTGCATCCTCACCCTTACGAAACGGGCATCGGTAATATCTTTCCCTCCTTGGTTAAAAGGCATGGGATTGTCATATGCTAAATCTACCTGTATGGCAGCATTCGTAGCATATGAATTTACCTTGTAATATTTTGATTTCCCACTGTTGAAATTACCTAGATTAAACACGGCAGTAGGCGGTGTACCCGGCGGCATCAAGGGTTTCACCGGATCCATCTTATCGCTGATCATTAAGCCGTCGATGCTTACAAGGTAGCCCTCATCATCTTCAGCGGCAATTTTGTCGTTAAAGAAAACGGATTCCGCGATGTCAACACCTTGAGTTTTGCTTACGGCATTATTTTTATCATAATAAAAGTTGGTATTTACCTGGGAAAATTCCAACTTATCATAATAATGTTTAATCTCGAAGACGAAGTTCGCGCGGTGCATACTTTGGTTTAGGAATAAACTGGTAGGCCCGTTAATTGAAAAACTTTGATAAACAAATGGTTTATCGAGTTGATCTTTCTTGATGTACATCTGTAAACTGCCGGTTACAGTATCCTGGTAGAAGGTGAATATTCCTTCTATTTTGCGGCTACTTTTAGTTTTCTCCCCGATGCTGGCTTTTTTCTTCGGAGGGGTAGCTTTTTTGCTCGTGTCGGCTGCCGCGGCAGTTGCTTCGGATTTTTTCTTCTTTTTTTGCGCCATACCATCGCCGGGGGCGAAAGTCATGGCCGCTAATCCTAGGCATAGTCCAACTAAGGGTAATTTATAGGTCATACGAAAAGCGGTTTAGATATATAAAATAGTATAATTTTTTATGTGATATCAATTAAAGTTGATGGGCGGTCAGGCCTACTGCTTCCATATTTCAGGATTGTTGGTTGCAAACAGAAACTTTCCTTTGGATGACGAACGGGTTCCTAAAAAGTTACAAACTAATCTAGCTATCTTTTACTTTGATATTCAAATAGGTAGAATTGTGTTTCTTCCTTATTTGAAAAATTATTATCGACAACAAATACCAGGCTTTTATTTCCATTGGGGAGATCCGGTCCAAATGTCATTCCTTCTACGTTATCTATTAAATTTACTTGACTGGCTATAGGTCTGAAATCGAACAGTAACAGTTGTTGCGGCGCTTTTATTTCATTAGAATTTACTTTCTTTAAGATACTCCAATAATTCGATACATCGCTGGCATTTTTTAAATTTAGTTCGGAAACCAAAATGGTATTGTCCCTTATCCCGGTTGAATAGGAGCGCTCCAAAACCAGCAATTTCTCGTCGTCTAGGGCTAAAATATCCGAAATGCCGTTAACCCTGAACGCATTTTTAGGATAGGGAATGTCGGCAACCGGGTGCAATTTAAATAGGAATTGCCCGGCAGGTTGACGGTTTGCCAGGTCGTACCGGATAATCCTGCAATAGCTTTCCGTAGGTACGGTATCAGCTTCCGGCCCATCCTGGTATAACGGCCCTTCAACGCTTGCATATAAATATTTTCTACTGGGTGTGATGGCAATACCTTCCAGGACGGCATTTCTCCTGGAACCGGATTCAGCCATGCTCATCTGTAATTGCCCTGGAACCGGGAAACTATCGATAAATTTTCCCTGTAAATCAATGCGGTTAATAGATGGGTTGCTCAGTACGGGCGGCTTAGCAGATAAATTCCTTTCCCCTTCGCTACTCCAGATCATGGTTTGGTTTGCTGCATCGTAGCGCAAAGCTTCCGGATCGGGAGTCAGGGCGGGATTTATTTGCCTGGACGGATAAGTGTTGCCATCGGGCATTTTAAGACTGGTGGCAGCTATAATATTTACACTGTCAATCTTGTAGCCTGATATGTGGATTTGTGCAGTATAAAAACGCGCCGGGGCAAAGTCAGAGCGATCATCGCAAACCAGGTAATAAACGTTCCTCCCGGCATCATAATCAATGCCTGAAAGCCCCCCGATCGGTATATTATCCAACTTTGTATCTTCCGGGAGCACCCATTGATCATGAAATATTAATCTCCCCGTAATGCTTACCTGGCCGTTGTGTGAAACGGTTTTACAAGCCCCTATTCCGAGGGAGCAGATGATCAACAACGGGATGTATAATGATTTCATGGGGAACTGTTAAAATAAATATAGGATATTAAATGGCTGCCGGTCTATTTCTTGTTAGACATTATTTTGCCTTTTACCTGGTTCATAAACGCCTCCTTATACGTATCGCCCACGGGAACTGCTTGTTCAGAATTTTCTAGGTAAACGGTGTTCCCTTCAATCATTTTTATACAATTAGTTGCGATGATAAATGATTTATGGGTGCGGCAGAATTTATTTTGGGGTAGACGCTCTTCGAGATCTTTAACATTTAATAATGCAATAATTTTTTCTCCTTGTAAAGTGTTGATACAAACATAATTTTTCAGTCCCTCGATAAATAAAATATCATCAATATTTATCTTTATTAACTTCCCCTTTTGTTCGGTTTTTACAAAGATGAAATCGTCCTGCACAGGAGCTGAAGCGCCTGTTGCTGCCGGTGATTCTACTAATGATAGCGCCTTTTGAGCAGCTTTAAGAAACCTTGGGAATGGAATGGGTTTAAGCAAATAATCAACAACTTCGTTTTCAAAACCTTCAAAAGCGTATTCGCTGTATGCCGTTGTAAGGATCACTTTGCTTTTACCATTGATGGTTTTGATGAAATCGATACCTGTCATGGTAGGCATTTGTACATCGAGGAATACAAGGTCAACTTTAGTATGATGTAAAAATTGCAAAGCTTCCACGGGGTCGGTAGAAGTATATAATAATTCTAGGAAAGGGACTTTCCCTAAATGATGAACTAATAAATCGATGGCATGCTGTTCATCATCAACTATAATGCAACTAATCATGGTTTAAATCTTATTGTAAGCTCAGTAATATAAAATGTATCGTCTTCTTTCACATGGAATTCATGCGACTTTTCATACATTAACTGTAAGCGTTTCTTTACATTTTGTAAGCCGATTCCTGTGGATAACTCTTTAGTTCCTGCCTTTTTCTTATTGCAAATATAGAAATGCAAATGCTGATAGTCTACATTTATTTTTATCGTTAATGGGTTTTCTTGGTCCAATAAGTCACCATGTTTAAAAGCATTCTCTACTAACGTGATCAATATTAGCGGCATAATCTTGGTATGCGGACGGTCTATATTTTCTTCATACAGGATGCTAAGGCGATTGTTGAAGCGCATCTGGTTGATTTCTATCACGTTTTTCAGGTGCTCTAATTCTTTCTCAAGATCGACCAATCCTTGTTCATCTTCTTCTTTTCCCAGTGCATAGCGCATAATATCGGATAGTAATAGTACGGCCTGGGACACCTCATCGCTTAAAGGCACCGTTTTGCTGTAGATGAAATTCAATGAATTAAATAAGAAATGCGGGTTGATTTGATACTTGATCGCTGATAACTCGGCATCTAGTTTTTGCTGCTCCAGCTCTTTCTGTTTTTTGACCCGGTTGTTCCATTCAATAGCTACGGAAACAATGAAACAGATCAAAAGCGTCAAAATATAACTTAAAATATATGAGATAGTGTAAAACAAAAATTGATGATCCACCAATAATTTCTTCATTAGGCTATGATCCTGCCCGCTAGAACGGGTGTTTAGAACCGTAACATTGTATGAATAGCTGACCCTTTCGTAATCGAATAAGTATGATAGGGCAAACTTGACCAGGAATATTCCAGTGATCCATAAAAAGAAATGCAGCCAATTTTTTTTCTGTAATAGCGGGATCATAACCGCGTAAATGAGGAGATAGAAAGTGATTGTAGATTCGATCACTCCCCTGAGGCTGTTCAGCACAACCGGTATTATACGACCATCCGGTCCCGTAATCGGGGCCGGATTAAATCTTAAGGCCGTTAATATGACGAAAAGGTAATAAAGGAACGTGATAATAAAAATGATCAGTAACTTTTTACCTTCCCGCCTTAAAAATTCTTTAATCTTTGCCAACATTTCTAATGGATAATGGATTAAATTAAGCATTCTTCCGCATATCGCAAACTAGAAACCCGTTGATTTTGTGCGGCTGCTTTCCGTTTCAATACTACTTTTCCGATCTTTCGCCTTCTTGATGTTGCGGTTACCGAACAAATAGTTGAATGTGAGCATTACAAAGCGCGTATCTTGACGCATCCTCACGGTATTGTTTATGTTTTGATAGTTTAAATCAATATTCATCCTCCTGGTATAAAAAACATCGTTTACCGCTAATTTAAGGTTCGCTTTTTTAGATAATGTTTTCTTTACACCTAAGTCCATCGTAGCAAAACCCTTGATTTTAGTTACCCCGTAAATGATCGGTGTTTGAACCGTACCGTTTATCTCCAGGCTAAATTTTTTCGGTAAGGCAATCGTATTCTGCGTGTTGAAGATAGCTGTCCAGCTATTGGAATAAAAGGGGCCACCTTGATCTACACTGGTTACATCGAGATACAAGCCTGTTAGAACATTGGTGGTTCTCCATTTATTGAATAACATCTTGGTATAAATGATGTTGGCATAGGCTACATGGTAACGACCGAGGTTGTCATAGGTCATGACCAATGTTTTGTCGGCTTCATTTTGTTTATATACCATGCTTAAAGGGCTATTGCTATAAACATATCCCAGCTTGGTGATCCAAGTATAATTATAAGTAAATCCCAGGTCGATGTTGTGTGTAATCATCGGTTGAATATTTGGGTTACCTTGGGAATATGTATAAGCATTGTGGTATACTATGAAGGGGTTCACCACCTGGTATCCGAAACGGGTAATGCTTTTACGGTAAGCCATCGTATAAATGTGCTTTGCATCTTTTGTATAGCTAGCATTCAGGCTGGGGAACAATTGGGCATAATCCCTTTTGAATTTAGATGCAGGTTGTGTTTCGGTAGCCAATAGATTGCCTTCCGAGTAGGTATGTTCCATCCTTAACACGGCATCTAAAGTCCATTTTTTAATGGTTTTCTTGGCGCCGAAGTAAGCCGCGGCAACATTTTCTTTATAGATGAAATGGTTGGTTTTGGAAATATCGTTCTCCCATTTCCCGTTAAACCAATTTTCCCAAACCATGTTGTTATCAGATTTTGTATAAGTATTTTTTACACCGGCTTGCCATGTTGCAAATTTGGTGACTTGTTCGTAATCTGCACTCATACTATACAGGTTGATATCCGATGCAGATTTATTGCGGATATTTGTATTCCTTTCAGGCTGCTCGATGTTATCGCCCATATAATACTGGGTGTTAAACAAGTCGTCCCATTTTTTATCGTAATTAAAATAATCGGCGTTGATGGTCAAGTCTTTTTTCTTTTTGGGGTTTGACCATTTATAGTACACGTTAGCAGATGGATTCCGAACATCTTGATCGCCGGTATTGGTTTGCAAGAGAGTCGAGTCAGTGGGCTGGCCCTTGAAGCCTGTCTCCGTATTGTTTTTACCTAGCCGATTCCTATCTTGTATGGATGTCTTTACTAAAAAACCTATAGTAGAATTTTTATTCAGATCATAGTCTACACCTAGTTTTACATTATGATTTTTCTGTTCATCCGTGATAGGGTTATAATCGTGTATAATATAATCATTGGAAAATATCCTGTCGGATGTAGCGCGATCCCTTTTCTTAGTATATAGGAAATCGTAACCGCCGTAAATGTTCATATTTTTACTACGGTTATTTAAGTTGATGCCCGTGTTACCGCGGGGAAATAAACCAGCTCCCCCGGCTGCGACAAATGATCCGTTGGTCCCTAAATTTTGATTTTTCAGTGTTTTAATGTTGATGACGGCGCCGTCTTGAGCATCGTATTTGGCGGAAGGAGATGACATGATCTCAAGTTTATCGATGCTGGTACTCGGGATGCCGTCAAGGTAATTTTTCAGATCATCGCCGCTCAATCGTGAAGGGCGACCATCAATGTACACGGTAACATTTTTACCATTCAGTTGGAGTACATTGTTTTGGTCGGCCACCACTCCGGGGGCCTTGGTTAGTAATTCGAAAGCAGTAGAGCCGGAGGCTGAAGCCGTATTGGCTACATTCATTACCATTTTATCACCATCCATGGTGATCGTGGGGGCAATAGTGCTTACTTCTACACCTTTCAGCTCACTGGCCCTGCTTGCCATATAAATAGGGGGGAGGATAATTGCTTTGTCCTTGATAACAATATTTTTGATCGTAGTATCCTTGTATCCCATGAATACGATCTTCAATTCATAGGTACCGGCGTCTAGTCCTTTAAATTCGAAATGACCTTTTTCATCGGTAGATTCAAAAGTTGGGGTGCCATCCTTGATGGTTAGCATGGCGGCAGCTTGAGGTAATGCTTCTTTGGTTTGCGCGTCAAAAACGTCGCCTTTTAATTGGGCTTGGGAAGTTGAAGCAATGAATACACTTAGAAGGAGTAATAAAAACGGTTTCATAAAGGTTGAATTTGCTGATGTAAAAGTATTCCAGGTGAATAGTCAAGTGAAATCTATTACACAAACAGCATGAAAATCGGTACAAACAACCTTTAAAAACGGGGGAGAATGTCAATAACTCTTTAAATTATCGTCTTAATTCCATATTTCGTTACCGAGGGTAAGGATGATGGGTTTGGAATCCGTGATGAGGATCGTATGTTCATGTTGCGCCACGAAAGTGCCGTCTATGCCTTTTAGTGTCCAACCATCGTTTTGATCGGTGAAGGCTTCCGTTCCTTTTGTCGATATAAATGTTTCGACGGCTACCACGCTGTTAATTTTAAATTTTGCGCGGTTATGGCGATCATGGAAGCAAGGTATTTCATGCGGCGCTTCATGAAGGCCCCTGCCTACGCCATGTCCAACAAGGTTTTTAATCACGGTGAAGCCTGATCTCCTGGCTTCTCTAGAGATTAAGCCCCCGATTTCATTGATTTTGACGCCGCCATGGATTTCGTGGATCGCTTTGTAAAGGATTCTTTTTGAAGCACTTACCAGTGGTTGCAAACCCTGGAGGTCGTCGCCAAGGATAAAAGATCCGCCATTATCTGCCCAAAAACCGTTCAATTCAGCGGACACGTCAATATTTACGAGGTCTCCATTTTGCAAGATGCGTTGTTCAGAAGGAATTCCGTGCGCAATTTCATTATTGACGCTGATACAGGTATAACCCGGAAACTTGTAGGTAAGATAAGGTGCGCTGTTGGCCCCCATCTTTTCCAATATCTGTTTGCCGTAATCATCCAAAGTTTTGGTACTCATACCCGGTTTGGCGTATTCGCGCATCATTTTCAGGGTGTAAGCTACCGCTTTGCTTACAGCGGTCATACCATCCAGTTCAGCTTGAGAAGAAATTGACATATTTCACGGATTAAATGTTCACGGATAAATGTTCACGGATTAAAATGGATTGCCCGAATTACACGGATATTAGGATAAAATAAGGTTTATTTAACATGTTTAACCTATTTTATCCTAATATCAAATCTACAAATTTAAAATAATCCAGGTAAATCATGATCCGTGTAACCTGGGTAATCAATCTATTTAAATCCTTGAACGTAATGTGTTATTTGTTGTTGTAGGGCTGGTGTTGCTGCTACGATCGGAAGGCGGAAGTAATTTTCCACGATGCCATCGGTAGCTAAGAAATACTTGACGCCGGCAGGGTTGTTTTCAGCGAACATCAGGTCGAAACCCTCCAGTAGCTTGTAATGTAGCTTTTGGGCTGTTGCATAATCATTCTCCAATGCCGCTTTTACCATTTGGCTCATTTCTTTCGCGAAATAGTTGGCCGCTACGGAGATCAACCCTTCCATGCCACAGGCAATTTGGGGCATGGCCAGCACATCATCGCCGCTAACTACTACGAAATCAGCAGGTTTGTTCTTGATGATATGCATACATTGCGCCATGTCGCCGGAAGCTTCTTTCATGGCAACGATATTTTCTACTTCGTGCGCCAATCTCAAAGTTGTTTCGGCAGTCATATTGCGACCTGTTCTACCCGGCACATTGTACAGGATGATCGGTTTGGGAGCAGCAGCAGCGATAGCCTTATAATGTTGGAAGATGCCTTCCTGTGTAGGTTTGCTGTAGTATGGAGCCACACTTAAGATAGCCGCAGCATCGTCCAGCGGACATTTTTCCAAGCGCTTTATGACATCCTTCGTGCAGTAATCACCAATACCAACTACGACTGGTACCCGTTTGCTTACCTTTTCGAAGGTAAACTTTATAAGATCCAGCTTCTCATCGGCCGTCAATGTGGGAGTTTCACCTGTGGTACCAAGTGTGACAACATAATCGACTCCCCCTTCAATTACATGATTGATGAGCTTTTCGAGCGCATTCCAATCGATGTCTTCATTCGCTTTAAAGGGCGTCACCAGCGCTACGCCGGTGCCCCTTAACTGTTGCTGTAGCATAAAAAATTCTGTCGAAACAAATTTTGATTGTTGGAAATAGAAAAAAGGTATGAAAATTATTTTTCATCAAAGAAACCCATGTTAGAGAATTTCTCGATCCTGTTGGTAATCCTGGTTTCAGGATCGATGTCCTTGAGTTCCGCGATGGTTGATTTAATCTTGGCTTTGAGAATAGTGGCCATTTCCTCGGGATTGACGTGGGCGCCGCCAAGGGGTTCCTTGATAACACCATCCACGAGCCCGAAGCTACTCATATATTCGGAAGTTAATTTCAGCTCTTCCGCGGCTTTTTCCTTGAAATTCCAGCTGCGCCATAGGATGGTTGAGCAGTTTTCAGGAGAAATTACCGTATACCAACTGTTTTCCAGCATGAAGATACGGTCACCCATACCGATACCGAGAGCGCCACCTGAGGCGCCTTCACCGATTATGATACAGATAACAGGTACTTTCAGCTTCACCATTTCGAAGAGGTTGCGGGCGATGGCCTCACCTTGCCCCCTTTCTTCTGCTTCGAGGCCGGGATAAGCCCCCGGGGTATCGATCAGCGTAACGATTGGTTTATTGAATTTTTCAGCCAATTTCATTAGGCGTAGGGCTTTGCGGTACCCTTCAGGGTTTGCCATCCCAAAGTTGCGGATTTGGCGCATTTTGGTATTAACTCCTTTCTGTTGGCCGATAAGCATGACGGTTTCCCCGGCAATATCTGCCAAACCACCTACCATGGCTTTATCATCCTTCACGTTGCGGTCGCCGTGCAGTTCTACGAAACTATCGCAGATCATATCTACGTAGGCGAGCGTGTAAGGGCGATCGGGGTGACGGCTAAGCTGTACCCTTTGCCAGGAGGTAAGGTTGCTATAGATTTGAGTGCGTGTTTCTGCTATTTTTTGCTCGAACTCGGCTATGGCAGAGGAAACATCGACACCGGCTTTATCTCCACTTTCTTTCAGTTTATTTAACTGATCGTATAACTCCGCAATAGGTTTCTCGAAATCCAGGAATTGCATAAGTACATTTAAAAGGTTAAAGAGAGTGTAAAGATAGTACTTGAAAGTTTTTTTAAAAAAGATTTGCTGAATTGAATTTTTTGTTGCTATCTTTGCAATCCCAAAACGGGAGAACAGCTAAAGAATTTTACTGTTTTGTTTTGAGGATCGGTAGTTCAGTTGGTTAGAATGCCGCCCTGTCACGGCGGAGGTCGCGGGTTCGAGTCCCGTCCGGTCCGCAAGGAAGCGTCTCAAACGAGGCGCTTTTTTTGTTGACCCAAAAGTGAGTTTTATATGAACTGGTACGTTTATGTGATAGTAAGCCTCCAAGATGGAACATTTTACAAGGGCATTACCCATGATTTTCACCACAGGTTAGAAGAACATAATTCCAAGCAATTTCCTGAATCAATAACCATGTCAGCATGCTCCACTGTCACGGTGCCAGCAGTGGAAAGTTGCCGGTGGTGAATTAACTGGAGCGGTACAGGGTCCATCAGTTACATCTACTGCATTAACCATATACATTATAATCTCCGAAGGAAGCAGGTTATTTCCTCCAAGAAATTTAATCCCCATACCATAGATGATGAAATATTATTTATTTTCATGTTGTATTTTATTTTAAAGCTGCTTTTTTCATAAACATAAAAGCATTGCCCCCATGAAACATAAACTTAATTTTGGTACTTCATATCATCAATTCTACATAAGGGATAAAAATTCTTCCCAAGATACAGGCGACAGTAATTTTTGGACAGATGATGCAACCCGTTCACGATTAGCAGTTGGTGAAGGCATTTTAGGAGTAGGACTGGAATGCTACGGGCCTTTTAAAGGAGAGCTTGTTTTATTAGACAAAAAAAGGGATGATGTAGAGTATAGTCAATATGATCATATTGTGGAAGGGGGTCTAAATATAAAATCGGGAATATTGCAAGTATTAGATTGTCCTAATTCAAATGTTGAATTGGAGGTAAAAGTAAGTCCGGGAAGTTATAGAGTGAGAATTTATTCTTTAAATCTTGATAGTGTTGAGGGAGACACTGGGGATGATTATTATATAATCGAAATATGGCCGGGTATAAATACGGAGCGAAAAGTACTAAAACAATACAAGTGAAATTGCAAATACAAAGACTACAGACACTATCTCATAAACTGTGTAAATTCTAAAAGACTATATTATGTCTACGGACATTGAGGGGTACTTTATTGAATAAAACTTTAAACACAATATTTATGAACAATATTTTAGTGATTTCATAGATGAGTCTTCTTTTTTGTTGCAACCAGGATAATAATAGGATTATTAGAAAAAAATGAAGATAAAGATGTTACTGTAACCTGGTACTATTATAGTTAAATTACTTCTTCAAGTCCGGGTTATGTTAGTGTTAAAAAGGATGGGGAAGAACATGAGATTTACAAGGCGGTAGAAACCGTTACAGGTGTACTCTTAAAAGATTATGATATTATATTGAAGCTAGTTCAACCTCCAAACGAATTGTTTATACAAAAACAGTAGATAAGGAAATTCTCGGGTATACCATAAAATTAGATGCAAAAAAAAGTAACTATTTAATTTAAAGAAATGAAAATCGAAGTAAAATATCCGGTTCTCGTATTTCCTTCCTACGAAAAAATGGTATACGTTTTTAGAAAGGAGTCTGGACTGACACATACCACTGTTGCCTTATTGAAAACGATCAAATATGATGGCATGGAAATAGTCACTTCTTCCGGAATGAAACATACCATAAAGGATGCTTATAAAATCAAATACCTAGGTTTTTGGGGATTTAATCCAATGTTGAAAGGCAGGCAAATTTTAATTGATTTTAATTTTTATGAGAATCCTAGCCGGGTTGATCTACCAGAATTAAAAAAACGAGTGATGGAATGTGTAAGAGCAAACAAAGATTTTTGGGAATCGGCCTGGGACATAAAAGAATTAGTGTCGGAAATTGAAAGTGCTGATAGTTTCGAAATGGTAGCAGAGCTTGTTGGCTAAAACCTGCCCTTAATTTAACTTAGAAAATGCTTTGACTGATTAATCTAGTACGATTTACATAGTTATTAATTGTTACTGGTAATTAGGATCACTATAGTAATTCTTCAATAGAATAATTGTACTAGAGAAGTTCATGGAGATTAAAACTGCATTTAAAGTAAAAAGGATCTAAAAATTGTGTTAGGATTGCTGTTAATCGGGGCTGGGCTTCTCCGTCGAGACTGTAAAATAAACTGTGTCAAAGACTAAAAAAACAAGATCTTTAACACAGTTTTTTTTATGGAACAAAAAGGAAAATTTGACTACGAAGAACTCAAACGGAAGACCTTAGAGCAACTCCGCTCTGGTAAGTCCCTGTTTGGCAAAGATGGGGCTTTCGCACCTCTTCTGAAAGATATTCTCGAAGCTGCACTGGAGGGCGAGATGGAGGTTCATTTAGATGATGAGCAACGGGCAAATGGGAACCGGAAGAATGGCAAAAACCGAAAACGGCTTAAAACAGCAGATGGTACTATCGATCTGGAGACACCCCGTGACCGGGCAAGCAGCTTTGAACCACAGATCATCAAAAAGCGGGAGACCATTCTGGCAGAGAGCCTGGAGAGTAAAATCATCGGTATGTATGGGCATGGCATGAGCTTACGGGACATCTCAGCTCATATCAAAGATATGTACGATACAGAGATTTCAGCTGCGACATTATCTTCCATAACCGATAAAGTTATCCCTCTGGTCAAAGAATGGCAGGCCCGTCCTTTGGAGCCACTGTATTGCATTGTCTGGCTGGACGCCATGTTTTATAAAGTCAAAGAAGAAGGCAAAGTAGTTAACCGTTGTGTTTATAATATCCTTGGTATAAATACCGATGGACGCAAAGAGCTATTAGGCATGTATGTCTCGGAGAGCGAGGGAGCTAACTTCTGGCTGAGTGTCCTGGCCAATCTTCAGCAACGGGGGGTATCTGATATACTTATTGCCTGTATCGATAATTTGAAGGGATTTTCCGAGGCTATTGCCACGATATTCCCCTCTACAGCGGTACAAACCTGTGTCGTACATCAAATCCGCAATTCTATCAGGTACATAGCCAGTAAGGACCAGAAGCCATTTATGGCCGATTTAAAACCGGTTTATCAGGCGGTGAGCAAGGAAGAAGCAGAGTCGCAGCTGGATCAACTGGACGAAAAATGGGGAAAGAAATATCCAGTTGTTATAGACTCCTGGCGCCGGAACTGGGATAAGCTCACTACGTATTTCCAATATTCTGAGGCCATCCGCAGGTTGATCTACACCACTAATACTATCGAGGGGTTCCATCGCCAGGTGCGTAAAGTGACCAAAACCAAAGGAGCCTTTACCTCCGATATGGCCTTGCTGAAATTAATTTACCTGGCTGCCCAGAACATCCAGAAGAAATGGACACAGCCCCTTCAAAACTGGAGTCTGACTGTGTCTCAGCTGTCAATTATATTTGGGGATCGACTGAAATTGCGATTATAAATTAAATGTTGACACAGTTTATTTTACACTCCCTCTCCGTCTATCGTAAATAAAAGTCAAGTCCTGTCAATGGATTTTGATTAAAATATTGTTTTTCTTCATGTCTTTCAAACGCAAATTGAAACATTTGATTTGCTCTTTCAAGTTCGTCTTGCTTCGGTTGAGTGAAATAACTTGTCGCCTTAATTCGCCACTGTTGCAAATAACCTAAACTTAATTGTCTTATGTTTTCGTTCTCATCAATAGTCCCAATCATTATGTCTGCAATAGTTGTCCACTTGCCAACTTTACTAAATAGTTTAAGCATTTCTTTTTTTAACTCATATTGTCCGTTTGAATAAATTGTCCTTGCCTTTTCTAATACTTCTTTTGTCGCATTGTTTGATAAATAGTCTATAGCGACATTTCGTATTCCTATGAATTCGCTGTCTAAATTTTGTATTGCAAAATCGTAGGCTTTTTCGTTGTCCAATTGTTTGAGTGCTAAAAATGCTGTCTTCCTAACTTTTATCTTTTTGTCGGTCAAATATGGAACAATATTACCAACAAAGCTTTTCCCATTTGTTTCTGCAAGTCCACTCAATGAACCAATAACGTTGAATTTATTTTTCAAATTGTCATTATATATTGTTGCAAAGTCTGAAACCATATTTCTTAACGAGTGTCTTGCAAATTCTCTTATTGAAGCTGAATTGTCTGAAAGAAATGGGAATACAGTTATTGAAAAACATTCTTTTCCCTTCAAATTGTACAATGTTTGTAATCTAATTCTTGCAGACTTGTCAATTAAAAGATTGTCAATTTCAATCTGTGTTAATTTATCAAAATGTGATAGTGTAAAATTGCGAACTAAAAAATGCTTGTCATTTAGTAATATATTTAGTTCACTAAGTTCGATACTTGCGGAATTTGAAATTTGTTTTGCAATTACAATTCTAGTTCTGTCAGAAAATGAGTAGAAGTTTTCAATGACAAATTGTTTATTCTGTACAACAACAAAGTTCATAATGTCAGAATGAACAGAACTCAAATCAGTTCTTTCTACTTTTTGCAACCATTCAAAAATTGTAAGGTTGTCAACTAATGCATTGATAAACTCTGGCTTTTTGAAATTCTCAATGCTTTTTAAAGCAGTTTGCCTAACAGCTTGAACCCAATCCGCTAATCTGTAAACGAGGAATGGAATTGCCTTTTCATTGTTTGTATCAGCAAGTTTTTTAACAGCCTTTTCTCTAACATAACCACTACTGTTAAGTGAAGCAATTGAGTAGAGTGTCAAGCATTCTTGGCGAGAGAAATTTCGGCTGTAAAAATCTATGTCTGATTTGGAAATCTCGCAATACTTTAAAGTTTCGTAAAAACTTTTCTTTGTTTCAATTTTCTTGAACAATTCAATTATGACGTTACAAGTCGTCTGGCGAATTTCGTTGTTGTCGTCTTTGAGAAATAGAATTAGTCTTTGAATAGAACTTGGATAACCAAATTCTAAAATTTTTTTCAGGGCAATCAGCCGTTCTTCAACCTTGTAGTTTTTGAAAAGCCATCCTTGTTTTTTCTGTCCTAAAATTTGTATGTAATTCCAAAGTTCCATTTTGTTAGTTTTGTTTTGCGGGGTGTGTCGGTCAGCCTTGGCCATAACTCCTAAATATACGTAATTGCCCTAATTTTCTAAATATTCAATATTCACCTAGTGAAGTTTAATTCTCAATAGATTGTAAAAATAATGCGCAAGGCGCATTTGGTATAAATTTTCCGTTCCCGGTAATACCCTATTTATTTTGCGATGTACGTCACCATTTTACCTAGCGATCATTTTATAAAAACCGCTATATAAATTCAGTTCTGTTACGATCAGGATCTGAATAAGAAAATGCCCAACCCATCTACCCGATATTCTTCTACTTTAACCGCCTGGCAGAAGCGTTCACCCGAGGAGCCACCAAGGCTCAAGCCGGGCCGTTTTTAAAATTCAGTAGCACATGTGAGAATGATTGTTACAATAAGCTATACTGCCATTGTGTCAATGCAATACGGTTCAAACTCAATCCCCTCTTCCCCGCAAGGAAGCGTCTCAAATGAGGCGCTTTTTTTGTTGACCCAAAAGTGAGTTTTATAGGAACTGGTACGTTTATGTGATAGTAAGGGATCCAAGATGGAACATTTTACAAGGGCATCACCCAAGACTTTCACCGCAGGTTAGAAGAACATAATTCCAAGCAATTTCCTGAATCAATAACCATGTCAGCATGCTCCACTGTCACGGTGCCAGCAGTGGAAAAGTTGCCGGTAGTGAATTAACGGGAGCGTTACTGGGGCCATCGGTTACATCATTCCTCGCGACGAACAACGGCGGTACTTCCGGCAAGCCCAAGGCGTACCTGAACTGGATGCTGCTGGACGAGCAATTCAAGCTCGTGTCTAGCGGTAGCGGTGCAGAGCAGGTCGGGGTATAAAATACTTTAACCACGCATGTAAAACCTGGGATGATGGTTCCAAAGAATGGTTATCTTTATGTATATGTGAGTAACGTTACTCCTAATATCGACGTGTTCTTTGATAATTTGCAGGTGACGCATGAGAAGGGGGCTTTGGTGGAGGAGACGCATTATTATCCATTTGGGTTGACGATGAGCGGGATTAGTACGAAAGCAGTAGGACCCATTGAAAATTGGTATAAGTTTAATGGAATTGAGCTGAACAGTGATTTTGATCTTTACTCTTATGAGGCTCGCTACAGAAATCTTAATCCGCAGACGGGGCGTTTTTGGCAAATTGATCCGCAGACGGAGGTATTGGAGAGTTATTCTCCTTATGAGAGTATGGGGAATAATCCTGTTGTCAATAATGATCCCTTAGGTGATTTTAGGACTAGGTTTGGAGCCTGGCTACACAAGGTTTTCCACGGTGGAGGTATTGTTGGTAGAAATGACTATGGGGAGTGGTATGTGGCTAAATCGGCGATGGATAATCATGATGGGTTATTCACAATTACGCTTACTTATGGCAAAGGACGGCATGCTTATAGTAGAGCTGGTGAAGACATGGAAGATGAAGCAGAGCAACAGCAATTGATAGATATGTGGACGAAAGCTGGTATTTGGGATCCTAATTTGCCGGCTGAGGATGCAGGTAAGAATGCACTCAATTTAGGATTGACTACTACGCTGCCTAGTGTGTATATAAAACCTGCGACTTATGCCGTTAACGCCACTAAAACAGCAAATGCAGCAAAGGCTGCTAATACGATGGCCAATAAGACGCTTCAAGAATTGCAAGCTATTGTTAAACAGCATTCACCTTTATTTAGGAAATTATTTGGAACTAATAAAGAAGGGGCTCAGGCTGTTTTGAATAATATTAAAAATGTAAAAGTTCCCGAAGGGCTTACCAAAGAGGCGATGCAGGCTTATCGTGAGTTAATAAATAAAGTTCCTGATCCAGCAGGGACACAGGAAATAAGAGCGAAGATCCTGGATTATCTTCTTAAATAGTTTATGGTATGCTAATTATTCACTTTCTTCGAAATATATTCAAGTTGTATTATGTTGCTGATGTTGAAAACTCCGAGCAACTGAATATCAAGGGTGTTTTATTTAGAAAAGAATCGAATTCAAAAGATAATGAGGGTTTTCTTGGTTTTTTTGATTGGCTTAGATTAGATGAGAATACAATAGTAGGTATCAGGCTTTGTTATTTTGAGCATCAGGCGTATAATGTTCTTTTGACATCGTACCCTTATATACGACTGACTTTTGATGGTAAGTGCATGGAATTGCTTTTTGAAGGGGATGTTTATAATCCAGATATTAGTGGTGATCAGGATTTTGCCAATAATTATGTGTTCAAATCTGAAAGCGAAGATTACTTATTTACATTTGGATTAGATCACTTGACTAGAGATGAACTCAATGGTTTGAAGAAGCAATGCGAGGTGTTGGATGCGATTGATGTAATAAGGTCTTAATGGATATGGTGCAGAGCAGGTCGGGGTATATAATACTTTCACCACGCATGTAAAACCTGGGATGATAGTTCCAAAGAATGGTTATCTTTATGTATATGTGAGTAACGTTACTCCTAATATCGACGTGTTCTTTGATAATTTGCAGGTGACGCATGAGAAGGGGGCTTTGGTGGAGGAGACGCATTATTATCCGTTTGGGTTGGTGGTGGCGGGAATCTCTTCCAAGGCTGCTGGTAGTTTAGAAAATAAAAAGAAGTATAATGGAATAGAATACGAAAGTTCTTTTGACTTAAATATTGGAGAGACATTTTTTAGAACACATGACCCACAGTTAGGCAGATGGAGGCAGATAGACCCCAAGCCAGATTATTCTGAAAGGCCATATTCAGCAATGAGTAATAACCCTCTGTTGCGTAGCGACCCGTTAGGTGACAAAGATTCGACAGCCAATAAACCTAAACCGAAAGTTGTTCCAGTACCAGTACCTGAAAAATTATTTCCTAATATTTATAAGAATTTGCTGAAGTCTTTGGCTAATGGTAAGCCTATGACTATTACTTATGATGCTAATAGGCAAAATGCAAGGCAGCGTCGTAGAGAAGCTTTAAAAAATACTCCCCCGAAAGCTGGATACGACCGAGATGAATATCAATATGCTTCAACAAAGGAAGGGGGAAAAGGAGCAGATGTAAATTATGTTCCAACAAGCGAGAATCGAAAACAAGGTGGTTTGATAGGTGCATTGGTTGTTCTCAATGGTATGCAAACAGGAGACCAGTTTCAAATGGTGCCTATACCCAACGCTCCTGATGCAGAACCGGAAACCGCTCCAAGTCCTTCACCATCTCCTGTTCCCGTTGCTGCTCCGTCAAATCAAAGTTTACGAGACAGAATTGGTCAGGCAGTTGGATTGACAGGTACGGCACTTACGATTTATATTATTATTTCGGAAGGAAGTAGATTGTTTCCTCCCAGAAACTTATTGCCTATTCCTTAATTTTAAATTTTTATTTAAAATAGAATTATAATAATGGATGAGATAAAAAAGGTATTGCAAGAATTAGAGTTTTTTTTGCGTGAATCAAATTCCCCTATACTTGCTCACTTTCAAGAGGGTATATCAGCTTCTGAAATTAGCGATTCATTTAGCACTATGAAATTTCCTGTGCGAGATGATATAATGAAAATGTATGAATGGAAGAATGGAGTTAATGATTTATTTAAGAAAAAGACAGGAGAGATAGAATTATTTACGAGTGGCATTATGATGCCACTGGAACTTGCTGTCAGTATATATGCATTGGAGGCAAGAGTTCAAAAGTCTTTTAAGAAAGATTTTTTTCCATTGTTTACAAGCGGTGGGGGTGATTATATTTTGATGCATCTTGATGAAAAGAAAAAAACTTATGGGCAACTTTTTCTTTATTCGCCATCTATACTTTTGAGCAGTAAACCTGTATCAATTTATGATTCTTTAAATACTCTGTTCCAGACAACTTTAGAAGTTTATAAAAAGAGAGGTTATTACTTTAATGAAGTGGATAAAACATTGGAGGTTGTTTATGAGATTGAAAAGGAGGTCGCAATAGAGATGAATCCCAAGTCGGAATTTTGGAGGGGCTGACCCAAAAGGTCAGGAAAACAAAAGGCAAGAATTGAAAAAAAGAATCAAAGAATTGAAAGTAGAAATGCAGCCACTTTGAGTGATGTTTCTGAAAAGCTTAATGAAACATATAATGGAAGTGATGGAAAAGGAACTCAAAATTCAAATGGAGAAAGACTTAAGTTTAAATTCAATATTAAAGGTATAGAAACCTCTAATACTGATGGAGGATCATTGACTGATATTAGAAAGATTGCAACTGATAACGGAATAGTTACAAGTGAAAAGGACGCTTCAGGAAATTCTGTAATTGCTCTTGCTGCCGCAGTCACTACAAGATCTACTGAATGAAAACAAGGGCTGAGTAATGGCATTTTCACTACGGTGGCTTCTAATGCTCCTAGGATTGCTTTAGCAAATGAAATTGGTCACACATTTCAATTGCCAGATAACTATCCTCAATCTACCGGAGGATTAATGGATTATCCCCCTGGAGGTCTTGTTAGTTCGGAAGTTGATGAAATATGGAATAAAGCTCATGAAAAATAAAACATTTATATTAATCACCTTTTTACTATTGCTTTTTAGTCAATCTATAAAAGCTCAATCAAATACTGATAGTACTAATAAATATGTGATTTTCACTTTTGAAATAAAACACAAAGGCTCAAAAATTAATGAGTATTATTATTGGATGGCCCGACAGGATTCGATTCCGAAAAAAAAAGCATTCGAGGTTTTCCCTTTATATACAGAAGAGTATTCAAGGGACCTCTTGAATAAATGTAAAACAGGTAGCTCTATCGATATCTTTGCTGCCACGACTGCTACAAATTTCAATTTTGACGATAATTATAAATTGGAAGTGAAGAATCTGATTTTCTTAATTAATATAAAAAAAGAGAAAATCCAAAGCTTTAAAAAGAGGTGGGTACAAAATGACGATGAAGTAAATGTAAATGTTTATGCAACGCCGATTATTGGCAAATTCTGTGATTGTTTGGAGATTCACGGGAGTATGCCATACGATTTTAAAGGCCTGGTTTATTTACCTGTAGCGGCCTTTAGTTATGACAATACCTTTTGGAATAGCAAAGACGCTAATATAGTTAGATATGTTGATTATAGTTATGTTGAATACTCGAGCCATTACCCTTCAAATATGCATGGCAATACTAACATTCGGGTAAAAAGTAATATTCAAACTTTTAGGTAATCTTGCTTTCTCACTTTGGCAAGATTGGTAGGAAAGATTTGGTGCGTTGGCTATGCTTGTGCCATGCTGTCCATAGGCTGTAACATGAAAATAAAAGGGACTATTTCAATAAGTGTGTAAATTCCAAAAAGGGAGCTATCACGTTATTTTCATACCTCGAACCATTGTTTAAATTTCCTTGCCGTCGGTTTACTCACGTAGACGGGTTCCCGGTATTCCGGCCGCAAGGTTAAGCCCAGTTTCCCTTGTTTCAACGGTTGATAGGCTTTGATCGCGTCGTGGTTAGCGATCATGTAACGGGTAACCCTGGAAAAATACCGCTTGTCTAACCGGGGCTCGATAGCATCCAGGCTTTGGTTTAATATGTAATCATCACTGGTAATGAGACGGATGAACACGTTGTTACCATCCCGGTAGAAATAGGATATTCTCGATGACAACGTAGTAATGACGGGTGATAAGTACAATATCCGGGTGAGCAGTTGGTGGAACAGTGCCAGTAGCCCCGGTACGGACGTGAGCCCGCTCAACGATATTTTAAGCGCCCTGGTATCGGGTGTACCCGGTGCCAGCGGTGGGAAAGTTGCCGGTAGTGAATTAACAGGAGCGTTACTGGGTCCATCGGTTACATCATTCCTCGCGACGAACAACGGCGGTACTTCCGGCAAACCCAAGGCGTACCTGAACTGGATGCTGTTGGACGAGCAATTCAAGCTCGTGTCTAGCGGTAGCGGTGCAGAGCAGGTCGGGGCCTCGAATACTTTAACCACGCATGTAAAACCTGGAATGGTGGTTCCAAAGAATGGTTATCTTTATGTATATGTGAGTAACGTTACTCCTAATATCGACGTGTTCTTTGATAATTTGCAGGTGACGCATGAGAAGGGGGCTTTGGTGGAGGAGACGCATTATTATCCTTACGGTGGCAAGTTAGCCGGCATCACAAGCAAAGCAGCAGGCAGCTTAGCCAATAAGTACCAGTTCAACGGAAAAGAACAACAAGAGAAAGAATTTAGTGATGGTAGCGGATTAGAAACTTATGATTACGGGGCAAGGCAATATGACCCACAAATAGGTCGTTGGGGAGTGATAGACCCCAAGACTGATATGTATAGTTCTTATAGCCCTTATAATTACTGCTTAAATAATCCTATCAAATATATTGACCCCAAAGGTGAAGATGTCTACTTGATAATTTGGTATTCCGCAGGTGGAGAAATCGGGCATGCTGGTATAGCTGTAGATAATTACAAAACAGTAGAAAAAAGAGACAAGAAAGGTAATGTGATATATGATAAGAAGGGGAATGCAAAAACAGAACGAGTAAAGGATGGTACAGTTACTTTTTATGATTTTTGGCCTGGTAGTGCAGGTAAAAAGAATTTTGATAAAAACCAGGATGGAATTGTAAATAAGGTTGAAAATGTAAGCTTAAGTGATATGCAGAATAAAGACTTAGGCACGGGGGAGAAAAGGGCAGCAGAAGGTGTGATACAGTTTACTGCAGATGAAAAGGCAACAAACCAGGTAAAAGATTATGCGGAGCAGCAGTATCAAGACCAACTTAAGAATAATGTTCAATATAACGGTGCAACAAATAACTGTTCCAACTTTGCATTGGATTGTATGAACCAATTATATAGTTTCAAACCTGGCTTCGGAGTTGAAAACATAAATACAGACGGTAACAAATGGTTACTTATTCCTGCTGTTAATAAAAACTCTGTCACACCAAATTTTTTATACCGGAGTGCCGCATCAATGGTTGCAAATCCAGCTGTTGGTAAGGTTTTGAAATCAGATTCCAAAAAAGTAGGTAATGATTTTGTAGATGCAGTAACCAACGGGCATGCAACAGATAAGACACCTGGTTATTAACTGAAAAATAAAAGAAAATGCTAAGCAAGTTTTTTATTGGGATTATCTTAATCAATATATCATTCAGTAATTGTAGTTCTTCAGGAGTTAAAAAGAACATGTCCGATACAGAGCTTCAGGAAGTTTGTCAATCATTTGCAAAAGCAATTTGCACGAAAGATACGGTTGCTTTTTATGAGTTAGTAGATAAGGCAGTTTTAACTAACTCAATGAATGAATGGATGATTGATGGCAAAAGGCTTACACAAGATGATTTGTTTTTCCCATTTTTCTTTGTGTATAGCCCTTTAAAAATTAAGTATCAAGACCTAATGGACAAGCGTAACAGAGAGAATTTTTTTAAAGACTTTAAGGCAGAGAATATAAAACCAATAGCTGGTACAACTGCAAGCGTTCATCTTGAATGGACTGAAAATATACCCGATGCAAAGCCTGCGGAAATTGAAGTAACGTTGCAAAAAAATAGAGGGTGGAAAATTATAGGAGCGAAATGGAAAACTTTATAAAGAAGTTCTATTGTATTAAAGCCGCAGCTAGTTAGACTGCGGCTTTTCTGTTTTAAGAAGCGTAAGCTTGCTGCGTATTAAAATCTCTAACACTATCTCATAAAATGTGTAAATTCCAAAAAGGGAGCTATCACGTTATTTTCATACCTCGAACCATTGTTTAAATTTCCTTGCCGTCGGTTTACTCACGTAGACGGGTTCCCGGTATTCCGGCCGCAAGGTTAAGCCCAGTTTCCCTTGTTTCAACGGGTGATAGGCATTGATCGCGTCGTGGTTAGCGATCATGTAACGGGGAACCCTGGAAAAATACCGCTTGTCTAACCGGGGCTCGATAGCATCCAGGCTTTGGTTTAATATGTAATCTTCACTGGTAATGAGGCGGATGAACACGTTGTTACCATCCCGGTAGAAATAGGCAATATTCTCGATGACAACGTAGTAATGACGGGTGATAAGTACAATATCCGGGTGAGCAGTTGGTGGAACAGTGCCAGTAGCCCCGGTACGGACGTGAGCCCGCTCAACGATATTTTAAGCGTCCTGGTATCGGGTGTACCCGGTGCCAGCGGTGGGAAAGTTGCCGGTAGTGAATTAACGGGAGCGTTACTGGGTCCATCGGTTACATCATTCCTCGCGACGAGCAACGGCGGTGCTTCCGGCAAGCCCAAGGCGTACCTGACTGGATGCTGTTGGATGAACAATTTAAACTAGTGTCAAACGGTAGCGGTGCAGAGCGGGTCGGGGTATAAAATACTTTCACCACGCATGTAAAAACTGGGATGGCGGTTTCAAAGAATGATTATCTTTAGGTATATGTGAATAACGTTACTCCTAATATCGACGTGTTCTTCGATAATTTGCAGGTGACGCATGAGACAGATTATCCCCAAAACAGATTGAAGTATTATAGCAATGAGTTAGAAAACATGGAGTTCAATGATCTGAGTGGGTTAGAGTGGTATGATTATGGGGCAAGAATGTATGATCAACAAGTTGCTCGTTGGCATGCGATTGACCCGTTATCAGATAAAATGCGCCAACATTTCCCGTTTAGCTATGCTTTCAATAATCTGTTAAGATTTTTAGATCCCGATGGTAATGAGGTCATTTCGACAAACTCGGGAATTACTTTAACAGGTATTGACACCCAAAATGCATTCAAATTTCTATAACAGCGAGAACGAAGAAGTCAATTACAAGTATAGAAAGACGGCAATAAACGAGTAATATTAATTGGTGGTGCAGACCTTATCTTACAGGTTTATCAATGACAACGAAAAAATTATTAGACGGTATTGATATGAATGCCATTATTGAAAAAGTTGCTTACCGTCAAAACTATTTATTTGGAGCCCAAATAATGGTAGAAATATTATAAATGTTGATTACACAGGAATGGCTGCTCACCTTGATATTGATGAGCTTACAGTAAATATTGTTACATAAATTATAAATTCTACCCTAAATGAAGATTAAAATGTTAAATAAGATTATATCAAAGTACATTTTCGTTGTAAGTATACTCATGTCAATATATGTTATCCTATTTTTCATATCCTTTAATTGGGATATTGACGTATATGGTTTTTTCGAGAGAAGTTTCAATATACCATATAATTATATTAGCAAAATAGTATTTTACATATTCATGTTCTGTTATTTGAATGTGCCTTTAATTGTAGTTGTAGGTATATACGCATTGTTTTGGGAGAAAAAGTATAAATTATCGTTATGGTGTATTTTAATTTCTAGTATGTATTTATTATATGTATTGAGTATCGGGAATGAGATTTAATTTCTATCCCTGATATTGATTAATCATCTACCTTGGATGCAAAAGTATATAGCCAGAAGGAAGCAGTAAAGATATATGTAAAAGAAGTAAACTACGTTGGAGAAACGCATAGATATACTACTAAAGATGGTCAGTGGGTCGAATTGCAAAGGGGGGCGGAAAAATTAACAACGGTCGAAGTGTTAATTGTTGATGGTAATATTATTGGCGATTGCGCTTATATTTTTACGTCAAAATTATGGGCTACCAAGTAGTGATTGTGTGCCAATAAGACCTGTTATTGTTACTAATAGTGGCGCCCAGGACAAGATATTAACACCGGGTGACATCGCCCTATTAGAGAGATATGGCTTTGACGAACACGAGCTTAAAGGAGGTAAACGAACGCGGCAAATTGATTTATATAAGTAGCCTAATGGAAAGGTTGTCATTAAGCATAAAGGAGGCGCTGGGGTAGGTGAACTAGTTGGAGTTAATTTAAATGATCTTAAAGCCAATGAATAACGTCTGAGAATAGAAAAACAGAAACGAAAGTATCCTTAAAGATACATGATTTTGATTGTTCTATAGATGAAATAACAACACTAGTGGGCATAGTTCCCACTAAAGTTTTGCAGAAAGGGGATTTATTGCCTAACCGGAATATTGAGATGCATAGAAAATTCAGTTCTTGGATTTTAGAATCAGGAATGGATATTAGTGCTTCTGTTGAAGAACATATTGATGCGTTAATCAATACTATTTCTCCTCGGATAAAAGTCTTAAAGGATTTAATTATTACTTATAATGGTGAATTAGCAATCGTTATTTATGCATATTCTGAATGCAATATCGGAGCATATATAGATAAAGAAAAACTAGGGATATTACTAGATTTAGGAGTGGCTTTAGATATTGATATATATTTTTTAAATGATGCTGAAGCTACAGCTAATGCAGCTAATGATATATTGGAATAGTTCTAAAACGAGATAAAAAATGACACTATTCATAAACTGTGTAAATTCCAAAAAGGGAGCTGTAGCGTTATTTTCATACCTCGAACCATTGTTTAAATCTCCTGGCCGTCGGTTTACTCAGGTAGACGGGTTCCCGGTATTCCGGCCGCAAGGTTAAGCCCAGTTTCCCGTGTTTCAACGGGTGATAGGCTATGATCGCGTCGTGGTTAGCGATCACGTAATGGGGAACCCTGGAAAAATACCGCTTGTCTAACCGGGGCTCGATAGCATTCAGGCTTTGGTTTAATATGTAATCTTCACTGGTAATGAGGCGGATGAACACGTTGTTACCATCCCGGTAGAAATAGGCAATATTCTCAATGACAACGTAGTAATGACGGGTGATAAGTACAATATCCGGGTGAGCAGTTGGTGGAACAGTGCCAGTAGCCCCGGTACGGACGTGAGCCCGCTCAACGATATTTTAAGCGTCCTGGTATCGGGTGTACCCGGTGCCAGCGGTGGGAAAGTTGCCGGTAGTGAATTAACGGGAGCGTTACTGGGCCCATCGGTTACATCATTCCTCGCGACGAACAACGGCGGTACTTCCGGCAAGCCCAAGGCGTACCTGAACTGGATGCTGCTGGACGAGCAATTCAAGCTCGTGTCTAGCGGTAGCGGTGCAGAGCAGGTCGGGGCCTCGAATACTTTCACCACGCATGTAAAACCTGGGATGATAGTTCCAAAGAATGGTTATCTTTATGTATATGTGAGTAACGTTACTCCTAATATCGACGTGTTCTTTGATAATTTGCAGGTGACGCATGAGAAGGGGGCTTTGGTGGAGGAGACGCATTATTATCCTTTTGGGTTGACAATGGCGGGGATAAGTTCGAAGGCTTTAAATGGAGCACCCGAAAACAGATACAAATACAACGGAAAAGAACTTCAGTCAAAAGGATTTACAGACGGCTCTGGTTTGGAACTCTATGATTTTGGAGCAAGACAACATGACCCTCAAATAGGAAGATGGACAACGATAGACCCTTTTGCACAAAAACGTTATTGGGCGACACCATACAACTACGTTCAGAACAATCCATTGAATAGAATTGACCCGAATGGTTTGACAGATTATACTTTGGATAAGAAAACAGGAGACATAAAACAAGTGGGTGAAAAGAACGATGACCCTGATAGGATTCTTAAAACAAACCGGAAAGGAGAAGTTAAGTATAAAAGGAATGGTGAAGCTAAGGTGTCAATAGGTGGGATAGAAAAAGGAATTTTAAAAGATGGGATAAATTTTCAGAAAAATGATAACGTTATTGCCGTTGGCGGAAAAGGGCAACCATCGGCTGATGGAGTTAAATCTTTTACATTACAGCTTTCAGAGCATATTGGAAAAGAAATCAAAGGCTATTCGTATTCGTCTGATGGTTCCAAAAATGTTACTGATATGGTATTAGGTAAATATGCAAATAACGAATTTGATAAATCATATGGTACACCTACCGAATTAGTAAAAAAATACGGAGATAATTTTTCTAATAATAATATTTTACAGGAATTTCATACTCATCCCGAAGGCAAGTTAGGAGCAACTCAATCCGACCCAGCACTTTCACAAGACGTTAGAAGCCTTCAGGGGCAAAAGCCATTAATCCCCAACGCAAGTTTTATTATACTGTATAGAATTGCAGGACAGGTACAGCCAGCAGAATACGATTATACTAATGAATATATCCCCCCAAAAAAATAATAATTACATGAAGAAATTAGTAATCATTTTTATTGTACTCTGTGTTTCAAACTGTAGTCTTTATTCTCAGAATAAAACTATTAAAGGAAAGGTAATTACTGATGATTTGGAAATTGTGCCATTAGCATCAATTATGATTAATGATACAGTTGAAATTGGCAGAACAGATTTAAATGGTTTTTTCCAAATAGACATCCCTGCTTCAGAGAAAAAAATATTATTTAGGTCTGTTGGACTTGAACCAGCGATTATAGAGCTTGTAGATACATGTAATGAAGTAGAGGTTGTAATGATGTTAAGCGGTACTTATGATTTTAAAACTCTTAAAAAGGTAGATAGACTTCGAAAGAAAAAATTTAAGAAGCTGCCAGCATTACATAAAGAAGCATTTGTGAAAGGTATATTTAAAACTGATAAGGCTTGTTATACACAAGAGTTTATACCTCATTATAAGAAAAAACAAAAGTGATATTAAAAGTAAAAGCCCCTTCGGGGGCTTTTGTATTTTAATGCTGCAGAATAGATTGAATTTTACCTTTAGCGATGTAAGCATCCAGCAAAGAGAGAACAGTTTTTTTATCTTCCTTATTAAGTTCCTGCACTTGTTTAAAGCGGCTGATAATCTCTTTATCCAGTCCGGCATCGGCGGTAACATCATCCACAGAACCGTGCATTAAAAAATCTACCGTAGTATCTAAAACCTTAGCCAGCTTCGCCATTGCGGCAGCGTTAGGTTTAGTCTCCCCACGTTCATACCTGGATACCTGTGTAAAGTGTATCTGCACTTTTCATCCATCAACAAGGGGTACCTCACCGGTTCCAGCAATGACGACCGGTACTTCGCGATGCAGCTCGGTTACGACAGGAACGGTGCGTATTCGACCTTTTCACCGCAGTACAACGGTAACATCGGGGGAACGCTGTGGAAAAGCGCCGGTGATGCCACGCTGCGCAAGTACGATTTTACCTACGACGCGTTTAACCGCCTGACCGGGGCTGATTTCAACCAGTACGTTTCCGGTAGCGGCACGGGCGCCGTGTTCAACAAGAGTGCCGGGATCGATTTCTCGGTCTCGGGGTTGTCCTACGATGCGGACGGGAATATCATGGGTGTTACCCGTAAGGGAGCCGTCATAGGTTCAAGCAAGACGATCGATGCGCTACAATACCGCTACTATACCAATACGAACAAGCTGTACAACGTGATTGATTCGCAGAACGACCCGGCCACCAAGCTAGGTGACTTCCGCAGCAGCCCGGCCTATATGGCGGCACTAGGCGGCAACAAGACATCCTCGGCGCAGGATTATAATTACGATGGTAACGGTAACCTGGTCTATGATAAGAACAAGGATATTTCATCTATTACTTACAATATCCTCAATCTTCCTAACATGGTGACTGTCACCGGGAAGGGGACCGTGCAATTTCTGTACGATGCGGCGGGTAACAAGTTGAAGAAGACCGTGACCGAGGGTAGTACCGTTACCACGACCCTATACCTAGGCGGTAGCGTGTTCGAGAACGACCAGTTACAGTTCATTGCGCACGAGGAAGGACGTATCCGCCTACGGCCCGCAATCCGGTTGCGGCCTATAGGTTTCGAATACGATTACTTCCTCAAGGATCACCTCGGCAACGTCCGCACCGTAATCACGGAAGAGAAAGATACGTCGTTCTACCCGCCCGCAAGCATGGAAACGGCGCAGGCAACGGTGGAGAATCAGTACTACGACCGGGTCGATGCCACCCGCAGCGCGAAACCCAGTGGCTACCCCAACGACACGTACACGGACCCGAACAATTACGTGGCAAAGGTGAACGGCAGCGGCAACAAGATCGGGCCGGGTATCATCCTGAAGGTAATGGCGGGTGATAAGTACAATATCCGGGTGAGCAGTTGGTGGAACAGTGCCAGCAGCCCCGGTACGGACGTGAGCCCGCTCAACGATATTTTAAGCGCCCTGGTATCGGGTGTACCCGGTGCCAGCGGTGGAAAAGTTGCAGGTAGTGAATTAACGGGAGCGTTACTGGGGCCATCGGTTACATCATTCCTCGCGACGAACAACGGCGGTACTTCCGGCAAGCCCAAGGCGTACCTGAACTGGATGCTGCTGGACGAGCAATTCAAGCTCGTGTCTAGTGGTAGCGGTGCAGAGCAGGTCGGGGCCTCGAATACTTTCACCACGCATGTAAAACCTGGAATGGTGGTTCCAAAGAATGGTTATCTTTACGTATATGTGAGTAACGTTACTCCTAATATCGACGTGTTCTTTGATAATTTGCAGGTGACGCATGAGAAGGGGGCTTTGGTGGAGGAGACGCATTATTATCCTTTTGGGTTGACCATGCAGGGGATCAGCGAAAAGGCGATTTACAATCCGCAAAACCGCATCCAGTTTAATGGGAAGGAGTTGCAGAATAAGGAGTTTGCGGGGAATGGTGGTAGTGGATTGGAATGGTATGACTATGGAGCTAGGATGTATGATCCACAGATCGGAAGATGGCATGCTCTTGATCCATTAAGCGAGGAGTATATACAGCATTCACCTTACAACTTTGCTACTAATAACCCTGTTTACTATTACGATGAAGATGGCCGCTTTTTGGGAACGCTTATCGGGGCTGGTGTTGGAGCACTCGTTGGCGGTGTTCGCGCGGCTATAAGAGGCGAGAATATCCTGAAAGGTGTTGGAAAAGGAGCGATATCCGGAGCGATTGCAGGCGCAGTTGTAGATCTGACAGTTGCTACCGCGGGAACAGGCACGGTAGCGCTGGTTGCGGCAGGTGCCTTGTCCGGTGCGGCGGGGAACGCAGTGGATCAAGGATTGAATATACTGGACGGTACGCAGGACAAGTTTAGTTGGGGACAGTTGGGTATATCGGCCGGCATTGGTGGCGGATTAGGCTATGCTGGTGCCAAGCTGGCACCGTGGCTTTCAAAGGTATTTAGTAAAACTAGCGGAGGGAAAACACCGGTAGTTGAAATCGAGCAGCCGACTATAACGCAGTTTGGTGAGCGGGTTGTCTCGCCGTCTAATGGAGGAAATGCTAGTCCTGCTGCGAATTTAGGAGGAAGGGGTGCACCTAAGCCATCACCTAAGTTTAAGCTGCCTACTAACCCACCGCAGTCACCTCCTGCACAAGTTCCTCCGGGATATAATCTAAGGGTGATGCCACCTACTCAACAATATCCTAATGGTTATTGGGTGCTGGAAAAGGCAATGCCTCAAGGAGGCTTCCAGAAAGTCAATCCTGCTACGATGAAACCCGGGCCTAATCCCGATACTCACGTTCCGCTACCAGAAGGTTATTGGTAATTTTTTAAAACAGTGTTATGTACTTTATACCTAAAGAGTTTGATTTTTCCCAGCTTAAAGGAGATTATATACAGCAGATATGTTTTAGCATAAATAACATTGTTCTTTTTCTTGAAAGAAAAGGATCTATAAAAATGGAAGGGCGATTTACATTGTCAGATGAACATGGAAACCTCTGCATATATGAGACCTATCCTGTTAATAAAGATTTTGGGTTATTAAAATTGCTTGAACAAAGAATAGAAGAACTAAACACAAATGAGACACGGAGTGACCTTATTATTAGTTTTGAAAATGGCTTTGTGCTAAAGTTACTAGGTGAAGAGGGGTATGAATCATATACATTGAATATAGGAGAAGATAGAATAATAATTTAACTCTTTCGATTTTATTCAGCAAAGAGCCCGCGCGATCCGCGCGGGCTCTTTGCTATTGGAGTACATTTTTAATTTTCCTATTAGCGATAAAAGAATCAAGGAACTCGAACACGAGTTCTTTGTCTTTTTGAGAAAGTTTATTGATATCCTGTATCCTGCCGAGCGTAGCGGCATCCAGTTCCATATCCGTGATGCCGACAAGCCAGTCGAGCGATACGCCCAACACCTTCGCCATCTTTGTTGCCGCATCAATGGACGGCTTCATCTCATCACGCTCATATCTTCCGATAGCAGGCCCTTTGGTGCCGAGATGAGAGGCCATCTCTTCCTGGCTGATACCTTTCTTTTTGCGGGCTTCCAATAAACGTTTACCAAAACTCATACGTACTGATTAAAACGGCCCAACCGGGCATAAGCCGAAATTATGGAACATAATTGTTGTTAACAAAACGGAGTAATTTTGTTGATTAGAAAGCATCCGTTATTTTTGGAACGGATAAATTCTAATCAAATGTTTTTTCCACATGGCACTCAAGGTTAACAAACTGCGCCTGGTAAAGGTAGGTGCAAAAGCGCATCCGCGCGACAGGGGCGATAAATATTTACCGTGGCTGAACCTGAGCGGGGTTTGGTTGAAACGGGCGGGTTTTGCTATCGGCGACCAGCTGGAGATCACTGTGAGCGATGGTTACCTGGAGATCAAAAACCTCACGACCGATGGAGATCAAAGAGCTTAAGCAGCGGCTGCGGTTATCGGAAGTGATCGCCTATTATGGCCTGCTGCCAGACAAGCACGGGCGTTTGTTATGCCCGTTCCACGATGATAAAACTCCTTCCCTGCAACTGTACCCCAAGACGGGTACGTTTTGCTGCTTTTCCACGAACTGCAACGCGGGTACGGGTGACGTGATCCGGTTCATTGAGCTGATGGATACATGCAGCATGCACGAAGCGATCATGAAAGCCAAATCCCTGATCGGCGGAACGCCTTTATTACCGGCCGTTCCAGCGGCTCCCGTCAACCCCTCCACCGATCCCATAGAACGGGAAGCGGTGCTGGCAAAAGTGTTCGGCTCTTTTAAGAAAGCCTTGCCGGCCTCACGCAAAGCAGTTGATTACCTGCAAGGGCGCGGGCTGGACTACCGGCAGCATGCGTGTGGTTACAATAGCGGCGGGCTGCATTGGGATAGCAGGAACCATTACCTTGTGGCGAGCATGGTCAAATATGGGTTGCTCAAACCCTACCCCGCAGGCGGTTACAGCGTATGGGCAAAGGACTGCGTGATCTTCCCGCTGGAAGACGCCACCGGCCGGATCGTGAGCCTGTAAGGTCGCAGCATTACGAACAACAGCGATCAGCGGCATTTTTAAATGACAGGCAGGACGGGGCTGTATCCCGGTTATCCCGCAGCTATGTTATCATGAATATGCTTTTGACACTATTCATAAACTGTGTAAATTCCAAAAAGGGAGCTGTAGCGTTATTTTCATACCTCGAACCATTGTTTAAATTTCCTTGCCGTCGGTTTACTCACGTAGACGGGTTCCCGGTATTCCGGCCGCAAGGTTAAGCCCAGTTTCCCGTGTTTCAACGGGTGATAGGCTATGATCGCGTCGTGGTTAGCGATCATGTAACGGGTAACCCTGAAAAAATACCGGTTGTCTAACCGGGTCTCGATAGCATCCAGGCTTTGGTTTAATATGTAATCGTCACCGGTAATGAGGCGGATGAACACGTTGTTACCATCCCGGTAGAAATAGGATATTCTCGATGACAACGTGGAAGCTGCCGATCAGATTTTTTACTGTATACAATTATTGTTGATAGAAAAGGATATGTGGTAAAACAGTATGGCAATGATAATTTAGTTTTTTTACAAATAGGAAGGAAGTTAAAATCCATAGATGAACTTGGAAAACCATTAATGTAAATAAGATTTTCAAAAATTTCATTAATGCAAATATCAAGATAGCTAAGGGAATTATTAATCCTCGTAGCTTTCGTAATCTC
Organism: Chitinophaga caeni; assembly: GCF_002557795.1. NCBI lineage: Bacteria > Pseudomonadati > Bacteroidota > Chitinophagia > Chitinophagales > Chitinophagaceae > Chitinophaga > Chitinophaga caeni. The sequence continues at coordinate 56,792 of NZ_CP023777.1, read as the reverse complement.
GTTAAGAATAAAGGGGAATGGGATATTGAGAATAACATCAAACTATATATGGCTTAGCAAATAAGTTTGATAAAAGGCAGGAAGTCCTGACGCAATTTTCCATTCAGGGAAGTAGTTATACAGCTCCTTATTTAGATAATTTTAACTACGGCGCAACAGGCAAAGCTGTTTGGTTGTTTCATCAGGAACTTTTATCAAGGCAGGTAGGTAACGCACAAATGGCAGCAGGGACTTCGGGACCAGAATGGCAGAAGTATGAATCCATATATAAGTGCTGGTCGAGGAGAGCAAAGAGAGGTAAGAGGCAGTATGCTTCCTCCTTATGGAGATGATCCGGTAGATCAGTAAATGATTAGGCAAGGATTTAAGTATTATAATGCAAATAAGGGTAATTTAGAGGAAGAAGACTTAAAAAAAAATATGAAAAAGTGGACGATATTAATTTCTATTTCATTGGTAATAGTAGCAGTTGTGATTTGGAAGTTAGCAACTTTTGAGATATTTGAAGTAGAGGAGATCGAGTTATCAAGTTATCCAATCCGAACAAGAGGCTATATCTTGGAGATAAGGTATCTCGCTGCAGGTGCAACCACTAGAGATGTAGTGCAGGTAAGAAAGAAATATGCCAATCGGGAGATTGATGTTGTTAAAAACATTGAAGGATATAACGTTCTGGTTAGTTCCTACCTTATAGGAGATAGTTTATTGCATTTGGTCGTAAAAGATACTGGCTACTTTAAAAGGCCACCAGATACAATAGTTGTTAAGTTATAAACAGACAACAGACAACCCGCGCGGATCGCGCGGCCACTAAAAATATTATCTCATACTGTACCTGTCAAATTGCCATCATTATTCAATATTATTGGTGAAAAAATTGTTTTACCCAAATATCCACCAAACAACCGGCTTTCCGATGTTTACACAAATAATGCGACTTCAGTAAATATTGCATTTAAGAAAACGGAGCAACTAATATCCAATAAGAATGTATTTATATATGCTAAAAACCATCGCAATTTTACTATTTTTTGTTTAGCTCCCCTAAGTATATTATCCCCTAAGTATATTATAAATAGTATATACTCCAGAATACCAATTACAATTCAAAAAGAGCCTTTTCTGAAGATGGCGTTTAATTTTAATACATCGCATAACCAGTATTACCTTGCAGATACAGATGCGCCTGGTGATACAGGTGTCCCCAGCTTTTTGTTACAAACAGCTTTCGATGCACGTCTAGCAATGGCCGAAGGTATCCTAGGTATTTCCACTGGGAGTTACGGAGATATAAGAGGTACAATATCTATACTTTCATCTATTCCGGAATCATTAGATGATAGCGCAGACTATATTGTCGAAGCAGGAATATCCATTATGAAAGGTGAAATTGTAATCCTGGATTGTCCTGATAGTAATGTTGAACTTGCAATGCAATTGCCAAATGGTCTTTATCGTGTGCGCGTCAGTTAGTATAAATTGGACACAGTTGAAGGTGAAGATGGTGATGATTATTACAAAATCGAGGTATGGCCATCAGGGGATTTGTCTTGTGCTGTTGTATAGCAGTATCATGAAGATTATTAAATACTGGTAGGCTACTCTTTCATCGCAGGTTAGAAGTACATAATTCCAAGCAATCGGCATTCACGGCTTCAAAAGGGTTCAATAATATTTATTCTCCGTATTTTTCGATACCATTTCACTCACCAAATTGTTAATTAGCTATTTGATATCCGGATTGCTCGTATACAACAGTCCGCCTAAAGGATTCGGCATTTAAATGAATATAATTGCCGGCAGTGCAAAAATAACCATGCTCTAAATCCATGAAAAAGTTGTAAAAGGTAATATCCGGCTGCACGCGGGAGAAATACCTTCCGGGTTCTCCCCGTTATGCGAAATCAAGTTCTTTTAAATATCACCTTCTTTCAAATTCGTGCTGAAGGGTGTTTTTCTAGTATCCATACATGAATATTGAAAAGACACGCGATTAATAGAATGAATATTAGTATGCCCGTTATTATAGAAATATAATTCTTAAAACTGCTAGCGCAATGCAACCCATAATTGTAATGAACTGCGTAGTTCTGCTTATACCGTAAAATCTTAACAGTGCTTTCCTTGATAGCAAGAAGGCTATTACGCCATTTAACAATAGCGCGAATATCATGACGCCGGCATTTCTGGAATATAAATGGCTTTCATTTACCGTTGTTCCGGATATAATACAACTATAAAGCGCGCCTGCAAACATTAATATCCAACCCCAGCGCCTCCTCGTATAAATCAAAAGTATTAACAGGATTGCCAATGATAATTGGGTTATCGAGGTTATTAATAGTATGGTGCTATTAGAGCCTATTGCATTATTACTTACTGGTAATGCGATGAAAGTGTATATTGATCTTATATAAATAAATAAAAGGTATAAAAAATTTATGGTGAAGATAGAGAGGAAAATAATTATTAAAATTCTATCATTTTTGTCCGTTACCGGTGCCAGTAATTTTTTGAAATATTTTAAAATATTTCCTTGGAAAAGCTCTTGAAAGCTTATTGACGAAGGGCGCTCACCCTTGCTAATTTCGGATTCTAAAAAAAGATCCAGATGCTCATCGGAAGGGATGTTTCTTTCTTCAAGAATTTCATTGGCGGCATCTACTGCCGCTACCGGGTACTGCTCGGGATTTTGCAGGATATTAATTAATGCTGCATTGCTGTATCCCCGGTATAATTTATGGAAATCGTTATTCAAGGTTAAAGGTATTAGGGATTAATTCCTTTAAAGATAATCGAAAAATATGATGCCAGGAAACTTTTTTACTGTGACCATGATCACGGCCTAATTCGTTCATCTTCATCAATTTTGCCTTCAAAAATATATCTGGATGGCAAGGTTTACCATGATTATATCCATTACAATTTTATTGCTGATTCAATTCCTTACAGATCTCTCCGCACAACAAAAATGGAATACTTGGTTCAGGGCCACTGCTTCTTATAATATTTCCAATAAATGGCAGTCCGACCTGGAGTTTCAGCATCGCCGTCAATCAACATCCGGAAGCGATAACCCATTGTATAGTAAACAACTGCTTTCTATTCGACCATGGATTTATTATCATTGGAAATCATTCCTTGATATCAACTTGTCACCGTTTGCTTATTATAGATCCTTTCCCGCTATTAACAAGGAGGCGGCGTTTGCTAAATTACCTATTACTGAATATAGAACTAGTGCAGGATTTTTATTTAAAATTCCTATTATCAACCGTTTGAGGTTGACGCATCGATCATTATTTGAATACCGTATTTTTGATGAATCGCGTAATACCATAAGGGCAAGGGAGGGTATCGGCCTGAAATATTTATATAATGATAAGTTGAGGTTCTTTCTCCAGCAGGAGTATTTATGGAATATCCATGGCGTAAACCGGGCTTATTTTTTTGATCAGGCGCGCTCAAGTTTCTCTGTACAGAAAGGATTTGGGCAACATGTTGCTATTGAGCTTGGATATCTATTTGTAAGGAAATTACCGCTCCAGCAAGCGGCTGCGCATCATGAACATAACCTGGTTTTCAATACGGTGCTGCATTTCAATTAGTTTTCCGTGGTTACTTTTTCTAAAATTTTAATTGAAAATGACGCTTGCGTAATGCGCCATGGTTTTCATGTGTAAATAGCTGTACGTTAAAGCTTATCGTGCAAATGAAATTTTGTCAATAAATTGATCAGTATCACTTTAGAAAGGTAGTTTGATGGTCTTAAATGATATTTATTACGCAACATATGCAGCCAGTTTTTTTAATGACGAAAGGGTGCCTATTTCATTGTCCTCGGGGTTGATTACTTCTGGAAGGTTCTTGTAAGTAATGCTGACCATTGTCCCGTTTGCCCTTGGCGACAATTCAATTTCCATGATCATTTCCTTTTCAAACCCCGGTTGATCAGTAACGAACCTGATAGCTTCCGTAACTTTTCTATTTACTTCGAGAGACAGGTACCGCGCTATGAAACGATCTTCTTTTCCACGTGTTTTACCGGTATTTAAAGTATCGTTACCCGGGTAAAATAACGACATTTCATACCCACCGCCTACTTTTAATTGGAAAGAGTGGATGGCTGCCGTCATTTCGCCGGGTACCCTCCAGGTTTTCAAAGCACCGGGTTCGGTTAATGCGCGGTAGATTTTATCTGCATCTGCATAGATGAACCTCGAATATGTGTACTGGTTACCGGGCATGTTTTAAATATAACAATTTCTGCCACATGATGTACTAATCGGGGTTTTTCTCGAACCTAAAATAATCGATATGTAGACTCAAAGCAATAACTGCGGCCAATACCACCGTGATCCAGCATGTAATACTGGGCGCCCCGAAATTTTCTGCTATCATATATGCTATAAATCCCCATGCCAATGAGAATATTACCGAAAAAAAGTACCGGAAAATTCTCCAGTTGAAGAATAATGCCGTAATAAATAAGGCACTTATTATTGAAACGATAACAGTTGTAAAGGTATCCCATCCGTAGTTTTTATCTAGGGCTATAGCAGATAATATACTTGTAAGGATAATTTCGATACCAACTAGCGTAATACGCCCCTTCGGACGGATTTCAAACTTGGTAGGCATGTAAAAGTATTTTAAGGGTAAAACGATTGGTTTAGAAAAACGAATCAACAATGGAAAACTCTGCTGCGAGTAAAGATAATGAAATTTATATGACCTGGCAATTGTTGAAATAATAGATGTTTTCCCTTTAAATAATGAATGGTTTTAACCCGCTGGTCCTGTCCCGTGACTTTAGTCACATTCCCAGTCCCGCTAGATATCTATTTTTGATTTGAATGCTGATTGTTAGTATTCATAAAATCATCCATTATGAAATCACATTATCAAATTGTCATCGTGGGAGGTGGAAATGCCGGGATCTCTATCGCGGCGCAATTGCTTCGTAAACGGAAGCAATTAGATATCGCGATAATAGAACCTTCCTCTAAGCATTATTACCAACCTGCTTGGACATTGGTTGGCGGCGGTGTTTTTGATATCAATAAAACCGTGAGGGAGGAAGCGGCTGTCATGCCTAGTGGCGTTGCTTGGATCAAGGCTAAAGCCCAAGGCTTTGATCCTGGTAATAATCTTGTACATATAGAAGGAAGCCGGTCCATAAAATATGATTACTTGGTCGTGGTGCCGGGAATCCAATTAGATTGGCACAAAATAAAAGGGTTGAAGGAAAGCCTTGGGAAGCATGGTGTTTGTAGTAATTATTCCTTTGATACGGCGCCTTACACCTGGAAGGTCTTGAAATCACTGAAACCTTTTTCCAAGGCTATTTTTACCAGCCCCAGCACTCCCGTAAAATGTGGTGGCGCCCCGCAGAAAATTATGTATTTGGCGGCGGATTACCTTAGGAAACATGGTTTGCTCAAAAGCGCCGAAGTGCATTTTTATTCCGGTGGCTCCATGATTTTTGGTGTAAAGAAATATGCCGAAGTATTGAACAAAGTAATTGATCGGTACGGCATCAAACCGCATTTTGGATATAACCTCGTGGAAGTTAAAGGAAGTCAACAAGTAGCTGTTTTTGAATATAAAGATAATAACGGCCTACTTCACCAGGTTGAGCAACCGTTTGATATGCTACATATTACCCCGCCGCAATCGGCGCCCGATTTTATAAAGAACAGTCCCTTGGCTGTTCCTGGTAATGAATTGGGTTGGTTGGATGTGAACAAGGAAACATTGCAACACCGGGTATTTAAAAATATTTTCGGTTGTGGAGATGTGACTAGCACCCCCAATGCCAAGACTGGGGCTGCGGTCAGGAAACAAGTACCGGTATTGGTAGGAAATTTACTACAAGCAATAGATGGGGGTACCGCCACGGAAAAGTACAACGGTTACGGTTCTTGTCCACTGGTTACAGGTTATAGAAAGTTGGTTTTGGCTGAATTTGATTATAATAATAAGCCGGTGGAAACTTTTCCTTTTAACCAGGCCAAGGAACGTTACAGCATGTGGTTGCTCAAAACGAAGGTGCTGCCATGGTTGTATTGGAATAAGATTTTGAAAGGTACGGCGTAAAGATTTTATTGATTGAAACAGTACGCGACATAGTATTACATGGTTGGTTTTTGTTATGAAAATGATTCGTAACAGCATATAGCTGCCGATTTCTATCGGTAGCTTTTTTATTTTCCGCCATTCCAAAACTGAACATTCTGCCCGGTAGGATTGTAATCCAATTGGAAAATATCTTGGTATGAGAAAATTGTTACTGTTACTATCATTACCCATCCATGTTTACGCGCAACAACAAAAGGTCATAAACCATCAACAACAAACTTGGTTCAGCATAAACTCCACTTTCCGGATTTCCAAGCATTTCGGGGCTGTTGGAGATATCCACGTCCGGCGGACGGATTTCCTGGAGAGGCCCAGTTTCTACTTCGCCAGGGCCGGGGCAGGCTATTGGGTCAATGATCAACTTTCTTTTATCATGGGCTATGCACACCTGTGGTTGGCGCCTACAACACCGGGTTATAAAACATTTGCCGATGAAAATCGCTGGTACGAGCAAATAGCCTATTCTTCCAAGGTGGGCAGCGTTTCGATACTTAACCGTTTCCGGAGCGAACAGCGTTGGCGGGAAGCATTGCAGGATGATAAATCGACCGGTGATTTTAACTTCAGCAACCGCTTCCGTTACTTGATTAGCGCCACGATCCCGGTATCGAAAAAGCCCCTGGTACCACAAATCTCATTGGCCAACGAAGTAGCCGTGCAATTCGGGAAAGCGATCGTGTACAATGTATTCGATCAATTCCGCGCCTTTGCAGGCATCCGGCAAAGCTTGGGCAGGGGCTGGTCGTATGACCTGGGATATATGCTTGTTTATCAGCAAAAGTCTTCCGGCTATCAATACGATATGAATCATACCTTGCGCTGGTTTTGGTATTACTCCTTCTCAGGTAACCGCGATAAGATCAAGCCCTTACCGAATTTACAGTACAATGATGAATAGTCAGCAGTCTTTTCCCCGAATTTCACAAGTTTTCCACAAGGTTGCCGGGGGAGGATAGAAACGTCTTTTTTTTCCTAGTTTACACCCAAAATAGGAGATAGGAATTTTATGACAAAAGAAGAGTTTTCATCCTTGTACAACGCTTCCCCGGCATTGCAAATGCTCCGCATGCGCAATGCTCACTGGGTTTTACCCTTTTTATTCGGCGTGTTCAAGGAGGAAAATAGGTTTTCAATCCCGGGAAATGAATTGGTACAGGTATTGGCAGATCTTTTAGCCAACCAGGACGGCGGCTTGGAAGATGCGGAAGATGTTATCTTTGCTTTCGGGGAGGATGATGCTTCCCGTAGCCGGAAATATATACAGTTATGGGTGCAGCGCCGTCTCTTGCAAGACCTGCCCGCCAGCGATGGAAGCACGATTTACCAACTTTCTGCCCATACGGAGAAAGTATTTCAATGGGTACAAACATTACAATTGCGCCAGCATGTCGGTACGGAAAGCCGTTTCAAACTCCTGTTCAATTCCCTTCGCGATATCGTTGAAAATACGGAGGATGACCGTGCCAAGCGCCTCGAAACCCTTAAGCAGAAAAGGGCTGAACTTGATAAGGAAATCAAGGCTTTGGAACTAGGCGTGGTCCCCGACCGGTATAATAATGCGCAGGTTTCGGAACGCCTGGAACTTTTTACGCAACTCTGTTACACGTTGATCAGCGATTTTAGGGAAGTAGAGGATAATTTTAAACAGATCCACCGTGCCATCGTAGAACAACATACCAAGGAATCTTACCATAAAGGGGATATCTTGGGCTTCGCCTTCGAAGCATACGATGCCTTGAGAAGTAGCAACCAAGGCAAAAGTTTTTATGCCTTCTGGGATTTTTTGGTTTCCAGGGCAGGACAAGAAGAATGGCGCGAACTAACGGGGAAATTACTCGAAATTTTACGGGATCGCCAGATAGATTGCGATGAACATTTCTTGTCAGATATCAAGTCGATGCTGTTGGAACAAGGGAAGGCAGTTTACGAATCGAATGATAAGATGGCAGAAAAGTTGAGCCGCATCGTTACGGAACGGGAGATTGCGCGGCACCGGAGACTCCGCAAGCAGATTGGACAAATTAAGGAACTGGTGTTTGAACTGATGGAAGAAGATGATGTGAATTGCGGGATGGAATGGGAAGATGCCGTGGAAATTAAGATGACATTGGACCGGAAAATATCGCTGGAACAGAAAAATACCGTTCAAGAAGCCCGCCAGCCGGCGGATGCCCACAAGGCAGTTGCTGATTTCGAAAGGTTGGGCAAGATGTTGAACACCCGGCATGTTGATAAGAAAATATTGTGGGGCAGGGTCCAGGAAGTATTGATCTCCAAACAAACAGCTACCCTGAAAGAAGTGCTGGAAGTTCACCCGCTTGAAAATGGATTAGCTGATATAATCGCTTACTTCAGCTTCCTGAAAGATAAAGCCGCACATGCATATATCGTTAATAACACTACTGAACATATACCGCTCAATAGCGAAGCTACCAAGTTTATCGAGGTGCCATACCTGTTGTTCGGAAAATAAGAGCCAGAAAAGATGAATTCGAACCAGAAAATATTACCCTATGCCGGCATTATCGTGAAATTGCTGAAAGGGCCATTAGAGTATCTTGATAAAAGCAACTGGGAAAAGTTGCTGCAATTCCAACATGAACTTGCTAGCTTCTTACAACAACTCGGCTTAATTTTAGTCGTGGATGAACAAGACGGTTACGCGTACCTGAAGCATTTAGTTAACGGAGAAGATGCGGCTGAAGTGACTTGGATGCAACGCAGAACATTTACATACGAAGAAAGTGTAATGCTGGTATTACTGAGGGAAATGCTCGCAGAATTTGAATTGAGCGAAGCTACCACGAGGGAATTGATCAAGAAGCGTATCGAGATCAAGGAATACGCGGAACTGTTTTTTAAAGAGCAAGCCAGTAGGATTAAATTCCTCAAAGAGATCGATCGACTGATCGACAAGATGGAAGAACATGGTTTCTTGCAATTAGTAGAACACCTGGAGCACCCCGATGAACAGAAGTTCCGTATCCGGAAGATGATTAAAGCAAAAGTTGACGGCGATGTGCTGGATCAATTTCAGCAACAACTTCAAGAAAGGAAAGAACAAGCAGCGGCAGCACAAAATTGATAGCCGGATTCAAAAAAGGAATTATGCAACTGAACGTATTTAGTACCGATAGTGAAAAGAATGGTTTCCGCTTACAGTTCATGGAAGTCTATAACTGGGGAACCTTTGATGAACAAATACATACAATTAACCCTGCCGGCGATACGAGCTTGCTCACAGGTAGCAATGGTAGCGGTAAAACAACTTTTATAGATGCCCTGCTAACCCTGGTGGTGCCAGAGAAACGTTACCGCTTTTATAACCAAAGCAGCGGCAGCGAGAAAAAAGGGGATCGTACGGAAGAGTCTTACGTAATGGGTGGTTACGGTACGGTCAATAACGAAGCCAACGGTACCACGAAATCACTTTATTTAAGGGAAAAGAAGGAGGAGACTTACAGTATCCTGTTAGCCAACTTTGCAAATGAAGCCGAACAGGATGTAACCTTGTTCCAGGTACGTTATTTTTCAAATGGAGATATGAAGCGGGTCTTCGGTATTTCGCACCGTGAACTGCACATCGGGGATGATTTTACGCCTTTCGATTTCAATAATGCCTGGAAAAAGCGCCTAGAGCAAAGGTACAATAAAGGCAACCGTAAACTGGTGGAATGGTTTGATGCCGCCAGCAAATACGCTGCCCGGATGGTGGATGTAATGGGAATGCAAAGTGCGCAGGCGCTGCAATTATTCAACCAAACCGTGGGTATCAAGGTGCTGGGGAACTTGGATGAATTTATCCGTACCCACATGTTGGAACCGCGTAATATGGAAGATCAATTCCAGGAGCTGAAAGGTCATCTTACCACCTTGCTCGATGCCCAGAGAAATATCGATAAAACGGCGGTGCAAATAGAAATGCTTGAAAAGATCAAGGATCATTATCATGCTTACAGCCACCACCGCGATAAATCTAAACAACTTCAGCAGCAACTGGATACCGCGGTAATCTGGAATAGCTATACCAAGAATGCCCTGTTGGCTGAAGGGTTGGAAGCGAATGCCAAAGAGTTGAAATTGATCTCCAAGCGCTTGGCCGGAACCCGCGATGAGATAGATGTATTGCTCGAAAAGGAAAGATCCGCACAAAACCTGGTGGAGAAAAATAAGGCGGGGCAAGTGGTGCAGCAGTTAGAAAAGGATATCATCGACCTTGAGAAATCCAGGGAAGCTGCCATGCAACAATTGCAAATTGTTCATGACTGGTGCCAAGCATTGCCTTTAAAGGAGAAGGAGGTTAATAGTGAAGCTGCATTCAACAGGATTATAAAAGATGCGGGTAGGGTATCGAAAATACTGGAACACGAACAACGCCTTAACGATGAAGATGAATACGATGCGAAAAGAACGAAGGAAAAGGCCCTGTCCGGTAAGGAAGAGTTGGAAAAGGAGATCGAATTATTGCATCAATCGAAGAATAATATTCCACCCCACTTGGTAAATCTTAGGAAAGAGATTTGCCAATCGCTGAAAGTTGATCCGAACGAAATTCTTTTCGCGGGAGAGCTGATGCAAGTGGCGCCGGAAGAGTTAGACTGGCAGCCTGCATTGGAAAAGTTGCTGCATTCATTTGCCTTGCGATTACTGGTCCCGGATAAATATTACAAAAAGGTAACGCATTACGTAAACAATAATAACCTCCGTACACGCCTCGTCTTTAACCGTATTCATGATGATGTAATCATGCTGGTTCCGGGTGAAGATACGGTGTATCATAAACTGGAATTTCATCCTAGTAATAAGTTGGCTGAATGGGTAAAACACCAGGTCATCCAACAGTTTGATCACGTTTGTGTTGAGAATGAAAAACTCCTGGGAAAATACGATAAAGCGATCACGATCAATGGCTTGATAAAGAATTATGATCGGCATGAAAAAGACGATCGCCAAGAAAAAAATGATCCTTCCCGCTACGTGATGGGATGGAATAACGAGAAAAAGAAAGAAGCGCTTATACTGAAAAGGAACAAGTTAGGGGATGACCTGCAAAGCGCTAATGATATGTTGCAAACTTGTAAACACCGTTCCCAACGTTTACAAAAGCAATTTTATGCCTTGAGCCGTTTGCAGGAGCTGCCGGGTTACGATGCATTGGATGTTGCCAAAATTCAAAAGCAAATCCATAAGTTACATGAGCAGGTAGCGTCTTTACGGAAAGAAAATAAGGAACTGGATGCGTTGAAATTGCAATTGCAAGAATTGAAGTCGCAAAAAGATGCCACCAACGAAAAGCATACGCAACTGATCCGTGATGAAGCGCTCGTTCAGCAGGAAATCCAAGCGATGCTGTCACAACAGGAAATGTTGTCCGCATTGTTGCAACATGTTACTGATGGGGATAAAGATGCTTTGTTGCAGTTCCAACAGCAGCATGGTGCGGATTTAGGTGAATTGAATTTGCAGAATATCGACCGGGTCTACCAGCAGTTAAAACAGGACAAGGAACAGTCCTTGAAGCGCAGCGCGGAAGATGAGTACAAGGAAAAAGTGTTGTTGGACAGGGCTATCGGCAAACTAAAAAATCCTTCGCCCGAGTTGTTGCAGCAATTCCCGGGCTGGCTAGCGGATGTGCAGCCTCTCTCCGATGATGCGCAGCATGCGGGTGAATATTTAGAATGGTTGGATCGCCTGGTAACAGAAAACTTACCCCGGTATAAAAAGGATTTTGAAAACTATATTAATATTACCATCACCTATAAAATTGGTGGTTTAAACGAAGAAATCGAGAAATGGGAACGCGATATCAATAATAATATCAAGAAGTTGAACGAATCATTAAAAGGTATCAACTTTAACAGGCACCCGGAAACGTATATCGAACTTGGCAAACGCCCGGTTCCCTCCGGTACGGAGATCAAGGAATTTAAAAACAGGTTGCTCGATGCTTTACCCCAAACCACCAATTGGCAACAGGAGTCTTTTGAAAATAAAGCGATGCATTTCCAAGAGAAAGTGGCGCCGCTCATTTCTTTGCTCGATGAAAACGAAGCTTACCGTAGCCGCGTGATGGATGTTCGAAATTGGTTCGAATTTTGGGCTGACGAACGTTACCGCGACACCGGCGAAGTGAAGAAGACCTACCGCCAAATGGGGCAGCTCTCCGGGGGAGAAAAAGCACAGTTGACTTATACGATCTTATGTAGCGCTATTGCTTACCAGTTTGGCATTACCAGGGAAGGTAAGAACGCGCGCAGCCTGAGGTTTATCGCTGTAGATGAAAGTTTTAGCAACCAGGATGAGGAGAAGGCGACCTACCTCATGGAATTATGTAAACAATTGCATTTACAATTACTCGTTGTAACGCCGAGCGATAAAATCCAGGTCGTACAAAACTTCATCGCCCATGTACACCTCGTTCAAAGGGTTAATAATAGGCACAGCGTATTATATAATATGACGATCAAGGAGCTACAGGAGAATGTGTTGGCGGGTAACGGGGAAGTAGTAATGTAACTTGGGTAATAATAAGAATATCGGGTAATGGCAGGCAACTATTTTAAGGTTGCCTACCATTTTTTGGAACCGGGATAGGTATAGTGTTGTAAAGCGTTACAATTATGTTTATATTACTATTATTCCGGGCTTTCATTATTAATTCGATGAAAACAACATGGGAATCTTGCACAGTTATTGGAAAGGAAGATTTATATAGAGAATAACTTAAAAACAGGGAATACCCCGGGGAACATCTCATGAAAAAATTTCTTATTTGTAGCTTGTTGGGAATGGTTTTGCTTTTGGATTGCACCGCGCAGCAAGGAAAACCATTGATCCGTTTCGGTTTATTAAGTGATATACAGTATGCTGATAGTGATACGAAAGGAAGCCGCTTTTACAGGAACTCACTCTCTAAGCTGGAAAGCTGCGTGGGGGACATTAATTCAAAAGATGTAGAGTTTACAATTAATATGGGAGATGTGATCGATCGGGATCAAAAAGATCTAGATACGGTGCTACATATCCTGGATAAACTGGAGCAACCGCTGTATAATACCCCGGGAAACCACGATTATAGCGGTTTGAAGGATAACCGCTTATTGTATGAAAAACTTAAAATGCCAGGTGAATATTATTCATTTAAAAGGGGGAACTGGAAATTTGTTCTACTGAATACCAACGAGGTTGCCAGTTATTCTAACGTGGAAGGTACTTGGAAAGAACCCGAACTTAAAAGTATGTTCGAAAAAATTAAGAAGGAAGGAGGGCATAATGCGGCCGCTTACAACGGCGGTATCAGTAGTAAACAGGTGCAATGGTTGAAAGAAGAATTGGAAGCCTCGCAGGAGAAGGGGGAGTACGTGCTTATTTTCTCCCATCACCCGATGGGTTGCGCAGATGGGTTAACGGCTTTGAATAAAAAAGAAATCGTGGCGACGGTCTCAAAGTTCAGTTGTGTAAAGGCTTTGATTGCCGGTCACCACCACGAAGGGGCCTACTGTCTCATCGCCGGGATACCATGCATTGTTATAGAAGGTATGGTGGAAACGGCTGGTCAGAACGCCTATGCTACCGTGGAGCTATACCCGGGTAAAATGGTGCTGAATGGTTACGGTAGAGTGCATTCAAGGGTCATCAATGTTAAAGGCAATTGAGTGGCTGCGCAAGCCATCAGCTAGCTACAAATTCAATGAAGTTGGATGATGTTAATTTTACCCGCGAGAAATAGGACAAATATTTATATATCAATATTATTAGTTTGTTTATATTAGATAATAAATAATAATTTGTTTTTATATTATAATTAATTGCGTCTAATTGGCGCGATTTGGGACAAGTTGTCACCCGAATCCGTTCGTTACCCCGGTATTTATTCGTATCTTTGCATCGCTCAATATATTAATTCATTAAAACGGACAACATTGACCAATTCGACACGGCTTACGATTGTAGGCGGTGGTAGTTGGGCAACGGCATTAGTGAAAATATTTGCAGAGGGTGGGCTCCAAATCACCTGGTTACTCCGATCGGAGGAGAACGTTTCATACTTTAAACAGCACAAGCGGAATCGCAACTATCTTAGTTTCCTGGAGCTCAATCGCGATAATATTTATCCTACCCACCATGCACAAGAGGCTATTGACGCTTCAGATTACATATTATTTGCTGTGCCTTCGGCCTATTTAGCAGCTACCATTGCCGACTGGAAGGAATTTAATTTCGAGGGGAAAAAAGTTATTGTATCTATCAAGGGGGTTGTAGGTGCCGAGAATCTCGTGCCGTCAACTTTCTTGCAGCAGTTCTTTAATATTCCAACATCAGATGTGTTCGTGATCGGTGGTCCTTGCCACGCGGAAGAAATCGCGCTCGATCGGAAAACATACATGACGATCGCCGGAAAGGATCGAGAAATTGTACAACAACTAACCGGTTGGGTACAGTCACACCATATCAAGGCCATTGCGAATTATGATCCGATTGGGGTCGAATACGCAGCCATATTGAAAAACGTGGTAGGAATCGCCGTGGGCGTCGCTACGGGAATGAATTACGGGGATAACTTTATCGCCGTTCTCGTCAGTAACGCGCTGCGTGAAGTAAAGCAATTCCTGCAAGCCGTTGATGATATACCCCGTGATCTTACGCAATCTGCCTATTTTGGCGATTTATTTGTAACCGCATATTCCGAATTTAGCCGTAACAGGACGTTCGGTAAAATGATCGGCCGTGGTTACCCCGTCCCCGAGGCCCAGGCTCATATGAACATGGTAGCCGAAGGGTATTACGCCGTGAAGGGAATATACCAGATCGCGACAAAGCTCGATGTGCATATGCCCATCGTTGCCGCGATGTACCGCGTACTCTACAATCACGCATCCCCTTATTTAGAATTTCAGCTATTGGAGCATTCGCTCCTATAAATATAAATGTTGGTAATACTACTAACATTCTTTTATGCGGAACTTTCGCGGTTTCGTTAACCTTTAAATTAAAATTATGATACTAGCTACAGACCTCGATGGAACTTTTTTAGGCGGCAGCGAAAGAAGTAAAGAGCGCTTGTATAGCCTGATTCGAAAGAACAAGGATTTTAGATTGATTTTTGTTACGGGTCGTGGTGTAGAAAGTGTTTTACCGCTGTTAAGTGACCCGGTAATCCCTAAACCTGATTATATAATTTGCGATGTGGGTGCTACCGTTCTCAATGGTTTTACATTGGAACCGGTGCAGCCTATTCAAAACAATATCGAGCTGAAATGGCCCGGTAGGAGAGTGGTGTCTGAAATGATGAAGGGAGTGAATGATCTCGTGGTTCAGCCGGTACCGCAACAACGCCGTTGCTCTTACTTTTTCGATGATCCTGATATCCAGAAAAAAGTTGCATTCATAGAAGAAAAGTTACATTGTGATATCATCGTTTCTGCGGGTAGATACCTCGATGTATTGCCGCAAGATGTGAATAAAGGCAGCACCTTGCAACAGTTGATCAACCTGCTGCAAGAACCCGCGGAAAGGGTGCTGGTGGCCGGGGATACGCTCAATGACCTGTCATTATATAATGCCGGCTTTAAAGGCGTGGTTGTTGGAAATCCCGAACCTGCCTTAGCAGAGGCTACGGCGGATTTCGACCATGTTTACCAAGCTGAGGATGCCGGCGCAGGCGGTATCTTGGAAGCGATGCAGCATTTCAAAGAATTCGATCCTTTCCTTAAGAAAGATAAAAAAGATAAATACCACCTGGATGATGAAACTCCCTCCGACCAGTTGATGATGCTCTATCACCGTTTCCCTTTCGAAATGAAAGAAGTGAACGGGCAAATGATGAAAGTGCCCCCGAAAAGTCCTAATGGCATACTACCTACTTTAACAAACTTTTTTAAAGGTGGTCGTTCCGGTGTTTGGGTGGCCTGGCAAGAAACGAAGGATAAAAAGGCGAAAGCGCCGAACTTTAAAATTGATGAAGAGGAATATCCAAACCTGGTAGGAAGTCCGGTGCTATTGAATCAACGCGATGTGGAGGTCTTCTATAAATTATTCTCCAAGGAAGCTTTCTGGCCAGCTATCTTTTCTTTTATAGATAAGGTGCAGTTCAACCATCAACATTGGGAACATTATCTTAAAATAAATAAATTATTCGCTGAAAAAGCTGCCGAAGAAGCGGAGCCGAACGCTACCGTTTGGGTGCATGATTACAATTTGTGGATGGTGCCCGGCTATTTAAGGCAATTAAGACCCGATCTCAAAATCGGTTTTTTCCATCATACCGCTTTCCCTGCTGCCAACACTTTTAACGTGATTCCTTGGCGCACGGAGATCATCAGCAGCTTATTGCAATGCGATTATATCTCTTTCCATATCCCAAGGTATGTTGAAAACTTCGTAGACGTGGTGCGCAGCATGATGAATGTTGCCATCCGCGAACAGGTAAATTGCGCTCCCCGCTACCTGACCTATAGCTGCGCTATGGGTATCAATAAAATGACCACGGAAATTGATACGGGGCGGCGTATTGTAAGGTTAGGAGCCAATCCTGTAGGGATTCATGCCAAGTATATCAAGGAAGTGGTGGAAAAAGATGATACCCGTGATCTTATCAAGCGGTTAAGATCTCAAACCGAGGGTAAGAAAATTATCCTGAGCGTAGAAAGGTTGGATTATGTGAAAGGACCGCTCGAAAAAATTAAGGCTTTCGGACAATTTTTGGATGAATACCCTGAATTCCGCGGAAAAGTGGAGCTGATAAATATCTGCACCCCGCCTTCAAGCGGGATGAAGATCTATGAACGCATCCAGGTAGAATTGGAACAGGCGGTTGGAAAGATCAACGGGAAGTACTCCCGTATGGATTGGACACCGATACATTTCTTCTTCAGGGCGATGCCTTTCGAAGATATCGTGGCGTATTACGCGATGTCCGATGTGGCTTGGATCACCCCGCTGAGAGATGGCTTGAACCTGGTGGCGAAAGAATATGTGGCCGCCCAGGGTGTTAATAAAAATGCAGATGGTGTCCTGGTGCTGTCGGAATTTGCCGGCGCCGCAGTCGAGATGCCGCATGCCGTGTTCACCAATCCTTACGATCGGAAGTCCATGAAGGAAAGCTTGTTGAAAGCGCTCGTTATGGATCCGCAGGAACGCCAGATCCGTATGAAACGTTTGTACGAATCGGTGAGCCATTACACGATCGATTACTGGGCTAAAGAGTTTATGGAAGAAATGGATAAATCCGGGATTTCATTAAACGAAGTAGCGGAAGCTGTCGGTGAACAAGTTCATTAGGAGGTAATAGCTGTACATAATGCCCGGCTAACTGTTCTTACAGTTGGTCGGGTTTTTTATTTCTTGTAAGACATGCGTACCGTTTCCACGGCACTTTTAGACATTTTCGTCACCGTAATATTATAGTTGCCGACTTGCAATTGCTGCCCTTCATGCGGAATTTCTTCCAAACGGTAAGCTATCAGCCCTGCCAAAGTGTTGTAATGACTGCTGGTGGGTAATAAGGCCGGCAAATGTTTATTCAGTTCCTCGATGTTTTCATCTGCATCCACAACGAATACATTATGCTCTGTTTGTTGTACCACGGGAGGTTCATGATCGTGCTCATCCTGTATTTCTCCCACCAATTCTTCAAGGATATCTTCCATGGTAACAATGCCGCTCGTATCACCGAACTCGTTGGTAACTACGGCTAATTGTTGGTGTTTTTGCTGGAAGGTGCGTAACAAATCTTTGATCTTCATACTGTCCGGAACGTAGAATGTTGGACGCATGATATCCATCGGGGATTTGATCGTTTTATTATGAACACCGGCGTACAGATCTTTTGTATTGATAATCCCTTCCAAATCATCGATCGAGCCCTTGAACACGGGGTAACGTGAATATCCTTCATTGAGCGCCTCGTTCACGAATGCATCAAAAGGCAGGTCAATGTTCAAGCCGACAACGTTCTTCCTGTGTACCATGATATCCTTCACTCTCCTGTCGTCAAAATCGAAAACATTTTGAATCAGCTCGCGCTCACTGGCTTCGATAGCACCGCCTTCCTGGCTTTCGGAGATGATCAACTTTAATTCATCTTCGGAATGTATCTCGTGCTCGCTCATCGGCTCGATGCCGATCACCCTTAATAACAAGTTGGCCATACCGTTTAATAGCCAGATAAAGGGTTTGAACACGAAGTAGAAAATCCTGAGGGGAACGGCCACCACTAATGTAGTAGGCAACGGTTTGCGTATCGCGAACGACTTTGGCGCCAATTCGCCAAATACGATATGTAAGATCGTGATGAATAGAAATGCAACGGGAACGGCAATCTTATGCGCTGTAGCCGGATCCATTGAAAAGTGAAAGAAATCCATGACATTGAGGATGATCTGTGTCGTTACCGACTCACCCACCCAACCTAGACCGAGGGAGGCCAAAGTAATACCTAGCTGCGTTGCCGCCAGATAGCCATCCAGGTTATCAACAATCTGCTTGGCATTATTTACGATCTTGCCCGGAACATTCTTGGCGCTACCCACCTGGGAAGCCCGAACTTTAACGATCGCAAATTCCGCGGCCACGAAAAAACCATTCAACAAAACCAAAAAAATCGTCAATAAGATACTAAAGGTCATATGTTCACATTAAAAACAACACTCCCATCGTCTTTGCACGGTTATTAATTTATTCATCGATGGTTGCCTACAAATTAAAGAAGATTTCAATAATTCTGAAAGAATATTCGGTGATATCGACAGAACTGGTAAAGCCATGACTATTTTTAGCGAAATGTTAACATGTGCTGCAACCTGGTGACTTTATATTGCCTTTATGTCATGTAACGGACGTTTTTATATTTCAACGATGTATATTTAACCAATCGAAGGACGTAATGTTATTTTATATGAATGAAATCAAAGTTATCATTACTGGGGCAACGGGCATGGTGGGGGAAGGTGTGGTGCATGTATGCCTGCAACATCCCTTGGTGAAGGAAGTGTTAATAATTAACAGGAAGCCAAGCGGGATCAACCATCCAAAATTGCAGGAAATTATTCACCAGGACTTTTATGATTTCTCCGGCCTTAAGAACCGCTTGAGCGGTTATGATGCTTGTTTTCATTGCATGGGGATATCTTCTGTGGGTATAGATGCGGCAAGTTATTATAAGATTACTTACACGATGACGATGGCGCTTGCCAAAGTATTATGCGAACTAAACCCGGCCATGACCTTCTGTTATGTATCGGGGCAAGGAACGGATAGCAGCGAAAATGGTAAACTTGCCTGGGCGAGGATCAAGGGCAAAACGGAAAATGATTTGTTTAAGTTGCCTTTCAGGCAAGCTTTTGGAATGCGTCCCGGATTTATTAGGCCTATAAAGGGTTTGAAACATACGCACAAATTTTACCGTTATATAAATTGGACATTCCCCCTGGGCCGCGCTCTTTTTCCTAACGGCTTTTGCACGATGGAAGAATTGGCGACCGCGATGATCGCTTTAACCGGGCTGGGATTTCCCAAGCGGGTTATTAATGGAAAGGATATCACGAGCTTATCAAAAACCTTGGCCTGGGAAATGACCAAGATCTAGTAAATACATGATTCAATTTTAAATATTATAATACCTGTTGATGTAAGTTGCAACATCTTTTGCTTTTTTAAAGCGTTTGCCCCCATTTTTTATTAATAACTGTAAATAATAACCCTAAAAAATTAGAATATTCGCTTCTTTGAATATATTTATAGTAGAAATGGGTGGGCTACGTGTTATATTTATTTTAATTCAACCGTTTGGATTTTAGACCGGCTAACTGTGTTCTATCTTTGTGCACAGCCAAGATACTTTCTGGGTTAAAGTGATCTTATATTCACCAAAATCATTGTGTTCATGATGCTAACGACGGATGAAGAATTATGTAAAAGAATCATAGGTAACGATCAGGCGGCTTTTAAGGAACTTTACGAAAGGTACAGTAACCAAATATTTACCTACGCGATGAAGTTATCGGGTTCTAGGGAGCTCGCATTAGATGTGGTGCAAGACGTATTTATGAAGGTATGGATTCATCAACAAACTTTAAACCCTGCCTATTCTATCAAGGCTTTCTTATATAAAGTAGCAAGGAACCAAGTATTTGATGCGCTCAGGAAGTCGGTCCACGATGAGAAATTCCGCCATCATTTCCTGGCGCATTACGAAGAAGCGACGGACCAGGTAAACGAACATATCCATTCCAAGCAATTGGAAGAAATCCGCATGAATGCCATCAACAACCTGCCGGTGCAACGCCGCCAGATATATAAATTGAGCAAATTGGATGGGCTTACCAACCAGGAAATCGCCTGCCTCTTGGGATTATCTTCTAACACTGTCAAAGATCAACTTTCAAAAGCATCCCGTTTCATCCGCCAATACCTATACCAGCATGTCGATACTGCCATTATAATTATTGCCATATCTACCATCATAAAAAAAAGTTAAAAAAATTTCCAACCAGGATCGTACGATCGGCCTTCCCGATCGTAATACTATTATAGCGCAAAGAATTTCATGGAGCATTACCGGGATTATATCAAGCAATTATTATTAAAATACTCGAAAGGAACCGCTAGTCCCGAGGAAAAAGAAGCGTTGCTACATTTTCTTTCCACATCATCGGGGGCAGATTTGGACATGATGCCGGAAGTGGAAGAAATTGTTGGCCAGGCCGATTTGCTCAGGATGGAAAGCGGGGAAGCTGAAAGTATTTTTAACCGGGTACTCTGGGAAGTGCCGATCCCTGGATCCGTAACCAGGCCTTGGTATAGTAAGGGTTTGAGAATTGCAGCTATCATACTTCCTATCATAATATTAGGGAGCTTAGGATGGATTTTTTTAAACCAAAAACCTCGATATGAAATTTATGAAAACAAAACTACAACAGTAAAAACCATTTCATTAAACGATGGAACGATGCTCCACCTTAACCAGAACAGTTCGGTAAAGGTATTACATGGGTTCAACGAGGCGCCAAAAAGGGAAGTATGGATGGAAGGAGAGGTCTTCTTCGAGGTATTACACCGGGTGGATAAGCCGTTTTTAGTACATACCGGTAAGGATTGGCAGGTAGAAGTATTAGGCACCACCTTTAATGTCGATGCCCGTGGTACCCGCCCCACCGTAGTCCTAAATTCCGGGGCGGTGAATGTTCATGCAGGTCATGAAAAAGTAACCCTGCTACCGGGAGAAATGGCTTACCTCGATGATCGTGGTCAATTGAAGAACAGGAATGTCGATACCTTGTATTACACTTCCTGGAAGCACAACCTGGCATCATTCCAGGCTGCTAAACTTCAGTTGGTATTGGATACCTTGGCCAGCAAGTACGGGTTGACCTATGCTTTGGATGACGAATTGATAGGTCAACAATTGTTTACAGGCTATTTACCTACCAACAACCTGGGTGATGCCATCGCGACATTAGAGCAAACTTTTAATTTAAAAATCACGTTCCGAGACAATCAAATTCTGATCAAAACTTACTAGTCCCTTTAGCTAACAAGCAAAATTTAATTATGAAAAGAATTAAATCAATCAGCACGAAGCTGGTAATGGTGCTGGCTATGTCATGCTGTCTACCGAAGTATTTCATTTCCCGGGCGCAAGCCTCGGGGCACAGCGAGCAACCTAATACCGTTTCCCTTGTTTCATTTATATCTGCGCTGGAATCGAAGTTCGATATCCGTTTCAGTTATAATACAAACCTGGTAAAAGGAAAGGAGTTTATTGCTCCCAAACTAAATGATTTTACCCTTTCCAATGTCGATGATAAGCTGAATGAAGCGATCATGCCCTTAGGCTTGATGTGTAAAAGAATTAATAACAAGCTGTACATCATCAAGTACGATCGCAAGGCTACGGAGAAGATGATGCAATTACAAACAGAGCTGAATCTTCCCGCAGCGATTATTAAAGGTGTAGTCAAAGATTCCCTCGGTAACCCTTTACCCGGTGTGATCGTGAAACTGAAAGGTACTTCCAGGGGAACCACTACGGATGCTTCCGGCGCCTTTTCATTGGATCAAGTTAAGGATGGGGATGTGCTGATTTTCAGCTTGATCGGTTATGCTACGATCGAAGTTGCCATCAAGGGGCAAACTAATTTAAACATCGTATTAAAGGAATCCACGGTTTCGCTAGACCAGGTGGTAGTAACGGCGCTTGGTATTAAACGCCAGGAAAAGGCATTAGGTTATGCCGTGCAGCGCGTGGGGGGAGAGCAAGTTCAAACTGTAAAGGGCGTGGATATTGCTACTTCTATGACCGGCCAAGTATCCGGTTTGGTGATTAAAAACTCGACTGAGTTTTTTGCGAAACCTACGATCGAACTCCGCGGTGAAAGCGCCCTGCTAGTTATTGATGGTGTTCCTTATGGTAATATGACTTTAAGAGATGTACCCACTGATGATATTGAAAGTATCGATGTGCTGAAAGGCCCGACCGCTTCCGCGTTATACGGTTCCAGGGCTTCGGGTGGGGTAATTTTAGTTACCACGAAGAAAGGTAGCAGTGGTGGTTTGGCTGTTAATATCAACAGCAATACCATGCTTCAAACCGGTTTTCTCGCGATCCCGGAAACACAGCATTCTTATGGTCGCGGTCAAAATGGCCAGATCGATAACGATTATGTTTGGGGACCGAAATTGGATATCGGCTTAACAGCCAGGGACTGGAATCCTGAAACGATGCAGTTCGAGGACGACCGCCCGTTGAAGTCATTAGGCGCTAATAACCTGAAAAATTTCATGGAGCTGGGTTTAGTTACGAACAATAATATCAGCGTATCGCAAGCTACGGATAAAGGTAGTTTCCGTGTAGGTTTGAACCACATTTATAATAAAGGTCAATTCCCGAATGCGAAAGCGAACATGTTCAACTTTACAGCGAGTGGAACGATCAAGGCGAGCGATAAATTTTCGCTGGAAAGCCATGTTGGTATTAGCAAAAGGTATTCCCCGCAAATCTGGGGTTCCGGTTACGGTAACCAGGGGTATATTTACCAGTTGACGATGTGGACCGGCCCGGAATACGATATCCGCCAGTATAAAAATTATTGGAAAGTGCCGTACAAAACACAAAACTGGATGTACACGAACTGGTACGATAACCCTTACCTGATCGCCTACGAGAAATTGGACGGTATCAAGCAGAACACGGTGAATGCCAGCATGACTGCCAATTACAATTTCACGGAGGATCTGAACTTGTTGGTCCGTTTGGGTTACGATGTATATACTAACCAGGAAGAATGGACGAATCCTGCGGCTAATATCTATTCAACACGCGGGGGATGGAACGCTAAAGGCCGTTACAGTATCAACAAGACCTGGGGCTGGAGCACTAATGATGACGTGATGTTGAATTATAAAAAGAAGTTGAAAGATTGGACCGTTGAAGCTATGGCCGGTGGTACGATCTATTATTGGGTCGATGAAGCTTTATCTGCCAGTACCCGCAACGGTTTAACTTCGCCAACTTTCTATTCCTTAAATGGTTCGGTTGAAGCCCCGACCATTTCTCCAAGTAATTATTCCCGCCAGGTGAACAGCTTGTACGGAAGGGTAGCTTTGAGTTGGAAAAATACGGTCTTCATCGATGCAACGGGAAGAAACGACTGGAACTCTGCACAACCGAAAGAGGAAAGGGCATTTTTCTACCCATCTATCGGTTCTTCAGTAATTATGTCCGAGTTCTTCAAGATGCCTAGGGCAATTGATATGTGGAAATTACGCGGCTCTTGGGCAACCTTTAAAACCCCGGCAGGAGTGTATGAAACCAACCGTTTATATTCTACTACAACAGCGGCTTGGAACAGCTTGAATGCAGCGTATTACCCTTCGAATCTGTTAGGGGGAATATTGGCTCCTAGTTCTCAAAGAACATGGGAAATAGGAACCGCTTTATACCTGTTGCAAAAACGTTTCTCCGTTGACTTCGCATATTTCAATAAATACTACTACAACCAGAAAGCAAGCCCAAGTATTCCGAGTTCATCGGGCTTCAGTTCTACGATCGTTAACACGGATGAGACCTACGTTCGCAAGGGGATCGAGTTGACGGTTGGCGCCAAGGTAATTCAGAATAGGCATTTTGAATGGAATACGATGGTAAACTGGTCTAACCAACACCGTTATTACGTTGACTTGGATTCTACCTATACGCCTGAAAGACCCTGGATCAAACGTAATGCCAGGAAAGATGTTTATACTGACAATTACTGGTTGCGTGATCCGGATGGAAACGTGATCCATAACAACGGTATGCCGGTTAGAAGCGATTATGCTAAAGTGTATGGTTATACCGATCCTAAATTCAGTTTTGGTTTCATTAATACATTCAAGGTGTACAATTTCACGATCGGCCTGAACATCGATGGTCGTATCGGCGGGTTGATGTACAATTATATCAATGATAAGATGTATGATACCGGTTCACATCCGGATACGGATAACGAGTTCCGTTACGATGAGGTTGTAAACGGTTTAACCAACTACGTAGGTAAAGGTGTGAAAGTGGTTTCCGGTAGCGTTACTTTCGATAATTTCGGAAATATTGTTTCCGATACCCGAAAATACGCCGACAACGATGTAGAAGTTTCTTACCAGGATTACACGCAGAAGTTCCGTGGTGGCGATTATGGCGCTATGAAGAAATCATTTGTGAAAGTTCGTGAATTTTCTATCGGGTATAGTTTCCCTGCAAAGATGCTGGCTAAATCCGGTATAAAAAATGCTTCCGTAGCATTCACCGCGCAAAACTTGTTCTTGTTCACCAAGTTTAAATATTCTGATCCAGATGTGGATGATGAAAACCTGAACTCCCCATCACAAAGGATGATTGGTTTGAACTTTAAAGTGGGATTCTAATCTGTAACGAAATTTTAAACAGCAATAGTATGAAAATTAGATTCATAAAATATATACTCCTGGTAGCGGTCGGCATCGGTATGATAGCAAGCTGTTCCAAGTTTGATGAAATCAATACGAACCCGAACCGTACCACCGAGGTTAGTTCCTCGATGCTGGCAACCGGCATGATTTTAAGCATTACCCGTAGCGCTATTAGCTCTACCAAGGGCTTTATGCAACCCTTCTTACTAGGTAAATACCTCACCTGGGGAGAGGGACAAGAGAATAATCAGTATAATAAATTGGGAAGAACGGGATTCGGTGAGTTGACCGTTTTGAGAAATATCGACCCGATGATCGCTAATGCCGTTGACGAGGATTCCCGTAAATCATATAAAGCCTTGGCGCATTTTATCCGCGCTTGGCAGTTCTTCCAGTGCACGATGAGAACGGGGGATGTGCCTTATAGCCAGGCTATACAAGGTGAATCCGCTAATATCCTCAAACCGGTTTACGATTCACAGAAGGACGTATTTATCGGCATATTAAATGAACTGGATAGCGCTAATGTTTTATTTAGCCAGGGTGTTGATTTTGATGGTGATCCCATTTATGACGGAGATGTTGATCAATGGCGCCGCCTTACAAATAGTTTCGAACTGCACGTGTTGATGAACCTGTTCCGCAAAACATCTGATGCCGATCTTAAAGTTATCGATCGATTCAAGGATATCGTTGCTAACAGGCCCTTGATGAGATCTTATGAAGATAATTTCGCATTAGCCTATAATAGTAAAGCCGGCCAAAATTACCCTTGGTCAGACGTGCCTGCCGGCTCTGGTAACTCTTTCGTGAAATCGAATTACACGATGCTGAGCGCCACCTTAATTGACCCGTTAAAAGAATTGCAGGACAGGCGCTTGTTCTATTACGCTAAACCTTCCCCGGTAAAAATTGAAGGCGGTTTATTAGAAACAGATTACAACGCTTATGTTGGCGCAGAACCTAGTGACGCATTCCCGGCTTTGCAGGATATGAGGTTGTCTAAAGATTATTCAGATCTGAATAACCGTTACGTGCAATTGGTAGATGCTGAACCTGTAAGCGTGTTCAGTTACCAGGAATTACAATTTGTATTGGCAGAAGCAACCGTTCGCGGTTGGATCAGCGGCACAACGGCGCAAACATATTATGCCAATGGGATTACGAACGCGATGAAGTTTACGGCCAGTTATACTCCCGATGTGAGCGATTATCATCATAACATGAAAATTGATGATAATTATATTCAAACTTATGTTGCCAGTGTAGCTTTAACAGGTACCGCGGAGCATCAAATTTCGCAAATCATCTTGCAAAAATATCTAGCTAACTTCCTCCATGGGCCTAACTATAATAGCTGGTTCGAAAATCGTAGGACGGGTTACCCGGTATTCAAGTTAAACAGTAATACCAACTTGAATACGCCGAGCAGTCAATTCCCGCTCCGTTGGTTGTATCCAAGTGATGAGTTGAGTAACAATAATTCTAACTTGGATGTTGCTATTAAAAGACAATACCCCGAAGGTGATAATACCAACGGTGTTATGTGGATTTTGAAGAATTGATTATTTATTACCTTTTTATCGTGGAAACACGGTGCATTTGTAGAGACAAGGCATGCCCTTGTCTCTACATTTTTTTTTCATACCTTTGCACAAATCTTCAATAAAACCCAACATGTAGGATATAATTTCTTTCAAAACATTCAATGGTAAGCCACAAGGGTGGCTAAACATCAATTTATAACCGTTCAATGGAAAGGAATTATGATCTTATTACAAAACCTAAGCTATATCCATCCGAATAAGGATCTTCTTTTTGAAAATTTATATCTCTCTGTAAATCAATACGGAAAAGCCGCGCTTATCGGGAATAATGGTTCGGGAAAGTCTACCTTGTTAAAGATTATCGCGGGCGAATTACAAGCTTCTGGCGGGACTGTAAAAATTGACGCTAAACTGTATTATATACCGCAGATTTTCGGGCAATACGACCATCAATCTATTGCTGAAGCGCTGGGTGTCGATGCCAGGTTAAAGGCGCTTAAAGAAATTCTTTCGGGCAACACCGAGGAAGAGCAATTTGCAGCCTTGGAAGACGATTGGGGCATTGAAGAAAGGTGCCGTGAGGCCATGCATCATTGGAAGCTGGATGATTTTAGCTTGGAAACAGCCATGTCAGATTTAAGCGGTGGTCAAAAGACCCGTGTATTCTTGGCTGGTATTATGATCCATGAGCCAGGTATCGTGCTATTGGACGAACCTAGTAATCACCTGGATCTTGATGCAAGGACGATCTTGTATGATTTTATACAAAATGCAAAAATGACAATTTTGCTGGTAAGTCACGATCGGAAACTATTGAACCTTGTTGAAGAGATATATGAATTGCATGAAGGCGAGATTGTTACCTACGGCGGAAATTACGATCATTATATAGAGCAGAAGAATATTGCTTACAACGCTATGCAGCAAGACGTTAAAAACAAGGAAAAGGCGCTGAGGAAAGCTAAGGCCGTGGAACGGGAAACGGCTGAAAGACAGCAACGCTTGGATGCCCGCGGGAAAAAGAAAAGTGAGAAAGCCGGGGTTGCCAAAATTATGATGAATACCTTGAGAAATAACGCGGAAAAAAGCACGTCCAAATTGAAAGGTATCCACGAAGAAAAGGTGCAATCGATCATGCAAGAATTGAAGGATAGCCGGGAGTCTTTGGCGGGAAACGATAGCATGAAATTTGATTTTGACAGCTCAAAATTACATAAAGGGAAATTGCTGTTCTCTGCTAAGGCTGTTAACTTTTCATATGATAACCGGGAAAATTTATGGTCAAAAAACCTTGTATTTGATATTAACAGTGGAGAAAGAATTGCATTGGTCGGTAAAAATGGTTCCGGTAAAACCAGCCTCATCAAGATGGTATTGGGAAGCCTGGAACCTACAGCCGGAACCGTTTATAGAGCTGACTTCCAGCCGGTATATATTGACCAGGATTACTCCCTCATACAAAATCATCTAACGGTATACCAACAAGCTCAGGCATTTAACCAGGCTAAACTACAGGAACACGAAATCAAGATCCGCTTGGCGAGATTTTTATTTACGCAGGATGCATGGGATAAACCTTGCAGGGTATTAAGCGGCGGTGAGCGCCTGCGCCTAGCGCTTTGTTGCTTGGGAATGCGTGCCGAGGCCCCTGGAATGATCGTATTGGATGAGCCTACGAATAATTTAGATATACAAAATATCGAAATACTTACAGCAGCCATCAAAGATTATATAGGAACTTTACTAATTGTTTCGCATGATCAATCATTTTTGGAGGAGGTTAAGATCGGTAGAACAATTGACTTGAATTCATTTGTATAACTGCTTGAAGCCTTGCTGATGCCCATTTTTTATTAGATGATTTTTAAATACCGGGAAGTCTTTTTAACAATTTTCAAGGAATCTATGCAAGCGAAATTTAGTACCTTCGCGTTTCTCAATTAGCATTGATTAAAGTCCCATTAAAAGATTATTGAACAAGTTATCAACTTTATTCCGGTGAACATGGATGGAGGCTGCACTCACTTATCATCATTTTTACGCGGTTAAGTTGCTAATAAAATAGAGCATCGTATGAAGAAGGTAGATCAGTTAAATCATTGGATGTATGACATTTTGAAAGAAGCGGGCGTATCGAACCAAATAGCGGCTTGGTTAAATGTCTTGATGCTCATCATAGCATTTTCTATTATCTGTTATACGATTCATAAAGTAGCGCATAAGCTATTGAAAGTTACGGTGGGCAGGATCGCGGAGAATACTTCTACCCCTTTCGACGACCACCTGGTGCGCTATAAGGCGTTATTTTATATCTCGCAATTGCCGGGTTTAGTGATCGTGATGCGGGCAATACCATGGGTTTTTATCGATTTCCCCGATTATGCCGCTTTCGCGTCATCGTTGGCGGATGTATACCTGATTATTTTATGTATCTGGATCGCCAAGGCATTTTTGAATGCAGGGAAAGATTATTTAAAGACGAAAGAAGCATTCAAAGATAAACCTGTTGAAAGTTTCGTACAGGTGATCATGATTGCTTTATATTTTACCGGGGCGCTTTTAATATTTTCTTCGCTTACGGGAAAGTCCGTAATAGCATTTTTAACCGCCATGGGGGCAGCTTCTGCCATCTTGCTATTAATCTTTAAAGACACCTTGTTGGGTTTCGTAGCCAGTATCCAAGTTTCCGCAAATGATATGGTGCGGATCGGGGATTGGATCACGTTAGATAAATACGGTGCGGATGGTGATGTGATTGAAATCAACCTTACAACCGTGAAGGTGCAGAACTTTGATAAAACGATTACAACGATACCAACTTATTACCTGATATCCGATTCCTTTAGAAACTGGAGGGGGATGGAGAAGGGCGGTGGACGTAGGATCAAGCGTTCCATTTTTATCAAGTTATCATCTATTCGTTATATGACAGATGAGGAACTGCAAAATATCGGTAGGATTCAATTGTTGAAACCTTACCTGGATAAGGCTTCTGTCGAAATTGAGCAATATAATGAATCTGCCGGGATCGATAAAAGTTTGCTGATAAACGGGAGGAATTTAACGAATGCCGGCTTATTCAGGAAGTATACCGAGGAGTATCTAAGTCATCACCCGAAAATACATAAAGAATTAACCATGATGGTGCGGCAATTAGCGCCAAACGAAAAGGGAATGCCGATAGAGATTTATGCTTTTACGAATGATGTTCGTTGGGTGAATTATGAGCATATCATGGCCGATATTTTCGATCATTTATTAGCGGCTGTTAAATATTTTGATCTACAAATATTTGAATTTCCAACCTCGGGAGATTTCACACAAAACAGGCGGCAAGTCGAAGCTTTGGAGATGTAATTTTTCGAAGTGGTTTTTATCGTAAATTGATAGTCATTCAATGTCATTTAAAATGGAAAAAGTAAATATTGCTCAAAAACTATCCCTTTTCTCGGAGTTTTGGTCGCCTAAAATTGTCGGTGAACTGAACGGTCAACTCGTGAAGTTGGCCAAGTTCAAAGGAGAGTTTGTATGGCATAAGCACGAGGGGGAGGATGAAATGTTTTATGTGCTTAGCGGCGTCTTGAATATAGAATTTAGAGATCGTGTAGAAACCCTCCGGGAAAATGAGTTTATCATCGTGCCCAGGGGCGTTGAGCATAAGCCGGTTGCCACTGAAGAAGTGTCGGTAATGTTATTTGAGCCTAACACAACTTTAAATACCGGGGACCAGGTCAATGAAAAAACAAGGTCCTCTTTAGATAAAATATAATTACCGGTTGCTGCTCCGCCAATTTCTTCTAACCCTAGTTATTCGAAATATATTTGGATTTGCCGGTTCGAGCTTCCAAGATATGGGTACCCGAAACCTGATCTTCTTGTATTGATTTAGGACTTTATCTTGAAATAACCTGAACCTCTCGCTAGTTTAAGCTTCCAAGCTCGGATTCCCGGCTGGAACAATGTTTTACTGGTAGGATTTCATTTTCGGCAGCAGTAGGAATCCCGCAATAAGTTGGCCATGGTGCAAGAGTAAGTGCCATTTCGTTTCCGGTACTATTGTAAATGTCCTCAATTGAGCGTGGGTCCGAGCTTGGAAGCTCGAACCAGCCAAGCTTTGAATTCGAACCAGCAAATGTTTTGGAAATGTTTTGGGCATGCAGGCCAATGCCAGCAACCTAACAATAGCTTTGAAGCTCGAACCAGCAAATTTACTTGAAATGACTTTTGAACTTTATCTTGAAATAACCAGAACGTCTCGCTAGTTCGAGCTCCCAAGCTCGGACTTCCGTCAGGTACAACGTTTTACTGATAGGATTTCTTTTTCGGCAGCAGTAGGGATGCCGCAATAAGTTGGCCATGTTGGAAGAGTAAGTGCCATTTCGTTTCTGGTACTATTGTAAATGTCCTCAATTGAGCGTGGGTCCGAGCTTGGAAGCTCGAACCAGCTTAGCTTTGAATTTCGAACCAGCAAATGTTTTGGAAATGTTTTGGGCATGCAGGCCAATGCCAGCAACCTAACAATAGCTTTGAATTTCGAACCAGTAAATTTACTTGAAATGCCTTTAGGACTTTATCTTGAAATAACCAGAACGTCTCGCTAGTTCGAGCTCCCAAGCTCGGACTTCCGTCAGGTACAACGTTTTACTGATAGGATTTCGTTTTCGGCAGCAGTAGGAATCCCGCAATAAGTTGGCCATGTTGCAAGGAGTTAGTACCATTTCGTTTCCGATATGCTACAGCCCACTTTCAAAGCTATCGAACCAATTATTAAATCGTTACTTTCCTTGCCACTTTCCCGATCGTTAAACCCTGTACTAAAATGGAAAATACGACCACGAAATAAGTCATCTCTAATAATAGTTCTTTATAAGGACCGGGACCCAAGGAGAGGACCAGCGCAATGGAAATACCGCCGCGCAATCCGCCCCATACCAGCATATTTATGGCGCCCCGGCTTAGCTTAGGCTTGAATGGAACAATAAGTGCGGGTATCCATATTGAAAGGAACCTCGCCAATAGTACCAACGCGATCGCTATCACCGAAATAATCCAATATTGTTGCAGATCTTGGATCAGCAACAATTCAAATCCCATGAACAGGAATAATATCGCGTTCAGTATCTCATCGATTAACTCCCAGAATTTGCTCACGTAGTCCTTGGTCCTGTCCGACATACCTTTCGTTTTTCCGTAGTTCCCGATGATTAACCCGGCAGCTACCATTGTCAACGGACCGGAAATATGCATCGCGTGAGCGACCAGGTAACCGCCCATTACAACCGAGATCGTAATCAGTACTTCCACCGTATATTCATCGATGCTTTTAATGGCCCTGGAAGCAATGTAGCCTAACACGATGCCTAGCAGTAGTCCGCCCAGGGCTTCTTTCGCTAATAACCACGATATGGATTGAAAACTTAAATCCATATCGGCAGAACTGGCCAGTTGTAATATAACGGCAAACAATACCACGGCAACACCGTCATTGAAGAGGGACTCCCCGGCAATTTTTGTTTCCAAGGATTTGGGAACATTCGCCGTTTTTAAAATTCCTAGCACCGCGATGGGGTCCGTCGGGGAAATCAATGAACCGAATAATAAGCAATATATAAATGGTACTTCGAAACTAAACAGGGGCAAGAGGTAATATAAAATATACCCTATGATGAATGTTGATATAATAACACTTAGTGTAGAAAATGTTAATACCGGCAATCTTTGCTGCTTGAGGTCATTAAAATTGACATGTATAGCACCGGCAAAGAGCAGGAAGTTTAACATCGCACCCATCAGTACCGCCGTGAAATCAAATCCTGAAATCAGCTCCATTAAATCCTCGGTTACATGCGGGAAGATCCGGTTACCGGCAAAGCGGATAATAATGGACGCTATGATGGCCATCAACATGATGCCTATCGTGGAGGGCAATTTCAGGAAACGGTGGTTGATATAAGCAAATAAGGATGCTAATACAATTAATACTGAAAATGAATAATAAAGTTCCATAAGTACGAATGTTTTAATATGCTGCCGGGAGGATGAACCCCGGAATTTAACTAAACTGCTCTATGTTATGCTCCCGGTAAAGATACTTAGGATTAATTTAATCGCGGTAGCCAATCCGGGGCACCCATTTTTAAGGAATTTGGGGGAGCGGGGATGAGGTTTTTTGGGGGTAAGGAGTCTTAACAATTTCATAAATCCGGGCTTTCCATTTACTCGGGTATGATTTCTAACTTTGGCTTTATCTAAAGCCTATGGAACAGCAACATCCGTTTCAAATTTGGACTGCCGTAAGAAGGGGAAACCAAACCGCTTTCAAGGAGCTGTTCGATTTGTACTGGGATCAATTGTTTGCATTTGCTTACAAGGTGCTCAGGGACAAGTCGATGGCCCAGGATGTGGTGCAGTCGCTTTTTATTTATCTGTGGGAGCAGCATGCCGAGTTGCCGCCCGTTAATGCGGTGGATGCTTATTTAAAGCGTGCATTGAAACACCGTTTGTTAAATTCTATCCGGCAGGAAAATATTTACCAGAAACATGTCAACCTGTTTCAACAGGTACTGGAGGAATCCGTTTGTTCTTCCCATGATGTACTGCAAGTGAAGGAGTCTGAACAACAATTATTAAACGCCATAGAAAGCTTGCCGGATGCCATGAAGCAAGCTTTTTACCTGCATAGGGTAGAACATCTTTCTATTGCCGAGATTGCCCATTTACAAGGAACTTCCCCGCAAACCATCCGCAACCAAGTGAACATCGCGCTCAAAAAAATCAGGCTAAAATGGACCATTGCTGAAACTATAATGGTATTGTGGATGTCTTATATGTTCTTATAAGCGCCAATGTTACCAAATTATTAATTGGCTTTTGCAGATGGTTATTCTTTTTATCATACGTGTCTTGTCTTAAAGTAAATACATTTTGGATCGAAATAAATTAATGCTCCTGCTGGAGAAGTTTAAGTCGGGTGAATGCAGTGAAGGGGAACGCATGGCATTGGAGCAGTGGTTGTCTAAAGTTGGGTTGGAAAAAGATATCGAAGATATCCAGTTATCCAAAGATGAGCTGGACAATATTAAACATGCTGCCTGGTTTCATGTAAATGCTGCTGTAAAGCCTCGCTTCAATATTCGTAGAAGTATTAAATATGCAGTTGCGGCGGTGATATTTATGCTGATCGCTGCATCTGTATGGATGTGGAAGGGGATGAATCGTGAAGAAACCATACAATGGCAACTGGTTGTAAATGATAAAGCCGGTATGAAGAAAGTAGAATTACCGGACCATTCCAAGATATTGATGGCAGCACGCACCAAATTATACTACGCATCATCTTTTCAGTTAAACAGGATTGTTAAAGTGGAACAGGGACGTGCTTTTTTTGATATCAAGCAAGATGCCTCGCATCCTTTTACCGTTAAAACGGGAGCGCTGCAAACGGAAGTACTGGGTACATCTTTCCTGCTGGAATATAATCCTGTACTGAATTTACACAGGGTATCCGTTGCCACGGGTAAGGTGAGGGTAGCCGGTGTAAAAGAGCGGTTTATATTAAACCCCGGTGAGCGGATATGCCTGCGAGATGACCATGTATCGGAAGATACTGTATCACCCGGCGATATTCTTTCCTTTACAAGTAACGAGTTAATACTCCGGAACGCAAGTTTATCCGAATTAATACAATTGTTGCAATTACAATACCAGGTAAAAGTGGTAACGAATCTGGATACATCGGAAGGGAATTTTACTTGCAATGTATCTACTGCACTAAGCCTGGAACAGTTTTTAGAGGTGTTGGAAAAAGTAAGCTATAAACCGAAAATACATTTTAAAATAACGGGAGATCAACTCGTCGTCTTTTAACCAGTTCAATTCATAAAACATCGTAATGAAAGGCAATCGCGTAAAAAGCAAATGGCTTAATGGGATTGCTATGCATGTACTTTAATTAATATTTATATGAAAATCAGTAAAGTATTTCACGCTACAGGGCTTCGGTTCAAATTGCTCTTGGGCTGCTTGTTGCTGGCATCGGTAACGAGCCTGGCAAAACCATCGGTAGCCCAGGTATTAAAAAAAATGATTAAAAAATTCGAGGCGCCGAAGGGCTCTTTATCCAATGCGCTCAAGAAATTGGAAAAATCGGCAGATATCAATATCGCTTATGATGAAACCGTTATAAAAAATATTAAGGTTGATAAAGCCAGCTTTGAAGATCAAATGGTGGAAGTGATTTTAAAAGATTTATTATCTCACTCCAAGCTTTCTTACCAGGAAAAATTTAACACGGTGTTGATTTTTGAACCCGGTAAAGAAAATACGCCGAGCCTGAAAATGTTGGAGCAAGAAAAAGAAGCTACGATTTCAGGTACCGTTACTTTCAATGGCAATCCATTGATCGGGGCTACGGTTGTTATCAAAGGTACATCCAACGGTGTAGGTACAGACGCTAACGGGCACTTTAAATTGTCGGCGAAGCTACAAGATGATGCCGTCCTGGTAGTGAGCATGATTGGTTTCAAAACGATCGAGAAAATGATCGGGGATGAAAGGACTTTCAGCTTCCAGATGGAAGAAGTTGCTATCGGCCTGAACCAACTCGTGGTAGTCGGTTACGGATCTCAAAGAAAAGCCTTGATTTCCGGGGCAATCGCGGATGTTCCGTTGGATAAATTAAACTCCCGCTCATTAAATAATGTACAGGACGCTATCCAAGGTAAAGTACCGGGCGTATTGATTGAAAACCAAGGCGGCGATCCTACCAGCGCTTCTAAAGTATTTATCCGCGGTATGGGTGGTATCAACGGGGAATCTGTTTTATACGTTGTAGACGGGATGATTTATAAGGGCGGCCCGATTAACCCGAACGATATCGAGTCGATCAGTGTTTTGAAAGATGCTTCCGCCGCCATTTACGGTGCGCAAGCTTCCGGAGGTGTGATCCTGATCACTACCAAGAAAGGTAAGATGGGGTCGATGAGCATTAACCTCGATGCAAAGAATGGTTGGCAAACGGTTGCCAAAACCTTGAATACTTTAACTGCCAAGCAATTTGCAGATGTAGAAAACGCGGCTTACGATGCCGCCGGTATCCCGCGCTCCCCTGCTTTCGATGCCAGTGTTTACCCGGAAGGACAATTAACTTTAACGGATTGGCAAGATGAAATATTCCGTACTGCCAAAATCCAGGATTATAATGTTGAAGTGAAAGGCGGTAGTGAAAAATCTCATTATTACATGAGTTTCGGTTACCGTAAACAAGAGGGTATCTTGTTAAATACATATAACGAGAGATATGGATTCCGGTTGAATACCGATATGCAGATGAAACCCTGGTTGAAAGTGGGCGAGAACCTTTCTTTTACCTTCCAAGATGGTAACGGCGCCAACACGACGAGCCCTTACTCCGGCGTAATCTATACGGCATTGGGTTATCCGCGCAATATCACGCCTTATACTGAAGATGGCGCTTTTTCAGGAATGCCAGAAGATTATGCGGCTTCTTACGGCGACTTGGCCAACCCTGTTGCTATCTTGAAACGTCTAGATAATAAGAATCCGTATTTCAATATCTCCGTAAATCCTTATGCAGAGATCCGCTTCACGAAGGATTTGAAGTTTTTATCAAGCTTGGCGGTTACAAAGGGAATGCGTAATAACAAAGTCTTTACGCCGAAGGTTCCGGAGATCGGTAAGATCAATAATAGCAATAACCTTTACCAGATGATGAGTAATCATACCGATATCTTGTCTGAACAAACATTGACTTATAATCATATGTTTAACGGTATCCATCATCTTACCGCAACGGCAGGTTATTCTTTCCAGAAAAATGAAAGTGAATACATGTCTGCCGAAGCTCAGAATTTTAATGATGAAAGTGAAATATACCGCTATTTCGTAAATGGAGCCGATTATCTCAAACCTAACAGCGGAAAGGATAAGTTTGCTTTAGAATCATATATCGGTCGCTTGAATTACGAGTATAAAAGTAAATACCTGCTCGGTTTATTAGGCCGTATCGATGGTACCTCGAAAGTGCCCCGTAAGAACCGTTATCAAAAATATTACGCGATCACGGGTGGATGGATCGCTTCCGAGGAAAGTTTCCTGAAGGATAACGTGGAGTGGTTGAATTTCTTAAAAGTAAGGGGTAGTTACGGCTTGATCGGTAACTTGGCAAGCTTGCCGGGTAACGCTTATAACGCCACCTTGTCAACCTATAATATTTACATCGGCCAAGATGGGAAACAACAATCCGGTTACGCTGAAAACACTATCTCTAACCCCGACCTTACCTGGGCGCGTAGCAAGCAGCTCGACTTCGGTTTAGACCTCGGTTTCATGAATAACCGCTTATCATTGGTAGTGGATTATTTCGATAAAACGATCGAAGATATGATTTTGGCGGTCGATTTACCGAGTACTTCCGGTGTTTCCAACCAGATGTATCAGAACGTGGGTAAAGTAAAAGATAAAGGCTGGGAAATTGGCTTAACCTATAGGAGCGAGCAAGATAAAGACTTTACCTGGGAAGTAACCGGTTCAATGTCTACCCTGGATAACCGGTTAATCAGCTTGGGCGATCGTACTTCTATCTCTACATCCGGTATCAATATCCGCAGTTCATTAACCCCTGTCAGGATCGAAACGGGGCATCCCTTGTATAGCTATTGGGTGGTAGAATCGGCAGGATTATTCCAATCCGATAAAGAAGCACAGGATTATAAAAGCTCTGATGGTACGGTAATTCAGCCGAATGCCAAAGCGGGCGATCGCAAATTTGTGGATAGGAATGATGATGGACAGATCAATGATGAAGATAAATATTTTGCAGGTACACCGTTCCCTAAAGTGAATTATGGCTTGAGCTTCAACGCGGGCTATAAGGGTTTTGACCTGAATATATTCGCGCAAGGCGTAGCGGGGGTGAAACTTTTTAATGCCCTGAAATACACCAACATCAACCCCAGCATCGGTACTAACTACAATATGCTGACCGGCATCTTGGATGCATGGACACCGGAAAATACCAATACCGATATTCCGAGGTTGAATACCAAGGATCCCAATGGTAACTACGGAACCGTTTCCGACTGGTACCTCGAAGATGGCGGCTATTTCCGTATTAAGAACGTGACCCTAGGATACACTTTCCCACGTACTTTCCTCAGCAAGGCGGGTTTAAACAACTTGAGGGTATATGCAACGGGTAGTAACCTGTTCACTTTTACCAAGTACGACGGATTTGATCCGGAGATCGGTATGGATCAAGTGGGAATTGATAAGGGCCGTTATCCTTTGGCGCGCACCGTATTAGTGGGACTGAACGTGAATTTCTAATCTGAAAAATTGATTGTATGAAACTGAATTTCAAAAATATTTTCGTTGCTATCGCTTCTGTCGGAATGCTTAGCGCTTGTAGCAACCAACTAGATATCGTTCCGGAAGGAGCGCCCGGAAGCGGAAACTTCTGGAAAAATGAAAATGATGCCGTGACCGCCGTAAATGCCCTTTATGAAAGGTTCGATGATGAGAATTTCTACGGGCGCGGTTTCTGGTGGTTTATCAACGCCAGTGATGATATGGTTACCGGTAGGGTAAAAGCTGAAGGCGATAATATCAAGAACTTTAACCGTGATTTCATGGGGAAAGATTATACCGAAGGTCAATGGAAGATGCGCTATATCGTTATCAAGCGGGCCAATGATATCATTAAGAATGTTCCCGGTATCAAGATGGATGAAAAGTTGAAGAACCGCATCTTGGGAGAAGCATATTTTTTCAGCGGTTTGATGTATTTCGAATTGGGTTCAACTTACGGTGATGCCCGTGCCGGTGTTCCGATTATCAACCGCGACAGCGTAGTTGCCGATAAACCGATCCCGAGATCTGCGAATGTCAATGTTGTGTATGATTATGTTGAAGCAGAACTATTACAAGCAGCAGCGCATTTACCCTATTTTTCTGAATATACACCGGATGAATACGGTCGCCCGCATAAAACAGCAGCATATGCTTGGTTGAGTAAAATGTTTTTATATAAGAAAGATTATGCTAAAGCAGAACAATTTGCAGATTCTGTAATCCTGAGCGGCCAGCATAAATTGCTGGATAACTTCGCGGATGTTTTCACGATTGCTAATAATTACAGCAAGGAATATGTGTGGTCGGTAGCATCATTTGCCAAGGGCAACGGTAATGGCTTCGGCAGCATTTTGCCCGGTGTAATGCTCGAAAACAAAGGTTGGGGTTTGTACAATGGTTGGGGCTATTATATGCCCACGAAAGAGCTGTATGATGAATATGAAGCGAAGGATATCCGCCGGGAGGCGACTATCTTGAAGCCGGGAGATGCGTTTACGTATTTCGGTGAAGAAAAGGTATATGAATCGAGCAATAGTTTATCCGGTTACCAATTCCGTAAATACATGGAGCCGTTTTCTTATGCCGGCGGTATCCATGCAAGTACGAACCCGGATCACCCTACAACGGATTTGGCTTTGCCTTTAATCCGTTATGCAGAAGTGATATTGATCAAGGCCGAAGCAAAATTGATGCAAGGTAAAAATGCCGATGCCGAGATCAACATGATCAGGGAAAGAGCTAAACTCGATCCTATTGAGAATGCCACCATGGAAGATTTGAAGCACGAACGCCGTTGCGAATTGGCGGGGGAGTGGGCTAACCGTCATGCTGACTTGGTACGCTGGGGAGATGCTAAAGCCGCTTATGCACAACCATTACATCATTACGATGGTTCAGTGGCATGGCCGGCAAGAAATTTCGATCCCGCTGTAAACCATGTTTGGCCCGTGCCGATCAGTGAAGTAGAAAATAGTGCAGGTGTTGTAAAACAAAATGAAGGTTGGTAAGGAAGATTAGTAATAATGTTTTTATTAAATTCGAAAGGTCACATTAGTTTGACCTTTCTTTTTTTCAATCAATAAATGGTGCCATGAGAAAATGGATGATACAATGCTGCCTCTTATTACAATGTTTATACGCGGTAGCTTCCCGGCCGGGAGAGAAGGTGTATACCACCGCCAATGCACATTCGCATAATGATTACGAACAAGAAGTGCCGTTCTATACAGCATATCAGCAAGGCTTCGGTTCGATCGAAGCCGATGTATTCGTGAAGAACGGTGTTTTATACGTAGCCCATGAACAGCAATATATCAAGCAGGGAAATACTTTGGAAGCCCTTTATTTGCAGCCATTACAAAGGATGATTCAAAACCACGATGGCAAAGTGTATGCTAACTCGGATCAATCCCTTATCTTATTAATTGATCTGAAAACTGCTGCCGAACCTACTTTGGATGCTTTGATCCGGGTATTGAACAAATACCCGCAGCTAAGGGATCACCCGCATTTAAAATGGATTGTTTCCGGAAACCAACCTCCGTTGAACAAATGGAGTCAGTACCCGGGTTTTATAGAGTTTGACGGCAAAAAGGGATGGAAGTACGATCAGCAGCAGTCTGGCAAAATTTCCTTGGTAAGTTGTGATATTAAGAGGTTTACCAATTGGAATGGAAAAGGAATTATCATCCAGGAAGAAAGGGAGCCTTTGCAGGCTTGGATCGATAGTGTTCACCAGGCTGGCAAAGAAGTGCGTTTTTACGGCGCACCGGATAATGTTAACACCTGGCAAACATTGATGAATATGGGCGTGGACCTGATCGGGACGGATAAACCGGTACAACTGGGCGCTTATCTTAAAAACAGGGACGCGGCTATTTATAAAGTTGAGAATAATACCCACCCGGTTTACCCGGCGCGTTTCGTGAATAATGATTCCTTATCCGGTATCAAGAATGTTATTTTGTTGATTGGTGATGGAATGGGCTTAGCGCAGGTATATGCCGGTTTAACAGCCAATAAAGGAAAGTTAAACCTGTTGCAGATGATAAATATCGGTTTTTCTAAAACCTACTCCGAAGATAGTTATATCACCGATTCTGCCGCTGGAGGCACCGCCATGGCAACCGGGCATAAAACTAATAACAGGCATATCAGCGTGGACGCTACCGGCGTAAATAAATTAATACCAATCCCTGGAATCATAGCATCAAAAAATATAAAATCCGCTTTGATCAGCGTCGGTGATATCACGGATGCTACCCCTGCCGCATTTTATGCGCATTGTAAGGATCGATCGGAGCAGGATAAGATAGCTAAAGATTTTTTGCAAAGCCCTGTTAACATCCTGATCGGTTCCGGTATCAAGCATTTTAACCGCAAGGTTGACGGTAAAACCCTCTTGGAACACATGCAGCAAAATGGTTATGAAGTAGCAACGGATACAGATCATTTGGCAAGTTTTTCATCAGACAAATTTGTATTAATAGATGAAGCCGTTGGCAAATCAATCCAAAAAGGTAGGGGTGACATATTGAGGAAAGCTTTGGTGAAATCCATGGAAAGTTTATCCGCAAATAAGGACGGGTTCTTTATTATGGCCGAAGCGGCACAGATCGATTACGGCGGTCATGCTAATAATATGGCATATGTTACGACGGAAATGTTGGATTTTGATAAAGCTATCGGTGCGGCGATGGAATTTGCCGATAAAGATGGTCATACACTGGTAATTGTAACCGCGGATCATGAAACGGGAGGATTGAGCCTGTTGGACGGCAGTATCGATAAAGGTGAATTAGATGGCAACTTCAGCACGAACGATCATACGGCGATCATGGTGCCTGTTTTTGCTTATGGACCGGGTTCCCTGCTGTTTCGCGGGGTGTATGAAAACACGGCAATCTTCGATAAAATATTACAAGCATTTCAAGCAAGTAAATAATAGGTATTTACTTAAAGACTTATATCATTTCTTCTTATATACCGGGTGTTCACCAGGACACCCGGTTTTTTAATTAAAAAATGAGAATCCTGGGTAATATTTAGAATATTAATCATTGTGGTCCGACTAAAATTGCTTTAGATGTACTTGAATTCCTTTCCTAGCCCTGGATATAAGCGAAGGATGATCTATTCAGCCTTACCAATAGAACCGTGGAACTTCGCACCGTTGATAGCGAAGCCATACAGTAGTAGAAAAGCTAGATCGAGCGATCAAATTGCAGGCCGTGATGGCCAATTTGTGCCTTTTTTAGTACTTTTTTGGGCAAGCAAAAAAGTACAAGAAATGAGTAGGTAGACATTGCATCGAACTTTTTAGGGCGATGATAATTTTTTCATTGAAAATTTAGTCGGACAATAATGAATATTAATATCTTTGATGGCATCCTGCATCTAAGTATGCTACAATTTCTTTATGTCTATTGGATTACAAATATGGATCAATTTCTGCGAGGGGGATCAATCGGCATTCCGTGAATTATATGATATTTATTATTCACGGTTATTCGTTTGGGGATGTAAATGGTTGGATGGCGATACGGCATTTGTGAAGGATCAATTACATGATTTTTTTATATATCTCTGGGAAAAAAGGGGAAACTTGTCCCGCGACATCAACCCGGACGCTTACTTACTCACTTCATTCAAAAGAAGGCTGCTCAGCCAATGGGCTAAAACCAAGAACCTGCAAAATATAGAAGATTTGGTTCATGTATCAACCGAAGAAGCGGATGAAACTGATCGTTATTTGAATCAATTTCAATTGATACAGGAAGCATTAACCAAACTCACCCCGGCTCAAAGGGAGGTAATCGAGCTTAGGTTCCTGCAAAACTTATCATTACAAGAGATTGCATTAAGAAAAAATGCAAGTCTAAGAACAGTTTATAACCTTACCCATAGGGCAATTCAGCAATTAAGGGAAAGCTTGGGCAAAAAAAATATTTTTTTCCTGTGGTAAATCCTGCCATCTATTCACTCTGTATTATAAAAGCTTGCCATGCAAGGGATATCCATTGAATATTTTATTAATAATGCATCATTCGTTAATTATTGCCTCGCGCATGGTGATGCGGATATTCAATATTGGGAAGACTGGTTGGAAAGCAACCCCTTACACGCTGAAATATTTGAAGAAGCAAAAGCAAGGATTCAAGGGGCAGCATGGTTGTTGATAGCTGAGAAAGAGAAAGCGGCCGCGATGGAAAGATTGGATCAATATCTTTTGCAACCGGCAAGGAAAAGCTATTGGAAATATGCCTGGTATGCGGCAGCGGCCGTTCTGATATTGGTCTTTGTTGGCTTATACCTGCAAGGGGAACGGGATATCAATCCCCTTGCAAAGCAGGAAGTACAACGGCAGTTTCCTTTATATTATAAGGCTACTGAAAATCGACAAGGATTTGTACTGCCTGATAATAGTTTCGTGCTGTTGGAGAAAGGCTCGGAATTGCAACTTGATAGCGCATTCGGGAAATGGAACCGGGATATGAACTTGAGTGGTATCGCCTATTTCAAAGCCAGCGCTGATGAACATTTACCCTTTGCCGTACATGCCGGAGATTACCTGGTAACCGCCCTGGGAACTGCTTTTAAAGTACAAACCGATCAGCAGGAATTTAGGGTATTGCTCGAATCCGGTAAGGTGAAGGTGGAACACGCTGCCACGGGGAAATTAATGGCATTATTGGAACCCGGGCAAAGTTATATGGTAAATCTTACCGGCGGCAGCAATGCTAAAGGTGTTCAACAAACTTTCTCGCCGCAAAGTTTAAATACCTGGAAAGCGGAAGAGCTGATTTTCGATCAAAGCCCGGTATCGGATGTGATCGAACAACTGGAAGCCTGTTATAATATTGAAATCGATATTCAAGATAGCACTTTACTAAATGAAACATTTACCGGAAGGTTTAAACATGATGAATTGAAGGATGTAATGGATGTATTATGTTTTACATTAAAAAAGCAATACAGTTTCAAGGATGCAAATAATATAGAAATCAAGTAATCAACCAATCAACCAAATCAAATTTATGCAATTACATGTTTGTCGATTATCCGGCCACCGGGTAACGAAACGGCTCACTTATGCCTGCTGGGTATTGATCTTGTTTCTTTCACCGTATTTCAATACCACGGTGATTGCCCAGGTGAAAAAGAATGTCAGCATAGAAAATATGCCTACCGAGAAAGCTTTTGATAAGATTGCTCAATTGTACAAGGTCCGGTTTTTTTATACCGGTTCTACATTGACTCAACAGCAAAATATCCAGGTACCTGCCGGGGAGAAATCGCTGGAGGAAATATTACAATATTTATCGAATGAATACAAATTCGTATTCAAGAGAACCAACAACATGATCAGCGTCAGCCTTCAATCGGCTTCGCAGGAAAAAATTGTGAAGGGCCGTGTAGGCTTGTTTGAAGGGGATGGGATTATATATAATGCCGGGATCGTTATCCGGGAGGAAGGTACGCAAAACGCTGCCATTACGGATGATAAAGGGTATTTCAGCATCAAGCTCAAATCGACCGATCCCAACTTG
Source organism: Chitinophaga caeni (assembly GCF_002557795.1). Lineage (NCBI taxonomy): Bacteria > Pseudomonadati > Bacteroidota > Chitinophagia > Chitinophagales > Chitinophagaceae > Chitinophaga > Chitinophaga caeni. Next base: position 12,760 of record NZ_CP023777.1, on the reverse strand, counting down.
CTGATTAGTTGCATCGGTTATGAAACTGCCAGTATTAAACCTTCCGGCCAATCGCAAGTGAATGTTACATTACAGCAGGCCATCAATAAAATCCCGGAAGTGGTCATAGCTACCGGGTATCAAAATCTTGCCAAGAAAAATACTACGGGCGCCTATGCTTCGATCAATGAGAAAACTTTAGAAAGAAGAAGTAGCCAATCGATCGAGCAAGTATTGGAAGGCGCCATCCCTGGCTTAACGATTGCAACAAGTTATTCCGGGCCTTCCAGCAGCAGGAGCCAAGGTGGTATGGATATCCAGATCCGCGGTGGTAGCGCCGTGCAATCCAACAGGAACGGACCCCTGATTATCGTGGACGGATTCCCGGTAAATAAATTACCCGATAACTTGAATGATGTCGCGAAGATCGACGTGTTGAAAGATGCGGCTGCGGCTGCCATCTGGGGCGCTAGGGCATCGAACGGCGTAATTGTTATAACAACACGCCGTGGTAAGGAAGGTAAAATTAATATCCAGTATGCCAGCAATGTATATTTCACTTCAAGACCGGATTATTCGCAGTTAAGAAGAGCCGGCGCTGCTGACTTAGTAGATTATGATAAGGAATTATATGATAAAGGATTTATCATCCCGGAAATTTTCGAAGGCAGCTATTCAGGGTATTCGCCTTCATTTGATTTACTATTCAAGTTAAACCGGGGTTTGTTGACAGATGCCGAGTTCCAACAAAAACAAGATTCATTAGGTAGCTTGTCAAATTCGCAACAAGTACACGATTTATTGTTGAGAACGGGGATTCGTCAAAATCATTATCTCTCCCTATCCGGCGGTGGTAAAGGGTATCGCTTCATGGTTTCCGGTTCTTTCGATAAAGGGAAATCCGTTTACCTGGGTAATGAATCGCAATCTGTCCAGTTGAATACGAGGAGCGATTTCGAATTAACACGCAGCCTGCGCTTAAGCGTAGATATGAATGCCGTGTTCCAGGATGCGGAATCCGTTTCAGGCTTAAGTTCTGATTTGCAGCAATTGCCGCCTTACCAGTTATTGGTTGATCCGCAAGGGAATTACTTGTACGATTATACTCAATTTAATAAAGTAGAAAATGATCGTTTAATAGGCCTGGGCTATGCCGATAATGGCAAAAATTTATTGCAGGAAGCGCGGATCGCTGATAATAATGATAAAAGCTTTGCCATCAGGTCCAATGTTACGAGTGAATGGAAAATCGCGAAAGGCTTGTCCTTGAGGTCATCTTTCCTGTACGATCGCCTGAAATCGAGCAAGCGTTATCTAATTCCCCAGGATGCTTACAGCAATAGGTCTTTCACCAACCGTTATACAACCCTGGATGCCGATAATAAAGCTGTTTATAATCTCCCGCAAGGTCAACGTTTAGATCGCGGTGAAACTACCAATAACAACTGGGCATGGCGTTCTCAACTAAATTATACTAACATGTTCGACGCTGTACATTTTGTAAGTGTCGTAGGTGGATTTGAACTTAAAAAGTACGTAACAGAAGGCTACACCACTTCTAAGTTCGGTTATAATGATGATTTGCTTTCTTGGCAACCGGTAGACCAGAAAACGCTCTTGGCTGGCGGCCTTACTTGGTGGGATGGCTCCAGGGTACCCATTTTTGATGCTAGTAGCTATGACAGGTTTCTTTTAACGATGTAAGGGAAAAATCTTATTATGCTACTGCTACTTACACTTATGATGATCGGTATACCGTTACCGGTAGTTACCGCGTAGATCAATCTAATTTATTTGGAGTAGATCCAAAGTATAGGAATAATCCTTTGTGGTCTGCCGGCCTGGCATGGGATATTTCCCAGGAAGATTTTTTCCGTTCAGATTTGATTGACTTATTGAAAATTCGCGCTACGGTTGGTTTGACGGGTAATTTTGATGCAACTACTACGCCTTTGCTGGTCGCTTCGAAAAGATACCAGGCAGCGCTGAACGATTTCGCTGCAAGGGTTTCCAGTTACAACCCTAAATTAAGATGGGAAAGAACCCGCACCGTAAACGTCGGGACTGATATCAGCCTTGATAATGGCCGAATACAGGTTTCACTGGATGCATATAATAAATATGGTTACGATTTATACGGTTCGCAAACCCTTGACCCAACTGTTGGTTTTACCAGTATGAAGATTAACGCCGCCAAAATGACGAACAGGGGGGTGGAAATCGCCGTGCAAGCGAAAGTCCTGCAATTAGGAGATTTTAAATGGGACACCCGTTTGAATGCAGGGTATAACCGGAATAAAATTACCGAAAACAGGATCGCTGACGGGAACCCTGAGATTAACAGGGTAACGGGAACCTCCCAATACGTGGAAGGCTATAACCGCGAATCTATTTGGAGCTACCGTTGGGCAGGATTGGATAATAGGGGTAACCCAACTATTTACGGCGAGAAGGATGAGGTGATCAAGGTGCCGGTATTAGCTTCGTTGATCCATAGCGGTACCTACCGCGCACCCTTCTCAGGTGGTTTTACAAACATATTTACATACAAGCAATTATTCTTTAGCGTATTCACCACCTTCAATTTCGGGAATGTATTAAGAAGGGAAATGCCGGATATGTATGGTTATTCCTTCTCCGACGCTTTAAATTACCAGGTTAAGGACCGTTGGCGTAAACCCGGCGATGAATTACATACCGATATTGCAGCCATTACACCTTCTTTCGATCCGGAAGATTTTTACGACGGGCGCGAAAGGGTGATGATGTACTCCTCGAATAGCATTATCCCCGGCGATTATATACGCTTAAGAGAAATGCAAATCGGCTACAATCTGCCTCAGAAGTTGATCAGGAATACCCCTTTTAAAAATGTCAACTTCATTGCCCAGATGAATAATGTTGCCTTGTGGAAGAAGAATAAGTACGGGATTGATCCCGAAGCGATAGATCCGCTGTCCGGCGCCTATTATTTGCCTTTGCCGAGGATAACCACTTTAACTGTACGTGTTGAACTTTAAACCAAGGATCATGAAGAAAATATTTATATATAGTTTTTGCGTGTTGATGTTTGCGGGGAGCGGCTGTAAAAAATTTATGGACGTTACGCCGAAGGGATTGTTCCTTCCCAAGACTGTGGCCGATTATGAGCTGTTTATGAATGATGTTTTAATAGCCGATGCGGCCTATGGCTACGAAGAATTTATGACGGATGATATTGCATATACCGATGATATCTTGGTGAGCCAATTGAATTACCGTAACGGCCGTAGTTATTTATGGCAGGCCGATTTGTTCAAAGTAACGGAAGATGACGGGGAATGGAATAATATGTATCGCAATATTTATAATTGTAACCTGGTGTTGAAAAATATTGGTGATGCAACCGGGGGGACGCCTGCCGATAAGGAACGTATTATTGCCGAAGCTAAAATTCACCGTGCTTATTATTATTTTCATTTAGCGAATCTTTTCGGTAATGATTACCAGGAAGCCACGGCAGCAAAAGACTTGGCTGTACCGTTGTTACTAGTGCCGGATTTGGAAGCCAAAACTAGCAGGGCAACGGTAAAGGAGGTGTATGAACAAGTGTTAAAGGATCTGTCTGATGCCATCGCCTTAAATGGATTGCCGGATATGGGCAGCAATTACGTTCACCCGGGAAAAGCTGCCGCACTCGCGTTGCAGGCAAGGGTGTATCTTTATATGGGAGATTATTCCAAGGCCATGAAAGCAGCCACAGATGCACTTGTACTACACAATACCTTGCTGGATTATAATACTTTCAGTTTCGTAAACCCTGCCCGTCCTTATAGCGGGGTAAACGGCAGGCCAACGGTAGATAAAAATCCTGAGAATATTTACACCAAAACCAATAGTAATAATGGTGTTATTACCAGGTTTATGGTTCATCCCGACCTGTTGCAAATTCTCGGGGAAACCGATTTAAGATACGTTTATACTTTTACCCGCCTAACGAGAACCGGCGCGGTAAGTACAAATCCTTACCCGGATTATTTTGCTAATACTGTAAATTACAGTATCGGTGTGCCGGAAATGATGTTAATAAAAGCGGAGTGTTTGGCCAGGGATCAGGAGACCGGTGAAGCCGTTAAGATTTTAAATGAACTGAGAAAAAAACGGTTCAAACCTGGAGATTATAGTGATGTATCAGCCGCTACCGCGGATGAAGCCCTGGGTTTAGTGATTGAAGAAAGGAGAAGAGAATTAATGTACCACGGTTTGAGATGGTTCGATCTTAAAAGGCTCAACCGGGACGAACGTTTTAAAAAGACATTAACGAGGGAATACGATGGTACAGTATATACGTTGGCGCCGCAAGACCCCAAGTATTTATTGCAAATCGCTCCCAAAATCGTACAAATAAACCCGGCCATTATTCCAAATCCACGCTAAAAACGTGTTATAGCATGGGTGTATTGAAATATATACCCATGCTTAAAATTGATCTTATGAAAAGGATACTACTGATCGTGATATTATGTTTGACGGGAATGCTTGTCAATGCTCAAAGCCTTCGCTTTTCAAGCATGATCCATCCCTCCGGAACAAAATTGTACTTGTACAAGGAATGGCCGGAGCATGAGTTGATCGATACATTGATTTTCCAAGGAAAACCTGTCACGATGAATTTACCGGATACCTTGGCAGTGTATGCAATACAAAGCCGTAAACCTTGGATGAGTAGTACCATCTTCCCCGGCTCAAAGCCTGTTGCGGTAGCCGTGATGAAGGATAGCTCGGTAAAGGTAAACGGAGGCCCTTTGCAAAGAGAATGGGATCGTATTGAGGATAGCTTGGCTCCTGTTCAAGCTGAATGGAATAAATGGGGCAATATTTATAGCGAATCAAAAGATCTGGAGGTAAAACTGGAAGCGAATAATAAGAGTAATTATTACGCGGGCATCGTACAAAGGTCAAGGCTTCAATTCGCCTTGCATCATGCTGATGATCTTGCCGGGGCTTATATGGCCGATTATTATTCCTTCGCTTGGCAGCCCGGGGACTTGAAGCAACTGTTACCTGCCTTTAAAAATATCGATCGGTACAAGCCAGTATATGATAAGTTGTCGGCCAAATGGACCTTCTTTGAAAATACGAAGCTCGTAGGGAAAATGGCGCCTACCTTTAACTTGGAAAGCATTGATGGCAAAAAATATGATTTGCAAGAGATTCTCAAGGGACATAAATACGTACTGGTTGATTTCTGGGCTTCCTGGTGTACACCTTGCAGGGCAACGAACAGGAAACTTGCGCCGCATTACAAGGACTTACAGCGGCGTGGCATCGCCTTGGTGTCTATTTCCGTAGATGAAAAGGATGAGGCTTGGAGAAAGGCCGTTGCTTCAGATAAAATTCCTTGGCTTCAGTTGATCTCCAGGGAAGGGATGAAATCTCAATGCGTGGTCGACTATAAAGTAACTTCATTACCATCTACTTTCCTATTAGATCAATCCGGGAAGGTCATTCAGCAACATGTTGAATTAGAAGAATTGCTTCAACTTTAATTTTTATGAAAAGAATTTTGATAGTGTTGTTGTTGCTGACCGGCATCAACAAACAGGAAACTTTTGCCCAGTATTTACTGAAAAATGCGACTATCATTACCGGGAATGCCAGGCTTCAACCGCGTACCGGGAATGTTTACGTAAGGGAAGACAAAATTGTGAAAGTTGATTATCAACAGCGAAATGATAAACCCGGTTATACAGTGATCGATTGTACAGGCAAGTTTATTATGCCGGGTGTAATGGATGCACATGTTCATCTTGCTACGCAACGGTCAGAAAACGAAGCATCGGAGTTATTAAAAACCCGGGCATTGTTGAAAAATATGATAGCACACGGTATCACCACGGTGCGCGATATGGCCGGAAATGCAGAATACCTGGGGAAGGTTGCCCGGCAAATTAATACGGGTAAATTTGCCGGCCCGGATATTTATTACGCTGCTCAATTTGCCGGCCCGGATTATTTTAAGATGATACAATCTTCCGGCCGGGAAGATAGTACCCTGGGAAATAGTCCCTGGTACCGCTCCATAACAGCATCTACTGATATGAAACAAGTCATCGCGGAGGCGAAAGCTGCCGGGGTGAGCGGGATAAAAGTGTATGCTGATCTCAGCGCCGATTTAGTGAAAAAAATCTCGAAGGAAGCCCATCGTCAAGGTTTACAAGTATGGTGCCACGGTACTATTTATCCTGCAAAGCCATTGGATGCTATCCGTGCACATCCAAATTCAATGTCGCATGCTGCGGATATCGGGTTTCAACAGTTCCCGGGAGATACGTTGGATATTAGTGAGGCTTGGGATTCTTATTATAAAGGCTTTGTATTGGATACGGCTTTACAGGTTTCTTTAATGAAAATGATGAAGCAGTATCATATTTATTTAGATCCCACTTTATATCATGCTGCAAATAACAAATTAACACATGCTGCTGCTATTGCCAAAATTGCGCATAGCGTTGGTGTTGCGGTAGTTACGGGAACGGATTGGATTTATCCCGAAGGGCCGGGAAAGGTTCCTTTGGAAGACGAATTGAAGGAGTTGATCCATAAATGCGGATTCTCTAACTTGGAGGCTATTCAAGCAACAACTTGGAATAGCGCTAGGGTAACCGGATTAGAAGATCGCGGTCTGATCAAAAAAGGTATGAAGGCAGATATCCTTATCCTGGACAAGGATCCGCTCGAAGATATTTCTGCTATTTTTACCCCGCAACAAGTTATGAAAAACGGTATATGGATCAAAGATACGCTATGACCTTTCCAGGATGCTTACGATATTTTGAAATCCCCTGGAACGGGCGTGTTGCAACGCGGTAACGCCGTCTTTATCTGCAATGGCCGTGTTGCAACCCGCATCAACAAGTATCTGCACGATCTTTTCATATTTTTTACTGCCATCACCGAGTATAACGGCTTCCAATAATGCCGTCCATCCAAGTCTATTGATATGATCGATCGGGAAACCTTCCGTCGATGTTAGGATTTTTACAACTTCTATATGTCCTCTCTCGCAAGCGGGGATTAGGGCGCTTCCATTATACCGGTTGAAGATATCAAACCGGGCGCCATGTTTTAAAAATAACCGGATCAACACGGCCTGCCCGGTAGCCCCGGCATACAGGAAAGGACTATCGAGCTGGCGGTCTTGTTGGTTCACATCTGCGCCATATGCTACCAGTAATTCTGCCATCGGGATATAACCCGATTTAGTTGCTATCAATAACAAGGATTGCCCGGATGCATCTTTTGTATTTACATCCGCCCCTGATTTTAATGCTTCTTCAACTGTTTTGATCCGGTTATTGCTGACTGCTTCTATAATATGCTCTTTTATATAAATTGAATCTTTCATGGTTTTACCTGTTTGACAAGAACTTATCAACATGCCAAGTAAAAGAACGTATTGTATCATGGTTGCCTGGATGAAAAAATTAATATATTACCCGGCCTTGATGTATCAAGCTTTTTATTCCAGGGACTCTTGCAACGGCTTCAGCGGAGCAACTGGCGTCCAGTAAAACAACATTGGCTGCATCATGAACCTTGGGCCATTGTTGTTGACCGTTTTGATCCAAGGGTAAAATATCGCCTGTTGCAATTCTAAGGGCGCGGGATAAATTCAGCTCGCTCGAATAACCGTACAGTTGCGCCATCAAGTTGGCCTTTTGCAGAACGCTTCCCGTACCGAAAGTGTTCCAATGATCGATGATGCTGTCATTCCCTGTTGAGACTTTTACGCCGTGTTTATATAAAGTGGGAATCGGCATTATCGTACGACCGAAGGGAATCGTAGAAACAATGCCAATACCGGCTGCCGCTAGTTGCTCAGCAATTGCTTCCTGTTGTGTTTTTTCCAGGCTGGCTAAAACGAAGCAGTGGCTCAAGTAAGTTTTATCTTTCAGTACCGGGTTTTCCAATACTTTTTCGATCAAGTATTCCACGGCTCTCAAACCACCTTGACCGCCTTCATGCAAATGAATATCGATTCCCTTGTTATAATCTACAGCCAGCTGCACGATAAAATCTAAACTTTTCTCAACAGAACCGTCAATAGCATTTGGATCTAGCCCCCTATATAATCGATCCCCATTTGCGCGGCATCTTTCATAATGGGAGCAGACTCCGTATAATAAATTCCATGTTGAGGAAACGCGACCAGCTCTGCACCGAAAGAATTTTTCTTGTTTTCTAATGCTTCCTGTAAATTTTTTAGGGATTGCAATTTGGATGTTGGTTCGATATTTACGTGGCTCCTGGCAAAATATGACCCTTTGGATTGCAGCAATTCTATGATTCGCTCCGCTTTCTCAGTGGAAGTCTTCAGCATCTCCGGTAAGTTTTGTTGCTCGAAAGCGATCATGTCCTTAACGGATCTGTTTTTGGGTGACTTTGCTCGCCAAGGTCCGCCGTAAAAGGTTTTATCAAGATGAATGTGCATGTCTTTGAAGGCAGGGAGCATGAGGTATCCCTTAGCATCGATCGCGCCGGGGATGTTCCTGTTTTCATGAATTGCAGCAATTTTACCATCTTCAATCTTCAAGGAAAACAACGCCGTTTTAGTAGCCGTAATGTTATTGTCATCGTCATAAATAAAACCAGTTTCGAGTCGTACATTTTTCAAAGTGTACGTGGATCTTTCCTTTTGGCGTTCATCCTTAGCCTGTATGAATGACCTGCCTGGGAACATGCTGCTACTCGCTAATAATAATGACGAATTCCTTATAAAATCTTTCCTGGATAATTGATTTGATGGCATACAATATTGCTTTACGCAAATGTAGCCGCCGGAAGTTTGATTAAAATGTAATATTTATATCAATACTTGTAAAATTTATAACCGTTCTTTGAATTGCCTGGGAGAATATCCAGTTTGGGTTTTAAAGAAGTTTGAAAAATAGGCAAGATCGTTAAAGCCAAGTTCATAAGCAATTTCCTTGATGCTGCATTCAGAAGCTTGCAGCAAGCGTTTGGCTTCTAATAATATCCTATTTTGTATCATGTGGGTTGCCGGAACGTTCAGGTGTCGTTTGCATAGAATGTTTAAGTAGTTGGCCGTAATATGTAACTGTTCGGCATAAAACGAAACGGATTTATGCTCTTTATAGTTTTATCCACCAGGTCATGATACTTGATCAAGACCGGTTTGGATTTATAAACTTGCAAATCTTCGAAATGCTGTTCTACTTCCCGGCTGATAAGCTGTAATATTAAATGGCTTCTCAGGTTTATGATCGACCATAAGATGTTTTCTTGCTGTAACTCTTGACGGATGGTTACAAATTCGTACCATAATTGATCGAAGACATCTTTTCCCAGTTCGATAACCGGGTGTTGTTGATATAAGCTATAAGTAAATTGAAAAACGGTTTGTATATTCTCGAAAACGGCCCTGCTAATCATCAATTGATGTGCGATGATATCTTTGTTTAATGACCATTTATGCACTTGTCCAGGGAATAATATATGTAATTGTAACTTTTGTACCGGGTATTCTTGAAAATCTATCGTATGGATACCGGTACCTTCCTTGACCAGGAACATCATAAAGAAATCATGTTTATGCGCTTTTTCTATAAGATGTTCGCCGCTTAACTCGTGGAAAAGCAGGTGTTGGTTCGAAGAAATTCCAGCTTGAAATTCCTGTATACCTAAAATGGGAAATGAATCCTGCTTTTTCATGTTCGAAATTTACGAAAATTCTACAAGGCTTATGCCAATCATGATTTTAAAGTCCTTTGTATCGCAGGATTCCGGCTAGCAATTATCCTACGAAATTAAACTGCTGACAATTAAATATTTTTATTTATATGAAAATGTTTCAGCAAATCATTAAAGAAAATGTTTTAAACTTGTAGTAAGTGAACAATTAAATATTCTAATTTACGCTATAAAATTCTTGTCAACCATCTTTTATATGCAATAAACAATCCAGCGAGGATTGGGATAAAGTATAATAACTAAGGACCACGTATTTGCTAATGACCGGTTATGAATCATATAATGACCAGGAACTGACCGAACTGCTCCGGTTGGGCGATAGAACTGCCTTCGGGGAGATTTATGCCCGGCATATAGCTTATTTATACCGATTTGCATTCCATATTATCCGTGATGAAGAAGAATGTACGGATGCGATACAGGATGTATTTACCTGGTTTTGGGAGAACCGTGAAAAACTTCATATCACGAATTTGAAGGCTTATTTAACAGCGGCAGTTAAATATAAATTAACCCGTGTAATTGTTGCCAGTAAAAGGAAGGAGGCTATCTTTTGCCGTGAAATACCGGTTGAAGTGATGAGTCAAAGTGATGATCTAGCCGTAAAGGAACTTAGAACTGTTATCAACGATTTTGTGCAAACGCTTCCTCCCAGGGCAAAGGAAATTTACCTGTTAAGCCGCGAACAATTCTTCTCCAATAAGGAAATAGCTGCCCGCCTCGGTATCTCCGAAAAAACGGTAGAAAATCAAATGACCATAACCCTAAGAAAATTAAGGGTTTATCTAGGCAAATTATCTTTCTGGTCAATTTTTTATAAAATTTTCCCTGCTGCTTGGGGGATAGCCCCGTTAAATGTCCCTAATAATGTATAAAGCCATAAAATGGGTTTATACAAATCATGACGAATCAAGAACTCTCGGAAATAATTGAAAGGATTGCTGCCAATAAGGCCAGTGCTGATGACTTGCGGAAATACGATGCTTGGTGCAATGCTATGCAAGATGTTCCCGGTGCTGAGCTGCCATCAAATTTTGATGAAAAGCAGCAACATATGTGGGAGCGTATTCAACATACCATAGATAGGCCTAACCGTACCGGGAAAATTTGGTTCCCGGCCGCCGCTGCTTGTATCATAATCTTGGTCATTACGGGCACATTTGCCTGGAAACATTATAAGAGCATCCCGGCCTTGCAGGGTAATGCGGTGCAACATTTAGCTGATATTGCCCCCGGTAAACATACGGGTACCTTAACCCTCGCCAATGGAAAACAGGTGCAACTCTCCGATATTTCGGAAGGGGAGCTGTTGAATGAAGATGGGGCAAGGATTTCCAAAACTACGGATAGTACGTTGGTTTATCAGGCTGATATTGGCTCGAATGGCGCGCCTTCATTATCTTATAATATACTATCTACCGCTAATGCACAACAATATCAATTGACGCTGCCTGATGGTACAAAGGTATGGGTCAATGCGGCTACCTCTTTGAAATTCCCTGTAAGTTTTAAAGGAATGGCGAATAGGGAAGTTATACTGGATGGGGAAGCGTATTTCGAAGTGGCGGAACGCGTGCAGCAACCTTTCATCGTTAAAACCAGGGGGCAAGAGGTCCGTGTTTTAGGAACACATTTTAATATCAATAGTTATACGGATGAACCTTTTGTAAAACCACGTTATTGCAAGGCGCTGTAAAGATTAATGAACAGGTAATTTTAAAACCGGGTGAACAGGCTAGTTCTAGCAATGATGGTGAACTGTCGGTATCAAAAGTGAATGCAACGGCAACCATCGCATGGAAAGACGGGTATTTTGATTTTACGGACGAAGATATTTACCAGATTATGCGCGTATTGTCAAGATGGTACGATGTTTCAGTAATATACGAAGGAACGATTCCCGGGGATAAAATGAGCGGCAGGATCCGTAAATATGAAAATGCATCCAAAGTACTGGATATGGTGGAGCGTACAGGATTGCTACGTTTTAAAATAGAAGGTAAGAAGATCATCGTAATGAAATATTAACTCATCAAAATTACTAACCAACATGCAATATCAATTGATCCCTATCTAACCTATGCCGACAAAAAAGCGTGAAAGTGGTGCAACACCTTCACGCTACTAGATTTATCCAGTTGAATAAAATCGGGGTATTAATTATTGGATTAACAATTAAACCGAAATCAAAGGTATGAAATTAAACGCATTCCACGGTAAGCGAAGGATGACCAACTTGTCATGGTCTAAGCTTCGCTTGAAAAATCATGTGCTTACAGCCATTTTGCTCTTCTTCTTTATTCAATTGAGTGCTGAAAGCAGGGCGCAGAATATCACTATCACGGAAAAAATGCACGTTTCAGAAAGGCCGTAGCAGATATTAAAGCCAAAAGCGGCTACGACTTCTTTTATGTGAATTCCCATCTCGAAAATACTTTACCTGTTACCTTCGAAGTGAAGGACGCCACGATCAAGGAAGTACTTGATTTATTAGTAAAAGGTCAACCGATCACTTACGAAATAAAAGATAAGGTTGTGATCCTGAAGAGGAAGCAAGCTGATGCCACTACCATAGCGGGAGTTGCAGTACAAGATCTTCCGGGTACCGTTAAGGATGTAAATGGTACTCCTTTACCCGGTGTAACCATCCGCATCAAGAACACCTCGAAGGGTACGCAAACAGATGTTGATGGGAAGTTTAACCTCCCCGTCAACAAGGGAGATGTTTTAATGATCAGTTATATCGGTTACGAATCGCAGGAAATTACCGTCGCGGACCAGGTGGAGCTAAATATCCGGATGAAGCAAACCAACAGCGCTTTATCCGGTGTCGTCGTGATTGGTTACGGCGCCGTGGCCCAAAAAAATGTGACGGGCGCGATTGCCAAAGTAGAAGCTAAAGATCTGGACGCCAGCGTTGCTTCTACCTTTCAGCAAACTTTGCAAGGTAAGGCGGCTGGCGTACAAGTAACGCAGGCCACCGGTCAACCGGGTGCAGGTGTTACGGTGAAGATCAGGAGTAACCCTT